>DATIDV010000051.1:0-180229 GCA_035456105.1 Rhodocyclaceae bacterium | reverse complement strand
GGGTAATGACATGGACGCCCCCTACCTGCGACGGCATCGAAGTGCCAAAGTGGAGTTGTCGAGAAACCACTAAACAGGAGGGGGCGTCATGGAAGAGCTTAAGGTAGTCGGGCTGGATCTGGCAAAGAGCGTATTTCAGGTGCATGGCATGAACGCTGAAGGTCGCAAGCTGTGCGGCAAGAGGTTGGGGCGCTCAGAGGTCGTGGCGTACTTCGCCAAGTTGCCACCAACACTGGTCGGGATGGAGGCGTGTGGCGGTGCCCATCACTGGGCGAGAGTGCTGTCGGGCTTGGGCCACCGGGTAAAGTTGATGGCGCCGCAGCACGTGAAGCCGTTCGTACACGGCAACAAGACTGACGCACGTGATGCTGCGGCGATTGCCGAAGCGGCGACGCGGCAATCTGTTCCCCGCGTAGCTGTGCGCAGTGTTGAAGGCCAGCAGATGCAAGCGCTGCACCGCGTACGTGATCTATGGATGAAACAGCGCATCGCATTGGGCAATCAGATTCGCGGCTTGCTCAGCGAGTTTGGCGAAGTCATTCCCCAGGGCTTCAAGCGACTCAAACAGGACGTGGCTCAGTGGCAAGCACGTGCGGGTGTAGAACTCGTAACGCTCAAAGAACTGGTTGTGCAATTGATGCACGCGCTGCGCGAGCTTGAAGAGCGCATCCATGTGCTGGAAGTACGTATCCGTCAGCAGCACAAAGGCAATGCAGCGAGTCGTCTGATTGAAAGCATCCCCGGCGTAGGGCTCTTGAGCGCAACGGCAGTTGTGGCCAGCTTCGGTCAATGCGAGAGCTTTGAGAGCGCTCGCAAATTCTCCTGCTGCCTGGGACTGACGCCACGCGAACATAGCAGCGGCGGCAAGCAGATGTTGCTGGGCATCACCAAGCGCGGAAACGGCTACGTGCGCAAACTACTCATCCACGGCGCCCGATCAGTCCTCAAAGTGCGGATGAACAACGCGGCACACGCAGAAGACTGGGTCGTGAAACTCGCCAAACGACGCGGACACAACATTGCAGCGGTCGCCTTGGCGGCCAAGAACGCACGACGGATCTGGGCGATGCTCAGAACTGGTGAGATGTTCCGGGTCGATTACGCGCAAGCAGACTGCGCTCGCACGTAATCGACCCGGCTGAGAAAGAAGCAGTACCGATTAACGCAACACGGAGGCAGCTCTATCGATTGCCTGGGCAATCTTGAAATGATGGCACCCACAGGTCAGACCGGGGTCATTGCAACTCGTCCGAGCCCCTGTGCCTTGAGCACGATAGGGTGATTGAGCAATGACCCGCGAATATCATCATGCGTCAGCAGTCATACAAGGGCTGCGTCAAAGACCGAATGTATGGCTGCAATCGACTCCGTGAGTCGCCACCATCGAAAAGATTGTTCGTGCAAACAGGGGGCGTCCATGTATGGGTTCGTGAAGCTACCCACCGCTAACTCTGGGCATACCAATGGCGGGTTGTCGCTGCGCTCCGAACCCGCCCTACGAGTGACCGCTTCCGACCGAGCCATCGGCCGGCCGCACGAAACTACGGTTCAACGCCCATACAACCGGCACAGCGCACCCAGTCGCTGCGCATGCCAGTCCTGCACCTGCGACCACTGGAAGCGCCACTCCCAATAGCCTTCGGCCTTGCCCGGAAAATTCATGCGTGCTTCGCCGCCGAGGCCGAGCACGTCCTGCAGCGGGTGGATGGCGGTATCACCGACACTCGCACAAGCGGCACGGATGAGACTCCAGTGCACGTCGTTGCCGTCGGTGGCGAAATATTCGCAGACGTGATGACGTTCGGCATCGCTGGCCTGTGACCACCAGCCTAGTGTTGTGTCATTGTCATGCGTGCCGGTGTAGACCACGGCGTCGTGGTCGTGGTTGTGGGGCAGGTAGGCATTGTCGCTGCCTGAGCCGAAGGCGAACTGGTAGATGCGCATGCCGGGAAAGCCGCAGTCGATACGCAGCGTTTCGACGTCGGGCGTGATGATGCCGAGATCCTCTGCGATGACCTTGATCGGCCCCAGCGCGGTTGCGATAGCATCAAACAGCGACTTGCCGGGGCCGGGCATCCAGCGGCCGTTGATGGCCGTGGTCTCGCTCGCCGGAATTTCCCAGTAGGCCGCAAAGCCACGGAAGTGATCGATGCGCACGATGTCGACGAACTCGAAGGTGCGCTGGATGCGCTTTACCCACCAGGCATAGTTTTCCTTGGCGTGCGCCTTCCAGTGGTACAGCGGATTGCCCCAGTGCTGGCCGGTCTCGCTGAAGGCATCGGGGGGGACGCCGGCGACGACGGTGGGCCTGCCGGCGTCGTCGAGTTCGAACAGGTCTTGCCGCACCCACACTTCGGCGCTCTGGTAGGCAATGAAGATCGGGGCGTCGCCGACGATCTGCACGCCGCGCTGGTTGGCGTAGTTCTTCAGGTTCAGCCACTGGCGGAAGAAACACCACTGACAGAACTTCCAGAAGGCGATGCGTTGCGCGTGTTTCTTGCGCGCGGTGCGCAGCGCTGCGGCTCGGCGCTTGGCGAGCGGCTCTTCCCACTGGCTCCATTCCTGCCAGTTGAACTCGTCGGCGAGTGACATGAAGAGCGCATAGTCTTCGAGCCAGTCGGTGTGCTCGACGCAGAAGGTTTCGTAGGCGACCCTTGCCGCGCCCGTGGCGGCCTCGGCGAAGCGCGTGGCAGCGCGCTCCAGCCGATCCATGCGGTAAGGCACGACGGCCGCGAAATTGACGCGGTGGTCGGCAAAGCCCTCGACGGGCCGGGTGTCGGCTTCGTCCAGCCAGCCCTGTTGCTGCAGTTCGCCAAGATCGATCAGCAGCACGTTGCCGGCGAAGGCAGAACTGCTCATATAAGGTGAGTTGCCTGGGCCGATGCCACCGAGCGGCAGGATCTGCCAGAGGCGCTGACCCGCTGCAACGAGCCAGTCCACGAAGTGATAGGCCCCGGGGCCGAAGTCGCCCGAGCCATGTGGGCCGGGCAGGGAAGTGGGGTGAAGCAGGACGCCACTGGCGCGGGGGAGTCGCAATTCTTTCTCCGTTGATTCAGGGGGCTTCTTGCCTACAACTTGATCACATTGCCCGCTGCCGTGAGTATCACCAGGCTGTGGGAACGCAAGGGGTAACGTATTTCACCTTGCCCGTGGAAACGGGCGTAGCCCCGTGGATGATCCGTATCGATCAGCGCTTGCCACACGCCGGCCGGCAACATGAACGAGTGATCGATGCTGTCGCCATTCACGAGCAGCAGTAATGGCGCACTGGCTTTGCCGGGCTGGCCGATGAGGCAGCCGAAGACGCGCGAGTCGGGGTCGCGCCAGGCCGTGCCCTGCAGCAGGCTGCCGTCGGCGTGCAGCCAGGTCAGGTCGTGCAGGCCGAGCGGGTCGGAGAGTCCGCTGTACCAGTGGTTGCCGAAAGGCAGGGTCTGGCGACGCAGCGCGATCAGGCTGGCGCTATAGTGGATGAGGTCCTGGTCGGCCTTGGACCAGTCGATCCAGGTGATCTCGTTGTCCTGGCAATAGGGGTTGTTGTTGCCGTTCTGCGTGTGACCCAGTTCGTCACCGGCTGCAAGCATCGGCGTGCCCTGGGCGAGCAGGGTCGTGGCGAGCAAGGCACGCTGGAATTTGCCGCGCAGGGTCAATACGGCCGGGTCATCACTCGGGCCTTCGGCGCCGCAATTGAAGCTCATGTTGTGGCCATGGCCGTCGCGGTTGTTCTCGCCGTTGGCCTGGTTGTGGCGCTCGTTGTAGCTGACCAGATCACGCAGCGTGAAGCCGTCGTGTGATACGACGTAGTTCACCGACTCGACGGGTTCACGGCGGCGCGAGTGGAACAGGTCAGACGAGCCGCACAGGCGCAGCGCCAGATCGCCGCGCGTGCTGCCCGCGTTGAGCCAGAAGCTGCGCGAGGCATCGCGGAAGTGGTCGTTCCACTCCAGCCAGCCGCGCGGGAAGTTGCCGACCTGATAGCCGCCCGGGCCGATATCCCACGGTTCGGCAATCATCCTGACGCGCGACAGCACCGGGTCTTGCGCGATGGCGGTGAAGAACGGGCCGTCACGGTCAAAGTCCCTGACGCCGCGTCCCATGACGGGCGCGAGGTCGAAGCGGAAGCCGTCGACGTGCATTTCTTCGACCCAGTAGCGCAGGCTGTCAAGCACCAGTTGCCGCACCTTGGGCCGGTACATGTCCAGCGTGTTGCCGGTGCCGGTGTGGTTCTCGTATTGCGCATGCGAGTCGGCGCGCAGGCGGTAGTAGCTGATATTGTCGAGCCCGCGAAAACTCAGCGTCGGCCCGGCATCGTCGGACTCGGCGGTGTGGTTGTACACCACGTCGAGGAACACCTCGATGCCTGCGGCATGCAGGGCCTTCACCATGCTGCGGAACTCGTCACGCGCGGATTGCTCTCCCCTGTTCGAGGCCAGGCGCGGGTTAACGGCGAAGAAGCCGAGCGTGTTGTAGCCCCAGTAGTTGCTAAGCCCCATTTTCGTCAAACGTTCTTCGTCGACGTGGTAGTGCACCGGCAACAGGCTCACCGCGTTGACGCCGAGACGCGTCAGATGCGCAATGGAGGCCTCGTGGCCGAGGCCTGCGAACGTGCCGCGGATTGCTTCAGGCATTTGCGTGTTGAGGCGCGAGAAGCCTTTGACGTGCAGCTCGTAGATCACGCTGTCGGCCAGCGGGATATGTGGCGGGCGGTCGTCACCCCAGTCGAAATGGTCAGCGACGACACAAGCCTTGAGTGCAGTGGCGGCGTTGTCGCGCGTATCCATGACGTGCAGGTTTTCGCGCTCGCCGCCGAAATGCTCGTCGCTCCAGCTGAACTCGCCGACGATGTCGCGTGCATACGGGTCGAGCAACAGCTTGTTCGGGTTGAAACGCTGGCCATCTTCGACGCGCCATGCGCCTTGCGCACGCAAACCGTAGATGAGGCCCGGCGTAGCGCCCGGCAGGTAGCCGTGCCACACATCCTGAGTGCATGCCGGCAGTGGGAAGCGGTGCAGCTCTTCCTTGCCTTGCGCGTCGAAAATGCACAGCTCGATGCCTTCTGCGTGCGCCGAGAACACGGCGAAATTCACCCCGTCACCATCCCAAGTGGCGCCCATGGGCCAAGGGCGGCCTGCCTGCAGAGCGGATAGGGCGCCTTCTTCGTGATCGTGAAGCGATGCAGACAGCGGCTTCATCAGGCTTTCCATTCGAACATCAGTGTTGCCAGCGGCGGCACGGTCAGCAGCAGCGAATGCGGCTTGTCGTGCCAGGGAATATCCTGGCTGTTGGCATGGCCGTAAGGCGTGCCGATATTGCTGCCGGCGTAGTAGGTCGAGTCGGTGTTGAGGCGTTCGGCATAGACGCCCGCGCGCGGCACGCCGACGCGGTAGTTCTCGCGTGGGGCCGGCGTGAAGTTGCAGATGATCAGCATCATCTGGCCGTTCTTGCCGTGGCGGATGAAGCTGATGACTGAATTGTCGGCATCGCTGTGATCCACCCATTCGAAGCCACCGGGCTCGAAGTCACGTTCATACAACGCCGGCATGTCGCGATAGAGACGGTTCAGGTCGCGTACGAGACGCTGCATGCCCTGATGCTCCGGATATTGGAGCAGATGCCAGTCCAGGCTCTGGTCGTGATTCCACTCCTTGCTCTGCGCGAACTCGCACCCCATGAACAACAGCTTCTTGCCGGGGTGGCCGAACATGAAGCCGTAGTAGGCGCGCAAGTTGGCAAACTTCTGCCAGCGATCGCCCGGCATCTTGTGGAGCAGGGAGCCCTTGCCGTGCACGACTTCGTCATGCGACAGCGGCAGCACGAAGTTTTCGGTGAAGGCGTACACCAGCCCGAAAGTCATGTCGTTGTGGTGATGCTTGCGGTGGACCGGGTCGCGCGCCATGTACTGCAGGGTGTCGTGCATCCACCCCATGTTCCACTTGAAGTGGAAGCCGAGGCCACCGGAATAGGTCGGACGCGACACGCCGGGATAGGAGGTCGATTCTTCGGCCAGCGTGATGGCCTGCGGGCGCTCGCCACCGATGACTTCGTTCATACGCTTGAGGAAGGCAATCGCCTCCAGATTTTCGCGGCCACCAAAGGCATTCGGAACCCACTCGCCTTCCTTGCGGCTGTAATCGCGATAGAGCATGGAGGCGACCGCATCGACGCGCAGGCCATCGATGTTGTAGCGCTCCAGCCAGTACAGCGCGTTGGCAACGAGGAAGTTGCGCACTTCGGTGCGGCTGAAGTTGTAGATCAGCGTGTTCCAGTCCTGATGGAAGCCTTCCCGCGGATCGGCGTATTCGTAGAGATGCGTGCCGTCAAAATTCGCCAGACCGTGAGCATCGCTGGGGAAGTGCGCGGGCACCCAGTCGAGCAACAGGCCGATGCCTGCGGCGTGGCAGCGCTCGACGAAACGCGTGAAGCCGCGTGGGTCGCCAAACCGTGCCGTTGGCGAATACAGGCCGATGCTCTGGTAGCCCCATGATCCGTCGAAGGGATGCTCGCTGACCGGCATCAACTCCAGATGCGTGAAGCCCATGTCCTGGGCATAGGGCACAAGGCTGTCGGCGAGTTCATCCCAGTCGAGCCAGTCGCGGCCCTCGTTCTTGCGGCGCCACGAACCCAGGTGCACCTCGTAGATGCTGATCGGCTGATCGAGCCCGTTGGCGCGCTGGCGTTCGGGTGAGTGCGGCACTCGTTCCGGCAGATGGCTGACCACGCTGGCCGTCGACGGGCGCAGTTCCGACTGCAGCGCATACGGGTCGGCCTTGAGCGGCAGGATGTAGCCGTTCGAGGTACGAATCTCGAACTTGTAGCAGGCACCTTCGAGCACGGCGGGCAGGAAGATTTCCCACACGCCGCATTCGCGCCGCAAACGCATGGCGTGGCGGCGGTTATCCCAGAAATTGAAATCGCCGACGATGGCGACGCGCGAGGCGTTCGGCGCCCACACGGCGAAGCTCGTGCCGACCACCCCTTCGAGCTCGCGCTGACGGGCGCCGAGGATTTCGTAAGGGCGCAGATGCGAGCCTTCGCCGAGCAGCCAGACGTCGGTCTCGCCGAGAATTGGCGGGAAGCGATAGGGGTCGTCGATGAGCGCCTGCTCGCCGCTCTCCCAGGTCACGCGCAGGCGGTAGGGGAAGCGCGCAGTAGCCTTGAGCGGCCCCTCGAAGAAGCCGTCCCGCCGCAGGCTCAGCTCACCGCGCAGGCGGCCGCTGGCGGTGCTGATGACTTCCACCGCGGTAGCGCCCGGCAGAAAGGCGCGTACCCACAGGACGCCGTCTTCTGCCGCATGCATGCCGAGAACGGCGAAGGGGTCGTTGTGGCGCGCCCCGAGAATGAGTTCGAGATCGTTTTTGGAGAGCATGCCGCAAGGTAACCCAGGTGCCTCACTCAAGTCATTCATCAAGTCATTCAGCTTGCTCATGGTATGGGACTGCGTGGTTATTGTTGAACCGCTCCCTCTCCCGACCTTGCGGGCCATCCTCTCGTGCAAGCCCGAGAGAGGGGGGGAAGAGGGCTGCTTGCCTGGACCCATTTCAAATCAAGGTGCGACAGGAACTCCCCATATCTCTTTCGCATACGCTGCGATCGTGCGGTCGGAGGAGAACGCGCCCATGTTCGCCACATTGATGATGGAGCGTTTGGCCCACTCCGCGGGCTGGCTATACAGTTCGTCCACTTTCATCTGCGTGGTGACATAGGACTCGTAGTCGGCCAGCAGCATGTAGTGGTCACCGCCCCACAGCAAGGAGTCGACCAGACCGCGGTAACGGCCCGGATCATCAGGAGAGAACTGGCCGCCCGAAATGGCGTCGAGCACCGCCTTCAGGCTCAGATTGCTTTCGTAATGGCGCATCGGCTGGTAGCCACCGCGTTTGAGGGCCTGAACTTCAGGCGTGCGCAGCCCGAAGATGAAGATGTTGTCATCGCCGACGTTCTCGCGAATTTCGATATTGGCGCCGTCGTCCGTGCCTATCGTCAGCGCGCCATTCAAGGCCAACTTCATATTGCCGGTGCCCGAGGCTTCCGTCCCCGCAGTGGAAATCTGCTCCGACAGGTCCGCGCCGGGCATGATGATCTCGGCCACCGAGACGCCGTAGTTGGGGATGAAGACCAGCTTGAGTTTATCGCCGACGCGCGGGTCGTTGTTGATGACCGAGCCGACGTCGTGGATCAGGCGGATGATGGATTTTGCCGAGACGTAGCTCGATGCCGCCTTGCCGGCGAAGAGGGTCACACGTGGTACCCAGTCGGCATTCGGGTCGGCGATGATGTCCTGGTAACGCGTGATCACGTGCAGCACATTGAGCAGCTGGCGTTTGTACTCGTGAATGCGCTTGACCTGCACGTCGAAGAGGCTGTCAGGGCTGACCTTTACGCCGGTGGTTTCGAGAATGTAGGCGGCCAGGCGCGCTTTGTTGGCACGCTTGATCGACATGAACTCATCGCGGAAAACGCTGTTGTCCAGCTGCGCTTCGATCTGCTTGAGGTCGTCGAGTTTTGTGCGCCATTTCGTGCCGATGTTCTTGTCGAGCAGGGCAGCCAGGCCTGGGTTGGCTTGCGACAGCCAGCGGCGCGGCGTCACGCCATTGGTCATATTGGTAAAGCGGTCTGGCCACAGGGCAGCGAAGTCCGAGAAGATGGTCTGCACCAGCAGATCGGAGTGAAGGGCCGAGACGCCGTTGACCTTGTGGCTGCCCACAATGGACAGGTTGGCCATGCGCACGCGGCGCTCGCCGCTCTCGTCGATGAGAGAGAGGCGCGACAGGAAACCGTTGTCACCCGGGCGGAACTTCGCTGCCATCTCCAGGAACTCGGCATTGATGCGGAAGATGATCTCGAGGTGACGTGGCAACACGTGCTGCATCAGTGCCACAGGCCAGGTTTCCAGCGCTTCCGGCATCAAGGTGTGATTGGTGTACGAGAAGGTTTTCTTGCACAGGGTCCATGCTTCGGCCCAGGGCATGCTGTGCTCGTCGCAGAGCACACGCATCAACTCCGCCACCGAGATGGCGGGGTGTGTGTCATTAAGGTGCATGGCAACCTTGTCCGACAGGTTTTTGAGCGTGCCATGCTCCAGAATGTGGCGTTGCAGAATGTCTTGCACCGAAGCTGCAACGAAGAAGTATTCCTGCCGCAGGCGTAGCTCACGCCCCGCTGGCGTACTGTCGTTCGGGTACAGCACCCAGGAAATGTTTTCGTATTCGTTCTTGACCTGCGCGGCACGGCCATAGTCGCCGGTGTTGAATGCGTGCAGATCAAGGTGAGCAGGTGCCACGGCCTTCCACAGGCGCAGCGTGCTGACCTTTTTGGTGGCATGTCCGGGAATCACCATGTCATAGGCCTTGGCGACCACTTCCGCATTGTGGCGCCACACCGCCTTGTCGCCCAGGTGCTCGACCCAGCCGCCGAAACAGACGGGGAAGCTGATGTCGGCGCGCGGGAACTCCCAAGGCGTGCCATCGGCCAGCCATGGGTCGGGATATTCGATCTGCGTGCCACGCACGATGTCCTGCGCGAACATGCCATATTCGTAGCGGATGCCGTAGCCGAACGATGGCAGGCCCAGCGTTGCCATGGAGTCGAGGAAGCACGCTGCAAGGCGCCCGAGGCCGCCATTGCCGAGGGCCGCGTCGGGCTCGCGCGCGGTGATTTCCTCCAGCGTGTGTGAATGTTCTGTGACGCCCTGTGCTGCCGCGTCTGTGAGGTTAAGGGCCGCCAGCGCATTCGACATGGTGCGCCCGATGAGGAACTCCATCGACAGGTAATACACGCGTCGTGCCTTGCTGTCGCGGTCGTTCGACTGGGTGTCTACCCAGCGTTGCGAGAGCTGCGCGCGGGCCACCTCGGCCACGGCCTTCATGAGATCTGTCTGGGTGGCGTCCTTGATGGAAACGCCGACGGTTTTCAACAGTTGTTCGTCAATCGCGGAACGCAGGCTGGTAATTTCTGCAGAAGTGTTCGGGCTCACCTGAGTCTCCTTTGTTGATATCTCTGGGGTGCGTCTTGCTGCAATGGATCCAAGGGTGCAAAGAGCTTGTATCAGTGTAGCGAATCAAGTCTGGCCTTGACCTAGGCAAAACCCGGCGTTGCTCCAGCGCCCGTACAGCAATAGACTTCTGCCATGCAATTTGCGGGCCTTAGTTGGTATAGGTTCGTCTCAAGTTGCATATCTGCCAAGGCTTCACCAAAGTGGAGCCATCAGGTTTACTTGCACCGTTCGCGCGCGCACCTCTTTAGCTCAGGCTGGCACACTAAGTGCTCAAAGTGGTGCCTGAACAGCCCATTCAGCCTACTTACGATCACGAGGAAAACACATGATGGCCGCCCACAATGATCTGGCCCAGAGCCTGGATCTTCCGAAACGCACGGTTGCACTGGTACTCGCCGGTGGGCGCGGCAGTCGCCTGAAGAACCTGACCGATCGCCGCGCCAAGCCTGCGGTGTATTTCGGTGGCAAATTCCGCATCGTCGACTTCGCCTTATCCAATTGCCTCAATTCGGGCATTCGCCGCATCGGCGTCATCACGCAGTACAAGTCGCACAGCCTGTTGCGTCACCTGCAGCGCGGCTGGGCCTTTCTCAAGCCGGAGATGAACGAGTTCATCGACCTGCTGCCGGCACAGCAACGGACCGATGATGAGCGCTGGTACAGCGGCACGGCCGACGCCGTTTATCAGAACCAGGACATTGTCGCAGGCTACCGCGGCGACTACGTTCTGGTGCTGGCGGGCGACCATATCTACAAGCAGAACTACGCGCTGATGATTGCTGACCATGTCGCCAAGGGGCGCGAGTGCACTGTCGGCTGCATTGCCGTGCCACGTGCTGAAGCCACGGCCTTCGGCGTCATGGCGGTGGACGAGAACAGCTACATCACCGAGTTCGTCGAGAAGCCAGCGGACCCGCCACCGATGCCGGACAACCCCGATATGTCCCTGGCCAGCATGGGCATCTACGTGTTCAACGCACGCTACCTCTACAAGGAGCTGGAGCGCGATATGGCCGACCCGACCTCCAGTCACGACTTCGGCAAGGACATCATTCCCCGTGCGGTGAAAAACGGCGTTGCTGCGGCCCATCCGTTCTCGCTCAGCTGCGTGCGAAATCGCTCGGGCGAACAGCCTTACTGGCGCGATGTCGGAACCATCGATGCCTACTGGGATGCCAACATCGACCTGACCGCCACCGAGCCACAACTCAATATGTATGACACGCGCTGGCCGATCTGGAGTTACCAGGCGCAGCTGCCGCCCGCCAAGTTCGTGCACAACGAGCCGGGCCGTCGCGGCATGGCGGTCGAGTCGCTCGTGTCGGGCGGCTGCATCGTTTCCGGCGAGGTTGTACGCTCGCTGCTCTTCAACAGCGTGCGCGTGCATTCGCATGCCGTCGTGAGCTGGTCGGTGCTCCTGCCCAGCGTGCAGATCGGACGTAGCGCGCGCGTGACGCGCGCGGTAATCGACCGTGACTGCGTGATTCCCGACGGCATGGTCATCGGCGAGGATGCCGAGCTCGACGCCAAACGTTTCTATCGCACCGAGAGCGGCATCACGCTCGTGACGCGCGACATGCTCAAAGCATTGCAGTCGTGAAGGGGCTGTAATGAAGGTTCTGCATGTAGCAGCGGAGGTCTTCCCGCTAGTGAAGACCGGTGGACTCGCGGACGTTGTTGGCGCATTGCCGCAGGCTCTGATTGCACAAGGCGCCGACGTGCGCCTGTTGTTGCCGGGCTTGCCAGCGATCGCGGACGCGGTGTTGTCGTCGAAGAAAGTCTGTGACATTGGCGCCGCGTTCGGCGCAGGGCGCATTACGCTGCGCCGCGCGCAGTTGCCCTACAGTCATGTGCCAGTCTATGTGATCGACGCACCGTATCTCTATCGCCGCGGCGGCAGCCCGTACCAGGCGAGCGATGGCACCGAATGGGCCGACAATCTGCAGCGTTTCGGCCTGCTTGGCTGGATCGCGGCGCACATTGCGGCGGGCGAGCTGGATACGACGTGGACGCCGGATGTGGTGCATGCGCATGACTGGCACGCCGCCATGGCCTGCGCCTACATGGCCAACCATCCACCGACCACGGCGGCCTCGGTGTTTACCGTTCACAACCTGGCCTTCCAGGGCATCTTCCCGCAAACCGACTTTCACCTGCTTGGCCTGCCATCGCGTTTCATGGCGCCACAGGCGCTGGAGTTCCACAGCCAGTTGTCATTCATGAAGGCCGGACTCAAGTTTGCCGATCGCGTCACCACCGTTAGCCCGACTTACGCGACGGAGATCGCCACGCCGGAATTCGGTTGCGGCCTTGAGGGCGTCATTCGCGGTCGAGGCAAGGACGTGTCGGGGATTCTCAATGGCGTTGATGGCGTGGTGTGGAATCCGGAAAAGGATCTGGGGCTCGCACGCTGTTACAGCATGGAGGAACTGGACGGCAAGGCGCTGTGCAAGAAAGCCCTGCAAGAGGAGATGAAACTGGAAGTACGCGCCGACGCGCCGCTGTTCGGTGTGGTCAGCCGCCTGACTTCGCAGAAAGGCCTCGACCTCGTGCTCGCTGCACTACCTTCCGTGCTCAGGCGAGGCGGGCAGCTCGTCCTGCAAGGCAACGGCGAGCCCGCGCTGGAAGAAGCTTTCCGTGTGGCGGCGATCCAGTTCCCGCGTCAGGTGGCCGTGAAGATCGCCTATGACGAAGCCCTCGCGCATCGCATCATCGCTGGTGCAGATGCCTTGCTCGTGCCATCACGTTTCGAACCCTGCGGCCTGACCCAGCTTTACGCCCTGCGTTACGGCACGCTGCCGGTAGTGCGGCATGTCGGCGGTCTCGTCGACACCGTAGCCGATGCAAGCGATGCGGCGCTCGCTGCTGACAAGGCAACGGGTTTCATGTTCGATGCCGCAACCGGAGCGGCGCTGGAGCACGCGCTTGACCGTGCCATGACCCTGTATCAGAAGCAGCCTACGCACTGGAAGCAGATGATGCTGCGCGCTATGCAGCAGGAGTTTTCTTGGGACGTGGTGGCGAAGTCTTATCTGGATCTCTATCGGGGGCTTGTCAAGGCTACGTAGAGGAGTCAGGTGGGACTCAGAAGCTGTTCACGATCTCTGTAAAACCATCGTCATCGCGGCGAAAGCCGGGACCCAGATCGCACGCCCGGTACTGGATCGCGGCCTTCGCCGGGATGACGAATTTTTTTGCGGCGTTTCAAGAAAATTCCAGCCCTGTTTCACGATTTTCGAAAGATCGTGAACAGGTTCCAAGTGTCCGCAACTATGTTGCCAAGAAAATCGCAGTCCACAATTGCAGGCTTGAATTCCCGCATGGGCGAAATTCCTTATGTGACAAGCGAGCCAGCGGGGTTCTCGGGTAGCCGCAACCGGGTATTGGCGATCGTCCTTGTGCTTCAGCTAGCCCTTTTTGCTAAGCGGCCCGGGTTTTCGAAGGGATTTATCTGGGCGCGAAGCGCCGCCCGCAGTATCTGGAAAACTTTTGAATGGCTTTGCATTTAAGTGATCTGTGGAAGCTGTCGCCTTGAGTTTGGGAGGGCGCTGAGAACGGTGCTCTGACCGCCAAACTGACTAGGAGTATTTCCATGCTGAGCCTTAACACCAACGCCGCCGCCCTGACCTCGCAGAATTCCGTGAGCACCACCCAGAAGCAGCTGTCCACCTCGATGACCCGCCTGGGCACGGGCTACCGTATCAACTCCGCGATGGATGATGCGGCCGGCCTGCAGATCGCCACCCGCCTGAACGCCCAGACGCGCGGCATGGCAGTGGCCCAGCGCAACACGCAAAACGGCATCTCCATGATGCAGACGGCCGAAGGCGCGCTCAACGAAGTCTCTGAAATTTTGCTGCGCATGAAGGACCTGACCACCGAATCGCTCAACGGCACCTCCAGCACCGAAGACGTGGCTGCGATGCAAGCCGAATTCGATGCTTTGGGCTCTGAAATGGACAACATCCTGACCAATACCTCCTTCGGTGGCACAGCCCTGTTCGGCGCCGGTGGCTCGCTGACCGCCGGCGTCGACTTCCAGATTGGCGCCAGCGACATCGAAACGATGACCGCGACCGTGAGCGTGGCCGCCATCACCAAACCGGCCAGCATGGGCAGCATTGACGCCATCAATACAATCGTCAACGCCGTGGGCACCGCGCGCTCAGAACTGGGTGCGTATTCCAACCGGTTGGAGCACGTCTACAACAACCTGTCGAACATGCGCACCAATACCGAACAGGCCCGGGGCCGTATCATGGATGTGGACTACGCGACGGAAACCTCGAACATGACGACCAAGCAGATGCTGATGCAGGCCAGCACCTCGATGCTCAAGCAAAGCGGCAGCATGTCGCAGCTGGTGATGTCGCTGATGCAGTAATGCACCAGGCATGATTCGCTTGCGGTGATTTGTCACCGCGAGTCGGGACGGGGCTGGCTGCATGTATGTGGCCAGCCCCTTTTTTTTTTGATACGTAGTCGTAAGGAAATGGGGCGTAGTCTGCCGTTCGAGCTGAATCGATAAGCTCGGTGCGTCGCCTTATTTCCTTACGGCTTGCGATGTGAAAGAGGTGTTTGCATGGCGGCCGACAGGATCAGCGCAGTGGCCCATACGCTGCCGGCGCAGTCGCGCGGAAGCGCGCTGCGGCAGCGGGCGCCCGCGGCGGGCGAGACGATGCGTCTGACGTACGCCGACACGGTCGGCGATGATCTGCTGGTGTCTGCCGGCGATGGCCGCACCCTGCGCCTGACGGGCCTGGCCAATCTGGGGCAGGAATTATCGGAGGGCGACGTACTGCTGGTGCGGGTGTTGAGCAGCATGCCCAACCTGGAGCTGGAACTGTTCGGAAGCCTGACGCGGCAGGGCCGCCCGACGGGGCAACCGATGCCGGCCGCGGAGCCGGCGTCGATGCGTTTCGATCAGGCGGCATTGCGCCAGGTTTCCTGGCGTGCGCCGGACCCTGCGGTGCTGGCCACCTCGTGGCGGGCGCTGGTGCATGGGCAATTGCGCGGACAATTGCACGGACAATTTCACGCGGAGGGCCTGCAGGCAGGTGCGACCGGTCTGGTGTCGGGCGCCTATCTTTCGCATGCAAGCGATCCGGGTCGCGAGATCGTGTCGGGAAATTTCAGGGCGATGGAGCGCTGGGCTTTTCCCGTTTACGCCTGGGGCGGCATGCCGATGATGTTGCGTCTGGTAAGCGCCGATCAGGAAGAGGAAGAGCAGCGCGCACCGCGTGAGCGTCCGCGCAGCCTGGCCTTACGGCTGGATCTGGATCTGCCCGGCTTGGGCAGGGTGGCGCTGCAAGTGCAATGGATTACGGGGGGCATCCAGCTGAGTCTGGCGGTGGCTGATCCGGCGGCGCTGGAGCCTTTGCGGGACCTCTTGCCGGAAATGACGAAGGCATTGGCGCGAGCTGGCCTGCGTCTGTTGCGTTGCCGCCTCAGTCAGGGCTTGCCTGGCTTCGACGCCGCACCATCCGCCTTGCCGCAAGGCGCGGCCGCTGCCGTGCCGCCGGGGCTGTTCCGTGCGGCGGCGGAAGTGGTGGTGGCGTTGATTGGCAATCCGCAGTCGGCGATCAACTCGACGAACATCGACCAACGCACCTCAGCTTTGTGACGCTGAGAAGCTCTTCACGATCTCTGTAAAACCATCGTCATCCCGGCGAAAGCCGGGATCCAGATCGCACGCCCGGTACTGGATCCCGGCTTTCGCCGGGATGACGAGCTTTTTTTTGCCGCGTTTCAAGAAAATTCCAGCCCTATTTCACGAGTTTCCAAAGATCGTGAACTGGTTCTGAGCCCTATGAAGCTCAACCCAGGGAGCCGATGATGCTCACTTCGCGTTGCTCGGGAATCTCGTTGTAGGAGAGTACCGCGAGGCCCGGCGCGAACAGGCGTGCGTAGCGCGCCAGCAAGGGCCGGATTTGCGGCATCACCAGCAGCAGTGGCGGGGTGCCTTGCTGCTTCATCTGCTCGCGCACGACGGGCATGTTCATCTGTAGCTGCGACAGCAGATTGGGATCGATCGGATAGTTGTCGAGACTGAGCTTGCCGCCCTGACGCGCCTGGTTGAGCGAGCCGAGCAGCATGTTTTCCAGCTCGCCACCGAGATTGAATGCTTTCAGTTCGACGCCATGGCCCGCCAGCGTGGCAACGATCTGGCGACGCAGGACGCAGCGCACTTCGGCGGCCAGCAGGATCGGGTCCTTGGTGGCTTCCGCATTGTCGAGCAGGGTGGTGGCGATGGGCACGATGTCCTTCAGTGATACCTGTTCGGTGAGCAGGGCGCGGAACACCTTGAGCAGCTGGCTATGGGTGAGCGCTTTCTCAAGTGCCGAGGCGAGCTTCGGCGCGATGGCGCCCAGTCGTTCGATCAGCGCAGGTACATCCTCGTGGCGAATCAGTTCAGGCAGGTAGTCGCGCACCAGCTTGGCGACGTGGGTGGCGATGACGCTGGGCGTGTCTACCACCTGGTAGCCAAGTCCCAGTGCATGGGCTTTCTGTTCCGTCGTGATCCATGTCACCGGCATGCCATAGGCGGGCTCTACGCCAGGAATGCCATCCAGTTCGCCATAGACCTGTGGCGAGGGAATGGCCATCAGGTGATCGGCGTAGACCTCGGCCTGGGCGATGCTCACGCCGCCCAGCAGCACGGAGTATTGCGCCGGCTTCAACGCCAGGTCGTCGCGCACGCCGATGGGCGGCAGCAGCAGGCCCATGCTTTCGCTGAGGCTCTGCCGGATGCCCTTGACGCGTTTGGCGAGTGGCGCGCCTTGAGCGTGGTCGACCAGGCCGACCAGTCGGTAGCCGACCGATACGGACAGCACTTCCACGAAGGGCAGGCTGCGCCATTCCAGATCGGGCGCCGGTTCGGTCAACAGGGCGGCCTCGATGGGGGCGGTATCGGCCTCGTCCGGCTTCTTCATGTTGCGCGCCATGCGCCAGGCGACGAAGGCCAACGCGGCGGCGAAGCCGAGGAAGGTCATCCACGGCATGCCGGGAATCGCCGCCAGCAGAAGCATCAGGCCGGCCACGCCGTAGAGCACGCTTGGTGAAGCCAGCAGCTGGGAGCCGACCTGCTGCTCGAAGTCCTTCGAGTCGTTGTTGACGCGCGTGACGATGATGGCCGCGGCTGCCGACAGCAGCAGCGCCGGGATCTGTGCGACGAGGCCGTCGCCGATGGTCAGCAGCGCGTAGAGGCGGAAGGATTCGGCCAGCGACAGGTCATGCATCAACGCGCCGATGGACACGCCGCCGATCATGTTGACGAGCAGGATCAGGATGCCGGCTACGGCGTCGCCGCGCACGAACTTGGAGGCACCGTCCATGGCGCCGTAGAAGTCGGCTTCGGCGGCGACGTCCTTGCGCCGTTGTTGCGCACGGTCCTGGTTGATGAGGCCGGCATTGAGGTCGGCGTCGATCGCCATCTGCTTGCCGGGCAGGGCATCCAGCGTGAAGCGTGCGGACACTTCGGAGATGCGTTCCGCGCCCTTGGTGACCACGATGAAGTTGATGATCATCAGGATCACGAACACCACCAGGCCGACCACGAAATTGCCGCCGATCACGACGTGACCGAAGGCCTCGATCACGCGGCCGGCTGCGCCGGTACCTTCGTGGCCGTTGAGCAGCACCACACGGGTGGAGGCGACGTTCAGCGTCAGGCGCAGCAGCGTGGTGGCGAGGATGACTGTCGGAAAGACCGAGAAATCCAGCGGCCGCCGCGCGTTCACGCTGACGAGGATGACCAGCAGCGCCAGCACGATGTTGAAGGTGAACAGGACATCCAGCAGCACCGGCGGCAGTGGCAGGATGATCATGCCCAGGATGGCCATGACGAAGATCGGCGCCGCGACGCGATGGCGGGCCAGTTCGGAGAGGATGCGGCGCAAAGTATTCATATCGGGTCGCGTATCAGGCATCAGCCCGCGGGTGAGCGGGCATCATTGGCCGTGCTGCTCCATGAAGGGGCGGGGCACGGGGAGTTCATCGGGAAGCTGCGGTTGCGCGCGGCGTTGTCCGCCACGGAAAGCGCGTAGTTGCAACACGTAACCCAGCACCATCGCCACGGCTTTGTAGAGCGGCGCAGGGATCTGCTGGTTGACCTGGCTGGTGTTGTAGATGGCGCGTGCCAGGGGCGGTAGCGGCACCACCTCGACCTTGTGCTCGCGCGCGATTTCACGAATGTAGAGCGCCATCTCATCTACCCCCTTGGCGATGACGAAGGGGGCTTCGGCGCGGTCCTGGTCGTATTTCAACGCGACCGCGTAGTGCTCAGGATTGACGATCACCACGTCGGCACCGGGCACCGTCTTGCGCACGCTGCGGCGCGCGAGCTGGTTCTGCAACTGGCGGATGCGCGCGCGTACTTCAGGGTTGCCCTCGGAGCTCTTGTGCTCCTCTTTCTGCTCGTGTTTGCTCATGCGCTGCTCGCGCAGGAACATGAAGTGCTGCACAGGCAAATCGATCAGCGCAAACACCACGAATACCGAACACATCGCCAGCACGCCATCGAGCATGAGGCCGAAGCCATGCGGCACCGCGGTATCCAGCGGCAGGCCTTGCAGGTGCACGAAATCGACGAGCGTCGAGCTCATCACGTACCACAGCACGCAGCCCACGGCAGCCGCCTTGGCGATCGACGTCAGCACCTGCACGCCCTGCTTGACGGTGAACATGCGCGTGGCATACGAAAGGGGGTTGAGCCGCTCCAGCTTGGGTACGAGGTGTTCGCTGCTGAACACCCAGCCGCCCGGAAACAGCGAAGCCACGGCGACCGCCAGGGGGACGACGAAAAGCGGCAACACCATCTTTATCAACAGCAGCATGCTGGCGCTGAAGGCGGCCGACCACAGATTGTCCGGCGTGCCATCGCCGTCCAGCGTCGCGAAGCCGAGCTGGAACAAATGCCGGAAATCCTGCAGGTAGCCCGGACTTAGCAACATGATCAGCTTGATGCAGGCGAGGATGCCGATGGCCGTGGCCCAGTCGCGCGAGCGGGCGACCTGGCCCATCTCGCGTGATTTGCGCAGTTTCTGCGGCGAGGCCCGTTCGGTCTTGTCTTCGTTGTTCTGAGCGGCCATCGCATCACAACCCGAGGTTCTGGCGCAGCATGCGCAGCACGATGCCGCTCATCCGCACGTAGTGGTCGGGCAGAAAGCGCACGATCTGCGTCAGCATGAGCAGACCGAACAGCGTGACCAGTGAAAAGCCCAGTGAAAACAGGTTCAGCGCAGGCGCGACACGGTTGAGGAAGCCGAAACCGATCTGCACCACGAGAGTCGAGAAGATGATTGGCAACGCCAGCAGCAGGGCCGCCGAAAACACCCACGCGATGCCCAGCACAATGCCTTGCAGGCCACCGAGCGGGAAGTTTTGTCCGACCGGCCAGGCGTGGAAACTTTCGCCCAGGACATTGGTGAGGACCAGGTGGCCGTCGATGGCGAAGAACACGATGACGGTCAGGATGTAGAGCAGGCCGGACACCACGTCGGACGAGTTGCCGTTCATGGGGTCGTTCATCACCGCCATCGACAGGCCCATCTGCGACGACACCATGAAACCCAGGACCATCACCACGGCCACGGTGAGATGGAAGGCCAGGCCGATGACGAAACCGATCAGGGCCTGTTCGGCGGTGGCCGCCACGCCGTGCAGCGAGAAGGGATCGATCGCCACGCCGGGCGTGGCAATCGGCAGCATGACAACGGCAATCACGAGAGACAGCAGCACGCGCACCGTGACCGGCATCATGTTGTCGCCGAACACCGGCGCAGCGCTGAACAAGGCCAGCGTGCGGCAGAACGGCCACCACAGGCTTTGCAGAACGCTCAACCACTGTGCGAATACGGGCTCCATGCCGGGTTTTCCGGGCTAGCTCACCAGCGTTGCGGCGCGCTGGAATATGGAGACGCAGAAATCCATCATGTAGCCCGTCATCCAGCGCCCGGCGATGGTGATGGCGAGCAGGGTCACGATCAGACGCGGCAGGAAGCTCAGGGTTTGCTCGTTGATCTGGGTGGCGGCCTGGAACAGGCTGACCAAGAGACCCATGATCAGGCCCGGCACGACCAGGATGCATACCAGCACCATCACCATGCGCAGGCTTTCGCCGACGAGATCGACTGCGATTTCGGGATTCATGTCAGAACGCCCTCACGCTGCTGACCAGCGTCGTCACGGTCAGGGTCCAGCCGTCCACCAGCACGAACAGCAGCAACTTGAGCGGCAGCGAGATGACCAGCGGCGACAACATCATCATGCCCATCGCCATGAGGACGGAAGACACCACCAGATCGATCACGAGAAAGGGGATGAACAGCATGCAGCCGATCTGGAAGGCGGTCTTCAACTCGCTGAGCACGAAGGCCGCCAGCTTCACGGTGAAGGCGTGATCCTGCGGCTTCGCCACCGGCTTCTCGCCAGCGAGGTTCGAGATCTGCGCCAGCGCGGCCTTGTTCGTCTGCGCCAGCATGAAGCGCGATAACGGCTCCTCGGCGATACGCAGCGCGTCCTGAAGGCCGATCTTGTCCTGGTCGTAAGGCACGAAGGCTTTCTCCCAGATCACGTCGCCAACCGGTCGCATCACCAGCAGGGTCAGGATCAGCGCCACGCCGGTCACGATGCGGTTGGGCAGGCCCTGTTGCAGGCCAAGTGCCTGGCGCAGCAGCGACAACACGATGACGAAGCGCGTGAAGCTGGTCATCATCAGGACCATGACGGGCAGCAGCCCGAGCATGGTCATCATCACCAGGATCTGGGTCCTGACGGTGAATTCCGTTGTCGCGCCCTTGGTGGTGCTGCCCAGGATGCTGACCGTCTCCGCACGCACGGCCTGTGGTAGCAACAGCAGCAGGAACAGCGTCATCGAGGTGAGCGCCAGAAACAGGCGCGGGGCAGTCAACTTCATGCGGTCAGGCTGCCCAGATCCATGTCGGTCAGTTCGACGACCTTGAGGCCGTAGTTCTCACCGGAGACGACGACTTCGGCACGGCCGATGGGCGTGCCATTGACCTTGATGATCAGGGGTTCGCCCGCGAGCGTATCGAGTTCCACCACGCTGTCCTGGGTGATATTCATCAGGTCCTGCAGCGAGACGCGCGCGGCGCCGACTTCCAGCGTCACAGTCACGGGAATCTTGCGCATCATCTGCGTGAGCGGTCGTGCTGCCTGGCTTGCGAGCTTGGCGGCATCGGCTGTTGCGGGCATGTCTTCCAGGTTGTCAGCCGTCTCGCCCAGCAAGGCGTTCAGCTTGCTTGCGTCAAAACTTTCCATGCGATCACTCCACATCTTCAAAAGCGGTTAAACAAAGTTTTCCCTTGTACTCGGCCACTCGCGCGGTAAACAGGCGCGATTCGTCGACCAGTACATCGGTGGTGCCCAGGTTGACGGGAATCACATCACCGACACGGGTATCCAGAAGCTGTCCCAGAGGTATTTCCTTTTCCAGCAGGCGCGCCATCAGGGTCAGTTGCAAGCGGGTGGCGAAGGGCTTTGCAGTGCCCAGCTTGCTCTTGGCGCCATCACGATTCGGCGCGATGCGTGACAAGAGGCGTTGCATCCAGGCCTCATCGAGCGTGAACCACAGCGCGCCTTCGACACCTCGCGTGGGTTCGCTCACTTCGGCACGGATAGCCCAGATGCCGGGTCGCGGCGGGTTTCCTGCGCTCTCGCTGAACTCATGGCTGCAAGCGACCGCGTTGCCGCTCTGCGGCAACCACTCGATGCGCTCGGCGAGCGCAGCGACGAACTGGCGGCCGAGCATCGCTGCCAGTCGCTCTTCGGTGGCAGTCTCACGGGGCGCGACCTGTGTCACATCAGCACCTGTCTGTGTCTCAGGCGCGGGCAGGGGCATCTCGCGCCCGCCGTAGCGGTAGTCGAGAACGCATAGCAGTACCTGGCGCTCCATCGCCACGCCAATGCGGCCGAGTTCGCTGGTATAGGCCAGCCAGCGACAGCGTTGTGGCACCGCTTCGAGTCGGCTGATCGTCACCTCGCCAAGTTCGAAGGATGCGCGGTAGCGACGGTTCAGGCTGGTCCGGAACACCTCTGCCAGATCCTCCCGCAACGGGACGACGAAGTTGTGCAGCAGGTGAACGGGCCGCCCGAGGGTGCGAGGATCCAATGCCTGAGCTGCTGGCTGGACTCGCGAGGCCGGATTTTTGTTCATGTGGAAATTGCCTGCAAAGTGGGATCCGATTTGTTCGACGAATTGGTAAACATATGTTTGAAATATGAGATCCATATTTATCGGACTTGCGTGGTTATCGTCCCCTGTTTGAGTTAACTTTAGGGGAAATTTGAATAATTAAATCATTTTCGAAAATTAACATTGCCTTTAAGGTCAATGGGGCCAGAATGCGCTGACCTTAAAATTAAATGCGTCACGAAAAGTCACAATCGGCGATCCGAAAGTTTTCCGGATTCGCGCCGAAAACTGTTTCACAGCCGCCGTTAGGTTCGGTTCGAAACATTTCGTGCAGCAGAGTTTGTGAGTAGAACTACTCAGCTTTTGTAGGTAAAACCACTCTTTTGCGTGGATTACGCATCACGCAATACTGATAAGGTAACTGGACAACTCTCGAGCAGAATTACCAACCTGAAGGGCACACCCGTACGAAAGGCGGGGTCGCAAAGTCGCCGGTCTAACGCCTGAAAAGGCCAGGATAGCGGGGCTGCCAGACTGAACCACTGTGATGGTTCGCCGGAATATCAATGCCGTAAGGCAAGGATGTTGCGGATATTTTCTCGCGCCGGTCTGGCGACTGCGGCCTTTCCCCGTATGTGCTCTCCGCACATTTTGTATTTGCACAAGGGAAACCTATGGCCTCACACGATCGTTCTGAGTACCGCCCCGTGTAACGCGTGAAATTGTTGCGTCTGACGCAACAAGCTGTTTCTTCGCGTGTGCATCACGGGCACGGATTTAATAATCCAGATGCCCCGAATATTCATCGTTTAAATAAAACGGAGAAGGGGGTTGTTTTGTCTGAATTAATTGATTGTTTTATTTCAGGCGGCGTCCGGTCGTTAATGTAGTGGCGGCAAAATTTAATTGCCGCAGGTATTTGCGATCCGGTGTGATGAATAACCGGTGCGATTGCAGGTTGATGAAAATTAAAGGCGGCGCGTTATCCAGCGCCGACATGACAGGAGGTAACGATGGGCATTGAAGTCGCTTCTGCGATGGGCGCGCAAATCCGTGCCGATCTGGCCGGTTTGCAGAATTCGGCCCAGGGCATGGGCATGCCAGCCCTCAACGCGCTGGGCGCGGAGGGTGCAGAGAGTGGTCTCGCCGCAGGTGAGTCGGCCGAAGCCGGGACGGGTTTCGCCGACAGCATGAAGCAGGTGCTGCAGTCGGTGAACGAGCAGGACCGCGTGGCCGGCGAACGCATGGCCGATGTGGACAGTGGCCGCAGCGACGATCTGGTCGGCGCCATGCTCTCCAGCCAGGAAGCCAACCTGTCCTTCTCGATGCTGATGCAGGTACGTAACAAAGTGGTGGGCGCGATGGACGAGCTCATCAAGTTGCAGCTGTAGATCTTCTAATCCCGGTACCCGTTTGTGATTTCTTCATTGAAACCTGCTGTAGCCCGCCTGCGTGGCCCCGACGGTCGCTTGCCGTCGCTGCCGCCCGGTCTGCTCAAGAGCATGGTGCCCATCGTGATGTTGGCGATTGCCGTCACCGCGTTGGTGTTCATGTTCGCCTGGCGCGATCAAGCCAGCTACAAGCCCGTGTTTGGCGGTCGCGAGAAGGTGGCCGTCGCCGACATGATTGGCGTGCTGGATGCGCAGGGCATTGCCTATCGTCTGCATCCGGACAGTGGACAGGTGCTGGTGCCCGAATCCAAGCTAGGCCAGGTGCGCATGTTGCTGGCATCGAAGGGCGTGGTCGCCAAGCTGCCCGAAGGGCTGGAGCTGATGGATCACAACGATCCTTTGGGCGTCAGCCAGTTCGTGCAGGACGTACGCTTCCGGCGCGGCCTGGAAGGCGAACTGCGCCAGAGCATCATGAGCCTGGATGCGGTGGAGGCGGCGCGCGTGCATCTGTCGATTGCACGCTCAAGTTCCTTCGTCATCAGCGATGGCGAGAAGAGCTCGGCTTCGGTCATGCTGACGCTCAAGGCGGGTCGCACACTCAATACCGAACAGATTGCGGCCGTCATCAACATGGTCGCCAACAGCGTGGCCAACCTTGATCCCAAGCGCGTCTCCCTCATCGATCAGGCAGGCAACTTCCTGTCCTCACGCGTCGATCTGAGCGAGGGCTACGAGGGTAGCCAGGTCAGCGATGCGGCCAGGCACTATCAGGAACAGACGCGGCGCAGTGTCGACGAGCTGCTGATCCCGGTGCTGGGTCAGGACAACTTCAAGAACAGCGTCACCGCCGAGGTCGACAACGACCGCGTGCAGGAAACGGTGGAGCGCTACGGCGAGGCGCCCAAGATCACCAACGAGGCGATGCGCACCGAGTCCGGCCGCGATCCGCTGGCGATCGGCGTGCCCGGGTCGCTCAGCAATCGGCCGGTGGCGGTCGGCGCGCAAAGCGCACCGGAAGCTTCCACCGCGCAGAAGAACGCGACCACGCGCCAGTACGCTTATGACCGCAGCATTACGCAGACGCAGCGTAGTCGTGGCCGCCTGAAGAAGTTGTCGGTGGCGGTCGTGCTCAACAACGCCGCTGCACCCGATGGCAAGGAATGGACGCCGGCTGCCCTGGCGAACGTTGACAACCTGCTGCGCAACGGCCTGGGGATCGACGCTGATCGCGGCGACAAGCTGGTCGTGTCGGCCATGCCATTCCCGTCACGCGCCCAGCCTCAGCCCTGGTGGCAGGAGCGTGACACGGTCGTCGAAGCAGGTACCTGGACGGTGTATGTGCTGGCCGCACTGCTGGTCTTCCTGTTCGTGTTCCGGCCGGTGATGAAGCTGGCTCGCCAGGCGCTGGCGCCTGCCCAGACCCGCGAGATCCTGGATCTACAGGCGGCCGCTGCTTTGCCTCCGGCGCCGAACCCCGGCTTGCCCACAGACACCCATGCGCCCGCGCTGGGGGCGTCGGCGCAGGCCGCAGTGCCTCGCGAGATGCCGGTCGAGTCGCTGCTCGAAAACTACGATTTGCCGCCGTCGGGTTCGCCCGTCGCCGTCCTGGTTGATCACCTGAAGGTGCTCGCGGCCAAGGAGCCGGAGCGCGTTGCCGAAGTTGTCAGACAGTGGATGCACAAACATGGCTGAACAAAATGCGTATCCCGAGATGATCGTGCCTGGCGCCAGCCAGAGTCCGGTCGAACAAGCGGCCATCGTGCTCCTGTCGATGGGAGAGGGCGCCGCCGCTGCGGTGCTGGGCTGCCTGTCGCGCGACGAGTTGCTGGCGGTGACGCAGGTGATGTCGCGCATGAGCGGCATCAAGGTCGACGCAGTCAAGAATTCGCTGCAGCACTTCTTCGACGATTACCGCGAGCAAAGTGGTGTGCATGGCGCTTCGCGTTCCTACCTGAAGCGCTCGCTGGACCTCGCGCTGGGGGCGGACATCGCCGACAGCGTGCTCAACAACATCTATGGCGACGCCATCCGTCCCAAGATGGCTCGCCTGCAGTGGGCGTCGCCAAAGTGGCTGGCTGATCGCATCGCGCATGAGCATGTGCGCATGCAGGCCGTGTTTCTCGCCTTCCTGCCGCCCTCCACGGCCGGGGATGTGATCGACGCGCTGCCGCAGGAGACCCGCGATCTGGTGCTGATCAATGTGGCGCGCCTCAAGGAAGTTGACCGCGACCTGCTGATCGAGCTGGACGAGGTCGTCACCCGTTGCCTGGAGAGCCTGGGCCTGCAGAGCACCAGCGTGGAAGGGGTGCGCCAGGCGGCCGACATCATCAACCGCCTGCCGCGCAATCGTCAGCAGATGGTGGAGCTGTTGCGCGCCCACGATCCGCAAGTCGTCTCGGAAATCGAGGTCAGCATGTATGACTTCTACATGCTTTCGCGCCAGAACGAAGCTGTCATCACGCGTCTCATCGAAGAAGTGCCGCTGGAGCAGTGGGCCATCGCACTCAAGGGCGCCGAGCCGGCCGTGCGCGACGTCATCCTGGCTTCGATGCCACGTCGTCAGGCGCAGAGTTTCGAGGAGCTGATGCGGCGCAGTGGTCCGGTGCCGCGCAGTCGTGTCGAGCAGGTGCGCGAAGAGATCATGGCGCAGGTCAAGGAGCTGGCCGACGCTGGCGAGATCGAAGTGCTGCTGTTCGCCGAGGCCACGGTCGAGTGATGAAGAACCTGCGCCTGCACCGCTTCCCGCCTCTGTCGCAAGTCGGCCTCGCGCTGCCTGGCAGCGGCGCGGCACAGCTCCAGCTGTCGCATGCCGAGGCATTCAAGGAAGGCATGGACCGCGGCTATCAGGAAGGTTATGACACGGGGCTCGCCAGTGGCCGTCTTGACGGCTTGACGCTGGGCCGGGACGAGGGCGCGCGCGAAGCAGGCGAAGCCGCACGCCGTGAGGTGCTCGCTCGTTTCGAAGAACTGGCGCAGCCGCTGGACGCCATGCACGAAGCCTTGCATCAGTTGCAGGCCGATTACCAGATCGCCTTGCGTACCGAAATGGTGGAGCTGGTGGCCAAGGTGGCACGCCAGGTGATTCGCAGCGAGCTGGCCCTGCAGCCCGTGCAATTGCTGTCCCTGGTCGACGAGACGCTCGCGACCATGCCGCCTGCGCGCGAAGGCGTCGAGGTCTACCTCAACCCCGAAGAACTGGAACGTATCAGCGAGCTGGCGCCGGAGCGCGCAGCACGCTGGACACTGATTGCCGACGCGCGCCTTGAGCCCGGCGAATGCCGCGTCAAGGCGGACGGTCGTGAGGCCGACGCGGGCTGCCGCCAGCGTCTGGCCGCCTGTATCGAACAAGTCAGCGCGCAGTTGCTGCCGACCGCGGAGGAGCTGCCGCAATGATCGGTGCCGCGCTGCGCAAACTGGAGCTGGATGCCGTCCCCGTCGCGACCCATACCGGGCGACTTGTGGGCGCGACCGGCTTGCTGCTGGAGAGCAGCGGCTGCGCTTTGCAGACCGGTCAGCGCTGTCGCATCGAGACCGCCAGCGGCGAATGGATCGCGGCGCAGGTGGTGGGCTTTCGCAACGATATTTCCTACCTGATGCCCTTCAAGCGCGCCGACGGCCTGGCCACCGGCGCACGCGTGTTGCCGGCGCAGGAGCAGGCGGGTCTGATGATCGGACCTTCCTGGCTGGGGCGCATCGTCAATGGTCTGGGCGAACCACTGGACGGCCTCGGCCGCCTTGGCGGTGAACACCCGCTCGAAGCGCAGCCGCCGCGCGTGCATCCCCTGCGCAAGAAACCGGTCACTGAAACCCTCGACGTCGGCGTGCGCGCCATCAATGGCATCCTCACGCTCGGACGCGGCCAACGCGTGGGCCTGATGGCCGGCAGCGGCGTCGGCAAGAGTGTGCTGCTGGGCCTCATTACCCGCCAGACCGTGGCCGATGTGGTGGTGGTGGGGCTGATCGGCGAGCGTGGCCGCGAGGTGCGCGAGTTCATCGACATGTCATTGGGCCCGGCAGGTCTGGCGCGTTCCGTAGTCGTGATCGCACCGGCCGACGAGTCGCCGCTGATGCGCCTGCGTGCCACCGAGTTGTGCCACAGCATTGCCGCCCATTACCGCGACCAGGGTCAGCACGTGCTGCTGCTGGTCGATTCATTGACGCGCTATGCCATGGCACGCCGCGAAGTGGCACTGGCCCTGGGCGAGCCACCCGCGACGCGCGGTTATCCGCCATCCGTATTCAGCCTGCTGCCGCAACTGGTGGAAGGTGCCGGCAACGGCGAGCGCGAGGACGGCAGCATGAGCGCCATCTACACCGTGCTGGCCGAAGGCGACGACCAGCAGGACCCGGTGGTCGATACCGCCCGCGCCATCCTCGACGGCCACATCGTGCTGTCGCGCGAGCTGGCCGACCGCGGTCACTACCCGGCCATCGACATCGCCCAGTCGATCAGCCGCTGCATGGCGCTGGTCACGGGCAAACCTCATCTGCATGCGGCACGTGATCTCAAGGGTTTGTACTCGCGCTATGCGCAAGTGCGCGACCTGTTGCCACTGGGCGCCTATGTACCCGGCGCCGACCCGGCGACCGACCGCGCCGTGAGCCTGTATCCGCGCATCGAGGCTTTTCTCAATCAAGGCACCCACGAAGCTGCGCCGCTGGAACAAACCGTGGCACAGCTGAAGGAGTTGATGCAATGAGTGGCCCGCTCAACAAGAAACTCGCCAGTCTGGCCTGCGTTGTCGACCTGCGCGAGCGCGACAAGGAACGCCTGCAGGCTGACCTGGCCATCAAGCGTGAGCTGGCCGAGCGCTATCGCAAGAACCTGGCACGTCTGGAGCAGCTGTGCAGCGGTGCGGGCGCCAGCGCGCCGCTCTCTGGCGGGCAGCTGTCGGTGATGTCGCAGAACCGTGGCGACTACAAGCAGGCCGTGATGCGCATGGCCGATGGCCACCGCGATGAACTGAGCCTGCACGAGGCCGACATGCGCGTCGCGCAACAGGCGCTGACGCTGGCAGTGCACAAGCACGAAGCGCTCGATCAGGTCTTGTCACGTCGCCAGGAAACGCTGCAACGCAGCCAGGCACGCGGCGAACAGAAGCAACAGGACGAACTGGCCAACCAGAGCTGGTGGCGGGGACAGCAATGATCTCTACGCCGATACGGGCCCGCGGGCCATTTCAGCTTCTGAGCAAAGTGGTCGCCCTACCCATGGGTAATCCCACTTTCCTCATCGAAGGAGTTCACCATGGCTGAAATCAATCCCACCTCGATGGCCTCGTCGCTGGCCACCGCTTACACGCAGGCTGCGCAGGACCAGCTCACGACGCAAACCAAGAACGCGCAGAGCACCGCTACCTCTCTGACCAAGCTGAAGTCTGCGCTGAGCACCTTCAACTCCGCGCTCAACACGCTGTCGGCCAAGAAAGGCATGACACAGAACAGTGCCACTTTCAGCAGCACGATTGGTACGGCCACCGCTAAGTCCACGGCCGAGGCAGGGACCTATTCCTTCTTCGTCGAAAAGCTGGCTACCACGCACCAGGTTGCCTTCGAAGACCTGCCGGCCGTGCCGGTGTCGCTGGGCGGCCCGTTGGTGGTCCAGCTCAAGGATGGCAGCTCTTTCACGGTCGACCTCGTGAAGGCCGATGCCGATACCGACGGCAGCATTTCGCAGACAGAGATCGCTCGTGCCATCAACCTGTCTGCGGAAAACAAGGGCAAGGTCACAGCCACGGTCGTCACCACCGGCGGCAAAACACAACTCGTGTTGACCGCTGGCCAGAGCGGTGCGGGCGGAGAGATCACGCTGGTCACCAGCGGCTTGCCAGACGATGACGGAGGCACCCCGCCGACTCCGAATGACCTGAAGACGGCGCTCGCGACCCCTAGAGTCATGGTAGCGGCGCAGGACGCCGTCGTCTGGCTCGGTGACAAGGGCACTGGCATTCAGATGAAACAGGCCAGCAACACCTTCACCTCGATTCCCGGCGTCAGCATGACTTTCACGCGCGCCATGACCACTGGCGATGCACCCGCCACACTGACCGTGGCTGGAGACAGCAGCGCCACCAGTGCCAACGTGCAGAGCTTCGTAGACGCCTACAACGCGCTGGAAAAGGCGCTCGATGATCTGACTGCCGGAGGCGACGCCCAAAAGGGCGTGGCGGCGGCCGCTTTCGCTTCGGACGCCGGCGTACGCGCCCTGCGCAGCCGCCTGTCCGGTGTCCTGCGTCAGGACTTCAATGGCCAGACGTTGATGGACTACGGCATCCAGGCCAACCGCGATGGCAGCCTGAAGCTCGACAGTACGAAGCTGAACAAAGCACTCGCCGCCAAGCCCGACGGCTTGAGTGCAGTGTTCGGCAGCACCAGTGCGAGTAGCAGCAGCGGCGCGCTGGGTGCCTTCAGCAGCTACGTGGAGTTGTGGACCAGCAGCGTCTCGGGCCAGATCAAGAATCGCCAGGACTCGGTGCAACGCATCCAGGCCAGCCTTACGACCAAGCAGACCCAGCTCGACGACCGTTTCCAGCGCAGCTACGAGCGCTACCTCAAGCAGTTCTCGGCACTTCAGTCGCTGCAGTCGCAGATGCAACAGACCAGCAGCATGTTCTCTTCCCTCGGCACCAGCTGAGGCCCGCCATACGTAACGCGAGACAACGACCTTGAACCACGACGCATACCAGAGCTACCACGCGGTGAACCTCGGCGCGCAGACCGCCCAGGCTTCACCCGTGCAGCTCGTCCTGATCCTCATGGAGGGCCTGCTCGACGAGCTGGCCCGCACACGCGCGCACATCGAGGCGCATCGCTACGAATTGAAGGCGACCAGCCTCGAGCGTGCCATCGGCATCCTCAATGGCTTGTCCAGCGCGCTGGACCTCGAGGCCGGTGGCGAAGTAGTCGCCAACCTCGGTCGCCTCTATGAGTTCTGTGCCGAGCGCCTGCACCAGGCTGGCGTCGCGCTGGATCCGGTCATGATCGATGAAGTGACCGGCATCCTCCGCACCCTGCAGGAAGGCTGGCAGGGCATGCAGGCGCGTCATGGATAGGCAGGCGCAATTGATCTCCATGGCCTACCGCCTGAGTCATGCCGCCGTCGCCCAGGACTGGGACGATCTGGCGCGCGTCGACAGCGAGCTTGCCGAGCTGCTGCCGCGTCTGGCCCGCCATGGTGAATGGAGTCCGGTCGAGCAGCACGCGCTGCAAGGCTTGCGTGACGCGCATCGCGAGGCGCTCGCCTGCTGCATGCGCGAATCGGTGCAGCTCGATGCGCGTATTGCCGACATGTGCGCCCACAAGGACGCTTGGGTCGCTTACGCCCTCAACGACGACTGGCAGGAGAGTCAGGCATGAATGTCATGAACATGTGCGCGTCGGTCGCGTTGCCTGATGCGGTTGGCATGCCGATGCCAGTGCCGGCCCAGGCCGTGCCGAACACGCAGCCCGATACTGCGGCAGTGCCGGCCACGGCCGCCTTCGGCGAAGCCTGGCTGCAGTTGCTGGCTGGTGGAGACATGATTGATCCGGCCATGGCCGACGCAGCGGCTCCCGCTGCCGAGACACCGGCCGTGACGGACGAAGACAGTTCGACCGAGACAAGGGATGCGCAGGCTGACACGGGCGGTGCGGCATTGCTGGCCTTGCTGATGCCCGCCATCCAGGCTGCGCTGCCAATGGTGATGGCGCCTGTCGCCGAAGACACCGCTGCTGACGACGCGGCGACGCCGGCCACACCACGTGGTCTTCCGGCTGCCGGCTTGTCTTCGCTCCCTGCAGCGTCCGCCGTGTCGCAGCAGGTGCAAGCGCTGCGTGATGCGGCGGCGCCTGCGAGCGTGACGACCGGCGCACCAGGCAGCGTGGCACCGGCAGAGACAGCGCCGGTAGCGACGGAAAGTTTCGTAATGCCTGCGTCATCAACCGGCGAGCAAGCGAAGCCTGAACAGAAGCCTGCCGTTACCACCACGACCACGACGGTGGCGGCCGCAAGCGGCGATGCGTCGACGCTGGTTGCCGCGCCGGCGCAGCCCGCTGCACGCGGCAGCGAGGGCGTGCTGAAGCTGCCCAATGGCGAGCCGACGCAATGGCGTCAGCCGCTGCTGCAGGCGCTCGGCGACCGTATCCAGTTGCAGCGCAGCGGCGCCAGCGACAGTGCGGTGATCCGCCTCGATCCGCCGCAGATGGGGCGTATCGAGATCTCTATACGCCACGAGGCGGGCGCCATCACGGTGAACCTCAGCGCGACCCACAACGAAGTGCTGCGCCAGCTGCAAGGCATTGGCGAAACCCTGCGTCACGATCTGTCGCAACGCCATCAGGGCGGCGAAGTGTCGGTGCAGGTCAGCGAGTCGGCCGCGTCGCGCGGCATGGCACGCGATGGCGGCAATGACGGACGTCGTCAGGCACAGGAGCAGGCGGAAGCCGGACCGGGCCGGGCGCTGGCCGAGGCCGAATCCGGCCACGAGAAAAATCACAACCTGGCCGGCTTCCGGCTGGCCAGCGAGCAGGAGTGAATGAAGTGAGCAAGCTCAAATTGATCCTCGTAGGTGTACTGATCAGCCTGTTGCTGCTTGCCGCCGGTGGCGGTGCTGCGTGGTGGTTTCTGCGGCCGCGCGACGCAAAGCAGGAACAGGAGCAGGCCAAGGTCGAAATCGACAAGCATGAGTACAAGTACGTGAGCCTTGAAAAGGTCATCGTCATGCTGCGCGGCAAGGCGGGCGAACCCATGTCGCACTACCTCGCCGTCGACCTCGTGTTCAAGACACCGGTGGAGCACGAGAAGATCACCAAGGAACATCTGCCACTGCTGCGCAGCCTGGCGGTGAAGGCCTTGTCGACCTACCCGCTGGAGCGCGCCTCCCTGATGACGGTTGAGGAGTTTGCCACCGACATCAATCGTGCCTTCAGCCAGAGCTATGCCGCCGAGCATGCCGAGAAACCTTTTGCCGAAGCCATGATCGGCAAGCTGATCATCGAGTGACTGCGATGGATATGCATACCGGCTACGCGGAGGTGAGCGGTGCGGCTGTTGAACAGCAGCACCTGCTGGCCTATCTGCCGCTGGTCAAGCGCATCGTCCGCCAGCTCAACTCGCAGACCGGTGGCGCCATGGACCGTGAGGACATGGAGCAGATCGGCCTGATGGGCCTGCTCGACTGTCTGCGCCGCTACGGCGTGCCGGACGAGAAGTTCGGTGCCTACGCTTCGATGCGCGTGCGCGGCGCGATCCTCGACGAGCTGCGTCGCCAGGACTGGCGGCCACGCTCGGTGCGCCAGGAAAGCCACCGACTGCGCGATGGCATGCGCGAACTGCAGCGTCGTCTTGGCCACGAGCCAAGCGAAGCCGAGGCGATGGAGGGCCTGGGGCTCACGCCCGAGGCCTACCAGGCCTATCAGCTGGCCGAGAACGCCGAGGCGCTCGCCAGCTTCGACGAACTGGTGCAGGAGATGGGCAGCATCGCTTGCGAGCAGCCGACGCCGGAAGCGCTGCTGATTCGTCGTCGCAGCATCGAGCAGGCCTTGCTCGCGCTGGACGAGCGCGAGCAGCGCGTGATCCAGCTGTACTACGAATTCGATCTCAGCCTGAAAGAGATCGCCGCCGTGCTGGAGCTCACCGAAGCCCGCATATGCCAGATCAACAAAGCGGCCTTGCGCAAGATGCGCGAGTGCCTGCAATCCTGAACAGCAGGAAGGAACTCTTAGCTCATGCAACAGTTACTCGGAATCGCCATCGTGCTGGTCACCGTCTTCGGTGGTTTCCTGATGGGCGGCGGCGTGCTGCAGGTGATCTGGCAGCCGGTCGAGTTGCTCATCATCGGCGGTGCGGGTCTCGGCGCCATCGTGCTGGGCAACCCGCGTCACGTGCTGGCCGAGATGTGTCTGCAGTTCAAGCAGATCGTTGTCTCGCGCAAGCAGGGTCAGGCGTTCCAGCGCCAGTTGTTGTTGCTCATGTACGAGCTCCTGCAATTGGCGGCCGGCGGCCTCAAGGCGCTCGACGCGCACGTTGAGGAGCCGGAAAAGAGCCCGATTTTCCAGCGCTATCCGTTGATCCTGGTGGAGCCCAAGCTGCTGCACTTCATCGTCGACAACTTCCGCCTGATGGCCATGGGCAAGATCAACGCGCACGAGCTCGAGGGTGTGCTCGATCAGGAGCTGGAGGCCATCCACGCCGAGCTGGAGCAGCCTTCCAAGTCGCTGCAAAAGATCGCCGAGGCGATGCCGGGCTTCGGCATTCTGGCCGCCGTGCTGGGCATCGTGATGGCGATGAATACGGTGGGTGAGGGTGCCAACTCGGCCGAGATTGCCGAGCGCGTGGCCGCCGCCATGGTCGGTACCTTTATCGGCATCTTCTTCTGTTACGCCGTGCTCGACCCGATCGCCAACCTGATGAAGCAGGTGGTCAAGCAGGAGCTGTCGGCTCTCGAATGCGTCAAGGTCGTGCTGGTCACGCATGTTGCCGGCAAGCCTGCATTGCTGGCCATCGACGCCGGTCGCCGCCTGGTGCAGCTCAACATCAAGCCGAGCTTCGCCGAGCTGGAAAGCTGGATCAACGCATTCAACGACGAACCGGAACCCACGTCGCGTCGCCCTGGAGCCCAACGTGGCTAAGAGCGCCGACAAGCACGAAGAAGCCGTGGTCAAGCGGGTCTCCCGCAAGGCCCACGACGAAGCTCATGGGGGCGCGTGGAAGGTGGCTTTTGCCGACTTCTGCCTGGCCCTCATGTGCCTCTTTCTAGTGCTGTGGGTGATGGCTGCGCGCAAGGCCGAGCAGATCGAGGAGGTCAAGCGCAACAACGAGGCCAGCCTCGTTGACCAGGGCATCGGGCGACACTCGGAAAGCGTGGGCGGTCCGCGTGGCAGCCTCCTCGACCGCAACCCCATTCCCAGCCAGGGCGACGTGCGCATGGCGCGTCGCAAGTTCGCCAACGGCGACACGCAGGCCGCTGGCGAAGGCTATGCCCTGAGCAAGACGCGCTTCGATTCGCCGGCCGACATGCGCGAGCTGGCCGAAGTGGTGCAGCGCCTGACCGACGAGATCGGCCTGGCCGAAAACCTGCACACCGAAGTCACCCTGCAAGGCTTGCGCGTGATGCTGCACGACACCGATCAGCAAGGCATGTTCGCGCGCGGTTCGGCGATGCCCAGCGACCGCTTCCGCGCCCTGCTGCGCAAGATGGGCCCGCTGTTCGCGCAGATCGAAAACCAGATGTTGATCCTCGGCCACACCGATGCCCTGCAATACGCCGAGCGCGGCCCGTCGGCCTATTCCAACTGGACCCTGTCCAACGAGCGTGCCATGGCTGCCCGCCTGAACCTGCTGGCCGGTGGCATGCGGCCAGACAGCGTGCTGCAGGTGGTGGGCATGGCAGACCGCGCGCCGATGAATACGAGCAATCCACGAGCGCCCGCTAACCGACGTATCGAGCTGATGATCCTGAGCACCCGTCAGGCGCGCAATCTGGCGGCCATGTTCGGCATGCCGGGTGAGGTGGCGCCGTTGATCGAGGGTGTCGACACCACCGCGCCGAAAGGCGACGCGCAGAACCTGTTGCGCCCCGTTGCCGCGGGCGCCAAAGATAAACACGCCGGGCTGCCAGCAGGCAGCGGGCACTGAAACCATGAAAACGAAACCACGAGGCTACCGTATGAAGATCTCTGGCTCCCCGGCGCCCGTAGCGCCCAATGCGCCCGCCGCCGCAGCGCCGGCCGAAGCCGCGCCGCTCGAGCAGGCTGCACCGGCCGCGGCCCTGCAATCGGCAGGCCTGCAGCAGGCCCAGGCGGCGCTGGCTGACATGCCCGAAATCGATCAGGCCAAGGTACTCGCCCTGCGCGACGCGCTGGCTCGCGGTGAGCTGCCTTTCGACGCAGGCAAGCTGGCCGGCCTGATCGACCGTTATCACGGGGGCAAGGCGTGAGTACTCAGCAAGGTGGCCAGCAAGGTCGCGAGCAAGCCCTGCAGCGACTGGCTCTCGGCGTGCAGGCTGATCTGAACGACTATGGCAGCCTGCAAGTGCTGCTGCAGACGCAGTTCGAGGCGGCCTTGCGTCATCAGACCGCCGGGTTGGCGCAGGTGGCCGACGAGATCACCGCGCTGTGCCAGATCCTGCAGGCGCGCCGCCTTGAGCGCGTCACGCTGGTGGCCCAGTGCGCAGAGCTGGCGCGCGATGCTTCTCCGCAGGAAAAGGTGGAGGCGTTGCTGGCGCATCTGCCGTCGGCCTATCGCGGTGCGGCGCAAGCCATTTGGCATAAGTTGCAAGCCCTGGTGCACGAGTGCAAGGCGTTGAACGTGCGCAACTGCACGCTGCTGATGGATCAGCACGAGATCATGCAGCGCGTGCTCAACGACGAGAGCGACATTTATGTTCCGCTCTGACTTGGGTGCGTCCTCTGCAGCTCCCTCAGCAGCATTCCGTGCCGAGCAGGAGCGCATCGCGCTGCCGCTGGGGCAGGGCAATGCAGCGGGCTCAAACGCGTCTGGCTTCTCCTCACTCATGCAGCAGTTGCAGGGCGAGATTGGCGACTACATCAAGCGTGGTGGCGGTGCCGAGGAGACGAGTTCCGGCACGCTCAACGTCGAGGCGCAGGCCTGGCTGGCCCGCCAGCAAGCCACTGGCGCGATGCCGCTGGCTGGCGCTGCTGAGGCCTCGAGCACGCTGTCCGCGACCCAGCAATCCTTTCTCGACAGTGTCGCGCCGTGGGCCGCCGAAGCCGGCGAGCGTCTCGGCGTATCACCACAGATCCTCGCGGCGCAGGCCGCGCTGGAGTCGGGCTGGGGCCAGCGTCCGCTGCGCCAGGCCGATGGCCGCGACAGCCACAACCTGTTCGGTCTCAAGGCCGGCAGCGGCTGGCAGGGTGACGTGACCGAAACGATGACGACGGAATTCGAAGGCGGGCTCGCCTTGAAGAAGAACGAGCGTTTCCGTAGTTACGCCGACAAGGGAGAAGCCTTCCGCGACTTCACCCGCCTGATCAGCGACAACCCGCGTTACCAGGCTGCGCTCAATAGCGGCAGCGATGCGCGCGCCTACGCCCAGGGGCTGGTGCGCGGCGGCTACGCGAGCGATCCGGCCTACGTCGACAAACTCACCCGCCTCGCGGCGAAAATTCAGGGGGATTGAGGCGCGATGTCCGCAGGTTCCACTTCGTCCACACCGGTGACACGCGCACGGATCAGCTTGCCGCTGACGGCATTGCGCACGCCGATGATGTCATCGCGATGGCCCGCCTCCGTGGCCTGTCCGACGCTGGTGACGACGATGCCGGCATTGCGCGCGACGATCTGTACCGTGGCGCCGCGGCGTACCAGCACGGCTGACGCCAGCATGCGGCGCTCCACCACCTGGCCCGGCTGCAGCGCACGCCGACTGGCCTGGCCGACGACCTCTGCAGTGTCGGACAAGGCTTCCTGTGGCGCTGCCAGCACCCGCTTTTCCAGCCGCAGGGCATCAGCCGTGATCGGCTGTCCCGCGGTGATGCGCGTGGCGGCTACCAGCACCTGGGCGCTTACTTCGGCGCGCACCGTGTATTCCTCACGCCAGCTCTCACTGGCGCAATACGCCACGAAGCGCATGCGCGAGACATGCCGCGTGTCGAGCGCCGAGATGCTGGGCGTGTCACGACAGCTGCGCGGCTGCGGCTGTGCGCTCACCACTTCCAGCATCAGTTCTGCATCGCGCAGGCCGTTATGTCTGGCTTGTTCCTGCAGTAACTCGCGCGCCGCCTGTTCGATCAGGCTGGCAGCAGTTGGCGTTACCGTTTTGACCGCCGTCGGGGCCGCCGTTGCTGGCGCGCTGCCCACCACCATCGCCAAGGCCAGGCCGACGGCGAGACCGTACTTCGTTGTGAAAGGCTGACGCATGAGTATCAATTTCGACAAGGCTCTCGGGCTCCATACGGATGCGCTCCAGCTACGTGCCGAGCGAACCCGGATTCTGGCATCGAATCTGGCCAATGAGAGCACGCCCGGTTACCAGGCGCGCGATGTGGACTTTGCGGCCAGCCTGCAGCAGGCGCTGGCTGGCGAAGAAAGTGGCGGGCTGGCGCTAAGCGACGGCGCCCCTGATGTGCAGTACCGCGTGCCGAACAACCCAAGCGCGGACGGCAATACCGTGGAACTGGGTGTGGAGCAGGCGGCGTTCTCGCAGAACGCGTCCGATTTCCAGACCAGTCTCACCTTCATCAACATGAAACTCAAGGGCTTGGCCCGCGCTATCGAGGGACAGTAAAACCATGTCATTCAGGGATATCTCACAGATCGCGGGTACGGCCATGACGGCCCAGAGCCTGCGCCTCAACACGGTGGCGAGCAATCTCGCCAACGCCCAGACGGCCGCGCCCTCCGAGGACCAGACCTACCACGCGCGCAAGCCGGTGTTCGCCACGGTCTACAAGGGCGGTTTCGAAGAGCACCTGGCCAGCGCCAGCGTGCAGGTGCTCGACGTCGTGGAAAGCACCGAGCCGCTGCGCAAGGCCTACGAGCCCGATAACCCGCAGGCCAACGAGGAGGGCATGGTGTTCTACCCGAACGTCAATTCGGTGGCCGAGATGACCGACATGATGGAGGCATCGCGTGCCTTCGAAACGAATGTCGAGGTACTGGGCCGCGTCAAGAGCATGCAGCAATCCCTGCTGCGCATGGGAGAGAGCTGAGCATGCAGACCAATCTGAGTACCAATAACGGCGCAAACACCAGCACCAATACGAGCGCCGGTAATGCCGTGACCAAGGCCGGCGGCGATGCGCCCTCCGAGCTGTTCACCACCTTGCTGGTGGCGCAGATCAAGAACCAGAACCCGCTGGAGCCGGCAGACCCGAGCGAGTTCGTTGGTCAGCTCACCCAGCTGTCGCAAATGGAGGCGCTGCAGAAGCTCGTGAGCCAGGGCTCGGGCAATGCCGCCATCATGGAAAACATGCAGCTGCTGTCGCTGGGTGCGCAAGTGGGCTCGCAGGTTGGCGTGCGCACCGACAGCCTGAAGATCGGTACCGACACCGTGAAGGGGAGTTTCACGCTGGCCAGTTCCAGCGCTTCGACTGCCGTCGTGCTGACGGATGTGGCCGGCCGGAAATATCGCATCGAGATGGGCACGCAGAATCCGGGCGAAGTGCCTTTCAAGCTCGATCCGGTCGCCCTCGGCGTGCCGGCCGGGCAGTACACGCTGAGCGTGGATGCCGCCAGCGGCGAAGTCCCGGGAGTGGATGTGGTAGGCGAACTGCAGAGCGTCAAGCTCGGCAGCAATGGCGTGGTGTTGCGCGTGGCAGGCCTGGGTGAGGTTTCCTCCTCGATGGTCACTGCCTTCAACGGCCGCCTGAGCCCGAGCAGCTGAGTTCCTGACTCCGACATCCATCTGGCATTCACCGCATCCATCGCATTCGCATTTAAAAGGAATTCATCATGAGCTTCGAAATCGCACTGTCCGGCATCAACGCCATCAACTCGCAGCTGGACACCATCAGCAATAACATCGCCAACTCCGGCACCTATGGCTTCAAGTCCAGCCGCAGTAACTTCGCTTCCATGTATGCCGGCACGCAGCCGACCGGCGCCGAAGTGTCTTCGCTGACGCAAAGCCTGGACATCGGTGGCGGCGTGCTGACCACCGGCCGCAGCATGGATGCTTCGATCCAGGGGCGTGGCTTCTTCGTCAGTCGTGCCACATCGGGCGAAACTTTCTTTAGCCGCGTCGGCATCTTCTCGACCGACAAGGACGGCTATGTCGTGGATAGCTTTGATCGCCGCGTGCAGGGCTACGCCGCCATCCCCGGCAGCACGACCCTTGGCGCGATGGGCGACCTGAAAGTCGCGACCGGTCAGGTGCCGGCGCAGGCCAGCACCCGTCTGCAATATGTCGCCAACATGTCGGCCGACTGGAGCGTGCCGGCGGTGGGCACCTTCGACAAGACCGATCCCTTGTCCTTCAATAGTTCCATGGTGTCGGTGGTGTATGACTCGCTGGGTGTGCAGCACAGCGTCAGCCAGTACTTCGTCAAGACCGGCACGAGCGCGGTCGACGTGCACTACACCTTCGATGGTGCCGACCTGCCCGCCACGACCTCGTTGGCTTTCGACGTCAACGGCCAGCTGACGGCACCGGTCGGCGCGGTGAGCATGACGCTGGGTACGCCTACCGGCGCCGCGCCACTGACTGTGGCGATCGACTACACCGGCACCACGCAATTTGCCGGTGAAGCGACCACCACGGCCAACTCCCCAAACGGTTACGCCGCAGGTTCGATGATCGGCGTGCAGATCGCCGAGGACGGCTCGGTGATGGCGCAGTACAGCAACGGCCAGAAGCAGAGCGTTGGCTCCCTCGTGCTGGCGACTTTCCCCGACGAGGGACAGCTGACGCCGGTGAGTGATACCAGCTGGTCACAGTCCATCGCTTCAGGAAATCCGCTCTACTTCACGCCCGGCACCGGCATGGCCGGCAAGCTCACACCTGGGGCGCTGGAGCAGTCCAACGTCGACATGACCGAGCAACTGGTTGACCTGATGTCTGCGCAGCGCAACTACCAGGCCAATACCAAGGTCATCTCGGCGCAGGACGAGATGGTGCAGACCCTGATGCAGGCGATCTAAGCCATGGATGCCTTGATCTACACGGTCATGAGCGGAGCTGAGCGCGCCATGCGCGCTCAGCAGGTGCATGCCAACAACCTGGCCAATATGGAAACCAACGGCTTCCGCGCCGATCTTGAACTGGCCACCAGTTCCACCGTGCCGGGCTACGGCTACGACACGCGTCACATGAGCGAGCTGCATGCCAACTCGCTGTCCGGCCGCGAGGGCGCGGTGCGCCAGACCGGCCGCGACCTGGACGTGGCGGTGGACGGTGCGGGCATGCTGGCGGTGGAGTGGCAGGGCGGTGAAGCCTACACGCGCGCCGGCAACCTGACGGTCAACGCAGATGGCGCGCTGACCCTCAACGGTCGCGCCGTGCTGGGTGACGGTGGCCCGATCATGCTGCCGGAATACAGCAAGATCGCGATCGACCAGGAAGGCACGATCTCCGTTCTGACCGCGGGCCAGACCGACATGCAACCTGTCGACAAGCTCAAGCTGGTGCGTGCCGAGGCGGCCAGCCTGACCAAGAACACCGCCGGTCTCATCGTGCCGCGCGCGGGCGGCAGCTTGCCGGCGGACGACACGCTGCGGGTGCGCGGTGGTCACCTTGAGGGCAGCAACGTCTCGGCCGTAGAGGAAATGGTCGCGACCATGAGTCTTAACCGCGAATTCGAAATCCAGATGCGCCTGTACAAGTCGGCCGATTCCATGGCTGAGGCAGGCAACCGCCTCGTGCGCGAATAAAGAAGCCGCAAAAAATGGTTCTGGCGTCGTTGTGCCTCCTTGCCGTACTGCTTGTACTGTCTTCGTCGGCACGCCTGGCCAGAATCGTTGCGCTTCGCTTCACTCCATTTTTTACGGCTTCTTAGGAGAAATCAGATGAACCCAGCAATGTGGATCAGCAAGACCGGCGTGCAGGCGCAGGATGCCAAGCTGCAAGCCATCGCCAACAACCTCGCCAACGTCAACACGGTCGGCTTCAAGCGCGACCGCGTGGTGTTCGAGGACATGTTCTACCAGGTTGAGCAACAGCCTGGCGCGCAGCGCGATAACGCCACCAACTCGCCTATCGGTGTGCAGCTTGGTAACGGCACGCGCCTCGTCGGCACGCAGAAGGTGTTCACCACCGGCGCCCTGCAGACCACCGGCCAGTCGCTGGACGTCGCCATCGTCGGCAACGGTTTCCTGCAAGTGCAGATGGCCAGTGGAGATACCGCGTACACCCGCGCCGGACAGCTGCAGGTGAATGCAGATGGCCGCCTGGTCACTGCCCAGGGCTTTGCCCTGCAGCCAGAAATTACCGTGCCGGCCAATGCCACGGCCATCACCATCGGCGAGAACGGCATGGTCTCGGCCACCGTGGCGGGCAATCCCGCACCGACCCAATTGGGCCAGCTCACGCTTGCCAGCTTCGTCAATCCGGCCGGTCTGGTGGCGATGGGCGACAACCTCTATCAGGAGACTGCAGCCAGCGGCGCGCCGACCGAGGGCAATCCCGGTGAGGAGGCTTTCGGCAAGCTCAAGCAGGGCGCGCTGGAAGGCTCGAACGTGCAGGTCGTCGAAGAAATGGTGGACATGATTGCCGCGCAACGCACCTATGAGATGAATACCAAGGTGCTGTCGGCGGCCGACAACATGATGTCCTACCTCGCACAGGCGGTGCGCTGATATGAAAGCCTGGCTTGCGCTCTGCGCGATGCTGCTGCTGGCTGGCTGCAGCACCTTTCCACCGACGGCACCGCCGGTGGACGACGGCGTGCGTCTCAACCTGCCGCCGCCGGCAGCGCGTAAAGGCACATCGGGTGGCGTGTTCAGCAGCGAGGCGGCGTGGTCGCTGACTTCCGACAGCCGCGCCTTCCGCCCCGGTGATCTGCTCACGGTGATGCTGCTGGAAACCACCCAGGCCAGCAAGACGGCCGATACCAAGTTCGGCAAGAGCAGCAGCGTGGGCGTCACGCCTTCGGTTGTCTTTGGCAAGCCGCTACCCAAGACCGAGGTAGGCATCGATGCCTCGCGAGATTTTTCCGGCAACTCGTCCAGTACCCAGCAGAACACCTTGCAGGGCGCCATCACGGTGGTGGTGCACGAGGTCCTGCCGAATGGTCTGCTACGCGTCAATGGCGAGAAGAGCCTGTACCTGAATGAGGGTGAGGAATTCGTGCGCCTGTCCGGCTATGTGCGCGCAGGCGACATCGACAGCGACAACCGCGTCTCCTCGCAGCGTGTGGCCAATGCGCGTATTGCCTATTCCGGCCGCGGCGCGGGTCATGACGCCAACAGCGCGGGCTGGCTGACGCGCTTCTTCACCAGCCCGTGGATGCCTTTCTGAAAGAATGATTGTGAGATTCATCGTGAAATTCCGCCTTGCCCTGTGTCTTGTCGTCGCGATGACGACAGCATCGCCGTTGGCGCACGCCGCGCAAATATTGCGTGAGCTGGTTAACGTCGAAGGCGTGCGCGAGAACCAGTTGCTCGGCTACGGTCTGGTGGTCGGCCTGCAAGGCAGCGGCGACAGCACCCAGGTCAAATTCTCCGGTCAGTCGGTGACCAATATGCTCAAGCAGTTCGGCCTCAAGCTGCCAGAGCGCACCGACCCGAAGCTCAAGAACGTTGCCACCGTGATGGTCAGCGCCGTGTTTCCACCGGGCTACCGCAAGGGCCAGCACATTGACATTACCGTGTCCTCGATGGGCGACGCCAAGAGTCTGCGCGGCGGCATGCTGCTGCTGACGCCCTTGCAAGCGGCAGATGGCGAAGTCTATGCGCTGGCGCAAGGCCAGCTGGTGGTGGGCGGGCTGTCGGCGCAGGGCGCCAGCGGCTCCAGCGTGACGGTCAATTCGCCGACATCGGGGCGCATCCCGAATGGCGCCACCGTGGAGCGCGAAATCGAAACTGACTTCGACATCAATCCGACGGTGCGCCTGAGCCTGCGCCGTCCGCACTTCCAGACGGCCACCAACATCGTCGAGGCCATCAATCACCGCTATGGCGGCGAGATCGCCTCCACGCGTGACGCCACCGGCGTAGACGTGATTGCTCCGACCAACCCGACCCAGCGCGTGGCGTTCGTTGCCGCGCTGGAAGCGATGTCGGTGGAGGTTGGTGAGGCGCGGCCCAAGGTCATCTTCAACTCGCGCACCGGCACCGTGGTCATCGCCGACGGGGTGCGCGTGCGCGCCGCGGCCGTGTCGCACGGTTCGCTCAAGGTGGTCATTTCAGAGAGTTCGCAGGTCAGCCAGCCGGCCCCTTTCGGTCGCGGCCAGACCGCTGTGACGCCGAACTCCCAGGTATCGGTGGAGCAGGGCGGCGGGCATATGTTCAAGTGGCCTGCGGGGGCGAAGCTGCAGACCATCATCGACACCGTCAACAGCACCGGTGCCAACCCGGACGACATCATGGCCATCCTGCAGGCGCTGGACCAGGCCGGTGCCATCGATGGCGAGCTGATCGTCATCTAAGGCGGAGGTTTCCATGCCAACTATCGATCCACTGAACCTGAACCGGCCCGCCTTGGACGAAGTCGTGCCACAGGTGGCGGGCAACCCGGGCAACCAGATTGAGGCCGCCAGCGATCCGAAATATCGGGCCAAAGTGGAGCAGGCGGCCGAGAAATTCGAGGCCTTCTTCATCGGCAACATGCTCAAGCAGATGCGCAGCGCCACGCGCGAGCTGGCCGACGAAGACAGCATCTACAAGAACCGGATCAACCAAGACATGCTGGAAATGGCTGACGGCAAGCTCGCCGACACGATGGCCGGGCAGCGCGCCTTCGGCATTGCGGACGCGATCCTGCGCCAGATGCTGCCGCCTGCTGCCGTCACCGCCAACGCCGCCGTTACCTCTTCGGAGCCGACTGTGGCCGCATCACCAGCGCCCTTAAGTCGGCGCTGAAAATGGTCGCCTTTGTATCGATGAGCCGCAGAGCGCTGCGCGCATGAACACGAAAGTCTGGTCACCATGAGCACCATCAACAACGCATTGTCAGGCGCCCTTGCAGCACAGGCCGGGTTGAACACAACCAGCCAGAACGTGGCCAACGTCATGACCGAGGGTTACACGCGCCAGGGCGTGCTGCTCAGTTCGATCCAGCCGGCGCGTGCCGGTGGTCTGTCGGCCGGTAGCGGGGTCGCGGTGCCCGCCTTGCTGCGTTTCTCCGACGGCTACAAGAGCCTGCAGATGTGGAGCGCGGCCTCCAGCCTGGCCCAGTACGCCACAACCCAGCCTTACCTGGCGCAGCTCGAGCAGGTGATGGGCGACGATGCTTCGAGTATCAACAATGGTCTTGATGCCTTTTTCGGCGCGCTCAACGCGGCGAGCGTCGAGCCGACATCCAGCCCCTTGCGGCAGCAAGTCATCACGGCGGCGGATGCCTTGTCGCAGCGCTTCAACAGCCTCAATCAGGTGCTGGCAAATCAGCGCACCGCGGTGCAACAGCAGCGCAGTGCAGCAGTGGTTCAGGTCAACTCCTTGTCCAGCGATATCGCCGTGCTCAACAAGCAGATCGCTGCGACCCAGGCCACCGGCGTGAATGCCTCCGGCCTGATCGACGAGCGTGATCGCAAGATCGATTCGCTCGCCAATATGGTGGCCGTGCAAGTGGTGAATCAACCCGATGGCACACGCAGTATTTCGCTGCGCAGCGGCCAGCCACTGGTCGTGGGGTCGATCGCGGCCCAGGTCACAGTGCAGGCCAATTCCGACGGCTCGCAGTCGCTCAAGCTAGCCTTCGCCAAGGAGAGCTTCACGCTCGCCACGAGTGGCCTTGGTGGCCAGCTGGGTGGGCTGGACGACATGGAGCACCAGGTGCTGACGCCGCTGATGCAGTCCGTTACCGATATGGCGCGCGCGACGTCGACCGCGGTGAATACGCAGTTGCAGGCCGGTTTTGCGCTGGATGGTTCGCCCGGTAAGCCCTTGTTCATCTTCGATGCCACCAGCGCAAGCGGCATGCTGCGCGTGGATGGCACTGTGGTGTCGCAGGACCTGGGCTTCTCGGCCAACGCCAGCACGCCCGGCGACAGCAGCAATCTGTTGAAGCTGATCGATATCCGCGGGCAGAGCGTCAGCATCGGCTCCCTGGGCTCGGTCAGCCTGGGCGATGCAGTGACCCAGCTGGTCGGTGATCTGGGCATGACGAGCCAACAGAACAAGGCCTCGCTCGGTACGGCGCAGACGGTACGTGACCAGTCCGAGGAAAGCTGGAAGTCCACCAGCGCCGTGAACAGCGACGAAGAGGCCATCAACCTGATGCAGTTCCAGCAGATGTATCAGGCCAATATGAAGGTTATCGCCAGCGCCAACGAACTCTTCGACGCCACCCTGGCGATGATGCGCTGAGGCCAGGCATGGTGAAGACAAGCGCGGTCGGTCCTGTCAGTGAGCCAGTCCAGGACGGTGTGGATCTGGGGCCATACGTCGTCAATGACGCGCAGCAGATCGCCACCGAGTTGCAGGTGCTGGTAAACAGCGGCGCGACGGTCACGCTTTACCCCGCGCCCGAGGCACCCTTCATTCTCGGCCACCTGGTGGCCGTGGATGCGCAGGCCGGCAGCTTTGTGTTCGAGCCCGTGGGCGAACCCACGGTGCCTGCCGGCGAGCTCCTGTTCGTCGCCACACTGCAGGGCGTCAAGCTGCAATTCAGCTGCCCCTGGGGCGGCCAGGCGGTGCCGGTCGTGCGCCTTGGAGCGGACTTGCCTGCGCGCCTCATCAAGTTGCAGCGGCGTCGCTTCGTGCGCCTGGAGGCGCCGCTGGGCCTGCCGTTCAGTGCCGAGTTCAGCATCGGTGGCCGCCAGTACGCACTCAGTCTCGATGATCTCGGGCTGGGCGGTGTGGGCTTGCGCGCTGCACCGCGCGAGGCATCTCTGCTCTACGTTGGACGCCGTCTGCCCAAGGTGCGTCTGCTGCTCGGGCGCGACGAGGAACTCATGGTCAATCTCGACGTGCGCTCACGACGTGCCTGGCACACCTATCTACTCGGTGAGCAATTCCTGATCGGCTGTCGCTTCATCGACCTGAAGACGGCGGACGAAGAAATCCTGCACCAGGCTCTGGCGCAGCTCAAGACAACTGCATAGACGTACCTGTATCTGCTCCTGTACCGCACAGACCCGGAACCAAGATCATGCGCATCTCCAGCACCCAATATCACCGCACCATGAACTCTACGATGCAGTCGGCCTCATCCCGGCTGGAGGAGATCATCCAGAAGATGTCCAACGGCCAGAAGCTGCTGGTCCCCTCGGATGATCCGGTGACTCATGTACGCGTGTCGCGCCTCACGCGCGAGGAAGCGGCGCTGACGCAGTACCGCGACAACATCGGTGCCCTGAAAGTGCGTCTGCAGCAGAACGAGAGCAGCCTCACGGGCATGAACAATGATTTGCTGGAAGCGCGCGACCTCATGGTGTGGGCGCTGGATGGCGCGAACACGTCGGAAGACGTGGCCGCCATGTCCACCTCGCTTACCGCGCTGGCCGAGAGCCTGTTCTACAGCGCCAACAGCAAGGATCAGGAGGGGCGCTATGTCTTCTCGGGCACCGTTACCGGCAGTCCCGCCGTCACCTACGACGCAATGGCACCCGTGGGCTCGCGCTACAGCTTCACCGGCAACATTGGCAAACAGAACGTGGTGGTCGGAAATGGCGTGACGCAGAGCGCTAATGTGACCGTGGAAGAGGTGGCCAACATGCTCAATCTGCTGGAAGGCACTGTGAGCGCGTTGCAGACTCCGGGCGTGGACGTCAACGATCCGGTGACACGTCCCCAGCTGACGGCAACCTTGCAGGGCATCGACGTCACCATGGGCAGCCTCAGCAGCAAGGTCGCCAGCATCGGCGGCTTGCAGAATATTCTCGACGCCATGGACAGCAATCACGCCAACGTCAGCCTGTCGAACAAGCAGGCACTGATCGACCTCGGGCAGCTTGACTACGGCGATGCCGCCGTCAAGCTCAACGGCTACACCACCGCCTTGCAGGCGACGCAGAAGGCCTACGCACAGGTCAGCAAGCTGTCCCTGTTCGATATCCTGTGAGCATGTCCGGCATGCAGATCAACGCTCTCCAGACGCGTCCCGCCAACCCCGGTCGGGGGCAGGGCGTCGCCACCGTCGACAGTGCCGCTACGCGCTCGACGGCGCCTCTCGCCAAGCGGGAGCAGGTGACCGCGCCAGTGCGCGGCGGCCTGCGTAGCCTGGATGCGCAACGCAACCAGAATGCCACTGCGGCCCAGCGCACCCTGGCCTTCATCGACGCGGCACAGGCCAGCCTGGGCGCGCTGAAAAGACCCCTCAGCGATGCGGTCGCGGGCCGCATGCTCTCCGATGAAGCCCTGCAAGCGCCTCTGCGCCAGTTCAGCGCGCTGTGGCAGACCCGGCCACAAGCCACCGGCGGTGGCCTCGATGCGCAACTGCGCGTGGTCGATGCCGGCCAGGCGCAGCAGCGCTTCAACATTCGCGGTCTGGACGCGCAGAGCCTGGGCGTGGCGGAGCGCGAGCAATTGCAATTCACGGTGCTGGGGCGGCAGTCGTACCCCGTCACCCTAGAGCCCGGCCTGCCACTGGAGAGAACCGCGAAACGACTGGATCAGGTACTGGCGCCGCTAGGCGTGCGTGCTGAACTCGATCCGCAGGGTGAGTTGCAGTTCCACGGCGCCGAAACGGACTGGCCCGCGCTACGCGATAGCCTGCAGATCAAGGGCGGCGGACGCCTCTTCCCGACTGGCCAGTTCAATCGTGTGCGTACGGAAGCGACGCCCGAGTCCGTGCAGCCGCAGAGCTGGCGCATGGACGACCCATTTGCCCTGCGGCGCAGCCTGCACGAGATCGTGCAGCTCAGCAGCCGCCTGGAGGCCGCGGCGCGCAACGCCGGTGAACGTCTGCAGGCCTTGGCAGGCGGCACGTCCGCGGCGAGCGATCAGGTGAATGCGCAGCAGGCTCAGGAATTCGCTGACGGTTTCCGCGACCTCGTCGGGAGCGCCAGCTTCGCCGCCTTGCGAGAGGTGGCGCCAGCGACTGCCGGGCTTAGCCGCGAGCGCGTGCAGTCCCTGCTGAATCTGGCCTGAGCAGCCGACACCTGGCAATCCGGGTCAGTCAGCCCTGGAGTTCAACACGCAGTGCCGAAGTACGACTGAGCCGGGTGTTCGATCCGCCCGTGCCTTTTCCCATTACTGCAGCATGAAGGTTTCGTATTCGAGGTGATCCAGCTTGCGATCAAGCTGATACAGGCCGACCACCAGTGCGAGCAGTGTGGCCACGCAGTAGCCGTAGCCGTACCAGGCGGCACCCAGGTGCAGGGTCAAGGCCGTAAAGGCAATGTTGCCCAGTGCAAACAGCACGGAAACCTGCAGCACGATGCGGCGTTGGTCGAGGTAGAAGAAGACATTGAGCAGGGCCAGCAGTCCCACCTGCAGGCTCGCGCCGAGCGTCTGGATATTGAACAGCGGCTGGTACAGCGGTGAGATGCCCAGCGCCTGCAGGGCGGCTGGCCCGGCGATAAGGGCGATCAGCAGCGCCAGCGTCTGGATCTTGCCGATTTCCATCAACCCCTGGCGGATTGCGTAGAGCATCTCGTCGCGCATCGTTTCGATGTAGGTGAGCGAGCCACCGGAGCGCACTGCATTGTAGAAGCGGTCGTAAAACTCGACGAAATCCGTTTCGATGCGCACCAGAAACACGGCCATTCCCGGAATGATGAACAGGTAGGCCATGAACACCGGCAGATCGTAGATCACTGAAGCGCGCAGCGGGCCGATGACTGCAGTCGCGGTATCCGGGTACAGCCAGAACATGATCTTGTCGGCCCATACACCGAGGTTGTACAGCAACCCGATCAACATCAGTGAGGGGTAGCGGTACTCCTTGAGTGCGAATTCGAAAGACAGGAGTCGTGGCGAGCGGAAGTGGCGGGCGACCAGCAGCCACATGCCGACGAAGAGCACGAACTGACCGAGCACAAAACCGCCAAGCAGGCCTTCCAGCCCCCACGGGCGCGCCAGCAGGGCCGCCGAAACGACGATGCCATAACCCGCGCCATACAGCGCGACGATGGCGCCATAGCGCTTGAGGCCGGAGAGCAATATGGTGGCGATCCACACGCAGCAGAGCAGTGTGAAACCGCCCAGCATCAGGATGCGGTACAAGACGCCCAGGCCGGAGAAAAGCGTCAGTCCGCACAGCACGCCCAGAGCGCCCGCGATGGCGACGGTGAATAGCAGGATGCCGTTGAGATTGGAGAGCACGAGATCCGTGCGCTTCTCGAACAGTCGATCGGAAATGAAGCGCGTGAAGGCCAGTTGCAGCGGGCCGGTAAGAATCAATGAGCCGGCAATGAGATAGGTCACGGACACCTGGAATTGCGTGACCAGAAAGTTCGGCACGATGACCGCGTGCGACAGCAGACCAACGAAGAGGATGCCGACAATGGAAAGCACCCACGGCCCGGAGCCTATGATTGCGGCATAGCTGTAGGCCTGCAGCAGGCCCAGCAGCGAGTCCCTGCGCAGCAGATTGCGTAGCTCGAAGCCTATGCCGGCCATGCGTCGCCTTTCCCGGTGGGGGCATGCCCGTGGATCGGGCAGCGCATCGGCTGTCCGGGCGAGTCCGGTGTGGCGGACTGACTACTCCGCTGCAGTGCCGTCTCGTAGATTTCGCGATAGCGATCGAACATCATGTGATCGGCATAGTATTTCTCGACCCGGGCGATACCAGCAGCCTGTGCGGCGTGCCAGTTATCCGGCTGCAGCAGATCAATGGCTGCTTCGGCAAGTGCCTGTGGATTGGCGATGCCGACGACGCGGCCGCTGGCGCCCAATGCCTGGTCCTCTGCATCGAGGCCGTAGACGAGCTGGCGGCAGGAGCCGACATCGGTGGCGAGCGTCGGAACGCCCGCCGCGTAGCCTTCAAGAATCACCAGCGGCAGCGCTTCGGAGATCGAGCTGAGCACGACGAGGCCGATGCGTGGCATCAGGTCGTCAATCTTCTGGAAGCCGAGGAATTTCACCTTGTCCGTGAGCCCGAGGCTGTCGACCAGGTCGTTGCACTCGCGTGCGTAGTCCGGGTCTTCGTCCTGCGGTCCGGCGATCCAGCCTTCTGCTTCGGGATCGCGATTGACGAGGATGCGCATGGCGCGAATGAAGGTTTTGATGTCCTTGATCGGGACGACACGGCCGATCAGGCACAGCACCTTGGGAATAGCCTCGCTGCGTTTTTCGCGCAGCGGCGTCAGTCGTGCAATGGCGACGCCATTGGGGATGTTGCTGGTGCGCTCGGGCAGGGCACCGTCGCTGATCTGTCGCAAGCGGTTGGTTTCATAGAGAGCAATGATCGGGTCGGCCGAGGCGTAACACATGCGTCCCAGCCATTCGAAGAAGTGGATCCACATCGTGCGGAAGTGCGACAGCTCGGACGCATCCCGTTGGAATATGTTGCGGTTGTCGCTGATCCACTCGCTCTGGTAGAGGTCGATCTTGCGTTCCTTCGTATAGATGCCGTGCTCGGAGAGAATCAGTGGCAAGCCGCGCGAGCGCGCGAGCAGCGAGCCGAGAAATCCCGCGTAGCCCGTCGACACCGAATGCAGTGCGCGCACAGGGATAAGCTCCTTCGCCACGCGCGCCAAAGTCCATAGCGGCTGATGCATGATGCGCACGGTCCAGAAGTAATCGACGAAGCTGGGGTCTGCGCAGAAACGCCGGTAGCTGGCAGTAATGAAGCCCCAAGCCTCCTCCGAGTGCAGGAAGTCTGATTCGGCGAGCACGTCGTTGCCCAGCATCAGCTCGGCAGCGAGTGTGTCGGATGCGGCGAGGTCAGTTCGCCCATTCTGGTGAAAGATTTCGTGCAGGGCCACCACACGGGCAAAGGCGAGCGGATCGCCCTTGCTCGCGACGATGTCGGCAGCGCGGCTTCCCAGACTGTCGTGCAGGAAATGCGTCTCCAGATGCACGACATTGTCGGGCAGGGCGTATTTCGGCTTGCCGTAATCCTCGCGCCGGCTGCCGAGAAATACCAGGGCGAAGCGGATCTCGGGAAAAGCGCGGATGATCTGGTTCACCCAGCTCGAGACGCCGCCCGATACATACGGAAATGTACCTTCGAGCAGCAAGGCGACATCGGCCTCGGTGGCCTTGGGGAAATCCTCTTCGCCTTTCACGTCAGCCCCCACAGGCGTAGCACCGGTTGCAGGCGCGGTTGATCGGGATAGGCACGTAACTCGCCGAGCAAGCGCATCACTTCGGCGAAGTCGCGTCGGGCAAACGCGAGTTCGGCCAGATAAGGCAGCACGCGCGGTGCCGGCAGACCGTGTTCGACACTTTGCCGATAGGCACCCTCGGCCTCTTCATTGCGCCCAAGCTCCTGCAGCAACCGCCCGCGCAACAGATGCGGGCCGGCGTCAGCACCTTGCTCGTCTTGCAAGGCCTGTTCAAGAAAGCGCAGGGACTCTTCGGCCGCGTGGCGGCGAAGATCGCCGTGCACGAGTCCCTGATAGATCAGTTCCCAGTAGAGCGTGGCGAGCTGGCGTTCGGCCGCGCGACGCGTTGCCACGTCGGGGGCCGCCTGTCTGGCCAAGCGGGCTTCGCGGATATCGGCGTTGAGCTGTTTCTCGCGTGATTCGAGCATGCCGTAGGCAAGGAGGCGCAGGTCCTCGGAAGCGTCGGCGAGCATGTCGTGCAGGACCGGGCTGGCAAATTGCACGGGCGCGTGCTGCAGGGTGATTAGTGCTTTGAGGCGCAGATCAATCGGGGCCCGCGTGTTGCGCAGAAAGTGGCGCAGACCGGCTTGGCGAAAACGCGCCGGATCGTGATTTTCATGCGGATCAAGCTCAGGCAGGCCCAGGGTATGAAGCGCGGCCTCGCGGTTGGGTCGGGGCAGCAGCGGCGCAACGAGCAAGCCGATCATCACTCCGCAGAATCCAAGCAAAGGAACACACAGGACCATGCTGAAGAAGAACAGCCAATCGACCTGCGCTGAACGTGTCAGGTGCGATGGCAGCAAGAGCAGGGCCAGCGAAGCGACGGCTGCGCTGGCGATGGCATGAGTCGCCATGAAACTGGCGAAGACCAGGTCGGACGTGCTGTGCGTCATGACCAGTTGCAGCAAGGCCGACAACTCAAGCAGCAGGGCGTACAGCGCGAGCTTGCTCTGCGACATGGCAGCTCTCCAGTATGTTGCCGAGTAGCGTCAGCGGCTCCTCATCGCCGATATGCCATACGCGATTGCGCATGCCGACGCCTTCCATATCCTTTTCGTACTGGTTCTCCAGCCACACTGCCAGGCGCGCAAGGTAGCCGGCGACGGCGGCTTCGCGCGCCAGCGGCAGGATGACCAGCAGGGCCCTCGGTTGGTGTTCGTCATCGCCAATCATCCAGACCACGTCGAGCAAACGCCGCTGACGCAGGATGAGGTCTGGCAGATCAGCAGCCGATTTGCCCGCCACGAATTGCAGGGCGATCAATGCGCTGGGTACGCTGGACTCGCGTTCAAGGCGCGTGAGGCGCTGCAACTCCAGCGCAAAGGGCGAAGGGCAGCTTGGCCATGGCTGCCGTATCTGCGTGACAAGTGGCGCGGCGGCGAGGCTGTCGGCGTAATAGCCGAGCATCAGGTTGAGCGTTTGCAGCGTCTCCTCCTGCAATGCAAAGAAAGGCATCGCTTCGATAAGCAGGATGGCGCGCAAGCGGCCCGATGGCTCCACCACCGGTGCGGCGACGAGGTAGCGACTGTCGCTGCGCTGCTCGACGTCTGCACTGGCGATATGCGTGAGCAGATAGTCCGAGACTGCGCGGCTGGGCAGAGGATCGTTCCAGTGCAACGCGAATGGCGCACCGAGGAAGACTGCTGCAGCGTCTTCCGGCGTGTCGTCCGTGAAGGGGACGAGCGCGGCGCGCTCGACCTGACAGAGCTGTGCAGAGAGCTTGAGCAGGCGCTCGGCAGCGGGCAAGGCCTTGCTGTGCGGGTCGATGTCGGCCACCAGCTCACGCAGGCTGGTCAATGCATCGCGCAGCGATATCGGGCGCGACAGCAGATCTTGCTCCAGACGTTCGTGCGACAGGTGAAGCAGATAATGCGTGCGCGTCAGATTGTCGAGGCGGCGTTCCAGATAGTCTTGCGTCGCCTCGGCCCGGCGCACGCGAGCACGCCAGATGGACGAAAATTCGCCGGCCAGCATCACCATGATCAGGCCGCCAAGAAAATAGACGTCTGGTACGTGACGGTTTGCATGCGTGATCCCCTCCAGCCCGAACCAGGCCAGAAACAACACGAGCCCGCCCCCCAGCCCTTCGATCGGTCCGTAGCGCAGGGCCAGCACGAGGGGCCCCAGCCAGGCCCACGGAAAGGACGAACGCGTGAACATGGGATCAACTGGATTCAACCACAGGCCGAGCGCGACCATGAAGGCCGGCAGCAGCAGCGTCTCGATGAGCGCCATAGCGGGCTTGCCGACCGGTGCGATGAAGCGCGTGAGCTTGAACTTCATGGACCGGGATTCATCACCTGGATTTCATCGAAGCACGGCATCTTGTTCACGGCGCCTTGAACCCGGGCGTAAGCATCTCTTTCATGAGCTTCTGGCCCACTGCAGCCAGCGACTCCCGGCTCCAGCCGGAGCGTGCGCCGACCGCTGACCATATGACACGGCCATCTGACAGGTCGAGCACCTGCAGGGTGACGCCTACGGCCGGCTCGCCGTCGACGCCGACCTTGTAGCGCCATTCCTGCACCGTGCCGGTCAGCGCGTAGCGTGCCTGTTGTTCACGCGCCCAGCTCAGTGCCTGACCCTGCGTGCGGCCAGTGCCGGCTTCGAAGATGCTGTCGTCCTGCATGCTTTGCGGGTAGTGCTGGATGTCGCGCAAGCCCATGCTCTGCGCCAGACCAAGTGCTACAGCCTCGGCGCGCTGACCAGCCAGGGGTGTATCCGTCGTGTTGACGAAAGGGAGCAGGGCCCACCGCGCCTGACGGTCGAAGGCGACCGGCGCGGCGCTGTCTATCGTGCTGCAGGCGGGGAGCAGCGCCACCCCCAGCAGCGCGATGATGGCGCTGATGATGGCGCTGATTCTCGTTTGGATTTCCTGTCGTTTCCAGTATGTAAACATCGCGCACCTGTTTGTCATGTTGAAACCGGATCCCACGCGGTCGTTTTACCCCGCGCAGCCTTAGAAAGCCAGCCAGTAGTGCAGCCCATAGGTCGTGCTGTTCGATACGCCATGGCTGCCGCCTTTTTCCGAATAGATACCTGCAGCCAGATGGTCGTTGCCCAGAACACTGCCCGCCAAACCGAAACCGAATGAATAGCCCGTGCCTAGCTGCGTGTTGTAGGTATAGGCAACCGTACCGAACGGCCGGAAGGCGCGCGTGTAGGTGGTCTGCCGCGCCATCTCCGTGCTCAGGCGCAGGCCATAGAAGTTGTAGCTTTGTGGTATCAGCGTAGCGACGCGTTCACTCGCGCTGCCATCGCCCGGCAGGTGCCCGGCCACCTCATCGAGCTGAGGCGATTCGTCGAAGGGCGCCTTCGAGCTGAAGTGGTTGAAGTTCCAGAACACTTCGAGATTTGCCTCGCGCGTTTCGCGATGCAGGCTATGCACGAGACTTAGCTCGGCGCGCTGCCCGCTGCCGAGCGAAAGCCCATTCTGGGCATCGTAGCTTGCCTGCGTGGCGGTCAAGCCCACCTGATCATCCTGCGACAAGCGATAGCCGCCTTCCAGCCGCAGTGCATTGCGCCACCCCATGGCGCGCAGCGCCGGGCTCTCGTCGGCCGGCTGACGCCAGTCCACACGCAGCGCGAGGTTGGCGGGGCCGCGCGCGTAAAGCGTCTGCGCAAACGCCAGCGAAGTCCATGGCGCGAGGCTTTCGCGTTGCCCCAGCGCCAGCCGCGTTTCGTAGGCGTTGGCGCGATGCTGCAGCTTGAGAACTACGGATTGTTCGTTGGGCGCCGCGATCATCTGGCTGGCATCGACCTGTCGTGCGACGCGCCCCAGATCGAGGGCGGCGCGCAGATGTGGTGTGAGCTGCGCCGCGACGCCAACACGTTGCTCATTCTCCAGCCATTGACCGAGATCGCGACGATCGGCCTCGACCGACACGCGCGGTGCCTGCTCGAGCAGGACCTCGGTGAGCTGCAGTTGCAGCGCTTCGTCGTCGCGTTGCAGGGTCTGGCTGTCGAAGGCCTGCGTGGCGGCTTCGCCGGGTTTGCCGAGCATATTCGCAGCGCTCACGCTGTCGTAGCGCGAGGGTGCAATGTCGCGACGCGACAGCAGCGCGTCAACGCTCGTCCAGTCGTCCTCCGCCAGTGCTGTCGCCAGCGTGGCCCAGCCGGGTTGTGCCAAGTGCCGCGCATAGCGCGACCACAGATAGCTGCGTGCAGCGGCAGGCTCGCCCTGCGACAGCAGCCAGGCCAGCGCCAGCTCGTCCGACACGGCGCCCGGCTTTGCTTGCGCTGCGCGGTCTTGTCGCAGTAGTTCGCGCAGCGCTGCCAGGGCCGGGTCGCCGGGCGTCTGGGCGAGCGCTAGGCGCACGCGCGCCTCGCGCAGCGCCTGCTCGGTCAGTGCCGTCGTGTCGGCCGCCGGGCGCTGACGCATCAGGGCCCGACGTAGCCGCCAGGCAGTATCCGTCTGCTGATCCTGCTCCAGTACGTCGGCATAGTTCATGAGCCACAGGAAGTCATGGCGGTGGCTGTCAAGGCGTGGCGAGAGATAGCGTTCGAGCGCCACGTGCGGTGCCGAGAGCGTGACCCATGCTGCGGCCAGCACATCATGCAGGCTAGTCTCGGCTGCCCAATCCGTTTCGTGTGCGGCCAGCATCGTCCTCAGTGCGACGCTGTTGTGACTATCGACCAGCAGCCACAGCAGGCCCTCGCGGGAAGCGCTGTCGCCGGGGTTCAAGGCTAGCCAGCGCTCATAGTCAGCCAGCGCGGCGACTGTGCGACCCCGAGAGCGAAAATGTGTGGCGCGCAGCGACAGGAAATAGGCGTCGTTTTCACCGAGCGCCAGCCACCTGGCATCGAGGCTGGCGAGCAGGCGTTCCACGTCTGCCGCGTGACCGGCCTGTGTGTACAGATCGAGGGCGCGTATCAAGTGTGGCCAGCTGTCGAATTTGCGTGCGGCGCGTGCGGACAGCGCGGCAGCCTGCACCGGATCGGCCTCAGCAAGAAGGTCGATCAGGGCATTGAAGTCTTTGACGTCGGCTTTTCCAAAATCTATGACTTGTGCATAGGCTGTGCGCGCCTGATCATCATCCTGCTGCAGCTCGGCCAGCGCGCCATAGCTGCGCCAGAACAGCGTGTCATCAGCGGCCACCTTGTCACGGACGGCGCTCAGCGCAGTATGGGCATCGCCGATGCGTCCCTGGCCGACATACAGGCTGGCGAGCTTGATGGCGCGTTCGCGCGTGACGCCGAAGCGCGCGTTCATCTGCCGCAGCGTGTTGATGGCGAGGTCCATGCGCGCCGCACGCTCGGCCAGGTCGGCGAGCATCTGCATTGGCGCAGCTTGTGGGTGGGCTTTGACGAAATTTTGCGCCGCACGAATCGCCTCGTCCGGCTGTCCGAGGCGCTCGTAGGTGTCAATGAGTCGGCGTAGCTGCAAGTCATCCGGTTGTCGCGCCAGCGCGTAAGTTTGCGCGAGCAGCAGAGCGGAGTCGTCGAAGAGACCGGGCGCGAGGCGCAGCAGCGCCTGCGCCGCTTCGTCTTGCACGCTGTTCGTGACGGGATGCTCCAGCAGCCAGCGCCAGTGTGTCAGCGCTTCCTGCGGACGGCCCGACCACTCGGCCACGCGCGCCAGGCGTAGTCGCCAGTCTGCGCTTTGTGGTGCCTGGCGCACGGCGGAAGTCGCTACCCGATAGGCATCATCAAGCTGACGCGCGGCAACGAAGGCGTCGTAGCCGAGCGCGTAGACGCCCTCGTCGAAGGGGCGTTGGGGCGGTCCGCCCGCAGGGGATGGAGCATCCGCGACCAGACGCCAACGCGCAGCGAATGCCTCATCGAGTGCCAGTCTTCGCCAGCGTTCAAGCAAGGTCAGGCGCAGCATGAGGCGCGCATAGCGGGCAGCGACGTCCGGCTGGTTGGCCGAACGTGCGAGCTTGACCATGAACATGAGGCTGTCGACGTCGTCCGAGAGGTCCTTGAGCTGTTCCTCTGCCAAAGCCAGTGCAGCGCCTGACTGGTTGCGCGACAGGGGCACCTGCACGGCCCGGAAGAACAAGCTGCGGCGCGCTTCCAGGGTAGTCGCTCGTTCGCGCGCGATCAGGTAGAGCTGCAGGGCTGCTTCGTATTCGTGTTCTCCAATGAGCTGGCGGGCGCGTCCGGCGAACCATTCGTCGTTGAATTTTCCGTCATGCGTCTTGAGGCTGCGGTACAGGCGTATCGCGAGCGCTAGCTCATTGAAATCCAGTGCGCGTTCGGCAATCTGCACGCGCGTCTGCTCATTCACATGCATGCGCGACAGCGCCTCCAGCTCGGCCAGCAGACTTCGTTGTAGTGCCGCACGCTGTGTGCTGGCTGGCGGCGAGCGCAGCCATTCAAGCTCGCTGGCGCGCCATAAAAGCATGCGTGCAGTGATGCGGTCAGCCTCGTCCGGCATGTTCAGTATCTTTCCCAGACTCTGCCGCATGCCGGCCAGATCATTGGCCGAGAGCTGCTGCTCGGCCAGCCGGAAAATCAGTTCAGGATTGTTCGAATTGGTGCGCAGTAAATTGTGCAGGTAGGCCAGCGTGAGTTCGTCACCATGCTGCTCGCGCAAAACCGTTTCGACAATGACGCGGTAGGGATACATGACGACCAGCGCCATGCCGACCAGTGCCGTGAAGCCCGCCAGCGCGATTGGCGGGACCAGCCGCGGTCGCTTAGCGGCCGCGACAGCTAATGTCGAGCGTTGCCGCAGCATCGTTGAGCTTGAAGCGTAGGAGCTGCCCGGAAGGGCTGCCCGTCACAGCCTGGCGGTTGACGCGTACTGCGCAGCCTTGGGCGTTGGCCAGCGTGAATTCGACCGGCGCATGACCTGCGAGCTCGCCTTGCACGGTGTTGCCCTGCCATTGCCAGCGCATGACGCGCGCATTGGCGTCGACAAGATAAGGCCGTTGCAGCGTGCTTGCACCGAAACGCAGTCGCGCTTCCTCGGCAGTCATGATCAGGTAGCGGCCGTCTGGCCCGTCGCTCCAGCCGGCCAACCCTTCACTTGCCGCGAGGTTGGGTTCGCCGAGCGAGCGCGGCGCACGCAGCGAGCGCAGGGCACCGGCATTGCGCACCCGCACGCTGCCGTCGGCCGCATCCCGTGCGAGTACGACGTGATTGAAGGCGTCGGCGATCTGCATGAACTCCGAGGAAAATACCGGCCGTACCGGGCGAGACAGAGCCCAGTCGTAGGCTTTCTGCAATGCCTTGAGCGATGCCGGCTTGCTGGCCGAAAAGGTATGGAAATAAATGTCTATGGGCTTGATGCGTCGTGGTTCGCCTGTCAGGGAAAAGGTCTCCGTCACGTGTTCGAAGCCATAGAAGGGGCCGCGCCACAGATTGGTGTAAACGTTCTCATTGGCAATCGGCGCGAACACCTGGAAGTTGCTCCCGAGGCGAGCCCCCAGCGGCGAGATGTGCGTGATGCTGGGGTTGGCTTGCATGACCGTGGTATTGCCGCCATTCATGTTGAGCAAACCTGCGCGCCTGACATGCGCCAGCGCTCCGGCTGTCGGCGCAGCGTCTCCCGACCATAGGAGGATGCGCACTTGTTTGTCGGCAGGCGCCAGCCGGGTGCGGATGTAGTCGACCGAGCCTTCGATTTCACGGTCAAGCGAGGGTATGTAGTTGGGGATGTCCAGGTGATAGTCGGCATCCTCATCGCTGCTGGCATCGCGGGCCTCCACTTTGGACCAGCGGAACGGGTGCGAAAACGTGTGGCTGGCGATCTCCACATTGGGCAGGGCGAACATCTGCCGCGCGATGGCCTCGAGCGCAGGGCTGTCTTTCGGGTAAAGACCTTGTGGCGAGACCTCGCCTTCAATGACCGACATGGTGTGCGGCACCGTCGGGTAGCGCTTGAGGATTTGATCGAAAACGACTTGCGAGCAGTACGGACTGCCGGCGAATTCAGCGCGCGAGGGGAAGCCATCGCCATCCATGTGCGCGAAGAGCATGCGTCGCCCGGCATCGCTCGTTGTATCGGGTACCGGCAAGTCGGGCAGGGCCAGCGCCTGGCGCAGGAATTCCCAGGGATTCACGACCCAGCGCGAGGTGCCGTTGTACTCCACGACCGAGAACGGATTCCAGACGAAGCCGCCCCAGCGGGTCATGCCGACGCCATCGAAAACCTCGCCGCGAGCGTCGTGCAGGCGCAACCAGCTCGTGCCCGCACTGTTGTCCAGCCGCAATCGCGTAACTGTCCGGGTGCGCGGCATCGGCTCCAGCTCGTAGCCGACATTGACGGTGCGCTGCGTGATGGCAATCGGGCCGACGGGTGACTGAGCCGAGCTCAAACCCAGCGGTGACAAATTTTCCGGTGTGGGCGCGAAACCGGGGTCGTCGAACAGCGCGACGCGCCAGCCTTCCGCCACGCGTGCGCCGAGCCAGCGCGCGTAGCGTGCGCCAGCGGCAGGCGGCAACTGGCCGTCGAACCAGGCGATGAGGCCGGCATAGCTGCCGCGATCTGGTTCAGGCAGCGGCCGATTGGCGTCTGCATAGTCGGCGACGTAGCCGAAATAGTTCAGCAGCATTTCGACATAACGATGGGGCGAGCGCGAGTGCATGCCGGTCGATTCGCGGCTGTCAAACACAATGAGTACGCGGCGCGGCAACACTTCCACATTGCTCACGCCCAATGTGCCCAAGCCTCCGTCGGCCACCCAGGGGACAATGTCCAGTTCACGGATCTTCTGTGCCGTCTCGCGTGCCAGCGCGCGGTCGTCGGGTGAGACGTAGTCGATCGCGATCACGGGAATGCCATAGCGACGCTTCACTTCGCCGAGCTTTTCCAGCAGCCACGCGCGATCCTGCTCGGGGACTGCGCGATAGCTCCGACTGGCCGCATCCCAACCCCTGAACAGCGATTCCGCCGCCACGGCTTCGATGTCGCCAGACAGTCCGGGCATCAGTTCAAAACCTCGATTGGCTATCAGGCGGATGCCGGGAAAGCGCTGGCGCAATCCCTTGATCAGCGCGACGAGCCCGGCCTGCTGGGCGATGGGGTCGGCCTGGTTGCCGCCGAGCTGATACGAGTCCAGCGTGTCGAGAAAGAAGCCGCGATAGCCGCGCGCCCATAATGGCGAGATGGCTTTGGCATAGAAAAACTCGCGCCACGCAGCCGGACGCTGATCGATGACGATGGAACCCCACGCCTGATTGGTAGCCAGGCGCCACGCGGGCAGAATCTGGCTGGCATAGGGACGAGATGGGTTGACCTCCCCGACGCTGACATAAGCGAAAAGTTCGTTGCCCGGCGTGCGGTAGGCGCTGGGGTCGAAGCCATGATCGGGGTCCACGACTGCGATATCAAACGCATGCAGCTCATCGAGTGGCGCGTTGGCGCCGTAGTGGAACGCGATGGAGTGCCAGGCCGCTTGTGCCGCGCCGACGCTTGCAGCGAACAGTATCAGGCCGACGCAAAGCACCCGGGCGCACCAGTTCATCGACAAAATCCCTTCCGTGAAATCCCGTCTGTGCCGCAAGACTGCATCAGCCTACCGGATACCGCAACTGTGGATTTGCCGGTGGTAACGGAGCGGGGGCATCGTGCATGCACTGCCACTTCTCATTTTTAGCTTGCTCCACCCGGCCATGCCGGACGAATACGCGAGGGCGCGCGGGATGGTGCCCGATGGCCTTGTCGCACAAATCGCTGCCGAGTATCGGGTTTGATTGCGACGCTAGAAGTAGCTGTTTTGCTGGAAGAGGCCAGTGCGCGGATGGAATTGCGTTCGAAGCAATTGAGCTTGCGGGCAGCAGTGGAAGCCGTGGCAATCACAGAGCGCCAGCGGCAATACCGATTTTGGCGAAAACGGGCGATGGAAGCCGGGCTGAAAGCAAGGGCCGAAGAAGTCCAGGCTGCACGAATCGCAGCAGAATCTGACGGCAAGGGTGTTCGGGATCTGCGCTAGCAGATTGGTGAGACGGGTATGAGGCCGTTTCACTCCATTTTTTCGGTCGTCAGCTTGGTTCGCGACGGACTGAGCCAGTTACAAGCTGCAGCTAGCAACAAAAAAGGGACCCGAGGGTCCCTTTTTCTTGAATCTGGTAGGCGGTATTGGACTCGAACCAACGACCCCGTCCGTGTGAAGGACGTGCTCTACCAACTGAGCTAACCGCCTGAAACATCTCGCTAGACATCACATGGCGCGTGGATCGCAAGGCGCTGTCTTTGAGAGAGGCCGGATTATAGAGAGGCAAGCTGCGTTCGTCAAAGGGCGAATGCCGTAAAATGCGGACTTCCCGAATTTCTGCAGACACAGCGACCCATGAGCAAGCCTGTTCGTACCCGTTTTGCCCCCAGCCCCACTGGTTTTCTTCACATCGGCGGCGCGCGCACCGCGCTGTTTGCGTGGGCGTATGCGCGCCGGCACGGTGGGCAATTCATCCTGCGCATTGAAGATACGGACGTGGCGCGCTCCACGCCCGAGGCGGTACAGGCCATTCTCGACGGCATGAGCTGGCTGGATCTGGGCTGGGATGAAGGCCCGTTCTATCAAATGCAGCGCATGGATCGCTACAAGGCGGTCATCGCGCAGATGCTGGAGGCTGGCACGGCGTATTACTGCTACACCACGCCGGCAGGACTCGACGCGATGCGCGAAGCTCAGCGTCAGCGTGGCGAGAAGCCGCGTTACGACGGAACCTGGCGGCCGGCCGACGGCAAGACCTTGCCTGCCGTGCCTGTTGGCGCCCAGCCCGTGATCCGTTTCAAGAATCCGCTGGATGGTGTGGTGGCGTGGGACGATCTGGTCAAGGGTCGCATTGAAATCGCCAATGCCGAGATGGATGACCTTGTCATTGCGCGCGCGGATGGCACGCCGACCTACAATTTCTGCGTCGTGGTGGACGACTGGGACATGGGCATCACCCAGGTCATTCGCGGCGACGACCACGTCAACAACACGCCACGCCAGATCAACATCCTCAAGGCGCTTGGCGCTGAAGTGCCGCAATACGCGCATCTTTCAATGATTCTGGGCGACGACGGCACCAAGCTCTCTAAGCGCCACGGCGCCGTGAGTGTCATGCAGTATCACGAGGACGGTTATTTGAAGGAAGCCGTCATCAACTACCTCGCGCGCCTTGGCTGGAGTCATGGCGACGACGAAGTTTTTTCACGCGAGCAGTTCGTGGAGTGGTTCGATCTCGATCACATCACGCCGTCCGCTGCGCAGTTCAATACCGAGAAACTGAAGTGGTTGAATGCGCATTACATCAAGCTGACCACGCCTGAAGTGCTTGCCGCAGATGTGCAGGCACGTCTGGCCGTGCGTGGTGTCGATACGAAGGGCGGGCCGGATCTGGCAGCGGTGTGCGCGCTGTATCGCGACCGCGCCTCGACGCTGGTGGAGCTTGCTGACGGCGTTGCGCCTTACTACGCTGAACCCGTTATCAGCGAAGAGCTTGCCACGCAGCACCTCGGTGCTCCAGCGCGTGGCACGCTGGCTACCTTGAGTGCGCGACTGGCAAGCTGTACCTGGGACAAGGCTTCATTGAGCGCTGCCATCAAAGAGACTTGCACGGAGCTTGGCATCAAGATGCCGCAGGTCGCCATTCCGCTGCGGGTGAAGTTGCTTGGCGTGCCCCAGACACCATCGATTGACGCCGTGCTGGAAGTGCTCGGCCGCGAGCGCGTGCTGGCACGACTTGCTGACTGATCACCCGCTAGTCGCGCGGGCGGAGATGAATCAGTAGTTCTGCTCCGCTCCGCGGATTGTCGAGATCGGCAGGGCGGAGCCGACGAACTCTTCCAGCTTGTCTACTTCAAGCCCCGAGAGGCGTATCGAGCGGATTGCACTGATGGGGTAGAGCTGCAGTTCGTTTTCGACCTGAATGATGACGAACTGACCTTTCAGGAAGTTCTCCATGCGCAGCTTTTGCGCCATGGCGGAGTCGACCTGGCGGGGAAAATAGAAAGACTCTTTCTTGCCGTCGAGAAATTCGATGACGATGAAGCGGTTCAGTTCCATAGGGCTCTCCTGTAGCAAAGCGGCTTGAAGCAGTAGTGCTAGTGTGCATCCTGAACGCCTGAATAAAAAACCCGAAAGCGCAGGCTTTCGGGTTTTTTATTGCGCCTGGAATTACAACAGCGGCACGATCAGCAAGGCAACGAGGTTGATGATCTTGATCAGCGGATTGACGGCCGGGCCCGCAGTGTCCTTGTAGGGGTCGCCGACAGTGTCGCCGGTCACGGCGGCCTTGTGCGTTTCCGAACCCTTGCCGCCGAAGTTACCGTCTTCGATGTACTTCTTGGCGTTGTCCCACGCGCCGCCACCGGTAGTCATCGAGATCGCGACGAACAGGCCAGTGACGATGGTGCCCATCAACATGCCGCCAAGTGCCTTGGGGCCAAGCAGCAGGCCGACAATGATGGGGAGCAGCACGGGTAACAAGGACGGGATCATCATTTCCTTGATGGCCGACTTGGTGAGCATATCGACGGCGCGTGAGTAATCGGGCTTGGCCGTGCCTTCCATGATGCCGGCGATCTCCTTGAACTGGCGGCGCACTTCGACCACAACGGAACCGGCCGCGCGGCCGACGGCTTCCATTGCCATGGCGCCGAACAGGTAGGGCACGAGACCGCCGATGAATAGGCCGATGATGACCATGTGATCGGACAGGTCGAATTGCAGATGCAGTCCGCGCGCTTCCAGTGCGTGCGTGTAGTCGGCGAACAGCACCAGTGCAGCAAGGCCGGCGGAGCCGATGGCGTAGCCTTTCGTGACGGCCTTGGTGGTATTGCCGACGGCATCCAGCGGGTCGGTGATGGCGCGCACCGAGTCGGGTAGCTCTGACATCTCGGCAATGCCGCCGGCATTGTCTGTGATCGGGCCGTAGGCATCGAGCGCGACGATGATGCCAGTCATGGATAGCATCGAGGTTGCTGCGATGGCGATGCCATACAGGCCACCCAGGTTGAAGGAAGCCCAGATGGCAACGCAGACGGCAATTACCGGCCCGGCGGTGGACTTCATTGACACTCCAAGACCGGCAATGATGTTGGTGCCGTGGCCGGTCTGCGAAGCTGCTGCGACATGACGCACTGGCGCATATTCGGTGCCCGTGTAGTACTCGGTGATCCACACCATCAGGCCGGTGAGGACGAGACCGACGATGGTGGCACCGAAGAGCCGCATCTGTGCGCCGCCTTGGATGCCGAGCGCGGTGTTGAGCAGGTCGTCCGGAATGAGTTTCTGTGTCACGAAGTAGAAAGCGACGAGTGCGATCAGGCCGGCAACGATGAGGCCACGATACAGCGCTGCCATGATCTTGCCGCCGGGCGAGACCTTGACGAAGAAGCAGCCGATGATGGAAGCGATGATGGCGGTTGCGCCCAGCATGAGGGGGTAGGACACGCCGACAGAGGATTTCAGTGTCAGCACGCCGAGAATCATCGTCGCGATGAGGGTGACGGCGTAGGTCTCGAACAGGTCGGCTGCCATGCCCGCGCAGTCGCCGACGTTGTCGCCCACATTGTCGGCAATGACGGCGGGGTTGCGTGGGTCGTCCTCGGGAATGCCGGCTTCGACCTTGCCAACGAGATCGGCGCCGACGTCCGCGCCCTTGGTGAAGATGCCGCCGCCCAGACGCGCGAAGATGGAGATCAACGAGGCGCCGAAAGCCAGACCGATCAGGGGTTTGAGCGCCGCCGACAAAGAACCATCAAGCGCATTGCTACCCCGCAGGAAGGCGTAGTAACCGACTACGCCCAGCAAGGCCAAGCCGGCGACGAGCATGCCGGTGATGGCGCCGCCGCGGAAGGCGACATTGAATGCTTCCGGGAGGCCGGTGCGGGCGGCTTCCGCCGTGCGTACATTGGCTCGTACCGAGACGTTCATGCCGATGTAACCCGCTGCGCCGGAGAGGATGGCGCCGATGGCGAAACCGACGGCCGTTGGCCACCCCAGCATGAAACCGATGACGATGAAGAGCACCGCGCCGACGGCGCCGATGGTTGTGTATTGGCGGTTCAGGTAAGCGGCGGCGCCAATCTGGATGGCTTGCGCAATCTCCTGCATGCGGGCATTGCCGGCGGGTTGCGCAAGAATCCATTTCGTCGTGAGGACACCATACAGAACGGCGAGCAGGGCACTGCCCAAGGCAAACCAAAGCACATCCATTGTCAAGCTCCTCGTATGAAATTGACCAACATGTTTGCGTGAAAGGCTTGTGCTGTCCGCCCGTTCCCTGTGCGGCACGCTACCATCAGAATGTCATTTGCCTGTCTCGGGGTTTCCCCTATGACGTGATAAGCAGAATACATGCCGACTACATGTTCAGGGCTCTGGCTGTCGTGGAGCTGACGGCAGGCAGACAATCTTCTTGATGACGGGTAAATCCGGTTTCAGCTGTGCTCCTCGGGCATGGCCCGGCTGCGATAGGCGGAGTGCTCTCCGAGTTCGTTAACATATTGCGTCATGCCGAGTGACTCGCGTTGCAGGAAGCGGGCGATCGCTTCGCGGAAGTTCTCGTCGGCTATCCAGTGCAGCGATTGCGTGGGCGTCGGGTCCAGCCCGCGTGCGAGCTTGTGCTCGCCCTGCGCACCGCCTTCGAAGCGTTGCAGTTTCTGTTCGATGGCGTATTCGATGGGCGTGTAATAGCAGGCCTCGAAGTGCAGGCAGGAGACATGCTCCAACGCCCCCCAGTAACGACCATAGAGCGCCGTGTCATCGCGGATCAGCAGGCTTGAGGCGATCGGTCGGCCTTCACGGCTCGCCAGCAAGAGCACGCAATTTTCGGGTAGTTTTGCACCGATGCGCAGGAAGAAATCCGGCGTGAGATAGGGTGAGCCGCCATGTTGCGCGTAGGTCATGGCGTAGCAGCGGTAAAAGAAATCCCAGTGTTCAGCCTTGATGGCGACGCCTTCGAGCACTTCCAGCGTGCAGCCCGATTCGGCAACCTTGCGCCGCTCCTGACGAATCTTCTTGCGCTTGTCGTGCGACATGCTGGCGAGGAAGTCCTCAAAGTGACGATAGCCCTTGTTATGCCAGTGGAACTGCACGCCGTGGCGTTGCAGCAGTTGGGGCGGTATGCCCTCCAGGTTTTCATCGGGAAACAGCAGATGAAACGAGCTGTGACCGCTGTGCTTGAAGTGCTCTAGCATGGCTTGCAATAAGACCCTGCGCGATGCGGTGTCGCGTGCCAGCAGGCGTGCGCCGGGCACGGGAGAGAAGGGTACGGCGCACAGCCACTTGGGGTAGTAATTCTGTCCGTGGCGTGCATAGGCCTCTGCCCAGGCCCAGTCGAACACGTACTCGCCCCAGGAGTGGGATTTCAGGTAGAGCGGGGCGGCGGCGATCAAATTTTCGTCCTGCCACAGCGTGGCATGCGCAGGTATCCAGCCCGTGGCTGGGCCCACGCTGCCGGAGCTTTCGAGGGCGGCGAGAAAGGCGTGGCGCGCGAAAGGCTGGCCGTCGTGTAAGGCGTCCCAGGCGGGCGCGGGGATCTGGCTGATATCGTGAATGATTCGGAACATGCGGCTGCCGTGGGAGGTGAGTCAGGAAGGGCTTGTGTGGACAAGGTATAGTTTCGGCTGACCCCAAGGCAACACCTAGTGACCAGACCGTGACAACAGTAACCTCATTCCCCCGGCCAGACACCAAGGCACTCAAAATCGCCGTCGCGCAGATCAACAGCGTGGTGGGCGATATCGCAGGCAATGCGCGCCTGATCCGTGACGCGGCGATTGCGGCGCGCGACGCTGGCGCTGACATTCTTCTGGCGCCAGAGCTGGCGCTGTGTGGCTATCCACCCGAAGACCTGCTGACGCGCCCCGATTTCTACCGTACCTGCGAGCGCGAACTGACAGCGCTGGCTGCTGCGACAAAGGGCATCAACGTCCTCGTCGGCCATCCTGAACTGGTTGGCACGATCAGCTACAACGCCGCATCGCTGTTGCGTGATGGTCGGGTCGCACAGACCTACCGCAAGGTGCGCTTGCCCAATTACGAAGTGTTTGACGAAGTCCGTTATTTCAAGCCGGGTGAGGGCACCTGCGTGTTCGACGTCAAGGGCGTGAAGATCGGCGTCAACATCTGCGCGGATATCTGGGAGCGTGGCCCGGCCGAGGCGGCCGCACAGGCGGGCGCCAAGCTCCTGCTGGTGCTCAATGCCTCGCCGTATCACATGAACAAGCAGGCGCAGCGCTATGAAGTGTTGCGCGAACGCATTGTCGATGGCGGCATGGCCGTGGTGTATTGCAACCTAGTTGGAGGGCAGGACGAACTGGTGTTCGATGGCGCGTCGTTCGCGCTGAATGCCGACGGTGAGCTGGCCTACCAGGCGCCTTCGTTTGAAGAGCGTCTCGACATCCTTGAGTATGTCGAAGGCGAGATTCACTCCAGCGTGCTCGTCGAGGCGCCAGCCATCGAGGCAGAAGTCTACGCAGCACTCAAGCTTGGTGTGCGCGACTATCTTGGTAAGAATGGGTTCCCGTCAGCCATCATCGGCCTGTCCGGCGGTATCGATTCCGCATTGACGCTGTGCATCGCCGTCGATGCACTTGGGCCGGAGCGCGTCAGGGCGGTGATGATGCCGTCTCCCTATACGGCGCAGATGAGTCTCGATGATTCGCGTGAGCTCATTGCCGCGTTGGGTGTGCGTTACGACGAACTGATCATTGAGCCTGCGATGAAGGTCTTCGAGCAGATGCTCACGCCATTGTTCGAAGGTCGCGCGGCCGATACGACGGAGGAGAATCTACAGGCACGCATTCGCGGCATGAACCTCATGGCGCTTTCCAACAAGTTCGGTGGCATCGTGCTCACCACCGGCAACAAGAGCGAGATGGCGGTCGGCTATGCCACGCTCTATGGCGACATGGCAGGTGGTTTTGCTGTCATCAAGGACATCCTCAAGACTTTCGTTTATCGTCTGTGCCGTTATCGCAACACGGTCTCGCCGGTGATCCCCGAGAACATCATCGTGCGGCCGCCCTCGGCGGAACTCAAGCCGGACCAGAAGGACCAGGATTCGCTGCCGCCGTATGAAGTGCTCGACGCAATCATCGAGGCCTACATGGAGAGCGATGCCAGCCCGCGCGAGATCATCGACCTGGGTTACGCCGAGGCGGATGTGCGCCGTGTCGTCGGCATGCTCAAGCGCAACGAATATAAAAGGCGCCAGTCGCCGGTCGGCATTCGCGTGTCACGCCGTGGCTTCGGCAAGGACTGGCGTTACCCGATCACCAACCGCTACTCGGACGAGTATTAGACAGAGACAACGGGTGCGTTTGATTCTGCAGGCGTCCGCTATACTTGCGAAAATCGCAAGACATCCCCGGAGGCAATACCGTGAAGAAGATCGAAGCCGTCATCAAGCCTTTCAAGCTCGACGAAGTCCGCGAAGCCTTGTCTGAAGTCGGCATCACCGGCCTGACCGTGACGGAAGTGAAGGGCTTTGGCCGCCAGAAAGGCCATACCGAGTTGTATCGTGGCGCTGAATACGTGGTCGACTTCCTTCCCAAGATCAAGGTTGAAGTGATTGTGCCCGACGGCATTGTCGAGCAAGCCATCGAAGCCATCATCAAGTCGGCGCGCACAGGCAAGATTGGCGATGGCAAGATTTTTGTGTCAAGCATTGAACAGGTGATCCGCATTCGTACCGGCGAGACCGGTGAAGACGCTGTCTGAGCTGAGTTGAACACAATAAAAAACCGCCGTGATCGGCGGTTTTTTTATTGGCGGCTACTCGGAATCAGGGCAGATAAGGCGTCAGCCAGTTCATTTGCGGCGCGTCGACATTGTTTGCCGGTTCCAGGGTGAATATGTAACTGCCCCACCACGGGCCTGCTGCCCACCAGGTCCAGCCAATCCATACGTCCTTGTTCGTCTGCATATGTGCCAACGCACCGGTTACGGCCGCCTGGCAGGTTGCATTGTTGCCGCCGGCGAACTCGCCGAGGAAGGCTCGCTTGTTATTGGTCTTCAGCCAGCTTGTGAAGCCCGCCAGTCGCTCCGCGCCGATAGTGGTGCTGACGCAGGTGCCGGATGCGCCTGATCCATCGCCATCGAGATACTGATGCACTTCATACGCGTAGTTATTCCCTGGATCGACTACGCCAAGCATGACGCTGGCGTTAGGGGTGCCGTACCAATCCAGCCCCCAGCTTGCCGCACCTGTCCAGCCATTGCCGGGCACGAGGATCAGGTTGTTCGCGCCCGTCGCACGGATAGCGGAAATAGCTGCATTAGCCGCAGCCAACCAGGTTTCTGACGACATGTCATGTGGCTCGTTCATGAGCGCGAAGATCACACGCGCGTTGCCCTTATAGCGTGTGGCGAGTCTGGTCCAGAGGTCTGCGAAGGCGCTGTTTGGCAGACTGGCGCTGCCCACCACACTTGTGTGCCAGCGTGCGTAGTTGTGCGGGTCGAGTATGACGCTGACACCCTTGGCGGTTGTTGCCGTCACGAAGGTGTCGAGCCGTCCCAGCTCGGTATTGTCGAACGCAATATTGAGAGCTGGTTGCAGGCGCTCCCAGCGAAAGGGCAAGCGTACGACGTTCATCTTCTTGCTCTGGAAATAGTCGACCTCGCTCTGAACCGGATAGATGTAGTCCGTCCCGTAGTTGCCGGGGAGTGCGCCATTGCCAGACGTATCGGCGGCGAATTCGGCCCCGGCCAGCGTCACGCCACGGTAGGTGACGGTACTCGCTGCCGAGCTGCTTGTTGAGCTCGCGGCAACACTGCTGCTGGCAGCAAGGGAGGACGTGGATGAGCGACTTGTCGACGTTGATGAGCCAGCCGAACTCGTCGAGCTCGATGCGCCAGGCATGCTTGAAGAGGAGATGCTTGAGGAGGAGATGCTTGAGGCGCTGCTGCCACTGAGTGAGGATGCGCTGGCTGAGGATGATGTCGAGCCTGATGTAGAAGATGTCGCCTGGCTTGATGCAGACCGCGAGGACGTGTTGTTGCCTGAAGGTGGCGTTGTACTGGGGGTGGTGCTATCACCTCCGCCGCCTCCACAAGCAGCAAGTGCGGCAGTGATGCAAATCAGGCCAATGAAGGGACGCAGGGAGCGCAGCGCGTGACGCTGCAATGGATAATGCATAACCGACCTCTCTGAATGTTTATCTATTTTGGGTCGATTCTGCAACGCGCCGCGGTCAAGAGCGTATGTGCCGCGATGGATTGCCGCTGCCGGTGATGATCGGTCAGCGAGCAAGAGTCAGCGTTTGTTGGCGCGCATCAGTACCAGCAATGCGCCGGCACCGCCGTCATGTACGCGGGCCTGGCAATAGCCCAGCACATCGTCATAGTTCATGAGCCAGCCCGCCACGAGCTTTTTGAGTACAGGCTCCTTCCCTGGCGAGCCGAGTCCCTTGCCGTGAATGACGCGTACGCATCGGATGTCACGCTTGCGCCAGTCGGCAAATGCTGTAGCCAGCAAATCGCGCGCCTCATCGCGATTCAGACCGTGTAGATCGATCTGAGCCTGCACGACCCAGCGGCCACGTCGCAGGTCGCGCAAGGTTGTGCGCGGAATGCCTTCCTTGAGGTAGTACAACTCGTCGCCGCCTTCGAGTACGAGTTCGAGTGGCGTCGGTGAGTAGATCGACTCTGACAGCGCGGCCTGTTCGTCAAGCTGGTGCTGAATCGGTACAGGATGTGGTTTGGGCGTTTCGATGAAAACCTTGTCTGTGCGGATCGGTACGACATCGCGAAGCACATTTGCGAGCAGCTGCTCTTCGCTTGAGCCTGATGCCGCGCTGCTGCCTGTCTCAAGCCAATGCGCCGGTATCCATGTTTCCCGCGCTTGGGCTGTGGGCTCGTCGGGTTTGGTTTCCTGCGAATCCTTGCGGCGGGGAATCGGTGGTGGAGGCGTTTGCCGAACTTCTGCGCGATCTGACGTTGGCAGGGCGTGCGCGCCCTTTACTGCAGACTGAAAGAGTGAGGCGTCATCAGGCGGCGTACTGCCCGGAAGCGGCGCAGGCGCGGGCCGGGATTTGAGTTGCTTCCGGAGTTCCGCAAGAGGCGGAAGCTTGCTGCGGCTCATGGTTTCTAGTGGCTTGGCGCCGGATGAAAAGCGCTGACAAGTATTTTCTGTCAGCGCATCAAGACTTACTTCAGGCTATCGAGATAACGCTCCGCATCCAGCGCGGCCATGCAGCCCGTACCGGCGCTGGTGACGGCTTGACGATAGACATGATCCTGCACGTCGCCTGCCGCAAAAACGCCCTTGATGCTGGTCTGCGTGGCGTTGCCGTTGCGGCCGCACTCGGTGATCAGATATCCGGTATCGTCCATCTCCAGCTGGCCCTTGAAAATCTCCGTGTTCGGCGCGTGGCCGATGGCGATGAACACGCCCTTGAGCGCAATATCCTTGGTCGCCTCGGTCTTGACGTTGCGCACGCGCATGCCCGTAGCACCGCTGTTGTCACCGAGCACTTCTTCCAGCGTCGAGTTCAGTTCGAGCGCGATGCGGCCTTCCTTAACGCGCTCCATCAGCTTGTCGACCATGATGGCTTCCGCCTTGAATTTGTCGCGGCGATGCACCAGCGTGACCTTCGTTGCGATGTTGGCCAGGTAAAGCGCCTCCTCGACAGCCGTGTTGCCGCCACCGACTACGGCTACTTCCTGACCCTTGTAGAAGAAACCGTCGCAGGTCGCACAGGCAGACACACCGCGCCCGGCGAATTTCTCTTCGGAAGGCAGGCCCAGATACTTTGCGGTAGCACCCGTAGCGATGATCAGCGCATCACAGGTGTAGGTGCCGGAGTCGCCCACGAGCTTGAATGGGCGTTCAGTCAGCTTCGTGGTGTGGATGTGATCAAAGATCATTTCCGTATTGAAGCGCGTGGCGTGCTTCTCGAAACGCGCCATCAGGTCGGGGCCCTGAACACCGTCCGCATCAGCAGGCCAGTTGTCGACTTCAGTGGTGGTCATGAGCTGGCCGCCTTGTGCCAGGCCGGTGATCAATACCGGCTTGAGATTGGCGCGGGCTGCATAGACTGCTGCTGAGTAACCGGCAGGGCCGGAACCGAGAATGATCAGGGGATGGTGACGTGTTGTGGTGCTCATTGTGTGTGGCTTTCCGGTGGATACTGGATCGGGTGCGATTATAGCCGAGCGATGTTTCGCGACGGCGTATCGGGGCGATAGCGGCTGACAATCCTCGGTCGCAGAAGGGGGTACGAGAGCGGCGTGTTTCGTTTTGGATGCCCCGTTCGTTTGCCCGTTTGGACCGCCTACCCGCGAGGCTAAAGATCCCGCAGTGTGTGGCCGATCATCTATACTCGGCGCCACAAAATAAAATAAGTTCCGGGCGGTCGAGGAACGTTGTCACAGCACATATGTTCAGCGGGGGAGCTGTCCAGGTCAGGCACCGGGCAATACTGCGCATGACCAGCCACGCCACCTACCGAGTCATGGAGACCTGCATGTTGAACGCGAATCACGTATCTGTCACAGCCCTCAGAACTTTGCCCATGTTTCAGGGGATTGCGCCGGAACGTCTCGAGACAGTTGCACGTTGCGCCATGCTGCGTCGTGTCTCGCGCAGCACAGCGGTTGTGCTGGCCGGTGATGCCACCGACAACGTCTACTTCGTTCTCAATGGCAACATGAAAGTCGTCGTCAGCGATGAGGATGGTCGTGAAGTCATTCTGACCATGCTGGGGCAGGGCGACATTTTCGGCGAGATGGGTGTCGTCGATGAAGAGCCGCGTTCGGCGACAGTAACCGCCGTGTCGGCTGTCGATCTGGTAGTGATTGCACAAGCTGATTTCCGCAGGATTCTGCAGGATAATTTCGAGTTGTGCCTGCGCATCATGGGCAGCCTGGCGCAACGCCTGCGCGAAGCCGATCGCAAGATCGAGAGTCTGGCATTGATGGACGTATATGGTCGCGTGGCGCGCCTGCTGCTCGATATGGCCGAAACCTCGGATGGCCAGACCATCGTGCGCAAGAAGATCTCCAAGCAGGATATCGCCAAGATGATTGGCGCTTCGCGTGAAATGGTGTCGCGCGTCATGAAGGACTTGCAGACGCGGGGTCTCATTGACGAAACCGACTCCGGCGTCATCCTCTACGAACAGATTCATACGGTCTGATCGACTGATCAGACGCGATCGACAAGCCGCCCGGCGCGTGAGTGCCGGGCGGCTTGTCCATTTTGGCGGGCCCGTTCCCGTGACACGCTATAATCCGGCATTCTTTTAGCTTGGTCACTGCCGCGCCTCCATGCTTTTTCGTTTTGTGTCACGTCAGACATCCCAGCCACTACCCGAAAAGATCGGGCTACTCGTTCGCGAAGCGCGGTGGCTGATCATGGCTGCCGTCGGCGCCTATGTCGCGATGATCCTGCTCGGCTACGACAAGGGAGATCCGGGTTGGTCGCATGCCGTGGTGCCGGCGCGCGTGCTCAATCCGGGCGGTCGTTTTGGCGCCTGGTTTGCGGATATGCTTTTGTCATTCCTCGGCAGCTCCGCCTGGTGGTTGGTTGTGTTTCTGTTCTGGGGGCTGTTTTTCAGCGGACGCAGGCTGCGAGATGAACTGGCAGGTGATCGCCGCTCGTTCTTCATTGTCATTGCCGGTTTCGTGATCGTCCTGCTGTCGAGCAGTGGCATTGAGGCCGTGCGCTTCTACTCCAGCACAGCAGCCTTGCCGGGCGCGCCGGGCGGCATGATCGGTCTCGAGCTTGGCGAGTTGTCGGTGAATTATCTCGGGTTCACGGGCGGGACGCTGTTCCTGCTGACTCTGTGGGCTGTCGGCTTGTCGATCTTCGGTGGTTTCTCATGGGTCGTGGCGGTCGAAAAGCTGGGGCACGCGCTCGAGGCTGCTGCGTTGTGGTGCCATGCTCGATACCAGGCTTGGCAAGACAGGCGCGTGGGCCAGGAACTGGTCGTCAAGCGCGAAGAAAAGGCCAAGCGCGAACGCAAGAAACGCGAAGACAAGCCGCCAGTCAGCATTCACATCGAACCGGTAAAGACCGAGATCGTGAAATCAGAGCGCGTGGTCAAGGAGTCGCAACAGTCCCTCTTTGGCGACACGGGTACAGGCGGCTTGCCGCCGCTATCGCTGCTGGATGCAGCCTCCAATGATGTCGAACCGCCATCAGTGGATTCGCTGGAGTACACCTCGCGTCTGATCGAACGCAAGCTCGCGGATTTCGGCGTCGAGGTGAAAGTACTCGCGGCCTATCCTGGCCCAGTCATCACGCGTTTTGAGATCGAGCCTGCCACCGGGGTGAAGGGCGCGCAGATCATGAACCTGGTTAAGGATCTGGCGCGTGCGCTGTCCGTCATTAGCATCCGCGTGGTTGAGACGATTCCCGGCAAGACCTGCATGGGGCTCGAGATCCCGAATCCGAAGCGTCAGACGGTGCGCATCTCGGAGATCATGGGCTCCAAGGTCTATCACGACATGAACTCGCCGCTGACCATCGTGCTCGGCAAGGACATTGGTGGCAATCCGATGGTGGCCGATCTGGCCAAGATGCCGCACTTGCTCGTCGCCGGTACGACGGGCTCCGGTAAATCGGTGGGCATCAACGCGATGATCCTGTCGCTGCTCTACAAAGCAGAGGCCGACAAGGTTCGCCTGATCCTGATCGATCCGAAGATGCTGGAATTGTCGGTCTATGAAGGCATTCCGCATTTGCTGGCACCGGTCGTGACTGACATGCGTCATGCCGCCCACGCGCTCAACTGGTGTGTCGGCGAGATGGAGCGCCGCTACAAGCTGATGTCGGCAATGGGCGTGCGTAACCTTGCAGGCTTCAACAAGCAGGTGATCGATGCGCAGAAGGCAGGCAAGCCGCTCACGAATCCATTCACGCTGACGCCGGAAAATCCCGAACCGATTTCGACACTGCCAATGATCGTGATCGTCATCGACGAGCTGGCCGATCTGATGATGGTGGTCGGCAAGAAGATCGAAGAGCTGATCGCACGACTTGCACAGAAGGCGCGCGCTGCGGGTATCCACCTCGTGCTCGCCACGCAGCGTCCGTCCGTTGATGTGATTACCGGCCTGATCAAAGCGAATATTCCGACGCGCATGTCCTTCCAGGTGTCGAGCAAGATCGACTCACGTACTATTCTCGATCAGATGGGCGCTGAGGCGTTGCTGGGTATGGGTGACATGCTGTACCTCGCTCCCGGCAGTGGTTATCCGACACGCGTGCACGGTGCTTTCGTCGAGGACAAGGAAGTGCACAAGGTCGTCGAGTTTCTCAAGACGACGGGTGAGCCGGACTATGTCGAAGGCATTCTAAGTGGCGGCTCGGATGAGGGTGGAGGCGAGCTGATATCGCTTGAGGGGGCCGGAGGGGAGCCAAACGGTGAGTCTGACTCGCTGTATGACCAGGCCGTCGAGATCGTCGTCAAGACGCGTCGTCCTTCGATCTCGCTGGTGCAGCGCCATTTGCGCATCGGTTACAACCGCGCTGCACGTCTGATCGAACAAATGGAGAAGTCCGGTGTCGTATCTGCCATGAGTGCCAATGGCAACCGCGAAGTCATTGCGCCGCCGCCGCGCGAGGATTGATTTTCGCGCTGGCCGCTCGTTTTCCTGCTTCTTCTAGTCTTGTCTTTGATCGGATCATTCAATGCGTCTCGTCGTCATCCTCCTGAGCGTTCTGTTGTCCTCGATGGCGCATGCCGCCAATGGCGTGGAACAGCTTCATCAGTTTCTAGAAGGCAGCAAGACGGCCAAAGCCAGTTTTACGCAATCGGTCATCAACAAGAGCGGCAAGGAAGGTCAGAAGGCAAGCGGTAATATGGTTTTTCAGCGTCCGGGAAAATTTCGCTGGACTTACGAAAAACCCTATAGCCAGCTTATCGTCGGGGACGGCAGCAAGCTCTGGTCGTATGACAAAGAATTGAACCAGGTCGTGATCAAGCCGATGAGCCAGGCGCTGGGTTCGAGCCCTGCTGCATTGCTGGCCGGTGACAACGCGCTCGAGAAGAATTTCGACCTCAAGGATGGCGGCGAGAGCGGCGGTCTGGCGTGGCTTGACGCCACACCCAAGAACAATGAAGCAGGCTTTGAGCGCGTGCGCATCGGCTTCAAGGGTGGATTGCCGCAAACCATGGAAGTGCGTGACAACTTCGGCCAGATCACGGTGCTGCAATTTGTCGGGTTCGAGCGAAATATTGCCGTGACCGCAGACGCTTTTCGCTTCGTACCGCCGAAAGGTGCTGACGTGATCGGCGAAGGCGTCACGCAGTGATCTTGCGTTGATGAGTGATCTCTTTTCCGATCAGACCCCGGCAGGCAACGTGCCGCTTGCCGAGTTATTGCGCCCGAAGACACTGGCCGATGTGGTAGGGCAGGCGCATCTATTAGGGCCAGGCAAGCCGCTGCGCCTTGCAATCGAATCCGGCAAGCCGCATTCGATGATTCTGTGGGGGCCGCCAGGTGTCGGCAAGACGACGCTGGCGCGTCTCATGGCGACGCATTTCGATGCGGAGTTCATGGCCTTGTCGGCGGTGTTTTCCGGCGTGAAGGACATCCGCGACGCTATGACTCAGGCTGAGGCCAATCGCGCGCGTAGCGGCCGTCACACCATCCTGTTTGTCGATGAAGTGCACCGCTTCAACAAGTCGCAACAGGATGCCTTCCTGCCTTACGTCGAATCCGGTTTGGTTACATTCATTGGCGCGACAACAGAGAATCCGTCGTTCGAAGTGAATTCCGCCTTGCTTTCGCGTGCCTCGGTCTACGTGCTCGATAGCCTCAAGCCGGAAGAGATGACGCAGCTCTTCGACCGTGCCCAGCGCGAAGCAATGCCCGGCCTGAGTTTCTCGGACGAGGCGAAGGAGCGCCTGATCGGCTGGGCCGATGGGGATGCGCGCCGTTTCCTCAACGTGCTCGAAACCCTGCGCACGGCCGCGGGTGCTGCGAAGATCACGGCGATCGACGGCGATTTTGCGGCGAGCACGCTGTCTCAGAATCTGCGTCGATTCGACAAGGGCGGCGAGGCGTTCTATGACCAGATATCCGCTTTGCACAAATCCGTGCGGGGCTCGAATCCCGACGCAGCCTTGTACTGGTTTGTGCGCATGATTGATGGCGGCGCTGATCCGCTGTATCTCGGTCGTCGCATTGTGCGCATGGCCAGCGAAGATATCGGTCTGGCGGATCCGCGTGCGCTGCGCATCGCGCTGGATGCCTGCGAGACCTTCGAGCGTCTCGGCTCACCGGAAGGCGAGCTGACTCTGGCGCAAGCCGTGATTTATCTCGCTTGCGCGGCCAAATCGAACGCGGCCTACATGGCTTACAACGAAGCGGTTCGCTTTGTGAAGGGGGATGGTAGCCGACCCGTGCCGATCCACCTGCGCAACGCGCCGACCAAGCTCATGAAGGAGTTGGGCTACGGCAAGGAGTACCGCTACGCGCACGATGAACCGGGCGCTTATGCCGCGGGTGAGGATTACATGCCGGAGGGGGTGCCCGCGATCAACTGGTATGAGCCAACTGACCGCGGGTTAGAGGCGAAAATCGCCGAAAAACTCGCATACCTGAAAGGGCTTGATCGCCGCGCAAGAGGCGGCAAAGATCAATGAGCGAGCGGGTGCGCAGCACGGAACTGCGCATACACGTGAAACACGTGTTCGGTTTTGGCAGACTCTCCAACGCGTAGCGCGTCTTCGAGCATATCCGCCAAGCACTGATCCATCAGGACCACGCCGTCATCTGTCTGAACCAGGCCGCATGCAACCGTCGCTGCAACTTCGCACGGGATGTGTTCGTGTTGCGCGAACAATTCCACTTCCTCCTCAGTGAGATCGCAATAATCCAGACAATCACGCATTGAAAGCATCTGCATTCCTTCCGGGATTGGATTGATCGAAGGCCTGAATTCAGCCTATACCCGCTGACAGCAAACGCCAGTAGCGCTTTTCAATCAAGGCAGTACCGGACGATAGGGGCACCCCGTACTTCACGCAATGCAACACGCCCTCGGCGCGCGATTTTTGAGACAATCCAATTCCTGTTGCGCGGAAACGTTGCCGCGCAACAATGACAATAACCCTGCACTGGCAATCCCATGCTCGATATCCAACTGCTCCGCACTCAGCTCGACACCGTCGCGCAATCGCTCGCTGCACGTAAATTCGTGCTCGACACCGAAGCCTTCCAGACGCTGGAAGATGAACGCAAGGTCTTGCAAACCCGCACGCAGGATCTGCAGGCCAAGCGAAACAGCCTTTCCAAGCAGATCGGCATGCTCAAGGGCAAGGGCGAAGACGCATCAGCTGTCATGGCAGAAGTCTCAGGCCTTGGCGACGAACTCAAGGCCGCTGAAGAGCGTCTCTCGGCCTTGCAGGAGAAGATGACAGACTTCCTGCAACGCTTGCCTAACATCCCGCATGCGTCCGTTCCTGTCGGTACGGATGAGTCGGGCAATGTCGAAGTGCGTCGCGTCGGCACGCCGAAGACGTTCGACTTCGAAGTGAAGGATCACGTCGATGTCGGTGGCCCGCTGGGTCTTGACTTCGACACCGGCGCAAAGCTTTCCGGCGCGCGCTTTACGCTGCTACGTGGCGGCATCGCACGCCTGCACCGCGCGCTCGCGCAATTCATGCTCGATACCCAGACGGGTGAACATGGCTACGTTGAACACTACACGCCCTATATCGTGAATCCGGAAGTGCTCTACGGTACTGGACAGCTGCCAAAATTCGCGGAAGACATGTTCCGTGTTGAACGCGGCGGCGAAGGCTCGCAAACGCAATACCTGATTTCGACGGCCGAGATCTCGCTGACCAATACCGTACGCGAATCCGTGTTGAAGGCTGAAGACCTGCCGCTCAAACTCACCGCGCACACCCCATGCTTCCGCTCCGAGGCTGGTAGCTACGGGCGCGACACGCGAGGCATGATCCGTCAGCACCAGTTCGACAAGGTTGAAATGGTCCAGATCGTTCATCCAGAGACTTCGTATGCGGTTCTGGACGCGATGGTCGGTCACGCCGAAGCCATCCTGAAGAAACTCGATCTGCCATATCGCGTCGTGGCATTGTGCACCGGCGACATGGGCTTTGGCGCAACCAAAACCTTCGACCTCGAAGTCTGGTTGCCCGCACAGAACGCCTACCGCGAGATTTCATCCGTGTCGAACTGCGAAGCCTTCCAGGCCCGCCGTATGCAGGCGCGCTTCAAAAACGAACTGGGCAAGAATGAGTTCGTGCACACCCTGAACGGCTCCGGCCTCGCGGTCGGTCGCACGCTGGTCGCCGTGCTGGAAAACTACCAGCAAGCCGACGGCTCCGTCGTCATCCCGCCCGTGCTGCGCCCTTATATGGGCGGGCTGGAACGGCTTGTTGCGCAATAAGTTGCGGAGAACTAGCCAGAGCGATAAGAGCTGGCTATAATTCGCGCCTTCGCGGAGAGGTGGCAGAGTGGTCGAATGTACCTGACTCGAAATCAGGCGTAGGTGCAAGCCTACCGTGGGTTCGAATCCCACCCTCTCCGCCACAAAATATAAAAGCCCAACTTCTTAACCAAAATAATAGGTTAAAGAGGTTGGGCTTTTTGCTTTTACCACACGCGCTCACCACGCACATCCAGCCATAGCGGCCTTCGAGAGAATCATTCCGATCCCGATTCGCCCTTACCTTTTTGTATTTCTTTCGCTGGCTGATTATTTCGCAGGCGCAAAGCAACGTATCGGGAATGCCTGGGCTAGTCCTCACTGAGGGTGAGTTAGGCATGGCTCCGGGTGCCACTGTAGGTGCTTACCCGCGATTTTCAGCGTTCGAGAGATTCAAAAGGGGATGCGGTTTTTCGGCGATCTGCTAACAGGGTGGTGGGAAAATGCCGGTGCTCTGTGTTGTTTCGATGTCCCACACGTGAACAAATTTGCCATGGCACTGGCTTAAACATACGGCGGCCTTCACCGCACGTAGGCGAAGTCCTTGCGAGGACGCTACCGATTGCCGGACAACATCTATTTTGACTTGGTCATCGTCGCCTTGGCATGCAATGGGGAATTCGTCGTAGATGGCAAAGGTAATCACGGAGGTCTCATGACCTCCCCCTGCGTGAGTACCGAAGGAAAGGGCTTGTCGCGCTGGCTCACACTCCGCAAGATAGTCTCTTGATTCTCTCTTTCCAGACCCCGTAGCCATTTGAGTTCTCCCGTTAGGTCAGCGCCAGTCTCACACAGAGATAACCATCGCAATTGGTTTTGGGTGTTTGCGCATGCGTCTTACATATGACTGACTGGTGCGGGGTGTTGGCACGGTATGAGCGCTTGCTGCGGTTTTGTCAGGAAATGCCGTGTGAGGGCGTCATGCGCTTTCACTCATGATGAACCAATACATGAGAATTCGAGGTGGACGCGCTCCGATCGTGGCAGAAGCGTTAAGAAATCGGGCCAGGTTGGTTGGTTCCAGTCATTCGGTTGAGTTCTGAAGGTATAAGTCCCTCCGATGCCTTGCAGCGTTCATGGCCGTGATACTCCTGTAATGAGTCCGGAGGGGCTTTTGGTCAAACGGGGAGTGGGTGGCGTGTGTATTCGCCATAACTCGCAGGATATCGTTGCGCACGGGGTAGCTCTGGTAAAGTGCGCACCTGCCGACAGAGACCCGGCCGCTATGACAAAAAAAATGACAACAATAAGACACGACGCGAAGATTCCAGTCTGGGGGGAGACGACCCCGAGTATGTGGGGGTTCTTGGGCCCCGTCTTGCATCCCAATCTTGCGGGCCTGCTCGTGATTTTCCTGGCGCAGAGTTTTGCCGCGCTGACCCAGGTAATGATGCCTTACGCATTAAGTAATGTGGTCCGCGAGATCGTGGCGAGTGTCAAGGTCGCCTATCTGAGCTGGCCGATGCTCTTCATGCATCTGCTGTTCTTCCTGTTCTTTGCCGTCGCAGACGTCTTGTGCACCCGCTACATATCGAGCAAGCAGGCCGTGGTCGGCCCGAAGATCCGTGGCTTCGCTCTACTGTGTCTGTTCAATCACCTTCAATTTCATTCGCATAAATTCATCTCGCGATCGCAGGCCGGCGTGCTGACTGGACGCATGCTTGAGTCTTCCACTGCCGTCACGGATGGCATGTGGCTGCTCATGACGGAGATGTGGCCAGCTTGCGTAGTGGTGCTGGCGTCATCGACGATGTTGATGTTTGTCGAACCCATGCTTGGCATCTTCGTACTGATATGGGCCATCCTGTTCGCCGCCATCGCCATGTATCTGGCCAAGCAGCGTCATCCAATGTCGAAGAAAACGGGCGCTGCCCGCGCCCGGATTGCCGGGGCGCTTGGCGACGTTGTGACGAACCTGCTGAACATCAAGCTATTCGCCCAGGAAAAGGCTGAGGCTGCGCGATTCAAAAAGGTGCTTGAGGCCGAGCAACGCGAAGCAGTCATCTACAGCATGGAGGCGGAGAAGTCGCGACTGATTCTCTATTTCTTTGCCATGGTTTTCAAGGTGACCTCGCTGTTCATTGCCGTATGGCTCGTGGCCTCGGAGGGGCTGTCGGCTTCGGATCTCGTGCTGTCGGTTTTCCTGGCGAACGTGGTCATCACTTATGCGCATAGCAGCAGCAAGCGCATGCTGGAGCTGTTCGATTTTGTCGAGCGCCTTAGCGGCGGCATTAATACGATTCTGACGCCGCACGAGATCAGGGAGCGCCCGGGCGCGCTGACTGATATAGAGATCAAGGGCGCCATCGAGTTCAAGGACGTGCGTTTTGCCTACGATACCAATCGTGAGGTTTTGAAAGGGCTCTCCGTCACGATTCCAGCAGGCCAGAAAGTCGGCTTGGTCGGGCTGTCGGGCGTTGGCAAGAGTTCGTTCGTCAATCTGTTGCTGCGCCTCTATGAGTCCACAGGTGGTGAAGTGTTGATTGACGGTGTGGATATCAAGAACCTGTCCTTCACAGCCCTGTACGAGCAGATCGCTCTCATCCCGCAAGACCCGATCCTTTTCCATAGGTCGATTCGCGACAATATCGGCTATGGCTCCCCGGGCGCCACGGAAGCGGAAATATTTGAGGCGGCAAGAAAGGGAATGTCGCATGACTTCATCATGTCCCTCTCTGAACAGTACGAGACCTTTGTCGGCGAGCGGGGCATTCGTCTTTCCGGTGGGCAGCGACAGCGGATCGCGATTTCGCGCGCGTTGCTGAAGGACGCGCCGATTGTGATTCTGGATGAAGCGACGTCCAGTCTTGACTCAATTACCGAGTCCGAGATTCAGGACGCCTTGGCTGAAACGATGACGGGCAAGACAGTCATCGTGGTCGCGCATCGGCTGTCGACAATTCGCGAGCTCGACCGGATTCTGGTGTTTGCCGATGGCAACATCATCGAAGATGGTACGCACAATGAGCTGTTGAGGCTCAATGGTCACTACCATGACCTGTGGGACCGTCAGGTTGGCGGCTTGATGCCGGACTAGGAGGTTTTCATGCCGCATCCAACAGAAAAGGCTCGGGAAGAGCATGACCATGTCAGAACATAACAATAAGAACACACCCCAGGAAACTGGCGATCCGAAAACGCCAATAAGCCTGCAGATCATCAGCGTGTTGTGCGCCTTGCTGCTGGTCGTCATTGGCGGGGTGATGATCTTTGTGCCCTACACGCGCTCGGAACGCGTACAAGGGCGCGTGGAGGCCGAGGAGGGTGTGGTCAAGGTTTACGCACAGCTCAACAGCGTCATCGTGCGTCAGCACGTCACGGAAGGTGATGTCGTGCGTAAGGGGCAGCCGTTGCTGACCTTGTCTACCGAGCATCAATTGGGAAGTGGTGGTGGCGCCGAGCTGGCGCAAGTGCATCAATCAAATTTCAAGGGCACGACTCTGCGCGAGGAGATGGCCAATATTCACTCCCTGTACAAGACGGAAGAGGCTCTCTTGGTGACGCAGGTCTCGCGTAAGAAGGGAGAGCTCGCGCAGATTCGAACACATGTGGGTATTCAGGAGCGGGTACTGAATCTGGCGAAGGAAAGCTATACGCGTCGCGGCGCACTGGTTGAGCAGGGCTTCCTGTCGAAGGAAGGGTTGGCGGACGAGGAGCGGAAGCTGCTGCAGGCCGAGGCCGATTATGAGAGCGCCAAGAAGGAGTTGATCTTTGCTGAGTCTGTTGTCGAAGAACTTGAGGCGAACAAAGCCACACTTGCGCGTCGTCGCGAGAAGGAATTGCTGCCCCTCACCCGTGCCCTGTCGACAACGAGTCAGGAGACCATTGACTACCAGGCACGGCAGGAGTTTGTGATCCAGGCCAATTCCGATGGTGTCGTGGCGGCAATTCTTCCCAAAATGGGTGATACGGTGCTGGAGAAAGATCTGTTGATGTCGATCTCCCCGAAGAATTCGAAATTCTACGTGAACCTGTATGTTCCCAGCAGTGCGATCGGATTTCTTGAGAAGAAAAATTCCGTCAAGCTGCGCTACGAGTCATACCCGTACCAGAAGTTTGGCGAGTACAACGCGTCGGTGCGCGCCATCTCTCCTGTCGCACTCGACCGCACGGAGCTGCGCCTGGCTTCGTTGGCCTCCGACAACTACTATCGTGTTCAGGTAGAGCCGGACAGTCAGACGGTGCATGCGTATGGGCGGGATTTTGCGCTGCACGACGGTATAAAGGTCGAAGCCGATATCCAGGTGGAGACACGCAAGATCTTCGAGTGGATTCTGGAGCCGGTGTACGCCAAGTTCTATGGCAAATGATTCCGCCGTGAGGCTGCAGATCGCACGGCAAGTTCACACGAGGCGGTCATCTTCGCCTGAGTGACTTCGAGGCTAGGGAGGCCGCATCAACGCGGCACCGGAAACGATCCGGTGCCGAAATTCTCATCAGAGAAATAATACGGGTTTGTCGAGCGTGCCGAGCATGAGCTCGGCCGCGGCGATCTGCGCTTTGCGTTGACCAAAGGTGTGCTGACATGCCGTTGTCAGGTCACGAAGGTGACGTTCCAATGGCATTTTTTTGCCGTAAACCGCTGGGCCTCCAACTGCGTCGAACAGCAGCTGCACGGCCTGGCGCGATGCCTGGAAGGCATTCGCACGCGCGAGATAGACCGTCGCCCGCTCCTGTTCATCGGGTAGTTCGCCGGCTTCGAGTCTCTTCCATACAGTTTCGAGCGATTGATACACGTAGGCTCGTGCCGACGCATACAAGGTGTGAGCGTCGGCGATCGCGAGCGACACGAATTCCGATTTCACCTTCTTGCTGCGCATTGCTTCCGTGACGGCCTCGATCGCACTGCGGGCCACTCCGAGCACGACACCCGGCATCTTCGCGCAGAGAATCGACGGCCACAGATACAGCGGGCCAGGGTGGGAAGGGCGATCGAAGCCAAAGACATGCTCTTCAGGAACGAAAAGGTTCTTCGCCTCGATGTCGTTGCTACCCGTGCCACGCAATCCGGTCGTGTACCAGGTGTCATGAATGATGAATTGCTCGCGTGGGGCGATGACCATACGGTGTACGGGCTGTCCCTGATCATCGAGGACGACACGCACGCCGTCGAACAGATGACAGCCACCTGCAAACAGATCGGCGTGCAGACAGCCGCTGGCGAACGGCCAACGGCCGTTCACGATGTAACCACCTTCGACTTTCTGCGCACGGCCCGCTGCGCGTATGACGTTGGAGGTGGTGACGTCCGAGCTGGGATACATCTGGCGTGCTACGGCGGAATCGAGCAGGCCGCTGTATTGCCCGCTGTCCGTCTGAATCATGACGCACCAGGCGGCCGCGCCATTCCCCATCGCGAGCTCTTCCAGCGCTTCGTTGAGCTGCATGGGATTCATTTCCGCGCCGCCCCAGCTGCGCGGCATCATCATGCGGAAAGCGCCTGTCTTGCGTACCGCTTCGAGCACGTCCTCCGGAAGTCGGCGTAGTTCGTCTATCTCGTTGCCGCGTGACTGCAGGAAGGGCCGCAGCGCGCGGATGTTAGCAAGGATCTGCGCCGGATCGACAGCAGATTCATCCGCAATGACAGCCCTATCCATCTGGTCCAGCAACATGGTGTCTCCCGCTCGCTCTGAAATTTATTGTTATGTGCCGCTTGTAAGGCCGAAGCCGATTTTCTGACGTGTCGAATCGCGACGTAAGCGCAGGTGAGCGCGTGAGACGACATCAATTTTTGACGGGGGATTATACCCGTGCAGGTGTTGCGCCAATCAGGTCCGCGTCGTGCCTGCCGATGATAAAAGCGAGTTCTTCCATAACCTCGGTTTCAATGCGGCGCGCAACATCCAGTTGCTTTGGAATCTCCAATAGCCGGCCCTTGCCAGCGGCAAGGAGGCCGCGACGACACATGACGACGCGGTTGCGCGCTGCCTCGACCATCGCCTGCACCTGACCAAACCGATCTCGCATGTCAGGCGAGATTGGCACGCCCCGTTCGGCCAGCCATTTCAATCGCTGAGCCATGCATTTCTTGTGCTCCCAGAGAATGTGGAAGCCCCGGAAGTCGATACCCGGAGGACCTCCCACTGCACGCCTGGCGGACCAGCGCGTCAGGTACTCCCCCAGGAAGTCGTACACCTTGAGCCCATACCACAGCTCGCTTTCAGGCTTTAGGTCCCCTCTCAGATCCGGATTGAGCAGGGTGTTCGTCGATGTCAGATACTCACCGAGGATGGCAAGGAATCTTTTCTTGTCAAAGACGGCGGGCGATCGTGCATCCGGACGCGGTTTATGCAGGCGCGTACGTTCTGGAATTTGTGGTGACCTTCCAAAGAACGCTTCGTCGAGCTCTGCGTAGCTGCACTCCAATTCTTTGTACTGGGAGTTCTTGTCAAAGCCGATGATGTTGAAGGTGCGTCGTTGATCGTCGTAACCGAATACCAGCAGCCTGTGTCCGAAATGGGTCGTACCGCCATTGAACAGGGTGGGAATATAGAACTCATCGACATAGGTCTCGACGTGGATATCCTGTCTGAGCTTGTCGACGATGTATTCGGAGATGGAGCCGCCCATGCCTTCCATGGTTTCGGCATCGAGTACGGAGCTGTCTGCTAACCACGGATTGAATGGGGAAGTGCCTTCCGTGAAATGAATCTCGCCCTTGGCCATTCGACTGCCACTAAGAAAGTCGGATAGCGCGAGCTGTGCGGCATTGCATTGCAGCTGTACGAAGTTGCTGAAGAACCACGGCCAGATATCAACATGCGACAGCGTGACGGACAAGTGGTAGCTGTATAGCATGTAGCCACGAATCGGTGATTCGGCAAGAGGTAGTCGCTTGGCTGTCATAGTTGGCCTTCCTTGGATGCTGCGAAAGGAGGAGGCAAGAGGCGCGAAGAAAGGCCGGCTTCCTGTTTCCTTCGCTTCAGGTGCGCGAAAAAATTCTGGGTGGATGATGTCATAAATAATGGCGGAAACGGGCAAGGCCAAGGCGTTTTTTGAGCGGAAAAGCCGTTCGATCCCGCTGGTCTTGTTTTGCAACGGCTACTCTTGCGGCGGATCCAGCCTTCAGATCCTCGGCGCCATAACTTGCCGCTCAGTGGCACAGTAAACGAGTTCCGCTGAACGGCCCTCTTTGCGCAGATGCGAGAGGTAATACTCCATGCCTTTCGGGAATGCTGCTCACTGCGTGCCCGCCGGATACGGAAATGAGACCTCGATAGCCATATGTTGGCCAGATAAGGGGCGAAAACGGGGAGAAGCTCTTGAAACAGATGGTTCCGATCACATCGTGCAGGGATGCGTCGTATGTTTAGGGTGGTGTCAGATTCCGGTTTCAGCTTCGGTGACGTACGTCCCGTGTCCTCCTACGAAGGTCGTGATTTGCAGCGTCGGCAAAGCACATGCGGGCCGAACATAAATAGATTCAGTGTTCTTGCCGGTGTCCTGAACCCGGCTTTGCTCGAGGATGCACTGCAACAACTTGCGCTGCGCCATGAAGCCCTGAGAACCCGTTTTGAAGCGGACCATACTGGGGTCTTCACGCGTCGCGTAGAGGCCACTGCTGATTTGCGATTGCAGCAAATCGATCTGCGTGCTTACGAGGCAACGGATGAGGCTGTCAAAGCGCAAGTTCGCGCTGCGGTAAACGTGGGCTTCGCAGCAGATGCGTATCCTCTGGCACGGGTTTCAATTTTCAGCGTTGCCAATAATGAGACCGTTATTGTTATTTCCGTCGCCGAGCTGATTGCTGACGGTCAGTCTGTTTCGATCCTGATGAGGGATCTCAGCGAGTTGTACGAGGCGCAGCTTGCTCACAGGGATACGGATCTGCCGCCAATCGAGTACGGGTTGTCTGCATTCGTAGCGAGTCAGGTCGCGTGGACGCACAGCGCTGAATACGGTGAGCGGTTGCATCGCCTGCAAGAGCGCCTGCACAGGCAACTGAGTGATAGCGGCGGGGTGGAGCAACTGTATTTCTTGCCTCGAACGAAAGAGTCTTTTCTGCTCGACCGCGAATTCCCTGCGGATCTTGCGTGCGATGTCCGCAGGATGGCGAGCCTCGCAAAGGTCAGTATTCCAACGGTGCTGATGGCAATGACGAGTATCGGCATTGCTCGGGCACGGGGGGCACAGGGGCTGTTCTTCACTTCCACATTTTCCAACCGCTCCGTTGCGGGTACCGCACAACTGATGGGACATCTGGCGACGACCATGCCGTGCTTTCTGAGCGTCGCAAATCAGCGGAGCCTGACCGAGTGTGTGCAGGCCCTGCATCGCGATCTTTTCCTGTTGATGTCGCAGTTCGGGATGATTCCGATCTCCGAGGTTGGCGCTGGATTCGCTGAGCGCTATCCATCGCTACCAGCGGGCACCACGCTGAAATTCGGCAAGGTGGTCATGGATGTAACGCCGGAAGAGTTTCCACGCATGCTGGGCTTGGAGAGTCGGGCGTTTGTTGCCGGCATCCCCTATGGTCTTGGTGCACTCTGCAAGTTCGCGTTTCAGGCCTCGCAGTCAGGGAAGATGCACCTCTGGCTGCGAGGTCTCAGGGAACCTGGCAATGAGGAGCTTGCGCTGCAGGCAGTGGAGTACCTCATGCGGCCCGGTCTCGGCAGGTAGGTGCCTGAGGCCCACGCTCAGAACTGATGAACACGCCAATCATGTCGATTCAAATTGAGGGCGTCTGAAACATGCTGATGCGATGGGAAACTATATAATCTCCGGCATTGTTGGAGGCTCAGCCTGAACGTCGTTCACGGTGGCGCCTCGGCCAGAGCTTCCTCTTATTTGAACTCAAGGCATGACGTATCCATTTTCATCACGAACCTACAGCCCCTCTTCAATTGCCCTCCACTGGCTGATGGGGCTAGCGATAGCGACGACTTTTTGTCTAGGCCTGTACATGGTCGAGCTGTCTTTGTCGCCTGACAAATTGCGTTATTACTCCTGGCACAAGTGGATCGGGGTAAGCCTCTTCCTTTTCGCGGGGCTGCGCCTTGCGCTAAGGCTGACTACACCTGCCACGCGCCGACCCGCCGGGTATTCCCTGCAGATGAAGCTGGCAGAGTGGGCGCACCGAATTTTCTATGTGCTGATGTTTGCAATTCCCATCTCGGGTTGGTTGATGAGCTCGGCCAAGGGTGTGTCAACGGTCTACTTCGGACTCTGGCAATTGCCTGACCTTGTGACGCGTGACGCTGCGCTCGGCCGCAATCTTCAGTGGCTACATGTCACTCTGAATTTCAGCATGGCGGCAATTGTGGTCGGTCACGCGGCAGCGGCGTTGAAACATCATTTTATTGACCGCGACGATGTTCTTGCGCGGATGCTGCCGTGTCTTCGCGTACGCCCCCCGAGAGAGCCTTCATGAGAAATAGATCCTTTTTCGGCCTGATACTGACGGCGGTACTGCTTTGTGGTGCGGGCAGGCTCGCGGGAGCAGAACTCAACCGCATCATCCCCGAGAAGAGTTCCATCAAGTTCATCTACAGACAAATGAACGTTCCGATGGAAGGCAGCTTTTCCCGCTATGTCAGTCGTTTAGCATTTGATCCGGCAAAGCCTGCTGCCACCAGTGCGATGTTTGACATTGATCTGGGCAGCATAGACACGGGCGCGACAGATGCAGACGAAGAGGTTCGTGGCAAGCTGTGGTTCAACACCAAGGAGTTTCCGCGTGCAAGTTTTGTCTCGACTGTGATCAAGCCACTCAGTGGCAATCGTTTCGAAGTCCAGGGAAAACTCAGCATGAAAGGCCGGACTCAGGACATCGTTGCTCCGATCAGTCTGAGTCAGGAAGGAGGGAATAGCGTGTTTGAAGGCAGCTTTTCGATCAACCGCGCGGATTTCAAAATTGGCGAAGGCATGTGGGCTGATTTTGGGACGGTGGCGAATGACATCCAGATCAAGGTTCGGTTAGTGGCCAGCGCCACCCCGTCCAGGTAGGACGAAGGATTCACCCTGTAGTAAAACACTCACCGGGCAGTCGCAGCGTACGAAATCACACCCGGAATTACATCAAAACGGAGATACGAGACATGAAGAGAATTGTTTTTGCATTTGTAGGTGGCGTCATCGCCGCTAGCGCAGTGGCTGCGCCCGAAAGTTATTCGATCGACCCGACGCACAGCGCTGCGCGTTTTGGATATGACCATTTGGGATGGACATACCAACAGCATCGCTTTGATCAGACGACAGGCAAGATCATTTATGACAAGGCTGCGAAAACAGGTTCGGTCGATGTGACGATCGACGCCAAATCCATCAATACCGGCTATCCGTTGTTCGCCCAGCAGATGCAGGCGGAAGATATGTTCGACACGGCCAAGTACCCGACCATTACCTACAAGTCCACCGGCGTAAAATTCGAGGGTGACAAGCTGGTGAGCATTGACGGCGATCTGACGGTCAAGGGAATTACCAAGCCCGTGACGCTGCTGGTCACATCATTCGTGGCGGGCCCGCATCCGGTGCAGAAGCGTCGCGAAGGTATCGGCGCTAACGCGACAGCCAAGATCAAGCGCTCCGACTTCAATATTGCGAAGCAGATTCCGATCGTCGCCGACGAAGTGTCCCTGACGTTCACTGTTCAGGCATTCAAGGATTGATTGCGTCTCGTATGCGCGTAAAAAAGCCGACATGCGTGTCGGCTTTTTTACGTGCCGCGAAGTCTACATCTGGCCAAGGACGCTTCGCATCAATTCAGCGAGACACTGTGCTGGCGCAAGCTGTGCCGTGTTGATTGTCACCTCTGGATGCTCGGGCGGCTCATAAGGTGCTGATACGCCGGTGAAGCCTTGCAATTCGCCCGCGTGCGCGCGGCGATAAAGTCCCTTCGGATCGCGTGCCTCGCATACGGAGATTGGCGTGCTGATGTAGGCCTCGACGAAGCGCTCCGTACTGATTATGTTGCGCGCCATCTGCCGGTCTGTCTGGTAGGGAGAGATCAAGGCCGCGACGACGATAATGCCTGCCTCGTTCATCAGACGTGCAACTTCTGCGACTCGGCGGATGTTCTCTGAGCGATCTTCCGCCGAAAAGCCGAGATCGCGACACAGGCCAGTTCGCAGCACATCGCCGTCGAGCACGTAACAGGCATGACCCGCTTCCTTGAGTTGTGCACCAAGGCCGGAGGCCAGCGTCGACTTTCCTGCGCCGCTGAGTCCAGTGAGCCACACTGTGCGAGGAGAGATGGGTGGTGGACGAGATGCGTGACTGCCTGAGTTTTGCATGGTGGTTCGCCTGATTGTTTGCGCATCCGTGCTGCGCGGTTTCTCTGCAAGATCTGCGGTGCTACCGGGATGACGGCAAGGCCGGCATTCGTGGTGACAGTCGAGTTGTGCCTGGTGGCAGGAATCAGGCGCCTTGCGCGCCGCAGGCGAGCCAACGGGCACACTCTTCGCCGAGTTCCTGAACGGCGCGCGCTTCGTACTCGGCTATGTCGGCTGCGCTGAGTGTGTCGGCCCAGCGCCCATTTACACCCTTGTTGATGAAGGTCTCAGCACCGCCAGCCAGCCATTCGCCCCCGCCACCAACGTGCTTACTGGCATTGCGCTTCATCCAGTCAAAGGAGCAGTGTTCGAGAATTGCATCCCAGGTTGCGTTGTCGACATTGATCTCCAGGAAGTCCGCAATCTCGCGGATCGCTCGCGGCATGTCGCGCTTGAGGTCGACGAAATGGACAAACTTAACGTTGGGCAGGTGACGTGCGTCCCACCAGCCGCGTACGTTTTCCCAGAATGGCCACCAGGGGTGACCGTCCTTGTCCATCCAGTCGCGCCAGTACTGGCGAATATCCGCAGTAGGAGGCCCGATCTTCGGACCGACGAGGCCGGGGGTCTCGTTCAGATCCTGATACCAGCGCTCATTTGCGTTGGCGTGATGGTTGTACATGCTCCACACGACGTCGCGCGCATCACGCCCGATGTAGAGGTATTTCGCTTTGGGCGAGAACACCAGTGCATCGATGGGTAAGTGCGTTTTCACGAAACGGCGATGAGCTTGGGCATTCAGCGCGAACAGCTTCAGGGCCTTGGCCGGGAATCGAAGGTCAAGCCAGGGGGAACGCTGCGCCACGTCGACATTCGGGTCGCCCCCGAAAATCAATTGGGCGACGATCTGCTGCATCCATGTCGTCCCTGATTTTGCATAGGTAGAGATAATGATGTCGTCATTGCGAAACCGGAAATTGTTCCACACCGTAGAGTCGAAATGGTGGTTCTGGAATTCGCGCGTCTTCGTCGGCCAGGAGATGGTCTGATCCATTTACATACTTTCAATGCAGATCGATTGCTGAAGCAGTCAGAATCAGGCGCAAGGCTTGCCTTCAAACTGGAGCGTGGCTGTGCGGCAATCTGCTGCAGCCACGCTCCGCTATTTGTTTGACGGAGCCTGCGCCCTCTTACAGCGACCTGAGGAATGCGTTCAGATCAATCATTTCCTGAGCCGTAAGGTTCATGTTGAAACGCTTGTTATAGAAGACCGTGGTGTCCTCGATAGTCTTGGCAGACCCATCGTGGAAATAGGGCGCGCGTGCCGCCAAGCCCCGCAGTGCTGGCACTTTGAAACGGCCAATATCTGTCCACTTGCCGCTTATCAGGGCAAAGCCAGGATCGGTCACTTTGATCTCAGTGCCCAGCGGCATCTTGCTGAAGGCATTCTTGTCGCCCGGGCTCGCATTGAAGCCGCCGGTCTTCTTGAATGTATATAGAGGCATATCCGCAGGACGGTTAGCCTCGTCCGATACGCCGATGTTGAACAGGTTGGCCTGGGAAAGGCTGCCGACCTGAGGCGTGCTGTGGCAGTTGGTACATGTTGCCCCGGTCACCGGATTGGTGCCTGTCCCCTGTACGTCCACCATCGTGAAGGTTCGTGTATTGAAAATCTTCTCGCCGCGGGCAATGGATTCGCGTGCTGCTTTTGCGGTGGCGTCCTTCGTGCCAGCATTGCTCAGCCAATTCGTAAACAACTGCATGACGGTCAATTTGGTAACGGGTGGCAACAAGCCCGTCTTGGGATCGCCCGCTACGCTGTTGATCTCGAAGTAGTAGTCGGTCGTCGTCAACTCCTTGGCGCCTGCCTTGCTGTTGGCCGAGGTGAGGAAACCGGCGGAATTGTCATATTCCTGCGCGGTAAAGAGGCTCATCTCAAAATCAAAAATCGCCTGCTGCTCCGCGCTGGTCAACGCTGTAGCAGCCTGGGCATGCCCGGTCGTTGCATTGAGAGCCTGAGTCTTCAGGTCGTCGCTGAACGGAGCAAAACAGGGCGAGGGCGTTGCTTGCTTGATGTTGAGGCAGTACTCGACAGTGGGTCGCGTCGATGCGGGGTTGTACGGGATACGCACGGTTTCGCGGCTATCCCACATGACCGTTGCCAGGAAGCGCAGGTTGGCGCTCGGCAGGGGGCGGCGGAACAGTGACAATTCAGTTGCCTTTGCATAACCATATGGATCGTCGATGGCGGAGAGTGTGAACTCGGCTGCTTTCGGGACCGCATCGTTGGTAAGGGTCGGCACGGGCAATCCGACACGAATGACGCCTTTGTTCAGCAACATGCTGAAGGCGGTACGCTTCTCTGCGAGAGTGCTGACCGGTGCGTTTGGCGAATTGGCGCCGTCGTTGAGACTGAAGACGGGGTCGGTACCGTTTGTGGCATCGAAGCGAGCCTGCAGGCCCTTTGTGGTCATGCTGAAGCCTTCTGCCTGAACGTGGCAGCTTGCGCAGCTACGCCCGTTTGAACCGAATACCTTGAAGAAGGGGTTGGTCGCCTTGTCAATTGCCCCCAGTGTGCTGTAGCTGCGCAAAGTGCCTGCGTCGTTGGCGAAGAGACCGGCTTCGGCGTCGGTGGGGTAGTGGCCAGTGGCATCCGGATAGATGCCACGGCTGTCCGGATAGCGGCCAGCTGCATCAGGATAGAAGCCACGGGCATCGGCGTACTGACCTAGTGCATTGGTGCCCAGGCCACTTGGATCGGGATCGACTGGGGTGGCAGGCGCGACAGGCGCCTGTGCCTGCTCACTGGAGCTGTCTTTTCCGCCGCCGCAGGCGGCCAGTATCAGAGCTGCAGTAACGGCCAGGGCTGGCGCGAATTTTCTTGTTTTCAAAAATGCTCTCATGATTATTTTTTTCCCCAATTATGGTTTGACGACTCAAGCTGGATTGGCGTGGGCTTCTTTGTAGTGGTCATGACGGCGGTGCCGTTGCTTGAGATCTGTGGCGGGAGCGCACTCGACGAGTCGCTTCGTGCGTTGCAAAGACAATCGCAAGATCGCTCGAAGCGGACATGGCTGCGGCGAAAGGCCGGGGAGGGGGGAGACAAGCCTGATCTCGGCGGCAAATCCTGGGCGTGGCAAACCATCTGCCGGGCGCAATCCACAGGCCTTCGCCAACCCGCTTGCCACGAGACGAATGAGACGAACGATTCATTTGGCCCTCTCCAAAGGCACACCCACATCCGCCGGATATTTTCGATTTTTCGGCGGTCAGGTTCGGCCCCGTCGTCAGAGACGCGGGGCTGCTTATTTACTTTTGTGGTGGTGGCAACACGTCACCACCGATCATCTGCTGCCTTGCTTCCTGCATGTAAAACTTGAAATAAATATTCTGAGAAGTCATGCATCCTGCATGTCGATAAGCTGCTGAGCGATGATGTCTCGCATCACCTCGCTGGCGCCACCCGCCATTGAGCCTGCACGTGCATCCCGATACATGCGCGCAATGTCGGAGTTCGCCAGATAGCCGCGTGCACCTTGCAACTGCAGACAGTCATCTGCTGCGCGGCAAGCAAGTTCCGTTGCCTGCAGCTTGGCCATCGAACACTCTTTTGCAGACAACTCATCACGCTGGTACATCCAGGCCGCGTGATAGGTCAGAGCGCGTGTACTGAAAAGCTCGGTCGTCAGGTTAGCCATGCGGTGCCTGATGGTTTGCAGGTTTGACAATTTGCCGTCAAACGCCGGGCGTGAGCGAATGTGTGTCAACGTGCTGTCGATGCAGTATTCGATGCCACCAAGGGCGAGCGCCGCCGCGACGAGTCGCTCGAGCTGAAAGCCACGCATGAGATGCATGAAGCCGCTATTGCTGCGGCCGATCAGGTTGCCCGCAGGGACGCGGACATTGCGGAAACGAATCTCTGCTGTACCTGCCGCATGCCAGCCTATTTTCTCCTGTGGTACGCGAGCTATGCCGTCCGCATGTGCGTCCACGAGCAGCAGGGAAATGCCGGTATTGGCACGGCGAGCGTCTTCCGCCGGGCGCTGCGTGCGTACGGCCAGCACGTAGAAGTCAGCATTGATCCCATTGGTGATGAATGTCTTGACGCCATTGACGCAGAAGTGATCGCCTTCGAGCTCTGCAGTCGTTGCCAACCGCGATAAGTCCGAACCTGCTTCCCACTCCGTAATTGCAAGCGCCGCGATTTTCTCGCCACGAATCGCCGGGCGCAGGTAGCGTTCCTGCAGGTCGGCATTGGCGTGCCTGCCAAGGTAATGCGTCGCCATATAGGCATGAACCGAAATGCTGGCGCGTACGCCACCATAGCCCAACCGGCCAAGCTCTTCGAGGAAAACGATGGATTGGAATAAATCGTGGCCGCCACCACCGGATTGTGGCGAATGGATCAGTCCGAGCAGGCCATGGTCTCCCATCGTCTTCCAGGCTTGCCTTGGAATTGCGCGCTCCAGCTCCCACTGTTCCGCGTAGGGCGCGACGTGTTCGCTTAGAAAACGTCGGATGCGCTCCCCGAAGGCGGCATGTTGTTCGGACAGGTAGATGGATTGGGATGTCATGTCGGAGGCAGGGCCGCTCTAGTGTTGAAGGACGACGGCAGCGAAGGTGGAGCTGGTCCCGATCGAAACCATCATGAAGTGGTCTCCCTGCTTGATCCGACCTGCCTCGAGTGCGTCGCAGTAATTGATAAACGGATCCGAGGTAAAGCAGTGACCGGTCTTCCCAATATTGTCGAGATAGATCAGGTCAATCGGGCAAGGAAAATTCCGCGCGAAGAATTTCCAGGAAATGCTATTGACGTTATGAATGACTATCTGCGATATCTGATCGATACCTAGTGACGCGCCGGCCAGCGCGTCGCGCACCACCTGCAGGAGGTTGTCGCCGTAGCTGGTTGCTGGCACCGGAATGGAACCGACCGGTGGTTCAGCATCTGCCAGTTCAAATTTTCGTTGTGCGACGGTCAGTACTGCATTGCGCGTTCCCTGCTTGCCGACGATGCATGCGGCAGAGGCATCGCCGATGATTGTCGTATTCGGAATCAGGCGTAGCTTGGGGGTGAAACCAACCTCTCCGGTCAGAAGAAGCACCTTGGCGTCGTCGGATTCGTCCTGCAGCAGGATCTCGGCCAGATTGAGCGCTGTCAGTGGCGTCGCACACTGATCCTGAGCAAGCCCCACCGATACCGCATGCTCGAGATTGTGCTTCTTCTTGAGAGGCCCCAAGAGTTCGCCACCCGAAGGACAGACACAGGGAGCCGCGTGACAATGAAAGATGTACTTGATCTGCTTCAGGTCAAAAGCGGTGTTAGTCACTACTTGTTCAAGCACTGCGTCGAGAAGCGCGAACGCGCCGCCATTCTCCGCAACGGCAATTTCACGCAGGCCATACACCGAGCGAAAGACTGAAACTTCCTGAGGCGTCAGCTGCAGGTCTTCGGCAAGGTCCTGCACGGTCTTCCTGCCCGAGGGCACATGCTTGAACACTTCGTTCAGATAGAGCATGACGCGCCCCCCTGAATACATGACTGGTTTTGCACACTGAACAAAAAGAGATACAGGTGCCCGTCCCGAGAGAGATGGCTCAGCAAGACCGGAGTGGAGCCCTGGTTGAGTAAGTTGAGAGTGGCAACCAGTCCGGCAGAGGACATGAGCCGCGCATCGGCTACGGTCGTGGGGGCCGGAAGTTCTGCCGCTACGCCTGGATCCAGCTGGCCATCAACGACGACATGCACGTCCCGCAAGTTGATGCGCTGTTCGTCGAGGTAGGCGTAGATCGACTGAACGATCCAGGACGGCGTCAAGCGTCTTGCCTCGACCCAGTATCGCTTGCCGCTCATGCTGATGCTGTCCGCATTCGGGGTACCGCTTACCGTCAGTGCCAGTGCATTGTCGATCACAGAAGCGGGGTAGCCCGGGCGGGTGTAGGGGAGGGTGCCTTGATCCAGGATGAGTAACAGTCCCGAGCCGGCGGACCGGCCTTCTCGGAAGGCCGCTAGCAGGGTCATCAAGGCGATATAGGGGCTGCTGAGCTCCTGTTCGGTGAGACCTATCGCAGGTGCCGAAATGTCGAACTCTCGACACAGGCGAGTTGTGTTCGATCTGAACGGGTAGTACGTATCGAGCGTCTGATGAGCCATCAGAAAAAGGCTGATGTCCTTCAACGCGCTCCGATGTTGCAAGGGCCTGATGACAGCGCGCCCCATAGCCAGAAAATCGTTGTTTGCCCCGTTCTCGAGGCGCGATGGATCCGTTTGCAGGCCGAAAGGGCTCAGCAGCCCTTCGCAGTACTCGCTGAACCACGGAACTACCGCCGGCACAGGCTGTAGTTCAGCGAATGATCGATGGCAATGGGCCTGAATATGCACGCAGCTGACAGACATTTCTTTTTTTACGGCAGTACATTGCCGGCCACATAACGCCTGGTGACCGATCTTGTGCTGTCGTGTGGGGGCGATGGATTAGAGTTGTTGGTGAGTGAAGCTGTCGTCGCCTTGAGGGCGATTAGCTTCGCTCAGGGCTCTTCGCTGACGAGTTGGTAGGAGTCGAATACGGCGAGGATGGCGTCGAGCGAGCTGGCATCCGCAACGGCATCAAAGCTGTTGTCAAGAAAGCCCTCTTTTATATTCTCGAGAAAGGCAACGACTTCGAGCTTGGCCAGCGAGTCGAGCTCGTAGTCATCGTCGATCTTCATCACGCCTGCATCGCGGTTCGCAAGCAATTCGGAAACAATCTGATCTTTCAACATGTTCTTCTCCTCCTAGACTTTCGCCTTGCCAGACGTGCCTGTTTCGAACTCTTCGACAATCTGGATGCCGCTTGGCACAAGGCTCGCGCCATAGCGTTTTTTGTATGCCTCGCTGATCAGGCGAGCAGGGGCATCGCCGACAACCAGCACGTTGAAACCTGTCACGAGCCCGGCGTTCTGAATCGGTTGAATTTTTGCGTAGCGGACGCCGGGTACCCCACATGCCACGCGCTCCAGTTCTTCTTTCTCGATACGAAGCCCTTTGATTTTCAGCTGGCCATCTGCACGACCCAGAAAGTAGTACTTGCCGCCTTCTTGTTTCACGAGATCCTTCGTGTCGAAAAACGACACTTCGGTACTGTGCAGATAGCGGGCGACCTGGGGCCCTGAAATGAGCAAGGTGCCATGATCGGAAATGGCCGCTGTGTTCTTGCCAAAGGGCACGCCTATTGAGACATCCGAATCCTTGTCGAGCACACTCATATCCAGCCGTTCGCCAGTGCACGCGATTGTCGTCTCGGTCGGGCCATAGACATTGATGACATCGCCATGCATCGAATGCGCCCAGTCCATGGCCAGCGAAGCGCCAAGACGTTCGCCACAGAACAAGGACAACGGAATGCTGCGTTGTGGCGCAGCGGTCGACGCGGCTGCATTTCGTGCACGCGCTGCAAGGATGTTGGCTGCCTGCGTAGGAGTCGAGAACCAGACGTCAATCTGACGTTCAGTCACAAAGTCAGCCATCGTCATTCGCTGACGGGGAGTCGGTACCTGGAGTGTCAAACCATGCGTGATTGCCAACAGCAGGTCGTGATAGAACAGGTCAAACAGTGGGGAAAACACGGCAGAGATATTCCGCGCCGTCCGGTATTCTGGAATGAACGCGGAAATGCCCTCAACATATGCTTGCAGATTTCCAGCGTTGACGAGAATGCCCTTGGGCTTCCCGGTGGTGCCGGATGTGAACAGGCAATAGACATCGCCGGCCTTGCGCTGCGCAGATCCACTCCCTCCGTGCATGGACAAAGCCCCTGTCTCGTCGATGTAGGCAAAGGATGGCAGAGCGTCGCTCAGATCTTCGAAGGCGAACTTCTGGGTGCTGAAAGGGACGATAGTGCGATCGGCCATGACGCAAGCGCAGAACACCGAGATATAGCGCTCGACGTCCGAGCACTCGCAGACAACGAAGGGTGTATCCGGCATCTCAGCGAGATGTGAGGCAATTCTCTCTGCGGTTTCAGCAATCGCAGCGAATGAGCGATCCGTGCCGCCCAGATTCAGCAGGGTTTTGTCGGCGAACCTGGCAAGTAGTGACGCGATGGGCAGCATGAGGTCTCCTCCCTTCTGATGTTCTTCTAGATCAAGTCAACAGCACGTTTCGACGCCGTGCCTGGCTACCGTGTGATCAGGTCCGGCTGACGCTGAGTGACGGCGATTGCGCTAAAGCACTGGTGATCGCGCCAACGAGATCGCCGAAACGGCTTGCCGTGTAGATGATGTCCGGCTCGAGGAGTTCGTCTCCGAATGCCCGACCGATCTCCACGAGTACGCGTATTGCGGCGAGCGAATCACCGCCGAGTTCGAAGAAGTCATCGTCCGGCTTGATGTCGGAAATATGAAGAATGCCTTGCCATATCTTGCGCAGCGTTGAAGCTACCTGCGTGGATACGACGTCGGCATCATTGCCGCGCGCGGTCAAGCATTCAGGCTGCGAACAGTCAGAAGTCATCACGCATCTCCGTATGGGTCGGCAATCGTCGTCCATGCAACGCTGCCTTTGTAAGTCGATGCTTTAGCCGCCGTCCACAGCGTGCGCAAGCAATAGTCTTTGTTGTTCAAATTTTATTTTTTGATAGTTCGCGACAATTGCTGAGGCGCTATCCACCCTGAAAACCGGGCATTTGCAAAAAAGTGTTGCAGCTTATCCGAAATTATTCGAAGCGCGCAATGCACTTATTGCACTTTTTTACAAGTCAATGACTTGACTGTTGTCAAAAGGCGAATAAAGAAACCTAGGGGAGTGTTCCTGGAGGGGGCAAGGACTTACGATCCACCTTTCCATTCGGGCTCATTGGGAGGGCCTGGAGGAATACGAAACTCTGCGGAAGCATGTAATCCGGCAGTGTACATTTCAGATGCGATTTCAATAGTTCTGGAGTCAAGTCGTTATTGCTGATGACATAAGCAACCAATCGCCTCTCTCCTGGATGATCTTCACGCACCATGACCACCGCGTCCTTGACGTCAGTGTGGGTGGTTAGCGTTGCCTCGATTTCGCCAAGCTCGATCCGATAACCGCGAAGCTTGACTTGATTGTCAATCCGACCGAGGAACTCGATATTCCCGTCTTCGAGGTAGCGCGCTTTGTCTCCGGTGCGATACATGCGCCCGCAATATTCGTTAGAGAAGGGGTTGAGGATGAACCGTTCTACGGTGAGCTCCGGTTGGCGCAGATAAGCGCGTGCGAGGTTTGGGCCCGCGATATACAACTCACCTGCAACGCCGACTGGAACCGGTTGGCCATTCGGATCGAGTATGTACACCTTTACGTTCTGAAGCGGTTTCCCAATGGGAACGATGTGTTCGATTCCTGCATCGACCTCGAACCAGGTTGCGCAGACGGTGCCTTCTGTAGGTCCGTAGGCATTGAGCAGCCGCCGGCCAGAGCCCCAGTGGCGCGCCAGCTCGGGCGACCAGGCTTCACCTGCCAGCACCAGCGTGCGCAACGCGGGGAGTGCCTTTTTTGGAAGTACGGCGAGCAGCGAAGGGGGGAGGGTAACGACGCTGATGCGGGATCTCTCGATCAGGGACATGATTTCGTAAGCTGAGCGCAGGCTTTCCTGCCGGATCAGATGCAGGCAGGCGCCTTTGGCAAAGGTGACGAACGTCTCCGACACCGCGGCATCGAAACTGATCGACGCAAACTGCAGTACCTGGCTATGCTCGTCGACCTCGAAGGCGTCGCCCTGAGCAACGCACAGATTGCTCAAGCCACGATGCTCAAGCGCGACACCTTTCGGTTTTCCCGTGGATCCGGACGTGTAGATGACATAGGCGAGTGTTGAAGGCATTGCGCGCCCGGTCGGGTCGTGCTCGGGTCTGTCACGCAGGAGCGGCTGATCTCGATCCAGGCAGAAGACCTTGCACTCGGCATGCCCAAGGAGACCCAGAAGGACTTCTTGTGTCAGCAGCAAGGCGGGCTTGGCATCGTCAATCATGTATGCGAGACGATCTGCCGGGTAGGCTGGATCGAGCGGTACGTAGGCGCCGCCGGCTTTCAGGATGGCAAGAAGAGCTACGACCATGTCGACCGAGCGCTTCACGCAGACGCCGACAAGTACGTCAGGCCCTACGTTGTGAGCGATCAGGTAATGCGCCAGCTGGTTAGCCCTCGTGTTGAGTTCCGCGTAGCTCAGGCTCTGTTCGCCGAATACAACAGCTCGGCCATGAGGCCTCTCGCGGACCTTCGCCTCGAACAGCTCGTGCGCACAGGCTTCTGGAAAGTTGGCGTCAGTGGCGTTCCAGTCGATGATGATTTTCTGGTGTTCGTCGGAGCTTAAAATCGAATGCGACGATGCCGGAGCACCAATGTTGCTTGCTGCTGAGTCGAGCAAGTTCAGGAAGTGTGCCGTCATGCGCTCGATTGTGGTCGGCTTGAACAGATCGACGGCGTAAAGGAATTCGCCCTGCAGACTGTCTGAATCAGTAAGGTTCAATACGAGATCGAAGTCGGAAACTTCATCCGCATGCGTTGCGTCGATCAACAGCAGAGCTTGAGTCAGAAGCGCGTGGCTTGAGCTTGTTGTGAAGCCCAAGGCTTCCGCGATCAATTCGCGGCCAATGCGGGGGTGCTTGCCTGCATCGATGCGTTTGGCATGAAGCAGCTTTGCTATCTCAACGAATCGCAGTCCATCGCTTAGCTCACAACGCAGGATGGCCGGCGTGATCGAGGAGTTGAAGCTGGACGATGCAAATCCCAGCACCACATCGCTTTGGCCGCTGTAGCGCGAGAGAAGTATCGCGAAGGCGCTGAGCGCGACGTCCTGAAGGCTGACCCCAGCGGCGTGGGCCAGTGTGTTTAGCGCTGCCGCGGTCGATGCGTTGGCAACAAAGGGCAGCCGTGCCAGACGTTTGCTTTGTATCGCGGGACGGGGGTAATCCGTTGGCAGTTCAAGTAGCGCAGGTGCGCCGGATAGATTCTGCCGCCAGTAGGCGAGTTGCTCTGCAGTCAGTGGTCCGACAGTTGATGTCGTCTGCATTGAGGCTGGGTGCAATATACCGTTGGTATGTTCGTCGCTCTGGAAGTCTTTTGCGTTGCCCACCGATGTCTCCGTTCTTGATCTTGTATCGTTGTCCGGCTTGAATGCCTTCCACCGGCTGGCCGGCGTGCGGCGGCGCGCATGTTATCGCACGGAATGGGGCTGAGACAGTGGGCGGTGCCAAGAAAGGTAACCGCGCTCATTCTTTTCCCGAATAGGATAGTTCGGGAACTGCGCTTTTTCTACGGGCGCTATTGAGGTGACTTTCTTCGAAAAAACAATGGCATAAAACGGGTTTTTTCAGCTGGGGAAATGTGAAGCAGGAGATTTTGTTGCAGGATATGGCCCCGACTCAGTATGCGAAATAGTTTGAGAAGTGTTGCTATATGCTGTGTTGCAGCAATGTCGGAAAGCGATACAGGCCCACAAAATGTGAACGCGCATCAACACTTTTTTTTACTCAATTTGCAACGCAGAGAAATGCGGCTTCCCAGCAAAAAAAACGTGACGAGGCGCACTTTTTCGAAGGCAACGCTGAATACGTAGCGTTAGAAAATCGGGGCAAGGGGAGCTTGAAGCGACATCAAAAACTTGCCAAGCTCCTGTCTTCTGACTCTTGTTTTACCCCGTTAGCGCTTCACCAACACCAGTCAACGCGGCGGTATCTGCTCACGCGCCTGGCGCGCAGCCTCCTGGGCATCCAGTGCCAGCTTGTAGGCCACGTAGTATTTGTAGATATTTCGCACGTAGGTCGTGGTCTCCATACCGATGCGGCGCGCTACGGTGATCTCGACGTTGTCAAACCATTTGTCCGGATCGAGGCCGCTCTTCACGGCCTGGACGCGCATACGTGCGATCTTGCCCGGGCCCGCGTTGTAGCTGGCGAACGCGAAAAGGGTTCGGTCCTGCTCGCTGAACTTTGCGTCCTCGAAGTGACGCGTCATCAGTTGGTTCATGTATTTCGTTCCACCGTGGATGTTGGGTTCCAGCAGACGTACATTGCCCACGCCCAATTCCTTGGCCGTTCTCGGCATAAGCTGCATCACGCCGATCGCACCGGAACGGCTGCGCGCTTCTTGGCGTAATCCGGACTCCTGGAATCCCTGTGCGGCCAGCATCAAGGGGTCGAACCCATACCGCGCGCCGTATTTCTCGAAGAGCCGGATAGCCGCCTCGAAGCGCTCCCAACCAGGTTTAGTGGTGTTGTTGCCAATCTGTTTGATGTGTTCTTCATGTTGCGCCAACCGTGATTCGATGACGCGCTGTTTCTCGACCACGCTGCCGTAGAAGTCCTTGATCACCGCTGATAGCTCGGGGCTCGCCTTGCGCGTGGCCCAGCCGAGGCGCGCCTCGGCGTGCAGAACGAGGTCTTCGCGCACCTTGATCTTGGGCAGGATCTTCGCCCACAGGTTGGCTTTCCAATCGTCCACGACGAGGACCTGCAGGAGGCCGGCCGAGAGCATCTCGAGAGCATCTTCATCCTCGAGAGCGTTCGGTAATTCAACAAGCTCTATCGGCGCCAGACCTTTCAATTCGAGTTGGGTATTCAGTGCCATCAAGCTCTCGTAGTAGCTGCTTGCCTCACGCACTTGCACCGTCTTGCCGGAAAGATCTTCGAGTGTCCCGAGCGGTGGCGACGCTGGCCCCGTGACGACAAGCTCGCGCACAGGTTCGCGGTCTTCCGGCACGACGAAATTCACCAGATTGAGCCGCGCCGCAGTTGCGGTGAGGTTGCCGGCTGCTATATCGCCCCGGCCCTGCGCGACGTCTTGCAGTAGCGCTTCACGTGCCGTCGGGATCAGAAGCACCGTCACCGGGCGCCCATGGAGCTGCTTCGCATACCGCCGATTGACGTAGCGTTCAAACTCACGTGCCAAGTCTGCGCTGAGTCCGCGCTCATGCCCCTTGTCGACGTAGTAGAGCGTCCGGCTGTAAGGCACCAGTACGCGGATGACGCGTCGCTTGAGCATTTGTTCGAAGTCGCCCGTCCAGGGCTTGTTCGCGAGGCTGAGCTGCCGCGGTTTGGCACGAACCGCCTTCTCCTGAGCTTCGGCTGGTGCAGTGCAAAAGGCGCTCACCGCCAGCGAAGCTGCGATGCAATAGACGATATAGCGAGTTACGGCAGTGAGCATGCGAAAGAACCTACACGATGTCCGATTTCGCGGCGATCAGGTACTCCCCGCGCATGGCGTACGTAGTTCTTGGTCAGGTGCCTTTGATGCATTCAGATCACGCGCGAACCATGACGACTCGTTGAGTGCCTAGAAGTAGCGAAGGACTGACAACTCTCCGGCAACAATAACGTGCGCCTGTGCGTTGACGTCAACATGGTTTGGCGTTGTCTGCCTAACCGAGCGGCTCCAACGTGTCGGGAACAACGGCAGCATTCATGGAGCGACGCGGCACTCGGGTGGGATCAAGCAGGCGTTCGATGCGGGCGAAGACTTCCTGACGCGAAAAAGGCTTCTTCATGAAGTCGTCTGCTTCCGAGTGATTGCCAAAATAGTATTCGGCGGCTTTCTCGCTGCCGCTCATCACGATGACCGGGATGCGTTTCAAATCAGCGTCGCGCCGGATCTTGCGCAAACAGGAATAGCCGTTCATGCCGGGCAACATGACGTCGAGGAATATCAGGTGCGGGCGCTCGCTGCGCGCGATTTCCAGGCCGTCCTCGGCATTGAATGCTTTGAGGGTCAGGCAGTTGGCTGACTTGAGTAGCTTGTCGAGTGTGCTGACGACGGTTTCGGAGTCGTCAATAATGAGTACCTGCGTGCCGTGACGAGGGTCGATGCGTTTGTGCGCGCGCCGATTAACAGGCGTGACCAGCACAGTGTTCGGGACGATGTATTCGTCTTCAGGTTCTGGTTCGATGGATTTCGAACGGAGCCAGCCAAAGAGTTTCACTGCAGCCTCCCGAGTTGCGACCGCTTGTCTGGTGTCAAGGCAAATCGTGTCGGGACTGTACGACCTAAGCTCTCACGGGCAGCGTGAAGTGGTTCACTAGTTACGGCACGAAACCGTGCCCTGCGTGCAGTACTACCGCACGTTTCTCACTTTGCTGCGGGCTTTCCATCGAGACCCAGGCGTTCGCATTTGCTTGGGTCAAGTGGCTTCTCTACTGCGAGGCAAAACTTTGTGCGCGGCAGGATGTTTGCCACTTCATGCGCTTCGCCGGGCGCAAGGACGAAGGATTCGCGCACGGTGCCGGTTTCATTGAAAATTGCATAGGCACAGGGGCCGGGGGAAGCGGAATGACACTGAAATTTGTGGCTGCCATTTGGCGAAATGGTGCTACCGGGAGCGCTTGAGCCAATCAGGCTGCTACAGGCAGGCAGCAAGAGAGAAGCAATACCCGCAAGGAGCAGAAGGGTCGCACGTCGGGTTGTGGCTTGCACGCTTGAGCCCGCTTTCATACCTGCCTCCATCTCCTGTTTTCTCCTTGTCTGTTGCTGCGACTGGCTGCAGTGTCGGCCTGATTTCATCAGGCCGCACATTCGAGTCAGCGGGAACTACTTGCTCCAGGTGTCGCGCAGTGTCGTGGTGCGATTGAATACGAGTGTCTTCTGCGTGTGATCCTTGCGGTCGGCGACGAAGTAACCGTGGCGTTCGAATTGATAACTCTCGCCTGCGTGCGAAGAAATCACGCCCGGTTCGACATAGGCAGTGATTACGCGCTTCGACTGAGGGTTGAGCGCTTCGAGGAAGTCACGACCGCCCGCGTCGGGATGTGCCTCGCTGAACAGACGGTCATACAGCCGCACTTCGGCCTTGATGGCTTCGCGCGCGCATACCCAGGTGATGACGCCCTTGACCTTCACGCTGTCGGCGCCCGGCGTGCCACTCTTTGTATTGGGTACGACTTCGGCGAGTACCGCCGTGATGTTGCCGTCAGCATCTTTCTCACAGCCCGTGCACTTGATGACGCAGCCATATTTCAGGCGCGTCATGTTGCCGGGGAAGAGGCGTTGGTAGCCCTTGGTGGGCTCTTCAAGGAAGTCTTCGCGCTCGATCCAGAGTTCGGAGGTGAGGTCGAAACGGCGTTGTCCCATCTCCGGATGATGCGGATGCACGGGCGCGTGGCAGGGTTCGGTGCGGCTGGTGAAGCAGTGTTCCCAGTTGGTGAGCTTGAGCTTGAGCGGGTCGAGCACGGCCATGGCGCGTGGCGCCTTCTCGTCGAGATCTTCGCGCAGTGCCCCCTCCAGCGTGCTGTAGTCGATCCAGCTGTCATGCTTGCTGGCGCCGATGCGCTCGCAAAACAGGCGGATGGCTTCGGGCGTGTAGCCACGACGGCGCAGGCCGACGATGGTGGGCATGCGTGGGTCGTCCCAGCCATCGACGTGCTTGTCGTCGACAAGTTGCTTGAGCTTGCGCTTGCTGGTGATGACGTAGGTCAGGTTGAGGCGTGAAAATTCGTACTGATGCGGCAGCGGATCGGCGAGCAGGCCACCCTCGGCGAGACGCGCCAGCAGCCAGTCGTAGAACGGGCGTTGATCTTCGAATTCCAGCGTGCAGATGGAGTGGGTGATCTGCTCCAGCGCGTCTTCAATCGGGTGCGCAAAGGTGTACATCGGATACACGCACCAATTGTTACCGGCACGGTGATGCTCGGCGTGGCGAATGCGGTAGATCGCCGGGTCGCGCAGATTGATATTGGGCGAAGCCATGTCGATCTTCGCACGCAGGATCATGCTGCCATCCGGATGCTTGCCGTCGCGCATTTCGGCGAACAGACGCAGGTTCTCCTCGGCACTGCGATCACGCCAGGGTGAAGGCTTGCCCGCTTCGGTCAGCGTGCCGCGGTTGGCGCGAATTTCGTCGGCGGTTTGCTGGTCGACGTAGGCAAGGTTCGCACCGATCAGATATTCGGCCGCGCGGTACATGAAGTCGAAGTAATCGCTGGCATGGAACAGGTGGTCCTGACCATTGGCTGACCAGTCGAAACCGAGCCAATGCACCGTGTCCAGAATGGCGTCGACGTACTCCTGCTCTTCCTTTTCGGGGTTGGTGTCGTCGAAGCGCATGTGACACACGCCGTCGTAATCCCGTGCCAGACCGAAGTTCAGGCAGATGCTTTTGGCATGGCCGACGTGCAGGTAGCCGTTGGGTTCGGGCGGGAAGCGTGTGCGGATTTTGGCCGGGTCGACCTGACCTGCGGCATGCGTGGCGGCGTCGCCCGGCTGGCCACCCCAGCGTCGCGTCGCGAATTTGTTGGCTGCGAGGTCGGCCTCGATGATGTTCTTGAGGAAGTTGGTACTTGGGGCTGGCTTGTCTTTGGGGTCGGTCACTGGCCGGGTTCCTGATGTAGCTGTCCGCGCTGGTGCGCATGACGAGTAAGCATCATTTTAGCTGTTACGGCGTTTGTGCGCTGCGATGTTGCCGATCAGCCGCGTCGTGCCCTCAGCTTTGCCAGCGAACCTTGGTCTTCAGGTCGCGATCAGCCGCTTCGAGGCTAGGCATGCTGTCGGTGATCACGGCGTAATAGCCTTGACCGGCGCGCTGCACACGCACCTGCATGCCTTCGACCTGCACGGTTTGCGTGGCAGGACCGCTGTGCTGGCCGGGAATGAGCAGCAGCGTGACCTTGCCTTGCGGCGTGTCGTAAGCGATGTGCCACCCCATGCCGAAGCCTTCGATCGGGCAGAAGTGGATGTAGCGCACCTGACCGAGCGGTTGCTGCATGGCGCCGCCAAAGTTGGAAAGGACAAGGCCGAACTGGCTGGCGTCAAGCGAGCGATGCGAATGAATTTCCGCGTTCTCGTCGACAGCGTGAGCTGCCGCTGCCAGCGCCAGTTGTGCGCTGCTGCCATTGGATTCGCTGCTGATGTGCAGGCTTACGGCCACAGTCAGCATCACTGACGCGGCCAGCGCGAAGGTGCGCCATGCAGTCTTTCGGCCCTTGTGCGAGTTTTCGTGCACTCGAAGCAATATGCGATCGTTCAGGCCTTCCGGCAGCGGTACAGACAGTGTCTCGGCAACGGCCGCTTCCATCTTGTCGATCCGGCGTGCAAAGGCTTGGCACATGGCGCAGCCGCAGACGTGCTCCTGCGCGTCGTTCGAAAGACGTTTCGGGTCGGCCAGCTTCTCGCGGCGAAAATCGAGGCACGCATAGCCCTTGGTGAATTGGGTGTTGTGAATGGCTTGCTGGGTCATGACGACTTCCTTGACCGGTTGTTCGCAGCGGCTGGACTGGCTTCCAGCGTGCTGCGCAGGGTCTGGCGGGCGCGGGTCAGACGGACCATGATTGCGCCCTCCGTCGTTTCGAGTTGTTCGGCGATCTCCCCGCAGGAGAAGCCGCCAAGGGTTTGCAGCAGGAAGGGCTCACGCAGTGATAGCGGCAGGCTGGCGATGAGGTTTTCCAGATCGTAGAGTTCGATGGCGTCGTGGTCCGCGGCGATCTCGAGGTCTTCCGGTGCTTCGTCTACGTAGTCGAACTGCTTGCGTTCGTAGATCCGCGCATGCTCATTGCGCAGGATGGTCATCAGCCAGGGTTTCGGATTCTCCGGGTCGCGCAACTTGTCCCAGTTGGTCCATGCTCGCGAAAATGTCTCCTGCACCAGATCCTCGGCCACGAAGCGGTCACGGCACATCCAGTAGGCGAAACGGAACAGCTCGGGGCTGTAGGCGCGCACCACCTGGTCGAAATGTTTCTGCCGTAATCGCGTGAAGATCGGTACAAGCATGAGGGCGACGGAGTCCTGATTGCTGTTTTGGCGTCTCTATGGCGTAAGACCGGTGGAGCGGGTCAAAGCTTACAGCGGCCCCGACAATTTTCCTGCGTGTTCAGATGCCACGACATGTACGTTGCGCCATGGCGAGCTGTGTGACTATGTGCAGGGGGCCAATCCTGAAATTGTCAGGAGACTCGTGCCATGACAATTCCGGGCTGCAGGTATTTTCAGGAGTCCCGATGACACGCGAAGAAAGGTGACGGGGCGCTTGAGCTCCAAACTTACGTCTGACAGGGAGAGTTGCCGTCTTGAAACCACGCATTCTTTTCAACGGCAGCACGCCGGAATACTTTTTCGGCGAGGGCTGCTACATCACGGAGTGGTCAAACTCGTCGGACGATACCGCCGCCTCGATTGCACGTGCACGCGTCCTTCCCGGCGTGACGACGCGCTGGCACAGCCTGAACGGCATCACCGAGCGCTACGTGATTCTGGCGGGGCAAGGCAGTGTTGAAGTCGGGACGCTGCCTGCGATGCCGGTAGAGGTTGGGGATGTGGTAGTGATTCCTGCCGGAGTGCGACAGCGCATTCGCAATGCGGGTCAGGCTGATCTTGTGTTTCTCGCCGTATGCACACCGCGCTTTGTGGTCGAAGCGTATGTGGACCTGGAGGAGGGCAACACTTCGGGCGCGTAACCCGGATGAGCGCCGAAGGACTTGATCCGGGCTACGCGTCGATCAACGCAAGAACCCGGATTCCGGGCCCGCGGGTACCTGTCCGGACTGACTTCAGACTGCCGCCAGTTCTACGATGCTGAAGTCATGCGTGATCTCGGCGGTCTTCGCCAGCATGAACGAGGCCGAGCAATACTTCTCTTCTGATAGCTTGATCGCACGCGCCACAATTTCCGGTTTCAGGTTTCGTCCCGTCACCGTGTAGTGGTAATGGATCTTGGTGAACACCTTCGGATCGACTTCAGCACGCTCGGCGGTGAGTTTTACTTCGCAGCCTTCAATGGCGTGACGGCCGCGCTTCAGGATCAACACAACGTCATAGGCCGTGCAGCCACCCGTGCCGAGCAGGATCATTTCCATCGGCCTTGGCGCCTGATTCTTGCCACCGAGGTCGCCCGCGCCTTCCATGATGACCGCGTGACCGCTTCCCGTTTCGGCGATGAATTTGGCCTCGCCAGCCCACTTGACCGTGCATTCCATTGCGTCGTGACTTTCCGAGAGATGAGTCTGATTGATGAGATGCAAGTTTAGCGCACGCAGGTGTTTTGCTGCTTCTCGCAGCGGCTCGACTGTCTGGCAGGTCTGAAATTCTCATCACGTCGGGACGATCTGTCGCTTTTTTGGCAATCCGGATCAAGCGTCGCGTTGTGAACCCAGACATTCTGCGTGGCGGGCTGTGTACGGTTACGGCTCTGCAAACCATTAAAAAGGCGGGGTATGAATCGGCAACGAGACCGGCAGTGAATGTCGGCAACGGCCCCGCAACACAGGAGACAGAAAATGAAATTCAGGCTTGTTCTGGGCGCATTTGCGCTCGCTCTTTCGAGCAGCGTTTTCGCCGCTGCCGATGCTCCGTCCGGCTGGACCAAATGTGCTCAACCCGGTGGCACCTGCACCATGAGTGGCACGCATGAAACCACCCTGGGCAAGAGCGGTGTGTTCTCGCCCAATGTCACGCGTACCGGTAATTTCACCTGCTCGCTGGCCAACTTCCCTGGCGCACCGAGCAATGCCGCTTGGTGTTCGTACAACCCGGCAACGGCTACTGCAAGCAGCTCGAGTAGTTCTGTCGCGGCATCGAGCTCCAGTTCGAAATCCTCCGTCGCATCGTCCTCCGTCGCATCGTCCTCCGCAGCTTCTTCTGTCGCGTCTTCCAAGGCGAGTTCCAGCAGCTCGGTCAGCACCGCGGCCATCCAGATCTTCATCGCCGGTGACTCGACGGCCAGCCTTTACGGCACCGACAAGTATCCACGCATGGGTTGGGGTCAGCCGTTCCAGCAATACTTCAAGAGCACAGCCACGATCGTTGACGATGCCAAGTCCGGCGCCAGTACGACGAGCTTCTTGACGACGACGAACTATGCCGATATCAAGGCCAAGATCAAGTCAGGCGATTACCTGCTGATCCAGTTCGGCCACAACGATGAAGATGGCAACCCGGCTGCGACGACCTTCTACACGACGCTGAAGACCTACGTGGATTACGCGGTCAGCAAGGGGGCTCATCCGATCCTGATCACGCCGGTGACGCGTCGCACGTTCGCAACGGACGGTTCCGGCAACATGAAGAACAGCCACATCACGACCAAGGGCGGCGACTATCCGCAAGCCGTGCGTGATCTGGGCGCGGCTACGGGCACCCCGGTAATCGATCTGACCGCGCGCAGCATGACCTTCTTCAAGGGCATCGGCGAAGAAGGCTCGAAGGCCTACTACCTCTACGTGCTGGCTTCCGAAGGCTTCCCCGGCTACACCTCGGACACGACGGATAACACCCACTTCCGTGAAAAGGGTGCGATTGCAGTTGGCCAGTTGGTGGTTGATGGCATCCGTGGGCTGAACTCACCGCTGGTGCAATATCTGAAATAAGCCAGTTTCCTGCGCAAGGGAAATCCTTGCGCAGTTTTCGCTAATTCGAGGCGTTACTTGCGTGGCAGGTAACGCCCCGCGTCCATTGCATCGACGAGTTCACGCTCAAGCGGCAATGGCTCGTCGTTCATTTGCGAAGCCAGCAGTTCGGCACAAAGCATTCCCCACACCAGTCCTCGTGCGCCAAAGCCTGAGAGCAGCCATAGCTGTGGCTCGCGTGGCAGTTCGGCCAGCGGAGTGCTGGTTCGCAAGGCCTGTACGGGCAGGGCGCCCACATGTGGCAGACGATCAGGCGTAACGGGGCGCAGGCTGGCGCGGCCACTGAGAGTCGATACGTCTATGTCATTTCCAGAGCCAGGCAGCATGAGGTCTAGCTTGGAGAGGTTTTCCGCGTGCTCGCTCTCACGCAGATCGGTCTCAGGATCGTTGACCAGAAAGGTCGCGCCGAGCGCATGCAGGCCATCGATGGCAGGCGTGAGATAGCCGCTGCCACAGATGACCGTATCGAGCGGAATGAACTGTTCTGTCGGGATGTGGCTGACCTGCCCGCGCGCGCTGTACAGCGGCAGCCATCCCTTGCCGAGCAGGCGATGTGCGTCGTGTGCATTGGCCAAGACGATATGCCCAGCGCTGGCAATACGCTCATTGTTTTCGTTGAGCGCGTGCCATTGCAGGTCTTCGAATTCAACACGTTCGACGCGGCTGTTGAAGCGCGTTTCGATCTGCACTTTGGGATATTGCGCGGCTCGTGCGAGATGCGCGGCGCAAAGGCTGGGCGGGCTGATCCAGCCTCCTTGCGGGAACCACCAGCCGCCGTACGCGCAACGGCGACCTGAAATTTGCGAGGCGCTTTCCGCCTCCAGCCATTGCATGAACTCTTCGGGCGGTCGCAGCGACGCTACGGTCTGCATCTGTTTGCCCGCCTGTACCGCATCGCGTGCCAAATGAAGCACACCGCATTGCGACCAGCGCGCGGCGTTGCCATGCTCGGCAAGACTGGCGAGATCGCGTAGCTCATATGAGAACCCGGCGCGTGTGACGCGGGCCATGAGGTTGTCATCGCGACTCGGTTGCGGCCGGAAGGCGCCGGCGAAGTTGCCGGAGGCGCCTTGCGCGGGACTGTCTTGTGCGTCGATGAGTGTGATATGCCAACCGCGTGCAGCGAGGCGTTCAGTGATGCCCGTGCCGGCGAGGCCTGCTCCGATGACCAGCGCCGTTTTCGGCGTGGATGTTCGTTCTGTCTGGGCCTTATCCGCGTGTCCACGGAACTCACCAACGAGCATGTGATGTTTGCCGACAAAACCGCGAGTCTTCTCGACGTGGAAGCCCGCTTCAGCCAGGCCTTCAAGCACCGGTGGTGAAACCGACCAGGTGGCCACAGTCGTTCCTTCATGCGAAAGCTTCGCCAGTGCCGAGAACACGGCAGGAGACCACATGTCCGGGTTTTTCGTCGGCGAGAAGCCATCCAGATAGATAGCATCCACGCAGGCGACGCATTGTGGCAACAGCTGCGCCGCTTCGCCGAACAGCAGGGTAAGCACCACGCGACCACCGTCCAGCTCGACGCGGTGAAAGCCGGGCAGCAGCATGGGCCAACGAGCGAGCAGTTGCTGCGAGAGTTCGTGCGGCGCACCGGAAGCAGCGTGCGCGCTTTGCAGGTCGGCAGCGTTGAACGGGTGTTGCTCGACCGAAATGAAGTGCAGACGCGTGTAGGCCTCAGGGTCGTCACGCCATGCCTGCCAAGTGGCGAGGAAGTTGTGGCCGAGGCCGAAACCGGTCTCGACGATGACGAAACGCGATTTGCCCTGCCAGCGTCCTGGCAAGTCATTGCCACCCAGGAAAACGTGTTGCGCCTGCGGCATCGCGCCTTTGGCGCTGTGATAGACATCGTCGTATTGCGCCGACCAGGGCGTGCCATCGGCGTTCAGGGTCAGGGTGGCGGCTTGCAGGGGAGGGTGTGAGGGCACGGGTCTGTTTTGAAGCTTCGAAGGCTGCGCTGGCGTGTTATTGGCCGATATTGCGCAACTGGATTTTCATGTGAGGGTCGAGTACCCGGATCATCTCCGCGCTGGCGCCGAATTGCAGCATCCTGTCTTGCCAGGTGTCACGCACGATCTGCACGATTGCTTTGATGATTTCCCCAGCCTTTTCCGCACCGAGACCGAAGTGAGGTGCCGCTTCGCGGGCAAGGTCGAGATGCGAGTCGAAGCGGCCGGGCAGGAGGGCAAGTTGCTGATTGCCCAGATGCAGGCGTTGCGGCACGAGATCAAAGGCCGGTGCGAGGCGGTAGCCCGCACCCACTCGCAGCACGCCATGGTTCTTGATGTGATCGTCACAGTTGTCGACCGTGATGTTGAACACCATGCGGCGGAACAGTTCCTCCAGGTCGGCGCTTGGCTCCGTCGAAATGCGGCGAAGCGCCTGTGCAAGTTCCACGTAACTGCCCGCCGATGATTCGTAGGGAACGTCGAGCAGTGCCGAGGCAGACAGGTAATGGTGGCGCTGCTCGCTGCCGACCGGTCCCGAGCGATCAAAGCGAGCCAGCACCAGGGCGCTGCCACGTGGTATCCGTTCCACAAAAAAGTCCGGCACGCGAATGCCGCAATCCCGTGCCATGGCTAGCGTGCCCGCTTCAAGCACTGGCACATCCAGCTCGTCGTCCCTGGCTGGAAACTTAGCGAGGTGACGGCGACCTTCGTGCACGAAGGTCGCTTTCGGCCTCGCACCGCCCAAGCTGCCACCTTGCCGCAGCAGGCGCTGCAGCGCCTTCGGCACCTCCATGTGATATTCGAGACGATGCGCGGCTTCCGCGAGCTGGCTCAGTTCGAACATCTCGATGTCGATTGCGTCCGGGGCAAGTGGTAGCGCCTCCGAAAAAACAAGCGCGCCGACCCGGTCCGCGTTCGTTTGCAGCAATACGTCGATGTCATTCATCGGGCCGTGTTGCGCTTCCAGCACGGCACGGCCCCACGTATCCGGCAGGGCGTCGCGCAGCGTCAGCGGCAGGGCACCGCCATCACGCAGGCGACGCTCAGGCAGATCGAAGACTTCCTGACGCAGCGGAAGATGATCCGGATTCAGCGGAATGGCCGTGGGTGCGTTCAGGTAGCGCAAGCCGTAAGCGAACGAACCCGCTTCAATCGTCTCGCGACGCGCGAGTTTCAACAGGCCGGCTGGCGTCGGCTCTTGCTGCCCGGGCAATACGATGCCTACATACACGGCCCGCTCAGAAATCACGCTCGGCCTCGCTGATCACGCCGGGCGCAGACTGCCCCGCCTTGCGACGCACCTTGCGCCCCGTCGCCAGACCCGCCGGCGCAGGGGCGACTGCATCCAGCGTATCCGCCTGACCAATCAGCCACAGCGCACTCACCAGCGTGCCCAGACTCCCCGTTGGCTTGCCCGCTTCGAGCGCGCGATACGTACCGGGCGAGCAAAGCAGGCGCTCGGCCATCTCCGCAACCGTCCACTGATTCAACACGCGGTGCGCACGCAGTCGCTCGCCCAGGCGTTCAAGCTTGAGTAGGCCTTCTGGTGGCAGGGAGGCAGAGGCTCCGGATTTCATGATCAATATAGTGACTCTTAAGCTACTTAATAGTCAATATATTGATTTTTATCTGACGGCCGAAGCCTTGGCTTACTGCAGTCCGCAATATGTTCGCTAGAGGCGTGGGGCGAAGTGCAAACGGCGCAGGATGTTCGCGTTCGCAATTACGGAGTACGTCACGCAGCGCTCCGCGTGCTGGCGCGATGATCGTGGGCGCTGAATCAGGCTTCGCGCAGGATGGCCTTGCCGTCGCGCAGGGCTTCCACTTCAGCGAGCGTCACCACGGGTACGCCTGACGCCGTGATCTCGCGATATCCCTGCTTGAAAGTCTTGGCCACCAGGAATGAGGCCGCCACGACATCCAGCTTTGCTTCGCGCGCCATATCGATGAGTGCAGTCGCCGTTCGACCATTGCTGAGGAAGTCGTCGACGATGGCAACCTTCGTGCCCTCAGGCAGGTATCTCTGGCTCAGTACCATGCGATAGCTGCCGCCCTTTGTCGGCGAGGGCAGCACGCGCGAGAGCATGGGGACTTCGACGTCGGGGTGGTATTTCTTCGCATATACAAGCGGCAGATTGAGTTCAAGCGCAACCATGAGCCCCGGGGCGATGCCGCTAGCTTCCGCCGTGAGAATCAACTCGGGTTTGAAGTCCTGCAGGCGAAGCGCGATTTCCCTTGCCATGCGTTGCATGAACGCGGGCTCGATGCGGTGGTTGAGAAAGTGGTCGATCTTGAGGATGTCGTTGCCCTGAACGATCCCTTCGTCCTGAATGCGGCGGATGAGTTCGGGGAAGGGGCGGTTCAGGTTAGAGGACATGTGGCGTTACCTTCAGGCTGGAAAGAATAAGGGGAAGCGATTTCCGCTTCCCCTTATTCATAACATGTTTCACTCGGCACGCATTTGAGGAAACAGGATGACATCCCGGATTGCGGAGCTGTCCGTCAGCAACATGATCAACCGATCTATTCCGATGCCGCAGCCGCCCGTAGGCGGCAGCGCAAACTCCAGCGCCTTCACATACTCGGCGTCGTAATACATCGCCTCTTCATCGCCCGCGTCCTTGGCCTTGGCCTGCGACAGGAAGCGTTCGGCCTGGTCTTCCGGATCGTTCAGCTCCGAGAAGCCGTTGGCAATCTCACGGCCGACGATGAATAGTTCGAAGCGTTCGGTGATGCCGGGATTCGCATCCGACGCACGTGCCAGCGGACTGGTCTCGACCGGGTAGTCGATGATGAAAGTCGGGTTCCACAGCTGGGCTTCGGCAGTTTCTTCGAAGAACATCAGCTGCAGACCACCCAAGCCGATCTCGCCCTGGATCTTTACCTTCATTGCAGCCAGGTGTTCGCGCAGCCAGGCTTCGTTGCCCAGCTGCTCAGCCGTGTACTGCGGGCAGTACTTGAGCACGGCCTGCACCATGGTCAGACGGTCGAAGGGCTGCGACAGGTCGAGTTCACGACCGCCGTAACTGAAGGTCTCGGTGCCGAGGGCTTCGCGTGCGGTGTGGCGCAGCAGGTCTTCGACGAAGTTCATGAGGAGGTTGTAGTCGGCGTAGGCCTCGTAGAACTCCATCATGGTGAATTCAGGGTTATGCCGTGTGCTTACGCCTTCGTTGCGGAAGTTGCGGTTGATCTCGTACACCTTCTCGAGACCGCCGACGACGAGGCGCTTGAGATACAACTCCGGCGCGATACGCAGGAACATCTGCATGTCGAGCGCATTGTGGTGCGTCACGAAAGGCTTGGCCGATGCGCCACCGGGGATGGGATGCATCATCGGTGTTTCGACTTCGAGGAAACCGTTGCCATCCATGTACTTGCGGATCGCAGAAACGAGGCGGCTGCGCGCGATGAAGGTCTTCTTCGACTCTTCGCTGGTGATCAGGTCGAGGTGACGCTGGCGATAGCGTTGCTCGACATCGCCCATGCCGTGGAACTTGTCGGGCAGGGGACGCAGGCACTTCGAAAGCAGGCGGATCGATTCGGACTTGACCGACAACTCACCGGACTTGGTCTTAAAGAGCGGACCCGTCGTGCCGACGATGTCGCCCGTGTCCCAGGTCTTGAAATCGGCATAGACGTCTTCGCCAACGGTGTCGCGCGTGACATACAACTGGATGCGGCCGGACATGTCCTGGATGGTCACGAACGACGCCTTGCCCATCACGCGCTTGAGCATGATGCGGCCAGCGATCGACACGACGGTTGGGTTCGCATCCAGTTCTTCCGTGCTCTTCTCGCCGAAACCAGCATGCAGATTGCTCGCCAGTTCCTTGCGGCGGAAATCGTTCGGGTAAGCCTTGCCGGTTTCGCGCCACTTGGCGAGCTTGGCGCGGCGTTCGGCAATGATGTGGTTTTCGTCGACGGCAGGTGCCTGTTCGGCACCAGGGTTGGTGTTCTGGTTGTTTTGTTCGGACATGTAGGCAGATCTCGATACGCAGGCGGGCGCAGCCAAAACGGGCGCGAAGCCCGTTATTGTGACGGATCAGCGCTTAAGTGTCACATCAAGAAGGGATTTTGAATTCACGACAGGGCGCGAAATGGTGTGGCAAGCGTAGTGAGCGGTCCAGGCTTGAGGCGCGCGGTAGCGTGACTCGCCATTTCAGTTGAAGAGGGCGTCAATGTCTGCCTGCAGATCTTCGTTTGAAGCTGGCGCAACCGGCCCTTCGATCAAGCCAGTCTGCACCAGCGTCTCGTAACGGTTGATCTGGTTGCGGCCGTTTCCCTTGCAGAAATACAAGGCTTCGTCGGCGCGGCCGAGGATTTCGGCTGGTGCAAGCGAGGGGTCGATCTGGATGTAACCCATCGAACAGGTGACTTGACCGATCTGTGGAAACTCATGGCGTTCGACAGCCTGGCGGAAGCGGTCGAAGACGTGGTGAGCATTCTCAGCCGTCACGAAGCGCAATAGAACGATGAACTCTTCGCCCCCGAAGCGGAACAGCTTGTCGCTGGCGCGGAAGCTTTTCTTCATGAGCTCGGCTACACGCAATAACACCTCGTCACCGAAAAGGTGGCCAAAGTTGTCGTTAATGCGTTTGAATTTGTCGATGTCGATGACGCCCAGCCAGCAATGCCGGGCTGCAATCATTTCTGCGGTTGGCGGTTCATCCGTAGCGCGACGTCGTGCCTGCTCGACAATCGCGATAAAACGATCGAAATTTTCGTCAAAGGTTTTACGATTATGCAGGCGGGTGAGGGTGTCGAGCTCGGCGTAGTCAAGCAGCACGAGGTGCTCGGCGTAGATGCCCAAAAGTTCTCGTACGCACGCGAACAGCGCTTCGCTGGGGTGCTCGTCGCACACGCTTTCGAAAATCGCGACTGTCGTGTTTGTCTGACTGATCGAAAAGGCCAAGCGCAGATGATCATCTTCTTGCGCCGAGGCGACACCACCGGGTGAGGCTGCACATTCTTCGAGAAGCGGATCTGCCGCGACGAGATTGTCCTCGTTATCTGCGTGATCAAGATCTGTCCTGGCCGAGATGCCACCGCGCACAGCCCAGGCCAACGGAATGCTGATGAGACCATGAGGGGTCGGTTTCACACCATGCAGGATGGCAGAACGGGCGCCCAGCATTTCAAGCGCAGCAACAACGACCGACTCCGCGATGACCTGCCGGTCGCGCGAGGCTTCGAGCGAATTCAGTTTTTTTAGCAGGTGCAGAAGGGCTGTTTCGGATCTCATTGAGGGTAGAGGATGATCGTTCACCGGCGATTCACCGGTGAACATATTGACTTGTAACGGCCATGACAGCCCTGGCTTGAACCCCGATGTGTTGCAAGGTGTGCCCCCACCGCCTCCGCGTCGGTTTCACTGGCGGGAGTCCCCAAAGCGTCGCGGCTATCACAGAAGGGGCTACGGCTGGCCGAAATCTAGTCCATCTGCCGCCGCAGGACGCCAATGGGGGGGGCCCAGTCGTCCGCCGGCTTCTTCTTGCGTGTCACCAGCGTGAGCTGGGCCGGTTGGAAGACGTTGGCGTTATGCGTCACCGGTGTCGTGATGAGGTATTGCGCACGGGTGGCGCGCAGGAAGGCGCCGACGCGGTCGATATTGGCCACATCGAGGTGGGCGAAGGGCTCGTCAATGAACACGAAACCGCCGGGGCGGGCATCGTCCATGAGCAGCGCCACCAGCAGGATCAGCGACTTCATGACCTGCTGGCCACCGGAGGCTTCGCCATCGTTGAGGCTCTGCGCGCCCTTCTGGTCGAAGTCGAACTGCACCTCGAGACCGGCGGCGGACAGCGTCGCGTCGTCGTTATCCAGCGTCGGGATCGGGCATTCGATGTGCAGACCGGCCAGATCGCCCAGTGCGCGCAGGTTCTTGCCGTATTGCTTGACGGTCGAACGCAGCTTGGCGATGTAGGCCGCGCGGGCATCCTCGACCATGCTCTTGGCGCGCTCGGAATAGGACATGCGCTGGCCGTAGTCGCTCTGGCGCTGGTTCAGCTCTTGCGTGAGCTTCTCGCGAACGATCAGCACGTTCTCGTCCGTTGGCCATTCGCCTTCATTGAGACGACGCTTCAGGCGCGACAGCTCGTTGCGCGCACCTGCGAGGCCGCCGTAGTGCTCGGCAAATTCGTTGAGTGCGTCGGTTTCCAGCCAGTGGCGTGGCATGCCGCGACGCTTGCTGCGCAGGCGCAACAGGCGGGCCGTCTGTTCGAGACGCTGCGGACGCGCATCGGCGGTCAGGCGGTTGAGCGTGTCGCGCGCCTGAGCCAGATCGCGATTGCGACGGTCAGCTTCGATGGCGATGCCGGACAGACGCTCCTTGCATAGATCCAGCTCGGTCTTGGCAGCGTTCAGAGCTTGTTCGGTGCGCTGCACGGTTTCCTGCGCAGCGGGCTTGTCCTGTGTCGCAGCGTCGAACTCGGCCGCACGGGCCAACATCAGTTCGGCGGCCTGCATGCCGAGCAGCTTTTCGCGCGCCGACTGCATGGTCTTCTCGGCTGTTTCCTGCTTTTTGTGCGCCCAGGCGAGTTGCTTGTCGAGCTCACTGACTTCCTGTTGCAGCGCTTCGAGACGTGCCGTGCGCGCCAATTCGCCGAACCAGAAATCCAGTGGCACGGAGAGGTGACGCGCACCGCGGCGTTCGCGGTGATAGCCGTCCTTGGTGATCCAGTCCTGTTCGCGCGGCAGTTTGGCGGCGGCTTGCGCGTTGTCTACGCGGCGAATGCGGTTGAGCAATTCAGCCAGCCACTTTGGTGGATCGCCTGCGAAGTTCACGATCTCCAGCAGGCTGCCGGGTGTTGCGGCCGGGGCAGGGCTGCGGTCGGAGACGATGAAGTGACGGAAGCGCTCTCGCTCGCCGAGTGACCAGGCGTTATGGCGGTCACCTTCGTTTTCGAGCAAAACCAGCGAACGGTAGGGGCGCAGGATCGCTTCCAGCGCGCCTTGCCAGGCCGGGTCGGTGACTTCGACGATGTCCGACAGCAGCTGATGTTCAATGCCTGCGTCATTCAGTGCGCCACGGAAGCGCTGCGCATCGGCATCCATCGGTGGGCCGCTGCGTGCTTGCGACTCGCGCAGGCGCTCGCTGATTTCCTCGAAACGCGCGGTCAGTTCCTTGACCTTGGTGCGCGCCGTTTGCCAGTCGGCATAGGCATTCGCTGCAGCGTCTTCGGAGCTGAGTGCATCCGAGCCATGTTCTTTCGCCACGCGTTCGCGCAAGGCATCGCGCTCGGCGAGCTTCTTGTCGATGTCGCGCAGGGCATCGCGTGCAGCAAGCCAATGTGTGTCGAATTCCTTGACGCGCTGGGCGGCGTCCTTGAGTTGTGATTCGGCCTGGCTCTTTTCGGAAGACAGGCTGCCAACACGCGCTTCTGATTCGGCACGCACGCGTTCGGATGAGGCTAGTTCTTCACGCACGCTGCGTAGTTTTTCGCGCCAGCTTTCGACTTCGATGAGCAGGTCGCCGACTTCAAGACGCGGAATTGCGTCGGTTTCGAGCGCATCGGCTTCTCCGCGCAGGCTGCGCCATTCGAGGAAACGGTCGGCTTCGACACGCTTGCCTTCGGATTGCGTCTTGAGGCGGTCCAGATCCAGCGCCAGCGATTCGAGTTCGCGCTGCGCGCTCTTCTGCTCTTCACGCGCGGCCTGGTAGTTGTCGAGCACTTCCTTGTCGCCGAACACGTCGAAGACCAGGTCGAGCAGGGAGCGTGGCGAGTATTCGCAAAGCTTGTCGGTGTCGCCCTGCTCAAGCGACAGCACCTTGGCAATGGCTGGCGTGAGGCCAGCGTAGGCGAGGCGCGACTGGTAATCACGCAGGCCGATGAATTGCGCGCTTTCTTCCAGCTGCTCGACAGTGACGAGGCCATCCTCGATGCAGTACTCGCGATTCCATTCACCCCCGGCGCGCTTTACGCGACATGCCAATGTCACATCGTCTTTCATGCACGGGAAGAACGGGCGCTTGCCGGTCGAGCCCGGCTTGTTCGAGACATTGGCGCGGATCCACGCAAAGCCGGTATTCGCACGGCGCACGTAGCGGCGGAAATCGCGCTTGCCCGAGCATTTCAGCGCGAACAGCGTGCGCATGGCATCGAGCAGGGTGGTCTTGCCGGACCCATTCGGGCCGACGATGGTGATGATCTGCGCATCCAGCGGCAGCGTGAAGCGGCGCCAGAAATCCCAGTGGACCAGTTCGATATCGCGTATGTGGAACATGTGGTCTCGTTCTATACCTTGTTAATTCTCGGAAGCTTCGTCATTCCCGCGAAAGCGGGAATCCACTTCTAACAACGTCTGCTACGCACGTGGAATCCCGCTTTCGCGGGAATGACGCATCTTTGGCTTCCGACCTTATTCGTTCGACTCGGCATCGCTGCCGAATTCTTCTTCGAGCAACTCGTCATCCAGATCGCTTTGCGCAGGCAACTGCCGACCGGCTGCAGCCAGCACATCGGCCAGCGTGCCGTTAATGATGCGATCTGCAAGAACGCGGTAATCGAGCAGCACGTCGAGCAGCGGGCCTTCGAAGATGTAGCCGCCGCGACGTTCGATGAAGCCGAGGCGGGCGAGCTTGCCGAGCGCAAAGTTGCGGATCTTGGTCTTGCCGCCGAGCTGCGAGCCGAAGTCGGCAAGCAAGGACGCTTCCGACACGGCGCCGGACACTTCCTCACCGTGAACGATGGGTTTTTCCTGGCCGAACATATCGTTCTGGCCGTCGTCCTCGCGCGTGCGACGGCCGAGCTGGCGCTCGCGCTTTGGCAGAATGATCAGTGCCCAGATGACGATGAGTAGCGCGATCTCGTCGCGCGTCAGGCCCATCGTGCTGGCCTGGTAGTCACGGCCACCAAACACGGAGTCGAGCACGTCGTCCTTCAGGCCGACGGCGACATGCTCGGCAAACGGGTTGTCGAGCAACTGCAGCCCGACGTTGGCGAGGCGCTGTTCCAGCTCGTGGCGGAATGTCTCGTCAACCAGCGCGCGACGCACCTGCACGTCGTTGCGCGGCAACCAGCGATGCGCCAGCAGACGAGCGGTGAGGGAGGTGATCTCTTGTTCCATGGCTTGAATCAGTGAGGAGTAAAGAGTGAGGAGTGAGGCGCCACTACTGACCCTCCCTCAGGCTCTTTACGATCATGTTTGGGGACGCAACGCATCGCGCACATCTGTTTACTCATCACTCATAACTCCTTGCTCATCCCCGTCTCACTACGTTGCCAGCCGAGATGTGCGACACCTCGTCTTCCATCACTTCGACGAGGTGGCTTTCGAGCAGCAAGTCGTATGGCATCTGGGTAAGATCGGCGACCGGGCCTTCGGCTTGGGCTTCTTCGTTGCCGAGCAGCGACAGCAGGGACAGGCGATAACTTGCCGCGCCGAAGTCGCCGCCGAGAATGAGTTTCTGTGCAGGCACCGATGTCGGAATGCCGGCGAGTTTTTCGGAGAGCAGGATGAGCAGGCTCAGGTCTTCAGACTCGTTGGGCTGATCGATCGGTGCCTCTTCTGACGGAGGCAGCGAAGAATCGGCCTCCATCTGACGTATCTCTTCGGACAGCGCGCTTTCGGCACGGTCCAGCAATTCGTGACCGCCGGCGACGAACTGCGTGCGTGGTCCGGCCCCCATCGCGCCATCGGACAGCGCGGCGATGCGACGGATGTCGAGCCCGCGCAGCCAGCTGATCGCATCCGAGGAAGAGACGCCGGAAGCGCCCAAGGTCACGCGTTGCGATTCGATCTTGTTGAGTGCCCGCTGGAAGGCAGCATCGACGCGTGCGAGGCGGCTCTGTGCCAGACCAATGGCATGCGCGGTACGCGCAATATCCGGCGTGATTCCGTCGCCTTCGCCATCACCGTCTGATAGCAACGAGCGCAGGATCTGCGTGCCTTTTTCAAGCCAGCGGATATTGCCCGACAGGCGCGAGCGCGCATCGAGGATGCGGAACTCCGAACCCGAGGCAATCGCGTCTTCGAACGAGGCCGTCAGCGCGTTCAGCTTCGCCAACAAGTGCTGCAACATCTCCGGCGTCAGCGTGCCGGTGGCCTGCATGCCAGCGAGCTGCGTCGTGAGGAAGCCCAGTTCGGCATCTTCGTTCTCGCCAAAACGCAGCAGCGCCGAGACGGCGGCTACCGCATTGCGACCTGCATCGGAGAGCTGATACGTACCGTCTTCACCGAAGGCCATCAAGCCGTTTTCGCGCAGGCGCTTGAGTACCGTTTCGAGCTTGATGGTGTCGATGTAGCCGAAGTGGCGGCGCAGTTCTTCCGGCAGCCAGCGCGGCAGATCGGCGCGTGCGCCGATTTCGCGCAGCACGTGCAGGCGGATGAAAACCTCTTCCTCACCGCCACGGAACAGCGTGATGAAAGTGTCCACCAGCGGCCGCGCGCGGACGAGCGCCCACAACGTGGGCACGTCGTCTGGCTCAACGCCTGGCGTGAGGAAACTCTGCAGGTTGAAATCCAGCGTTGACATCAACTGCTTACACGCCTTGCTTCAGACTGGCCTGAATGAAGTCATCCAGATCGCCATCCAGCACGGCCTGCGTGTTGCCGCTTTCGAAGTTGGTGCGCAGATCCTTGATGCGACCCTGGTCGAGCACGTAGCTGCGGATCTGGTGACCCCAGCCGATATCGCTCTTCGAGTCTTCAAGCTTCTGCTGCTCGGCCTGACGCTTGCGCAGCTCGGCTTCGTAGATGCGCGCACGCAGCATCTTCCAGGCTTCATCGCGGTTGCGGTGTTGCGAGCGGTCGTTCTGACACTGCACGACGATACCGGTTGGCACGTGCGTCAAACGCACGGCAGAGTCGGTCTTGTTAATGTGCTGACCACCCGCGCCGGACGCGCGATAGGTATCGGTGCGCACGTCGGACGGATTGATCTCGATCTCGATCGAGTCATCGACTTCCGGGAACACGAACACCGACACGAAACTCGTGTGGCGGCGCGCATTGGAGTCGAACGGCGACTTGCGTACGAGGCGGTGGATGCCGGTCTCGGTGCGCAGGTAACCATAGGCGTAATCGCCGCTGATCTTGATCGTCGCGCTCTTGATGCCGGCAACGTCGCCCTCTGACTCTTCCATCAGCTCGACGTTGAAGCCCTTCTTCTCGCAGTAGCGCAGGTACATGCGTTCCAGCATTTGCGCCCAGTCCTGCGCCTCGGTACCGCCCGCGCCCGACTGGATTTCGATGAAGGCCGCGCACGGATCCATCGGGTTGTTGAACATGCGGCGGAATTCGAGCAGTTCAACGGATTTTGAGATCGTACCGACGTCTGCTTCGACGGCCTCGAAGGTATCGTCGTCGCTTTCGGCGCTGGCAAGTTCGAACAGCTCGACACCATCATTGAGGCCGGAACTGATCTCGTCCAGCACATGGACGACGTTCTCGAGGGCCTTCTTTTCCTTGCTCAGCTCTTGCGCGTTTTCGGCGTTATCCCAGATCTTGGGATCCTCGAGCTGCTTGCTGACTTCGATCAGTTTTTCGGCCTTGTTGTCGTAGTCAAAGATACCTCCGCAGTGACTCTGCGCGGTTGCGCAGGTCGGCGAGGGCATTACTGATGGCGTTGATGCGTTCGGCTTCCATGGGGTATCCGGCTCAGATGAGTTAGCCGGACATTATACCGGGTTGAACAGGCTTGCCCGGCAGGGTTTTAAGGTGTCGAAACGCTCTCCCGCATGGAACAGGAAGGGAGGGGGTGATGTCAGAAATCTTGGCGGATACGCAGAAAGCTGGCGAACTTCGGCAGCCCCGTTGAAGTCAGGTCACGATAGCGATAAGTCACTCGTGCACCGACTGGTGGCGGATTGTCACGGTCTGTGTCAGAGAAGCCGGTGCCAAGGCGGAAGCGGCGCCCCGCCGGCGTTTCGACGATCAGGGCACCCAGCTTGCCCGCGTTACGTCCTTTGCCCGGAACATGACCGACCACGGTGGCTTCCGTGTCGAGCATGGGTTTGAGTTTGAGCAACGCATCGCTGCGGCCCGTCACATAGGACGCATCGGCGCGATGCAGGACCAGACCCTCGGCGCCGAGTTTGACGACCTCTTTGAGCTTTGCCGCGAGTGCCTTGCGATCGGCGATGCGAAATTGCTCGATCGGATGTAGCCAGGGCACGTTCGCCTTGCCGATCGTTCTACGCATCATTGCGATGCGATCTGTAAAGCTTCCTGGCGCATCAGGCATCTCGAAGATCATGTACTGCACCTGACGCCATTCTTCGTCGACGGGCACGTCCTTGCGCACGATGGCAGAGAGTTTGTCGAAGCGCTGGCGCGCGATCCACAACTCGCCATCCAGTGGTACAGACGGCAGCGCATCGCAAAACCACTTCGGCGCATGCACAGTGTTGCCGCTGCGAAAGCGTAGCGCCTTGCCGTCCCACACGCCGCGCACGCCATCGAGTTTCTCGCTGACCCAGTAATCGGCCGGGTCGATCTCGTCGCGATAAATGTTGGCCAGCAGGATGTTGCTGTCAGCTGCGTGGCCGCTGCCAAATTTCAGCGAAAGGATGCCGGCGAGCGAAGTAGCGAGGAAACGTCGTCTATGCACAGTGAATCCCGGGTGGCAAAACCGAGCAGCTTAACGAGTCACTAGTGCTTCAAGAAGCGGACCTTCGGGTGGTGGTCTGTCCTCAGTCGCCGGGCCGACGAAACTCATCCTCAACCCACTTATTGGCACTCTTCAGGTTGAATCTGAACTCCGGCCCGACGCGCACTTGGGCGACTTGTTCGCCATCTGCGTCTACAGCGCTGAGCAACGCATATGGGTCGTCATCGTCTGGCACGATTTGCAGCGTCACATTGATGCGCCCGGAAGGCGTATCCACTGGAATGCTTTTATTGAGCATCGCGTGTTGATGCTGCTCATGGCGGCGGATCACTTCCGAAGCCGTCTTGATCAGCGTGCTGAAGGCAAACGCATCAAGCGGTTTCGGGTTCTTCTTGTCGCGACCCATGGTCCACGGCCCGACCAGCGCAGGTTCAGATTCACCGTCGAGAAACATCGCGACGGCCCAGCCATCGTCGTCTTCGTTCTTGATGACGCGGGCGGTCCAGCCCTTGTCGCTCCAGAGCCTGTCCTCGTGGATGGCTGGGGGTAATTCGGCCTCAAGGGCCTCGTTCATGGTGCTTGATGTCATGGGCGGGATTGTACCGTCCGGCAAGATTGAAGCTTGTGTGCATTCAGAGGAAAACCTGCCCCAAACCTGCTTGAATACAAGCACGTACGGGAACCGAAGCGCGCGCATGGTTGTCCCATGGACGCGTGTTGGAGTTTGCTAAAGGCGCTTTTTTTTGTTGCTTGTCGAAACAGGAGTATGTAAATGGGTATCAGCAACAGCAAGGTTTCTGCCCGCGTTCCAGGGATATTGATGGCCATCGGCCTGTTGTTGTGCGCGGCTTCAGCCAACGCCGCTACGAATGCACAAGAACGTCAGGCTGCCCGTGATATACGCCAGGATGCTCGCCCGGACTCTCGTCAAGCCAAAGCGGATTGCCGTCAGGCCAACCAGAAGAGCAACGCGCAATGCCGTCACGAAAAACGCGGCACCAAACAGGATGCGCGCCAAACGGGCCGTGAGATCAAGTACTGAGCCTCAACGTCCAGAAACGTTAAAAAAAACCCGCCGCGGCGGGTTTTTCATTTGGGGGAAACGCTCTCAAGTGTTGCGTCAGACTCCTAGCGCCAGGCGCTGCCCACCTGAATATAAAACGCTGTCTCGGTCGGGCCGCGCGCGATATCCAGCCCCACGAGCAGCCCCAGCTTGCGAGCAACCAGGTAGCGGAATCCAGCCCCCCAGGCCGTGACTTGCTCTGCTTCGGAAAAGTCGTGGGTTCTGCCGTAAGCCTTGCCTACGCCGCCAAAGCCGATGACAGACCAGCGTTCGTCAAGCGCGACACGCAGTTCGAGCTCACCAGCTGCAGCCTGTCTGTCCTGATAACGTGCTGCCGGAATGCCGCGCATCTTGACGAAGGGTTGAGCCCAGAACGGCACATCCCCGTGTGCACCTTGCCAATCGGCTCGCAGACCCAGTACGAGGTTCTTGCTGAGAGGCTGCCAGTGGTAGCCACGCACGCCCAGCAGATCAAAGCTGTTGGTGCTGCCAAATTCCGGGCGCATGAAATTGCCTTCGCCTTCGACATAGGTGCCGGCGTTCGGCGAGAGGAAGTTGTCGCGTGTGTCGTAGTCGACCAGCGTACCGACTGCGCCCAGCGTCTGCTTGAAATTCTGATCGATCAGTTCCAGCGGGCGTGCGCGATCGAAATGCATCTCCGAATCGAAGTAGGCGTAACGCAAGCCCAGTAGCCAGGGCGTTTCACCCAAGCGCATCAGTACTTGCTGGACGAGGCCGGCGCCATTGACGGTATAGCGTTGAGGGTTGCCGAACGGACCGTAGTAATCGAGATTGATGCCCAGCTTGGCGATGCCGCCGAGATAACGGTAGCGATCGCCATCCCAGGTGTGCATATGTGCGGCGAAGCCGCCGTAGGTGCCATTTTCGGTCTTGAAACCGCCGAAAGCTGAAATGTTTGGCGGAGCCCTGCGACCAGTCGCGGCGAGGCTTTTCTTTGACGCATCCTCAATGGATTCGTCGAAGTAGAGTGCAGCCAGCCCAGCCCCATATCCCACGGCTGGCTCGGTCACGATGATGGGCACCGGCAGCATGCCCTTGTACTTCAGCAGATGCTCACTGGCGTCGAAGCGCCCGTCTTCGGGGTCCGTGAAACGCCCCCCCTCGGCAGCCTGCGCCAGAGATGCTGCGAGCATCAGGCTGAACAGCGTTGCCGAGCGGACGATCAACCCGGCTACAAACTTGTTTTGCGGAATATGTGCATGCATGGCTAGTGCTTCTCCCCGAGTGATCCGCATTCTGTAAGGTGCAGCATCTCGATGGTGAAGTGACTGCCCGCTATGGTCAAGCAGGCAATATGCGTATGCGATCCCCGTTTGCGTTGCCGGCAAGTGGCTGCTGGGGCAAAGGACTGTTTTCAACCGGGACGCAACTAGCGTTGCGTCCCGGTTCGCAAGTGCCTAGCCGCGCAGGTTTGCGTTGAAAAACGCAATGGTGCGTTGCCAAGCAAGTTTCGCGGCGGCTTCGTCGTAGCGGGGCGTGGTGTCGTTGTTGAAGCCGTGCTCCACCTTCGGATAGACGTAGCCTTCTGCCTTCACGCCGGATGCCTTGAGTACGGCTTCGTACTTGGGCCAGCCCGAAGTGATTTTGTCGTCATTGCCGGCGTAATGCGCCTGCAGGGGAGACTTGATCTTTGCAGCATCCGCGTCGGACGGCTGAGGGCCGTAGAACGGCACGGCTGCCGCGAGATCGGGCAGGCGTGTAGCAAGGAAGTTGACCATGCCGCCGCCATAGCAGAATCCTACGGCACCCAGCTTGCCGCTGCTCTCGGGAATCTTGACGAGCCAGTTCGCTGCGGCGAGGAAGTCTTCTCGCGTCTTGTTCTGATCCAGCTTGGTGAATACCTCGCGCGCCTTGTCTTCGTCGCCGGGGTAGCCGCCGAGGGGAAAGGTTGCATCGGGAGCAAAGGCGATGAAGTTATCGAGCGCAACGCGGCGCGCCATGTCTTCGATGTGTGGATTGAGGCCGCGGTTTTCGTGGATCACGAGCACCACAGGTAACTTGCCCTTGGCATCTGCCGGCTGCACGAGATAACCACGCACCTTGCCGTAACCATTCGGGGAGGGAATCTCTACCCAACTCGTCTTGAGGCGCTTGTCATCTGGCTTCACTTGTTGTGCTTCGGCGAAGCGCGGCGTCAAGGCCGCGAGGAAGCCTGCACCCGTCATGCCGCCGATGGCGGCAAACTTACCAGAGGACTCGATGAAATCCCGGCGTGAAATATCGCCGTGGACAAATTTGTCAAACAGCTTCATTACTTCGGGCGGGAAATCCTTTGCGGTCAGACGTGTCATGGTGGCCTCCTTGGTTTATCGGTTCTTGAACTAGCAGTATTGCGCAGAGCAGGGGGTGGGTGCAATTTGACCCACCTCAATGCAGCACTAGGATTCAGGAGTACGCAGGAAGGTTCCTCAGGGATTACACGTATCTGACACCAGTCTTTTTCGTAAATGGCTTCACGCGGCCCGCGCTGCGCAAGCAACCGGGCTATCGAGGTGAGGGGTCGAGACCATAAAGTGGTGAGCGTGGCCCGTACAGGATGCCATTCGGGCGCGCAGCCAGCAGGCGCTGGCTGGTCACCCCGGCGACGCGATGCCCTTGTTCACTGAGCGTGTTGACGATCTGGTCGATCGCGGCCTTGACCAGCATGCCGATGATCCCATTGCCACTGCTGCCCTGATTCTCGTTAGTAGAAGCCGTGGCGGAGCCGATCCACAGCGTGTCGCCCGTGCGCAGGTCGACAAGGCGGCCCGTGGCTGTAACACGCGTGTCGCTGGCAAGCACCTGGTAATGCGTGCCGTAGTCGGTGATCTCGATATACATCACCGTGTCGGCGCCAAAAATCTCGCGCAGCTTGGTATGGGTGACGGTATGGATTTCCTCGGGCAGGGTGAGACCGTTCTGACGGAAAGTCTCGTCAACTACGGTGACCGGGAAAACGTAGTAACCGGACTCGGCTAACGGATAACTCACATACGACATCACGCTGTTGCTGGCCTTGATGTCCGGCGATTTGTTCACCGGTGGCAGGACGAGAATGGAGCGCGGATGGGCGCGGCGAAAGGCTGTGTAGTCATAGGCCTGCTGATTGGAGGCACAGCCTGTGGCGAGCACGGCGATCAGCAGCAGGCTCAGCTTCAACAAACGCAGCGCGCTCATCGCGACTTGCCCCCGGCCAGTTTGACGAGCAGGAAATCCATGAACACGGCGGACTCGGGGAACAAGGTTTTCTCCGCCTCCAGCTCCATGCGCGCCAGTTCCGGTTTGCCTTCGGAAATCTGCAGCAGCCCGAGGTGGGCATGGAAACCCGGAGGTACGGATTTGTTGGCGGCTTTCGCTCCCTCGATGACTTTCTGCAGCGCGAGGATCTGCTCGGCGTGACTCGTGCCTTCGTTCTTGAGATAGGCATACAACTGCGGCTGGTAATCGCCCCAGTAGTAGAGGGTCGGTGTGCGCGTTGCACAGCCGCCAACGAGCAGCACGCCGACCAGCAACAGGCCGCCAAAAAAGCTCCTTGTCATAATCCGGTCGTGGCCCTTTTACTGGGCCGGGCGGAAGGCGCCGCTCTCAATGCCGCGGACGAGGTTATTCACTGCTTCACGGATCGCCAGGTCGAGGACCTTGCCATTCAAGGTTGAGTCGTAGCTCGACGTACCGCCAAAGCCAACAACCTCGCGATTGGACAGGCTATATTCGCCCGCGCCCTGCGTCGAGTAGACCACTTCGGAAGTCAGTACATTGACCACGTTGAGATTGACCTTGGCATAAGCGACCTGTTCGCGGCCCCGGCCGAGAATGCCGAAGAGCTGCATGTCGCCCACTTCCTTGCGGCCGAATTCGCTGACATCGCCGGTCACCACGTAGTTCGCGCCCTTGAGGTTCTGCGCCTGCTTGTTGATCCCAGCCTCCTGCGCGATTTCGTGCATGTTGTCGCGATCCAGCACGACGAAACGACCGGTCTGCTGCAGATGCGTCACGAGGATGGTCTTGGCCTGGCCGCCGAGGCGATCGACATTGTCGGAGAACACTCCGCGCAGGTAGCTGGAGCGATTGTCGAACTTGCCGACTGACAACGGGCTGCGCGCGCCAGAGTAGGACTGGTTGGCCGTGTTGACCTTGGGCGACTCCAGAGTGCGGGACGATTCGGTGGCACAGCCGGCGAGTGCACACAGCAGCGCGAGCAACATGGAGAACAGTGAAATCTTTGCCATTTCGGGCCCTCGGCAATATGGAAACATGGGGGTGATTCCGCGAAAGAGTGCGGGCTCATCAGAAGGTGGGGCAGCATAACCCGATCTGTCTGCGCGGATTGTCAGCATATGTGCAAGGCGTTGTGCCGGAACAATGCTGCGTTACGCACTCCGCTCTTCCGAAGTTGAGCTGCGGGCGTCGCGAGCGGCCAGAGGTCGGGACGAGGAGCGAATAGCTACGAATGTAGCTTGCGCACCGGAGCCTCGAGAAATGGCCACGCGCTAGCCCGACGTGCGGCTTCAGTAGATCTCGCGCGTCTCGAGGAACTTCACATTCGGATGCCGTTCCTGCGCCATCTGCAGGTTCACGCGATTCGGCGCGAGATAGACATAGTCTCCTGCGCCATCCAGCGCCATGTTCGCAGGGGCCTTGTCGAGCAGAGCCTTGATGTCTTCGTCCTTGCCGCGCAGCCAGCGGGCTGTGGCCCAGGAGCAGCCTTCGAAAACGCATTCGACGGCATATTCGAATTCGAGGCGGTGGGCGACGACGTCGAACTGCAGCACGCCGACGGCGCCGAGGATCAGGTCGTTGGATGCCAATGGCTTGAAGAGCTGGGTGGCGCCTTCTTCTGCCAACTGCTGCAAGCCTTTCTGCAGCTGCTTCATCTTCAGCGGGTTCTTGATCTGCGCGCGGCGAAAGAGATCAGGCGCGAAGGAGGGGATGCCGGTGAACTTGAGGTCTTCGCCTTCGGTGAAGGTGTCACCAAGGCGAATGTTGCCGTGATTGGGGATGCCGATGATGTCGCCAGCCCAGGCTTCTTCGGTGGTGTTGCGGTCTTGTGCCATGAAGGTGATGGCGTTGTTGACGGCGAACTGTTTGCCTTGCGAGACCTGCTTGATCTTCATGCCGCGCTCAAAGTGGCCCGAGCAGACGCGCATGAAGGCGATGCGGTCGCGGTGCTTGGGGTCCATATTGGCCTGGATCTTGAAGACGAAACCGGAGAATTTGTTTTCATCGGGCTCGACTTCACGGTTCTCGGACGCGCGTGCGAGTGGGCCTGGGGCGTAATCGACGAGGGCGTCGAGCACTGATTGCACGCCGAAGTTGTTGACGCCCGAGCCGAAGAAGACGGGAGTCTGCTTGCCTGCCAGATACTTTTCCTTGTCGAAACTGTGCGAGGCACCGCGCACGAGTTCGACCTGCATGCGCAGCTCTTCTGCCTGCTCGCCGATGGCTTCGTCGAGGCGCGGATTGTCAAGGCCTTCGATGATTTCGGACGTGCCTTTTTCGGCCTTGGGATCAAAGAAGGCAATGCTGTCGTTGTAGAGGTGATAGACACCGCGGAAGCGCTTGCCCATGCCGATCGGCCAGGTCATCGGCGCGCATTCCATCTCCAGCGTGGATTCGATTTCATCGAGCAGGTCGATGGGTTCCTTGCCTTCGCGGTCGAGCTTGTTGATGAAGGTGAGGATGGGGGTGTCGCGCATGCGGCACACCTTGAGCAGCTGGATCGTGCGCGACTCAACGCCATTCACCGAGTCGATCACCATGACGGCGGAATCGACGGCGGTAAGCGTTCGGTAGGTGTCTTCCGAGAAGTCTTCGTGACCAGGCGTGTCGAGCAGGTTCACGATGGCGTCGCGATATGGGAACTGCATGACGGAGGACGTGACTGAGATGCCGCGCTGCTTTTCCAGTTCCATCCAGTCGGAGGTGGCATGGCGACTGGCCTTGCGCGCGCGCACTTCACCTGCGACCTGAATGGCGCCGCCGAACCACAGCAGCTTTTCGGTCAGCGTGGTCTTGCCCGCGTCAGGGTGGGAAATGATGGCGAAGGTGCGTCTGCGCCCGATTTCATCGGCGAGTCGTTGGTCCTGCATGGAGTGAATTCCGGAATTAGGTGCGTGTTTGAAAAAGTTGCGCGCATGTTCTGCGGAACTGCAGCGACATGGGCAAAGGTCGCCAGTATACCGTGCGTGTCGGGGCGGGCCCGAGTGATGAAATGCAGACGGCCAATAGCGTGAGCTATTGGCCGTTTGCTTCAGGTGGCCGGAGCCACCTGCCGAATCACTTACTTGGATTCTTTTTCGATCAGCTTGTCGACCATGCCTGCAGGCACTTCGTCGTAGTGGTCGAATTCCATCGTGAAGGTACCGCGACCGCTGGTGGCCGAACGCAGGAAGTTGATGTAGCCGAACATTTCCGCGAGTGGCACGAAGCCTTGCACGTAGGCGCTAGGGCCCTTCTGACCTTGGTCGGTGACCTGACCACGACGACGGTTCATGTCGCCGATCACGTCGCCGAGGTATTCGGCTTCGGTCACAACTTCAATCTTCATCGCTGGCTCAAGCAGCTTCGGCTTGCTCATGCGGTGCGCTTCGCGGAAGCAACCCTTACCAGCGATTTCGAAGGCCAGAGCCGACGAGTCAACATCGTGGAACTTGCCGTCGATGAGGCGAGCCTTGAAGTCGACGACTTCGTAGCCAGCAATCTGACCGAACTTCGATTCGGTACGGATTGCGTGTTCAACGGCCGGGATGAATTCGCGTGGCACGCGACCACCGGTCACTTCGTCGGAGAACTGCACGCCGCTACCAACGGGCAGGGGTTCGAAGATCATCTTCACTTCAGCGAACTGACCCGAACCGCCGGACTGCTTCTTGTGCGTGAAGATGTGCTCCACGGTACCGCCGAAGGCTTCGCGGAAGCTGACCTTTGGCTTGCCCATGTTGGCTTCAACACCGAGTTCCGTACGCATACGGTCGATGGTGATTTCCAGGTGCAACTCGCCCATGCCGCGCAACACGGTCTGGCCGGTTTCCTTGTCGACTTCCAGGCGCAGCGACGGGTCTGCCTTGACCATCTTGTAGAGGGCGGTAGACATCTTGTCGATGTCGCCACGGCTCTTCGGCTCGACCGAGACGCTGATAACAGGGTCAGGGAAGCGCATGCGCTCCAGCAGTTGCGGGCTGGCCGGGTCGCACAGCGAGTCACCGGTTTCAGTGTCTTTCATCGACACGAAAGCACAAATGTCGCCGGCGCGCACTTCTTCGATGTCCTTCGTGGCAGCAGCCTGGACTTCCACGATACGGCCGATACGTTCCTTCTTGTCGCGCGTCACGTTCATCAGCGTGTCGCCCTTCTTGATCACGCCGGAGTAGACGCGAACGAAGGTCAGCGTGCCGAACTGGTCGTTGATCACCTTGAAGGCCAGTGCGCGTGCAGGGGCGTCGTCGGTCACTTCCTGGGTGCCGGTGACGTTACCGTCAGCGTCAACCATAGAGATACCACCGTTTTCGCCCGGGTAAGGCATGTAATCGAGGACGGCGTCGAGGATGTGTTGCACACCCTTGTTCTTGAACGAGGAGCCGCAGAAGACGGGGACCAGATTGCCGGACACGGTGCCCTTGCGGATCAGTTGCTTGAGCTTTGCCTGGTCGTATTCACCGGTTTCGACGAAGTGCATGAATGCGTCGTCGTCCAGAGCCAGTGCGGTTTCCAGGGATTCCTGGCGCAGCTCGGGCAGGCGGTCGATCCAGTCGTTGTCAGCCGAAGCCTGGAAGTTGAAGCGCGCGCGCAGCGATTCCAGCGGCACGGTTTCCCACGGACTGTCCTTGTCCTCTTCCTTCCAGATGTAGGCGCAGTTGTGGATCAGGTCGGCCATGCCGCAGAACTCGGTGGAGCTGCCCAGCGGTACCTGGCACAGGACGACATTGGCGCCGAGGCGCTCGCGGATGCCTTTCACGGCGTTGCCATAGTTGGCGCCCATGCGGTCCATCTTGTTCACGTAACACATACGTGGAACGTTGTACTGGTTGGCCAGACGCCAGTTGGTTTCGGTTTGCGGCTCCACGCCGGCAACGCCGTCGAACACAACCACGGCGCCGTCGAGCACGCGCAGACTGCGGTTCACTTCAATGGTGAAGTCCACGTGTCCAGGGGTGTCGATAACGTTGATCTGGTGGCCCTTCCACTCGGTCGAGACAGCAGCACTCTGAATCGTGATACCGCGCTTCTTTTCCTGTTCCATGTAGTCAGTCGTCGTGCTGGTCTTGCCGTCCTTGGTGTCATGGACGTCGACGATCTGGTGCTTCTTACCGGTGTAATACAGGATGCGTTCAGTGGTGGTTGTCTTGCCCGCATCGATGTGCGCAATGATGCCGATGTTGCGGTAAAGACTGAGTGCTTTCTGCCTGGCCATGATCTCTTCTTTTCGGAAAAAAAATACGTGGGGCGCATTATGGGCCCGAACGCCTCTTTTTTCATCAAAATCAGCGTAATGAAGTCGCAAAGAAGCGATATTTTTTGCATTGACGCCTAAGAACCGGTATGGAGGGCTGGACAGAAGAGGCGTTTTGCTGCGCTCTAACGTGCCTGTATCCGTGCAGGTAGTTGCTGGCTGGCGCGTCCTTGGTGCAGGAATGGTGACGCGGGCAAGGCGGGCCAGTCGTAGATCAAGCGCTGGCTGGGTTTTGCGTGAATGCTGCAAAGCGGGAACGCTTGATGCTTGGCAAAGCGCGGAGCAGGTATTGCTGAAAGAGGTCAGTAATTTGGAGCCCGATCGCGGGTCCGGCAGGTGAATTCATCATGAATTAATGCGGCAAGAAGAAATTCAAAGCTTTGTACGGCAGCGCACTGAATACAAAACGCGCTGAATTCAAAGTGCTTCACACGCTAACTCTCATAGAAAGGTTCAACATGACTCCAGGACTTGATCATTCCGACGCCAAGAATCTTTCCTCCCGCGTTTTGAGCGCAGAGGAGCAGGAGCGTGAGGACTACCTCAGCGAGGTGTCCTGCCAGAGCACGCAGTTCGGCTGCGGCACCTGGCAATACCAGAGCGGCTTCGACCACGTCGAAGAATGACCTTCTCGCCCGCATGAGGGAACAGGTCCTCGATGCCGCTGACCAAGTTGATGGTCAGTGGCGTTTTCGTGCGTCCGCTAGGCGACAGCTTTTGCAGTTAATTCGGCGGTGGAGTCGTCAGTCCGCTGCAGTGCTTGTCACACGCGCCTTCTACACAAAACAAGCAGCTACGAGCGGCGCTAAACTGCACGAGGAGCATCCGCGCGCCGGGTGCGTCGGGGAAGCGCATGCGACCTTGGCAAAACGTTGAATGCAATCATTAACAAGGAGTAGTGGGGAATGAGCGAAGCGACACCGGGACAATTGAAGCCGGGACATCTGCCACCAGCATCTTCCCTCATCAATATTCCACGACTCACCAGTGCCTATTACACCGGGCAGCCTGACGCTGGCGTGGCCGCACAGCAAGTGGCGTTCGGGACCTCGGGCCATCGCGGCTCGTCGCTGCTGAAGAGCTTCAATGAATGGCACGTTGTCGCGATTGCCCAAGCGGTGTGCGATTACCGCGTGCAAAAGGACATTAGCGGCCCGCTGTTCCTCGGATTCGACACGCATGCGCTGTCCGAGCCTGCTTACGCCAGCGTGCTGGAAGTGCTGGCGGCCAACGGCGTAGAAGTGATGATTGCGCAGAACGACGAGTACACGCCGACGCCGGTGGTCTCGCACGCGATCCTCGCCTACAACGCCGGACGCAAGAGTGGTCTGGCCGACGGCATCATCATCTCGCCTTCGCACAATCCGCCGGACAGCGGCGGCCTTAAATACAACCCACCTAATGGCGGCCCGGCTGATACGGATGTGACAGGCTGGATGCAGGTCCGCGCCAATGAATTCCTGAAAAGTGGTCTGCAGGGCGTCAAACGCATCTCGCTGGAGCGCGCACTGCAGGCGACGACCACTCGCCGCTACGACTACCTGAATCATTACGTTGCCGACTTGGGTAACGTGATTGATATGAACGCTATTCGCGGGACAGGCATCCGCATGGGTGTCGATCCGTTGGGCGGTGCCGGCGTACGTTACTGGGCGGCGATTGCCGAGCATTACAAGCTTGAACTCACCGTGCTCAATGAGGACGTAGATCCGACCTTCCGTTTCATGACGCTGGATTGGGATTGCAAGATCCGCATGGATCCGTCGTCTCCCTCGGCAATGCATGGCCTGATCGGCTTGAAGGATCGCTTCGACATCGCCTTTGCCTGCGACACGGATCATGACCGTCACGGCATCGTCACGCCGAGCGTGGGCCTGTTGCCACCGAATCACTACTTGGCGGTGTGCATCGATTACCTGTTCCAGCACCGTCCTGAATGGAGTCAAAGCGCGGCGATCGGCAAGACCCTGGTCAGCAGTCAGATGATTGACCGTGTCGGCGCACGACTTGGTCGCAAGGTGTACGAAGTGCCGGTGGGCTTCAAGTGGTTTGTCGACGGCCTCATCGACAGTTCGCTTGGTTTTGTCGGAGAGGAAAGTGCAGGCGCTTCCTTCCTGCGCCGCGATGGTTCCGTATGGACCACCGACAAGGACGGCATTACCGCAGCCCTGTTGTCGGCAGAGATCACGGCCGCGAGCGGGCGAGATCCGGGGGAACACTACAAAGCGCTGGGCGAAGAGTTCGGTGCGCCGCACTTCCTGCGTGTGGATGCAGTGGCGACGCCAGCGCAGAAGAAATTGCTGTCGGCACTGTCGCCGGAACAGGTTCTCACCAAGGAGCTTGCAGGGGAAGCAATCGACAACATAATCACCCGTGCGCCGGGTAACGGTGCCGCGATTGGGGGCTTGAAGGTTGTCGCCAAGAATGGCTGGTTTGCCGCGCGACCTTCCGGTACGGAGGATGTCTACAAAATCTACGCGGAGAGTTTCCTCGGCGCGGATCACCTGCAACAGATCATTCGCGAAGCACAAGCCATCGTCACGGATACTCTGGCGCGTGGTGCAGCAGCGTAATAGATCGCTGCAATAAGAAAGAGCTGCCCGCGGGCAGCTCTTTTCTATTGCGAAACTTTTTTCTAGCCCATGCTCTGGATGGCCCTGAGCAACTCGCGTTGCTTGTCGGTCGTAACGAAGCGGTCATAGACCGGCCGCATGGCTTGCTGGAACGGCCCCTTGTCGACGCCGGTAACAAAGTTGCAACCGGCTTCCATGAGTGCTTTGCGCGTTGCGCCTTCGCGGTCTGCCCAGAAGCGACGCATCTGTGGCACGGACTCCTTCGCAGCCTGACGGATGATCTTCTGATCCTCTTCGCTGAGCATGTCCCAACTCTTCTTCGAGAACACGAGCACGTCCGGCGCCATCGAATGATCGGTGTGTGAGAAGTGCTTGAATGCCTGGAAGTGCTTGAAACTCTCGTAAGCCAGCAGATTGTTTTCTGCCGCGTCGATCAGACCCATCCTCTGGCCATTGACGATTTCATCGATCGACATCGGCGTAGCCGTTGCGCCCATGGCATTGGCGACGGCGATCCACAGATCGGACTGCGGTACGCGCAGCTTCATGCCACGCACGTCGGAGATCGAACGGATCGGCTTGTTGGTGTAGATACTGCGCACGCCGCTGTCGTAGAAGGCAAGGCCGACATAACCTTCGTTGAGGCACGAAGCGAGGATCGCTTCACCCGGGGCACCATCCAGCGACTTCTGCATGTGCGCGATATCGCGGAACAAGAAGGGCAGGGTGGGGATGATGGTTTCAGGGCAGCTCTTGTTGAGTGGCGAAATGTTGATACGCGCCATGTCGAGGCCGCCACTCTTCATCTGCTCGAGTGCTTCCTTCTCGGAGCCGAACGAACCACTCGCATAAACCTTCAGCGAGATGCGGCCATTGGTGCGCTGGCTGAGCAGTTCGCTCATAGCCTTGAGTGCGCGCACGGTCGGGAAGTCATCGCTCTGAATATCGGCGACACGTAGCTGGACTTTGTGTTGTGCGTTGTTATCGACCTTGTAGATCGACAATGCGCGAACAATCTCGCGGCTCATGTTGGACATACGCCCAATTGCTTCGGCGGATGCGGCAGCGGCAGCGGAATTCTGCTCACTCATCTGCGCCATCTGCTCGATGTTCTGCGCGATCGCTGTGCTACCGGCCTGCTGTTCGCGGATGGCGCCGGAGATGTCTTCGACGACCCGTGCTGCGGCGGTCGAGCCGTCCTTGATGCGATCAATGGATTCGCCAGCCGCACGTGCGTTGACGACGCCATGCTCCACAGACTCTTCGGTCGTCACCATGCTGTTCACGGCGAGCTTGGCACTGTCCTGCATCCGGCCCAGCAGGCTGCTGATTTCCTGGGTTGATTTGGCTGTGCGTTCGGCCAGCTTGCGCACTTCGTCGGCCACCACGGCAAAACCACGGCCCTGTTCGCCGGCACGGGCCGCCTCAATCGCTGCGTTGAGAGCCAGCAGATTGGTTTGCTCGGCGATTTCTCGAATGATGTTGGCAACACTGGAGATGCTGTCGCAGTCCGAGCGCAGGGCTTTAATGCGGCCAGCCGCTTCACCGACCGAGTCGGAAATGGTCTGGATGCCGGTCAGCGTCGTAACAATGACTTCCGAGCTGTGTTCAGCAATATCGCGTGATTCCTGCGTGTGCGCACTGGCATCCTTGGCCTGCTGCGCGACCATGGAAATGCTCACGGTCATTTCTTCGACCGACGCAGCCATGTTGGTCGAGGCATCGCTCTGCATCTGCGAATTGCGAGCAATCCTGCGTGAGGAGCGATCAACTTCTTCTGTGACATCCAGCATCTGGGCTGTCGAGGCCTGGATCTCCATGAAACTGCCACGTAGCTTGGTCAGCAGGCTGTTGTATGCGTCGACGATGCGGCCCAGTTCGTCACTGGACGAGAAGCGGATCGATTCGGTGAAATCCAGCTTGTCGGCAGCGCGCGTAATCGCGACCTGCACTTCTTCGAGCGGTTTGACGATGGCGCGTCCCATGAACCAGCCAACGCTGGCCATTACGCATACCCCAAGCAGACCCATGACGATCGTCAGGGTTCTGGTCGTGGCCAGATCATCTTTTGCGGCGCCTGTCGCGGCGCTCATTGCATCCGACAGCCCCCAAAGCGACACCACCGTAACGGTGGCGGTTGTCAGCAATGCAACACACACCAGCAGAAATATCTTGCGGGTAATAGTCATCCCATCTCTCCTGCGTTTTTAGAATGAACAGCCAACTCTGGTCGGGCAACGAAGGCACTCGTACGTTGTAGCGCGTCATTGCCTCGAGCTACGCACTTCAACGGCGAAAACGACCGGAATCTTTAGGACGGAGGCCTTGCAAGGAGATGGTGCCGAGAACATGCCGCATGGAGAAAACGCAACGCCGGCAGGGGGTTGGGCCAAACGGAAACGTTCAGGAGAAAAGACTTTCTCTGAAGAGTGAAAGGTTTTACGGTTGTTTGCAGTTCAGGCGCGGACACCCCCTCAACTTGGCTGAAGGAGCTACGGGGAATCAAAGCAAAAATGTGCCGGCAGGCGAGCTTTCAAACCGGGCGGGATTGGGGCACCGTCGAAGTGGTGCGGCGAGGTACCAGATCGGCATCGAGCAGGCGCTCAATGCGCGCGAAAACCTCGAAACGCGAGAAGGGTTTCTTCATGAAATCGTCCGCACCAATGCGCGTGCCGAAAAACTGCTCAGTCGCCTGTTCGTTGCCACTGATCATGATGATCGGCACGTCCCTGGTGACCGGGTCACGACGCAGCAACCGCAAGGCGGCAAAGCCGTTCATGCCGGGCAGGACAATGTCGAGGAAGATCAGCTCCGGCCGTTCCGTGCGCGCAATTTCGATGCCCTTTTCGGCGTCGCCCGCTTCGAGGGTGACATAACCTGCGGAGCGCAAGAATCGCTTCAGCGCCATCACGATAGTCGGCGAATCGTCGATGATCAGGGCGCGAGTGCCCTCGCGTGCATCTCGACGTTCGTGATTGCGACGGTCTGCAATCTTGTTGGGAGCGTCTAGCGCTTCCTCGACGAGCGGATCGCCCGATCGGGCAAAAATTGTCTTGAATGTTTTGAAGATACTCACGACTGCATCACTCCTTCCCTCTCCCCCGAGACGTCCAGCTGACAGTGATTGTCGAACTTGAGTGGTTCTTCGGATATGTCTTCTACAGTTGATCAGCCCTGAGCAAAAGGACCATTTCTTCCTGACTGGACTGACTGAGCCACACGGCTTCTAGCGCCGGAAACGCCGCTTCGAACTCGGCACGGTTGTAGCCAACTTCGATGACCAGGATGCCATCCGGTTTCAGATATCGCCCTGCCTGCGCAATGATACGCCGCACGATGTCCATGCCGTCTGCGCCTGCCCCAAGAGACATGGCCGGTTCGTGACGGTACTCCTCGGGCAGGGTGTCGACTGACTCCTGCGTGACGTAAGGCGGATTGGAGATGATCAGGTCGTAGCGGCGCTCTTCTCCGGCGAGCGAATCGAATACGTCCGACTCGATGAGGCTAATACGGTCTTGCAGGCCGTAGTCCTCGACATTGATGGCTGCGACATCGAGCGCATCAGCCGACAGGTCAATGGCATCGATCTGCGCTTCCGGGTAGCGATGTGCCATCAGGATAGCCAGACAGCCGCTGCCTGTGCACAGGTCCAGCGCGTCGGTAACCGCGTAGTCATCGGGAATCCACGGTGCCAGCCCGCCTTCGAGCAGTTCGGCACAGAAGGAACGGGGCACGATCACCCGCTCGTCGACATAGAAATGGAACTGGCCGAGCCAGGCCTCGCGCGTCAGGTATGCGGCAGGGATGCGTTCATCGCTGCGGCGATGGATGATGTCGATGACTTCGCCGCGCTCGTCTGCGGGGATGCAGGCGTCGAGGAACGGATCGAGCCGATCCAGCGGCAGGTGCAAGGTGTGCAGCACCAGATAGACCGCCTCGTCGTAGGCGTCCTGCAGGCCGTGACCAAAGAAAATTTTCTTGCGGTTGAAGCGGCTGGTGGCATAGCGCACCAGGTCGCGCACCGTGATCAGTTCGTCGGCAGGCGAGTGCTCGTGACTGTGGTCGTGACCACAATCGTCGCCGCAGCCCTCGTCATGTTCGTGCTCATGTTCGTGCTTGGGCATGTTCTTTTCTGTGTGGTGTCAGGAGCACAAGAAACCGGCAATCAGCTCGGTTCTTCCATATGCAGGGTGAATGAACTGAAGGAGGCGCCGTCGTCCTCGGCTGCATCAAAGTCGACCAGCGAGGCAGAGTCGCCCGGTGCAACCGGCGCATGGTCGTCCTTCGACTGGGCGTTGTTGACCAGCCAGGAGAAGTTTGTTGGCGAGTCAGAGTTTTGCAGTGCCTCGTCCAGCGTAATGACATTCTCGCGATAGAGGCGATACAGATCCTGTTCGAAGGTCTGCGAGCCCGGAGCAAGGGACTGCTCCATGGCTTCCTTGACGCCACCGAATTCGCCGCGCTCGATCAGGTCAGAGATGTGACGCGTGTTCGTCAAGACTTCGACAGCAGGGATGCGACTGCCGTCTGGCAAGCGCACCAGACGTTGCGATATGACGGAGCGCAGCGCGACTGAAAGATCGAGGTACAGCAGAGGACGATTTTCCAGAGGGAAGAAGCTGGAGATGCGGTTGAGTGCGTGGTACGAGTTGTTGGCGTGCAGTGTCGCGACCACGAGGTGGCCGGACTGTGCATACGAGATCGCCAGCTTCATCGTTTCGAGATCGCGGATTTCACCGATCAGGATGACGTCCGGCGCCTGGCGCAGTGCATTCTTCAGCGCATCGCCCCAGCTGTGGCTATCGAAGCCGACTTCGCGCTGATTGACGATGGAGCGCTTGTGCTGGAACAGGTATTCGATCGGATCTTCGACCGTCAGGATGTGGCCGGTTTGGTTGGAATTGCGGTGGTCCAGCATCGACGCGATGGTCGTGGATTTACCCGAGCCGGTAGCGCCCACGACCAGCACCAGACCGCGCTTGTCCATGATGATTTCTTCAAGGACGGGTGGCAGGCCCAGCGAGTTCAGGGGAGGGATGTCGCTCTGGATGAAGCGCACCACGATGCCGATGCTTGAGCGTTGCCAGAAGAAATTGATACGGAAGTTGCCAACGTCCTTGCGACCGAAGGAGACGTTCAGCTCGCGATCTTTCTCAAAGCGCGCGACCTGCTCGGCCGTGAGCATTTCGTAGCCCATCTTCTGGATCACGGCGGGTTCCATGATCTGCTGGTTGATGGGCACGATGGCGCCATTGATCTTGATATGGATCGGCGCACCGGCAGACACAAAAATGTCCGAAGCCTGGCGCTCCGCCATGAGCTGAAACAGACGATCAAAAATCATCGCAACTCCTGTTAGCGGAGGGCCTCGCGAGCCCTCCGGTTTTCCTGCCTGGATCTATTTGTTGCAGCTTAGTCGCGCAGCAGCTCGTTGATCGAGGTCTTGGCACGCGTTTGTGCATCCACACGCTTCACGATGACAGCGCAATACAGCGAATACTTGCCATCAGCCGAAGGCAGGTTACCCGACACCACCACCGAACCCGACGGAATGCGGCCGTAGGTGACTTCGCCGGTGGCACGGTCGTAGATCTTGGTGCTCTTGCCGATGTATACGCCCATCGAAATGACAGAGTTTTCTTCGACGATCACGCCTTCCACGACTTCTGAACGAGCACCGATGAAGCAGTTGTCTTCGATGATGGTCGGATTGGCTTGCAGCGGCTCCAGCACGCCGCCGATACCGACGCCGCCGGACAGGTGAACGTTCTTGCCGATCTGCGCGCACGAACCGACTGTGGCCCAGGTGTCGACCATCGTGCCTTCATCGACATACGCGCCGATATTGACGTACGAGGGCATCAACACAACGTTGCGCCCGATGAAAGTGCCTTTGCGCGCGACCGCTGAAGGCACAACGCGGAAACCGCCATTGCGGAAGTCCTGCTCGGAGTAGTCCGAGAACTTGGTTGGCACCTTGTCGAAGTAACGGATGTCGCCGCTGTTCATGACGCGGTTGTCGTGAGTGCGGAAGTACAACAGCACGGCCTTCTTGATCCACTGGTGCGTGACCCACTCGCCGTTGATCTTCTCTGCAACGCGCAGCTTGCCGCTGTCGAGATCGGCAATGACGGTTGCGATGGCGGCGGACAGTGCCGGATCGGCACAACCGTGAGTGATCTCGGCGCGGCGTTCGAAAGCTTCGTTGATCAGGCCTTCCAATGGATGTGACATGGTGTTCCTCGTTCTTTGGGGTAGTAGTTTGGGGTTGTACTTGGTTACGGATGAGTTACGCACTCATTTGCTGAATTTGATGATGCGCTCGGCGGCCGCCACGCAGGCGTCGAGATTGTCGACCAGGGCAATGCGCACGAAGCCCTTGCCGGGATTCACGCCGTAGGCCTCGCGAGCGAGGTACTGGCCAGGCAGCACCGTTACATGGGTCTGCGCAAACAGGGCGCGAGCGAATTCAGCGTCGTCACCGGGCGTTCGTGCCCATAAATAGAAAGCAGCGTCCGGCAGCTTCACATCAAGCACCGGCGCCAGCATCGGTACCAATTTCTCGAACTTCTCGCGGTACTGCGTGCGGTTCTCGCGCACATGCTCCTCATCGTTCCAGGCCGCAATGCTGGCGAGTTGCACCGTCTGGCTCATCGCGCAGCCATGGTAGGTGCGATACAGGAGAAACTTCTTGAGAATGGCCGCGTCGCCCGCCACAAAACCCGAGCGCAGGCCCGGCACGTTGGAGCGCTTCGACAGGCTGTGGAACACGACCAGACGCGGGAAACCGTCGCGGCCAAGTTGTTGTGCTGCTTGCAGGGCACCAAGGGGCGGCTGGCCCTCATCGAAATAGATTTCCGAATAGCACTCGTCTGCCGCAATCACGAAACCATACTTGTCCGAGAGCGCGAACAGCTCGCGCCACTCATCCAGGCTCAGCACGCGGCCCGTAGGGTTGCCCGGCGAACAGACAAACAGCAGCTGAACGCGTGACCATTGTTCGGCGCTGAGGCTATCGAGATCGAAACCGAAATTGTTTTCCGGCGTCTGGTTCAGGAATACCGGCTCGGCACCCGCCAGCAGGGCTGCGCCTTCGTAGATCTGATAGAACGGGTTCGGGCTGGCAACCAGCGCGCCGGGCTTCGAGGCATCGACGACGCACTGGGCAAAGGCGAAAAGCGCTTCGCGCGTGCCATTGACCGGTAGCACCTGCGTGGCGGGATTGATCGAGGCAACCTCAAAGCGGCGCTGCAACCACTGCGCAATCGATTCGCGCAGCGCATCAACCCCCAGAGTTGTCGGGTAGATCGACAGGCCGCCGAGCGAGTCGATCAACGCCTGCTTCACCAGCTGCGGAGTTTCATGCTGCGGCTCGCCAATGGACAGGCGAATCGGCGACAAGGCTGGCGGCGTAATCCCCGCAAACAGGGCGCGCAGCTTTTCGAAGGGGTAGGGGTGAAGCGTGTCGAGAAGAGGATTCACGGGCAGCAGTTCGATCGAGTTAGGCGCCGGACATCCCCTTTCGGGCGGCCGGGTGGCGTGGATTCGGGTGATATTATAGCCCGCCAAGCCCGTAGCTCCTTCAGAGCGCGGGCTCTGGTGCAGTCAAACCTGATGTTTTAGCGGTCTTTCCTGTGCAGACAAGCCGGGAAGTGACAATGAACTTCAAACCAAGCCCCGATTTTTATCTGGCACCCGACACGAAACTCACGTGCGCCTTTCCAAGCTAAAACTCGCCGGTTTCAAGTCCTTCGTAGACCCGACGACCGTGCTGACGCCCGGCCAGCTGGTCGGCATTGTCGGGCCGAATGGTTGCGGCAAATCGAACCTGATCGACGCCGTGCGCTGGGTGCTTGGCGAGTCGCGCGCCTCGGCGCTGCGCGGCGATTCGATGCAGGACGTGATCTTCAATGGCTCGACAAGTCGCAAGCCGGTATCGCGCGCCAGTGTCGAGCTGATATTCGATAACGCCGACGGCAAGGCGGCAGGGCAGTGGTCGCAATACGCAGAAATCGCCGTCAAGCGTGTGCTGGACCGCTCGGGCGAGTCGGACTACCTCATCAACAACGTCCGTGTCCGCCGCAAGGACGTGATCGACCTGTTCCTCGGCACCGGTCTCGGCCCGCGCGCCTACGCCATCATCGAGCAGGGCATGATTTCGCGCGTCATCGAGGCGCGTCCGGAAGAGGTGCGCGCCTTCCTCGAAGAAGCGGCCGGCATCACTAAATACAAGGAACGCCGCCGCGAGACGGAAGGGCGCTTGTCCGATGCGCGCGACAACCTCGCACGTCTCGAAGACCTGCGCGCCGAGCTCGGTCAACAGATCACGCGTCTCTCCGGCCAGGCCGAGGTCGCCCAGACCTGGCGCACGCTCAACGACAATCTGCTGGATCGCCAGAGCCTGCTGTGGGTGCTCAAGTTGCGCGAAGGCGAACGCGAACTGCAGCGCGCCGACACGGCGGTGGCGGAAAGCGGTCGCAGCCTCGAAGCCGCGCAGGAGAATCTGCGCCAGATCGAAGTACGCCTCGCCAATGCGCGCGAGCAGCACACGCGTATGTCCGAGTCAGTCGGCGTCGCGCAGGGCGATGTCTACGCGATTGCAGCCGAAGTCTCGCGCATCGAAAACGAATTGCGCGTCCTGCGCGAGCAACGCAGCCGCCTTGCGCAACGCATCGAGCAGCTGAATGTCGCAGCCGCTCAATGGACCGGACGTGCAACGTCTCTCGCGACCGATCGCGAACGCTGGACGCAACAAGCCGTCGTCGCCGACAAGGGCCTGGCGGAAGCACGCCAGGCACATGAAGGTACACAGGCACAGCAGCCGAACGCGGAGCAGGCGCTTGCTGAAGCACGCGTCGCGCTTGATGGGATACGCCGTGAGCTGGCGCTCGCCGATCAGCAATCGCGCGTCGAGGAAACCCGCCGCAGCGCCAGCGAGCGCGCGCTTCTCGCACTGGAGGAGCGCCGCAAGCGCAACGCGGACGAACAAGCCAGGCTCGTCGCCCCGCCAACCGATGAACTCGAGATCGCGGAGGCCAAGGCTGCTTCGCTATCGGAAGATATTGACGCCGCCGAAACACGGCTGGCCCAAGGAACGAACGCATTGCAGGACGTGCAGACGCGTTTGCGTGCTGCGCAAGATGCGGAGAAGCAGGCGGGCAGCCATGTCACCGGCATTCGCGCCCGGCTGGATGCGCTGAAAGCATTGCAGGGGCGCCTACGTGACCAGGGCGATCTGGCTGATTGGCTGCGCACTTCAGGGCTGGCTTCGCTCGACCCGGCTTGGCAGCAGATCAGCGTAGAAAGCGGCTGGGAACTGGCGCTGGAAGCCGCGCTGCGCGAGCGCCTGAGCGCGCGTGGTCCCGTGTCGCCGGATGCTGCGAGACAAGTACTGTCGCAATCCGCACCTGCGACGACAGTGCTATTGCGTGAAGCGACTCCCTCGACAAGCAACGCCAAAGTCGCTGCGCCAGCCGGCACGCGCGCACTGCGTGAGCTGGTCAGCACACGCCAAGTCAGTCTCGATCCGGTACTCGACATTTGGCTCGCCAATGTCTTCGTAGTTGATGAGCTCGCCGGTTGGCTCGATGCCGAATTGACGCCTGGCGTGACGCTGGTAGCCAGGTCCGGCCAGTTGCTCAGCGCGGGCGAGATCATCCTGTTCGCTCCGGACGCCCGCACGCACGGCGCGCTGGAACGTCAACGCGAGATGGAACAGCTCACTTCCAGCCTCGAAGCCGCCGAGCTTGGACACGAAGAACAGCAAGCCATCACGGCTGAACTCGACATAGCCGTGCGCGATGCGCAGACCGAACTGGCAACGAACCGCGAGCAGCTCACACGCTTCCAGCAAGCTCAGCATTCCGCCCAACTCGCACTCGTGCAACTGCAACAGGCATTGGCCCGTTACGAAGAGCGCTCGGTACAACTCAAACGCGAACACGAAGACGTGGAGCGGGCGAGCTCAGCAGAGTTGAGTCAGAAGCAATCCGCTGCAGAAGCGCTCGATCGTCATCAACTCGCCGCCAACGGCCTGCGTGTTCAGCTCTCCAGCGCCGAGCAAGCCTTGTCGCAAGCCGAGCAAGGCCAGACGGAGACGCGTGAAATGTCAGCGCGGCAATTGCGCAGCCTGCAGGAGGCGGAGTTCGCCCTGCGCGAATGCCAGAGCAAACTTGATGACATCGCCCGCAATGAATCACTCGTGCGTGAAGAAATTTCGCGTGGCGAAGTTGAACTCGCACACCAGATTGCCGAGCGTGAGGGTCTCGACGAAAGCAGCCTCAACACTTCGCTGCAAACCGCGCTACAACTCCGCGAAGCACGTGAAGTCGAGCTACTCAAGCGCCGCCAGGCACTCGAAGAAATCACCACCGCACTGCGCACGCAGGACGAAGAGCGCCTGCGCTGCGAACAAGGGCTGGAACCATTGCGCGAGGCGCAGGCCGCTGGCCGCATGGCTCGCCAGGCAGCCGAGATTGCCATCACGCAAGCGAATGAACGTCTGGCCGAACTTAATGTCGATGCCACGAGCATTGAGAACGAACGACTCGAAGGGCTCAAGGAAACGAGCCTGACGCGCGAGGTCGCAAGGCTCACGCGCGAGATTGCCGAACTGGGGCCAGTAAATCTGGCCGCACTCACGGAGTTGAGCACGACGACCGAACGCAAGGCCTACCTCGATGCGCAGTACGAGGACCTGATGCAGGCGATCGGCACGCTGGAAGACGCAATTCGCCGCATCGACCGCGACACGCGCGAGGCCATGCAGGCGACGTACAATACGGTCAATCATCACTTCGGCGAGTTGTTTCCGCAATTGTTCGGCGGTGGCGAAGCGGAACTGGTGCTGGTCGGCGAGGACGTGCTGGATGCCGGTGTGCAGATCGTGGCGCGCCCGCCGGGCAAGAAGAATACTTCGATCCACTTGTTGTCGGGTGGCGAGAAGGCGCTGACGGCTATCGCGCTGGTGTTCGCGATGTTCCAGTTGAATCCCGCGCCATTCTGCATGCTTGATGAAGTGGATGCGCCACTGGATGATACGAACACCGAGCGCTATTGTGAGATGGTCAAGCGCATGTCATCTGTGACGCAGTTCGTGTTTATCAGTCACAGCAAGATCACGATGGAACGCGCCGAGCAGCTTGTTGGAGTGACCATGCAGGAACAGGGCGTATCGCGCGTTGTCGAAGTCGACATCGATGCAGCATTGAAGATGGCGGAGCCTCTGGCTGCAACACCCGCGGCACAGGACGCCGAAACGGCTTCCGGTTAGGAGCACGGAACCGCATACAGAACACACGGCGGCCGACGTCGACGAATGTCGGCCTACAAGAAACAGTATTGAGAGAACAGTCGAAACGATGGCATTCAGTGATCTACAACTCGGGTTGGTCTGTGTCGGCGGCGTAGGCATCGTCTCCATCATCGGCTACAACCTGTGGCAGGAGCGCAGAGCGCGCAAACATGCTGAACAACTATTCCGCCCCGGCGAGCGCGATGCACTGCTCGACGGCGAGCACATTCAAGCCATTCCGCCCGCGCCGGGTGGCCGCATGGAGCCAACCTCGTTCGGCTCGGCTCGCGACTTCGATATCGCTGACCCGCAAGACATCGACATTCCAGCGCCGGCGCCCTCAACAGCTCGCTCCAGAACTGCCGCAACCCGCGCTTCGCAGCCGACCCTGCCGGTCGACTCGCAAGCCATCGACTGCGTCGTAACCGTCGAGGCCCCAGCCGGTATCGCAGCTGCGTCGCTGTTCACTGCGCAGCAGGCCTTGCTCGCCGGCTTCTCCAAGCCATTGCGCTGGTTTGGTTGGGACGATAGCGCCAACCACTGGATCGAACTCGACGCACGCAGCCCCGGCAATCTCAATCGTGCCACTGCAGCCCTGCAGCTTGCCGACCGCCGTGGTGCCGTGACTGACGCCGACCTCGTGCGCTTCTACGATCAGATGCAGCGCCTGTGCGATCAGTTCCTCGCTGTACCACGCCTGCCAGTACGCCACGAAGTACTGGAGCGCGCCAATGAATTGGACCGTTTCTGCGCCGATGTCGACATCCAGATTGCGGTCAATGTTGCAGCCAAGGATGGCAGCTTCCCCGGCACCAAGATTCGTGGGCTGGCTGAAGCAACCGGCCTGACGCTCATGGCCGACGGCGCTTACCACGCGCAGGACGATGGTGGCCGCACGCTATTCACGCTGTCAAACCAGGAAGCCGCAAGCTTCTCGGCCGAGCAACTGCGCAATCTCTACACAACAGGCGTCACCGTCGCGCTCGACGTGCCACGCGCGCCGGATCCGGTTGCATCATTCGACAAGATGGTGGCCTTCGCCCAGAAGCTCGCCGGTGCACTCAATGGTGTGCTGGTTGATGATAATCGCGTACTGCTATCCGAACGTTCGATCAGCCTGATCCGCGGCCAGATCGCCCAGTTCGATCAGCAGATGGAGCGGCAAGGGATTCCGGCGGGCAGCGAGGTCGCCTTGCGTCTGTTCCGCTGAAAACATTAGCCGGGCCAGATAGTTACAGTTCGGGAGGCCTGCGCCTCCCGATTTTCATGATGAACGTATTTGTCAGAGTTGATCGACATGCCGACGCAATCCTCTGTCACCGAACGTGCAGCCTGGCTGCGCGCTGAACTTACGCGCTACGCCGAGGCGTACTACACCAACGACGCCCCAATCGTTCCCGATGCGGAATACGACCGACTGTTTCGTGAGCTGCAAGGGATCGAGAGCAAACACCCCGAACTCCTGACGGCGGACTCGCCAACGCAACGTGTTGGTGGTGCGCCGCTCAAGTCGCTGACGCCCGTGCGGCACAAGGTGCCGATGCTGTCGATCCAGACGGAAACCGATACGACCGAAGGCGGCGCGATTGCTTTCGATACCCGGGTGCGCAAGAAGCTGGAGCTTGCTGCTGAAGCACCGGCCGTCGAATATGCCGCCGAGTTGAAATTTGATGGTCTTGCGATCAATCTGCGCTACGAACAGGGGCTGCTGGTGCAGGCTGCGACGCGTGGTGATGGCGAGGTTGGTGAAGACGTGACGCACAATGTGCGCACTATTCGCAACATTCCACTGCGCCTGCGTGCTGGCGCGATTCCCGTGCCCGCCGTGATCGAAATTCGCGGCGAGATCTACATGCGCCGCGACGAGTTCGACAAGCTCAACGAACGCCAGCGCGAGCGTGGCGAGAAGATCTTTATCAACCCGCGCAACACGGCTGCTGGCGCCATCCGCCAGCTTGATCCTACGATGGCCGCTGCGCGGCCGATGACGTTCTTTGCGTACGGCGTAGGCGAGATCCTTGATTGGGATTTCACGCCGCCAAGCCACGCAGGTCTGCTCGACGCGATGGCCAAACTCGGACTGCCCGTTAGCGAAGACCGTTGCGTAGCCAAGGGCGCTGAAGGTCTGGTCGAATTCCACAAGCAGATCGCAGTCAAACGCGACAGCCTGCCATTCGATATTGATGGTGTCGTCTACAAGGTCAATAGTCTGGTGCAGCAGCGCGAACTTGGTTTTCGCAATCGCGAGCCGAACTGGGCTGTAGCGCACAAGTATCCTGCGCAGGAAGAGCTGACCGAGCTGCTGGACATCGAAGTTCAGGTCGGACGCACCGGCGCGATCACGCCGGTGGCACGCCTGAAACCAGTGTTCGTTGGTGGCGTTACCGTCACCAATGCAACCTTGCACAACCAGGGCGAGATTGATCGTAAGGATGTGCGCATAGGTGACTGGGTCATTGTGCGCCGCGCAGGCGACGTGATTCCCGAAGTGGTTGGTCCGGTATTGGAACGACGCAAGGAAGGTCTGGTCAGCTACAACCTGCTGGAGAAGTTTCCGGTCTGTCCGATATGTGGATCGCATGTCGTGCGCGGCGAGGACGAAGCCGTGGCGCGCTGCACGGGCGGCCTGTTCTGCCCGGCCCAGCGCAAGCAGGCCTTGCTGCATTTCGCAGCACGTCGGGCTATGGACATTGAAGGCTTAGGCGACAAACTCGTCGAACAACTGGTGGATGGCGGCATCGTCAAGACGCCAGCCGACATCTACAAACTCGGGTTGCTGTCGCTGGCTAACCTCGAACGCAGGGCCGAGAAATCGGCGAAGAATCTGCTCGAAGCGATCGAGAAGAGCAAGACGGCGCCGCTGCAGCGCTTCATCTTTGCACTCGGTATCCGCAATGTTGGCGAGGCAACAGCGAAAGATCTCGCACGTCGCTTTGGCAATATCCATGCGGTGATGGACGCGAATCTGGAAGCTTTGTTGGCGGTGAACGATGTTGGTCCGATTGTCGCGCAAAGCATCGTCGACTTCTTTGCCGAGCCACATAACCGCGAAGTCGTGGAGCAGTTGCTGGCTGCCGGTTTGACACTCGTGCAGGAAACCATCAATACGGGTGAGGGTGTGCTCTCTGGCAAGACCTTCGTGTTGACAGGCACCTTACCAACGATGAGTCGCGACGAGGCCGGAGCGCTGATCGAGCAGCATGGCGGCAAGGTTAGCGGCTCCGTGTCGAAGAAAACGAGTTACGTTGTCGCGGGTACTGAAGCAGGCTCCAAGCTCGACAAGGCGCGTGACCTTGGCGTGACGGTACTGGATGAAGAAGGTTTGTTGACGGTGATTGCGGACGGGGCGGGGAACGCACAAGAGTAGTTCCTACCTTGGGGGATTCATGAAGGTTCTGGTTCTCGGTGGCACCGGCGTAATTAGTCGCGCCGTGACTGCGCAATTGCTGGTCGATGGCCATGATGTCACGCTGTTCAACCGAGGCAAGCGCACAACGCCCATCTCCTCCGACGTGCGCCAGATCATCGGGGACCGCAATGACCGCACGGTATTCCGTGAGCAGATGCAGAAAGAGCTGTTCGATGTCGTCATCGACATGATCTGCTTCACGCCCGAGGATGCGCGTTCAAGCATCGAGACCTTCATGGGGCGCGTGCAGCAACTCATCGTCTGCTCCAGTTCGCTCGCCTATCAACGCCCGTATCGCGCCATGCCGATTCGCGAAGATATGGAGCGTCTTTGCGAAGATCCGTCGTCCACTTTTCCACGCGCCTACGACAAGGCCGAGATGGAGCGCTACCTGCAGCAACTGATGCGCGAAGGCATGCCGATTACCATCATCCGGCCCTCGTTCACGCTGGGCCCCGGCAGCGGTGGGTTTGGCGTGCTGCGCCAGAATTACGGCGTCATCGACCGCATTCGCAAGGGCAAGCCGCTGGTGATGTTTGGTGACGGCAACAATCCCTGGAGCTTTACCTTTACGCCCGATCTGGCATTGGCCTTCGCCGGTGCAGTCGGCAATCCGGCCACCTACGGTCAGCACTATCACGCGACGAGCGAGGAGTGCACTGTGTGGAAGGATGCGTACCTGACGCTGGGAAAAATCCTCGGCAAGGATGTCGAGATGTTCCACATGTCATCGCAGATTCTCCTGCACGCGGCGCCACAGATGAACCTGCATCTGTTCTATGAAAAATCCCATGCCGGCCTGTTCGATAACAGCAAGATTCGTCGCGACATTCCGGGCTTTCGTCCGCGCATCAATCTCGAGCAAGGGCTTCGCGATCTGCTGGCGTGGTACGAGGCAGATGCTAATGTCATCGATCCAGTCAAGGACGCACTGGAAGATCGGTTGTATGCCGCACACTGCGATTTGCTGAAGCAGATCAGCAATCTGTACCCGAACTAGTTTCCATTCATTTATCAGGCTTCCTCGATGCGCGCGCTGCATGAACTTATCGACACGAATGAATCCGCGATGGTGCTGGTTCGCGAGTGTCTTGAAGCCTCGGAGAATCAATACGAGGTGCTTCCCCCATCAGATCGCAGGGAATCCGTACTGCACGAACTGCAGGTGAGCACGCGTTCGACCATGGGAGCGATTGCGTATGAGACCGGCGGCATCCTGATCGATCATGGCTGGTTGCGGCTACTTGGCTCGGGCAGCGAACGACTGACGCGGGACATCGTTGCGTGGAACAAGGATCGCGCCGAAGGATTCTTTCTCGTCGCGGACGATGCCGTCGGCGGCTTCTTTGCCGTCAACAGCAATGGCCTCGGCGAGGATGCTGGCGCCATCTACTACTGGGCACCGGATACATTGGAGTGGGAGCCACTCGGAGCGGGCTACACGGATTTTCTGTGCTGGGCGCTCACCGCACAACTGGGCGAGTTCTATGCAAATCTTCGCTGGCTCGACTGGCAGACAGATATCCAGGTCGTGACGCCGGACCAGTGCTTTTCCTTCTATCCATTCCTGTGGGCGGAGGAGGGCTCGATAAGCCGTAGTTTGCGTAAGGCCATCAGCGTGTCAGAGCAATATGCGTTCAATGGCGACATGCGGCGTCGGCTGAAAGAACAACAAGACAAACGGGACTGATCGCAAGCATTTCGCGCGGGGTTCGTTACCGGGGTAATCAACATTGCGTCATCTGCGTGGTGCTGAGACCAAGGGAAACTTGACGTCTCGATTCAAATTCATTCGCTGCCGGCATTGCCCGGTCAACGGCTACACGCCGGTGAAGTCTTTGATTTTCCTCAAATTCAGTCGCGGTTTCGATCGAACTGTTTCAAGCAGGCACTGTCTCTGTAGTTAGTGGTAGTTGCGGATCTCGTTGATCTTGCGCCGGTGCTCGGTTTGTATGGCACGCCGTTGGATGCAATTGTTAAGGGGTGGGCAAATGCTTGTCGCGGATATGCTTTTTGCCTAGCTCGTCATTGAACGAGCGTCAACTGCAAGCCGTGTAGCCACGTTCACTGGCATAACTTGATGATTGCTCGCGGCACCGCTGATTGCGCAGTACTATTTGACGTGCAATAGTTTCTGGTCGCACGTCTTTGCTTTTGTTGTGGCCATCGATGCTCTTGCTGGAACAGATTTCATCCAGCGATCAACTTCGGCTGTAGCGTGATGTACTTTGGTCAGGCCTGCTTTTACTGCAAGCCTTGTCGAGAAGAACAAAGGAGCAAGTCATGACACAGGAGTTATCTGCACCACACGTGTGGCATCACGTTTCGGGTCGCGCAAGGCGCCTGCTGCAGAAAATGGTGGCCGTTCTGATGGTGTTCGTGCTTGGGGTATCCGGCACTGCGCACGCCGCTGAGACCTTTACGGATGCCGAGCTCGATCAGATGCTGGCACCAATCGCCCTGTATCCGGACTCACTACTGTCACAGGTACTGATGGCAAGTACCTATCCAGCTGACGTGAAAGAGGCTGTCACCTGGTCGAAAGCCCATCCCGATACCAAGGGCGATGCTGCGGTCGAACAGATTCAGGACAAGCCCTGGGAACCATCGGTGAAGTCACTGGTGGCCTTCCCGCAATTGCTTGTCATGATGGGAGAGAAGCCCGATCAGGTACAGAAGATCGGAGATGCTTTTCTGGCCGAGCCTGCGCGGGTGATGGACCGCGTACAGTTCCTGCGCAAGAAGGCACAGGACGCTGGCAATCTGAAGACCACGGACCAGCAGAAGGTTTCGACGGCAACGGAAAACGGAAAACAGGTCATCATCGTTGAACCGGCGCAGCCAGAACAGGTTTATGTGCCGGTCTATCAGCCGTCTGTTGTGTACGGGCCGTGGTGGTATCCGAGTTACCCCCCGTATTACTGGGCGCCACCTCCCTATTACTACCCGACTGGCGCCTTTGTAAGCGGTGTCATCTGGGGCGCCGCAGTCGTCGGCATCGCCAATGGTTTGTGGGGCGGCTGCAACTGGGGTGGCGGCGACGTGAATATCAACGTTAACAAGTACAACAACATCAACCGCAATAATCAGATTAATTCTGGCAACAATAAGTTCACCCATAACTCCGAACGCCGCGGCGACGTACCGTATCGTGACTCGAAGAGCCGCGAGCAGTATGGCAAGAAGTCGCTGGATGGCGCCAAGGATCGCGAGGCTTACCGCGGCAAGGATGGGCGTGATGCCCAACGCAATCAGGCTGCCGACACGCTGAAGTCGCGCGGCGCCGATCCCGCCGCTGGGCGAGAGCGCCTGCAGGGGGTAGACCGCGATGCGGCCGCTCGCGCAGTGAATGACAGGTCCGCTGGCGGCTCACGCGATTTCAGTGGCGGTTCGCGGGACTTGGGTAGTGGCTCCCGTGACTTTAGCGGAGGAGGGCGCGACAACGCCTTCTCCGGCGTGCGTGACACTTCTGCGCGAGCCGACGCAGATCGTGGCCGCGCCAGTACGAACTCAATGCGCGAGCGTTCAGGTAGTGGCAGTTTCAGTGGAGGTGGAGGCGGCGGCCGTGCTGGTGGAGGAGGCCGCGCCGGCGGCGGCGGTGGTCGTCGTTGAACGCAAAGGAGCCAAGAATGAAGCTGATATCGTCCATTTTCAATCGTCATGCATTGGTCTTGACGAGCGTTCTTTGCCTGCCCGGTGTTGCCATGGCACAGGCCGCATACTCCACAGCAGAGGCTGCAGCCGATGCTCTGGTGAAGGCCGTCATGGCAAGTGATCCAGCAGCCTCGGCACACGTGCTTGGCAAAGAGTGGCGTGAGTTGCTCCCGAAAGACACCAATTCGGAAGACCGTCGAGTTTTTCTTGCCAAGGCAAGCGAGTCACATACGGTGATAGTTACAAACGACGAAGCTCAATTGCTCGTTGGTAAGGACCAATGGCCGTTCCCGATACCAATCAAACATGCTCCGAACGGTGGATGGAGCTTTGACGTGAAGGGTGGTCATGCTGCCGTGCAAGAGCGGCGAATTGGCTACAACGAGCGCTCTGCGATGCTGGCAACGCTTGCCTATGTTGATGCGCAGCGCGAATACGCACTGGCTGATCGCAATGGCGATGGTATCCCCGAATATGCGCGTCGCTTCGTGAGCAGGAAGGGAAAGCGCGATGGCCTTATCTGGAGTCCTAAACTTGGGGATGAAAGCCCGCTGGGGGAGCAATTCGCGCCTTCCAAAGCAGGCAGCGGTTACCATGGCTATCACTTCAAGATACTCGAAGCACAAGGCCCGAAGGCCCGGGGCGGCGCGCGTGACTACGTAATCGGCAATCGTTTGCTGAGCGGCTACGCCGTCATTGCCTGGCCAATCAAATATGGTCAGACAGGCGTAATGAGTTTCATCGTCAACCAGGATGGCGACGTCTACGAACAAGATCTGGGTCCACAAACGCAAAAGCTGGCTGGCAATATCGCTCAGTTCAACCCGGACGACAAATGGAAACGCACGGCGCCGGGAAAATGAAGAGGCCATGGGGGTAACGCGCTTGTGGGTGCGAACAAGTAAGGGCGTTACCGCTGGTCGGTTTCGCCCTTTGTTTTTTGTGCAGTGTGCGCTTGATCTGGCGTAAAAATTGGCCAATCGCACTTAACATAATAAAGAGCTGCCTAGTGCTACATCAAGCATTGGCGCGGCTTTCGGGGCAGTGGTGACACAAAATGCGGCGAGGGTCGCCATCGCCACCATGACGCTAGCGGCGACGGCGTAGTGCTTTGCAATTCTTTCCCATACGGCCTTCGCGGCTGGTGACTTTGCTCTGGCGGCTGCGGCGGCTGCCAGCATCTCTTCTTCAGGGTGTTTGATTAGGCGCGCTAGGGCGATTGCCTTCTCTTCGTCTGGTGCTTTGTCGCCGCTTCTCCAATTGCTTATTGCGCCTCGTGTTACGCCGAGAGCTGCGGCTACTGCTGCGTCGTTTTTGACGATTCCTTTTGCTATGGCCTCGTCGATGTAGCGGGCTATTGATTTCATGACTTTCTCCTCATTTGTGACTCGTTTGTAGGGTAGCTAGTTGTTTTCTGCTTGACAACTTGTTCTCTGGTCGTAAACTTCGAATTGTGTTTACCGGATGTAAACATTCACGCCACATCGGCTTATACCCAACGCGAAGGATTCACCATGAACGCACCTGTCCAGCTGTCCGGTTCCATCCAAACCCGCATCAACGTCATTGCCACTGAGGTCAAGACCTTTCCCGCCAAGGAAAACCGTCCGGCCGGGCAGTACCAGATTTTGAAGTGCATCCTCCACGGCTTCAAAGATGGCGCGCCGACCATCGACGTGGGCACCATGCGCGTGTTTGGCGAGCTGGCAAAAGAGCCAGTCAAGTCCGGTGACTACTTCGCGGAGTTCGATGTGGGCGTCGGCTATCGCGGCGACGAAAAGGGCGAGATTGTGGCCCGTCTGGTCGGCCTCAAGCCTGCGCAGCCGCAAGACTCCAAAGCTGGCATGCAATCCCCTGTTGCCAAAGTGACGGCCTGATCATGACTCGCGTTCGTGAGTTGATCGAACAGGCTGAGGCGTCTGCGATGGATTCTCGGTCTATTGAAATTTGTCGCTATACGGGCGCGGAGTTGCCTTCTCAGGCGTTTGTCATTGGTTGGCTGGCTGGCCGTATTCAACAGCTTGAGTGTGAATTGCAGTACGTTGGTCAGGGGCAGCTTCCGCTCTAACAAAAAGCGAAGCCCCGATCCTTTGGCGAGGTATCGGGGCTTCTGTGTTTCACCCTCTTCGACAGGGCTTGACATGTACGGAAATGTAGCAGGTTTTGAAGCGTCTGCAAGTGGCGCGAAGGCGGATTACTACCTGACCCTCCGCGAATTTAAACATGGGCACATAGAGGCAGTGCTCAAGGCCGTGAGACCCATGATGATGGAACAAGCCAAAAGTCGTTTTGAGAGTAGCGGGGCGAAAACCCCCGGCTATCTCAATACGCCTTCTGAGTTGTCCGATGCGCAGCGGGCCGAAAACCATAACCGGGCTGTCAGGCGCGCAAAGCAGTCCATCAGGTTCCTTTGCAAAGAGGCTGGCATGGATCGCCTCTTGACCCTGACGTACAGGGAAAACATGCAAGACCGTGAGCTCGTGCGCGAGCATTTCACGAAGTTTCTCCGCCTCTTGCGCAAGGCGGTCGGGGAGTGGGTCTATGTCGCTGTCCTTGAGATTCAAGACCGTGGCGCGTATCACATCCATTGCGCTGTGCGTGGCTGGCAGCAAATCAGTGTGATCCGTCGGTGCTGGTACAAGGCCATAGGCGGGCAGGGTGATGAGCGGGGCGACAAGACGCCTGGACAAGTTGATGTCACATCACCACGCGGCGCTAGGCGCGGCGCAATGCAGTGGCAGACAGAAAAGCTGGCCGGCTACATCACAAAGTACCTCTCCAAGACCTTCGACGAAGGCACGGCAGAAAAGCGCCGTTTCTGGGCTGCAAAGGAACTCGAAAAGCCTGAGGTCTCGCGCATCTGGATCGGTGGCACAAACGTCGGCGACGCAATCATGAATACAGCGTCATTTCTGCAAACCTTCGTCGGTCTGCGTCCGGATTTTCAGATGTGGCTGAGTCGGTCAAGCGATACGTTTTGGATAGCGGGGAAGGGTTCGGCGTGATTGAAATGCAAGAGTGCTACGCGGCTATTTCTGACCAGTTCGCGTATTCGCTTCTGGTGGCTGCGTTGGCGGGGCGTTATGTGCCTGAGATTGTTGTACTGGCTATTGACGCTGTGTCTGATTATTTAAGGTCGCGTAGTAGGGGGCAAAAATGAATGAAATTCCCGCGTACATCCTCGCTGGTTCTCTCTGCATTTGTTTTGGTTTGGGTTTTATTGCGGGGTTGATGCGATGACTCTAAACGCGGGTGATCTGGCGGCGCTGGTGGGTTATCACATCGGGTGTATCGCTCTCGGCTGGGGCTTTGGTCTTTTGGTTTACACGTATCGTCGTGTCATGGAATCGGCGACTTAACGTCGCTGTGTGGGGTGCCGGGTTGGCACAGTTTTGTAGTTCTTTACTCTGGAGTTTGAAATGAAAAATCTTCGCAATGTGGGTCGCAAGTATGGTTCGAAGGTCGTGCTGGGTGGGGTCTCTGGTCTCTCCTTGCTCGCGACTCAAGCACAAGCTGTTTTGCCAACGGAAGTGACGGGCGCATTCACGTCGGTGCAGACCGATGGCACGAGCATGATTTCCGCAGGCTGGCCGGTGCTGGTTGCCATTACCGGCGGCTTGATCCTGATGGGCGTCTTCAAGAAGGTCATCAGCAAGGCGACCTAAGCATGAAAACCAGCAACATATTTCGCGTGTTGTTGGTGCTGGCAGGGGCTTCGGTCCCTGCTTTTGTTTTTGCTGGCACGGTGCCGGGTGTAATGGCTCCGTTCAAGCCGCTTCCTCAACCTCCGGTGAATGCGTCCGCTAGTGCTTCCTCGTCCGCGTCTGCTGTGCCTGCGCAGCGTGGTTCGCTTCCCGCTTCTGTTCTGGATCGTCCGGCCTCTGTGCAGCGTTATGGCGGCGACGTCCCTGTGGTGCGTCCATACGTTCGTAGTGCGTCCGGCAGTCTTGTTTTGTCGGCCACGTATGACAAAGGGGTGATTTGTTCGCGGTCCGTTTTCTCTGATGATTGCTTATCGGCGTCTCTCCCCGCCGGGGTCTCTGGCATAAAGGTCTTGAGGTCAAGATGATGTTTCGGCTTTTGTGCTGCCTTCTGTTCTTGTTCGCGTCGTCTGCGCATGCTGTTGTCGTGACGGATGCCATTTACTTCAAATCTGGCTATTCCGATACGTGCGGCAAGAATGTGAGTGTTGAGGGTGCTAGCTTGACTGCGGCCGCTGCGGCTTGGGAGTCCGCATGGAATGCCTGCCGTACGTTTTCGACCGTAGTCGATAACGTCAATGAGCAAGGTTTGAGTTACACATGGCGGCGCACTGACAACAACCAGACCGGTACTAATTACATCGGCACGAAGTGCGCTAATACTGCTATTACGGCGGCATGGTCCGCCACTGCTGGCAAGTACCAATGCACGGACAATACTGTTACGTCTTCGTCTTCGTCTTCGTCGTCGTCCTGTAAGTCAGGCATTGTCTCTACCGGCTATCTGCCCACAAATTGCACGCGTGTGAATGGTGCTGTGGTCGGTGCGCCGTGCGCAGTGGTCAATAGTGGATGCTTGAATGGTTGCACGCAGGTCGTGACAACCTATGTAGATGGCGACGGCTACTATTACGACTCCGACCCTGACCCCAAAGTGATTAGCGCGCATGTGAACTTAACGAGTAACGGTGGCTCCTGCACTGGTTCTAACACTGTGCAGTCTGAAGGCAGCCCGTTTGCAAGTTCATCATCTGCGGCTTCTTCGGCCGCGTCGTCTGCGGGTTCTGCATCTTCGGCAGGCGGTGCATCTTCTGCTGGTTCCGGTTCTTCCTCGGGCTCCGGTTCCTCTGCGGGCGGCGGTTCGGGCGGTACGGGCGGGTCTGGCTCGTCGGCTGCGGGCGGGGCCGGTTCCTCTGCTGCGGGTGGTTCGGGATCGTCTGCTGGGTCATGTGCCGAGCCGCCGTGTCCTGTAAAGATCGACGAGTCTGGCACGCCTACCGTGGGCGATTATTCCGACGCCAAGGGTGCGGTTGATTCGGCGCTAGATGCGCAGCAAACCCTGGTGCAAAACACGTCGTGGCAGCGCAGCGATTTGGGGGTGTTCGGCTGGCATCCGCATATGCCGTCCGGGTCTTGCGGTTCGTTCGATATTTACGGCAAGAATTTGGACATATGCCCGCCATTGGGTAAGGCGCGCGAGCTGTGGGCGTGGTGTCTCTATCTGCTGACTGGCTTCACGATTTTCTACATGGCGACCGCTGCGCCGGGGAAGGGGGGTAAGTAATGCCGATTCTTGCGGGTTTGCTGATCAATCTCTTCGGTGGTCTTGCCACGTTTCTTGCGGGCTACATCACCAAAAAGCTAGCAGCGGGTGTAACGGCCATGACTGTGTTCGGCGCGCTCACGCTGGCGCTGTATGGCGCGCTGGCCTTGCTGCTGAACTCGATTGCCGCAACCCTGCCGTCATGGCCGGGAATGGAAGTGGCGGCATGGGTTGCCTTCCCTGATAACGCGCCGGCCTGTGTCGGTGCTGTCATTTCCGCGCGTGTGGCCATTGCTGTCTATTGGTGGAATGTGCGCAGCCTTCAGTTCCTTGCGGATGCCTGAGCATGGATTACCTCGTCAGCGGCAAAAAACGTAACGGCAAGTCTCTGGTGTGCGTCGGTCGCATTCGTGCGGCACTGCGTAAGGGCAAGCGCGTTGCCACAAATTTGGATCTGTTTCCGCATGAGCTGCTGCCGCTCTCGAACAAGTCCGCGCGCATCGTCCGCTTGCCCGACTATCCCTCTGCCGAGGATTTGTGGGCGTTGGGGGAGGGGTGTGATAACCCGGCAGTCGAAGTCGACAATGGTGTGCTCGTGCTCGATGAAATGGCGATTCTCTTCAACTCGCGCACCTTCAATGACAAAGGCCGTAAGGGTGTGCTGGATTGGTTGGCGCAGTCCGGCAAGCTCGGCTGGGACACTTACCTGATCTGCCAGCATCCCAATCAAATCGACAAGCAAATCCGGGAAGCGCTCTGCGAATATCACGTCATTTGTCGTCGCCTGGACAGGCTCAAGATTCCGCTTTTGCCCTTCAAGATGCCTCGCCTGCATGTCGGCTTCGTAAAGTTCGGCATGGATCAAAACAGCGTCATGGCGGAAAAATGGATTTACCGTGGCTCGTCGCTCTTCAAGGGCTATAACACGATCCAAAAGTTTTCTGCCGACTACCCGCACGGCAGCTATTCAGTGTTGCCCCCATGGCATTCGCATGGCCGTTATCAGCCTGCCTCCATGCCGCTGCTCGATCGCCTCTTCAAGCCTGCCCCTCGCAAGCCTGTTCCCAAGCCCAAGCGCCCTGAAGTTGAGGCCGTGATGGCGCTCCCTGCCGACGCCCGCATCCGCGCGCTGTCCGGTCTCCAATTCGCTTGACCTGCTGCAAGCCCCGGCAAGCTCTACCCCTGTATTCCGGTGTTCTGACGAACGGTCGCCCCTGTAAGGTTGCTGCTGCGTGAGCGAGAGCGAAGCAGGGTTTCGGCAACCGGCTTACCACGGTGCCATGCAGGAGCGCTTAGGCCGGCCGTCCCGGCCTGCGACGATGGCATCCGCTGCCCGAGGTGCGTTGGCTGGCCTGCACGCTGCGAAGCCTTGTCATGGATCGTCTGGTGCCCTTACTGGGCATTGTTAGGGCTGGCCTCTGCCGCACAGACCATGCTCCTGCGAAGCGGGGGCTGGTCGGGCGGCGGAGCCGCCCTAGATTTATATCAAGGGACACTTTGCAACCAGTTACAGGGCTTGCCAGTTTGCGGACCTTGCCGAGCTCGATCGCGCTTCCTTAGAAGGCCCGTCTTTACTGGTTTTTATTGACCTGCTTTTACAGGTAGCGTTTTCGAGGGTCCGGGGTGCGCAAGGATTGGCCGGTGTTCGGGGTGTTGGGTGGCAGGCTTCGTAACTACTATTGGGAGCTGCGGAACGGTGACCGGTGGGGCCGTAGGCGTCGCACACTGTACCGGCGTGTCGCAGACCAAAAAAAACGCCTGCACGTGGCAGGCGTCGATTCTGAGGCGGTGCGGCTGTACTGCTTACACTTGGCAAGCCCCAAGCGCTGGCGTCGGGTGAAGCGCCTGGACAACTTTCTGCACGGCCTTGGCTACCGTCCATCTGGTTTGCTTGAGTAGTCTTCTTACTTTACATAATAAAGATTATCGCGACTCTAAAATGCGCCGCCAGCCGCGCCGCCGAAAGTGCTCCACACTAATGATTGAGCTATTGTTTCCAAGGCCAGCGCTTTCTGCACCGGCGTAGTGCGCTGGCAACACTGACAGCCAATCAGTGAGAGCTTCATTGAACACTGGTGCATCCATCCGCAAATTAGTGCAAGAGTGGATTTGCCTTGTGTCCGCGTCTCAAGCGCATAAGCGACTCCCAGGAATGGCTGCTCTCTGGGCCGATGCGCGGCAACAGCCGAAACAACGAGCGCGATGAGTTTCAGTCGATCGTCAGCTGGGTCGATGCACGCGCTGCCTTTCGCGCACGACTCCTGCGCCGGGCATTCCATGCGTTCTGTATTTGCCGACGCCGACGGATCGATTTGTGTTCGAGCAACTGGCGCTCAATATTTTCAGCGCCCGCATCTCGCTCCAAGCGAGAATTCGATCGGATACGACTCGCAAGCTGGGCTGCATCCAGCCCCAACCCCATCACCCGTTCGTATATGTCGCCCGCAAAATTCTCAGCATCAGGAAAGCCAATCTGCAAGGCACCAAAGGCAGCTTCCTGCTCCTCCACTACCCTATTCCGCAACTGCAGAAACCAATCGTAGTAGTCAGTTCCAACATCCCGACTGTCGCTTGCATCCAAGTTACCCAAAAGCGGAATCGCTGAGCAAAGTTTGCCCTCACTGCCATGACTGTCGTAATACAGGTCGTACGTCTCCAGAATACTGAGCGACTGGTTCGCATATCCCCTCAAAATCGCCAGCAAATGCAGCGCGGCGCGACTTGCATTCTTCTCTACGCCGCGCGCCTCACGCTTTCCGATTAACCACTGAGTAACGACTGATCCGAGTACGCCAGTGATCACGGCACAAATGATGAGTATCCAGTCTTTCGGTTCCATGTGTGCTGTAGCCCTTATTGAGCGAAGAGCCTGATACGACGGGAATGCTCGTCCACATCGCCAAGTTCGTAGTGCTTAGATGACCGGCAAGTTGTCGGCCGAAACAGAACCTGGGTGCAGCTCCCCGGAAGTCTACCCAGCAACCCTCAATAGACGCAGCCTTTGGATGTTTACGCGGAATTCCGTGGGGAACTTCGCTACCGCACGAACTCCGGAAGTTTCCCCGTTTTACCCAATTTGATTTTTTCTACGAAAATCTCTGAGTCGTTTCGACTTCGAGCAAGCGAGCGCCGGCGAGGATGGCGTCGGATGCAGCAAATACACGGAGATCTTCTCGGCGAGCTTGTTCAGCAAGTTCCTCTACAACCTCATGCACCGACTCATACTCGCTGGAGCTATATATAGGTAGCCCTTCAGGAGGGATCCACGCAGTGAGTTCAATGAGCTGTGGCGCAGCGAAGCCAAAAGCATCCCGGGCTCGGGCCAAACGCCACAATGCTGCCGACGCCCTGGTCACTCGGACCTTGCTCCTGCTTTTGGGATTGATTGCGGCAAAACATGTCGCATAGTGGTTGCCCACAAAATCGATTTCATCACCCTCGCCACGACCGGACAGTGTGAACTTTCTTCCGAAGCTGTTTTCCAGGACAGGACGACTCTTCAGCACATATTGTCGAACTGACTGCATAAACCTGACTTCGTCGTGGCCGCGGGGAATTACCACCAGTTGCTCATGTGCTTCCTTTTCTCGCTGAGGAAACAAAGCGCACTGCGACAGTGCGTTAGCAATCACCGATTCCAGATCGTAGCCATCGACAGAAAATTCCGGTCCCAGCCGCAGCCCGATGAGGGGAAGATTCCAATTTGATGCGGGCTGACTATCTGTCCATCGCAGAAAATCGGATGCGACAATGCCACCGAAAGAAAACGCGGCGGCACCCAAGTCGTTTGGCAAGCAGGCAAGTGGATTGGAAAGGACGCGGCGCGCAAACGGCGTCCCGTCAACCAAGTGACCGACAACGGCAATAGCCAGAGTTTCTATACCGCTTGTCAGCGGCATCAAGACCATCTTGGCCAATGCCTCCACGTCTGGAAGCGGAGGAAATCCGGGCACGGAATCAAAGTCCACGATCATGTGCTCTTAGGTCATTGGGAGGCGCCTTAAGCTCGGGCAGCTCTCGTATGTTCAGATGTTCAAAGACCCACTCAACCAGCTTGGACGATCTGGCCTGCAGGAAAGCATCGATCTGGGTAGCCATTTCTTTTGATACCAGCAATGCGTCGTAAGGGATTCGATCGATTGCGGTGGCGAAATCGGCTGCGATGGTAATGATAGAACTTCTCATTGCGGCGAGCTCTTTATAGGAAAAGTCTTTCACCAGAAGGTCTAGCAGCGGATTCCGCACTATGGGGAAATAATGGCGTGAGAACAACTGAGCGCCCGCAGCCCCGAGAGCCCTTTCGTGATCGATAATAAAAAACTTTTTCCGCGGTGTGATCAGGATGTTCTCGTTACTGCGATCCTCGTTCGCAATCAAAAGATCGAACATTGCGACGGCCAGCAGATCAGGCCAGCCACGCAACAATCCTGTATCCGCCGTTCTCGCCAAAGGTAGCGCGGATGGAACCTGAACGCTACAGAACGCAATTGTTCGTTCAGGGTGTTCATACGGCCACGGGCACCTGAGCGGCAAATTTGCCCGCGCAACGCGCACGAACATTGGCTCGGGTATCGGTAGCTTGCGGTCAAATGCCAACCAGGCACACACCGACTCGATGGCAAACGAGCTGTCGGGCAACAGCTTTACGTAGCCTTTAAAAAAGGGCAGCAAGCCAGTGGAAATTGGCCCAAGCAGTACAGGGTTGGAACATGCCGATATAGGCGGCTCCATCGGGCGACCCAGAGTTCCTTGTCGAAACGCAAGTTCGTGCATAGCAACGGCTCATCAAAAGGGCATTCCAGCAACGTCGTCTGCTGGGGCCTGTAACTGCAATCAGAGGAGCCGCTATCACTTCAACGCGGGTGGTAGGCTACTAGATGTAGTAGGTATAACGTTCCATTTCACTAATTCTAGTATTTTTAGCCGGAATTGCAACACCGATACAGTTACCTGTGCGAACGTCGATTTACAAGGCTTACGCCAGACTCCATCGGGTCGTTATATGGCGCACTTTGCAGCAAGGCTTTGTACAGTTCCGAGGTGGCGAGACGCTTGAGGCTTCAGCTTGGCTGCCGGTCAGCCTCTCATGACAACAGTTCGCCGAACTCGCATGCCACGCAACTCTCGCTTTTGCGTTATCGAAACGTGCCGGCGCGCCTCATCCAGTGCGCCTTCCAATAAGCCAGCACGCTCGCGCATGGCTGCAAAAGTTTTCTCTTGCTCTAAGAGCGAAAGGTTTAACTTGGCGACATCGGCTTGAAGTTTCGCGGCGCGCTCCTCCGCCTGTAGGCGTGCCGCCCGTTCCTCCGAGAGCGATGCGAGTTGTTTTTCCAAATCGATTTGGCGTTGCCAAGTTTGCTTCGCGGCCTGCCGCTCGCGATCGATTTCTAGCTGCCAATGTCGCGCCTGCTGGTCTAGTTGGGTGATAAGTTCGCGACGCTCTTGGTCAGCCAGCTGACGTAGCGCATCGCCTTGTGCTTGCAGATGTTCTGCGGTCCTGGCTATTTGACTAATCCGTGCTCGTTGTTCATCGATTAGTTTCCTGTTGGCTACTTCGCGTGCCCTCCCCTCCTCGAGTTGTACCGAGGCAAGTGTCAGTGCGGTCGCCGCAGCCTCTCCTTTCGCCCGCAACGTCGCTTGTTCTTCAGCAAATGCTCGTCGGGCCGTTTCCAGTTGGTCTTGCGCAACGACTAGTTGTCTGCTGCGCAACTCAAACTCATCAATGAGTGCAGTTCGGGCTTCAGTCAATGCGATCTGCCAGAGTTGCCCGGCTACCTGGCTTACAGGATCTGGCGTCGTTGCGGAAGTGGCGAAGGCCTGTGGATCATGAATACGCGCCCCTAATCCTTTAAACCAAACATCCAGATGTGGAGACACCGTATTTGGGGACCCACGACCGATCTTCTGGCGTACGCGCTCTACGGTGGGTCGCAAACCGTCTAAAAGAATTGCATCTGCTGCTCTGAAAACGTCCTGCTCGGTGATTCCGCTAGCCATCGCGATTTCCCCACCTAATATGAAGAAGTTAGATGCGATAACTGAACGTTATCGCACCTAACTAACTCGGCGCTGTAATACATCACACAGCATACATATGAAAAATATGACGCAACCCGTGGTTTCGCCACCGCCATTTACACATCTTGAGACGGGCCTGGCTGAAGCCGTCGCCCAGTTGATAGCCGAGGGAGAATCGGCGCACACGACTCGCAGCTATCGCGCCGCGCTTCGTTACTGGGCTGCCTGGTTCGCCATGCGATTCGGCTGCAGCCTGAGCCTGCCGGTGGCACCAGCTGTCGTGATGCAATTCGTGGTGGATCATGTGCAGCGGCGTTCCGATCAGGGACTGCAGCAGGAGCTACCTGCTGCCATCGATGAGGAGCTGGTCCGGAGTCGCTTCAAGGCAAAGCTTGGGCCGCTGTCACTGAGCTCGCTTCATCATCGCATTGCCGTCCTGTCCCAGCTCCATCGTATGCAGTCGCTCGCCAACCCAATGGATGAGCCTGCTGTGCGGCAGTTGCTGGCAAAAACGCGTCGGGCCTATGCAACTCGTGGCGTGCGCCAAGACAAGAAACCCGCCTTGACGCGAACGCCGCTGCAGCAACTCCTGGCAACCTGTGATGATTCGCCGCGGGGAAAGCGTGATCGTGCCCTCCTCCTCTTTGCCGTCGCCAGCGGCGGCCGTCGCCGTGCGGAGGTCACGCAGGCCTGCATGGAACGGCTGCGGCCAGTGGGGCCGGCGCAGTATGTTTATATCTTGGGCCAATCGAAAACCGATCAACCCGCGCTGGAAGATGCGACTGCTTTCAAGCCCCTTGTAGGGAGCGCTGGTGCAGCACTGGAAGCGTGGCTGACTGTCAGCGGTGTAAGTAGCGGTGCGATCTTCAGACGCGTTCGTCGAGGGGGAGTCATCGCTGAAGCATTGAACCCGGCCGCCGTAAGACGCATTGTGATGAATCGCGCAAAGCTTGCCGGTCTCGAAGAGCTAGGCTATTCAGCGCACTCCTTGCGTTCGGGCTTCATTACAGAAGCCGGCATGCAAAACATTCCCATGGCCGAAGCCATGGCACTCTCCGGACACGCCAGCACAGCTGTTGCGCTCGGGTATTTCAGGGCTGGTAATGTTCTAACCAGCACTGCTGCGCGGCTGTTTGATACAGATACTGCAGCCGTGCCCGGACAAAAGTGAGAGAGCGCAAGCTGCCGATCAGCGTTGACTTGGGTTCTCACGTCTCCGCGCTCTTTCTTCCGAGGATTGGATAAATCAGTAGGCCGCCCGCGGCGAAGCGCGTGTCATTCCGCGGCAGGATCAGATAGTTGCGGTCGGCCGGCAGCCTGAAGATATCCGCGACCGACACGCCATCGTCGAGGGCCAGCTGAATATCCATCAGCAAACTGACATAACTCGCGCGGAACAGGATTGCCCAGAGGCGTCGGGACACGCTCCACCAACTTCCTGGAGTCGACGCTGCAGAAATCCAGACCGCGCGCGTACGCATTTCTGGCTCAAGCAAAGCAGGTGTTGTCTTTTGCTCAAAGTGCATTCGCCACAAGACGTAGGCCAGTTCCTCACATGACAGGCGAGCGAGCGCAGCCTGCGAGACAATACGGCGGTCTTCGTTTCGGAGACTGTGCCAAATGCTTTGCGGACTGCGCCCAAGATAGAGCGTCTCGATTCCGGTGCGCGTCCTCATGTAGGACGTCAAACAGTCCTCGGTTACGACCAATTGCCCACGAAGCGGTGTGGCGCTGTCATGGATAGGAATCGCCCGCCATGGTCAGAAACCGTAGCGCCCGCACGATCAGTCGCCGTGATTTGGATATCAGTCATACCAACGTCTGAATTGGTAGGCGACCCACGGAAGGTACGCGTCTCGGCATCAAAATTCAGCCACGCTGGCCATGCACCTCCATCGGCGCGTCTTGCGCTGAACGTCAGCACATCTCCCACATCCATGTCGCTGAATGCGCTGCCCGGAATTGTCCAGCTCCACTGCATATCTTCTGCCGCGTGCGTATCGAGCAGATGTGTGCCTAGAATCGGGGCATGATTGGGCAACGCGACAGAGAAGGGGCGGTTGCTGCCATACTCGGCACCGTCGCTGTCGGTTGCCCAAATCCATAAATCCACGCTGCCTATGTCGCTCGCCTCAGGCGTCCCAGAGAGCACGCGCGTGATTGGGTCAAAGCTGAGCCATGCCGGCAGCGGAGCCCCGTCACCCAGCGTGGCGCTGTAAGTCAGCACATCATCCGGGTCCGGATCGACAAAGGTGTCAGCAGGCACGACGAAATTCAGCGCCCTATCGGCCACGGCTGTGATAGCGGGCAATCCCTGCTGCAGGACAGGTGCGGAATTGACGCGCGCATGGGACTGAACATATGCGGCGTCCCACACGGTGTCATCCGCGAACTTGATCTGCTCAATAGGCGTGGTGCTGGTCGTCCCCGTCGGCGCGAAATAGTCCAGAACGGTGACCTGATCCGTAGCGGCTCGCAGATGCACCACCAGATCATTATCTACGCGCTTGAGAAACACGTCTGCCGGCGCAATTCCAGATATGAGCTCCAATACGCTTTGGGTTGCAGCTGGAACATTGGTGTCCGTCCCATTGGAAATGCGGTCCTGTCCGTCATCGCGACCAAAGCGATACGTCGTACCGCCCTGACCCATCAACAGGTCGTTGCCGCGCCCACCGCTCAGCGTGTCCGCGCCGCCACCGCCACCCAGGGTGTCGTTGCCACTGCCGCCTACAGCGACCTCGGCGTCTGTCGTTCCCCACACCTTAAAGTCCGTGGTCTGCCGCGCCATGAGCTGTTGCAGCGTCATGGTCTCGCTGCCTTCGCTCAGGCCGAAGCGAATGTGTTCGATGGCGTTCAGCCCGTAGATGGATACCTGCTCACCGCCTTCGCTCAATACAATTCCTGCGAGGCCGTCCGAGAGCCGCACGCCACTGGCGGACCAGCCATCGAGCACGAGCGTATCGTCACCGGCATCGTCCTGATACTGATCGTTGCCATCTCCAGCCCCGTGAATGAAGGTGTCGTTCCCCTTTCCACCCCTTAGGGTATCAGTCCCGGCGCCGCCCATCAGGGTGTCATTGCCACCGCTGCCATCCAGGTAGTCGTTGCCGTCTTCGCCGTCGAGGTAGTCGTTGCCTTGTTGTGCTTCGGGTGTGGCGCCGCCATCGCCCCACAGGGTGTCATTGCCGCTACCGCCGAAGAGCACATCATCGTTGCCGCTGCCGGCGAGTTGGTCGTTTCCTGCTTCGCCGTCGAGGTAGTCTTTGCCCATCTTGTCGGCAGGCGTCTGGTCGCTATCACCCCAGAGGGTGTCATCGCCATTGCCGCCGAATAGTTCGTCGTCGTTGCCGTTGCCCAAGAGGGAGTCGTTGCCGTCGCCGCCGTCCAGGTAGTCCTGACCGTCGAATTGGGCGGGGGTGACGCCGTCGTCACCCTGCAGGGTGTCATTACCTGCGTCGCCGAAGAGTTCGTCGTTGCCGCCATTGCCGGTGAGCCGGTCATTGCCCTCACCGCCTTCGATGTAGTCGTTGCCGTGCAGCGTGCCGGCCAGTCCGCCGCTGCCGCCATCCACATTATCCCCAGACAGGACGTCGTTGCCGTCACCGCCGCGGATGTCATCATCACCGGCTTCCCCAAAAATCACGTCTGCTCCGGTGCCACCTTCGACATAATCGGCGCCCGCGCCAGCGCTGACCCAGTCGTCTCCGGCGCCGGCGTAGATGAGATCGGCGCCCCCGGTCGGTGAGCTATAACTGGCCTTGTCCCAAGTGGTCTTGTACTGGGTGATCTTGGGGTTAGTGGGATCGGGGCCGACGCTGCGCGTGAGCGTCCAGTCAGCCTGCACGCCGCTGCTGGCGAGGTCACCAAAGATATCGTCGTTGCCGCCGCCGACGATGATGTCCGCGCCGTCACCGCCAAGGAGAGCATCGTTGCCGGCATCTCCGACAAGAACGTCGTCGTCATTTCCGCCATCGAGCCAGTCGCCGCGTTGGCCTGTGGCGGTCTGGGTTTCGCCCAAGGCGATGGCGGCCGAGAGGCTGGCCCGGTACTGCGCGTAGAGTCGGTCTTGTCCAGCTTCGCCGAAGAGGCGGTCCAGGCCCGTGCCGCCGACGAGTTGATCCTCGCCCGTACCGGCGAAGACGAGATCCTCGCCAGCGCCGGCGTCGATGCTGTCATTGCCGCCCCGTGCGGCGGTGATGATATCGTCGCCCCCCTTACCGTCGATGCTGTCGTTGCCAGCGCCGTCGTATAAGATGTCGGCCCGATCAGCATGCGCAGCGGCGGTGACAATGACATTGTCCTGTTTATCGTAGACATACTGCGTGCCCGCCGTGGCGGGATCGTTGTCGACCGGTTCAAGATCGCCCGTAATGGTGAGATCGACAGGTGCGGGAGCGCCACCATTGAGGTTGATGCCGAGGTTACCGCTGGTGAAGTGCTTGACGAGGATGCGGTCGTTAGTGCCGGCGATGCTGATTGAGAGCGTCTGGGTGCCGTCGCTGCCGGGGAGAAGTTGATAGGTGTATTCCTTGTCGGTACTTTGCCAGACACCTGTGCCAGAGACCGCTTCCTTGGCGCCGTTCAATACATCATTGCCAATCCTGATCTGGCCCTGACCGTCGCTGTCGTCGATGACATCCTGTCCGTCGCCAGCAGCGAACATGTAGGTGTCATTGCCTGCGCCGCCGACCAGCGTATCGCGGTCCTTGCCGCCGGTGAGTTGATCATCTCCCGCATCACCTTCGAGGTAGTCGTCTCCTAGCCCGCCATTGAGTTGGTCGTTGCCGCCTCCGCCGTAGAGGTGGTCGTCGAGGTTGGCGCCGGTGAGGGTGTCGTTCGCTTCGGCGCCGTTATCGATGCCGAAGATGATTTGTGCTTTGAGATTGCCGGTGCCTGCAACGCCGGTTTCGATGATCGTGCCCGTAGCCTTGTCTTCGTAATGAATGCCGACGCCTGGCGCTGCGCCGAAGTCAGCGAGATTCGAGAGCTTGTTGAGGTAGTAGCCCATCAGCTTCGATCTGTCTTCGAGCCACTTCTCTGTTATTTCACCCGTGTGTGTGTCCGGGTCGTAGAGCTTGAGGCGATCCGCCATGTCTGACGGCGGCGCGGCAAGCAGTAGCGGATCGAGCTTGAGAAGTGCATAGCGATACGAAAGACCGAGGCCGTCCGTGCGGCTGGCGAGTTCGATTGCTTTGGCGGTGTCCCAGCTTGGGCCGGACTCGCCGCCCTGGAAGCTGGCGATGAAACTGGCAACAGCCGCTTCACCGAATATGCCACCGGCAATACCTGCAACGAACGTGGCTGCCAGCCAAGTGCCTTCGCCCAATGGGCCTCCGGCCAAGAGAGGAGATAAAGCCATGCCCGTCAATTCCGCTGCCGCCCAGCCTGCGGCCAAACTACTCGTGAACTCCTTGGCGAACTTCAAGAAAATGTCAGAAGCATTACTGTAACGACCGGCAGCGACCTCCACGCCGACTTGCCAGGTCGTAACCAGCAACATGACTACGGCGAGCTTCGTACCTAATTTCCCTATTACTTCGCTCGCGCCTACGACCGAGTCTCTCACCACAGTGCCAACGTTGACTGCCTCAGCAATGGCCGCGCCAGATGCTTTCAGCGTGATCAATCGCAGCAACGACATACGCTCGGTGCCATTGACCACATCAAGCGTAGCGCCCGCCACAATTGAAGAGACACGCGTCAACTTGAATACCGCGTTGTTTGCTGTATCCAAAGAGGCGCCTGCACTGAGCGCAGCGTCACGAATTGCTATGAGCACCGAACGGGAAATGCCATTGATACTTGTGACTTTGCTGTTGGCTAGAAGCGCGGGGAGTTCAGTTTTAGCGAAAACTTTCCCTGCATCAGCAAACGGAGTGATGGTACGCACATCACCCACAGCAGCATCCGCCAAGCTCTTGGAGGCGATGTCCCACATGCCAGGCGTGCGGGTGCCGTCAGCATTTATTACTCCGTCAAAAAGACCACCAATAATAGCGGAGTCACTAGTCCCTACCGCCTTAGTCAAGGCGTCCTTAAATGCTAATGAATTCAGCAACTCTGCCGCGGGTGTTTGCCCAATTTGGATAAATCTACCTCCTGATTCCCTTGCCGTGTCCTCGGCCAATTTCCATGCAGGAACGCCCCCAACTTGACCGCTATAAAGTAATGTTTGAGCACTCTGTAGTTGCCCGGGCACCTCAATAGATACCTGACTTACCAATAGCTTTAGCCCTTCGAGCCTTTTTTATTTTGGATCACCCAGTGCTGAAATTGCTTGATCGAATGTAAGTGCCATAACGCTCTCCTCGATCAAACGAAATCAACGTGAACAGACTTCACGTGCGAACGGTCATACACCGACCCGTGGGCGTCAATGGCCTCGACTAAGACCGACAGTATTTCTTGGCGCTGTATTTCAAGGTGAGAAGGAATCTCAATGTCGAACACCTTCCAGAACATGTCGACACCTGTGGTAAACATGCCCTGCCCACCGCTCTCCGCGCTGAAACGGATCACGCCTCCTTTCCAACTCAGCGCGTAAATTTCCGGATGATCTCCATCGCGACCACGGTTGACTAAACCTACCAAAAAGACATCACGCTCGCGGTCAATTGTCCACTTCCATGGACGATGCGGATCACTACGCTCCCACCATTTGAATTCTGTCCAATCGATTTTTTTCTTGTCTTCTTCGCCGATAAGTTCGTTAACAAATGCCATGACTTTCTCCAAATTCAATTCGTTATTAATAATTTCAAAGGGCCATTTCATCATGCAACTAGAGGCTGCATCATTGAATGAACCTCGTTCAGAATTTAAATTCTGACAATAGTGTTTGGCACTTGCCAATTAACCCCAAAAACAGCGAGCGCACTTTTTAGGGTCTCAACGGTTTTTGCGCTGGGCATCCAAGGCAATTGATCTGGCTCTATGTCAACCATAAGCAAGTATCCCCCGGCAAAGCCGGGGGATACTTGCTGCATTGTTTAACGCCTCAATATCGCAGGCTCTCGCAGTGCCGCGCAATACACGAGGTGGATAGATGCTCGATATTTCATTCCGCTCCCTCTCCAATCCAGTCATTACGCGTTACTCGCCACCGCTTCGACTGACAAGCCCAACAGTTCCAGATAGGCAGACAGCCCACGCTGAAGTGCATAGGCTTTCGCGTCGGTACGCGCCACCTGACGCAATATCCGAGCTGCCGCCTGGTTGTTAAGTGCTTCGATCATTTGCGTGGCGAGATGCTTGGCATTGAAGAAGTCCGTCAGCACGCCGTTCTGTCCATGCCGGATCACTTCACGCACCGGTGCAGTATCGGAGGCAATAATCTGGCAGCCCGTCGCCATCGCCTCGAGCAATGACCACGAAAGAACAAACGGGTATGTAAGGTAGACGTGCGCTGCCGAGATTTGCAAAACCTTCTTGTAAGTCTCGTAAGAAACTTTTCCCAAAAAATGGAGGTGCTGCTCGCTCTCCCCGAGATCCCCTTTAACTTCCCACAGCATCTTCTCTCTCCAGTGCTTGGCGTCCTTGGGCATTGACCCATAGCTACGGCTATCGCCGCCAACAATCAGCACGTGTGCTGTCGGGTGCACCTTGAGTACCTTGGGCAAGGCGCGCATGAACGTGTGAAAGCCGCGATATGGCTCGAGGTTCCGGGCAACATAGGTGATGATGGGATCGCCCGCTTTCAGGATAAGCGTCGCCTCAGCTTCTTTTTCATTCAACTCCTCAGAGTTTTCGCCGCTTGTCGTCTCACGGAAATGACGAAGTGGAAGTGGCAGCGTGGCTTCAGGGTCAGGACTGAGGTTTGCGGTATCGATGCCTTCGTGTATCACCTCGATCTTGTGCTGGTAAGCCGCGGGAAAACGGCTCTTTTGCCATTGAGTAGGAGCAACGGCAGCATCACAGTTCTCAAGATTCAGAAGGTGCAGGGCGTTCCAGGTGGTGATACGCAGGTTATCATCCAGCGTGCTGGGAAACTCGGGATCGAAGTTAAAGTCGGCCCCTTCGGTGCTGTAGTACCACTCGCAGAAGTGAATTAGCTTTACGTCAGGGAAAATCTGTTTGGCGTATAGGGTTTCGCCCCAGCCAGGATGGGCAAGAATGATGTCGGGGGTGAAGCCCTTGCGTTTGAGTTCGGCGAGTGCGCGGGCGACGGCTTGTCCATGCAGGACGGCCGCTTCCATTTGGCGCAAATAGGGATGAGCTTCTTTCTTGACCTGCCGGTGTAGCTTGTATTTGAACCAGGGGAATTCACGGGGGGCAGTCTTACCGGCTTCGCCCGGAGCTGAAGGGATCTTGAGGCCGGGGGCAGTATCTCGGCCCAAACCAATGACTTCGACATCCTCGCGTTGATGCAGGTGCACTGCGAGGTGGCGGAACTGTCCAGGGAAGTTCTGATGAATCAGGAGGATGCGTTGACGTCGGCCATTAGCACGCGCTGCGTGCATATCGGTCGTGAAGGCCTCGCCCCCGATCTCGCCGTTCTGCCCCACGTTGCACCATTCCCCCGTAGCCGCCACCGGGAGGGTCGCGACTAGTCTTGTTATGTGTAGCCACTCAATCGGCGGCTATGCCATCGCATTATCTGTGACGAGCGGTCCGCCAGCGAGCATTTATGCTTGCTTGCCCTTTCGGACATATGAACGCCTGAACTTGATGGCGATCTAGACAAATGTGACGATTTGACTTGCGATAGATCAAGCGCGAGACGCCACTTCGCAGCGCATTGGCTGCTTGTGAGAGACAAGCGGCCACTTTGGCCACAGAAGCGAAGTTCCGCTTTGGCCGAATTGCTCGCGTTGGCTGTTCGGCTAGTTTCAGAGTAATGCTGTCGCTCAGTATTTCCATCGGCTCGCCCATCACGGTACCTCCGGCGCGGCGTACCTGTTCCATTGCGTCCGTGATGCTGTCGACCGCAATAACCACGGACGGATATTGGGCTGGCCAATCGGGCTTCTTGGGGAAGAAACCACCGTTGATTGCTCCTGGTTTCACGGAGCCGCCACGTTCGTCAGACTCGGTCGTCGTGGCAAGAACATAGTTCCCCATTTCCTCTCCAAACGCCTTCATCTGCCAGCCAAAGGCCTGCTCATAAAAGCTGCTCATACGCGTTTGATCGTCATACGGCATCTCGAAGTGGACCACTGAGTTCATCGCATTTCTCCTCGTGCTATGGCGGAAGGCCTTGCGCAGATTTAATACGGCTTTTCACCCTACTAAATGGGGATGAAAAGCAGCAGCTCTGCAATGCAGCTTAGGCATACATCGGATAAAGGCGAAACCTCATCCCTACTTGACCGCGATGAGTTCATTGAGCGTTGAAATCACTTCCTCCGGATCCATAGCCATGCCCTTTCGATATTGGCTCAAACCCTGCCCGGACTGACCAAACGCAAGCAAATTAACGAAAGTCAAATGAAACGCGGTTCGTGTTGAAGAACGGCGCCGCGCGGCCGATAAGTCGGGAGTCTCCTATCCTCGCCCCGGGTTAGTCCTACCCCGGGGCATTTTTTTGGAATTGCAAAATGAAACTCTCTCATCGCCTTGCGTTGATCGTGAGCTGTGCCGTAGCCGGCCTGGTCATGATCTCGATTTATGCCCTCACCACCCTACGCTCGACGATGCTTGAAGATCGCCGAAATGAAATTCATCGTGTCCTGACCCTCGCCGGCAAAACAGTCGAGCACTATCAGGAGCTGGCGCGCGACGGAAAAATGCCCGTTGAAGAAGCCAAGGCTAAGGCCATCGAGACGCTGACGTCGCTGCGCGACGGCACCAAGATCTACACGTGGGCGCGCGCTGCTGACGGTATGGGCCTCGTGCATCCCAAAGACGGTGTCGTGGGCAAAGTCGATTACGGTGTCACCCTTAAAAACGGCAAGACGACATTCCAGAATTACTTGGACACGCTTACACCGGACCATCCTTTCGAGGTTTTCGATGACCATATCGTTAAGCCCGGGTCTGGTTCGGATAAACCGGTACCCAAGCTCAATGGCGCGATCCGCGTGAGGTCAGGGGATTGGGATTGGCTCATTGGATACGGCATTTTTGCTGACGATATCGATAGTGCGTTTTGGTCGCTGGCTCTGCGTTTTGGGGGAATGGGGCTCGCAGTGTTAGGTGCTGTAGCCGGGCTGGCCTTTACGATGTCCCGGAGCATCTACCAGAGCCTTGGCGGAGAGCCTGAGCACGCTGCAGAGGTGGCATTGGCCATTGCAGGCGGGGATCTGAGCAGGCAGCTGGTGACCAAGCCAGGGGAGAGGAGTCTGCTCAGCGCGGTTGCGCAGATGCAGGTGAGCCTGCGCACCATGATCCAGGGCATCCAACGGGGCGCTGGGCAGCTCGGCGTGGCGGCGACGGGGCTCACTCAGCAAATGGAGGCTATTAACGACGCCAGCAAACATACAAGCGATGCCACGAGCTCGACGGCGGCTGCCATTGAGGAGATGTCAGTCACCATTGACCAGATTTCCCTGAGCGCACGCGAAACCGAAACAAATTCAGCTCGGTCCGCGGAGCTTGCCGCGGAAGGTGAAAGCCTGGTGAACAACGCATCAGAGACTATTAAGAAGATGTCCGGCCAGATAACCGAGGCCTCAACCCTGATCGAGGGCTTGGTGACTCGAACCAAAGACATCGATGGCATCGCAGGAACCATCAAGGAAATCGCGGCACAAACGAATCTACTGGCTCTTAATGCAGCTATTGAAGCAGCTCGTGCCGGTGAGACAGGCCGGGGCTTTGCTGTCGTGGCGGATGAGGTCCGTAAGCTGGCAGAACGCACAGCTCAAGCAACGGGCGAGATCACCGCAATGATCTCTGCTATCCAGAGCGATACCGTGGCCGTAGTTGAAGGAATGAACGCGGTTATTCCTCAGGTGGCTTCAGGCGTCAATATGGCCGGCCAGGCCGCTGCAGCGCTGCGTGAGATCAATACCGGGGCAGCTCAAACGCTGGATAAGGTTCGGGAAGTGGCAGGGGCAACTGCTGAGCAGAGCCAGGCGAGCATGATGGTCGCGCAAAACGTGGAGCGGATCGCTCAGATGGTTGAAGAATCCGCTGAATCGGTGAGAGCAGCGAACAGCAATGTCCAGAGTCTGGAGAGTCTTGCCGGTGAATTAAGAGGATCGGTGAGTCAGTTCAGGCTTTGATGGGTCAGTAGCCAAAAGAGAAAAGGCCCTGCGTTTGCCGGGCCTTTTCATTGGGGTTGGGTCGATGACCCGCCTATCCTTCTCGCATTAGGCGGCAGATCGGCCTTAGCGGAAGTTGAGCTATGCAGCCGTGAGCGGCCGCTCTGGGCTCTAGTGCGGTCCGTTTGCTCAACACAAAAACGGTCACACCTTTGACATGTGGGGGAGCAACCGGGTTGCCGGTTGATCTCCGCTCGATGGAATACCAACAATCCGCCCGGCATATGTCGCTGCGCTACAGACGCCACAGCTCATGATCAGTAGCAGGTAGAACGTACACATCCCTATTGCATCTAACATCTGTTACGGCCCCTCACTGGCAAAAACCTGATTGGCTGATTGTCGGCCGATGTTGCCGGCCAATTGGCTACCGTGCGGCAGCAACTAGACTCGACAGTTTGCCGAAACATGATTCGGCATCCTACATACTTCGAACAATCAGACTCCGATCAACAACCAAGGAGTCTGTCAAGGAAAGCACTCAGAAACGCGCTGTGTGGAACAAGGGTCAGCTCGTCGGACAAAAGCCGCCGCTCAAGCCAAAGGACATCTGGGCAATCCGCTTTTACCTGCAACAGCGGCACGCGGTGCGGGATCTCGCCATGTTCAATCTGCCAATCGACAGCAAGCTGCGCGGCTGCGATCTCGTGTGCGGGCGCGCCCTCGTCGGCAAGGCCGCGCTTGGTCGCGGACTTGCCTCTATTTGCGCCAGTGTTTTTTTGATTGATGGCTGAAGGTGGTAACAACCGATTGTCATTGCAAGCAATCTGACCTTGCTAGATACAAGGGAAGCGTCTGGTCCAGTTCTGGTCCATCGCTCAGGCACTTACTCTGAGCGGATCCATATACGAACAAAGAAATGCTCTCAAGCAGAAGCACTGCAAAACTCAGTCGTGGAAAGGAAAACGGCCCCGTGATCACTCACAGGGCCGTTCGTATTCTTGGGGCGACATACCGGGTTTGAACCGGTGACCACTGGAATCACAATTCTTTAAACAAATAGCAGAGCTCGACATCAAACCCCATGCGCTCAGACCTTTAACTGAAAAGAGTTGCTCCAAGACTGGGCTGGTAATGAGCAGTCTGGTCCACTTCTGGTCCTCGCGCTCGCGGGGGGGGCCGTGAGCAGGAAATCTGCGAGGAGGCTATGCAGCAAATTGCGGTAAATCCAAAACGGGAAAGCCTGACCCCATTGGCTTCAGGCTCCCGCATGGCATGACTTCAATAGTGAATCGTACGCGGACCCACGCGCACCAGTTGAGCCCGCAGACCCGGTCCATGCACGGCCGAGATCAAGAGTTCGGGAGGGCGCATCGTGGGCTGCGGTGTGCCATCCTGATCGTCCCAAAGCCCGACCCGATACGTATCTATCGCGCCCAATCCCCATTCGGTGTTGGGCGTACCTCCGCCCCTGCCGTCTGAGTCCGGAATACGGTTCGGCCCCACACCCCGACCGTCGTCCCCATCTGGCAACTGCGTGGGATGACCTCCGCCCGTACCGTCCGGATCGGGATAGAGGTCACCCTTTTGCGGTTTAGGTTTGGGTGGGTCTGACCGCGTCATGTTTAGCCGGGAGACATAGGTAACGGTTGTCGGGAGAGATAGGTAACACCTTTTATGCTTTCGCTTGATTCCTCAAAGGAGCAAGCGATGCCGTGGAAGGAGACCTCTCGGATGAGTGCACGACTCGAGTTCGTCAAGCT
>DATIDV010000050.1:0-44244 GCA_035456105.1 Rhodocyclaceae bacterium | reverse complement strand
GGCAAGTCGCCGATGGGCATGGACCTCGTGCCGAAGTACGCCGAGGAGACTGCGGAGCCACGGCCATGATCGCGGGCGTCATCCGCGCTTCGATCGCCAACCGCGGCTTGATGCTGCTGGCTGCCATGGTCCTGGCGGTGTGGGGCATCTGGTCACTCGCCCGCACGCCGCTGGATGCCTTGCCGGACCTGTCGGACACGCAGGTCATCCTCCGCACCGAATGGCCCGGTCAGACGCCGCGGATCATCGAGGACCAGGTCACCTATCCGCTGACCACGACGATGCTGTCGGTGCCGGGCGCGAAGACGGTGCGTGGCTATTCCTTCTTTGGTGATTCCTTCGTCTACGTGCTGTTCGAGGATGGCACCGATCTCTACTGGGCGCGCTCGCGCGTGCTCGAGTACCTGAACCAGGTGCAATCGCGCCTGCCCGCGTCGGCGAAGACCGCGCTCGGGCCGGACGCCACCGGTGTCGGCTGGGTCTATGAGTACGCGCTGGTGGATCGCAGCGGCAAGAACGATCTGTCGCAACTGCGCGCACTGCAGGACTGGTTTCTCAAGTACGAACTGAAGTCGCTGCCGAATGTCTCCGAGGTGGCGAGCGTCGGCGGCATGGTCAAGCAGTACCAGGTGGTGCTCGATCCCGACAGGCTGCGCGCCTACAACCTGACGCAGGCGCGCGTGACGGAGGCAATCAGACAGGCCAACCAGGAAACTGGCGGCGCGCTGCTGGAGCTGGCCGAAGCGGAGTACATGGTGCGCGCATCGGGTTATCTGCAGACGCTGGACGACTTCCGCAAGATACCGCTGACGAGCACGGATGCCGGTGTGTCGGTGCGGCTTGGCGATGTGGCACGCATCCAGCTCGGGCCGGAGATGCGGCGTGGCGTGGCCGACCTCAACGGCGAGGGCGAGGTAGCTGGCGGCGTGATCATCATGCGCTCGGGCAAGAATGCGCTGGAGACCATCGAGGGGGTGAAGGCCAAGCTTGAAACGCTGAAGGCGAGCTTGCCCGCAGGTGTCGAGATCGTGACCGTGTATGACCGCTCGGAACTCATCGAGCGCGCTGTCGACAACCTCAGTCACAAGCTGCTCGAAGAGTTCATCGTCGTCGCGCTGGTGTGCGCGATCTTTCTGTTTCACATCCGCTCGGCGCTGGTGGCGATTGTGTCGCTGCCGCTGGGTATTCTCGCTGCCTTCATCGTCATGCACTATCAGGGCGTGAATGCGAACATCATGTCGCTGGGTGGCATTGCGATCGCAATCGGTGCAATGGTCGATGCAGCGGTGGTGATGATTGAGAATGCGCACAAGCATCTGGAACGATGGCGGCATGCGCACATGAACTCCCCTCTCCCATTCATGGGAGAGGGGCAGGGGGAGAGGGCTCGTGAATCAGGACTGGAGTCAGATGTGAGTACCCTCTCCCCCAACCCCTCTCCCATGAATGGGAGAGGGGAGCAGCGCGAGCCCACGCGCGAGGAGCACTGGCAAATCATCGTCAACGCCGCCGCAGAAGTCGGCCCGGCGCTGTTCTTCTCGTTGCTCATAATCACGCTGTCCTTCATCCCCATCTTTACGCTGGAGGCGCAGGAGGGGCGTTTGTTCTCGCCGCTGGCCTTCACCAAGACCTATGCGATGGCTGCGGCTGCGGGACTCTCTGTCACGCTGATTCCGGTGCTGATGGGCTACCTGATTCGTGGCCACATTCCCGACGAGCAGCGCAATCCGCTGAACCGTTTCCTCATCGCGATCTACCGGCCAATGCTGGAGGTGGTGTTGCGCTTTCCGAAAGCCACGATTGTCGTCGCACTTGTAGCGCTGGCAGCGACGGCGTGGCCGGTGCTGAATGTCGGCGGCGAGTTCATGCCGCCCATGGATGAAGGCGATCTGCTCTATATGCCGAGCGCGTTGCCAGGGCTGTCGGCAGGCAAGGCCGCGCAGTTGCTGCAGCAGACCGATCGCCTGATCAAGACCGTGCCTGAAGTCGCAACGGTCTTCGGCAAGGCCGGGCGTGCCGAGAGCGCAACCGATCCGGCACCCATGGAGATGTTCGAGACGAATATCCAGTTCAAGCCGCGCGATCAATGGCGTGCCGGTATGACGCCCGACAAGCTGGTGGCCGAGCTGGATCGCGCGGTGAAGGTGCCGGGCCTGTCCAATATCTGGGTGCCGCCGATCCGCAACCGCATCGACATGCTTGCAACGGGCATCAAAAGCCCGGTTGGCGTGAAGGTGGCGGGCGCGAGTCTGGCCGAGATTGATCGCATCGCAAGCGAGATCGAGCATGTGGTGAAGAAAGTGCCGGGCGTCTCGTCGGCACTCGCCGAACGTCTCACGGGTGGGCGCTATGTCGACGTGAAGATAAACCGCGATGCAGCCGCGCGCTTCGGCATGAATATCGCCGATGTACAGGCCGTGGTGTCATCGGCCATTGGTGGCGAAAACATCGGCGAAACGGTGGAAGGCTTGGCGCGTTTTCCGATCAATCTGCGCTACCCACGCGAGATGCGCGACTCGGTGGAGAAGCTGCGCCAGTTGCCCGTCGTCACAGCGCGCGGCGCGCAGATCGTATTGTCCGACGTAGCCGATGTGCATATTGCGGACGGGCCGCCAATGCTCAAATCGGAGAATGCGCGACTGTCGGGCTGGGTGTATGTCGATATACGTGACCGCGATCTGCGTTCGGCCGTGCAGGAGATGCAGCGTGTGGTGAGTGCCGAGGTGAAGCTGCCGGCGGGCTACGCGATTTCATGGTCGGGGCAGTTCGAATTCATGGAGCGTGCTGCGGCGAGGCTCAAGGTCGTCGTGCCCTTCACGCTGCTGATCATCTTCGTGCTGCTCTACATGACCTTCAAGCGCTTTGACGAGGCCTTGCTCATCATGGCGGCGCTGCCTTTTGCGCTGGTCGGCGGTTTCTGGCTGCTCTACCTGCTCGGTCACAACGTCTCGATTGCCAGTGCCGTCGGCTTCATCGCACTGGCCGGCGTGTCGGCGGAGTTCGGCGTGATCATGCTGCTGTATCTCAAGCACGCGTGGGACGACAGGCTCGCCGTGGGGCGCAGTACGGGCGAGGACTTGCTGGACGCGATTCGCGAGGGCGCCGTGTTGCGCGTGCGCCCGAAGGCGATGACGGTGGCCGTGATTCTCGCGGGGCTGCTACCCATCATGTTCGGCTCGGGTAGCGGCTCGGAAGTCATGCAGCGGATTGCGGCACCGATGGTGGGAGGCATGATCACTGCACCGCTCTTGTCGATGTTCGTCATTCCCGCGGTCTATTTGTTGATACGGCGTTCGCGCGGCGGAGCGAAGTCACCATGAGCGTCGCCGACTGCTGTGCCGAATTTGTCGTTTGAGTGATGTATTTGTCGTTTTTCGGAAGATGTGCCGACCACTTGAAGTCATGAGCAACCCGCCCGTCGGTACAGGAGGGGCGGCACACCGATGCCACTAGAATTCGCGCTCTCCCAGCTGCCAATTCATGAGGCTCAATCTTGCCAGGCCAGTCGTCTTCAATAGCCAGTTTTGCGAGTACAGGTTCGAGTTCGCTCGCCCAGGCCGCGCTTGAGTCCCTCCCCAGTCGCGACAGTTTCCTCAAGGCGATCTCACAACAGGCGCGCTTGCTATCCATCGTTACGGCGCTGCCGGATGCCGCGCTCGTGGTCGAGCGGTTCCATGGCACGGAGGCGATTTCTGCCTGCTACCGGTTCGAGATTGATTGCCTGTCCAGCTCTGCCCACCTCGAGCTCAAGCAACTCCTCGGCGAACAGGTCTCCTTGCGTCTGCTGCAGGCCGATGGGCGCTCGCATCGCAGCTGGCATGGCATCGTCCTGCAGGCGGCTCAGCTTGGCGCAGATGGCGGGCTGGCGCGTTACCGCCTCACCGTCGAGCCCTGGTTCGCCTGTCTGGGCAAGGTGCACAATAGCCGTATCTTCCAGGGCAAGACGGTGCAGCAGATCGCGGAGGAGGTCTTTGCTGCGTACCCCGAACTCGACTACGAATTCCGCCTCAACGACGAACTGCCCGAGCGCAGCCTGTGCGGCCAGTACCGCGAAACCGATTACGATTTTCTGGTGCGCCTGTTCGCCAGCGAAGGCCTGTCCTTTTATTTCGAGCACGAACAGGATGCGGTGCCTGCAGGCGCCGAGAGCGGACAGAAACATACGCGCCACAAGCTCGTAATCTTCGACGCAGCGCACGCCTTGCCCGAGTGCCCGCAGGCGACGATCCGCTATCACCGCAACAGCAGCACCGAAGCCAGTGACTGCTTCGAACACTGGCGCACGCGCCAGGCGGTCACGACCAATGCCGTGACGCGCGCCAGCTGGGACTACAAACAGCTCGTCGCACCCGCCGGAGAATTCAGCAGCACAGGCGAGGCTATCGGCGGCCTCGGCGATGTCCCCGTGCTGGAAGACTATGACGGCAGCGGCGCTTATCGTCATGCGGATGCAGCACAAGCCGAACGCGCAGCACGTCTGCACGGCCAGTATCTCGAACTGGCGATGCAGACGCATGTCGGTGAAGGCACCGTCCGCCTGCTTGCTCCCGGTCAGCAATTCACGCTGATGCGCGGCATTGGCCTTCTCGAGGCCGTGCAATCGGACAGCAACCGCTTTACCGTGCTGGCGATCACGCACGAAGCAGCGAACAATCTCGAAGGCAATGCCAAAGGCATTTCTGGCCTGCTGGGTTCAGCGAGCGTCGAGAACGGCACCTATCGCAATCGCGTGGTGTGCGTGAATGCCGAGCTACCCGTTGTGCCGCAACCCATCCGCAAGCCCGTCGTGCCCGGCTTCCAGAGCGCTATCGTTGTCGGCAGCGAGAATGACGCGGCCGGGCTCGGCACGCACAGCGACCGCGACGGGCGCATCCGCATCCAATTCCCCTGGCAGCGCGGCGCGAATCCGCTCGCAGGCGGACTGAATCACGACACCGAGCGGGCCACGGGTGATGGTGCCAATGGAACCTGGGTGCGCGTTGCCGAATCCTTCGCCGGTCCCAACTGGGGTAGCCACTTCACGCCGCGCGTCGGCAGCGAAGTCATCGTCGAATTCATCGAAGGCGACATCGACCGACCCATCGTCACGCACCAGATGTACAACGGCGACGACACGCCACCGTGGCCCGCAGGCGAGGGCAGCAGCGCCAACCATCCAGGCGTCATCGCCGGCATGCACGCTCCGACGCTCGACGGCAGCGGCTGGAGCCAATGGCTCATCGACGACGCGACCGGCCAACTACGCACACGCCTCGCCACCAGCCACACCGCCAGCCAGCTCAACCTCGGCTACCTCATCCATCAAGGCCCGACCAGTTCCACACGCGGTGCCTGGCGCGGCACCGGCGCAGAATTGCGCACCGATGGCTGGAGCGTCGTACGCGCAGCGCAAGGCATCCTGCTCTCCACCACAGCCAGACAGAACGGCGCCTCCACCCAGCTCGACAGCCTGGAGGCCGCAGGCCAGCTCAAAGCCGCCTTCGACACGGCCTCGCGCCTCTCCGACGTCGCCAGCCAGAGCGAAGCCGACCCGCTCGCGCAAGCAGGACAGATCGACAAATTCCGCAGCACCATCCACCAGAAAGACACCCCGCCAGACGGCAATGGCACAACCGACCGCGAAGTTCCAGGTTTCAGCGCCGCTGCCATCCTCGTCGAAGGCCCCAGCAGCATCGCTCTCACCAGCCCGGCCAGCACCACACTCTTCGCCAGCGAACACCTGACAGCCACCGCACAAGCCGACACCCAGCTGACTGCGCAACACACCGCCAGCCTCGTCGCAGGCGACGCCGCAAGTCTCTACACTCATGCCGGCGGCATCAAGGCAATTGCCGCCAATAGCCCGCTCAGCATCCAGGCCCACGACGGCCCGTTGGAAATCCTCGCCGACAAGACCGTCACCGTCACGAGTTCAAACGACAGCATCAGCGTCCTCGCCAACAAGAAGATCGTCCTGCAGGCCGGGCAATCCTCCATCACCCTCGAAGGCGGCAACATCACCTTCGCTTGCCCGGGTAATTTCACGGTGAAGGCGGGGAGCCATGCGATGGCGGGTGGGGCTAGCGGTGCAGCGGAGTTTCCTGTGCTGCCTAGCGGCGCAATGAGCGCAAGCGCGCCATCTGCCCTGCAGGACGAACCCGCAGAGCCAAACTGGATCGAGGTCGACCATCGTGACCCCGAAGGCAAACCCATGGCAGGTCAGAAGTACAAGATCTACTTCGCTGGTGGCGCGGTCATCCCCGGAACGCTGGATGGCAAGGGTCACGCCCGTCACGAAGGCGTGCCACCCAAAGGCATCCGCGTGGAGTACGAACCTCGAGAACCCGATCCCGAGGAGCCTTGGGATGCGCTAGCCAAAGCCATTGACGCTGCTCGCAGCAAACTCTCCTGAACGACAAAACATGTGGAATGAATTCACCAACGCCTTGGCGTGGTTTAAAGCTGCGCCAAGCGAATGGATCAAGAGCGGCAAACAGAACCTCGAAGCCGCTGCGGAATGGATCTGGAATGTCCTGCAGGGAGATTTCGCGGACGAACAGAGTACGGCCCAAGTAATCACGGGCACAGTCATATCGATGATTCCGTTCGTGGATCAGATTTGCGATGTGCGTGACATCGTCGCTAACTGCCGCAAGATCAATCAGGACTCGAGTAACAAGTTTGCATGGGTTGCACTCGCGCTGACATTGATAGGGTTGTTCCCCTGCCTTGGTTCACTTGCCAAGGGTTGCCTGAAAATCCCATTCAACTACGCACGTAAGTTCATGCTCAAGGGCGCTGCCAAAGCGCTTGATGGCGGGTTGTGGAAACTGACTGCGCCGTATATCGAAAGCAGTATCGTCAAGCTCAACCAGCACTTGGCTCACCCTGCAGTGCGCAAAGCGCTTGCGGCGCTGAAGATCGACAATGTCTGGAAGTACCTTGCGGGTAAGGTGCGCGAAGTCAAAGGCATGCTCACAACCAGCAAGCTCATGAGCATCTTCGACGAGTTAATCGATGCCCTCAAAAGCTTCTGCGGGATGATCCAGAAGTGGGGCAGCGCGGCCATGGCAACGAAGGCTGGTCAGTTGCTCAAATCCGTCAAGTCGGTGCGTGACAAGGCAAACAAAGAGCTCGCCGAAGTAGTGAAGCCATTGCAGGATTGGTTGGATCAGTTAGCGCGTCGCCTCGACGTGGAGGCGGATCAAAACTATCGCGCTATTGTGAAGTCAATCAATCCGCACGGTTTTGTGCGCCCGAGCAATGCGGCTGAATTGGATGCGTTTGAGAAGGCCAAGCCGGGTTGGGTGGATGAAACGGGTAAGGAGCTGCATCCAGCAGCGAGGAGCGCCCCTGTCAAAGCAGGGCACCCGAATCTTGATCCTCCGCATGTGCCCGGAGAAAAAAAGCCACCACTGTTCGAGGCATACAAGACCTTCAAAGCGGGGACTATCGAACCAGTCACCATCCATCCCGGTGAGACCCTCTACCGCATCGTCGATCCTGGCTCAGGGGACAACAGCATTTGCTGGATGCGCAAAGGCGAGTTCGACGAGCTCAAAAGCAAGGAAGACTGGCGTCGGCGATTTGCCGTGTGGGCCAATTGGAACAGTAATGGTGAATTCGTGACTTATACGGTGCCACCGGGCGAAGGACTTAAGGTCTGGGAAGGTACGGCGGCAACCCAGAAACATAGCCTGAACCCAGATTTCAAACTCCAAGGTGGCGCAACTCAGATCGTGCTTGATCCTAAGGATTTGCAGAAAGGCTTTCTCGGAAAACGGCAACGGACTAGCCAATGGCCGGATAGCGGCTACGATGGTTTCGGTGAGAAAGTCAGCATGGTCGGTGTGCCGACCCTCACGAATAACTGGATAGAGGCGAAATAGAACCAATGCAAACTCCTTTGGTACCGCAAGAAATTTACTTGCTTGAACGCTATTGCTCGCTGGAGCGTCTGGAGAAATTGCGCGACACATGGCGAGCGATGCTTGATCATGCTGAGGACATGATGGCGCGCTATATGCAGCGCTTGCCACACGATTTGCGTAACCGTCCTTCGTATGAGCAACCCGACTTTGTGTGGGGTGGCAGAGTACTGCCGAATTTCCGGGATACGGCAAATGCTTTGGAGGATGCTTGTGTGAAACGGGCGGGCGGGGATTATGAAGCCTTGGCGCGAGCGGTCGGCGTCACGGGAGATGTGCGTGGGTTCAACGATGGTTACAGTTCGGACTGGATGGATGAAGTGCAGCCGGGAGCTGTCGTGAAGTTCGATACCTTGTTCATCGAGGCTTCGAGATTGGCTTGGCCGATCGACATAACAACTGGCGGCACCTGGGGGCCTGGTGAGCTTACAGTTGAGTACGACAAGATCGTCAAAGAACCACTTAGCCCACCCTCAAGCTGGCCCATCTATCGACTAAATCAGAAGGTGCAAATGCGTAGCGGTGATCGCACACCGCAGTCTGGCATCTACTTGCCAGATATCGACGGGGGATTTCCAACCTTGCATGTCAAACATGAGCGCAAGGTGAGGGGAGAGGCCAATGAAGCCAAAATAGCTAACGGTTATCTGCCTTGCACATGGACCTTGGTCGAACGCGTTGCCGACAGTGGTGGCGAAGTGCCCGGGCAAGAAGCCTGGCGACAGATTGAGGCTGGTTACTTGCGCTCCGCTGCTGGTGAGCCCTGCCCGCAAGCAGGTTTCTGGTTCACCCCGGCGAAAGTAAACTCTCGCCGTCATTTCAAGCAAGGTGACGTGATGCCTGACATGGATAGTCTGTACGGCGCGACGATCTGGCAGTGGGACGAGCAGCAATAGCGGTAAGGCAGGCAACGAAGTCATCGTCGAATTAATCGAAGGCCAAGGAACGCAAAATCGCGCCCGCCCCATCGTCACGCATCAGACGTACAACGGCGACGACAATCCGCCGTGGCCTGCAGGCGAGGGCAGCAGCGCCAACCATCCCGTGTCATCGCCGGGCTGCATGCACCCACCCTCAACGGCGACGGCTGGGGCCAGTGGCTTATCGATGGCGCCACTGGCCAGCTACGTACGCGACTCGCCAGCAGTCACACTGCAAGCCAGCTCAACCTCGGCTACCTCATTCATCAGGGCAACGAGTTTCAACACGCGGCGCCTAGCGTGGCGGCGCAGAGCTGCGCACCGATGGCTGGAGCATCGTGCGCGCCGCCAAAGCCAAGATCGGGCTGCCAGCGCTTCCTGGCCAAGTCAGCAAGAACTGAGCACACATGAGTACGACTGATCTTTTTGGCAAGCCACTCGGACAAGGCCCGGTAGTTCGCCTCACCAAGTGGCAGAAGCGGCAAGCCGCGCTGCTCTATCACTTTGCCTCGCTTGATTATCTGAAGGGGTTGAAAAAACTCGTCGATGATTTTGTGAGTGGTGTCGATATAACGTTGGATCTTGCGCAACAGCAAGGCCGTGATGAGTTGATTGTCAATTCACAATGGGGCGTGAGGGACACTTCGGTGAACTTCAGCACCTATGGATTTCCTGCGCTTCAAGACTTCGAGAAAAGCCTTGTCAAAGACATTGCATTGCGTGCTAAGGAGTCTTACGAGTTTTCCGGCTATATCCAGTGCGCACGCTTGATAGGCGAATTAGGCATGGGATGGGCAACCCCTGGCGAGGAAGCACGGTTTGAAGCGGGCATGGAGGTCATCGGACGCTATGCCGCGCATCTGGATAACACCATGCGGCGCCTGTGGAGTGACGGTATCGTCTTCAATGTATGGGGAAGCTACCGCGCGCAATTCCCACGACTGCCCAAATTTCGAGTGCGCACCGATGTGGTTGGTGAGAGCGAAAGGCTTCCGGGCCGCACTGGCGTCTACGTTCCCCAGGATGACCCTTACGGAACCTTGCAATTTGCATGGACCGGTAACAAAGACGGGCGCCTGTTTGAGTGCAGAGCCTTTAATGATCTGGGGCTGGAAGCGGTCAACCTGCTGGGGCGTGAAGGCTTGTGGGGTGGCGACGATCTGCGCTTACTGGCTCTTGTGAAGCAACCAAAGTATCGCGACGCATTCCTGGCGGAAAAGCCCCGAATGATCGATGAGAAGCGTTACTTGGCCGATCCGGTTGGTGTCAATGGATTCATTTCATCGGAGGGCATCAGCGACCGGTCGTGCAAGTGGTATTTCGTCGAGCTGATTGATGGCGAGTTTGACGATGAAACTCAAGACGACCTTGCTAATCAAGAGTTGAACCATGGGCGCTTGCGTTGCCCTGCCGGACAGCCTTGCCCCCAAACGGGCTACTGGCTGACGCCTGCCAAATCAGACTTGCGTCGTCACTTCAAGCAAGGAGAGGCAATGCCTGATCTTGGTAGCGACTACGGAGTCACGATCTGGCAGTGGGACGAACAGCAATAGCGGAAGAGGGGGAAAGTCATCGTCGAATTCATCGAAGACCAACGCCCGCAAAACCGCGCCCGCCCATCATCACGCACCAGATGTACAACGGCGACGACATGCCACCGTGGCCCGCAGGCGAGGGTAGTAACACCAAACATACCGACGTCATAGCTGGTCTGCGCGCCTCGACGCTCGACGATGGCGGTTGGGGCAGGGGCTGGTCGATGACGCCACCAGTCAGCCGCGCACCCGTCTCGCCGCCAGCCAGCTCAACCTCGGCTATCTCATCCACCAAGGGCCGACGAGATCAACTCGCGGCGCATGGCGCGGTAGCCAAGCTCAAGGCCGCCTTCGACACTGCCTCGCGCCTCTCCGACGCTGACCTGCTCGCACAAACTAGCTAGATTGACAACTTCGGCAGCATCATCCAACAGAAAGACGCATCACCAGACGGCACTAGCGGGGTCTGCGGGTGACACCACTCCATGCCAACATTGCTGGGCACGCAATGAGCACGAGCAGACACTCGGCACTGAAGAGGGCGACAAGTTTGTACGACAGCGGTAACGACATGCGGTGAATCCAGGAGAAATGCGGCGCTATGATGTGAGGCGTAAGCTGTTCTGGGGACGAACCTTGCGATCGTCGAAATCCGGGCTGTAATGGAAATGTCGGGCCGGCTGCTACCATTTACGCAGGCTCCTGTGGTTGCCACTCGCCTCAGATGTGCCGCTGTACGTGCCATGAGGCGTCTGCCCCGCCAGTCAAGCAGCCCGTGCCACTGGTCGCTATATTGTGTGGTCATGGCATGCAGCACTAACGGGCTGCTAGCCTCTCGCACATAATCAGACAGATAAGAACGCGGGGACACCGGTCGGGATTAGCCGGGTGGCGTGAGAGTGAGGAGAAGAAGCGAATGGAAATGTGTCGGATCGTTTTCAGCGGTGAGCTGCTGGACGGGTTTCACATGCAGGATGTGCGAAAGGCCGCGGCAATCCGTTTGCGCATCGGCGATGAGCAGTTGTCGCGCCTGTTCTCGGGCGAAACCTCGGTTCTGAAGAAAGCGGTGAGTGCCGAGGCTGGCAGGCCTTATCTGGCCGAGCTGGAGCGCATGGGCATGAAGGCGCGCCTGGAGCCGCTGACGCCGCTCAATGACGCGCAGGCCGTCCTGGTTTCATTCAAGGTTGTCTTCTGGGGCAAGACCATCAAGGGTTACAACAGGGCACAGGTGATGCGCGCCGCCCCGCGTCGCCTGCGTGTCGACGAGGCCCAAGTCGTACGTCTGTTCTCGGGCGGCAAGGCGGTGCTCAAGCGTGGCGTCAGTGCTGAGGTGGGCGCGCGCTATGTCACTGAACTGGCGCGATTCGGCATGCAGGTTGAGCTTGAAATTGAGGCTGCATCCTTACCGGTAGGCAACTCGACGGCCAGCCAGGTGTTTGCTTTTAACCATGCGACCGGCGGTGTGGTGAGCGCTCCGCTGGAGGACGAGGACAGCTACGGCAGTTTCCTTCAGACACAGGTCGATCTGCAGCGCGACGGCACCTTGCTGGGGACCAATATCATGGGCGTTCTGGTCGCACACGAAGCGCAGGACGCGTCGCTACCCGCGCCCATTGTTGCCCCCCCGGTGTCCGCTGCGGAGACAAAGGCTCGGTCGGTGGAGCGGCTCGCGTCGACCATCGAACTGGCTTATGCGCAAGAGCTTGGCAAGCACGAAGACAAACCCGCAGCCAAAACGACGGGCAAGGAAAAGCGTTGCCCGCAGTGCGGACATCGTCAGTCGCGTGCTGACCGGGAGCGCTGTGAGGCTTGTGGTTGTGAACTGATGGTGAAAAACACGAAAAGCAAGAAGACACGTTCGCTTGAAGATGAAATGACGCGCTCGCTGCACGACGAACTCACGGGCAACTTCCGCAACGGCGATCTCGCTACCTTGATGCGGGAGATGCGCCAGCAAACGCCGGATGGTGAGGTGGTGCCGGAGCGTCGCATCAATCCCATTCCCGTGTTGATCGGCGGCGCCTGCGTGCTCGCGGTGGGAGGCTGGCTGCTTCTTTCCCGTTGATGCGCTCAGTGGTTTCGCAAAAACAAGGCCGCCCAGGTTCGTGAACCCGGGCGGCCTTATTTATTTCAGCCCCGGCACGTGCCGGCTGCAGAGAACATCTTCTTACTTCTTTACGCCGAAGCGATAGACGATCTTTCCTGTGTACCACTGGCCCGGTTGCAGCGTCGTGGTCGGAAACTGCGCCTTGTTCGGGCTGTCCGGAAAGTGCGATGGCTCCATGCAGAATGCGCCACGGAAGGCGAACAGGCGGTCGCCCTTGCCCTGGTCACGCGGCGCCTTCGCTTCAAGGTTATTGCCCGAGAAGAGTTGCATGCCGGGCTCTGTCGTCCAGACCTCCAGCGTGCGGCCCGATGCAGGATCTAGCGCGCTTGCCGCGAACGTCAGTTCGTCCGGCTTGCCACCCTTGTTGAGTACGAAGTGGTGGTCGTAGCCCACACCAAGCTTGAGCTGCTCATCATCCTTGCCGATGTCTTTGCCGAAGGCTTTCGGCGTGCGGAAATCCATCACCGTGCCGGTCACGTCGCGTGCTTCGCCAGTCGGGATCAGCGTGCTGTCGATAGGCAGGAACTTGTCGGCATTGACCTTGATGACATACTCAGAATTCAGCTGCGTGGCGTCGCCAGAGAGATTGAAGAAGGTGTGGCCGGTGAAGTTCGCGACGGTCGTCTTGTCTGTCGCGGTCGCTGCCCACTCGATCGTGAATTCGTTCTTGTCATTCAGGCTGTACACCACGTGCACTGGCAGGGTGCCGGGGTAGTTCTCTTCGCCGTCCTTGAATACGTACACAAACTCGATGCTGGATGGCGAGAGCTGGCGTGCGTTGAAAACCTGGAAGCGTGACCCCTTCGCACCGCCGTGCAGGCTGTTCGGCCCGTTGTTGGCGGCGAGCGGGTACTCCTTGCCCTCCAGCGTGAACTTCGCCGCGCCAATGCGGTTTGCATAGCGTCCGATGAAGGCGCCCATGGACGGCTGGCCACCGACTACGCCATCAATGCTCTCGTAGCCCAGCGCGATATCGGCGAATACGCCTTTGCGATCCGGTACGAGAATCTGCTCGACCTTGGCGCCGTAGTTGGTCACCTTGATCGTCACGCCGTTCTTGCTGCTGAGCGTGTACAGATCAACTGCCTTGCCGTCGATGAGCTTCTGGAAATTCTCGCGTTTGAGTTCGACGACCGTAGGCGCGTACTTGATCGGCGCGGCGTGCGCAGCGGAGGCCAGTGCAAGGGCCGTGCACAGCGGCAGAAGCTGCATGACGCAGCGGGTGGACTGGCGGGTGAGCTTTGGTGCGATTGCTTTCATCGTGATCATCTCTCTTTCATTTGAACGAGGGGAACAAGACGAGACGCAGAACCGATCTGCGGCATCGGAAGGACAGCTCCTGCATGAGAAGCGACCATTCTAAAAGCATATTGCCAGACAACAACAGGGGCGTCTGCGTTGTTGTCATTCGGGGCGGGGTGTTCAGGCGAGCGCCTCGCGACTCAGGCGTGTGCTCAGTAAAAAGCGTCCCACAAGAGCTTCATGCCTGATGCGCCCAGCATGAGCGTGGCGGTGAGGAAGAACGGGCGCTCGGGCACCCTGCGCATGACATGCAAACCGAGCCACACGCCGAGCGGTGCGAGCGGGGCGAGAACAGCGGCCAGTGTCAGCGTTTCGCGTGTGAAAAGCCCCAGCCAGATATAGGGCAGAATCTTCGCCGCATTGATCACCGTGAAGAACACTGCCGAGGTGGCGACGAAGTTTTCCTTCGGCAGACGCCGCCCCATCAGGTAGACGAGGATAGGCGGGCCACCGGCATGCGCCAGCGTGCTGGTAAAGCCCGACAGGGCCGACCAGATGCCGCCCGCTGCCGCGCCGGGCTCGCCGTTCATGCGCAGACGATCGCGCAGCTTCAGCAGGCGATCCAGCATGAACAGCACCGCAATGGCGCCGATGCAGGCCTTCACGGCGTGGTCCGGCAGCGCACCGATGGCGAGGCTGCCCAGCACGATGCCCGCCAGCCCGCCGGGCAGGATGATGCGCAGATCGGCGACCGACCATTTTTGCCAGTAGGCGCGCACGCCGAACATGTCCATCAGGCAGAGGATGGGCAGCATCACGGCAATGGCAACACCTGGCGGTAGCCACAGCGCCATCAGGGGCACGCCGATGCCGCCTAGCGCGCCGCCGAAAGCGGATTTCGAAATGCCGGTCAGCAGCACGGCAATGGCTGTGACGATCCAGCCGATAAGGGTGAGATATTCCATTGAGGAAGGGCGTGCTTCAGGTGTTCAGGGAGGCAAGCCGCACGCTGGCAGCATCGAGTGTTTCATCGCGCTTGGCGAAGCAGAAGCGCACCAGCCCGGCATCATGCCCGTCGGCATGAAATACCGACAGCGGGATGCAGGCCACGCCGTGCTCCACGGTGAGCCAGCGTGCGAACGCCACGTCGTTCATATCGCCGTTGATGCCCCGGAAATCGGCAAGCTGGAAGTAAGTGCCGCGACTCGGCAGGAGCCCGAAGCCTGCTGCACGCAGGCCCGGCGCGAGACGGTCGCGCTTGGCCTCGAAGAAGTCGGGCAGAGCCTGCCAGTGCGCAGGGTCGGCCAGGTGCTCGGCGAGTGCGTGCTGCGCAGGCGCATTTACGGCGAAGACGAGAAACTGGTGAATCTTGCGGAACTCGTTTGTCATGATCGGCGGCGCCACGCAGTAGCCGATCTTCCAGCCGGTGGCATGGAAAGTCTTGCCGAAGGAATAGATCGCGAAGCTGCGCGCGCGCAGCGCCGGATGCGCCAGCACGCTGCGATGCTCGAGACCGTCGAACACCAGATGCTCATAGACTTCATCGGCAAGCACGAACAGATCGTGACGCTCGGCGATCGCCGCCAGCGCATCAAGGTCCGCAACGCTGAAGATGCTTGTCGACGGGTTGTTCGGGTTATTGATGAGGATCAGGCGCGTGCGAGGCGTCACCGCATCTTCGACCTGCCGCCAATCCACTACGTAATCCGGCGCGCGCAGATCGATGCGCACGGGCCGAGCGCCTTGCGCCGCAATGGCAGGCGCATAGCTGTCGTAGGACGGGTCGAGCACAATGGCCTCGTCCCCCGCATGCAGCACGGTGGCGATGGCTGTGAAAATGGCCTGCGTCGCGCCCGCGGTGATGGTGATCTCCTGATCCGCATCGACGGCAATGCTGCGGCTCAGTTGCAGCTTGGCTGCGATCGCATGGCGCAGGGCGGGCAGCCCCGCCATGGGGGCATACTGGTTGTGGCCGGCCTGTGCAGCACGCGCCAGCGCATCGAGCAGGGCTGGGTGGCAGGGGTAGTCCGGAAAACCCTGCGACAGGTTGATGGCGCCATGCTCGTTGGCAAGCTGGCTCATCACGGTAAAAATCGTCGTGCCGACATCGGGCAGTTTGGAGACGAAGCGCTGGGGCGCGGCGGGGGCAGGTGGTCTGGGCATGCCGTAGTATCGCAGCAGGCGCCGATGTACAAAAGCCCGCTGGACGTGGTCACGGGGCGTCTGCTGCAATGCTTGGCACCGTACCGCAAGCCACGCCTGCGAGGCTTGTTGACCGAACCTTGGCTGGACAATCACAGGAGATTGGCATGATCAGGAACCACGCTTCATTGCTTGCCCGCAGCACCGTCTGCTGTTTCGCGGCGTTGGCCGCTAGCGCTGCTGGCGCGGAAGACTACCCTCGCCGCAAGGCCGGGCTATGGGAAACCACGATGAATTCCGCGCAGATGCAAGGGCAGGCCGTGACGGCTCAGCAATGCATCGACGAGAAAACGGATGCCGAGATGTTCAAGCGCAGCATGGCAAACAAGGACGCCAACTGCAGCCAGCAGACCTTCAAGCGAACAGCTTCGGGCGCGGAGTTTGACTCGGTGTGCAAGCAGGGTGACGGCACGATGACGACGCATGGCGTGATCACGGGGGACTTCAATAGCCAGTATTCGATGGAAATGAAGAGCCATCGCGCTCCGCCTCTCAACGGCCGGAGCGATTTCCAGACGACGATGACCGCGCGTTACGTCGGCGCCTGTACCGCGGACATGAAGCCGGGAGACATGAAGGTCAACGGCATGCTGATTAATGCAAATGGAATTCCTACAGGGATGACGCCGCAACAGGCGGAGCAGATGAAGAAAATGATGGAGCAGATGAAGAAGCAGCAGAAGTAAGCCGCATCTTCAGGACTAAGGCTGAACAAAGGCGGTAATGCAGCTCACTTAAACGCCGCGAATGGCAAAACCGCGTCATCCCGGCCTTCGCCGGGATGACGAGAACTTGTTTTGGAAGTTCCTTCACTGGATTGCCACAGCTTTATTTCTTTGTTTCTTCGGTGGCTGTCTTGGTGCCCGAGCCACGCAAGTTGACGACTTTCTGCAGCGCATCGAACCAGAACGGCGCACCGAACAAGGCCGACGAGGCGGTGATCAGCCAGCCAAAAATACGCCGGATCAGTGTCAGGTCAAACGCCGGTGGTGCTTCCCAGCCGACGGGCAATACCTTGAGGTCATTGAACACCTGTGCCGTATCGCCCATGGATCCGCTGGCCGGGAGAGCCGCGACCAGCGAGGGGTGTTTCCACAAGGTGGAGAACAGGTGGATCGCATCGATATTGAGTACGACGGCCAGCGCCAGGGCGATGAGAAAACAGAAGAGTTGCGAGCGGCGCTTGTAGGCACCGGAGACGCGGTCCATGCCATTGTCGAACCAGCCTGCAAGCTCGGCGTGCACGACTTCGATGCGCCCCGCGGCGCGGTCGTAAATGCCGCGCAGCATGGTGTGCAGCTGTTCGTTTTGAATCGCATCGATACTTCGCCCAAGATCCTCGAACGTGTCACCGGTTTTCTGGATCGATTCGATCAGGGAACTCGCAAACTGACGCGGCTCGATGTAGGAGGGGCGATATTCCAGATCGGCTTCGGTTCTCGCCTGACCTGATGCGCGTGGATTGACCAGAGCGCTGTTGTAGATGTCGCGCGCCAGCCCGTCGAACTGGTGATCGTTGAGAAGCGCCTTGACGCCATCGAGCAGCGTGTTGGCGCGCAGCTTGAGCGCCGAGGCCAGTGCCTCATTGAGCGAGCTGGCGATCAGCGAGATGGATGCGAAGGTGAAGCACAGGCCGATGGCCACTTCCAGCACGGTACTGTTGAACATATCTGCCCCCTGAGTATGCATATCGACGCAATGTAATTCACAGGGATGACGGGGGTTGCTGTCCTTGCGGGCACGTGATGTGAGGCCAGCGTCACACGCGTATCGTGTGAGCGTCTTGCGGCGCAATTTATTTGCAACAATGTTGCATCTGAATTGCAATCCACAATATCATCGTCACACTCAGTGCCCACAATCCGGCTTCGTCCTGATCGCCCCGGTCAGGACGAGTCCAGAACAGCCTCCAATGCGCTCGTGCAATAGCCGCCTCATTGCGTTCTTCCTTGCCCTGTTTGTGCTGCTTGCACAGCAGGGTGCGGTTTTGCACGCACTGTCGCATGCGACGCAGGATGTTGCCGAGAGTCGCCAGAAACTCCCTGACAGGCAGAGCCCCAGCGGCCACGAGAACTGCGAGCAATGTCTGTCGTTCGCTGCGGCGGGCGGCGCGGGACTCGCAAGTCAGAAAACCCTGTTACTGGCCGACTTTGCGCACGTCGTCAGCATGTCGTCGCTTTCCTTGCATCTTGCGTCACGCACGACGACGGCATATCAACCGCGCGCACCTCCCACCTCTCACGCCTGAGCAAGACCACCCGCCGATAGTCGTGCGTGCTGCTTCGCAGTGCGCGGCCTGTTGTCGTCTTCGCTCATCCATCGGGCCCTGGTCGAAGGAGCTGTCTTAGCCGGCTTCATTCTCGCCATGGTCCTGTCTCCCGCACGTCTGCGCATGCAGCCCACCTTTGAGGTGCCGGGCCGCGTGCCGACCACTCATTGACGTCTTCACGACGAGGATTCCGTATGTCCAGAACCAACACACTTGCCGTGGCACTGGCTGCCACGGCGTTCGCCCCATTTTCCTTCGCTGCAGACAACGCCGATCTTGATCAAATCCGCGGCGAGATCAATGCGCTGCGACAGAGCTACGAATCGCGCATCAGCGAACTCGAAGCGCGCCTGAAGAAGGCCGAGACCTCGCAAGCCGCTTCACTTGCAGCGGAGGCTGGCGCGTCGGCAACTCCCGGTGTAGCGCCGGTTGCGGCTGTGTCTTCGGCAGCTGCGGGGACCGCGTCGGGGGTGGGCCTCAATCCCAACGTTTCACTGATCTTGTCCGGCACCTATGCAAACTTCTCGCGCAAGCCGGAGGACTACCGCATCTCGGGCTTCATGCCCGGCGGCGAAGTAGCCCCTGGCCCACGGGGCTTCAGCCTCGGTGAATCCGAGCTGGGCTTCTCCGCCAGTGTCGACCATCTCTTCTACGGCCAGGCCAACTTTGCCGTATCGCCGGACAACGAGATCTCGGCCGAGGAGGCGTTCATCCAGACCACGGCCCTGCCTGCCGGCCTCAAGGTAAAAGCTGGGCGCTTCTTCTCGGGCCTCGGCTATCTCAACGAGCAGCACGCCCACACCTGGGACTTCGTCGATAACCCGCTCGTCTATCAGGCCTTCCTCGGTACGCAGTTCGCACAGGACGGCGTGCAGTTCAAGTGGCTGGCGCCTTCCGATACCTTCTTGGAGATTGGCGCGGAAGCAGGGCGCGGCTCCAAATTTCCGGGCTCCGAGGTGAGCCGCAACGGATCGGGAGCACAAGCCGTATTCGCACACGTAGGTGGCGACATCGGCGTGAGCAACAGCTGGCGCGCGGGCCTGTCGTACCTGTCAGCCTCGCCGAAGAATCGTGACTATGACGAGACGGATGTGCTCGGCAATAGCGTGACGAATTCCTTCTCCGGGCGTTCGCGTCTGGTAGGTGCCGACTTCGTCTGGAAGTGGGCACCGAACGGCAACGCCGACCGCCAGAACTTCAAGCTGCAGGGCGCGTACTTCCGTCGCAAGGAGGATGGTGACCTTGTCTATGACAGGGCGGCTACGGCGCAGTCTGATCGCTACACCTCGAGCCAGTCCGGCTGGTATCTGCAAGGCATCTTCCAGTTCATGCCGGCATGGCACGTCGGCTTGCGCTACGACCTGCTCAACAGTGGCGCGGTCGACTACGCCAGCAACGCGGCCAATCTCAACACCGTCGACTACAGGCCGACAAAAACCAGCCTGATGTTCGACTGGAGTCCGAGCGAATTCAGCCGCGTGCGCCTGCAGCTGGCGCGCGACAAGTCACGCCAGATAGATGGCGTTGCGGCGCCGGACAACCAGCTGTACCTGCAGTACCAGATGAGTCTCGGCGCACATGGCGCGCACAGCTACTAAACGCGTGGAAGAACGGAGAAATAAAAATGAAAAATGCATTTCTATTGATCCTGCTCGTGCAGGGTCTCGTTGCGCCCATGACGAGTCAGGCTGCGATCCGCGCCATGGCGTGCGAACCGGAATGGACGGCCCTATTGCAGGAGCTGGCGGCTGACAAGGTCAGCACTTATACCGCCACCACGGCCCTGCAGGACCCACATCACATCCAGGCGCGGCCGAGCCTGATCGCTGCCGTGCGCAATGCCGATCTGCTGGTGTGCACCGGCGCCGAACTGGAAGTGGGTTGGTTGCCCGTCATGCTGCGTCAGTCGGGCAACCCGAATGTGCAGCCAGGCAAGCCCGGCTATTTCGGGGCCGCGGATTTGGTCAGCAAGCTCGAGGTGCCGACACGTCTCGACCGTGCGGATGGCGACGTGCATGCCTCAGGCAATCCGCACATCCAGACCGACCCCCGCAACATCGCCCTGGTGGCGGATGCGTTGAGCAAGCGACTGGTGCAGCTCGATTCCGTCAACGCGGCGTTTTATCAAGCTCGCTACGCCGACTTCGCTGCGCGCTGGAGAATGGCCATGCAACGCTGGGAGAAAGACGCGGCGCCCGTGCGTGGCATGCCGGTGATCGTGCAGCACAAGGCCTACCCATATCTTGAGAACTGGCTGGGGCTCGTTGAACTCGCCACGCTTGAACCGAAGCCGGGCGTGGAGCCGACCAGCAGCCATCTCTCCGAGGTGCTGGCACTGCAGCAACGCCAGCCCGCCAAGCTGATCATCCGTTCGGCATATAACGATTCGCGTGGTGCCGACTGGCTGGCCGAGCGGGCGAAGGTCCCGGCCGTCGTGCTGCCTTTCACCGTGGGGGGCAGTGATCGCGCGAAGGATCTGTTCGGTCTCTTCGACGACACGGTTGCGCAACTGCTCAAGGGCGTGAAGGGCGGGGCCGCGCCATGAACCATGCGCTGAGTTTTTCGGGGCTGGACATCAGCATCCTCGGGCCGGCTTTCATCGCCGGCCTGCTGGTGCTCGCGACGCATGTGCCGCTCGGCATGCAGGTGCTCGATCGCGGCATTGTCTTCATCGATCTGGCTATCGCGCAGATAGCCGGCATCGGCGTCATCGCGGCCGACGTCATGGGCTGGGAGAGCAGCGAGAACACGTGGGCCGTGCAGATCGCCGCAGTCGGTGCCGCGCTGCTCGGCTCCTTCCTGCTCAACTGGACCGAACGACGCTGGCCCGACATACAGGAGGCGCTCATCGGCGTGCTGTTCGTCGTCGCGTCCTGCGTCGGCATCTTGTTGCTGGCGGGCAATCCGCATGGCGGCGAGCACCTCAAGGATCTGCTGGTCGGCCAGATCCTGTGGGTCAGCAGCACCCAGCTGTGGTCGGTAGCGGTGCTCACGGCCGTTGTGCTGGCGGTGTGGTTCAGCATCGGCCGCAGCGTCGGCCGGCTTGCCTTCTATCTGCTGTTCGCGCTCGCCGTCACCGCCTCCGTGCAACTGGTTGGCGTGTACCTCGTGTTCTCCAGCCTCATCGTGCCCGCGCTGGCGACGCGTGCCGTCGGCCGGGGGCGTCTGTGGATGGCTTATGCGCTGGGGAGCATTACGTATGCCGTTGGACTGACGCTGTCTGCGCTGGCGGACTGGCCTTCCGGCGCCGTGATCGTGCTGGTCATGTCCGTGGCGGGCGTCATCACGAGCATGGCCTATGGCCGCAGCGACAGGGGCTGGTCATGAAAAACGTAATCCGTTTTCCTGTGCGCATTTCCGCCATGATGGTTTGGCGGCGAGCTGCGAGCCGTTTCGCGACAGTCGAGTTCTTCGGCAATCATCGCAAGTCGACGATTACCGTGCCGGTCGAGGAGGGCGCGCAATGGGGCCGCGGCGATTGCATCTATGTCGATATCAGCGACTGCAATGCGGGTCCGCAGCCGCAAGCGGCGGAATGAATCGGGGCCAGGATCAGGCAGGAAGGCCAGCAAACCGCAATATGTCGTCGAGGTAATCCGGCCAGCGCGTGAAGCTGTGGTCGCCGCCTTCGAGCACGGTTTGACGCGCGCCGGCATAACGCTCGACGGCGTAGCGGTAGTCGAGCACTTCGTCGCCGGTCTCGGCCAGCAGCCAGAGGTTTTGCGGATTGCGCAGACGCGGGCAATCCAGCGCCGCAATCTGCGCGACATGCTCTTCGGTGAAGGTGAAGCGCTTATCGTTGTAGAGCATTTCATGCTCGCCGAGGAACTGGGCGGAGTCGAAAGCATCGTGCGGCACGAAAGGGTTGATCAGCGCCGCACGCAGGCCGTGTTTTTCCGCCAGCCAGGTGGCATAAAAACCGCCGAGGGAACTGCCGACCAAGGTCGGTGGCGTAGCGCAGCGCGCGATCTGCGCTTCGATGCTGGTGATCGCCTCGAAGGGGGCTGGCGAGAGCTGCTCACACCACATCTGATCGGCCAGCTTGCGCTGCGCGAGATGCTCTGCAAGCACGCGGACCTTTTCTGATTGCGGGCCGGAGCGAAAACCGTGGAGATAGAGGATCATTGCTTGAACGGACGCAAAGGGAGGCGCTATTTTGCACTTGGGCGGCGCAGCCTGAAAAATAAAAAAGGCGCGACCGGAGTCGCGCCTTTTTTGAGGTGAGCTACCGATCTGATCAGTAACCCGTTGTTACGCCCAGGCTTGCAGGCAGCTTGCCGGAGAGTTGCGCCGGTGTGTAAGCGCCACTTGTCCAGACGATCCAGTCCAGATCGAACTTGCCCGTTGCATTCGAACTGATTTCGCCGATGCCGATAGAGTTCTGGTTTGTGCCCGCGGTAGCTTGCCCCAGCGTCGTGAATGACTGGTTGATCACCGGCGTGGCTGCGCCATCCACATACACGCGGACGAAGCCGGTGGTGGCATTCGTCAGGGTCGTGGTCATCTGGTAGGTGTGGTAGGACGTCGTGGTGATCCCGGTTGCCACGACGTGTTGCGGTGGGACCAGGCTCGGGTTGGACGTATCCGTATTCCAGATGACAAGACCACCCGGTGCAAACGTCGGATCTTCAATGAAAATCTGCACGCGGCCGCCGTTATTGCCGCCGGTCTCACCAAGATTCAGCACTACGCTAAGGCCCGAGAAGGGCGCTGTAGCTCGCGTGCGGAACACCGTTGTGACCGATTTGGGGTAACCGTTCGGTAGCGCGTCGCGCAAGTAATAGCTGTTCGTGTCAGCAGCGGCTGCGGTCGAGTCGACCGTCAGGATGCCCGCAGCAACGGTATTGTTGGCCGATTTGCAATTGCCGCTCGCTGTGCCTGCGGAGTTACCGCACAGGAAGAACCGTGAGCTTGTGCCGTCGGCCAGGGTCACTGCACCCGTCGCGTCAGGCAGTGCGGTTGCATCGTAGATGCTCCAGGTATTGGTCGTGACGGTCAGTTGCACGTTCACATCCTTGTAGCTCAATTGCTGGCCACTGGAGTTCTGGCTTGCTACGCGCACGACGGATTGATATGTACCCATCGGTAGTGCCGACGGATTGGCGGTTACCGTAGCGCTGGAGCCGCTGATCACGATGCTCAGCCAGGTCGGGATTGCGCCACCCGAGGTGGACGAAACCTTGATCACGGCGGCGTCCGGGCCGACGTTGCTCATCGTGACCGTTTGTGCGGCGACGGTGCTGAGAGGTGTCGCTGCAGTGAAGCTCAGTGAGTTGGTAGAGAGATCGAAGTTTCCGTTCTGCACTGGCGCGCTTGGAGCGCTGCCTCCGTCGCCACCACCGCCGCCACCGCATGCGACGAGCGCGCATGCCAATACCACCCACAACAGGTTCTTGAATTTGGTCTGCATATTTCCCCGCTTTTTTGATGTAAAGATTTTTAAAGCGGGGTGAGTCTATCTCAGCATTTTCGCGTCGGGTGTGCACTGTTGCATGCCTGCAACTCAATGATCCGCCCAGACCACCCAATTCATTTGCCATGTAACGAGGATCAGAACGCCGAAGGCGATGCGGTACCAGGCGAAGACGGTGAAGTCGCGGCGCGAGATGTAACGCAGCAGCCAGCGTACGCACAGGAAGCCTGTGATGAAGCCGATGGCCCACCTGCCGAGATCGGATGCCTGAAGGAGGGCGTGGATCTTTTCCGATTGCCGGCCGGAGCGAAAACCGTGGAAATAGATGAGCATTCCCGCAGGGGAGTGTCAAATCCCTTCAAGCGGGTTGCGAATCAGTGCTGCCAGGTAACAAAAAAAAGCGCGGCCGTGGCCGCGCCTTTTTGCTGTACAGGAACTGGTCAGTAGCCCGTGCTCGTCAAACCTGCCGGCAGCTTGCCGACGAGTTGCGACGGTGTGTAAGCCTCCGTGTTGGTCCACACCAGCCAGTCGAGCGAGCCCTTGCGTGCATACGTGGGGTCGGTATCGCCAAAGCGCAAATTGTTCTCTCCGATGTCCGTTGCCGTGGGGAACGTGCTGACTACCTGGTTGAGGATGGGCGAGGCATTGCCGTCGAGATATACGGTAACTGAGCCCGAGGAAGGCGTGTTCATCGTGATCGCGATGTGGAAGACGTGGTACACGCTCGCATCAAAAGTGCTCGAGCCTACGGCGGCCGCTACGCTGCTGCCGGGCACGATCACGTTGTTGAGCGTTAGCTTGGTGGCCGTTAGCGGCAGCGCTGTTCCAGAGCCGAACGTGATCTGCGCCTTATAGGCGGTGGCGCCGCTGTCGCCGAAGGAGCTATTGATATCCAGGAAGCGGTCTGACCCAGCCTCTCCCTTGAGACGCGCCAGGATGGTGAGCCTCTTGGGATAAGTCCCCGCATTGTTCGTCGCCGCGAACGGAGTGACGAAGAAATGTTGGTCGGCGGCCGCGGCGGTGGTATCCACACTGAGGATGCCCGCGGCTACGCTCGAATAGGCGCTGTTGCTTACACCGGTCAGGTTAAATTGCGTCAGCGTGCCATTGGCCTGTGTGACTGCACCCGTTGCAGTAGGCAGCGCGGTCGCGTCGTAGATGCTCCAGGTATTGGTCGTGACGGTCAGTTGCACGTTCACGTCCTTATAGCTCAATTGCTGGCCAGCGGAATTCTGGCTTGCTACGCGCACGACGGCTGGATACGTACCCATCGCCAGCCCAGACGGATTGGCGGTTACGGTGGCACTGGAACCGTTGATCACGATGCTCAGCCAGGTCGGGATCGCGCCACCCGAGGTGGACGAAACCTTGATTACGGCCGCGTCCGGGCCGATGTTGCTCATCGTGACCGTTTGTGCAGCGACGGTGCTGAGAGGTGTCGCTGCCGTGAAGCTCAGTGAGTTGGTAGAGAGGTCGAAGTTTCCGTTCTGCACTGGCGCGCTTGGAGCGCTGCCTCCGTCGCCACCACCGCCGCCACCGCATGCGACGAGCGCGCATGCCAATACCACCCACAACAGGTTCTTGAATTTGGTCTGCATATTTCCCCGCTTTTTAGATGTAAAAATTTATAAAGCGGGGCGAGTCTAGCGCAACAATTTATGGGCGAGTGTGCGATGTTGCATGTCTGCAACTCAATGATCAGCCCAGACCACCCAATTCATTTGCCATGTAACGAGGATCAGAACACCGAAGGCGATGCGGTACCAGGCGAAGACGGTGAAGTCGTGGCGCGAGATGTAACGCAACAGCCAGCGCACGCACAGAAAGGCTGAAATGAAGGCTGTGATGAAGCCGACGGCCCACATGCCGAGGTCGGAAGCCTGCAGCAGGGCCCGGTCCTTGTATAGCGAGTAAGCCGAGGCGAGGGTCAGGGTGGGGATGGCGAGGAAGAACGAGAACTCGGTGGCGGCCTGGCGTGACAGGCCGAACAGCAGGCCGCCGATGATCGTCGCCCCGGAACGCGAGGTGCCGGGAATCAGCGCGAAGGCTTGTGCGATGCCGATCTTCAATGCATCGAGTGCTGTCATGTCGTCGACGGTCTGCACGCGCACGGTGTGCTGACGACGTTCAGCCCACAGGATGATGAAGGCGCCGATGATGAAGGCCGTGGCGACGACCGGTGCATTGAACAGGTGGGCCTTGATGGTCTTGCTGAAGAGGAAACCGAGTGCCGCAGCGGGGATGAAGGCAATGATCAGGTTGAGGATCAGGCGTTGCGACTTCGGGTCGCTGGTGGCACCCGCCAGCACACCCCCAATGCGGCGACGGTATTCCCAGACCACGGCGAGGATCGCGCCTGCCTGGATGACGATTTCGAATAGCTTGCCGCGCTCATCGTTGAAGTCCAGCAGGCTGCCCGCGAGGATCAGGTGGCCGGTCGAGGAGATCGGCAGAAACTCGGTAAGTCCTTCGACCACACCGAGAATGGCGGCTTTGAGTAGCAACAGCATGTCCATGAATCAGTACCGGATTGAGGGTTTGAGATCTGTGAAGTGCTATGAAGTGCGGCGATTATAAGTGGGGATATTTAGCCGCTGGCCTTGTCGCCGTCTGGCGCTGAGTCACGCTCCAGTTGGGCAATCCAGCGCAGCGCATATTCGCGCGTTTCGCCACACATTTCCGTTGAAGCTTGAAGCCCACCGCAGAAGGCCGGGCGTTCGGGCTTGCCGAACAGCGCGCAGCGTAGATCTGCCGTGAGTTGCACACAGGGCACACCGGCAGACTTGCCATTCGGCATGCCTGGCAGTGGTGTATTGATGGACGGCGCGATGCAGCAGGCTGCGCAACCAGGGCGGCAATTCAGCGTCGACATGAGGTCACTCCAGGGGTCATCGCGTTTGAACGACGCATTGATCTTTGTCGCGACCGCGCACAAGTTGCAGACAATGATAGTAGGAGGCGATGTGCAGGGCCTGCGAAAACTCCCCGCCATCAATTGCCGCCTGCACGGCCTTCAGTGGTTGCATTGAGTACTCGATTTCCTCTGATGCGTCGAGGCTTTGTGTGTCGGTCGCCTCGACATTGCGTGCAAGAAAGAGATGAATTCGATTGGTCTGTCGGGCAGGATTGGCGAACATGCAGCCGACATATTCCCATTCGGCTGAGGAGTGGCCTGTTTCTTCCAGTAGTTCGCGCTTGGCGGCCGTGAGAGGTTCTTCGCCCTCGTCAATCACTCCGCCCGGTAACTCCAGGCACGTCGTGTAAGCGGCGTATCGATGCTGCCGCACGACAAGCAGGTGTCCCTTCGCATCCAGCGCAAAGACATGCACCCAATCCCTTTCGTGAACGACGTAATACGGTTCAAGGGTGACGCCATTCGGGAGTTCGCACCGATCTGCCGTGACATTGAACCAGCGATCGGTAAGGACCGGCGTGGATTGCAACTTTTTCCAGGGACGCATGTCTTTCTGTTTCCGGATTGTTTTGATTTGTTTGTTGGTCGTGGCTGGTATTGATTGCGAGTGGTGATGCCGGCCCTTTTGGGGTGTGACGAATCCGCGCCTCTGCGCTGTCACACAGCGTCACTGTTGCTGCCCTCATGGACATCGTCCTCTACGCGTTTTCCGCCCTATAGGACGCCTTGATGTCAGTCATACACTGACTACGCTGTAGGAATATCTCCGATAGCAATGCGGAAAGCTCTTCCTGGCAGTTGTGAAAGCAGGCATCCGGAAGAGATACGGGTTTCCATGTATATGTTAGCCGGTATTTGGCACGGTTCTTGTGTATCCAGTCTTCGTCGAAATGGAGGACGGTATGTTTGATGTGGAAATTTTCTACAAGACTGAACTGGGCCGGTTGGCCGTGAGTGACCGTTCCTATGGCCTGCAGCAGCGCATGCGTGCGGCTCTGATTCTTATCGATGGCAAGACGCCGTGGATGACCTTGCAAGGCATGCTCAAGCCGTTGGGCAATCCTGCGGACATCGTGCACAACCTCAGCGAGCTCGGCTTGCTGGACTCTGATCATCAATTGCCGCCGATGCCAGTCATTCAGCAAGGCGCGCAGCCATTTTCTGTTTCGGCGAGCCCTGTATCGGCCAACGCCGCACCCCAGTAATTCACGGCAGCGTCATTGCCTCGGCCTTCCTGCGCCAGTCGGGTGGGAAGATGGCTGTTCAGAGCCTGTCTGACCGAGCCGGGATGTGCCGCGGTCAGCTACTGCAAGATCTGTTATTCCGTCGGACGCAATGACGCGGCATCAGCCGCTCGGCGTGTAGAGAGGGCGCCGAGATCGAATCGCAGGGCGTGCAGCCGTCTCGGCCTGTTTCGAGGAAATCCCGACAAAAGTCCTGCGATACGCAGTGTGTGCAGGCGCCAGACCAGACCTCCGCTGTTGTGCAATCCGTGCAGCAGCGCGGACGGCATTCGGGTCATCGGCTCGGTTGTTTGCTCAGCTTCCAGCTATCTCGTCAGTGGCAAGGCCGAGTTCGCTGCTAATGCGCGCGAGTTGGGCCGAAAGCTGAGCGACTTGCTCTTCCAGCACGGTCACGCGACTCGCGAGGCCACCTTCCGGTGCGGCTGCAGGCACATGTGCGCTGGCAACGGGTTCGCCGCTAAGCAGGTGTGCCCAGCGCGCTTCGCGGGCGCCGGGCGCGCGCGGCATGAGTTTGACGAGCGCGCCGTCAGCGCGCTCGGCGAGTTCTGCGAGAAAAGCTTCGATGGACGACACATCGGCAAAGCGGTACAGGCGTTCGCTATTGGCACGCAACTCGGCTGAGGTCTGATGGCCGCGCAGCATCAGGGTGACGACGATGGCCGCGGCAGGCGTCGGCAGGTTGAGGACGCGGCCGATATTGTGGCCATAGCGCGTAACGCGATTGCCAAAGGTTTCGAGTATCAGGGTGTGTGACTTGAGCGAGTCGATGGCATGCAGCGCATCCGTTTCCGACACTTCCATGACCGGGTCGCGGCTGGTTTTCTGGTTACAGCCGGTGATGATCGCGTTAAGCGACATCGGGTACGAATCGGGCACCGTCTTTTCCTTTTCGGCAAGAACGGCGAGCACACGGGCTTCGGTAGGTGTCAGTTGCAGCAAGGGCATGGGGCGTGGTCCTGGGGCGTGAGGGGCGAAGTGTACGCGCAAACCGGCGCGATCAGAGTGGCCGGGTCTTGATCGCCATCAGGTAGCGCGTGAAGCTCACGCCGTGGCGCTCCACGACTTCCGTGCCGGTGTCGCTAAAGCCCTCTTTGGCGAGAAAGGCGCGCGCCAGGCTGCTGGCCTCTACGGTGATCTTCTTGGCGCCCATGGCCGCTGCAAGCATGTGCATGTCGTCCATCAACAGCGTGGCGACGCCACGACGTGCCGCGCGCGGTGCCGTGTAAAGCATGGCGAGATGGCCGGGCATATTGAGCTGAGCGAAACCGACAATGCCTTCGTCATCCACCGCGATGCGCACCCAGCCCTCATTGAGCGCGGCAGCGAACGCAGCTTCGTCGTCTGCGGATTTCTCCCAGGCGGCGAGCTGCTCCGTTGAGTAGTCGCTGGCTGCCGTGATCTTGATGGCATCGCGAAACAGACGGGCGAGCTCGGGTGCATCAGCCGGGTTGAAGTCGCAAGTTTCAAAATCCGCGTCGGAGTCGGAATCCGGCTCCGCGTCGTGCATATCGTCAGTGCTCATTTGGCGAGGAATATTTCGAGAAGATCATTGAGGAAGCGGCGCCCCTGTTCGCTGGGCCGGATACGATCAGCGTCGATTTGCAGCAGGCCGCGCGTGCGCGCCAGAGCGAGCTGCGTTTCGATGCTGGCCAGTGGCATGCCCGTGGTGAGCTCGAGTTGCGAGCGCGGCACGCCGTCGAGCAGGCGCAATGCATTCATCATGAACTCGAAGGGCAGGTCAGCAGCGGCGACGAGATTGGCATCCTGGATAAAATTGCCGCTGGCGGCTGCGTCGAGGTAGGCGTTGGGGTGCTTGTGGCGCATCTCGCGGCGCACGCCCTCATGCGAGGTGAGCTTGCCGTGCGCGCCCGCGCCAATGCCGATGTAGTCGCCGAAGCTCCAGTAGTTCAGGTTGTGGCGGCAGCGATGGCCGGGCTTGGCGAAGGCCGAGGTTTCGTAGTGCTTGTAGCCCGCTTCGGCGAGGCGCACTTCAATCATGTCCTGCATGTCGGCCGAGGCATCTTCGTCGGGCAGGGGCGGTGGCGAGCGGTGGAACAGCGTGTTCGGTTCCAGCGTCAGGTGGTAGCACGACAGATGCGGCGGGGAGAAGCTCAGGGCCTGCATCAGATCGCGCTCGGCCTGCGCCAGCGTCTGCTGTGGCAGGGCGTACATCAGGTCGATGTTCCAGGTGTCGAAATTGCGCTGGGCAATTTCAATCGCAGCGCGTGCCTCGCGGCTGTCGTGGATGCGACCGAGGCGCGTGAGCTGCTCGTCGTCGAAGCTCTGGATGCCCAGCGATACGCGCGTCACGCCCGCACTGCGAAACTCGGCAAGGCGACCAGCCTCGACCGTGCCGGGGTTCGCTTCCAGCGTGATCTCCGCTTCCGGGTCGAGCGGCAGCAAGGTACGTACGCCGGTCAGGAGTCGATTGAGCTGCTCCGGTGAAATCAGGCTGGGCGTTCCGCCACCGATGAAGATGCTGATGATGCGACGCCCCCACACTTGCGGCAGCGTGGACTGCAAGTCCTGCAGTAAAGCGTCGACGTAGGCTACTTCCGGAATGCCGCTGTCGCGCACGGCATGCGAGTTGAAGTCGCAGTACGGACACTTCTTCACGCACCACGGAAAGTGAATGTACAGCGCGAGTGGCGGCGGTGCCTTCAGCTGCGCGGTTGGGTTGCCGGAGACTGCGGAAGGTGCTTGCTGCTGGATGATGGGGATGATGCGTGTGGCCATTGTGTGTGTTGCATCGTCATGTGCTCACGATGCAAGAGTCTCACAAGGCGCAATGACAAATAGTTAGGTGGTGAAAGTGTTTTTGTTCAGTACGCTGTGGCAGCACACTGAACAAAAACACCTTCATCGCGCAGCTTGCGACGCAGTGCGATGCGTCCGTTAGCGCGTTGCTGCTTGAGCGACTTGCCGTGCGTCACGTTACGAGTCGTGCGCAGCAGTGCGAGGTGCACCAGATTGCGCGGTTTGGGTAACTTCAGTTTCATGGTCCTGCTCCTTTGAAAAAAACGTACTACTTGGTGGCATCTTCCATAGCCTGCCTTTGCTGTTCGGCCTGCTGTTGCGCTTGGTCGAGCTGCTGCGTGATCTGCGCCTTCTGCTTCTGCGCTTCTTCCACCTGCTGCGCCTGAAGTTTGGCGACGGTGGCCGCCGTCGTGACGGTTTCCGCGCCACAGGCCGCGAGCAGCAAGGCCGTGGCAGCCAGCGCAACGGGACGATTGAAACGATTCATGAGGAACTCCTTTTTGCCGGATTCACGAGGCGGTATCATGTGACAATTTTGACGCCATGTGGTTTCGTAACTTACAACTATACCGACTGCCCCAGAAGTGGGACATGACCATCGAGCGTCTGGACGAGCAACTCGGTCGTCTGCGCTTTCGCCCCTGCGGTAGCCAGGATCTTTCCACACATGGCTGGATTTCCCGCCAGCCCGAAGGCTCGCTTGTCCATAGTGTAGGCGGCCAATGGCTGATCGCGCTGGGCATCGAACGCCGCTTGCTGCCATCCTCCGTCGTCAAGCAGGTTGCTGCCGACCGCGCCGAGGAAATCGAACAACAGCAGGGCTACAAGCCCGGCCGCAAACAGATCAAGGAAATCCGCGAGGCCGTGACGCAGGAGCTGCTGCCGCGTGCCTTCACCACGCGCAGCCGCATCTTCGCGTGGATCGACGCGGAAGCGGGTTGGCTGGTGGTGGATGCCTCCAGTCGCAAGGCCGCCGATACCGTGGTCGAGTCCTTGCACAAGGCCCTCGACGAATTGCCGCTCAAATTGCTCAATACGCGCCTGAGCCCGGGTTCGGCGATGACGGAATGGCTGGTTGCCAATGAAGCGCCGGTTGGCTTCACGATCGATCAGGACTGCGAGCTGCGCGCCATCACCGAAGAGAAAAGTGCCGTGCGCTACGTGCGTCACGCGCTCGACGGCAAGGAAGTGCAGGATCACATCGTAGGCGGCAAGCAGGCCTCGAAACTGGCGCTGACTTTCGACGATCGCATCAGCGTCATTCTCAACGACAAGCTGGAAATCAAGCGCCTGCAGTTCCTCGACATCATCAAGGATGCCGTGGGTGATGCAGAAGATGCGGAAGCGCAGTTTGATGCCGACTTCGCGCTCATGACAGCTGAGTTGCGACGTTTCATTCCGGCGATCATTGAAGCGCTGGGCGGTGAAGAGCCAACGATCTGAGCGTGTGATGAAAGTGTCGGCGAAGAAGGTCTATATTGCGGGCCCTGACGTGTTTCGTCCGGATGCGCCGGACTGGGCGGCGGCGGTGCGCAAGCGCTGCCACGCGCTCGGCCTGGAGGCTCTCATTCCGCTCGATGGCAACGCCAGCTCGCCTGCTGGCATCTATGCCAACAACATCGACATGATTCGTTCCGCCGATGTGGTGGTCGCCAACCTCAATCCGTTTCGCGGCGTCGAGCCGGATTCCGGTACCTGCTTCGAAGTCGGGTTCGCGCTAGCGCTTGGCAAATTCGTCGTGGGCTATGTGCGCTCGCCGGAATTGCTGCGCGAACGCGTGGCGCGGCTGCAGGGGCGAGCGCTTGAGGAGCACGGCGAATACGTGCTGGATGCTGATGGCCTGCGTGTGGAGAATTTTGGCCTGCCGCTCAATCTGATGTTGGCGGTGCCGGTGACGCTGGTCGAGGGTTTCGAACAGGCCTTGCTGGCGGTGGTGCAGGACTAGCCTGCGCGACGTGAGCAAATAAAAAGGGCGGATCGTTTTCCGCCCTTTTCATTTTTGCCGATCAGCTCGCGTGCTGTCTTGCTGCCGGCTCGTCTTCGGCGGTTTTGTAGCGCTCGCCCAAGCTCGGCAGCCAGCGCCGCAGGCCTGGCGTGGTCATGACGTTGGAGGCCAACGCCATCAGCACCAGCATGGTGAACAGCTTGTGCGAGATGAAGCCCATGTCGAGGCCGATGTTGAGCACGATGAGCTCCATCAGGCCACGCGTGTTCATGAGCAGTCCCAGAATCTTGGCGCTGATATGGTCAGTGCCCGCCAGACGTGCCGCGATGTAGCCGCCGCCGAATTTGCCTAGCGTGGCGACGCTGATCAAAAGCGCGCACCAGACCCAGTCACTGGCCGTGGTGAGTGAGCCGACGTTGGTGCGCAGGCCGGTATAGGTGAAGAACACCGGCAGTAGCAGTACCTGCACGAAGCGGCCGACCTTGTCTGCCCATTGTTCGGTGAATTCACGCTGATCGTGAACAAGCAGACCGAGCATGAAGCCGCCGAATATCGCGAATATGCCGATCAGGTAGGTCATGAGCGCCGAAACAAACAACAACACCAGCATGGTGGTCAGCAGGTTGCTGGACAGGCCCGGATTGCGGCGTATGTCGACGCTGATCAGGCGGCGCAGCTGCGGGCGCAGCAGGTACCAGCACACCACGCCATAGACGGCCAACGCCAGCAGGCGCAGCGAGAAATTGGCGAACGAGAAGCTCGAAATGGCGAGCGCCGAGACGACCATCAGGATCAGCCAGCCCACCACGTCATTGACGGCGGCGGCGCTGATGGCGACGACGCCGATCGGCGCGCGCGTCAGGCGGAACTCCATGAGGATGCGGCCCAGCGTGGGCAGGGCTGTGATCGAGAAGGCCGTGGCGACAAACAGGGCACAGCCCATCTGGTTGATGCCTGGGGCGAGGATGGGCGCAGCGTAGTAGCCGAACAGCAGCCCGAGCGCGAAGGGGACGACGATGCCGAGTACCGACACCAGCGTGGTGGCGCGCTGGTGATGGTTGTTGGCAAGCAGCGAGAAGTCGAATTCCATGCCGATCTCGAACATCAGCAGGATCAGGCCGATCTGGCTGAGGATCATCATCGGAGCAGGGGGCACATCGGTGAATACGACGCGGAACAGATCGGGCGCAAGGGCGCCGAAGAGGGTGGGACCGAGCAGGATGCCGACCAGCATTTCACCGACCACGCGTGCCTGACCGAAGCGTGCCGCCAGTTCGCCGCCGAGGCGCCCGGCGGCGACGATGATGGCCAGCTGGATGAGGATGCCGGAGAGCAGTTGTTCGCTCTGATGTACGGAGGATTGCGCGGCGTGTACGAGTGTCGACATGGTGATCTTGAACAGTGAAATATGGCCTGCAGCGGGCGTCAGCCCGCCCGGCCAGCGTGCCGGGGTGGCTGCCGCCATGCTATCTTTGCCGGATTATACGGATACCGGTTTCGACACCTCGGGGGAAATGTGAATAGTTCGGTGAGCAGTGCGGTGATGGAAGAAATGGGCGCGATGCCGATGCAATCTGAAATGGGCAGGATGGCTCGTACCGGCATGACGCCAGACGTACTGGTCATCGGCGGCGGCCCTGCCGGTTCGGCCGTTGCAGCGCTGCTGGCCGACAAGGGTCATGACGTCGTATTGCTGGAAAAAGCCCATCACCCGCGTTTCCACATCGGCGAGTCCTTGCTGCCGATGAATATGCCGCTGTTCGACCGCCTCGGTGTGCGCACGGAAGTCGAGAAAATCGGCATCACCAAGTATGGCGCCGAATTCGTTTCGCCTTGGCATGACCACACCAGCGACTTCGTGTTTGCCGAGGCGATGGACAAGTCGTTCCCGTATGCCGTGCACGTTCGTCGCTCCGAGTTCGACGAGTTGCTGTTCCGTCATGCCGCCAAGCGCGGCGCGCGCACCTTCGAAGGCAGCCGCGTGACCCATGTCGATCTGGAAGCGGGCAAGGGCGGTGATGGTCGCGCCCTCGTCAAGGTCAGGGCCGACGATGGCAGCGAAAGCGAATGGCGCCCGCGCTTTGTCATCGATGCCAGCGGCCGCGACACGGTGCTGTCCAACCAGTTCGGCATCAAGAAGCGCAACCCCGAGCACAGCAGCGCCGCATTGTTCGGCCACTTCACAGGGGCCAAGCGTGCTGAAGGCCGCCGCGAGGGCAATATCTCGCTGTTCTGGTTCGATCACGGCTGGTTCTGGTACATCCCGCTGCTGGATGGCACGGTCAGTGTTGGCGCTGTGGCCTCGCCGGCCTATTTCAAGACCCGCAAGAGTGACCCCTCGACTTTCCTGATGGAAACGGTGGCGCTGGCGCCCAAGCTGGCCGAGCGCCTCAAGGACGCGACCATGGTCGAACCTGCTACGGCGACCGGCAATTTCTCGTACAGCTCTGCGTATTGCCGTGGCCAGAATTTCGCCATGATTGGCGACGCTTACGCCTTCGTTGATCCGATGTTCTCGTCAGGTGTTTATCTGGCGATGCACAGCGCATTCGAAAGTGCGCTGGCGGTCGATCACTGGCTGCGCGGCGAGATGAAAATGGCGGACAAGGCGTTCCGTCACTTCGAAAAGACCATGGTGCACGGACCCAAGATGTTCTCGTGGTTCATCTACCGCATCACCTCACCAGCGATCCGCAAGATCTTCATGCAGCCGCGCAATGTGTGGCGCATGCAGGAGGCGATGCTGTCCATCCTGGCGGGGGACATCTTCCGTAATACGCCGGTGTACCCGCGACTTATCGGCTTCAAATTCATCTACTACTGCTCCTGCCTGACGGTGTGGCCGCAAGCAATCAAGACCTGGGCATGGCGCCGCCGCAATCACAAGGCGACACTGGCGTCGAACACGGAAGTCTGAGCGGGTTCTGTGGCCGCGTGCTGCGGCCACGGTCCGGACCTTGAATCGGATAAAATCAATCCACTTCTTTTGCGCAAGGCCTTTTCCATGGATACGCTCGAACAAGTCAGGGAATACATTTCGAAGAAGGTGGGCACGCCTGCCGAGAGCATTACGCCCGAGGCCACGCTGGAGGCCATCGGTGTCGATTCGCTCATGCTTCTCGACCTGATGTTTGATTTCGAAGATCAGCTCAAGATCAAATTGCCCAATGATTTGCCGCGCCCTGAAACCGTGGCGCAATTGATTGAAGTTTTTGACTCCTTCCTCACCCCCAAAGCAGATGCATGATGCAGCACCCCGAGCGGCTTCTCTGACCGCTCCGCAGGCCGGATACTTCCGCGTCGCAGTCACCGGACTTGGCGTGACGGCGCCCGCGGCAGATGACGCACACGATTTCTTCAACCGGCTACTCGGTGGTGAATCATTCATCCGCCTGTTCCGTCATCCGCAGGCGGTCGACCCGCTGGCAATTCCGGCGATCCACTGTGCCGATTTCGATTCGCTGGCGGCTGTGGGCCGCGTGCAGACTGCCACCATGGATCGTTACAGCCAGCTGGGCGCGGCAGCGGCTTATCGTGCCTGGGCCGATGCAGGACTCGATGCCGAAGGCATGAAGGGTGATGCGCGTTGCGGCGTGTCGTGGGGTACCGGCGTTGGCGGCACGATGACTTTCGAGCAGGGCTATCGCGACATCATGATCAATGGTCGTGACCGCGTGCCGCCGCTCTCTGTCGTGCTGGCGATGAACAATGCCTGCGCGTCGCAGATCGCTATCCGCCTCGGTCTGGGCAGCGCGTGCACCACGTATTCTGTCGCTTGTGCGTCGTCGGCCGTTGCCGTGGGCGATGCCTTCGAGCGTATTCGCCAGGGGCGTGACAAGATCGTCATCGCGGGCGGTTCCGAAGCGCCGCTGTCGGAAGCCGTGATCCGCGCCTGGGATGCCATGCGCGTATTGGCGCCTGGCGATGAAGAGACCGCCCCGGCGGCTTGTCGGCCGTTTCATCCGAGGCGTGCGGGTCTGGTGCTGGGCGAGGGCGGTGCCGCACTGATACTCGAAGAGTGGTCGCATGCCGTCGAGCGCGGCGCGAAGATTTATGCCGAAGTCGTAGGCTACGGCAGCAGCTGTGACAACACGCATCTGGTCAAACCGGATGCGCAAGGCCAGGTTCGCGCCATCGACGCGGCCATGCGCCAGGGCGGCCTGTCGGCTGCCGACATCGGCTATGTCAACGCACATGGCACCGCCACCCGCGAAGGTGACCCCGCTGAAATCGCCGCGCTGCGCGAGGTTTTTGGTGAACATGCCGCGCAGTTGCCTGTGAGTGCAACCAAGGCCGCGCACGGGCATCTGCTTGGCGCCACCGGTGCCATCGAAGCGCTGATCACGGTGTTGTCCCTGTACAAGCAAGCCATTCCGCATACGCAGCAACTCGAAACTCCGGCCGACGACTGTTTCGGTGTGCGTCACATCATGGGCGAGGCCTTGCGTACGACGAATCTGCGTGCAGCACTGTCCAACTCTTTTGCATTCGGCGGCAGCAATGCCGTTCTGGCTTTCCGGCAGGCACGATGATGGGAATGATGTTTGAGCCGCCCCACGGAGGCACGACGGGTTCGCTGTCTCTGGAAGTCGCCTGCGTCGTGTCGCCAGACGTGCCTGGCGATGGTCTGCTGGGTGCTGTCTGGCATGGTGGAGCGCTGAATGCCAGCGCCGCTGCGACGGGGGTCGATATCGAGGTTGCCATGCGGCCCCTGCTTGCAGGTGATACGGCGGGCGTGGGCATCATGGAGCAGTGGCGTGTCGCGGGTGCGGTGCGCGAGGGCGCACTGGGCCCGGCGCGCTACCGTTGCACCTCGGAACTGCTGTTCGTGGCCATCACACTGCCCGAACAGAACGGCGAACACCCGGATGAGCCACTACGCGACATTGCCAGTGCTGCGCAGCAAGCCTATGCCGCCCTGTTCGAAGTGATGGACCGGGAGGGTTTCAGCCACCTTGTTCGTTGCTGGAATTATTTCGCGGACATCAATCGCGACCAGGCGAACCAACTCGGCACACTGGAGCGCTATCGCCTGTTCAATATCGGTCGCCAGGCTGCTTTCGAGGCCGCCGAGCATTCGGCTGATGTGGGCGCGCCAGCGGCCTGTGCGCTGGGCACGCATGGCGGGCCGCTGACCGTCTATGCGCTGGCCGCGCGTACCGAGCCACGCTGCGTCGAGAACCCGCGCCAGATCAGTGCCTATCGCTATCCAGAGCGCTATGGCCCGAAGAGCCCGAGTTTTTCGCGTGGCAGTGTGCTGAGCGATGCGGACGGTGGGCATGTTCTGTTCGTCTCCGGCACGGCCAGCATCATTGGCCACGAAAGCGTGCATCTTGGCGATGTGGTGGCCCAGACCGAAGAATCTTTGCGCAATATCGTGACGGTTGTGACGCAGGCGAACCGTGGGTTGGGTCGTGAAGTATTTTCGTCACACAAGCTATGCTACAAGGTGTTCGTGCGTCATCCGGATGACGCTCCCATGGTGGCCGATACGGTCCGTCGCGTGCTGCGGAACGAGGCGGCGATCAATATGATCGTCTTGCACGCAGACGTATGTCGTGCCGAATTGCTGGTCGAAATCGAAGCAGTCGGTTTTGCCTGAGCCTGCAGCTGACAGGTTGGCATTGGAGTAGTGATGGACCGATTTGCAACGCTGCTGCGCCATGCGCGCGAGCACGTACTTTTGTGGCTGGGCCTGTCTTCACTCGTGCTCGGCTGTATTGTGTGGACCCTCATCGCGGTACCGGCCGAGCTGGTATTGCCGAAGGCAGTGGCGCGTCGTTTCGGCCGTCAGGGCGTGATGTACGCCTTCCGCCTGTACCTGTGGTGGCTCGATGTGCTGGGTATAGTGCGTTTCGATCTGAGCGCGCTGGATGTCCTGCGTGATGCGTCGCCCATGATCATCGCCCCCAATCACCCGACCCGGCTCGACGCGCTGATGGTGATATCACGGCTGCCGAACATCGTCTGCGTGGCCAAGGCCAGCCTGATCGACAGTTTCCTCATGGGCGCAGGTGCGCGCATGGCGGGTTACATCCGCAATGACTGGTTTCTCGGCACCAGCGCACTCTCCATCGAAGCCCTGCAAGAAGGCCAGCACGTTCTCATGTTCCCCGAAGGCACGCGCACCGAGCGCGCGCCCATCAATGTCGTGCGCGGCAGCATCGGGGTGGTGGCCGCGCGTGCCGGTGTGCCAGTGCAGACGCTGATCATCGAGACCGATTCGGCGTTCCTCGGCAAGGACTGGGCCTGGTTGCGCCGCCCCGACATGCCGGTTCACCTCTCCTTCCGTCTCGGCGAGCGCTTCGAAGCACCGCACGATTCGCGTCAGCTGCCTGCGCTGCTCGAAGCATCGTTCCGGCGGCAGCTGGCGGGCGTACATCTGCCGATGGCCAGTGCGCTTCCCGCGATAGCGGAACAGGCCTGCAATCAGGCCACCGGATCATGAGTGTCGCGCCGTCGTCGACGCATCTGGTACTCATCCCGAGTTACAACCCCGGCGAAAGCGTGTTCAGCACGGTGAGCAGCGCGCGTGCGCAGTGGTCGCCAGTGTGGGTCGTCGTTGATGGCAGCACCGATGGCACGGGCGAGCGGCTGCAAGCATTAGCGCGCGAGGACGCGGGCTTGCGCGTCATCGTACTGCCCGAGAACCAAGGCAAGGGCGCGGCGGTTCTGCATGGCATTGAGCTGGCTGCTGCCGAAGGCTACACGCATGTCCTGACGATGGACTCAGATGGCCAGCATCCGGCCGACCTGATTTCCGTGTTCATGGCGCACTCGCTGGCAGAGCCGAGTGGCATGGTCCTCGGGCGTCCCGTGTTTGATGCCAGCGCGCCGGCAATTCGCGTCAACGGTCGCAAGGTATCCAACACTTTTGCCAACATCATGACCCTGTGGGCGGGTATCGGCGATTCACTGTACGGATTTCGCGTGTACCCGATTTCGCATCTTGCAAATGTCATGCGGGGGAAGCGCTGGATGCGGCGTTTCGATTTTGACCCGGAGGCCGTTGTCCGGCTGTGCTGGCGGGGGGTCGTGCCGCTGAATGTCGATGCGCCGGTGAAGTACCTGAACGCTGCTGAAGGTGGCGTGTCGCACTTCAACTACCTGCGCGACAACATCCTGCTGACCTGGATGTACAGCAGGCTGGCGGTAGGTGCGATCCTGCGCCTGCCTGTGCTGGTGTGGCGCAAGATTGCGTAGCGCTCCGTTCAGATCATCCCGCCATTGATCGAAACGATCTGCCCCGTGATGTAGGCTGCTGCATCCGAGGCGAGAAAGCCGACCAACGCAGCCACTTCGTCCGCGGTGCCCGCGCGTTTCACCGGCACCATGCGCTCGATCATCTCCTTGTCGAAAACACCTTCCGTCATTTCCGACGTGATGATGCCGGGCGCCACCGCATTGACCGTGACGCCACGGCTGGCGACTTCGAGTGACAGGGCACGCGTGGCCGATTGCAGCGCGCCCTTGGCTGCGGCGTAATTCACCTGGCCACGATTGCCGGCGATGGCGGCAACGGACGACATATTGATGATGCGTCCCCAGCGGGTGCGGATCATCGGCAGCATTAGCGGCTGGGTGACGTTGAAGAAACCGTTCAGTGACACATCGACGACGCGCGACCACTGCGTGTGGCTCATGCCCGCGAAAACGCCGTCGTCATGAATGCCGGCGTTGTTGACGAGGATCTGGATCGGACCCGTCTCGACGAGCGCGGCCAGCGTGCTTTCGCAGGCGGCCGTATCCGTCACGTCGAAGGCTACGGCCTCGGCCGACTGGCCTTGCGCACGCAGTTCGGCCGCGAGTGCTTCGGCGCGCGCCAGATTGGCATTGGCATGCACGATGACGTGATGACCTTGTGCAGCCAGTGCGCGGCACACGGCGCTACCGATGGCGCCGCTGCCGCCGGTGACGAGGGCGCGTTTCATTTGTGATCCATGGTTTGTTGAGCCTGTTTGGCTTCGACCTTGCTGGCGTCGAGCACGACGGCCGCACGGCCGGCAAGCAGTGCCTTGTTGCCGGCGCTCACGCTGAAGCTGTAGAGAATGCTCTGGCCGTCGCCGGTGAGGCGGGTCGCTTCCACGCGCAATGCATCGGTAACGTCGTCGAGGGTCGTGACGTGAAATTGCACGTCGCGCATGCTGGCAAGAAAGCCGGCGCGTGGCCGCGTATCGTCGCTCAGCCCGGCGAGCAGGGCACCATGAATGGCCATGGCCTGCGCTGCATATTCGACGCCACAGGCAGCGCCCAGGCGGCCTTGCTCGCGTAGCGGATTGTTGCTGTTGCGATGGCTCAGGGTGGTGCAGCGGATGCTGTCGGCATCCCACTGCTCGACGCTGTCGAGCAGGCACATGTCTCCACTGTGCGGGATGCGTGCAGCGATCTGTTGCCGCTCCAGTCGTGCGCCGGCCGCTGTGTTCAAGGGCATGGTGAGACCTTGATACGCAGGTTTTGCGGGGCAAGGTATTCGAGATTCACGCTGGTCTCCAGACCGAGGGCCACGGCGTGCAGCAAGGGCAGCGCGCGGCCACATGGCGCGCCCGCCTGCAACGCTGCCAGCCCCGGTGGTGCAGGTGAGGCCGGCGCGCCGGTGCTCAGGCTGACGTCGAGTCGGGCGAGCGCGCGGGTGTCAGGTCTTGCCGACAGCACCAGGCCAATCGCCATATTGTCGAGCAGTGGGCGCGCGGTGCCGAGCGGGTGCGGATAGACGCTGTCATGCACGACCAGCAGGCAGTCTTCGCCCGTGCTGGCAACCTGCGTGGCAGCTTCGATCAGTCCGGCGGCGAAGCTCGCATCGTAAGCGCACAGGCTGGTCGATTGCGCCATGCAACCCGTGGCGATGCTCCAGTAGCCGGACGATGCGTTGTGCACCGAGTTGTGAAAACGCGTCGGCGAAATGAAGCGGTCCTCGCCAGCCAGCGCTTCGCAGAGGGCGTGGCAGTTCTCGCCTTCGGCATTCGATGCGGAGAATACCGACGCCATTTTTGCAGGGTCGCGTGCGGCATGTTGAGCAGCCTGGAGACCGGTTGCCAGCGCGAGCTTGATGACCACGCCGACGCGGCGGCGTTCAGCGGCGGGCAGTACCTGCAGCACTGGAATCTGTGTAGGGGTGTGTGACCAAGGCTGTTCTGCACGCAGGATGGCGGCGAGTGCGGGCCAGTCGGCAAAGCCGGGGCCGATGGCGCCGAGGCCGAGCAGATGGACTGTGGTGTGGGTAGCCGCCATGTCAGTGTGCTCCCCGTCGTGCGAGTAACAGGCTGCAGTTGGTGCCGCCGAATCCGAAGGAATTGCTGAGTACGTGGCTGACCGGCGCGTCGCGATTAGCGAGCTGGTAGTTCACATGCAATGCCGGGTCGAGTTGCGTGATGTTCAGCCCGCCGGGTATCAGACCATGCCTGATGCATAGCGCGGAAATGATCGCCTCCGCGCCGCCGGCTGCGCCGAGGGTGTGGCCGGTCGCGCCCTTGGTCGAGCTGCAGGGTGTGGCCATGCCGAATTCGGCAGCCACGGCTTGTGCTTCGGCGGCGTCGTTACTTGGCGTGGCCGTACCGTGCAGATTGATGTAGTCGATATCGCTGGTTTGCAGGCCCGCCTGCTGCATGGCGGCGCGCATGGCGATGCGCGCGCCGAGACCTTCGGGGTGAGGTGCCGACATGTGATGCGCGTCAGCCGATTCACCTACGCCCAGCAGCAGCACGTCGTCATCCTTCGGGGCGTGTACGTCAGCGCGTTCGAGCAGCACGAAGGCTGCCGCCTCGCCAATGGACAGGCCGTTGCGGCTTGCGTCATAGGGCTTGCAGGGGTCGGCCGAGAGGAGTTGCAGCGAGTGGAAGCCGTGCAGCGTGGTCAGGCACAGCGAGTCGACGCCGCCGACGATGGCTGCGTCGATGAAGCCAGCCGCGATTATGCGCTGTGCATTGCCGAAGACCTTGGCGCTGGACGAGCAGGCTGTGGACACGACGACGGCCGGCCCTTCAAGTTGCAATGCAGTGCGCACGAAATCGGCGATGGAATAGGTGTTGTGCGTTTCGCGGTAGTTGAAGTCTGCGGGCAGGTTGCCGGCTTCATCGCGCCGTCGGTAGGCTTGTTCGGTTTCGAGAATGCCCGAGGTGCTGGTGCCGAGGAACACGCCGATGCGGCTGGCACCATGGCGGGCACGCGCAGCAGCGAGTGCGTCCATGAGTCCATCCTGCTGCAACGCCAGCCAGGCGAGACGATTATTGCGGCAGTCGAAGCGGCGCAGGGCATCGGGCAGCACAACGGCGTCGACACCTGCGGCATGGCCGATCCAGGTCGACAGCTCCACCGTTTCGAAACGCTGATCTGACAGCCCGCTGCGGGATTCGCGCAGGGCGTCGAGGGTGGCCTGCAGACCATGGCCGAGGCTGGAGCTCAGGCTCATGGCGGAGAGGTGCAGGGGTGATGAAAGGGTGCTTGGGTTCGACGACATCAGATGGGGGCGACCAAGGTTGGCAAGGTTGTGATGGCTTGTTTCTTTTAGTTGGCGGCAGGCGCGGCCGCTACAGGCGGATTCTATCAAGATGCGCCCGTTTAGCCGCTTCCAGCGCCCACGGGCCATTGTCGAGGAAGTCCTGCCATACCTGGCGCCAGGTCTGCCAGTCATGCCCGCCGTCGATGATGTTCACGCGCGCAGGGGGCAGCACATCGGCGAGCATACGCTGCCCCTTGAACAGCCAATCTTCTTTTCCAGTACCGAGGTAGATTTCGGGCACGTGTCCGGCGGCATCGGACTTGCCATCAGACTTGCCATCGGGCTTGCGCTGTTGACTGGCGCTGGCTGAGGTGAACCACCGCAGGGCGGGGCGTTCATCGCCGCCCTGTGCCTCGGGCGTGCCGGACCAGGCACGCAGTCCGCCCGCCTGCCGGACCTCGGCGAGAATCCTGGTGCTGCCGGGGTAGGGCGCGATAAGCACAATGCCCTTCACGGATTCCGCGTGCGCTGCGCCATACAACAAGGCGCCGAGGCCGCCGAGCGATACGCCGACGATCCAGATTTCCTTGTAACCCTGGGCGCGTGCTGGCGCGAAAACGTCCTGCTCGAGGCGCACGTCCACATCGCGTGCTTCGTAGTAGCCGAAGTGGGCGTCGGGCATCACGACATCGGCCTCTATGCCGCGGGTGCGCAGATCCTTGACGAAGCCCTCGCGGACGAAATCGCGGGGCTGGTCGTAAATGCCGGGCAGCATGACGATGAGGCGCTTGGCGCGTGTGTCTGGCGACAGGCGATCCTGTAGCGCGGGTAGCGGCACGATGTAGTCCTGCATCAACGGGCCGCAGGCAGAAAGAAGCGCACTGCAGGCGGCGACGCAGAGACATAGCAGGCGATTGCCACGACTTGCCCCCAGACGCAGGCGGGCGAGTTTCAGCCAGAGGGCGGCGCGTCGTGAAAACGGCAAGGGCATCGTGACAATTCCCCCTTTGGGGCGACCAGCTTCAGTTCAGGACCACGCTACGTGCTGATGGTTGCACGAGCAGGCTGTTTGCGTGGCACCAGCACTGCGGCCAGCAGCAGGGACAGCAGAGCGCCGGGCCCGACGGTGGCGCCCAGTGCGCTGAGCACCGACACCGAGGAGGTCGCCAGCAAACCGAACCCGGCCACGGTGGCGATATTGGCCAGCGCCAGCGATACCAGCGTGCGGTGTTGCTGCGCAGGTGTCGCGCCGTCGTCGCTCTGGTCGAAGAATAGCGCGTAGTTTGAGCCCAGCGCGACCGTCAGCAACAGACCGATCAGGTGCAGGATGCTCAGCATGTGGCCACTCAGCACC
>DATIDV010000049.1:0-4972 GCA_035456105.1 Rhodocyclaceae bacterium | reverse complement strand
GCCGGCGGACAAGATCTGTGGCGCACCGGAGCATCCCTACACCAAGGCCCTCATCTCGGCCGTGCCGGGCACGCATCCGCGCGACAAGCGCATCGTCAATCGTCATCGCTATACCGGCGAAGCGGCCAGTGGAAAGGCTGCCTGAGCAGGTTCGATGCGATAAACAAAGGCCACCGCAAGGTGGCCTTTTTCTTTGTCGTGGGGTGTTACTACGCAGCTGACCAAATCCCTAAAAATACAATGGGTTACAGCTGCATTTTGGCCGCATACTCCATCCAGACCGGGCTAGGGGGATAGGCCTCGGTATCCCTCATTTATCCTTCGACGAGTAGCCAATTTGGCTGGCTGTTGGAGGATTTATGGGACGCATGGAACGGTTGTACGCATTGGCAAAACAGTACGCGCTGGATGTACGCAGTCGGGCGCTCAGTGATTTGAGCCGAGCTCACGTCGTATTTGACGCAGCCTATTGTTGCTTCCTGGCGGCTGTGCCTGACTGCACTGCTCGACGCTTTGAAGACATGCCCGACGCGGCTCTCGCCGAACTTGGCGCGTCGAATCTCGGGCTCAGCAACGAAGATGTTGCGCTTGCTCGTCGCCTTGCAGAAGAGCGCTACTGCGCTACAGCCAGCATCCCTCAAGCGCAGGTCCTTGCATGGTCAGACAGGGTCCTCGCGCGAATGCAAAGTCATCTTGCGGGCGCTCCTCAGCACTCTGGCGTGAAGGAGCTGGAACCGACGATACTGTTCCTGGATTTCGATGGTGTGCTTCATGATTCGTGTGAAGCGGTATTCGACGAATACGGACGTGTGCAACTCGACAATCCTGGGTTGTTTGAACATGTGCCGTTGCTCGCAGACGCCCTCGCGCCACACCCAAGCATCCGCATCATCGTTAGCTCGAACTGGCAACGACTGTTCAGCGATGCAACCCTAGTACGGCTCTTGGGCCCTCTTGGCAGCCGCTTCGTTGACGTCACGGAAATGCGTGCAGGCACGCGTTCCGAAGCGATTCTGCGCTCTGTTCAACGTCGCGGGCTCACGGCCTGGCTTGCACTTGACGATGATGAGAGCGTTGTCGAAGCAAGCCGTACGGACGTGCGATTCATCGCCTGTCCGTCAGACGCTGGCATCAGCGACATTGTCGCCCTGAACACGCTGAAGGCTCGACTTGCGATGCTTCGATAAGTAGGCCGATGGGAGTCTTAGCGAGAATATTTGCGGTCAGGTTTGAAGTTGAGGCGGAACTCGTGCATATCGCGAAGGAGGAAGCTCAAGGCGCGCCGGGCATTCTGACGCAGCTCCTCGTGCGGTGAACTGCGCGCCCGCTCATCCCATTCTGAAATCCCATCCATATACGAACTCTCCATGAACGACACGGAGTCCAGAGTGTTCGGGCGAATCGAGAGAAAGGGTACCAGTGCCTGCTGAGCGAGCAAGGCTTTGCTACCAATGCTCCGCGTATGGTTCTGCAGTATCCGCGCTGGTCGAACACGTTGTGGGACTTGGTGGCCAGGGCACTGGCGCTTTGCTTGCAAGAAGAGCCCGTTGAGCAGGTGCCGGAAGTGGAGGCCGGCAAGCACGTTGCCTTTGCAGAGCAACTGAGTGCCTTCATCGAGCACCTCCCGGGTGGCGCACACACCAGGCGCCGAACCTTGGCATCTGCTGACATCAAACGTGATGGCCGTCGCGGGCAGTACCTCGCGCGATTCGAAGAACACACGATGAAGTCCGTGACCTGCCGATTTGGCTTCAGTCCAGCCTATCTGTATCCGTCAGAACTCCTGCTGCATGCAGCCTGTCATCGAGTTTTCGGCGACGCGCAGCTCGGGCCACGTCCGGCATTGTGCGTACCGGAGGCAGTGACCAGCCATGGAATTCCCTGTGTGCCGATTCATCGCTTGGTCGAGCCGGCGAGAACGGGTTTTCTGCGTTGGCTGGAAACGGACAGCGATGGCGTGCTCGAGCATCCTGACGCGCCGCTTGGGGTGGCGCCGGCCACGCTGTACTCCGCGTTCTTGGGGACGGCTGTCTGATGGCTGAGAACAAGACGACTCGTCGTCACTCCGGGACGGCGAAGTGGCACATGTCGCGGGAACACGACGTACAACACGGCGTACGTACTGCAGCACAAGTTGCGTGAGGCCCTGGTCCGTGGTTTCAACGTCGGCCTGCTCAGTGGTGACGTGGAAATGGACGGCGCTCATCAATCAGGCCGGCGGGCGAATGAGAAGCGTGGCCGTCCCCAAGGCTCGCGCCCGGTCGACAAGGAAACCGACAAGGAGAAACTCTCTGAAATCATGCTCACCCAGACTGGGCAGAAGAAGGCGAAGAAGAGCGCTAACAAGGGCGCACGAGACCCTGAGTTCGGACGACGTCTGCCCGAAAACCGTCGCATCCTATTTGCTGTCAGGCAGCGTTCAGGGCAGAAGGGGAAAGGCGCCTGCGCGACGCGCGTAGCGATTGGCCACATTGAAGACGCCACGGTCGCGGAATCCATCGCGACGCAGTTCATCGCTATGCCTGAGAGCTACTTGAACACGGACACGTCGCCGGCGTACACGGAGGTGGGTAAACAGTTCAAAGGGCATCGCACCGTTGAGCACAGCAAGACGCTGAGCGGCCCAAATGGCGAGAACAACAACCAGGCGGAGGGGCTCAACTGGCGCTTCGACCGGGCTGAGAAGGGCATCTATCTGAACATCGAGCCAAAATACATGCTCGACTACGCTGCCGAGATTGCCTTCCGCTCAGACACGCGACGGCTGCCCAATGGCGTTCAGCTGAAGCTTGCGATGAACATTGCCTGCAACGTGGGTGAATCCTTGTTCTGGAGGGGCTTCACTCATGGGCATCATCGGCTTGAAGAACTGACACACCCGCTGCCGCGGCCTGCGCCCGCAAGTGGTCCAGCGAAAGGTCGGAATCCTTCCAGCGCCAGCGCCCGGCCGCCCCGGTGAGGCTGCCACCTTTGTGAAGTCTTTCGATAAGGCCTTCTGCAACCAGATTCTTCAGGCAGTTGCCTAGTGTGTTTGTGCCCCACTGGCGACGCTCAGCGGGATGAGCGAAGTCCAGCTTGAATTCAAATTGAAGCTCGTAGGCGAGAGTCGTGGTTGAGATTCCGTCGGGGCCCGCCTCCTTGATGAATCGGCAGGTTGCTTCGCGCAGAGCGCCTCGCTTGCCGTAGCGGCCTTTCCAGGCGTTGACCGGCTCAATCGCGCTTGGCTCTAAGCGCTTGTCAAAGCTCTTGATGAGCGTATCGCACGCAGCGAGCTCGCGCTGAGCATCTGCGAGCCTTTCGTCGATTTCCGCTCTCAGCCTCTCGAGCCTGAGCACATCCCCATGGGCTCGCGCACGCGTTTCCGCGAGTCCTTTCAGGTATGAGGGCACCTTCCGCATTTCCGCTTCCATTCGACGATGATATCGACGTGAAGCGAGCCGCCAGACGTAAAAAAGCCCCCAAGTCTCAAGACCTGGGGCTGATTTCTTCATTCTTGGGTCAACTGCGTAGTAACACCCTTGTCGTGATCGTTCTGGCGGGCAGTGTCGTGATGCCGAAATGCTCGGGCCGTTATACTCCTGTATCTGTTGTCGGCTTGTTACTTGGTTGCATCGCTCGTCATATGGCTTTTTCAAATATGGCGCTTGCATGAATTTTGGAGAACGTAAATGGCAAAAGCAATGATCTTGGCTGCAGGCCAGGGTACACGGGTGCGTCCGCTGACGAAGGACATTCCGAAACCGATGATTCCCATCCTCGGCAAGCCGGTGATGGAATATCTGATCGAGCATTTGGCGCGCTATGGTGTGACCAAGATCATGATCAACGTCGCTTTCATGCACCGCAAGATCGAGGAGTACTTCGGCGACGGCCATCGTTGGGGCGTCGAGATCGGCTACTCGTACGAAGGTGCCTACGAGCATGGAGACATGCTGCCCAAGCCGAAAGGCTCAGCCGGCGGCATGAAGTATATCCAGGACAATAGTGGCTTCTTCGACGAGACGACGCTGGTGCTGTGCGGCGATGCGATCATCGATCTGGATATTGGCGCCGCGTTGATGGAGCATCGCAACAAGAATGCTCTGGCCAGCGTCGTGGCGCTGGATGTGCCACGTGAGGAAGTTAAGAACTACGGCATCGTAGTGCCGGACAAGGAGGGCAGGGTGCTCTCCTTCCAGGAAAAACCCAAGCCCGAAGAAGCCAAGTCGACGCTTGCATCGACCGGTATCTACATCTTTGAGCCGGAGGTCATCGATCTCATTCCTTCGAATACGGTGTACGACATTGGCAGCGATCTGTTTCCGCTGCTGGCGCAGAAGGAGTTGCCTTTTTACGCCCAGAAGCGTTTTTTCAATTGGATCGACATTGGTCGCGTGACGGATTACTGGGCTGTCCTGCAGCGCGTCCTGCGCGGCGAGGTGGCGGAAATGGAAATGCCCGGCACGCAAGTGCGCCCCGGTGTGTGGGTGGGTTTGAATACGAAGATTGACTGGGATACAGTTCGCATCGAAGGGCCGGTGTACATCGGCTCCAGCGTGCGTATCGAGCCGGGGGCAACAATCGTCGGGCCGACCTGGATCGGTCATGGCAGTCATATTCGCAACGCCACTGTCGCGCGCAGTGTGATATTCGAATACACGCGCATCGGCGAAGGCATGTTGTTCAACGAGATGATTGTGTCGCCGCGTTACTGCGTAGACCGCAATGGACACACAACGTATGTGGGCGACGATCGTTGCGCGCTGCGCTGGGGTGATGCTCGCGGGTGACGCTTTTGGCAACAAAAAAGGGCTGCACTTGTGCAGCCCTTTTTTGTTGGGAATGACCCCCGTGACCCGTCCTGACTGAAGTTGACACCTTTTCCGGTAGAGAAAAGGGGAAGCCTTATGGAATGGGACAAGAAGAGAACGCAGCGTGACTACACACTGGCTTTTAAGCTTGGGGTAGTAGAGCAAGTAGAAAGAGGGGAGCT
>DATIDV010000048.1:0-322496 GCA_035456105.1 Rhodocyclaceae bacterium | reverse complement strand
GCCGGCGGACAAGATCTGTGGCGCACCGGAGCATCCCTACACCAAGGCCCTCATCTCGGCCGTGCCGGGCACGCATCCGCGCGACAAGCGCATCGTCAATCGTCATCGCTATACCGGCGAAGCGGCCAGTGGAAAGGCTGCTTGATGGTCAGACCGAAATATCCAATCTGATTGTCGAAATTATTTCACGGAGCACAGGCCAGGTTTGAAGCCACGCTGTTACCAAACACAAGGAGACATCATGAAACTGCATCACACAAGCATCGCCCTGATCACGACCTGCATATTGCTTTTCACAAGCACGGCTTGCCCCGCGCACGAGGGGCATGACGCGCCGCTGGCCTCGTCTCCTAATCCGAGCACCCTGATGCAGATGTTCGACAAGCTGAAAGCGCTGCAGGGAGAATGGATCGATGTGGATGGCACTTTCGGCGAGAAAGGCGCCGTGGTCGTCAGCTATCGTGTGACCGGCAATGGTAGCGCCGTCATCGAAACGCACTTCCCGGGCAAGCGCTCCGAGATGACGACGCTCATTCATCGCGACGGCGGAGATCTGGCGCTGACGCACTATTGCTCGCTCGGCAATCAGCCGCGCATGCGTGCACATGAAATGCGTGGCGACGTCCTGATGTTCGAGTTCGATGGCGGCACAAGTTTTGACGTCGCACACGACCGTCACATGCATCGCCGCCAGATGCGCATCAACTCGGTTGATGATATTTCCGGGGAGTGGGAAGAATGGCTCAATGGCCGCTCCGAGCCACGCTACTTCAAACAGTATCACCTGCAGAGAAAACTGCCTGCGACGACCTGATTTTCACACCTTCGGCTATTGCCGCATCACGCACAAGGTTTGCCTCTACCATGTGCACCATTGCGGCAGCCACCTGTACGCCGCAAATATGCTTTACGCATTCCACTAACGAATAGCCGACTCAACGCAGCAAGAGATAACTTCCATGATTTCAAAACACCTGCCCGGTTATCGCGAGGCAGTCGTCTTTCCGCTGAGCCTCACCTCTTGCTGCGTTGCGTTTGTGAGCTTGCATAACGAAGAAGAGACGGCATTGTGATTCGCGACGCTGAGATTTCCGATGCGCAGGCCATTGCCGGCATCTACAACTACTACGTTGCCAACACGACGATCTCATTCGAAGAGACGCCGGTTTCTACCGAACAAATCGCCGAACGCATTCTTGAAGTTCGCGCCTCGTCACTACCCTGGTTCGTAGCCGAAGACTCCGGAAGGGTCCTTGGCTACGCATACGCAAGCAAGTGGAAGACCCGGTCGGCCTACCGCTTTGCAGTGGAGACGTCGGTCTACCTGCAAAGAGACGCCACCGGACAAGGCTTGGGACGCCAGCTGTACGAAGCGCTCTTCCACACCCTGAAAGTGAGCGGCATTCATATCGCAATAGGCGGAATAGCATTGCCCAATGAGATAAGCATTCGCTTGCACGAAAAACTCGGCATGAAAAAGGTCGCTCACTTCGAGCAGGTAGGATTCAAGTTCGGGAAATGGGTCGACGTTGCGTATTGGCAGAAGGAGCTGTGATGTGTGCAGGAACCGGCGAGAGGATTTCTCCCGGCAAGCCGAACGACGCCTTTCATTTCAAATATTGAACACCAGCCCATGTAGTGGGCGACTGCGGGATTGGCTGCTTCGTGAGCATGACCTGCGTGCTTTGCCCACTGCCAACACGCCCCACTTGAAACCCTCAGGCCACATCGCAATCTAAGCTTCATCCCCGACAGCCACACAACCCACAAGGTCGCGTGGCGCGTCGAGCAATCAAGATGAAGGAATCGTGATGAAGCAATGGCCAACCCAAGAACCAACGTGGTTTCTCGACGCCGCGCATGCGGCGAACGCTGCCGTGCAGGCGGCCGCTGCAGGCTCAGGTGGGGCACTCAAGCGCCTGCCTGAGGACACGATGATCCTGATCCCCCTGCGCAACGCGGTACTGTTCCCCGGCACGCTGTCGCCGATCACGGTGGGCCGCGCCTCGTCGGTAATGGCAGCACAGGAAGCGGTGAAACTTGATCTGCCGGTAGGGTTTCTGCTCCAGCGCGATGCAGAGCAGGAGACAGTCGGGCCGAACGATCTTTACTGGGTCGGCACGTCCGGCCCCATCGTGCGCTACATCACCGGCAAGGACGGCGGCCATCACCTCGTGGTGCAAGGCGAGTCGCGCTTTCAGGTACGTGAATTCATCGAGGGCTGGCCTTTCATGGTGGGCCGTGTGCAGATGATCGAGGAGTCGAAAACAGAGGGTGCGGAGGTCGAGGCGCGCTTCGTGCAGCTCAAGGAGCAGGCACTGGAAGCGGTCGCGCTGTTGCCCAACCTCTCCAGTGAAGTGGCGGATGTGATTCGCAGCATCGACGCGCCTGCTGCGCTGGCCGACGTGGTGGCCAACCTCATCGACGAGAAGGTCGAGGAGAAGCAGGACCTGCTCGAAACCTTCGATCTGGTGCGGCGCCTCGACAAGGTGATCGCGCTGCTGGCTTCGCGCGTCGGCGTGCTCAAGCTCACGCAGCAGTTGCGCGAGAAAACGCAGGCAACGTTTGACGAGCGTCAGCGCGAGCATGTGCTGCGCGAGCAGTTGCGGCAGATCCAGAAGGAGCTTGGCGAGGACGACAACAGCGAGGCGGAAGTCGAGGAGCTGGAGAAGGCCATCGCCACCGCCGGCATGCCCGAGGATGTGCTCAAGCACGCCGAAAAAGAACTCAAGCGCCTGAAGCGCATGAGCGATGGCGGCACCGAGTATTCGATGGTACGTACCTATCTCGAATGGCTGACGGAGCTGCCGTGGACGGCGGCACCACAGCATGCCATCGACATGGCTGAAGCACGTCGCATTCTCGACGAGGACCATTTTGGTCTCGACAAGGTCAAGCGTCGCATTCTCGAATACCTCGCCGTGCGCAAGCTCAACCCGCAAGGCAAGAGCCCGATCCTGTGCTTCGTCGGCCCGCCCGGCGTAGGCAAGACTTCGCTCGGCCAGTCGATCGCGAAAGCGACGGGACGTGCCTTCCAGCGCGTGGCGTTGGGTGGCGTGCATGACGAGGCGGAGATTCGTGGACACCGGCGCACCTACGTCGGCGCCCTGCCCGGCAACATCATCCAGGCGATGAAGCGCGCCGAGTCGACGCATGCCCTGTTGATGCTCGACGAGATCGACAAGCTCGGTGGCGGCGGCTTCCACGGCGACCCGTCGAGTGGCTTGCTGGAAGTGCTCGATCCGGAGCAGAACAACAAGTTCCGCGACAACTACCTCGGCGTGGACTACGACCTGTCACGCGTGATGTTCGTGTGCACGGCGAATCAGCTCGACACGATTCCCGGCCCGCTGCGCGACCGCATGGAGATCATCCAGCTTGCCGGGTACACGCTGGAGGAAAAGGTGCAGATCGCGCGCCGCTACCTCGTTGCGCGTCAGCTCGAAGCGAATGGACTCACGGCCGAGCAGGCGGACATCACGGATGCGGCGCTGACGACCATTGTCGCGGAGTACACCCGCGAGGCCGGCGTGCGGAATCTGGAACGCGAGATTGGCGCGGTATTCCGTCGCGTGGCGATGCGTGTGGCTGAGGGGCAGGTGGAATCGGTGACAGTGGATGCTGACGACATTGCCGAGATTCTCGGCGCACAACGCTTCGAGAGCGAGGTGGCCTTGCGCACCAGCATGCCCGGCGTGGCAACAGGCCTGGCATGGACACCGGTGGGCGGCGACATCCTTTTCATCGAAGCGAGCAAGGTGCCGGGCAGCGGCAAGCTGATCCTCACCGGGCAGCTTGGCGACGTGATGAAGGAGTCCGCGCAGGCGGCGCTGACGCTGGCGAAGACCTGGACGGGCGATGCGCTGGATACCGTGGATATCCACGTGCACATCCCGGCCGGTGCGACGCCGAAGGACGGGCCGAGCGCAGGCGTGGCGATGTATCTCGCGCTTGTGTCGCTGCTGTCGGGCAAGCCGATCCGCTCGGAGGTAGCGATGACGGGCGAGATCAGCCTGCGTGGCCTGGTGCTGCCGATTGGCGGCCTGAAGGAGAAGACGCTGGCAGCGCTGCGTGCGGGCATCACCACCGTGATGCTGCCACGACGCAATGCACGAGACCTCGACGACGTGCCGGCCGAAGCGCGCGCCAAGCTCAACTTCGTGCTGCTTGATCGCGTGGAGGATGCCGTTAGCCATGCGATTGGTGATCTTACGCACGCCAAGGCGGCCTGAACCGGGCTTATTAAAAGGGAACTACATCGTTAACTCGCAACGAGATGGTTCCGGATGCCACCGATCTGCTGAACCCGGCCCCAGCGTCATCATTCCCGCGAAGGCGGGAATCCAGCGGCTTTAGCAGGGGTACGTCAACGACACTGGATTCCCGCCAAAGCCCTCTCCCCCAACCCCTCTCCCGCAAGCGGGCGAGGGGAGCGTTGTGCCGCTTCGCGGTTCGTAAAGCTGGCGGGAATGACGGTGAAATGGACCCGTGCGCACATTCAGACGCCGTCAGGGCGCTTTGCAAATCAGAGATATGAGTCCCAATTAAAAGGCGGGCGCACGCGCACGCCTTTTCATTTCAGCGTGAGGCTCAGGCGGAAAAATCAGGGCACGACCTTGCCGACCCCGGCACCCTGCTGGACGATGGTGGGAATGTTCGCAGCCGCGTCCGGCGTGTAGCTGTAATAGCTCGAAGGACTGAATGCGTTGTTGAGCGAAACAGCGGCCAGGTCGGTGGCAACCACGATGTTGCTGGCGGCCCAGGTGAACTTGTCGCCACCAAAATCATTCGTCACGTTATCAGCGAACAGCAAGTAGTTGCCATCTGCATACACGTCACAACCCACGCCCAGGCCGATCATGTAGCTGCTGATCTGATTGCCGTAGTTGTTGTAAACATGCGCCTGACCAAAGCGCACACGCGGATTGCGCTGCGTGCTGTAGTCCAGGAAGTTGTGGTGATACGTAACGTGCAGATGGCCGATATCCTGCGGTCCGTTGCTGTCGTCGTGACCGAGCAGCATGGTCTTGTCGGTGTGGTTGAAGTGATTCCACGAGACCGTCACCCAGTCGGAGCCACGCTTGATGTCGATCGCCCCGTCATAGCCTTTGGTGAAGCTGTTGTGGTCGAGCCAGACATGGTGCGAGTAGCACGACACCTGGATGCCATCATCGGTCGGCGCGCTGAAGGTGATGTTGCGGATGATGACGTTCTGCACATGCGTGAAGAGTGCGGCCTTGTCCGGCGTGCACTCGGTACCGCCATTCGCTGCGCGCACGGCAAGCGTCCAGCCGCTGACGTCGAGACCAACGCCCGTGAGCTGCGCAGTCGATCCAATGCCATGGATTGACTTGTTAGATCCCACGTTGAGCATTTTGACGCCGCCCTCAGCCGCGATGGTGCCGGAGATCTGCACGATGCGCGGATTGTTGTCGGCAATGGCGTCACGCAAGGCTGCGAAGGTCGTCACCACCACCGTGGGGCCACCTGCACCGCCCGTGGTGCCATTTCGCCCATCGCGGTTGAGCGTGGCGAAGCCGACCAGGCCGGCAGCCATCGGCACGCTTGACGTGCTGCTGGAGGACGAACTCGGAGGCGCGCTGCTTGAAATCGAGGAGGCGCTCGAAGAGGAACGGGACGATGACGAAGAGGATGAAGGCGCAGACGATGACGAGGTGCTGCTGGTACTGGATGAACTGCCGCCGTATTTCGAGCATTCATTCACGCCGCCCGCGACGCGGCCACCGAATGTAGCTTCGTTGCAGACAAAGCTGCCGTTCAATACCTTGTAGAAGAACTGATCGGCGCGGCCGAAGGCCACGTTGGTCGCAACGGGCACGGAGCAGGTCTTGCCCTCGTTGCAGATGGTGACGAAACCGGCAGGCCGATTGGCGGCGTGGGCATTGCCCGCGAGCGCGCACAGGAAGGCACTCAACACAAGTTGAAGGATTTTCACGACGTATCTCCTGAAGTAGTTATGGTCAGCTCGATGAATCCGGTGGGCCCGGACTCACGGCATGCGATGCTCGCCTGGCTGTCATCACCACTACATGGCGTCGTATCGCCATTCAACTTGGACGACGAAACCCGCTGCGTCAAGACGCGTGTCGGTGTCCTGCACGCGCGGAGCGTTAATAGTTCTTCTGCACCATATGTGGTGCGGCCACTTCGCGCACGGCCCGTTGCAAAAGAAAAAGGGTGGGCACACGTGCCCACCCTTTCATGGCCTGCTGCGAATCTCTCAGGGCTTGAACGAATCAATCGAACCCGGTCGACGCAGCATCTTGTTAACTTCGTCCAGATGCAATTCCTCTTGCACGATCATCTCTCTGGCATATTCCTCGAGCAGCACGGATTGCCCTTCGGCAATCTTCAACAGGTCGTAGTACGCAGCCAGCGCAGTCTTCTCGTGCTCAAGACTCTCGCGCAGGATATCGCCAATGTCATGCTGTGCCGTTTCCAGCAGCGCGCCGATCTTCAGCGAAGGGTGGCCGCCCAGCAAAGTCACGAGCTCGCCGGCCTTGTGAGCGTGCACGAGGCTTTCATCGGCATTGCCCTTAAGCCAGGAAACAATCGGGATGCGGTTGTAACCGTAAACCATGAGCGAGTAGTGCGTGTATTTCACGACCCCGGCCAGCTCGATTTCCATGATCCTGTTAAGCGCATCGATGGCGGTTGCGGTGATGGCGTCGTCCATTTTTCTCTCCGGATGTTTCAAAGGAATTTTGAATACTTGATCAGTGCGCCCTTGAGCGGCGAGGCAGCTTACCTGATAAATGTAGTCATCAATCCTCCCCTGTGCCGACTACTTTCATGGTTGCGAATGAGAAGAAAAATCATTGCGAATGGCGTGCTTGCTGGGTTTCACGCCGGTCGGCAAGCAGGGATGCACGCACGACAGGTGGGGCCCCTGGAATCTTGAGATCGACCGCGCATAAATCCAGCGCATGCCCAGATCGAAACAATCGAATGGCCTGTTTGCTGCTGTGCGGCAATAATTCACTCATCGGCATTCCTCTCCGGAAACGCCAAGTATTTGAAGGAATATCTCATGAGCACCAATCAGAAAACAGCAATCTCGATCCTCCAGACCGCCGTCGTCACGACCGCAGCCGTTGCCGTTGCAATGTCACCTGCAATCCTCCAGGTTCTGGCTCTCACGTCCCGCTAAGCGCAGCGTGCGTGGGCGCGCAATGCGCCCGACGCCGCTCGCTGGCGAAAGCCTTTCCTGAGTCCTGGCGCAAGTCGCCACGATTCCGTCCGATAGCGATTTGTCATGTAGCAGGCGCGTCCGTGCCAAGGCACTGACCAAGCCGCCAACGCTGATGACGGCGCTATCGCGACAGGCGCGAAGGCGCTCGCGCCCCTTTAGCCCCTTTACCGTCCCGTTCAAGCACTGCACCTGACCACGCGCGATGCGCGTGATATCCGACGGCGCCTTATCGCTGTGATCAGCGCCGTCAGGTGACGCGCTCGACATCCTCCTGCAGCACACCTCCAAGCCTGCGGTCCCCGCATTGCAGTCACGCATGTGCTGCACATCGGCGCACCAATGCGCACGCAAAAAACACATAAACCACTTGCATACAGCCATCCAAAACATCGAATGGCGCTTTGACAAGCACGGTCAATACTTAAGTGTCGGCAGCGCGTCAGCACAGAAGAGCCCGCCAAGAATCAGCGTCGACAATTGAGATAGCAGGAGTACATCATGACCAGGAACCTTGCCCCCGCATTGACCGTGTTGAAAGTTGTCGTCGGCGTCACCGCCTCGCTGGCGCTTGCCATGTCGCCCGCAATCATCGAGATCCTCATTGGTGCGCACTAGAGGCTTCATGCGCTGCGCGTAGCCACGTGCAGCGCATGTGATATCGCGAGGTATCAAACCTGAAAGCGCGCTAGTCAGCGCGCCCGCTTGCCCGGCCAGAAGCGCACTGCCAGCGCAACAAGGGTCGCGCCTGCAGCGAACACACTTACGCCACGCCAGCCTGCACTGCTCAGCACAATGCTGCCCAGCGTAGAGCCAGCCGCCATGCCGATGAACATGGCACCCAGGAGGATTGCGGTCAGGCGACTTCGCGCAGCGGGCTCGAGGCGGTAGATGATGCTCTGGTGGGCAATCATCGCAGCCTGAACGCCCAGATCGAAAAGCAGTGTGCCGGCCACCAGCCAGTACAGGTTTTCCGGCGCCAGTGCGAAACCGACAAAGCTCACAAAGACCAGCATGGCGCCAATGCGCGTGACGAGCTCCGGCCCCTTGCGATCCGCAATGCTGCCGGCAATCGGCGCAGCCAATGCCCCTGCCGCACCGGCCAGACCGAAAGCACCGACCACCGAGCTACCGAAACCAAAAGGCGCCTCGTGCAGCATCACGGCGAGCGTCGACCAGAAAGCGCTGAATGCGACGCTGAGCAGGCCTTGCGCCAGCGCTGCGCGGCGCAAGGCGTCATGACGACGCCACAATGTTGCGAGCGATCCAAGCAAGGCGGAATACGGCAGGTCGGTCGTCGGCGCGAAACGCGGCAGACGGCGCGCAGAGACGACGGTAAGGATCGCAATCGCCACAGCTGCCAGCACAAACATCGCACGCCAGCCAAACCACTCGCTGACCACGCCACTGACCACGCGTGAAAACAGGATGCCCAGCAAGAGCCCGGTCATGACGGTACCGACGATCTTGCCGCGGCGCGCCTCGGGCGCCAGTGCGGCCGCAGCGGGCACGCAATCCTGCGCCAGTGAAGCGGTCACACCAATCACCACGCTCAGTGCGCACAGCTGCAACAAGGATTGTGCAGCGGCCGTCGCCAGCAGCGCCAGACTCAGCACCACCGCCTTGCACAGGATGATGGTGCGACGATCAAAGCGATCACCGATCGGCGCCAGCAGCAAAATGCCAATGGCGTAACCCACCTGAGTCAGCGTCGGCACACGACCGATCTGGGCCGGTGTGGCATGGAATTCGGCAGCCAGCGTGCTGAGAATGGGCTGGTTGTAATACAGCGAAGCAACCCCAAGGCCGGCACCACAGGCCAGCAGGAAGACCAGCGCGCGGCTGAGCGCATCGGGCGTGGCGACAGGGGCGGCTGGCGCTGCCAGGTCATCTGCAGTGAGGGATCGGGTCGTCATGACTTGCGGTGCTGCTTGAAAAGTGGGCGCATTGTGCCGTCGCAGCCGATTCGACGGAAGACGTATGCAATGCAGAACTGTTATACATTCTGCGCATGAAGCACTCGCGGAGCCCCGCATGCAGCAAACCAACCAGACCCCGAAAGCCTCGCAGGATCGCCTGACCCTGATGCAGACCTTCATCCGCATCGTCGAGGCCGGCAATCTGTCTGCCGCCGCGGCGCAGATGAATTCAACGCAACCGACCATCAGCCGCCGTCTGCAGGCGCTGGAGCGCTCGCTGGGCCTCAAGCTCGTGCATCGCTCGACGCACGCAATGAAACTCACCGAAGCGGGCACGCGCTACTACGCGCGCGCCAAGGAGCTGCTGGTTGCGTGGAGTGAGTTCGAATCGGACCTGCGCGGCACGGTCGACGAGCCACAAGGCACGCTGCGCGTTGTCGTGCCGCACGCCTTCGGACAGCACCAACTGGTCGGGCCGCTGACGGACTATCTCGCGCAGCATCCGAAGGTTTCGGTGGAATGGCTGCTGCACGACACGCCGCCGAATTTCATCGAAGAAGGCGTCGACTGCGCGATACGGGTCGGCAGCGTGCCCGACCCCTCGACCGTCGCCATCAGGATCGCGGAAGTGCCGCGCATCGTCGTCGCAGCGCCCGCCCTGCTCAGTGGCCGCAAGGGGCTGCGCAAACCCGAAGCACTCACGGCATTGCCCTGGGTCGCGTTGAGGCCGTATTACCGCAATGAAATCCTGCTGCACAACGCGCGGCGCGAAGAGCATGTACTGGCCATAGCGCCACGCGTCACCACCGACAGCGTCTATGCCCTGCGTAGCGCCGCCTTGCGTGGCGTGGGCGTGGCCGCCATCTCGGCGTGGGTGGTCGAGGACGACCTTGCCAGCGGCGCCCTCGTGCATCTTGTGCCCGACTGGCAGGCGCCTGCGCTGCCGGTGCACCTCATCTACCCCTTCGCCCCTTTCTACCCGGCCAAGCTGCGCAGCTTTGTCGATGTGATGCGCAAGAAGAAGGAAGAATTGCCATGGAGCGGGCGTGCGACTCGGGTGATCTGAAGAAATACCTCGCCGCCGTCACAAACTCATCGACTCATCCGTCTTGCCTAGCAAGAACACCACGGAGCGCAGACATGAACGACAAAATCGACAACTTCACTGCCCACCGCCGTCGCCTCATGGCCATCGCCTACCGCATGCTCGGCACGCGCGCCGATGCGGAAGACGTACTGCAGGACGCCTGGCTGCGCTGGCAAGACACGGACACCTCCGACCTGCGCTCCGCGGAAGCCTGGCTGGTGACCATCACCACGCGGCTATGCATCGACCGCCTGCGCGCCCTGCGCCCGGAGCGGGAGCGCTACACCGGCCCCTGGTTGCCCGAGCCGACGGTGGGCAGCAGCGACTTCAAACCCGTGTCGCCAGACCCCACGCCCGAACACATGGTGGAACTGGCCAGCGATGTATCGATGGCCTTCCTCGCCGTGCTCGAACGCCTTTCGCCCGACGAGCGCGCCGCCTTCCTGCTGCGCGAAGTGTTCGACTTCGATTACGACGAAGTCGCGGCCATGCTCGAACGTCCGGAAGCGACTTGCCGCCAACTCGTGCATCGTGCGCGGACACGCGTGCGCGACGAGCGCCCGCGCATCACGGTGAATCGCGATGCGCACCACAAGCTGCTCGATCGATTCATGGACGCGACGCGCAGCGGAGATCGCGCCAAGCTTCAAGCGCTGTTTGCGGCCGATGCGCAATTCGTCTCTGATGGCGGCGGCAAGATCCTGTCCGTGCTCAAGGAGCTGCACGGTGCAGAGCGCATCGTGCGCTTCTTCGAAACGGTGGCACGTCGCTTCGGCGAACACTTCTCATACCAGCACGCGCTCATCAACGGTGAGCCCGGCTTGCTGCGCTATCTGGATGGCAAGCTCGATGCAGTTTTCACGCTGATCACCGACGGCGAAAAAGTCCTCGCCTGCTACTGCCTGCGCAACCCGGACAAGCTCGCCAACGTGCCAGCCGAATATCTCGACGAAAATATCTGCATGGGTCTGTCACAGAAACACTAGCCCCTGCGTCTTGTGAGTATGCAGCGCACTTTTGTTCTGCACTTACTCACGAGGTCACGCTATGACAAACCCCACACAACACACATCACCCCGTCTGCCCTATGGCAAGCTCGCCGCGAAATCCACGCAAGCCCTGCTCGCCTTCAGCGCGGCCGTCAAGGAAAGCAGCATTGGCGCGCAACTCGTCGACCTGATTTTCCTGTGCGTGTCGCAAATCAACGGCTGTGCCTATTGCATCGACATGCACTGGCGCGACCTGATCAAGGAAGGCGGCGACGCGCGCCACCTGAATACCGTTGTCGCCTGGCAAGAGTCGCCCTTCTTCTCGCTACGCGAGCGCGCTGCGCTCGGCTGGGTCGATGCCCTGACCCACTCGCAGCACAAACCGCAGGACGCCGCCTTCGTCGAACTACAGCAACACTTCTCCGATCAGGAGATTGCAGAAATCACCATGGCAATTGCCAACATGAATGCCTGGAACAGGATTGGCGTGGGCATGCGCCAACCGATTCCGACAGCATAGATGTGCAGTCCCTCCTGTAGGGTGGATGAGCCGCAGGCGTAATCCGACGCCGGGAATCGTACGACGTCTCCATACGTCGCATTACGCTTCGCTCATCCAACCTGCGCAAACGGCGCGCATTCGTGTCAAGTCACCCTCGTAGCCAGGCTCGCCACAGGATCTGACCAGGGTAATTTTTTCGAGCGGTGCCGGAAATCGCCGCGCGCACTACTTTCGGCCTTGCCGGAAAAATGCAATCATCGAGCCCATCGCCGGATGCCATACGCATTGCAGGTATCGCGACGCGCAAGCAGCCTGTCCGCTCATTCCGATGCCTCTGAACTTCGTCAGCCATCGCCAGCAGTTCTGCCGTGTTCGTCATGTCATCGACTACATCGGTACGCATCTCGACGACGAGGTGAAGCTGGACGATCTGGCCGAAGTAGCGCATCTGTCTTCCGCGCATCTGGTGCGTTTCTATTCGCGGATGGTGGGTGAAGCACCGATGCAGACGCTGCGCCGGCTGCGGCTCAGGCGCGCTTTCGAGCAGATCGGCCAAGGCGGTTTCGGGCGCTTCACCGATGTCGGCGTCGCCGCGGGTTACGGCTCAAGCGCAGCCTTCACCCATGCCTTCCGCAAGCAGTTCGGCCTTGCTCCGACCGATGTGCCTCTGCTGCTGCCAGCCACTGAAAGACTGCAGCCATTGCGCCTGGAGTTCCTGCCGGCACGCAAGGTCTTCCAGTTCGCTTATGAAGGCGTCTATTCGCAAAACGGCTACTACAAGGCACGCATGATGTGGCTGAGCCATGTCGCCGAGCGGCCGGAGCTGCTCTGCTGGCGCGTCAACGACAGAGACCATCCCTTCTCCGAAGGCAAACAGCAGCGCGTGCAGATCTCGCACTTCATCCCTGTCAGTGACCAGACCATGTGGCTCGACGAGGCCGATCTTGTGACACACCCGGCCGGCCTCTACGTGGTGGTCAATGTCGCGCCGAATGCCCGCGACGCGTTGCTCGCCGCACTTGCGGAGCGCGTCCGCGACGAGTTGGGCTGCGAGATCGTCGAAGGCCGCACACTGGATCGCGACATCCACGAGCGCGCCTGTCAGGCGCCACAGGAGCGCCGTATCGAAGTGTACATACCGGTCGCGCCGCGTTCGCCACTCGGCTGTCATCTGGCGACGCAGGCGGAGTCTGCTGCAAGACGCAAATCCTGATCAAAACATTCTCCTTCCGACCGTAGATAATCTCTCTGCGCGGCGTGCCCCTTGCGGCGCGCCCGCCTTGAAAATAACTACAGCGAAGGAGGATCACAATGCAGTCACGACAAGTCCAGCGCCGGCTCGGTTTTCTTTTCCTGAGTGCCGCTCTCGTATTGCACGCCAGCCTTGGCATGGCAGCGACAAACTTCAAGGGCATGCTGGAAATTCCCCTGTGGGGCGACGCCGAAGCCCCCGGCACCAAGGGCCTCAAGCTGGAAGAGAAGTGGGTTAACAACAGCTTCAACCCGATTGATCCGGAACGGGACCTGACGGGCATCTCGACGCCGTCACTGTCTGTGTTCGTGCCACGCATACCCAATGGTTCCGCGATGATCGTGGTGCCCGGTGGGGGCTATAGCAAAAACGTTTATGACAAGGAAGGCGTGGAGATCGCGCGCTGGCTGACCTCGATCGGCGTCACCGCCTTCGTGCTCAAGTATCGCCTGCCCGCCGAATGGCCCGACGGTGGTCGCCACATGCCTCTGCAGGATGGACAGCGTGCCATGCGCCTGCTGCGCAGCCACGCAGCGGACTGGAATATCGATCCGAAGCGCATCGGCGTGATCGGCTTCTCTGCGGGAGGTCATCTCGCTGCCATCATGGGCACAGCTTGGAAGAAGAAAACCTATGAGCCGGTCGACGCAGACGATGCGGCGAGCGCGAAGCCGGATGCCATGGTCATCGTGTACGGCATCGCCGATGCGGGCGCCAACACGCTGGGCAAGCCCGCACCCGAGAAAATCAGCGAGCGCGTGATGCCCTATTTCGAGTATCCCGCGACGGAGCTTGGCGATCAGGATTCATCGCAAGCCTTCATCGTCGCCGCTGACGACGACACCACCGTCAACGCCGAGCAGAGCGCGCGTCTGTACATGGCCTTGCACAAGGCAAAAGTGCCAACCGAATTGCATCTGTTCCGCAACGGCAATCACGGCTTCGCCATTCGCAAGACGCAGGCACTGCCGCTCGCCGAGTGGACCCTGCAATGCCTGGCCTGGATGCGCGCCAGCGGCTTCGTGCCGCGCTGACACCGCCCCTCAGCCCATCACGACGCAACTGGAACCATTCATCCCATGAGTGCCGAAGCAAGACTGACGAAACACCCCGAGCTCGATCTCTACACGCTGTCATGGCCGATTTTTGTCGAGATGGCACTGTCGATGCTGATCGGCACGCTGGGGCTGTGGATGACCGGCCACATTTCGGCCGCCGCTGTCGCCGTGTTCGGCATGTCGAACCAGTTGCGCACAGTGTTCGACCGCATCTTCCGTGTCGTCAGCATGGGCACCAGCGTGGTGGTCACGCAGCATCGCGGCGCAGGTGACGCAGAGGGCGCACGAGGTCTGGCGCAGGCCGGCTTTTCATGTTCGTTGTGGCTAGGTGCGCTCTGCGCCCTGCTCGTAGGCGCCTGGCCTGCCGGCCTGCTGCGCCTGCTGCATCTGCCGGCTGAACTCATGAACATGGCCGTTCCTTTCATGCAGATCATCGCCGTCGCATTGGCTATTGAAGCCATCAACATCACCATGTTCGCCGTGCTGCGCGCCTTCACCTACACGAAGGACTCGATGCGTCTCGTCATGGCCATGAACCTGTTGCATCTGATCGTGAGCGCGCCACTGGTCTTTGGCTGGGGCCCGCTGCCACGCATGGGCGTCATGGGTCTGGCCTGGGGCCAGCTCGCCTCGCGCCTGCTGGTGTTTGGTCTGCTGGTCTGGATATGGAATGTGCGTCTCGGCATTCGCCTGCATCTGCGCGACGCAGTGCGCGTGGCACGCGAGCCTCTCGCAGCCATCATGCATATCGGCCTGCCAAGTGCCAGCGAGAAGATCGGGTTCCGTCTGTGCTTCATGGCGACAGTCGCCATGGCGGGCAGTCTCGGCACCGTGGCTCTGGCCGTCCATGCCTATGCCATGCAGATCAACGGCATCGTCAACATGGTGCTCAATTCCGTCTCGACTGGCGCCGAAGTCATCATCGGTCACCATGTTGGGGCTGGTCATCTGCGCCGCGCCAACAAGGTGCTGCTACGCTCCCTACGCATCTGCCTGATCGCAACAAGCCTTGGCGGTCTGCTCGCCTGGCTAATCATGCCGCAAGCGATTGCCTTGTTCTCCGACAACCCGCAGGTGCCCGCCCTGCTCGGCGTCATCCTGGCGATAGAAATCATCGCCGGCGTCGGCCGCACGCTCAACGTCCTCGTCACAGGGGGGCTACGCGCGGCAGGCGATGCGCGTTACCCGGCGAAGATCAACATCTACACCAACGTCGTGGCAGGCACCGCCCTGCCCTGGCTGCTGGGCATCCACTTCGGCTTCGGTCTGGCGGGTCTCTGGATGGGATACATGGCTGACGAATGCCTGCGCGGCATATCCGTCATGGCACGCTGGTATCTGCTCGGCTGGGCGCCGCTGGCGCGGGCTTCACGGCGCCGCATTCTTGCGAAGAACAAGGCGCGGCTTGCAGCACAGCCTGCATGACAAGGGGCGGCTTTAACCCAGACTCGCGCTCGCCAGCTTGAAACAGAAGCCGATGAAGGCCACACCGACCAGGCCGATCGCCAGCGACGAGAAGCGACGATGTTCGCGGAACTGTCGCGCCAGATGCGCGCCACCGAAGATCAGCAGGGAGAGATAGAGCGCGCTGAGTATCTGCACGATCACGCCGAGGATCACGAATGACAGGACTGGGTATGCATAGTGCGGATCGACGAACTGGATGAAGAAGGAAATGAAGAACAGGATGGCCTTCGGATTCATCAGGCTGATCAAGAGCGCCTTGTGAAAGGGCCTGCCGGCATCCGCGCTGAGTTGCCCTGTCTCATCCACCGCTTTACGACGCCAACGCGCAAGCGCCGCGCGCAGCAGGCCGATGCCGATCCACCCCAGATAAGCCGCACCGGCGTACTTGACCAGCACGAACAGCGCGGGCGTGGTGTGCAGCAGCGAAGCCACGCCACTGGCTGACAGCAGCATCAGGATGGTGTCGCCGACGAAGATGCCGCAAGCGCCGCGATAGCCCGTCGCCACGCCATGGCGCGAGGCGATGGCCATCACATAGAGGGAGTTGGGCCCCGGCAAAAGAACGATGAAGATCGAGCCGAGAATGTAGGTGGCGAGGTCGGTGATGCCGTAGAACATGGGCGGATATTACAGGCAGGCCGCGCTTCGCCGCACCGGCCTTGATCAAGCGGCCTGCGCCATGTGAAAAAACACATGAAGCACATATCCGCAAATCACATGCATTTGGCACATGCGTGGCCTAAGGTGGACGAGGCTGGCGGACCTCGTCGTCGGCGCCTCTCGCGAAGGAGTCCCGGATGTTCTTTGGCCTGACACAACTCGGCGTCATCCACACCGCCATCAGCCTGATCGCCGTCGCGGCGGGCTTCGTCTCCCTGTTCCGCTACAAGGATATCTTCTACGCCAACACCGTTGGCAAGGTCTACGTCATCACCACGGTGCTGACCTGCCTCACCGGCTTCGGCATCTTCCAGCACGGAGGCTTCGGCAAGCCGCATGCATTGGGTATTCTCACCCTGCTGGTGCTGGGTGCAGCGGCGGTGGCGGAGTTCACCACGCTGCTGAAAGGGCTCTCGCCCTACGTGCGCGCCGTCAGCTACTCGGCGACTTTTTTCTTCCACTGGATACCGGCCATCACGGAGACCACGACCCGCCTGCCGCTCGGTGCGCCACTGCTGCCAGACGCCGAAGCCCCTGAGCTGAAAGTCGTGACCGGAGTGCTCGGCCTGCTGTTCCTGATTGGCGCTTACCTGCAAGTGCGAAGGTTGCGGTCGACCGAAAAACGCTCCGGCGCTGCCTGGGCGACAGCGTAGGGTGGGTTAGCGCAGCGTAACCCACCGGTCGTACATTTCCGGGCGCATTGCGCCCGCTGCTTTCTGGATCGGCGGGTTACGGCCTACGCCAGGCCACTGCCCGTCAACGCTCACCCTTGCGATAAGGCTTCATCAACGCCTGCGGATACGCTGCGCGGCGCGCCATGAAGATCAGCGCAAGGATGGACAGTACATACGGCAGCATCAGGTAGAGCTGGTACGGCAGTGCACCACCCGACTGCTGCAGACGCAGCTGTGCCGCATCGAACGCCGCGAACAGGATCGCGCCCAATAACGCCTTGCCCGGCCGCCACGAGGCGAACACCACCAGCGCGACGCAGATCCAGCCACGGCCGTTGATCATGTTGAAGAAGAAGGCATTGAAGGCCGACAGGGTCAGGAAGGAGCCGGCCACGCCCATCAGCGTCGAGCCCACCACGATGGACAGGGTGCGCACGCGGATGACATCCAGCCCCTGCCCTTCCGCCGCCGCCGGATTCTCGCCGACCATGCGCAGCGCCAGGCCGGCCGGCGTGCGGTAGATCAGGTAGATCATCAGTGGCACGATCAGCAAGGCCAGCAACGTCAGCGCCGTCTGCGCGGCGAGCACTGGACCGACGAAGGGAATGCCCTGCAGTGCGGCCAACGGTGCGAACGGCTCAATGGTCGGCGGCGTCGTGACTTTGGGAAAACTCACGCGATAAGCGAATGACGCGAGGCTGGTCGCCAGCATGGTCATGCCCAGCCCGGCAACGTGTTGTGAGACGGTCAGCCACACGGTGAGGATGGCGTGCAGCAGGCCGCACAGCGCGCCCGTGAGGGCCGCGACGAGCACACCGGTCCATAGATCGGCGCCGTGATACACCGCCAGCCAGCCGGTGAAGGCGCCCGCCACCATGACGCCCTCGATACCCAGGTTGAGTACGCCCGCGCGCTCGCAGACGAGCACACCGAGCGTGCCGAAGATCAGTGGCGTGGCGATGCGCAGGGTGGCGATCCAGAACGGCACGGAAGCCAGCATGTCGGCGAGGGTAGAGAGGAAGTCCATTATCGCGACACGCTGTAAAAGAGAACCGTCGTTCCCGTGAAAACGGGAACCCAGTGGCGTCGACCAATCGCGAAAACGTCACTGGATTCCCGCGTGCGCGGGAATGACGGAGAGAGTTGAAAGTAGGTCATCACGCACGCCCCCAGCGGATGCGGTACTGAGCCAGCAGTGCCGCAACCAGCATTGCGAGCAATGCCGTCGCCACAATGACATCGGCAATATAGTTCGGCACGCCAATGGCGCGACTCATGCTGTCCGCACCGACCAGTACCGCCGCCACGAACAATGCAGCGAGCACTACGCCGAGCGGATGCAGGCCGGCGAGCATGGCAATCACGATGCCGGAATAACCGTAGCCGGGCGACATGTCGAGCGTGACGTAGCCTGCGCGCCCTGCCACTTCACCGACACCGGCCAGCCCCGCCAGTGCGCCCGAAATCAGCGCACACACCAATACGGTGCGCTTCACCGGTAACCCGGCAAAGGCCGCCGCACGCGCATTGCCCCCCACCGCACGCAACGCAAAACCAAATGTCGTGAAGCGCTCCACCAGCCACACGATGACCGCCAGCGCACTCGCCAGCAGCAAGCCGCTATGTACACGCGTGCGCTCGAGCAGTTTGCTGAATTCCAGTTCGGGATTGATCGCCACCGACTGCGGCCAGCCCATCGCCATCGGGTCCTTCATCGGGCCGTCGAGCATCATCGACACGAACAGCAGCGCGATGAAGTTGAGCAGCAAGGTCATCACCACTTCATCGACACCGAGCTTCATCTTCATCCACGCCGGGCCGAGCAAGAGCAAGGCACCCGCCACCGCGCCTGCAATCAGCATCAAGGGAAACAGCAGGGCAGGTGGCAGATCGAAACCCGTGCCGCCATGCAAGCCACCGACCGCCACCGCTGCCAGCGCGCCAACATACAACTGGCCTTCGGCGCCGATGTTGTAGAGCCGCGCACGGAACGCCACCGCTGCGGCGAGGCCGGTGAGGATAAGCGGCGTGGCGCGCGTGAGTGTTTCGGCAATGGCAAAGCGAGAACCGAAGGCACCCTCGATGAGCAAAGCATAAGTGCGTCCGACCGGCGCACCCGCCCAAGCCACCAGCAGCGCGCAGATGCCGAAGGTGAACAGGATGGCGATGACCGGTGCCAGCACCAGCGCCGTGCGCGACACCTCGCCGCGCGACTCAAGCCGCATGTTGCTCCTCCCCGGCAGGCGTGCCAGCCATGGCAAGACCGATGTCACCACGCGTCCATTGCTCGGTCGGCAGCGCCTCGCCGAGGCGTCCCTTGAACATCACGGCGACGCGATCCGTTATTGCGAACAGCTCGTCGAGGTCTTCCGAGATCAGCAACACCGCAGCGCCCTTCGCGGCGGCATCCAGCAGACAGCGATGCACATAGGCGACAGCGCCGATATCGAGGCCCCAGGTCGGCTGGTTGGCAATAATGAAAACCGGCGTGGCTGCCTGCGTCTGCTCACGCTGCGACACAGACAGCGCGCGCCCGAGAATCAGCTTCTGCATATTGCCGCCGGACAATACGCGCGCTGCAACCTCGATGCCCGACAAGCGCACATCGAAGCGCTCGACCAGCGCGCGTGTGAAAGCGCGCGATGCCTTGCGACGGATGAAACCGAAACGCGAGAACGCCGGCAGATGCAGTCGCTCGGAAACGGCGTTCTCCCACACCGACAGATCGCCGACTACGCCAACGGCATGCCTGTCCTCGGGGATGCGCGCGACGCCACGCGCCACCCACTCGCGTGGCCTGGCACGCATGGCTTCGCCCTTGATGGAAACCTTGCCTTCGCTCGCCGCCAGCGTGCCGCACAGCAACCGCGCGAGCGCGAGCTGGCCATTGCCCGAGACACCGGCAATGCCGACGATCTCGCCGGCACGTACATCGAGCTTGAGCGCATCGAGCAGATGTCGCCCGCCCTGCACGACACTCACTTGTTCTAACCGCAGCACTGCCTCGCCGCGTTCTACCGCATCAGATCCACGTTCGCGCTGAGGCAGGCTCACGCTGCGCCCGACCATCAGCTCCGCCAGTTCAGCCTTGCTGGTCTCGTGCGTGGCACGCACGCTGACCAGCTTGCCACCGCGCAGCACGGCAACACGATGCGATACGCGCAGCACTTCGTCGAGCTTGTGACTGATGAAGATGATGGACAGACCTTGCGACACAAGCTGCGCCAGCGTGGCGAACAAGGACTCGCTCTCCTGCGGCGTCAGCACGGCAGTCGGCTCGTCGAGAATCAGGATGCGCGCACCGCGATACAGCGCCTTGAGAATCTCCACGCGCTGCCGCTCGCCGACCGACAGCGAACCGACAGGTGCATCGGGATTCACGCCAAGGCCGAAGCGCTGCGCCGTGTCGACCAGCTTCGTACGCGCAGCACCACGCCGCGAGAACAGTTGCCACAAGGGCTCGGTGCCCAGCAGCACGTTGTCGAGCACGCTGAGGTTGTCTGCCAGCGCGAAATGCTGATGCACCATGCCCACGCCTGCAGCCAGCGCCGCCTTCGGGTCGCCCGCAGGTAACGCGTGGCCAAGCACCTCGATGCTGCCGGCATCAGCCACGTAATGTCCGAAGAGAATGCTCACCAGCGTGCTCTTGCCCGCGCCGTTCTCACCGAGCAAGGCCAGCACCTCGCCACTACCAAGCTCGAGCGAGACGTCATCGTTAGCCACCAGCGTGCCGAAACGCTTGGTGACGTGCGACAGGCGCAATGCTGGCAAGGACGAAGGAAAATTCATGCGGAGAGGTCCCTGGCTCGCCGAGGCGAGAACCGAGCGGGTTTCGTTGTGACGCCAGCGCCGCTGGATTCCCGCGTCCGCGGGAATGACGAGGTTGGGCGGGAAGCGCCGCTCATCGGTCGTTTCGGTCGAAGTTGTACATCTCGATCAAGTCGACCTCCCGGTCGCAAGCCAAATACGCAGGCGACCCAAGTGCCTTCCAGCCCAACATGGCGCCGCACACTCCGTCGTTCCCGCGAACGCGGGAACCCAGCGGCGTTCATCGCAAAGCCAACGTCACGGGATTCCCGCGTTCGCGAGAATGACGGCGTCACGGAGCAAGGCTTTCCCATAGATCGTTCCAGTAAGGATTGCCCGTTTCGATCAACTCGATCTTCCACGCACGATTCCATTTTTTCAGTTGCTTCTCTCGCGTAATGGCCGACTCCATTGTGGCGTGCTGCTCGTACCAGACAAGTAGCTTAACGTCATGGCTCGAAGCAAAGCCTTTGACTACCTTGTTGCGATGCTCCCAGATACGTTTCACCAGATCCGATGTGACGCCTATGTACAAGGTGCCGTTGCGTTGACTGGCGAGCATATAGACACAGGGTGAAATTTCTCTCACGAACAAAGCCATTCGTATGAGCGGAACCTATCGCCGCGAAACGGCAATCCTACAACCCTCCGTCGTTCCCGCGAACGCGGAAACCCAACGGCGTCCGTCGCAAAAGCAACGACACTGGATTCCCGCGTTCGCGGGAATGACGGAAGCTTGGTTGGTCAATTGGATTTGGGTTCCGTCTCGACGACCTTCACCACAAACTTGCCATCCGCGATCGCCTTCTCTTTCGCCTTCACCTTGGCAATCACCTCGGCCGGGACCTTCTTCTCGAAGGTACCGAGTGGTGCGAGTTGCGAGCCCTTGTACTTCATCGTCGAGTACATGCCGTAGTCCTCGGCAGTGAACTTGCCGGCCTTCACCTTGGCGAGTGCCGCGTCGATGGTCGGCTCCATGTTCCACAGCGCCGAAGCCACCACAGTGGCGGGGTACTGCGCTTGCGTGTCGATGACGTTGCCGATGGCCAGCTTGCCCTTCTCCCTGGCAGCATCCGACACGCCGAAGCGTTCCGCATAGAGCACGTCAGCGCCCTTGTCGATCATCGCGAAAGCCGCTTCCTTGGCCTTGGGTGGATCGAACCACGAGCCGATGAAGCTGACCGTGAACTTCACCTTGGGGTTGATCTCCTTCGCGCCTTCCATGAAGGCGTGCATCAGGCGATTCACTTCAGGAATCGGATAGCCCCCGACCATACCGATATGGCCGCTCTTGCTCACCCCCGCCGCAATCATGCCGCTGAGGTAGGCCGGCTCCTGGATGTAGTTGTCGAACACCGAGAAGTTGGGCGCCTGTGGTTTGCCTGACGAGCCGAGCAGGAAGGAGATCTTCGGATAGTCCTTCGCCACCTTGCGCGCCGCCGCCTCGACGGCGAAAGACTCACCGATGATGAACTGGTTGCCCTGCTCGGCGTACTGACGCATGACGCGTTCATAGTCGGCGTTGGTCACGTTCTCGGAGAACACATAGTCGATCTCGCCACGCGTCTTGGCCGCATTCAATGCCTTGTGGATGCGCGACACCCATTGCTGTTCGACGGGGACGGTGTAGATGGCTGCGACCTTGAGTTTGGCCTGCGCCAGCGCAGTGCCCGGACCGAACAACATGGCGGTGACGGCAAGCGCGGCACACAACAGGCCGCGCCGGCTTAGATGGGACAGATGGCTCATCGGTACTCCTTTCAGGAACGGTTACGGGCAATCAAGGAACACTGGCGTGCACACTGGCACACGCTATGAAAACAATCGTGATGCAAGTCAGCTCTTTGCTCAGGCATTACTTGCAACATCCAGCCCACAAGCACGCAGCACGAAACTCTCGACGTGCGTGGCCGCGCGCGACATGGCGCGCGCACCCAGGGGTGCCTCGCTGCCGAGTACGGCCGATATCTGCGGTTCGAAATCGGCATAGGTCTGGGTCATCGCCCACAGGCTGAAGAATAGATGCACGGGGTCGACCGGCGCCATGCGCCCGGCAGCGATCCAGCCTTCGATCACGCGCGCCTTGCGACGCATCAGTGTGCGCAGCTCACCGCGCAGGATGTCGCCGATCTGCGGCGCGCCATGCAGCAGCTCATTGGCAAACACACGCGACGCATCCGGCCGCGCCGCCGCGAGCAGCATCTTGTGGCGGATGTAGTGGCTCAGCGCTTCGCGTGGCTCGGCTTCCGGCGCGATGGCATCCATGCCTTCCAGCCAGAGCTCAAGGATGTTGGCCAGCACCGCACGATGCAACGCCTCCTTGGTGCCGAAGTAATAATGCAATGTGGATTTCGGCAAGCCCGCCGCCAGCGCCAGCTCGCTCATGCTGGCACCCGCAAATCCCGCGCGCGCGAAGACCTTCTCCGCCGCCTGCAGGATGGTGCTTTCCTGCGCCTGACGGATGCGGCCCGGCTTTACATACGGCGCAGCCGCACGAAGCTCCCCTCTACCGTTTACGGGAGAGGGGATTGATCGGCCGCACGCCCCATCACTTCGTCCCGAAAATCCGGTCACCGGCATCGCCAAGGCCGGGCACGATGTAGCCGTGTTCGTTGAGGTGCGAGTCCACCGAGCCCGCCCAGATCGGCACATCCGGGTGCGCCTCCTGCATCGCCTTCACGCCTTCCGGCGCGGCGATCAGGCAGGCCAGCTTGAGGCTGGTCACCCCATTCTCCTTGAGGCGGTTGAGCGCGGCAATCGCCGAGTGCCCGGTTGCCAGCATCGGATCGACCACGATCACGAGACGGTCCTGGATATCGTCCGGCAGCTTGAAGTAATACTCGATCGCTTCCAGCGTCTCCGGGTCGCGATACAGACCGATGTGGCCGACACGTGCCCCCGGCAGCAGATCGATCATGCCGTCGAGCATGCCGTTCCCCGCACGCAGGATGGACACCAGACACAGCTTCTTGCCGCTGATGACGGGTGAATCGAAGGTCGTGATCGGCGTGGTGATCGAGATCTTCTCAGTCGGCAGATCGCGCGTGATCTCGTAGGCAATCATCGACGCCACTTCGCGCACCAGACGGCGGAAGTTGTCAGTCGTCGTGTCCGCGCTGCGGATGTAGGAGAGCTTGTGTTGCAGCAGCGGGTGATCAATCACCGTGACGTTCGGAAAATCGGTAACAGGCATGAATGCTCTCCCTTCGTTAAACCAGAAACGCTAAAAAATTCGCAATTGCTCTTTGCCGTCATTCCCGCGCAGGCGGGAATCCAGTGGCGTTACGCGAGAGGCAAAGTCGCTGGATTCCCGCATGCGCGGGAATGACGCCTAGAAAACTGTTCCATCACTGACGAGATTGAGAGGCGGGCCACCACCGGGTCGCTTCTCCGCTGCAATACGTCGCCCCGCGGCCCAGGTTCCGCCTTCGAGCACACGCGCCAACGGAAACTGCGAAACCGTCAGCCCGAGTTGCGCACGCACCAGATCGGCAATGCGATCCAGCGCGATGACGGTGACCGCGCGCCATTCCACGATAGCCTCGTCATCAACCTTCCACACACGCGTGCTGAATTCCGGATCGCATGGCACGAGCAAACCGAGATCCAGTAACAAGCCACCGTTGCGGTACTCCGGCAAGCCGGTCAGCGCATCCAGTCCTTCGATCTGCAAACCGCTCTGCTCTAGCGGTTCGAGCAGCGAGTAAGTGAGCCACTGCGTGAGTTTGTGAAACGGCACCCAGCCATCGGCCAGCGCTGGGTGACGCCAGCAATCGCCGAGCGACACGCCATGCAGGTCCGCACGACCCGGCCACACCGGCCCGAGTGCGCGCAGCAAGGTCTCGACGACGAAAGCCGCGCCGATCTTGCCGCCCTGCGAATGCGCCAGCAGATAGTCGTAGAGATTGCCGATGCGCGCATCAGCCCCAAAAACCGCAGGTGTCGCAGCCACGACTTCTCCTAACCTTCGCATCAATGCGGCCCGCCCTTCGAGGCCGACCAGCTCGTTGCCCGGCCCGGCCTGAAACGCCTGCGCCAAACGCAGCGGCGTGATCTCGCGCAGCGCGGTCGCATCCGTGCGCAAGGGCTGACCCTTCAACCCCGAAAACGTGCCCGCTTCGAACATGCGCAGGCTCGCCACACCTAACCCTTCGGAGCGCGCATGCGTCTGCCCTGTCTGTTCGTCGACGAATTTCCAGACAGGTCCCGCGCCCGCATCGAGCAGCACGCTGGGGATCACGAGATCGATCGCCACACGTGCGCGCTCGGCCGGGTCGCTGTTCAGACCATGACTTTCCGTGAGGATTTTCCAGCGGTCCACCCCACCCGCTTCGAAGTGACGATTGCGACTGTGATAGGGCACGTTCAGATCGGGGTAGCGCTGGCGGATTGTTTCCGTGACATAGCTCGCCACATCCGCCAGCCGCTCGGCCTGCCAGGTGAAGTGCTTCGAAGCACCATCACGCACCCAGCGTGCGACGGCGGCGCAGCGGACGCGCACAGCATCTGTCGTCAGCAAGTCGCTGGCCGCGTGCTCGGGTGCCACCGGCGTGTGCCAGCCACTCAGGTCGGCAAGCTTCATTCGTCGAGCCCCCGGCCCTTGGCGAGCAGGAGTTCAGCCGCTTCCGGCACGCTCTCGGAGAAATAACCCGCCGCCTTCTTCGCATCCATCTCGACGCGCGCATCGGCGGGAATCAATGCATCGGGAATCGGCACGCGCTGCACGACTTCGATGCCCTGCGCGACGAGTGCGCCGTGCTTCATGTCGCTCATCGACGCCCAGCGATCGATGCGCGTGATGCCGAGCCAGTGAAACACATCCGGCATCAACTCCTGGAAGCGCATGTCCTGCACACCCGCCACGCATTCGGTGCGCGCGAAATACGTTTCGGCGCGATCACCACCGACCTGACGTTTGCGTGCGTTGTACACGAGGAATTTGGTGACCTCGCCGAGTGCACGGCCTTCCTTGCGGTTGTAGACGACGAGGCCCACACCACCCTGCTGCGCCATCTCGATACACACCTCGATGCCATGCGCGAGGTATGGACGACAGGTACAGATGTCCGAGCCGAACACGTCCGAGCCATTGCACTCGTCGTGCAGACGACAGGCGACTTTGGTCTCTGGCTTGCCGAGCTTCTCGACATCGCCGAAGAAGTACAGTGTCATGCCTCCGATGGGCGGCAGGAAAACCTTCAGGTCGGAGCGCGTCACCAATTCGGGGAACATGCCCGCTGTCTGCTCGAACAACGCGCGGCGCAACGCGCTTTCCTTGATGCCGAAGCGCTCGGCCAGACCCGGCAGATACCACACCGGCTCGATGGCCGCCTTGGTCACGCGCACATCCCCATTCGCCGCGAGGATGTCACCGTCGGGCTTCAGGCGCCCGGCGAGGATCGCATCCTTCAGCTCCGGCATATTGATGTGCGCCCTGGTGATCGCAATCGACGGCCGCGCGTCCAGCCCCGCCGCAATCTGCTCGGCAAAGACTTCGCCGACACGATGCCCCCACGGGTCCAGCGAAACGATCTTCGAAGGGTCGGCCCATTGTGGATGCGGGCCGATGTTCACAACGGGGGAGGTATTCGTGTAATCCGGCTTGTGAGCGCGACCGAGATGCCCGGCCGCCACGGCCAGCGCGCGATACACCGAGTAAGCCCCCGAGTGCGTACCGATGGCATTGCGTTGTGCCGGATGTGTGAGGCTCGCGACGATGGGCCCGCGCTCCAGCGGCGTCGCTGCACCCCAATGAACATGTGCCACCTGAGACATCTTCCCGCCCCATGGGTGGGAAGTCAGCATGATGTGATCCGACATTCGGAGCCTCCGCAAAACCTGACCGAATGGTCAGCTTTAAGATTAGGTCAAAGCCAGATTCGTGCCATGGTGGAATGCGCGGTTTTTGAGGGGAATGCCATGTTCCACGCACTCGGTACGGGCAACTGAAGTGATTGATGCCCTGAAATAATGCGGCGTTGATGAATTCGGCCGATACGTACAATGACCTTCTGAAAGCCGACATCAGTCAGATCGGTTTTGTCGGGCCGCTACCGCAGCTAGCGTCATGCACACGACTGCGCCCAGCCCCCCCCTCCGCCGGTTGCAGTCTGAAACCCCCGGTGCAGCTTTGACCGCGCCCTGCCACCTCGCACCTCCCCTTCCGGAGCCTCACAGCCTGCTCGTCCGGAGGCCCGTCACCGCGAGCCCGCGAACCCGGCTCATGCCGCGGACGGCATATTTTCATTGCGCGCCCCCGTGGCACCAGCTACTTTGAAATCGCAGCAGATAGCATCTATCGGCCGGCCTGCGCATTCCATGGGCATGGATGGCAGACCCTTTGCATTGAAAAGAAGAAGGGCGGCGACATGCGTAACATCAAGGGATTGCGCTGGTGGATCATTGCGCTGATCTGCCTGGGTACGATCATCAATTACCTGGCGCGCAACTCCCTCGGGGTCATGGCGCCGGAGCTGATGAAGACCCTCAACTTCACGACGCAGCAGTATTCCTACGTCGTGGCGGCATTCCAGCTGGCCTATACGGTGATGCAGCCTGTATGCGGCTACATCATCGACTTCCTCGGCCTCAAGGTGGGCTTCGCGCTGTTTGCGGTGCTGTGGTCGGTCTCATCCATCCTGCATTCGGCAGCAAACAGCTGGCAGGGGCTGGCCTTTTTCCGCGGCCTGCTCGGGCTGAACGAGGCTGCTGCCATTCCTTCAGGCATCAAGGCGGTCGGTGAGTGGTTCCCGGCCAAGGAGCGTTCGGTCGCTGTGGGCTGGTTCAACGCCGGTACCTCGCTGGGCGCGATGCTGGCGCCGCCGTTGATCATCTTCGTGGCGCTACAAAGCTCGTGGCGCTGGGCGTTTGTCGTGCCCGGTGTCATGGGCTTGGTGTGGGCCGTGATGTGGTACTGCTGGTATCGCTCGCCCAAGGAGCATCTGGCGATCAGCGACGAGGAGCGCGAGTACATCCTGAGTGGTCAGGTGGCGACGCCTGCGGGGGTAAAGCCCGCGCTCAAGGACATCGTGTTCACCAGGGAGTTCTGGGCCATCGCCTTGCCGCGATTCCTTGCCGAACCGGCCTGGCAGACCTTCAGCTTCTGGATTCCGCTCTACCTGGCAACCGAGCGGGGCATGGACATCAAGCAGATCGCGCTGTTCGCCTGGCTGCCTTTCCTGACGGCTGACCTTGGCGGAATTCTGGGCGGCTATCTGTCGCCTTTCTTCATGAAGCACTTTCACTTCCAGCTCATCAACTCGCGTATCGCCGGCGTGGTGATCGGGGCCGTGTGCATGATCGGTCCGGGCTGCATCGGACTGGTCAGCAGTCCTTACTCCGCCATCGCTTTGTTCTGCCTCGGCGGCTTTGCGCACCAGATGATTTCGGCCTTGCTCAATACGCTGTCGACCGATGTGTTCAAACCTCACGAGCTGGCCACGGCAAACGGTTTGACGGGCATGGTGTCGTGGATTGGCGGCCTGTCGTTCTCGCTGATTGTCGGGGCGCTGGCAACCAAGATTGGCTACAACCCGCTGTTCGTGTGCCTGTCTATCTTCGACATCCTGGGTGCCATCATCGTCGTCTCCGTCCTGCGCAACCGCCAGTCGGTCAATGGCTGAGACGCTCCCGTATGAAACCCCGGTCACCACCATGCGGTGACCGGCGTCCTCCAAAAGTATTGCGCAATTGAAGCGCAGCAGATCGCCGAGAGATTTCATCATGTCCATGTCAACGCCGCCGCTGTTTTCACTGGGCTCGCAAGAAGGCAACCACCTGGTTCTCCGGAGTAAGGAAGGGCATCTCGCGCATCTCTTCGTGCTGGAAGAAGACATCATCCGGGTGATGGTGCTGCCGGAAGGCAAGCTGAATTTCTCCAGGACCTGGGCCATTGCGCCCGGCCAGGAAGACGTGCCCGTGACGGGGCGTGACCGCTTCGAGCTCGATGGTTTCAGCCTGCCGGAATTCCAGCTCGAAACGACGCCGCAGAGCCTCAGCCTGAGCACCGGGAAAGTGCGGCTGACGATTCGCCTGGAGGGCTTCTTCTGCCAATGGGAGCTGAAGTCGCAAGACGCGTGGCATGTAGTGGCGAGTGATCGCGTCACGCAGGCCTACAACTTCGCCTGGTGGGACAGCAAGGTCTATCACTACCTGAAGCGCGAGCCCGACGAGATGTACTTCGGCCTTGGCGAACGCGCAGGCGAGGCGAACCGCCTGGGCAGGAGCTATCGCATGTGCAACCTCGATCCCATGGGTTACAGCGCCCGCACCACCGACCCGCTGTACAAGCACATCCCGTTCTACCTCACCTGGAAGCGGCAGGCCAAGGTGGCGTTTGGCCTGTTCTACGACACCTTGTCCGACTGCACCTTCGACATGGGGCGCGAGCTGGACAACTACCATGGGCACTATCGCTATTTCTGCGCCGACCATGGCGACCTCGACTACTACTTCATCGCCGGGCCAAGCCCCGCCGAAGTCTCGCAGCGCTACACGTGGATGACAGGGCGGCCGGTGTTCTCGCCCAAGTGGGGGCTGGGCTACTCCGGCTCGACGATGACCTACACCGACGCACCGAACGCGCAGGAACGCATGAACGAGTTCCTCGACGGTTGCGCGACGCACGACATTCCCTGCGACTCTTTCCACCTGTCTTCGGGCTACACCTCGATCGGTGCCAAGCGCTACGTGTTCAACTGGAACCGCGAGAAATTCCCCGATCCGAAAAGGTTTGCGCATCACTATCTGGCCCATGGCGTACGACTGTGCGCCAACATCAAGCCCTGTCTGCTGCGCGACCATCCGCGCTACGAAGAGGCCACACGCGCCGGGCTTTTCGTGCGCGATCCGGACGGCACGCCTTCACAGGTCCAATTCTGGGACGAGACCGGCTCCTATCTCGACTTCACCAATCCGGCGACCTTCGACTGGTGGAAGGCGCGCGTGACCGATGCGCTACTCGACTACGGCATCGCCTCCACCTGGAATGACAACAACGAGTTCGAGATCTGGAGCGACAAGCCCGTTGCTCAGGGCTTCGGTTCACCGCGTCCCGCCCGCGAAGCCAAGCCGCTGCAAACCCTGCTCATGCTGATGGCATCGCATCAGGCACAAAGCGCGCACGCCCCCGACAGTCGCCCCTTCCTGATCTCACGCTCCGGCGCAGCGGGCATGCAGCGCTACGTGCAGACCTGGTCAGGCGACAACTACACCGCATGGGAGTCTCTGCGCTACAACATCCGCATGGGCTGGAGCCTCGCCATCTCCGGCGTCTCCAACACCGGGCACGACATCGGCGGCTTCGCGGGGCCGGCGCCCGATCCGGAATTGTTCCTGCGCTGGGTGCAGCACGGCATCTTCCTGCCGCGCTTCAGCATCCATTCCTGGAACGATGACAAGACGGTCAACGAGCCCTGGATGTACCCCCAGATCACCGCGCACATCCGCGCCATGATCAAGCTCCGCTACCGCATCCTGCCCTACCTCTACGACCTGCTGTGGCGCTCGCACTCGAAGTTCGAGCCGATGATCCGCCCGACCTTCTACGACTTCCCGCAAGACGACAGGTGCTTTAAAGAGAGCGATGACATGCTGCTGGGCGCGAAGCTGCTGGTGGCCTCGGTGGTAGAGCCCGGCCAGTGCGAGCGCAGGGTCTACCTGCCAAAGGGGACGGGCTGGTACGACTACTGGAGCGGTGACTGGTACGCCGGCGGTCAGGAGATCGCTTTGCCGGCACCGTGGGACCGCCCGCCCCTGCTCGTACGCGAGGGCTGCGCGATTCCGCTGGATCTCGCAGACCGGCACTTCGGCAAAGCTGCCAGCGAGCAACGCGGCTTCGCCGTGTTTCCAGCAAAGGACGTGGGCCGCTTCTCCGACGAATTTTTCGAGGACGACGGCGAAAGCCTGGCCTATCGCGACCAACAATTCGGACTGTGGCAGATCGAGGTCGCAAGCGATGCGCAGGCCATCAGCGTGACCCTCGCCCGCGCGGGTAACCGCCCGCCGGCGGCTCCGGAAGTGACGGTGCTCCTGCCCCGCCACGAGACGCGCCCGCTCCGTACAAGTGCGGCTGCAATCCTGTCGGACACGACGAACGCTGACTGGCGCACCGTGCAGCTTGCGTTCCAACCCTGAGATATGGCCCGCGATGCTGTCAGTGGCCAGATCAGGAAAGCAAAAAGCCCGGTCTTTCGACCGGGCTTTTTGCTGAAGGATTTGGTTGCGGGGACAGGATTTGAACCTGTGACCTTCGGGTTATGAGCCCGACGAGCTGCCAGACTGCTCCACCCCGCGTCAGAGAGGCGAAACTATAGGGCAGATCGATTAACTTGTCAAGAATATCTGCAGGACGCAGACAAAAGAATGGGGTGGTGCCGCTTGTCGGATTCGAACTGACGACCTACCGCTTACAAGGCGGTTGCTCTACCAACTGAGCTAAAGCGGCAACACGGCGCGCATTATACGGGAAGGAAATGCTTCCGACACCCCACATTTCGCACAAGGGCGGTCGTGCTATCTTGCAGCGAGTCACGGCGGAGGTTTCATGCACACAGGCGCGAGTTCGACAGTACTCAAAATCTTGTTCATTGAAGACAGCGATGCCGAGGTGGCGCGCTTGTGCGCACATCTCGAAAGCCTTGGTTATGCAATAGAAGCGCATCGCGTCGCAAACGCACCTGCCTTGAGTGAGGCACTGAACAAGACAACGTGGGACGTAGTCATTGCCGGTTTCTCTGCCGCAGCTTGCCCGGTACTGAAGGCACTGGATTTGTTGCAACAGAGCCATCGCGACATCCCTTTCATCGCGGTCTCCAATCAGATTGATGAAGCGGAGGCCTGCAAGGCGATGCAGGCAGGCGCGCAGGACTGTCTCGACTACAGCCGGATCGGTCGCCTCGCGCCGGTAATCGAGCGCGAGCGGCGCGAAGCCCGCATGCGTCAGGAGCGCCGTACCGCGCTGGATGCGATGCGCGTGAACGGGGAACGCTTCCGCGCCCTGGCGGCGAACGCGCCGGGCATGCTGTTTCAGATGCAGGTTACGCCGGAAGGCATGCCGCAGTTTCTGTATGTCAGCGAAGCCAGCCAGATGCTGCTGGGCATGAGTGCTGAAACCTTGCTGTCTCAGGACAATCCGCTGGTCAGCGTAATCGTGCCGGAAGATCGCGACGATTTTTTCAGTGCCCTGGCCATGTCCAGCGAACGCCATGCGACGCTGAACTGGGAGGGCCGTGTCATGCCCGCAGGCGCCGACATCAAGTGGATCAATCTACGCTGCTCGCCGCGCGAACTGGAAAACGACACCCACGTTTGGGAAGGCGTGATGTGGAACATCACGCAGAGCAAGCTCGCCGAAGCAGAGCTGCGCGCCTCCCGCGAGCAACTCGCCGAACTCTCCAATCACCTGCAACGCGCCAAGGAAGATGAGCGCGACCGCATCGCGCGCGACATTCACGACGTGCTGGGCGGCACCCTGGTTGGCATCAAGATCTCGACTTCCCTGCTGGCGGGCAAAATGGATCAAGGCTCGTCGCAGCTTGAGCGCCTGCGGCAGATCGAGGCAATGCTCGACGACGCGATCATGACCACCGGCCGCGTGGCGCGCGAATTGCGCCCCGGCATTCTCAAGGAGTTCGGACTTGCCGCCGCCGTGGAAAGTCACGCGGAAGACTTCCAGCACCGCACCGGCATTCCCTGCGACGTGCTGTGCGCCGACCATGACATCGAAACTTCGGAAGACGCGGCGGTTGCCCTTTTCCGCACCTACCAGGAAGCCCTCACCAACGTCAGCAAGCATGCGGGCGCCCAGCATGTCGAGGTGCGCTTGATGCAGGAAGGCGATGAAATCGTGCTGGAAGTTAGCGACAACGGCCGCGGCATGAAGAGTGCAGACTTGCGCAAACCGAAGTCCTTCGGCCTGCGCAGCATCCGCGAACGACTCGACAGTCTTGGCGGCACCATGCTCATTCACCCGCGCAATCCACAAGGCACAACCGTTGTCCTACGCGTGCCGCTGCATCCCCTGCGCGCTGAAATGAGCAGGGAGACCGGCGCTTTTCCGGCTGGACAGGCATGAGCACGCCAGCTAGATTTGGCACCATGAGCCAGAAGATTCGCGTCCTGATTGCTGACGACCACGCCATCATCCGTCAAGGCCTTAAACAGATCCTCTCCGATACCGAGGATCTGGAGGTCGTTGCCGAAGCCGATGGCGGGGTAACAGCCTTGCAAGTGCTGCGCGCCACACAGTGCGACGTAGTCCTCATGGATGTCTCGATGCCGGATCGCAACGGCATCGACACTCTTAAATTGGTGAGAAAGGAATTCCCGCGCTTGCCGGTGCTGATCCTCTCGATGCACCCGGAAGAGCAATACGCCGTACGCGCCTTGCGCGCCGGTGCAGCAGGCTATCTCTCCAAGCAGGGCGCACCGGAACAACTGGTCACCGCAATCCGTCAAGTCGCGGCGGGCAAGAAATACGTGAGCGCCGCCGTAGCAGAAGAGCTGGCAAATGCGATCGGCGAAGACGTCGAACGCCCCCCGCACGAGAAACTGTCAGACCGCGAGTACCAGACGCTGTGCATGATCTCGTCAGGCAAGACGCTCACGCAAATTGCCGAGCAGCTGAACCTGAGCGTAAAAACGGTCAGCGTGTATCGCGCACGCCTGCTCGAAAAAATGAAACTGCGGAATAACGCTGAGCTGACCCACTACGGCCTCAAGCACGGTCTGGTGGAGTGAGTGCCGCCTGTGCTTTCGCGTTGGTAATGCTGCAGGCCGTAACATGACGATAGAGAATCGGGGCGTTTACCCGCATGGCTGAATCCGCCACACCTTCTGAAATCGCGCGGGAAGTGTTGCTTCGCCTTGCTACACAACGCAAACCACCGACACCCGACAACTATCGCGAGCTGTACCAGCAGATTTCGGGCGGCAACGTCGATGACGTGTTTCCCGAGCGCCAGTTCAAGATGGTTGCGGCGGCACTACCGCGCGCCACGCCGGAACAACTCAAGGCCACGCGCCGCTTCGAGTCAGCCATTGCCGAGCGTAGCTGGCAACCTTTCAAGACCCAGCTGATTGCACTACTGACCGAGAAAGCGCCCGAATCGCCCGGCTGGGGTTCGCTGATCCGCGAGCTGGTCGCACAGTATGAACGGCCCCTGGCAGGCATGAGCACCCAGGCCAAGCAGGAGGCGCTGACGCATGTACTGGACGCCAGCAGTGGCGGCGAGGCCAGCGTACTGTTCGGCCGCCTGCAAGGCATGGTGCGTGGCTGGTCGCAGTCCGACACAGCGGAGAAGAGCGCTGTCGAGGTCCGGAGCGACGACGTGACGCTTGCAGCAGCGCCACAACCCGCAACGGCCACCGTCACGCCCGAGGCTGCCACGAAAACCGCCATGACACCTGGACATGGCACGCTCGCTGACGCACCGGTGGAGTGGCGGGTGCTCATCGGGCAAACACTCGAAAACTCCATTGGCATATTGTTGATTGACACACCGGAACTCGTTCACCAGGCCTCCATCCTCTCGAAGGCCCTGCGCAATCCCGAGACGCTCGACACCACGCAATTTTCCGCACAGTTGCAGGAGTTCTCCTACAAGGTGCAATGGGTCGTTCAGGACCAAAGCTATATCCGCCAGGCCCTGATGAATCTGTTGCAACTCATCATCGAGAACATCAGCGAGCTGGCCATCGATGACAGATGGATGCAAGGCCAGATGTCGATGGTGCTTGAGCTGTTCTCGCGGCCGCTCGAAAAAAGGGTGCTCGACGAGCTGCGCGAGCGCTTGCGCGATGTCATCTTCAAGCAGGGCGCGCTCAAGCGCAGCCTTTCCGACGCGCACGAGAAATTGCGCGACATGCTTGCGCACTTCATCGATCGCCTCAGCGAACTGGCTGAATCAACGGGCACCTATCATTCGAAGATCGAAGCTTTCGCCACGCGCGTTGGCAGTGCCAACGATATTGCAGAACTGTCGGGTCTGGTCGATGAGGTACTGAGTGAAACGCGCCTGATCGAGAGCCGCACGCGTCGCTCACAGGACGAGCTGACCTCACTGCGCACCACTGTCGATCAGGCCTACAAGGAAATCGCGCGCCTTGAAGACGAATTGCAGCAGGCCAGCGAACTGGTCCGTCACGACCCGCTCACGGGTGCGCTGAATCGCAAAGGGCTGGAAGAAATCCTCACGCGTGAAATGGCGCGCCAGCAGCGCCGTTCATCGAAGCTGTGCATCGCCCTGCTCGACGTAGACAATTTCAAACTGCTCAACGACACCTATGGCCACGCCACCGGTGACGATGCGCTGCGCCACCTCGCGCAGGTGATTCGCGAGACTTTGCGTCCGCAGGATTCATGTGGGCGTTATGGTGGCGAGGAGTTTTTGATCCTGCTGCCGGACACGACGGTGGATGAATCTGTCGTGGCGCTCACTCGCCTGCAACGCGAGCTCACCAGGCGCTTCTTCCTGCATGAGAACAGGAAGCTGCTGATCACCTTCAGCGCGGGGGTCACGGAGCTGGCGATCGGAGAAGATGCCGATATCGCGACCGACCGCGCCGACAAGGCCATGTACCGCGCCAAGCGCTCTGGCAAGAACCGCGTCGAAGCGGGTTAGCCCTTAACTTCTGGCGCTGCCTCGGCCTCCAGCTTCGTCAGCGCTGCTTCATTGACCCCCTGCAGCCAGAGAATCTTGTGGCGTGAGCTCTCGCCACTGAGGATGCTGATTGCCGCTTTCGGCACGCCCAGATATTTCGCCAGATATGCGGTCAGCACGGCATTGGCTTTGCCGTCAATCGGTGGCGCGGCGAGACGAATCTTCAGAGCTTCGCCGTACAGGCCCGCAAACTCGGTGCGTTTTGCTCCAGGCTGCGCATGCAGGGTCAGCGTGACCGTGCCATCGCTGGCGCGTCGTAGCCAGTTCATGCAATGGCAATAAGCAGCAACTGCACGATGACGAGCAGCACCAGCGGCGACAGATCGACATTGGCCACAGGCGGCACGATGCGTCGGATCGGGTCGAGGAAAGGTCGCGTGAGCATGTTCAGCACGGGCGCCATCGGCGCGCGCGGATTCACCCAGGAAATTGCCGCGCCGATGATGACCACGAACATCAGTAGATAAAGCGCAGAGCGCAACAATTCCAGCGCACCGAAAGCAAACGCACGCAGCAGCACAGCCAGCGGATCGCTGAAGCCAAAACCATTGATTGCGGCGATCAGCAGCACGAGCAAAACCTGCAGCAACCAGGCCGGCACCAGTGAGGACAGGTCGAGACGGCCAACACTGGGCAGGATGCGCTGCATGGGAACCACCGCCCAGTTGGTTGTCACCAGCACGAACTGGCCGACCTGGTTGACGAAGGAAATTCGCATCCATCGCATGGCGGTACGCACCAGCAACAGCATGCAGAAGAAACCAATGATGGTTTGCAGCAGGTAGACAATCATCTGAGTGAACATAGGGCGCCGTCTTGATCAATGCATTATGGGTATTGCGATGTTCGCCGGTGATGTATCGGCAATCCGCGTTCAGTCTTGCCCCAACTCGTCACCCAGCTCACCGCCGCGCCGCGCGGCGGCCTGTGCGGCACGTGCAATCGCGGCAGGCAACATATCGCTGGCCATGCTCTGCAACGCAGCGGCCGTGGTCCCCCCTTTGGACGTCACGCGCTCGCGCAATACGCAGGCCGGCTCATCGCTGCGCACTGCCAGTGTTGCCGCACCAATGAAGGTCTCCAGCGCCAGCACGCGTGCCGTATCCGCAGCAAGCCCGAGATTCTCGCCTGCGGCCTGCAGGGCTTCAATAAAGTAGAACACGTATGCCGGACCACTGCCGGAAATGGCCGTCACGGCATCCATCTGCGCTTCGCTTTCTAGCCACACACTCTTGCCGACCGCCCTCATGACGCGATTAACCGCCTCGCGCCCTTCTGCCGACACGCTCGCATCTGCGCACAAGCCGGTAATACCCAGACCGATCAGTGCCGGCGTATTGGGCATGGCGCGCACCAGCGTGGAATAGCCGCCCAGCCAACGCGACAGGTCCTCCAGACGCAAGCCTGCAGCGATGCTCACGACGAGTTGCCGCACCAGCTTGCCGGCGGCAGGCGCCAGCGCGGCGCGCATCTGCTGCGGTTTGACGGCGAGCACGAGCACGTCACAGTCGAGCGCCTGTGGATCGAGGCTGTCTGTGGCACGCACACCAAACTCGCTCTGCAGGCGTTCGCGCCCGGCGGGTAGCAGCTCGACTACCTGTATGTCATCGGCTGCAAAGCCTTGCTGCAGCATGCCGCCGATCAGCGCAGAGGCCATATTGCCGCCGCCGAGAAATGTGATTTTCATTGTTCTATGAAGAGAGAGAAGTAAGGAGTGAAGAGTTTCGCAACTCCCCACTCCTGACGTCTCTCCCGCCCGCTCTCAGGCTCTTGCCCCGAAGATTGCGGTACCGACACGCACCAACGTCGCACCTTCCGCAATAGCAGCCTCAAGATCATCGGACATGCCCATCGACAGTGTATCCAGGCCCAGACCAAGTTCCGCATTGACAGTTTCCAGCAGCCCTCGCAACTGGGCGAACCGTGAACGCTGCAAAACGACGTCATCCGTCGGCTCGGGAATGCACATGAGGCCGCGCAAGTGCAGATGCGGCAATTGCGCGACGCGCTTCGCCAAACCCAGCAAGTCGGCCGGCGCAACGCCACTCTTGCTTGCCTCGCCACTAACATTGACCTGTAAGCAAACCTGCAGCGGAGCCAGATCTTGCCCACGCTGCTCCGACAGGCGCTGGGCGATCTTCTCCCGTTCCACCGTATGCACCCAGTCAAAATGCGCAGCGACCACGCGAGTCTTGTTACTCTGGATCGGGCCGATGAAATGCCATTCAACCGACAGATCGCTCAGGGCCTGTACCTTGTCGACGCCTTCCTGCACGTAATTTTCGGCAAAGGCGCGCTGACCTGCGGCATTCGCTTCGCGCACGGCAGCCGCGGACTTGGTCTTGGAAACGGCCAGAAGCGTTACCGAAGACGGTGCGCGTCCTGATTCCCGCTCGGCGGTGGCAATACGGGCACGAACAGCTTGCAGGTTGGCGGCGATCGCCGTCATATAATCCACTCAACTTCCCAAGGATGGCGCCGAAAGTATAGCAGGGGCCCCTCCGCCGCTAAGTACGGCCGACTCCCGCAGCCAGCCACGCAACTCATAAACCAGTCAGGATCGACGCTCGCCATGGATATCACCGAACTGCTCGCCTTCTCCGTCAAGAACAAGGCTTCTGACCTGCACCTCTCGGCTGGCTTGCCGCCAATGATCCGGGTCAATGGCGACGTGCGCCGCATCAACCTGCCGCCGCTGGAGCACAAGGATGTGCACGCCATGGTGTACGACATCATGAACGACGGTCAGCGCAAGCAATTCGAAGAGTTTCTCGAGTGCGACTTTTCCTTTGCTGTGCCGAATCTGGCGCGCTTCCGCGTCAATGCCTTCAACCAGAACCGTGGCGCCGGCGCTGTGTTCCGGACCATCCCATCCAAGGTGCTGTCGCTGGATGACCTGAACTGCCCGCGCAGCTTCAAGGACATCGCCAGCCAACCGCGCGGCATTGTGCTCGTCACCGGCCCGACCGGCTCGGGTAAATCGACCACGCTGGCGGCGATGGTCGATTACCTTAATGAAAACGAATACGGTCACATCCTCACCATCGAGGATCCGATCGAATTCGTGCATGAATCCAAGCGCTGCCTGATGAACCAGCGCGAAGTCTCGCGCGACACCCTGTCTTTCTCCAACGCACTGCGCAGCGCGCTGCGTGAAGACCCGGACATCATCCTCGTCGGCGAATTGCGCGATCTGGAAACGATTCGCCTCGCGATGACCGCGGCCGAAACAGGCCACCTGGTGTTCGGTACGCTGCACACCTCGTCAGCCGCCAAGACCGTCGACCGTATCGTTGACGTGTTCCCTGCCGAAGAAAAGGAAATGATGCGCGCGATGTTGTCCGAATCGCTGCGCGCAGTGATCTCGCAAACCCTGCTTAAAACCAAGGACGGTCAAGGGCGCGTTGCGGCGCACGAAATCATGATCGGCACGCCGGCCATCCGTAACCTGATCCGCGAGAACAAGGTTGCGCAGATGTATTCCTCGATCCAGACCGGCAGCCAGTTCGGCATGCAGACCCTGGACCAATGCCTGCAGGACCTCGTCAAACGCAATCTCGTGTCACCGGCAGAAGCACGCCCACGCGCCATGAACAAGGATCTGTTCCCAGGAGCCTGATCCGCCCCCTTTGCGCTGGTCGGCCGCCCCACCAGGGCGGTCGCCATGGCGCTATGATGATCTATTCGAAGTAGCCAACCAGGGTTGATGCAAGATGGAACGCGATCAGGCAATCAAGTTCATGCAGGACCTGCTCAAGCTCATGATGAGCAAGAGGGGTTCTGACCTTTTCATCACCGCCGGCTTTCCGCCTGCCATCAAGGTCGACGGCAAGATCATGCCGCAGTCGAACCAGATTCTCAGCCCGACGCACACGGCCGAGCTGGCGCGCTCGATCATGAACGACAGGCAAGCCGCCGAGTTCGAATCCACCAAGGAATGCAATTTCGCGATCTCGCCATCCGGCATCGGCCGCTTCCGCGTCAACGCTTTCGTGCAGCAGGGTAAGGTCGGCATCGTGGCGCGGACCATTGCAACGAAGATCCCGACACTGCAGGAACTCGGTGTCCCCCTCACGCTGCAGGACATCGGCATGTCCAAGCGCGGCCTGATCATCTTCGTCGGCGGCACCGGCACCGGCAAGACGACAACGCTCGCTGCAATGGTCGACTACCGCAACGAGAACAGCTACGGCCACATCATCACGCTCGAAGACCCGATCGAATACGTACATGCCCACAAGAACTGCATCGTCACGCAGCGCGAAGTGGGCCTCGATACGGACGACTGGGAGTCGGGACTGAAGAACACCTTACGCCAGGCGCCTGATGTGATCCTGATGGGCGAAATCCGCGACCGCGAATCGATGGACCACGCCATCGCATTCGCTGAAACCGGCCACCTGTGTCTCGCCACGCTGCACGCAAACAGTGCCAATCAGGCGATTGACCGCATCATCAACTTCTTCCCCGAAGAGCGTCGTGCGCAGCTGCTGATGGACCTGTCGCTCAATTTGCGCGCCATGATTTCGCAACGCCTGTTGCCGATGAAGGATCGCAAGGGCCGCGTACCTGCGGTGGAAATCATGCTCAACTCGCCACTGATTTCCGACCTGATCTTCAAGGGCGAAGTACATGAGCTCAAGGAAGTCATGAAACGCTCACGCGAGCTCGGCATGCAGACTTTCGACCAGGCGCTGTTCGATCTCTTCGAAGCCGAACTGATCAGCATGGAAGACGCGCTGCGCAATGCCGACTCGGTGAACGATCTGCGACTGCAAATCAAGCTCAACAGCAAGCACACGGACAAGGACTTCCTCGGCAACGTGCAGAATCTCGACATCGTTTGAGGCTGTCGCCGCGAACACAAACAAAAGGCCGCAAATGCGGCCTTTTGTTTTACTTCGGTCCTGGAGCAGTGCTCATTTGAAGACTTCGCGAGCGCTGCCCGCCAGCATCTTGTACTCATAGAGACGGCAATCCAGATCGCCATTCATCAAGGGAGTCTTCTTGCTGGCGCGCAAGCCCATAAGCTTGTACATCTGTGTGTCCGCAGTCAGGAAATAGCAGTTCCAGCCTGCAAAACGCTGCTTGAGTACGTTCCCCAGCTTCGGATACCACTCCGCCAGTTCATCGCCCGACGATAGCCGCACGCCATAGGGCGGATTGCTGACCCACACGCCTTCGGCCGTCGGCGGCTCCAGGTCCAGCACATCGTTAACCACCAGCTCGACCTGTTCCAGCAAACCTGCTGCGGCGAGATTCTCCTCGGTCGCGGCAATCTGATACGGATCGATGTCCGCCCCGAACACGGGCAGCGAACGCACGGGCAAGCGCTGGTTTTCGAGCGCGGCGTGCAAACGTTGATACTCGGCCGCGTCGAAGTTGCGGAAATTCTCGAATGCAAATCTGCGCCCCAAGCCCGGCGCGATATTCAGCGTCATCTGCGCAGCCTCGACAAGGAAAGTCCCGCTGCCACACATCGGATCCAACAGGCTTTGTCCAGGCTGCCAACCACTCAGGCGCAGGATGCCCGCCGCAAGATTTTCCTTGAGCGGCGCTTCAACCTTGGCGGGCTTGAAGCCGCGCTTGTAGAGCGGCTCGCCCGAGGTGTCGAGATACAGCGTGCACATATCTTCGGTGAGGAAGGCGTGGATGCGCATGTCGGGCGCTTCGGTGTCGACGCTGGGCCGTTTGCCGACCACGGTGCGGAAGTGGTCGCACAAACCGTCCTTCACCTTGAGCGTGGTGAAGTTGAGACTCTTCAGCGGCGATTTGATGGCCGTGACGTAGACACGGATGGTCTGCTCCGCGCTGAACCACTTGGCCCAGGTCGTCGCATAGGCGAGTTTGTACACTTCATCTTCACTGCGATAGCGGGTCATGCCGACACGCCACAGCACACGCGTGGCGATGCGGCTTTCAAGATTGGTGCGCCAGGCCAGCAGCCAGTCGCCCTTGTACTGCACGCCGCCATGCACGGTCTCGATATTGCTCGCGCCGAAGCGCGTCAGCTCTTCGACAAGGAAGGGCTCAAGACTGCGCGGGCATGGGGAGAAGAAGGTTTCACTCATTTGAATATCAAAATGCGCAGTTAGAACGGCTTGACGATCACGAGGATCAGGATCAGCAGGAGAAGTGCTGCCGGTATTTCGTTGAACCAGCGATACCACGTGTGGCTGCGCTTGTTGCGATTGTTCTGGAAGTCGCGCAGCAGCTTCTTGCAATAGCCGTCGTAACCGGTGAGCGCCAGTACCAGGGCGAGCTTGGCATGCAGCCAGTGCTGCTGGAACCACACCGACATGCCCTCGGTGCCGCTGCTGGCGATCATGGCAATACCGAAAATCCACGTGCCAAGCATCAGCGGGATCATGAAGCGCTTGAGACGTCCTGCCATGCCGAGCAGGCGTGCGCGCTCGGCACCACTCTCGGCTGTAATACCTGCGAGGTTCACGAAGATGCGCGGCAGATAGAACAGCCCGGCGAACCAGCTGATGACGAAGAAAACGTGCAAGGCCTTGAGCCAGAGAAAAATCATACGTGCTCCGTGGAAAGTGAATTCTGTTGCGCCCCGATGGCGCGCAGGCCGTCGATGACTTGCGGCCACTGCAGGCGCACCCGCAATTCCTTTTTCATGCGCGCATTGTCTAGACGACGCGACTCTGACATGAAGGACATCATCATCGGCGACAGGCGTTGCGTACACTCCTCGCGCGACATGCGCGGCGGTCGTGGCAGCCCGAACACGTCAGCCATGCCGTCGTAATAATCGCCCATACGCAGCGAAGCATCGTCATTGACGTTGTAGGCACGCCCACCCTGCCCGCGAAAAATGGCCAGCGTCATCACGCGCGCCAGATCATCGGCATGGATGTGATTGGTAAAAACATCGTCGCCCTGCAGCAGGACCGGATCGCGGCGTTTCAACCGTTCCAGCGACAGGCGTTCGGCCGCGTAAATGCCCGGCGCGCGCAGGATCGTCAGTCGCAAACCATTGCGCGCAGTGAAACCGCGCAGATGCCGCTCGGCCGCCACACGGCGGCGCGCCCGCGCCGTAGCGGGTCGCAGCGGCGTCGATTCCGCGACGCGCTCGCCACCACAATCTCCGTAGACCCCGCTGGTGCTGATGTAGACCAGCCTGCGTGCTAGACTTTCGCCGCCCCCCAGCGCCGCCAGCAGCCTGCGTGTGCGGGGGTCGTCGTAGCCCTGATCAGGTGGCGGCGCGCTGTGCAGCACGATGTCTGCAATGCCAGCCAGCCGCCTGAGCGAGCGCAGGGAATCCAGATCCCCCATGACCGGCGTCACGCCTCTGGCGCGCAGGGCCGCGGCTGTTTCAGGCCGGCGAACCAGTGCCAGCACGCGGAAACGCTGCCTCAGCCAAGGCAAGGCGCGCTGTGCAACATCGCCGCAGCCTAAGATCAGAACATTTTTCATTGCCCACATTCTCTCACGTCAGGTTTTTCCATGTCTTTCAAGGTCACGCTTCAACCCACCGGCCACCAGTTCGCAGCCGCCACCGACACCACCATCCTGCAGGCCGCGCTCGATGCCGAGCTGGTCATCCCCTATGGCTGCAAGGACGGTGCCTGCGGCTCATGCAAGGCACGCGTGATCTCCGGCCAGATCGACCACGGTCGTTCACCGCTGACAACCTTGTCAGCAGATGAGCGCGAAAAAGGCATAGGCCTGATGTGCTGCGCGCATGCCATGTCTGACGTCGAGGTGGAATGCCGCGAGGTGCGCCGCACGACAGACATCCCGATCCGCAAGCTGCCCTGCCGTGTGCAGAGCCTGACCAAGGCCGCAGATGACGTGATGGTGCTCAGCGTGAAGCTGCCCGCCAACGACCCATTCCGCTTCATGGCGGGCCAGTATGTGGACTTCCTGCTGGCAGGCGGCAAGCGCCGCAGCTTCTCGATGGCCAACCCGCCGCATCAGGCCGAGGCGCTGGAGCTGCATATCCGTGCCGTCGAGGGCGGTTTCTTCACCAGCCAGGTATTCTCGACCATGAAGGAGCGCGACATCCTGCGTATCGAAGGGCCATTGGGCGGCTTCTACCTGCATGAGGGAGACAAACCCATCATCTTCCTGGCGGGCGGCACGGGCTTCGCGCCGATCAAGAGCATCATCGAAGACATGGCCCAGCGCAGCATCCGCCGCCCGGTGCATTTCTACTGGGGCTCGCGCGATCTGGCAGGGCTCTACCAGCACGAGCTGGCTCAAGGATGGGCGCGTGAGCTGCCGGACTTCCGCTATGTGCCGGTGATTTCGGATGCGCAACCGGAAGGCTGGACTGGCCGCACGGGCTTCGTGCACGAGGCGGTAATGGCCGACCACCCCGATTTGTCGCGGTTCGATGTCTATGCCTGTGGCGCACCCGCCATGATTGACGCGGCCCGCCGCGATTTCACGGCACGCTGCAATTTGCACGCTGATACATTTTTTGCTGATGCTTTTACTTTTTCTGCCGATAACACCCAAAGCACCTGATGAAGCGGGCTGCGCGAACGGCTGGCGTCGTTGGCTCGCTCGCCGTGCATGCGCACTGTCTCCGCTCCCCGCCTAGCCAGTCGTCCGCTCGCTCCACTTCATCAGGCACTTTCACATTCGCGTACCAACCGAAGACGCAAAAGGGCTAGACATGTCAGCTGGAGTGCTCATTACCCGCGAGCCGGTCGTAAACAAGCAACGGGCGATCACCGCCAACCGTCTGGTGTTCCATGCCCCAAGCGTGCCTGCCGCCGCCGAAGCCCTCAACAGCTTCAGTGAAGACTGGCCGACCGGCCACATGGTTTTCGTCAGCCTCGGCCGCCTGGTACCGACCGCCGAATTGCTGGCCTGGCAAGCACCACAGAACACGCTGGTCGAAATCCCGGCCCCTGCCCTGCAATACCCGCAGACGCAGGAGCTGATCTCGCAACTCAACGCCTCAGGCATGCCACTGGCGCTCACCTGGTATCAACCCGGCGTGCAATGGCCTGGCGACGTGGATTGCCGTTTTGTCATGGCCGATGCAAACAAGTTGCCCAACCCGACCGGCGCGCCTGGCTTGGCCATGGCTTGGGGCCTCAAGGACATTACGGGCTTCCAGCAAGCCATTGCGAATGGGTATGACGGCGCCGCCGGCTGGTTCTTCCTCAACGGCGCGCCAGTTGCCAAGCAGATGGCACCTTCCCACGCCGGTATCGTGCGTCTGCTGAATATGGTGCGTAACGAAGCCGAAGTGGCACAGATCGAAGCGGCCCTCAAGCAGGACGTCACGCTGTCCTACAAGCTGCTCAGGTACATCAACTCGGCGGGCTTCGGCCTGATGGTCGAAGTGCAATCCTTCCGCCATGCCGTGACCATCCTTGGCATGGACAAGCTGCACAAGTGGCTGTCGCTGCTGCTGGTATCGGCGAGCAAGGACCCGATCGCCCCTGCCGTGATGCAGGCCTCGATCACGCGTGGCCATTTGATGGAAAAACTGGGCGCTCAATTCTTCGGGAAGGGTGAACTGGACAACCTGTTCATCACCGGCGCCTTCTCGCTGCTCAACGTATTACTGGGTGCCTCACTCGACGCCATTCTGGAGCAGATGAGCCTGCCCGCCGCCGTGGGCGACGCCTTGCTGCGCGGAGAAGGAGCCTACGCACCGTTGCTGAAGCTGGCCATCGCCACCGAAAACTTCCTGCCCGACGCCTTGCGCAGCCAAACGGAAGCGCTAGGTTTGACCAATGAGCAAGTCAGCAAGGCATTACTCGAGTCGGTATCGTTTGCCGACCGGCTGAATTTCGCCTGAGCGCTGACAACAGATAAAAAAACGGCGCCTTGGCGCCGTGTTTTTTTTCAGCTCACCGCAAACTCCTGCAGCAAGCCCAGCGGTATCAACTCCAATGCTGACTCATGCGTCGCTTCAAGCACCACAGGCGGCGCAACACCAGCCTCGTGAGCCTCCAGCCAGCGCAGCGCGCACAGACACCAGCGATCTCCCTCCTGCACGCCACGAAAACGATACTCCGGGCGCGGCGTAGACAAATCGTTGCCGGCCCTGGCACTGAACTCGAGGAATTCAGCTGTCGCCTTGATGCAGATGACATGACGTCCGAGATCACTAGCGTCCGTGTCGCAACATCCGGTACGGAAATAGCCGGTGAGCGGCGCATAGCTGCACGCCATCAGCGGACTACCCAGAACGTTACGAGCGTCACTCATGCCTTGACCTATTCAACAATATGCAGGCACTGCGTGAAGAAAGCGTAGCGAGCGGGTCGCGATTGAAACGAGGAGCGGAGCTGTACTCGAGTACAGCGAGCACCGGAGTTTCAAGCCCGGCCCGCGCAGTAGCTTTGTTCATGCAGTGCGGCCGTAGGTGTCTTCGAATCGTACGATATCGTCTTCGCCAAGGTACGAGCCCGACTGCACTTCGATGATTTCGAGCGGCACCTTGCCGGGGTTCGCCAGACGGTGAGTCGTACCCAATGGAATATAGGTCGACTGGTTTTCAGAGAGCAACATGACCTGATCACCATTAGTGACTTCGGCAGTCCCGCTAACGACGATCCAGTGCTCGGCGCGATGGTGATGCATCTGCAGGCTCAGCTTGGCCCCCGGATTGACGACGATGCGCTTGACCTGGAAACGCCCGCCATTGTCGATGCTGTCGTACCAGCCCCAGGGGCGATAGACCTTGCGATGGCTGGCGGCGAGCGTCTTGCCCTCGCTCTTGATGCGCGCAACGATAGCTTTCACATCCTGCGCATGCGCCTTGTCCGCGACCATCACGGCGTCGGGTGTTTCCACGACGATGACATCCTTGATGCCCACGGTGGCGACCAGACGACTACCAGCGAAGACGAGACTGTCCTGCGTATCGTGCAGCATGACTTCTCCGCGCGTGACATTGCCCTGTGCGTCCTTGTCGCTGACTTGCCACAGCGCATCCCAGGCGCCCACGTCGCTCCAGCCCGCGTCGAGCGGCACGACGATTGCAGCGCCCAGCTCAGGATGCGCACCGAGTTTTTCCATGACGGCATAGTCAATGGAATCCGACGGGCAGGCGGTAAACAGAGCCTTGTCGACACGGATGAAGTCCACATCGCGCTGTGCCGCAGTGACGGCCTGCTCGCAGGCCTTGGCGATGTCCGGGCGCAGCGCTTCGAGCGCCTTCACCCACACCGATGCCTTCATCATGAAGATGCCGCTGTTCCACAGGTACTCGCCGCTACTGACGTATTCCGCGGCACGTTGAGCATTGGGTTTTTCGACGAAGGCTGCCAACTGGCGCGCACTGCTCGCGCCCGCCACGGGCGCACCACTGCGAATATAGCCATAGCCTGTTTCCGCACGGTCCGGCACGATGCCGAAGGTGACCAGACCGCCGGCCTGCGCCTGCGCGTAACCTTCCTGCATGGCCTTGCGAAATGCCGGGGCGTCTGCCACCACATGGTCGGCTGGCATGATCAGCAGCACCGGGTCGGCGCCATCCTGAGCCGCGACAAGCGCCGCAAGCTGCATGGCCGGGGCTGTATTGCGGCCCACTGGCTCAAGCACGATACGGCGGCTTGGCTTGCCGATCTGGCGCAGTTGTTCGGCAATGATGAAACGATGGTCTTCGTTGGTCACGACAATCGGCTCGGCAATATCAACGCCCGTGATGCCATCAGCACGTGTCGCGGTGATCTGCAGCAGGGTGTCGTCGGCCGTGAGTGGCAGCAACTGCTTCGGATAATGCTCGCGCGAAGCTGGCCACAGGCGGGTGCCGGAACCACCGGAAAGAATGACGGGTTGCAGGGACATTAGAACCTCCTGTGTTTTGAATTTAGATCACAGATCCTGGCCATGACACGGCAGGGAGATGACAAGTTTTACAAGGGGAATTTCGAGGCTTATTCATAGCCGTTCGGATTGGCGCTTTGCCAGCGCCACGCATCGGCGCACATGTCTTCGATACCACGTTCTGCGCGCCAACCCAGCTCCTGGCCAGCCAGCACGGTTTCGGCATAGCACTGCGCCACATCGCCTGCGCGACGATCAACGATCTGATAAGCCACTGCGCGACCACTTGCCGCCTCGAAGGCCTTGACGACCTCAAGTACGGAATAGCCGCGGCCGGTCCCGAGATTCACCGTCAACACGCCGACGCGCTCTGTCAGGCGCCTGACGGCGCGCACATGGCCGACAGCCAGATCGACGACATGAATGTAGTCACGTACGCCCGTGCCATCGACCGTTGCATAGTCACCGCCAAACACGCTGAGCTTCTCGCGCTTGCCGACCGCCACCTGGCTGACAAAGGGCATGAGATTGTTCGGAATGCCGTTGGGATCCTCGCCGATGCGACCGGATGGATGGGCACCGACCGGATTGAAGTAGCGCAGCAGGGCGATGCGCCACTCGGGATCTGCCGCCGCCACATCGCCGAGGACGTATTCCATCATCCACTTTGTACGGCCATAGGGATTGGTCGGACCGGTCGGAAAGTCTTCACGGATCGGCACGCTCGCCGGATCGCCATAGACCGTCGCCGATGAGCTGAACACGAGTGATTTGACGCCGGCGGCGGCCATGACGTCGGCAAGCGCAACCGTGCCCGCAATATTATTGGCGTAGTACCTCAGCGGCTGCGCCACGGACTCGCCAACGGCCTTCAGCGCGGCAAAGTGAATGACCGCATCAATGCGATGCGCCTTGAAGACTTCAGCCAGCGCGGCGCGATCGCATACGTCGATTTCGTGAAACGCGGTGAGCTTGCGTCCGGCGATTTCCTCTACGCGTCGCAGCGACTCAGGCTTGCTGTTGCACAAATTGTCGACCACGACCACGTCGTAACCGGCCGCCAGCAGTTCGACACAGGTATGACTACCGATATATCCGGCACCGCCGGTAACGAGAATGCAAGACATGTGTTTGAGGCTCCTGAATTAGCCAGGCAGTTTAACGTGTTGGCTTTATCTGTTCGTGACGCCAGCCCTTTCGGGACAGATCAACATTAGGCAAATAGTGTTCCTGCCGGCGTACGACAATTTCCAGAAGTACGACAAGAAGCGATTTACAAACGCCCTGCTCCGCACTTGAGATCGTCAATGTAGTCCGCGATCCGTACGAAATCCCCTACGGCAAGCCGCTCGCCCCTCTCGTTGGGATCCAGCTCAAGCTGTCCGAAATCCGTCAGCTCCAACCAGGGCCGCAAGGTATTGCGCAATGTCTTGCGCCGCTGACCGAAGGCAGCAGTTACCACCTTGCCCAGCAATTCAGGATCCTTGCAACTGAGTGCTTCAGCAGGCAGCGGCCGCATGTAGACAATGGCCGAGGTCACTTTCGGCGGCGGGTTGAAGGCCGTACCGGGCACATCAAACAGGCTAGCCATGGCGAAGCGGTATTGCAGCATTACAGAGAGGCGCCCGTAAGCCTCCTCGCCTGGCGCGGCCACCATGCGGTCCACCACTTCCTTCTGCAGCATGAAGGTCATGTCGCGCACCCTGTCGGCGTAGTCGGCGAGGTGGAACAGCAAGGGCGTGGAAATGTTGTACGGCAGGTTGCCAACGACGCGCAGCGGTGCGGGCAGGCTGGAGAAATCAAATTCCAGCGCGTCGCCTTCGTGCACCGTGACCTGCTCGGGCGAATAAGTCTGGTGCAGGCGTGCGATCAGATCACGGTCGATCTCTACGACGTGCAGCTTGCCGCAGGCAGCAAGCAGCGGCACGGTCAGCGCGCCAAGGCCGGGACCAATCTCGACGAGAAACTCTCCGGGCCTGGGCGCAATGGAGTCGACGATCTGGCTGATGATGTCCTTATCGACGAGGAAATTCTGGCCAAAGCGCTTGCGCGCGGTATGGCCCTGGTGACGCTGGGGTGTCTGATGCCCGCGTGCCATGTCAGCGTGCGCTCGCCGCGGCGAGCTTCTCCCGTATGCGTGGAATGGCGGCAAAGCCGACTCTTTCGCCCTGCAGGATGGCCTCATTGCGCTGCTGGAAATTGGTCGCAGCAACGCCCAGCAGATCGGGCCGGATGACGACGTCGGCGTCCGCCAGATCGCGCGCTCCGATGTTGTGCCCCATAACAGCAATGGTATCGAGCAGCAGATCAATGCTGCCCTGGTTCTTCTTGCCTGACGGCTTTGCTGAAATATCCACCGCAATCACGATGTCTGCTCCCAGCTGCCGCGCCGCCTTGACCGGAATGGGACTGGTCAGCCCACCATCCACATATTCGCGGCCACGAATGATGACAGGGGAGAAAACACCGGGAATGGCGGCCGAAGCGCGCACGGCCGTACCGGTATTGCCGGACGTGAAAACCGTCATTTCGCCCGCCGCCAGATCGGTTGCCACCGCCGCGAAATGGCGTTTGAGCTGCTCGATCGGACGATTGGCGATCTGCTGATTGATGAAGCGCTCAAGCGCCTCGCCCTTGAGAAAACCTCGGTCAAACACCGACCAGTCGGTCAGTGCTTTTTCTTCAAGCTGAATCGCGATCTTCTGTAGCTCAAAAACATCAAGGCCAGCTGCATACAGGCTGCCAACCACTGCGCCAACGCTCGTGCCGACGACGATGTCCGGCGCCAGCCCACTTGTCTCCAGCGCCTTGATGACGCCAATGTGGGCAAAGCCCCGTGCCGCACCGCCACCCAAAGCAAGACCCAGCCTCGGTTTGGCCTTTGGCGTCACCACTACGGGTCCGGCAGCCGGGCCAACCGTTTCGACCGCGGCAGGTTGCGACGAAAGTAATGAGCAGGCTTGAAGTGCCGCCGCAAGCGGCAGCAATCCTACGAAAGTTCTTCTGTTCATGAATGCTTTTCTTGTGCGGCGAGCATCGCCAGAGCGCAGTCGATGGCGGCATGCAGACTGCCGGGGTCGGCACGACCCGTGCCCGCCAGATCCAGCGCGGTGCCGTGGTCAACCGAAGTACGAATAATGGGTAAGCCCAGCGTGACGTTGATGCCCCCACCGAAAGTGGCGAACTTGAGGGTCGCCAGGCCCTGGTCGTGATACATCGCCAGTACCGCATCGCCACGCGCCAATTGGTGCGGCACAAACAACGTATCGGCGGGCAACGGGCCGATGAGCTGCATGCCTTCCTCGCGCAGACGCACAAGAACCGGCTCGATCACGTCAATCTCTTCGCGTCCCATATGACCGCCCTCGCCCGCATGCGGGTTGAGCCCCGCCACGAGGATGCGTGGCTCGGCAAAACCGAACTTGTCACGCAGGTCGGCATGCAGGATGCGCAAAGTTTCTTCCAGCAACGCCGGCGTGATTGCTGCAGGCACGGCGGATACAGGCAGGTGCGTGGTTGCCAATGCCACGCGCATCCAGCTTGGCGGCACGCCATTGCTGCCCCCGTATTCGCCCGCGAGCATCATCACCACACGTGGCGTGGCAGTGCGCTCGGCTAGATATTCCGTGTGGCCGGAGAAAGGAATGCCGGCATCATTGATGATGCTCTTCTGAACCGGTGCCGTGACCATCGCGTCGAATTCGCCCCTGAGGCAGCCATCGATCGCCACGTCCAGCGTCTGCAATACGTAACCAGCATTGCGCGAATCCAGCACACCGGGTTGAGATGGGACGGCAAGCGGCACGTGCAGCACTTCCAGCGAGCCCGGCAACACCGGATTGCTCTCGGCATAAGGCCGCAGGGCAACATGCAGACCAGTCGTTGCAACGCGCCGGGCAAGGAGGTCGGCGTCACCGATGAGGACGATGCGCGCAGGCCATTGCTTCCCCGCCAACATTGCGCACAACTCCGGACCGATACCTGCCGGCTCGCCAGTCGTAATCGCGATGACAGGCAGGGCTTTCATGAAGCGCAGGCGACAGCTATGTGAGACATGATGGCAGGCGTTATTCGTCAGATTATTCGTCGTATCGCATTTCGACGAACGATTCATCGCGCAGCTGGCGTAGCCAGACTTCGTTGGCCTCCTCGGCCTTGCGATCGCGCAGGGCCTGACGCGCCTCAAGGCGGCGGCGCTCGCCGCTGACATCGACAGTACGCCGCTCAAGCACCTGGATCAGGTGCCAGCCGAAGGGTGACTGCACTGGTTCGCTGATCTGCTCGTCCTTGAGCGCATTCATGGCACGCTCGAAATCCGGCACCATATCGCCAGGCGACAACCAGCCCAGATCCCCTCCTCGCGCAGCCGTCTGGTCGCTAGAGTTGGTGCGGGCCATATCATCGAATTTCGCCCCGCCGAGAATGCGCTGACGCAGGTCCCCAAGGCGCCGCTTCGCATCCGCGTCATTGAGTACATCGCTGGTGCGCAGCAGGATGTGACGCGCGTGCACCTGGACCACCTTGAGTTCGCCCGTCTGCTTGCCATCGTGCATGTCATTCAGTCTGAAGATATGTAAGCCCGCTGGGCTGCGCAGGATATTGCTGACCTGACCCGACGTCATCTTGACGATTTCATTGGAAAATATTGTTGGCAGCCCCTGCAGCGGCCGCCAATCAAGATTGCCTCCTTGCATTGCATCCTTGGCGTCGGAGAAAGCCGCTGCAAGCTTGGCAAAATCGTCGCCCTGACGCACCAGACGCATGACTTCATTGGCCCGCGCCATCAGGCGCGTCCAGGCTTCGGGCGTTGCCCCCTCTGGCGCGCGCAGGAAAATATGCGAGACAAGATACTCCTTGTTACCGGCCTGTGATTCGGGTGCAGCCAGCGCAGCATCCACCTCGGCATCGCTCACCTGAATGCGGCTATCCACTTCACGTTCGCGCAGACGGCTGATCAGTATTTCGTTGCGGATGTCTTCACGAAAACGCGTCCATTGCACGCCCTCCTGCTTCTCTACCAGCTCGCGAAATTTTGCAAGCGGCATATTGTTCTGCTCGGCAATGCGTTGCAGCGCGCGCTCCAGCGTCATCTCGTCGACGCGCAGGCCACCGCTGCGTGCGCGCTGCAATTGCAGGCGTTCGAGAATCATGCGATCAAGCACCTGACGCTCGGCCTGCGCGCGCGGCGGCAGAGCCGTACCCTGCTGACGCAATTGCTGCATGAAGCGATCTGTGCGCTCAGTCAGTTCGGACAGGGTAATGATTTCGTCATTGGTGATCGCGACGATGCGATCGAGTGTCACCGCCTGCGCCGCTGACATTGCCAACAACATGCACGCGGCCAGCACTACCGCCGGGGCAAAACGCCAAGTTCCCATCAAAACCTTCTGAAATACATTCACGTTCACTTGCTCCACAATATTTTGACGCTGCTCACTCCGCACCGCCGGAACCAAACACCGGGTCACCGACGTTGTTGTCATTGATCTTGCTGTAACCGCCGATGCTGCGTTTGAGCAGAGACACCGGATTCGAACCGATGGAAGCCAACCCGTTGAATTCGAGTTGCAGGAACACGGAGTTATTCCGCACCTGCTTGTCAGTACTGGTGCTACCGGGCTCAGTTGTCTTGGTCGTGAGCAGGGTTTGCCAGACCACTCGGAGTACCCAGCAGTCAGCCTTGTATTCCAGCCCTGCCAGTGCTTCGCTCAACTGGTGATCTTTCAGATTGCGGTTATAGCGCCCCACGCCGTACCAACTCCCGCCGATCGGCCATTGAGCGGAAAAGTCGATGTCTCGCGTACCGCACGCAGGGTTTAGAGGATCCGTACAAGTGCTGCGCTGATAGCGATAGCTTCCGGAGATCACCTTCGCGGCCTGCGGCTGGTACCGCAACGAGACGACCGCGCGTTCACTTTGATGCTCGCGCGGATTGTACTGGTAGGCCGTATCCAGCCATGTGTTCTTGGTCATGCGCCCGGAGACCTGTCCCAGCCAGTCCGCGATGCGTCCCTCGCGCGGCGTCTCGCCGGGCAGTGTTACTTTCTGATCACTGAAATAGAAACGCTGACCCAATGCCAGACGCACATATTCAGCACCCGTGTCATCTGCAATGAAGCGAGTGGTCACTGCCGACGTCAGTTGATTCGAGTCGGAGATACGGTCATGGCCCGAATAGAGATTCTCGGAAAATATCTGCGCAAAGTTAAAGTCGGCGCGGGCTGTGTCGAACACTGGAAACTGACTCTGCTCACGCGAAGCTGCGCGAACATAGTAAAAGCGCGGCTCCAGTGTCTGTGTGTAGTCCTCACCACCGAACTTGATGCCGCGTTCGAAATTCAAGCCAGTATCCACCGAGCCGATGGGTACGGCACGGCTTAGTTGCTCGGAGCCTGTCGTCGTGCGACGCACCAGATCGTACTGCGAGAAATGCACACCAATTTTGGGCGTGAAAAATCCATATGTGAGCTGCACAGGCAGCGCCAGTTGCGGGTAGGCCACCGTGCGCGCGCCTTCGTCCTTCGTGGAATGCTGGAAGTGCGTGTAGTCCATCGGCATACGCACCGCAACCCCCTTGAGGTCGGGCAGGTTCACAGCGGCCGTAAACTGTGGCTGACGCGAGTAGGGCTCGTCACCGGTCAGCGTCTGATACCGCTGCACATTCACACCCATCGGCAACCAGGCAATGCCGCCGTAACTCAGCTGGACTTGCTGGTTGAGCGTACCTTGAGACGCGGTTGAAATGCGCGAACTCAGGTCTGCGAAATAATCCCGATCAGTCACTTGGGTGAAGTCAACGGTACCCGTCAAGCCACCGCCGAAATTCTGGGAATTCTGCGCCGAGAAGAGGCCTCGCTGCGTCTGCGTGATCTTGTCGTTCGCCAGGTACTCGCCGCTCAGCTTGCCATAGCCTGTTGGCGTCAGGTATCGAAACTCCCCGCCTAACTGCAGGCCACGCCGCCCCATCCAGCGCGGTGCTACGGTGGCGTCATAATTGGGGGCAAGGTTCAGGTAATACGGAAGCGTCAGGTCAACGCCCGTATTGGTCGTGCTCCCGAAAGTCGCCGGCAGGAAGCCCGACTGGCGCGAGCCGTTGAGCGGGAAATCCATCCAGGGCACCCAGGCGATCGGCACGTCCTTGAAGTGCAGAACGCTATTCGTACCTTCGCCACGCTCACGATCGTAGTCGAGATCGAGATCGCGGATGCGCAAATACCAGTCCGGATCAGAGGCCTCACAGGTCGTGTAGCTGGTGTTGTGCAGGTGAAACTGGTTCTCACCCAGCATTTCCAGAAAATCGGCTTTGCCCGAAGCCACAATTGGCTTGAGCGGCCCGGTCGGTGACGGTGAGCCCAAGGGTACGGGCTTGAGCGGCGCTGGGCGCTGGAAGCTGTACGTCGGGCTTTCAAACTCGCCGACCTTGGTATCCAGATTCATTCTGCCGCGCGGCCCTTCGACCGAGTCCTTGCCGCGCAACATGCGCACATTGCCTTCAGCGGTGACCTCATTGATTGCCTGGTCGAAGCGCAGGCGATCGCTGAAGAGCGTCACATCGCCGCGGCGCAGACGCACCTTGCCGTCCGCGCTCATCTCCAGTGCATTGCGGCCATCCACCGTGTCGGCGTCAATGAATGTGTCATCCACTTGCGTGCTCGTCGATGCCTTGGGCGTCGCCGCCACAGGCGCAAGCTGCGCGAACATCAACACATGCGGACGCACCACGAACAAATCTCCATCGGCCGCAGCGGCCAGCCCGGAGAAACAGGCGAGCACGGCCAGACCCAGACGGCTCATGCAGGGCTTTGCGTCGCATACGGCATGACGCGGAGTGTTCTTCTCGATTCTGAGTCCGGGCATGTGATACAGCGCCATTGATGGCTGATCGTTAAAGGAGAACGTGCAGTGAAGCCTGCGCCAGATACTTTCGAAAGTGCGGGAATACCCCGCCGCGACAACTCTCGCCGGCAAGCGCTGCACCGGTATCGGCTTAGGCATTTGCTAAGATTCCGGGATTCTACATGAAGCCCTTCCTCTCCCAGCCCTGCCTTGATCCTCACTGCGCCCTCTGCGCAGACAATCCGGAGTACACCTTGAATTCCCTGCCAGCCACCCCACGCCTCGACCAGTTGCACGCCTGGCTCAGCATCCAGCTAGCACAACGCAGTTACGAACTGACTGTAGCGTCAGCAGACGCCAGTTTTCGCCGCTACTTCCGCGTACGCCTGCATGACGACAACAGCACACGCATCGTCATGGACGCGCCACCCGAGCGCGAAGACTGCCGCCCTTTCCTTCACGTAGCGGAAGTGTTTGCAGCGGCGGGAGCGCACGTGCCTCAAGTCTTCGCGCAGGACCTGCAGCAAGGCTTCCTGCTGCTCTCCGACCTCGGAGATACGACCTACCTCTCCGCCCTCACGCCTGACAACGCCGACACGCTCTACGCCGATGCACTGGGCTCGCTGGCCTGCATCCAGGCTGCCAGCCGTCCCGACGTACTGCCAGAATACGACCGCGAGCGCCTGCTGCGGGAAATGGAGCTCTTTCCGGTCTGGTATGTCGGTCGCCACAAGAACGCCACACTCAATGACGCAGACACCACGGCTCTTTATGAGGTGTTCGAGCAAATCCTGGCTGTCAATCTCGCAGAACCCAAAGTCTTCGTGCACCGCGACTTTCACTCGCGCAACCTGATGCTGTGCAGCCCGAACCCCGGCGTGATCGACTTCCAGGATGCCGTCTACGGCCCGATGACCTACGACCTCGCCTCCCTCTTCAAGGACGCCTACATCGAGTGGGAAGAAGCCCGCACCATCGACTGGCTGGTGCGCTACTGGGAGACTGCGCGCGACCTTGGCCTGCCGGTACGCGCTGATTTTGCCGACTTCCATCGCGACTACGAGTTCATGGGTGCGCAACGCCACATAAAAGTGCTCGGGATTTTCGCGCGCCTGTACCACCGCGACGGCAAGGAAAGCTACCTGAAAGATATTCCTCTGGTCTTCAAGTATCTGTCCAGGACCTGTCAGCGTTATCGCGAACTGCACCCGCTGGCGCGCCTGCTGGACAAGCTGGAGCCCGGCGACGTTCAGGTGGGCTACACCTTCTAGATGCACCAGCAAGGCGCACAACCGCATCGCATTGGCACCAACAAGCAGCGAAACTTCGTTTTGTTTTGACAAAGCGCACCATAAACAATTGTTTAAAAACAATTATTAATTAGATCAAAGCTGGTGCAGTTCGTGCTTCTTGCTCCGCCGTTGTGCATAACGGGGAGTGTCGTAATGGAGCAGGTCAAAACAACAACAGACGTTCTGTTCATTTTGCTGGGCGCCGTCATGGTGCTCGCCATGCATGCCGGTTTCGCCTTTCTGGAGCTAGGCACCGTTCGCAAGAAAAACCAGGTCAATGCGCTGGTCAAGATTCTCGTGGACTTCAGCGTATCGGCATTGGCGTATTTCTTTGTCGGCTACGGTGTGGCCTATGGCGTGCATTTCATGACCGACGCCACCACGCTGACGCAGCACAGCGGCTACGAGCTGGTGAAGTTCTTCTTTCTGCTCACCTTCGCAGCCGCCATTCCCGCGATCGTTTCGGGCGGCATCGCCGAGCGTGCGCGCTTTGTCCCACAAATGGCTGCAACAGCCATGCTCGTGGGCCTGATCTACCCCTTCTTTGAAGGCATGGCCTGGCATGACAATTTCGGCGTGCAGGCCTGGCTGGCAGCCAGCTTCGGCGCGAAATTCCACGACTTCGCTGGTAGCGTTGTCGTGCATGCGGTCGGCGGCTGGGTCGGACTCGCAGCCGTGCTTCTGCTTGGCGCCCGGCGTGGACGCTACAACCGTGATGGCGGAATTTCCGCACACCCGCCGTCGAACATCCCCTTCCTGGCCCTCGGCGCGTGGATTCTCATCATCGGCTGGTTCGGTTTCAACGTGATGAGCGCACAACGGCTCGATGCGATTACCGGACTGGTTGCGCTGAACTCTCTCATGGCAATGGTCGGCGGCACGCTTGCCGCCCTCATCTCCGGCCGCAACGACCCGGGTTTCGTGCATAACGGCCCGCTGGCTGGCCTGGTTGCCGTCTGTGCAGGTTCGGACGTAATGCATCCGCTAGGCGCGCTGGTCACCGGCGCAGTCGCCGGCGCGTTGTTCGTTCATATGTTCACGTTGACGCAGAACCGCTGGAAGATCGACGACGTACTCGGCGTCTGGCCATTGCATGGCTTGTGTGGCGCCTGGGGTGGCATTGCCGCAGGCATATTCGGCACCAGCGCACTCGGCGGACTGGGGGGCGTGAGCCTGATCAGTCAGCTGATCGGCACGCTAGGTGGGATCGCGATTGCGCTGATTGGTGGGGGCGTGATCTATGGCGCACTGCGCAGCACAGTAGGCATCCGCCTGTCAGCCGAAGAAGAATTTGATGGCGCCGACCTGACAATCCACAAGATCAGCGCCACGGCCGAGCGGGAAACCCATTGGCAGTGGAACGTGTAGAGAAAATCAAGTCTGTAGCGGATTAACGATGAGAGGGCGGTTGCGCTCGACTCCCTCTACTCCCGCGTCACAGAAACAAGAAAGCCACGGCTGAACCAGCCGTGGCTTACCGGCCTTCGTTGATTTGAATGGCGTCGGATCAATTTCGGACACGCTCAAGCCCAGCTCGTGATTGTTATGCAAATGAGCTATCAAGCGGTCGTGCTTCAGCAAAGGCGCCTGCACGGTTGAGCCCCTTCCTCCCCGCTGAATTAGCCAAGACAACCTACTCGTACATGTAGCGGTTCAGTGGCGCCCTCCGCCAGGAATCTTCGCCTGGAATGGCTGCTGTCTAGCTGGCCGCGGATGGATTGGTTCCCCAGCCCAGACCCAGACTCTTGTGCAGGGCCGTGAAGTCCTGCAGCAGTTTGGCCTGCGCGGCCGTGACTTCCTGACGAGCATTGACGGCGGCGCGCTGGGCGTCTTGCTGCTCCAGCAGGGTGGCGGCGCCTGCTCGCTGGCGCTGCGTCACCAGACCCAGGTTGCGCTCGGCCGAGGCCTGCTGCTGCTGCAGGCTGGCCAGAGACTGGCGCTGGTGACCGAAGCGCGTGAGAGCGACGTTGGCGTCGCGCAAGGCATTCAGCACGCTGGCCTCATAACTGGCATGCGCTTCGTCGCGGCCGGCTTCGGCTTCCTGCACGGCGGCCTTGGTGCGGCCGAAGTCGAGGAAGCCCCATTTGATCTGCGGCACGGCGAGCAGGGTCAGGCTGCCGGCGTCGCCCAGCTTGCTCGGCGAGTCGCCGCCGGTGCCGATCATGCCCGTGATGGTGACCTTGGGAAAATAGTTGGACTTCTGCTGGCCGATGCGGGCCGTACTGGCGGCCAGCCGCCGCTCGGCTGCGCGAATGTCGGGGCGCTGCTTGAGCAGGCTGCCAACATCGCCGACGGCGACTTCGTTCGGTACCTTCGGCAGTTGCACGTCAGGCGACAGGCGCGTATCCAGCGTGCCGGGAGCTTGCCCGCAGAGTACAGCGAGGCGGTCCAGGGTTTCGCTGATGGCGCCCTCGGTCTCCTGCACATTCCTGCGTGACACTTCGAGGCGACTCACGAGTCGCTCGACATCCATCGCGCTGGCAACGCCGCGTGCTTCCTGCTGACGGGTGAGGGCCAGAGTCTGCTCGTCGAGTTGCGCAGTTTCGCGCAAGAGTGCGAGACGCTGCTGGCGGCCACGCAATTCCGTGTAGGCCTGCACGACTTCGGCGGCGAGCGAGACCTGTGCGTCGGCGAAGCTTGCCAGCACCTCGCCGCGTTGGGCGCCAGCTGCTTCCAGCGCGCGCTGCTTGCCGCCCGCGAAGTCGATTTCCCAGCTGGCATCGAAGCCGACGAAGTAGAACTCCGAGCCATGCTCCTCCGCCGTACCGGGGCCGACCAGGGTGCCGAGGCCCAGCCCGGTGGCACCGACCTTGGGGCGTCCATTGGCTTCTTCGCGGCCCAGCGTGGCGCGGGCCTTACGCAGGCGGGCTTGCGCAGCTTGCATGTCGGGGCTGTCGGCAAGGGCCTGCGCCACGAGGCTGTTGAGCGTGTCGTCACCAAGGCTCTGCCACCAGGCGGCGGCGATCGGGGCCTCGCTCTTCACGCCCGTCTGGTTTGCACGCGTCAGTGCGCCGGGTTTGGCGTTGGCCAGTTCAGGTGCGCCAGCGTAGTCGGGGCCTACGGTAAAGCAGCCGGAGAGCAGCAGTGTCAGCGCAATGGGGGTGAGTGCGTTTCGATATTTCATTGTCATTCTCTTTGAATTATTGCCTGCATCAGTGCGCGGCTTCGACCACCACGCCGGGCTTGGGGGACTTGATCAGGAGGACCAGCGGGATGCAGGTCAGCAGGACCGGGATGAGCGCGTAGAAGGCATCCGCGTAGGTCATGACCATGGCCTGTTGCTGGATCTGCATGGCCACTTCGGCCAGCGCCCGCATCTGGGCATGAGCAAAGTCACCCACCTGTGCAAGATGGCCGGCGATGCTGCCACCGATGCGTTCCTGCGTAAGCTCGGCGTTGGCGCTGACTGCGCTGTTGAGCACGTCGCTGTGGAAGGCATTGCGCCGATCGATGAAGGTGCCGATGACGGCCAGGCCTATCGAGCCGCCGAGGTTGCGCGCCATGTTGAACAGGCCGGCAGCATCGGCGGATTCCTCCCGCGTGACGGCCGCCATGGCCGCGTTGTTGAGCGGCATCATGGCCAGCATCTGGCCGACGCCGAGCACCAGTTGCGCGACGGTGAAGTCATGCGCAACGCTGACCGCGGTGAGCGTGCTGTTGAGCCCGCAGCTCACGATGAAGCACGTCAAGCCGACGGTCACCATGATGCGGATGTTCACCCGCCCCAGCAGATAGGGCAGCACGGGCATCATCAGGATCGAGGGAATCCCGGAGAGCAGCATGACGTTGCCCGACTGCTGTGCGTTGTAGCCGGCGATGAGCGCCAGGAACTGCGGCATCAGGTAGGTCACGCCATAGATGGCCGCGGCGACCGCGAAGGTGATCAGGATCACGCTGGCATAGCTGGCGTTGCGCATCAGGGAGAGGCGCAGGATGGGCCGCCGGGCATAGCGCTGCGACAGCGCCACCATCACGAAGCCGGCGAGCGACATGGCGCTCATCACGATGATCTCGTGGGATTCGAACCAGCGCAGGCGCTGCCCTTCTTCCAGCACGGCGGTCAGCGTGGACAGGCCCAGCGCGAGGCCGGCAATGCCGAGCCAGTCAGCGTCCACGAATTCACGCAGGTTCATGCGCTCTGCCGGCAGACCGGCAATCAGCAAGGCCACGAGACCCACGCCGATGGGCACGTTGATGAAGAAGGCCCAGTGCCAGCTGAGGTTGTCCGTCAGCCAGCCGCCGACCACCGGCCCCAGCAGCGGGCCGACCAGCACGGTCACCCCAAACAGCGCCATGCCGACCGGCAGTTGATGCAGGGGCAGCCGGGTGCGCACGATGGTCGACGCGGTCGGAATCATCGCGCCGCCGGTGAGGCCCTGGCCGATACGCGCTGCGATCAGCATCGGCAGACTGGTCGACAGGCCGCACATGACGGAGAACAGTGTGAACAGGATCGCCACGCCGACGAGGAAATTGCGCAGGCCGAACACCCGCGTCAGCCAGGCGGTGAGCGGAATGATCACGATCTCGGCCATCAGGAAGCCGGTGCCGATCCAGGTGCCCTCGGTGCCCGTCGCGCCCACCGAGCCCTGCACTTGCGGCAGGGCCGAGTTGACGATCGAGATGTCGAGCACGGCCATCAACGCACCGAGCGCGCCAGCCGCGACCGCAATCCAGTCAGCTGCGCTGGCGTTTGGCTCGCGTCCCGGGGCGCTCGCAGCGCCGGTGGGCACGACAGCCTCAGTCATGCTTCGTTGCTCCGCGTGTATCGCCGCGTGTGTACACCTCGGCCGTCACCGACATGCCAGGCAGCAGGCGCTCGCGCAGGGCTGCATCGGCGTCCAGACGGATGCGCACCGGCACGCGCTGGACCACCTTGGTGAAGTTGCCGGTGGCGTTCTCCGGCGGCAGCAGCGCGAACTGCGCGCCGGTACCGGGCGAAAAGCTGTCGACCGTGCCTTGCAAGTCCTGGCCCGGCAGCGCATCCACATGCAGTTTCACAGCCTGACCGATGCGCATGCGGCCGATCTGGGTCTCCTTGTAGTTGGCCACCAGATAGACCTGCTGCACGGGCACGATGCTCATCAGGCGCGTGCCAGGCTGCACGAGCTGGCCGACGCGCACCGACAGATCGCCCACGCGGCCGTCCTGCGCGGCACGCAGCACGGTGTCCTTCACGTCGATGTCGCTCTTCACGCGCGCAGCCTCAGCTGCCCGCTGCTGAGCCTCGGCTTGCGCGATGCTGGCTTCACCCGTGGCTAGGCGGCTGCGTGCTGCCTTCAGGTCAGCCTGCGAGGCAGCGAGCTTGGCTTGAGCCTGCTCCAGCGTATTGCGCAGCGCAGACACGTGCTCGGCCGTTGCCGCGCCCGTTTCCTGCAACGGAGCGTAGCGCTCCAGTTCAGCCTTGGCATGGCCCATGGCCAGGCGCGACACCGTTTCTTGCGCCTGAGCCTGCTCGACTTGGGCCTGCAGCTGGGCAATGTCGCTCTGCGCGCGGGTCTTGTCCGCTTGGCGTGCTTCGAACTGGCCCTTGGCCTGGTCCAGCAGGGCCTGGTACTGGCTCGCATCCAGTCGAACGATGGAGTCGCCCTTCTTGACCATCTGGTTGGCCTCGACCAGCACCTCGGCCACATAGCCACCCACCTTGGGCACCACCACCACGGAGTCAGCCTTCAGGTAGGCGTTGTCCGTGCTTTCAATGAAGCGCCCGACCTGCCACCACTGTACGCCGTAGGCGATACCGCCTACCAGCAAGGAGCCGCCCAGCGCGGCGACGATGGCGCGCCCGCGCATTTTTTTCTTGAGGGGCTTTTGGGCTTGTTCTGCAGAAGACATCTCGACTCCAATTTATCTCAGTTGCTACAATTCTATCGGTTGAGATAAATCTGTCAAGTGCTAGAATTTTGCGAGGAGGGACCGATATGACTCGCAGCACCGACGCAGCACGCCCGCGCCACCGGGCCGAAAACAGCTATTCACGCGGAGAGGAAACGCGCCGCCGCCTGATCGAAGTCGCCATCCGCCTGTTCGGTGAGCGCGGCTTCGAGGGCGCTTCGACGCGTGACATCGCCCGACTTGCCGAGGTCAACTCGCCTGCGCTGCAGTACTACTTCGACAACAAGGAAGGCCTGTACCTCGCCTGCGTGGAGCATATGAAAGCCACGTCGGAGGCGCATTTCGGCCCGACGCTGGACGCCGCCGAGGCGGTGCTGCAGGACGCACAGGCGTCGCGGGAGGCGCTTCTCGAAGCGTTTCACCACATCCAGGATGCGATTGCCGACTACTTGTTGCGCGACGAGGATCAGGCCCAGCCGCGCCGCCTCTTTCTCGCGCAAGAGCAGGCCGGCCGCGGCGGCCTTGCCGAACCCCTTTACAGCCGCGGCAAGCCCCGTGTGACCCTTGTGGGCGCCGCACTCGTCGCGCGCCTGAGCGGGCGCTCGGTCGACGACCCATTGACGCTGCTGCGGCTAATAACAGCCAACGGGCAGTTGATGGTCTTTCACGTCATGCCGCGCGCAGCCATGGAAGCAATGGGTTGGCAGGAGTTTGGCGAGGGCAACCTGAGGCTGCTCAAGCAGACTGTGCGGGCGCACACAAGGGCGCTGGTCGACAGCTGGACGGCATCGGAAAGCGCTCAGGCAGAATCTCCGCGATAGGTCACGCCGTCGGCGTGGCGTGACTGCATCGCTACTTGCGATAGGAACCTTCTACGGTTGCGACAAAAGCGCGGGCTCGTCATGTAGGTTTCAGAGCAGAGCCGTCACCTGAAAGGCGGGGGCGTGGATGCAGTGGCGTTCAGGCCCAACCCAACAACTAGCGATCGTTGCGCCCGCATTGTGATCAGGTCAGACCGGCACAGATGACCAAGTCCACTGTATTGCGCAGTTTGCTCGTGGTGGCGCTACAGACTTCATTTCGAACCCTCGTGAGGCGATGCCGAGCGTCGCACTCTTACAAGCCGAGGATTTTTCGAACGCCCGAGAGAATCTGAGGCCGCGAGCAGCTTTGTGTCGGATTTGATTTTTTTCCTGCACCGACAACCGGGCCGATTCAGCGCCTCTGAAGCAAGCGCACAGCTTGTGCGGTGTCGAGACGCCAACCCTGCTTGGGATCGAAGATGTAGCCGTTGTCTTCGAGCAAGGCATAGCCTTTCGGCGTGAGGTGGATATAGCCGGTGCGCGCATCCTCCCTGAGCAGCCCAGCCGATATCAGTTTGGCATGCAGGGCAGCATCGGCCGAGTGGCGCGTGATGCCGGCGGCGAGTGTTGCGATGTCCAGCCGCGTTAGAGGGAAGCGCGCGCCTGCAGATACCGCGGGGGAAACTCGCGGCATCAGGACGGCACCAGATACTGAGCCGCTGTCTTGCCTGTATGAATGTTTCATGTTGGAACCTGCTGCGGAAAATCAGAATGCCTGACAACCTCCGGGGCAAGCATTCGTCGTGCCAGCTTTATAGAGTCATGAAAAACGCCGCCAGCATTGGGTTTCCCCGGAATTACCTGGGACTTGGACGTAACCGGCTGTCGATAATATTGCTGCGTCGCACCATTTTGTTGCCTGATATCCTGCTTATGGGGCTTGCCAAAGATTACGGCTGTGCGACGGGGCTCCGGATCTGAAGACGCTTACCTACGGAATCGCCGCCGCAACAAACCCCGACGCATTGCCAATGTGCGTGCAGTCAAGTCAGTGAAAAATTCGCTGACTGTCACGGAGTACGGACGCGCGAGGGGGAGAATGCCCCGCCTCCACCAGGGCAGTTCACGAAGGTCATTCCCCGCCGTGCAGATGGGAGTACCTGAACGCGCCCGCAAGCTGGCGCGGCAGGCCGAGCGGATGTCGGAACACCTGCCTGACGCCGCGACGACACCGTGTCAATGCACAGCGCTTCGGGATGCGCGCGTCGAGCAGGAACTTGCCGTAGCGCGCACATATTCCAAAGCCATACAGCGCTTCGGATTGTCTGGCACAGTCGCATCTATACAACTGACATCGGCCTCATGCCAGCCTCGCGTACGTGCCCCCGATCAGCCGTCCGCCTCTACCGAACAACCTGCTGGCATTACACAGAGCGGACGAACGTCTGCTTCAGTGCAGCGCGCGCCATCGGCACCAAAGACGAGGCATCGAAGAAAACTTTTGCAGCCTGCCGGCCGTGGCAAGCAGCGTCGCGATAGCGGCGCTAAACCGGAAGACACCGTCGCGTATCTCCTTGTCGACAGGGGGCGGCTGGGCCAGCAGTTCGCAACATGCATTTAGTGCCCGCCCCTGCGTGGCGCCAACGCCCACCAGCGCTAACATGTATTCGCCAAGTTCGGCGTGCCGCACCATGCCGGGCGCGACGTGTCAGCGACAGAGGAGAGCTGCACGCTCAATACTTCGCGCTACATAGCTCGAGGGAGCAGAGTTGGTCGAGCATGACCTGATGCGCATTCTCGATGACCGCATCACGGCTCGGGTTTGGCTCTGCTGCAGCAAGCAGGCGCAAGGACGGCGCAGGCGCGACGTCATCTGCCTAACGCCGCGTAGCCAGTGCATGGCAGCCTCGAGCCCCGTAGACGGCTGCGGCGGCAAGGGCCGCAGATCGAGCTGCAAGGCATCCGCCCAATCCTGCCATTTCAGATGATGCTGGCGCTGGATGGGGCGTGCCGCCACCCACGGCACGCGCAAGGCATCGGAGACGATGGCGCCATGCATGGCTTCCGTCACGACAAGCTCGGAGGCGAGTATCTCTTCGAGGACTGTCTCAACCGGCGCACACGAATCAATGTAATGCAGGTGTGCCGCTTCGCACGCCGCCCTCTAGTCACCATCGAAGGTGCTCTCCCAGTGCGGCATGAACGATGTCTTGAAACGCTTCGGCGGGCGCGTGTCGACGCACGAACGCAGCATGATGGCTGCATCGCCGACACCAAGCCTCTCGTCGACACCGATGGCGCACTCGTGAGCAGGCCGCGCACAAAGTAGAAATCCCAGCTGTCATCAATCTGCGGCGGCGCCGTGTAGCCGCCATAGCCCGCGCCGAATACGATCTTGCGCGAATTCTGCGGATGGAAGTCGAACAGGATCGAGCCGATACAGAGAAAGAGCTCGTTCGCGCTGCCGTCGAAAAAGTCCGGCAAGAGGCGCGGCCACATCCACACATTGAGTTCATCGCCAAAATTGGGCGACGCCCCCCTGTAGTGGTACATCTGCATATGAACGCCTCTCACTCATGATGCGGCAGGATTTCAGGTTGCCGCTGTATCTTGCGAACCAAACCGCCCTGTCGCAAAAGTTCGCATTGCAGGATGTAGCTCCAAGTCTCCGTGGTCGACGCTTGCATGCCTTACTCTTCGCTCGAAGCAAGGAACTCGCGACACATGGCCCTTCTCAACAATTGCGCCGCCGATACAAGCAGACGTTGCGGTGCTGCGCCAATCTTGTAGGCGGAATACAGGATATTGCGCACCGTGGAGTAGAAACGACTGCTTCCCCGGAACACGCGATGCTCGGGCGATACCACAATCACCACGTCGGGCACATGAACGATGCTGAGAGCGGCGTTGAACATGCGATGGCACCGGCTCCGCCCCTCACTTAATCAACTCCAATGTCATAGTTGCCAAGCACTTCAAAAAACTGCGGCGTACGGCCTGCCCCGCACCGATGAAGCGTGTCGCCGCTAACCGCTCGTTCGGAAAGAGGGCAGTCCCATGAGATCCCGTCATTCCTGTCGGTGTAGAAATTCAGAACGTAAAAGCCGACGGCGCACAGGTTCGACCGCGCTTCAAGTTGCCGCACCGCGCGCCAGCATGGCGCGTCAGGAACCGGGCGCGTCTGTACGTTATCGCTCATAGCAGCGCAGATAACAATTGCATTAAAAAATTTAAACCAGGTACGGGGAGAGACCGCCCCTTTTGCGATCTGATTCAGGCCCATGCGCTGCAATGGACACGCACGCTTGTATTTTTTTCAACTTGTGAAGCATCGCGGTGCATAAAACCGGATGAAAACTCTCTTGTGTGTAGAAAGTCTTACCGGTTTCGCGGTTTCTGAACCCACACGACACCGTCTTTTTTCTCCATAAGAAAATTTCTTAGCGCGCGATGTCGTGCTAGGGCGACAGGCGGATTGTCAGCAATGACGGCCTTCTCGACTTTATTGCCGCAACTTTTTTTTATGTCGCAATAGTTATCACTTATGCATAAAAAAAGTTGTTGTGCTGCGCACAGCGATTGGCACCGCCTTTGCTCTATTCTCTGCGGACTCAAACAAGTCGGATGAGTGACGTCAGGCTTGTTGGCGGAGTCGATGCGCCGCTTGCAAGACTCCTGATCTACGGCAGTTCGCAGCGCAGTTTGCAGGAGGTTTTTATGAGTGTTCACCAAGAGAGCTTAGCTCTGGCATTTTCAAACGAGGTAATGCGCGAATCATTGCAGCAGCGCCTTCACGGGCTAGCCCACCAAGGCGCCGCGTTACTTCTGATTTTCCTGCTTGCCATCCCCATGTTGATCATCGCCGCCCTGGTGAAGATCTCGTGTGGCGGACAAGTACTCTTCGCCCACTACCGGGTAGGCCGAAACGGTGACATCTTCCGTTGCCTGAAATTCCGCTCGATGGTTGTCGATGCTGATCAGCGACTGGAGGAGCTACTGGCTTCGGACCCTGAAGCCCGAGCCGAGTGGGCAGAATTCCGCAAGCTGCGCAAGGATCCGCGGATCACGCCGGTGGGCCAGTTCCTGCGTGTCACCAGCCTCGATGAGCTGCCGCAAATTTTCAATGTATTGCGCGGCGAGATGGCCCTGGTCGGGCCCCGCCCCATCACCCTTGATGAAGTGGATCGTTACGGTCGCGCCCGCTGGCTGTATCTGCAGGCCAGGCCAGGTGTCACGGGCTTGTGGCAAGTCAGCGGCCGCAACCTCACGACGTTTGAAGAACGCGTGGAGCTCGACAGAACCTACGTCAACACGCGAACGCTATGGCTGGACCTGGAGATCATGCTGAAGACCGTACGCGTGATCCTGTTCCGGCACGGTGCGTTCTGAACGCCTGAGAGGATCGATATGGATCGCCTGACTTTCTCTGCTGCCGAGATCGCCCCACAGGTCAACATCCTCGCCGAAGAGGCGATCACGGCAAACAAGACAATCGTGCACTTCGTCGGATTCTTGTCCGAAGAGATGCATGCCTTCATGCTGCCGGCATTTCGTCAACTCGCCGCTCAGGGCTTCCGACAGATACTGATCACACCCGATCAGGCACGCGCCAGGGCCTTGCGTCAGGAGTTCGGTGACGCCATCTGTTGCCTTACGGCCGGACGGCTACGCCGCAATCGACCGATCAACTGGCCACGCATGCTCGAGCTGCTGGGCAATAGTCTGCTCAGAGAAGCGCCGCGGGTAGTGCATTTTTATGGTGCCAAAGCATGGATGCTGGGCGCACGCATGCTTTCGTCAAACGACACCGTTAGCGTCGTCTATTCGCCACACGGCTCTCATGCACTCGGGAGCCTGCAGGTCTTTGCAAGGCTCCTCGCCCCATTGGCAATCACCAAACGCATTCGCCGCGACGTTCGCTACGTAGCCACGTCACGACACGAAAGCGCCTTGATTAACCGGGTGTACGGTCGTTCAGCCATTGTCGCGGAAAGCCTCATCGACCCCCTGCTGTTCAGCCTGCCGGCGGATCGATCGACAGCGCCTTACCTTGTCACGGGCGGCGATTCGCACAAGGCCGCAGGCTTCGACTTGCTGGTGCGCCTGTCGGTCAAGCTGCGTGGCGTCGCGGACGATTTACGTGTGGACTGGATCTCGGGCGGTAACGATCAGACACATGCATTGCTGAAGGCTGCGCAAATCCACAACGTGGATTCTTCGGATGTTTCCGCACTGGCGCGCGCCCTCGCACAAGCCTGGTTCTATGTCGAAACCACGGAGACGCGCGGCTTCCCGGTTTATGTCGCTCGCGCCATGGCCATGGCCGTGCCGTGTATTGCACCGGACACCTTGTTCAATCGCGATCTCATTGAACACGGTCGCACTGGCTTGCTGTTCTCCGGCGAAGCCGAACTGATCCGTGACGTGGGCTTGCTGCTGCAAGACAAAGCCTTGCGTACGCGCATGGGCAACGCGGCGCGCATTGCGGCCCAGGCACGCTTGCATCCAGAACGCTTCGCACAGAAGCTGAACGACATCTATGCCGTGAGCGATGTGCCTGTAGCCGTGCCCACGACACGCTTGCAAAGCGTTCCTCTATGACGCCAGACCTACGACACCTACTCGTAACTACCGAGCCGCGCACTCCGGACGCCCGGTGTACTGTCCTCGCGTCAATTGCCGGCCATGTTCTCAAACCGCGCTTGCTGCCTACGTCAGGAACTCGCCATGACTCTTGAGCAACTCATCCTTGTTCTGCGCGCGCGCTGGCTCACGTTGGCCATATGCACGCTCGCATGCGTAACACTCGTTTCAATCGCCACGCTGTTCACCGGGAAGACGTACAGCGCAACGACCACTGTCGTTCTCGACATCAAGAATGCCGATCCAGTGTCTGGCGCGACGCTCATACCGCCGACCACAGCGAGCTATCTCGCGACCCAGGTTGGCGTGATCAACAGCAGCCGAGTGATTCTCCGTGTGATCGACAAGCTTGCTCTCGACCGTGACCCCTCCCTCCAGAAAGCCTGGCAGCAAAGCACCGGTGGCCTTGGCGATTACAAGGAATGGTTGTCTGCTTACCTCTTGAAACAGATTGGCGTGCGCACATACCGTGACGGTAATCTCATGGACATTTCGGCAAGGTGGTCAGACCCTGCGATGGCCGCGCGCATGGCCAATGCGGTTGCCCAAGCCTATATCGACACCAATCTCGAACTGAAGGTTGAACCCGCCAAGGAATATGCCGGCTGGTTCGGAGAGCGAACCAAGACCTACCGCGACGCACTGGAGAAAGCACAGGTGCGTCTCTCTGAGTTTCAGCGCTCCAGTGGCATCGTGGAGAGCGACGCCAAACTGGACGTGGAGAATGCGCGCCTGGCCGACCTGTCCACCCAACTGGTTGCATTACAGGGCGTTAGTGCCGAAAGCGCATCGCGCCAGCGTCAGACCACCGGCAATGTTGAAACGCTGCCTGAAGTGATGGCCAACCCGATCATCGGAGCGCTTAAGGGCGACCTGGCACGCAAGGAAGCCACACGAGCGGAGCTTTCCATGCGCCTCGGCCCTGCGCATCCAGAAATCCTGCGGGCCGACAGTGAAATCGCCGCTATGCGCGAGCGCATCTCGGCTGAGTCGAGTCGTGTGGTGACCTCGATCGGCACGAGTAACCGCATCAACCAGGAGCGCGAAGGACAGTTGCGGAACGCACTTGCCGCCCAGACAAAGCGCGTGCTGGCCATCAAGAAACAGCGCGATGAGATCGGTTTCCTCCAGGCCGATGTGGCCAACGCGCAACGCGCTTACGACCTCGTCGCGCAACGCCTCACGCAGACCAGCCTGGAAAGCCAGAGCCAGACCGCCAATGTGATGATCGTAAGCCCAGCCGCTACCCCGCTGCGTCCGGTCAGCCCGCGTCCCGTGCTGAATGCGCTCGTCGCACTCGTGTTGGGCCTCCTGCTAGGCACGGCTATTGCGTTGGTGCGTGAGCGACTCGACAAGCGCGTACGTAGCGAAAGCGATCTGCGTGAGGCACTGCTCATTCCCATGCTTGGCTGCGTTGCTGCCGCGTAGCGACCGAATGAGCAAAGCGCGATCAGCCATGCAGCCCGAAGTCGAACAACACACCTTCAGGAGCACCCCATGAATGCGCCGCACGAAGCACAGAATCGGGCCCACCAGGCAACACGCTCGATCGGAGGAATTCTTATCGATGCAGGCCGGCTGCTCCCACTGGATGCGGAACGAATCCTCAACCTGCAGCGCGAGAAGAACATGCGCTTTGGCGACGCGGCCTTGTCGCTCGACTTGTTGAGTCCGGACGACATCGAATTCGCCTTGGCCCAGCAGTTCGACTATGCCTATCTGCCGCGGCTCACGACGGGCGGCAGCCCCCTGTCGAGGGAGCTGGTCGCAGCCTGGAAGCCGCAAGACAAGGTCGTCGAAAATCTGCGCGCACTGCGCAGCCAACTGATGTTGCGCTGGTTCGAAAACGTAGACCGTCATGCGCTGGCCATCGTCAGCCCCGAAGCAAGTGCCGGGCGTAGCTGGCTCACTGCAAATCTGGCCGTCGTGTTCTCGCAGCTCGGCGAACGCACGCTGCTCATCGATGCTGACTTGCGCAAGCCTCGCCAGCACACCCTGTTTGGCCTTGAGAACGGCATCGGCCTGAGCGCCGTGCTGGCCGAACGCAACGACTACCGTTGCATCCAACGCGTGCCCGACCTGCGCTCGCTGAGTGTGTTGACTGCCGGTGCCACTCCGCCAAACCCACAGGAGTTGCTCGGCCGCGCCAGCTTCGGCCGCCTGCTCGATGCGGCTGCCGAAAGTTATGACGTCATTCTTATCGATACACCTGCGGCACTCGATGCCGCTGACGCGCAAATGATCGCTGCGCGTGCGCAAGGCGCCATCATCGTCGCCCGCAACAACGTCTGCACCACAAAAGACTTGCGGCAGTTGAGCACAGACCTCGAACAGTTCGGTGTGCAACTTGTCGGCAGCGTATTCAACAAGTACTGACCGTTGACCTACTTTTTTTGAGATTAGCTGTTGCCTGCATGGGCGGCTCATCGAAACAAATAACGCAGATCACAACGAATCCTCAATTATGTCTTCCGCTGCTCATCCCTCTTACGCCCTGTCGAACGCGATGTCTGTTGCAGGCGCTCGCACGACAGTCGCAAGGGCTCAAGCCTCCGCGGGAGAGCAAACCCAGCCACGCAGCTGGCTGGATCGTTGGCTGATCTTCTTGCCGATGATCGCCGTCACAGTCCTTGCCAAGGCTGCCGTTCCCCCGCTTGGAGAAATGGGTATCGGACTCGCCGTTGCGTCGGCATTCGGCGTGATCGTGATGCAGGCAATGCGCGGCGCACTCGCTGTATTTCCCCTTCGCCTCGCGACCTTCCTGCTCGTCATGGTGATCAGCCTTGGTTTGCCTGTGCTTCATGGCGAACAGTTTTCGCTGCCATCGGTGGCGATGCTCGTTGTGCTCTTCCTGCCCTTCGCGTGCTACTTCCCGGAGACCCGCGTTACCTTCGACGATGCGCTAGGCGTGTTACTCGGCTTGTGCAAACTCGTCGCGGTGCTCGGCATTGCGCAATACGCGCTGCAGTTTTTCCTGCCTCACGAATGGCTGTTCCCCATCGATTATTACGTACCCAGTTCTTTTCGCGTCGCGTTCTACGCCAACGAGGGGCCACTTGCCTATGGCAGTGCCCTCTATCGCTCCAGTGGAGTCGTCATGCTGGAGCCATCGGTATACAGCCAGTTCATGGCCGTGGGCATCATCGCCGAGCTCAGCACCCGCAACCGTTTCACGCATGCTCTGCTCTATCTGGCTGCCTTGGTCGTGTCCTATTCCGGCACCGGCATCATGGCGCTTGCGCTGGCCCTGCCTGTACTCATTCTTAGTCAACGACGCTGGGATCTGTTGATCTTCATCGGGGTGGTCGCCGCCTTGATAGCGGTGCTCTCGCCCTACCTTAATCTCGATATCTTTCTTGCCCGCTCAGGCGAGTTGTCGTCCGAGTCGACAGGCTCAAGTGGCTATGCACGCTTTGTCGGTGGCTTCTTCACCTTCAACGAATATTCGCAAGGCAGCCTCTATCACACGCTATTCGGCCACGGACCCGGTTCAGCACGTGCACTGATCGAACACAGTCCATTCTTTACAGCAGAGATGACGCTGTTCAAGTCCCTGCTGGAACTTGGTGTCGTGGGTTCGTTTCTGTTCCTTGGCTACGTGATGTGGGCGATTTTCGACAACAGTGCCCCGCTGCCTCTCAAGTTCATTCTCGCCGTAATTTTCTTTCTGGGTGGCACGTTCACGCCCTTGTTTCACGGCCTGGCCTTCGGTCTGCTCGTATGGCCGCGCGCCAACTCCAATAGCTGGGCAAAACTCCCGAACATCAAGCGCCAGACAAACTCTGGCATGGCCCCTATGCACACCAACGAATCCGTATGGACTGGAGCGCTCTCATGATCACCTTCTTCGTCATCATCGGCATGATTTCGCTCGCGGTCGCGATGCATCCCTTCATTAGCTACCCACTATCGCTACGTTTCCTGCCAGATCGCAAACAGGGGGCAGAAGCCTGGAGCGGCACGATCAACGCCGACGCGAAACGCGAGCACAGCTTTGCCATCTGCATGTGCGCCTACAACGAAGAGCGCGTCATAGAAGCCAAGATGCGCAACCTGCTGGCGCTACGGGAGCGCGAGCCGGGTCTCGAAATCCTCGTCTATGTCGACAATGCCAGTGACCGCACCGCGGAACTGCTGTCGCCATATGCCGACCGCATTACACTGCACGTCGCCACCGAGCGCCACGGCAAGACACACGGCATGAATCTGCTGGTCGCCAACGCAAGCGCCTCCATCATTGTGTTCACCGACGCGAACGTGATGCTCGACATGGAAGTACTCGACCGCCTGCGCCCCTACTTCGCGGACCCGCAGACCGGATGCGTGTGCGGCAATCTCATCTACACGAACGCCGACGAATCCATTACCGCCGCCTCCGGCTCGCTCTACTGGCGTCTGGAGGAATACATCAAGCGCCAGGAACAGCGTTCGGGCTCGATCATGGGCGCCGACGGGTCGCTCTATGCCATTCGGCGCAGCCTGCATCGCCAGCCTCCCGATCACATCATCGACGACATGTATGTGTCATTCATGATTCTGTGCGAGGGCTATCGCATCCTGCAGGCGACCGATGTACGTGCCTACGAAGAATCAGCCTCGAATTCACAGGAAGAATTCCGCCGCAAGGTGCGTATTGCTTGCCAGGCCTTCAATGTGCATCGCCTGATCTGGCCGCATCTCCGCAAGCTCGACGCACTCACGCTCTACAAGTACCTGTCGCACAAACTGGTGCGCTGGTTCACGATCTATTTCCTCGTCGCCTCGGGTCTGAGCTTCGGCATCGCACTGGCACTGGCCGGCTGGTATTGGGCCGCGCTGACATTTGTGCTCAGTGCGCCACTTGCACTGTATGTAGGCGCGCGCTGGTCAGTACCCGCACTGTCGCGCATCTCCGATATCGTGCTGGCGCTCGCTGGCGTCGGCATAGGCGTGTGGCGCTCGATCCGCGGCGATCTCTTCCAGACCTGGACGCCTGCAACTTCAGCACGCAACTCGGCGCAAGGCTGAGCCATGTCCCAAAGCGCTGTCTCCCATTCACGTTCAGACAAGGCTGGTTTCAACCCGGCCATCAATGGGCTACGCGGTTTGAGTGCGCTATTCGTCTTCATGTTGCATATATTCAATGCGGGCATCGTGGTCTGGCCAAACGAAACTGCGTTGGCGCAAGCCGGCGTGTTTGTCGCAGGCACCCTGAGATTCGGCGTCGAGATGTTCTTCATGATCAGCGGCTTCGTTATCGTTAGCAGCCTGGTACGGCATGGCTCGCTGCAACGTTTCTATGCTGATCGCTTCGTGCGCATCTTCGCCTTGTGGGCGCCGCTCCACCTGACCATCTGCGTGCTCGGCCCTTTTCTCGGATGGCGCGTCTTCGCCGGCACCTCGGCCCATGAATGGGTCATGCTGACCCTCACCAATCTGCTGCTATTGCCACCACTACTCCCGCTGCCGATGACCCATCCCGCATCGTGGAGCCTCAGTTACGAATGGCTGTTCTACGCAGGCGCAGGGCTGGTGTGGTGGCAGGCTACGCAGGGCCGGGCGCGGGGTGCCACGTGGCTGGCTATCGCGCTGTTCGCGGCAGCCACCATCGCGATGCCTCGCTTCCTGTTCTTTGCGCCGGGCGTGATCGTGTTCCTGTTTCGCGAATCCTTGCCATCGCTGCATCGCTGGCTGCGCTATCCCTCCTTCAGCTTGCTGGTGTTCCTGCTGGCGTGGGGATTCACTGACGCCGGTATCGCGTCGCCGTTCTACAGTAGTTCCGTATGGCTGCAGCCCATGCAATGGGTCTGCGCCGCCATCGCATTCATCGCGGCATTGCATTGTTTCGCCTGCGTGACTGCCCGCCAAGGCTACCTCGTGCGCCTGCTGGAAACACGCAGCTTCCAGTTCCTCGGGTCCATCAGCTTCAGCTTCTATCTCGTCAGCGGCATGCTGATGTTCGTCGTCAAGAAGGCATGTCTGCTACTGATGCCGAACAGTCCTCATGGCCTGATCCTGATCGTTTTCGGTGTAGTGACCCTGTTGCTGTCGGTGCTGCTGTCGTCGGTGACCTGGACCGTACTCGAACAGCATTTTTCGGGCTGGATGCGTCGTTTCCTGCGCAAACCCTCCAACACCAAGATAGCTCCGCCTGCAAGCGCGGCTGTCGCCATCACCGGCAGGGCAAAATCATGAACATCGATATGCAAACCTCGTTTGCCGGCGACGTCTGGCGCCTGCGCAGCAAGGCATCCTGGGGCGAGCTGATGTATGCGCTGGCCACGCAACGCAGTTTCAAGGCCATTTTCACCTTGCGCCTGTGCCAGGCAACGGCCCGCGCGAAATCGCCTGCGCGATTTCTGCTTCCTCTGTGCCAGATACTGCATCGCCTGGCTCGCCACCTTGGTGGCATGGATCTGCCCTGGCAAACGCAGATCGGGAGCGCGCTCTCCATCCAGCACGGCTGGGGAATGGTCATCAACAAAAACGTACACATTGGCAGCAACGTAACGCTCTACCACGGCGTGACAATTGGCCAGGGCGACCGCATCGACGCGCAGGGCGCCCGTAGTACGGGCTACCCGGTGATCGAAGACGAAGTATGGATCGGCCCGCACGCGATAGTGGTCGGCGACATCACCATCGGTCGCGGCAGCCGCATCCTCGGCGGCGCGTTCGTCACCAGGAGCGTTCCGCCATTCAGCCTGGTGATTGGCAACCCCGGCGAGATCCGTCGGACTGTGGAACAAAGCGACGTATTCAATCGATACCCGAATGCCATAGCTGGAGCCCATCAACTCATCGATCCAGCAGTGATTTCTCCGGAGGTGACCACGTCATGAACCGACACGTCATTCACTTGTTAAGCCTGCCCGGCCTCCGTCGCGTCATCACCCTGATTGCCGCGACTACGCTGGCGGCCTGCAGCGCACCGCCCTCGGACCCACTGGCCGAGTTTGGCCCTGATCCGTCACTTACGATCAATACCAGCGCGGGCAAACCCTTCCCTCTGTTGGGCGTACAACAGGGGCCGGGTTGTACCGGCACGGCGCGCATTCCACAGTTCGCGGCATGGCTGGGTCGCGAACCCGACCTGATGCTCGATTACCTGGACGACGGCTCCTGGCTGAAACTGACACAAACAGAATGGTGGACGGGTTGCTGGAAGAAAGCGGGCAGACGCCCCGCCTTGTCGATTTCGATGTTGCCACGCAGCGGCGGCGATACGCTGGCGCTCGGCGCCAGTGGCGCCTACGACGAGTACTTCCGCACCATTGCCACCAAACTCGTCGCCGCTGGGTACGGTGACCTGATCATCCGCATCGGCTGGGAATTCAATGCCGAATGGTTCACGTGGCGAGCAGCCGCGGACCCAAAGAGCTGGATAGCGTACTGGCGGCGCATCGTCACCACCATGCGCAGCGTGCCGGGCGCAAACTTCCGCTTCGACTGGAGCACGGCGCATGGCACGCGCCAGATCGACCCGTCCCTTGTCTATCCTGGCGACGCCTATGTCGACATCATCGGCATGGATATCTACAACGCGTCGTGGCGCAACAAGACCGATCCAGTGGCACGCTGGAACGAACTTCTTACCGTGCCGAATGGACTGGCCTGGCTACGCAGCTTCGCCGCCTTACACGGCAAACCAATATCGTTTTCAGAATGGGGCACCGGCACCAATGGAGACGGTTCGGGTGGTGGCGATGATCCGTTCTTCATCGACCAGATGGCAGCCTTCATCCGCGCCAATCCGGTCGCCTACCACATCTATTGGGATGACACCTCGGGCTTCAATGCCAAGCTTTCGAACAATCTGCAGCCCGCAGCTGGTGCAGCTTATCGCGCGAACTTCGGGCCGCAGTCAGGTTACGCGTTACCCGCCAGCGCTCCAGCGACAACGACAAAGTAATGAGAGTCCGAGCATGCTGAAATGCCTGTGGATCGCCCGCGACATTCCCTTCCCGCTTGATGCCGGCGACAAGATTTACTCCGCCAACCTGGCACGCTCCTTTGCACAGAGTGGTGCCGCGATTCGCTTTCTCGGTTTCGCCGGCGACGGCCAGGTGGCGCCAGCCGATTGGCCGCTGGAATGGACGGTGGTGCCGGGTAATAAGCGCAGTAATCACCTGGCGCTGCTCAGCACCCTGCCCATTGCTGCCGCCGCTCACGCTACCAAGGCTTATCGCGCACTGCTGGCACATCAGCTGAGAGAAGATTGGGACATCATCGTTTTCGACAGCTACGGGTCCGGCTGGGCCTTGCAGCCGGTATTGGCATCCTGCAACGACAACCGGCCCCGGCCAATTCTGGTCCATGTATCGCATAACCACGAAGCCACCCTGTGGCGCGAGATGGCGCTCAATGCGCGGGGCAATATCCTGCACCGCATCGCGCTGTTGCAAAACTATCTGAAGGTACAGGCGCTGGAGCTCCGGATGGTGCGCGAGGTTGACCTTATCACCGCCATCACCGACGAGGATGCGGCGCGCTTTGACAACCAGGTACCGACCAAGCGCAGCGTAGCCCTCACTCCCGGCTATTCGGGATGGGCAGCACCCGAGCGCACGATCACCGCCGCCACGCCGCGACGCGTCGTAATGGTCGGTTCATTCCGCTGGGTGATCAAACAGGAAAATCTGCGCCGCTTCCTGGCCGTCGCCGATGCGCAGTTCCATGCCAATAACATCGCCTTGGACATCATGGGCGACGTGCCTGCCGACCTGCTGGCAGAACTGCGGCCGCAGGTGCGCGCCACTCATTTCCATGGCTTCGTCGATAGCGTGGCGCCCTGTTTCGGATCAGCCCGCATGGCTGTTGTACCGGAGTTGATCGGCGGCGGTTTCAAGTTGAAATTCCTCGATTACATATTCGGCCGCGTGCCGGTAGCCACGCTCGCCGATGCAGCGGCAGGCCTGCCGCAAGGCGTGCGCAGCCAGATGATATGCAGCCGCGATATGCAGGCGCTGGTCGACGACATCGTGCGCAACATCGATCAGGTCGAGAAGCTCGATGCCATGCAGGCAGGCGCCCAACGCACTGCCAGCGAACTCTTCCACTGGCGCGATCGAGGCAGCAATCTGCGTGCGGCCCTGCAAGGTCTCGCCGGTCTGGCGGCTACACGACAGGGGGTGCGGGCATGAAACCGCGCTGGCTCTTCATCGACAGCGCCATGGGCTTCGGTGGCCATGAGGTGATGCTGCTGCGCCTGATGCAGGAGATCACTGCGCAGGGGCATGTGTCGCCACGCCTGCTTGCGCGCAACGATACCCCGCTCGCGGACAAGGGACGCGAATGGCTGAGCGATCACAGACTGACGTCTCCAGCCGCTGCATCGCAGGGCAAGGGTTTCGCGCGACTGCGTGCGCAATGGCGTCAGGCACGCACCATCATCGACGCCATACGTCATGAACAGCCGACGCTATGCATCGTGGCCAACGGTCACCTCGGTTACCTGGAAACTGTATTGGCCACACGCCTGAGTGGCTGCCGCTGCGTGGTGTATGTGCCGCTGGTGGACGCCTTTTCGACAATGGGCTACCGACATGGCTGGCTGAAGGATGCGGTCGTCCGTTACCTGCTGGCCAAACTACCCCACGGCTGGATCACCATCACCCCTGATCAGGCGCGCAGCTTCAAGGCTTGGGCGCGCCCGAGCGGCCCCGTTCATTGCCTGCCCAATGCGGTCGCACCCGCCATCGAGCACGCCATGCCAGACGCTGCGGCTGCGCGAGTCGGTACACACGAGGCATTACGCGTGCTGGTGTTCGGACGGCTGGATGCCCACCAGAAAGGCCTGGACATGCTGATGGCCTATCTCGAAGGCCACCCGGAATTGATTGGCAAGCTTGTCGTCTCCGTGATTGGTGATGGCCCGTACCAGTCCACGCTTGAAATCCTGCGTGAGCGTTCGCCTGCACTCGCCCAACTGGTGCGCCACGCCCCTTGGGCCAACACGCTCGACACGCTGACATCACATGACGTGCTGCTGATGCCCTCGCGCTTTGAAGGGGTGCCACTCGTCATGCTGGAGGCGATGGCGCTCGGCCTGCCCGTGGTGGCCAGCGATATCCCCGGGACACGCGCCTATCTGGATGAGCGCTGCCTGTTTGCGGTTGGCGATCTGCCCGCAGCTTTCGAGGCGGTTTTCCGCCTGAAAGATCCGGCCTGGCGCAATGCGCAACTTGAACGCAACCGCACAGTGTTCGCCCGCCAATGTTCCGGCCACGCCTTCGCGCAGGCTGTTGCGCATCTTGTCGAGAAGCTTGGCGAAGAAGTAGCGCCTCCTGTCGCAGCCCCCTCGGTCACCACGGTGGATGTTTCGCGATGACAAACTTCCCGACGACCTCGTCCGCTACCCCCGTCACACGCGACGAAGCCATAGATCTGCTTCGCGCCATTGGCCTGGTGCTGGTCATGCTGGCGCATGTAAGCCCACCCGCATGGCTGTTCCAGATTCGCAATTTCGATGTGCCGCTGATGGTCATCGCGGCGGGCATGTCCTTCGCCTTGTCATCGCCAGTCACGCGCTGGGGCACGTATGTGTGGAAGCGTTTCAAGCGACTGGTAATTCCGGTGTGGGTATTCCTGGCAGCCTACTTCCTGGTTCTGCATGCACTGCATGCCACCAATGCGCCGGACACACACACCATGTTGAGCAGTTTCTTTCTTGGCTCAGGTATCGGCTTCGTGTGGGTCATCCGCGTGTTTCTGCTGGTCGCACTCGTGGCGCCGCTGATTGCACGCGTGGATGCATCGCTGCCCGACAACCGCCAATGGTTGCTCGCATGGCTTGGCTTCTACGCGGCGTGCGCAGCGTTGCTGTGGCTCCTCACGCCACTCATTGCAGGCAGCCCTGTCGCGCGCATCGAATTGATCATGCACTATCTGTTGCCCTATGCCGCCGTCTTCTGGCTGGGCCTTCGCGTCAGCCGCTTGCCAGACCACATGCTGCTGAAAATCGCGCTGGGCAGCACAGCGCTCTTTACCGGACTGGCGCTCTGGCATGCCAGTCTAGCCGGCAGCTTCGTCCAGACCCAGGAGTTCAAGTATCCACCCGCGCTGTATTACCTGAGCTTCGCGCTGGCGCTATCGATCCCGACCTGGTTCGCCGCCCGTCCGTTGTCGCGCCGTATCGCAACTCAGCCGCGCCTGCATGCGCTGGTGACCTTCGTCGGACAGAACAGTATCTGGATATATCTTTGGCATATTCCGGTCGTACTGGCTTTTGACGGCAGTCACACCGTCCCGTGGTATCTCGTGCTGATCGGCAGCCTGCTCTGGTCTGTAACGATCACCAGGCTGCAAGTGCGACTCGTCAATCGAGCGTTGCTGCCACGCGTTGATTCAACGCGTCTGCGTGCCGATCTGCGCATGGTGCTCACAGGCTGAAGAACATATGAACGACAAAAGGACTCCTCCATGCGCATCCTGATTGCCAGCGGCTTTTTCGAGAGCGAGCTACCTTCCTATCGCGAATACTCCTATTCCAGCGAACTGGCCGGGCTCGGGCATGCGGTTACGCTGATGTGTGGTGACCAGAGCCAGACATGGCGCTTCAGCCGCGGCGCCACGACGCCCACCAGTCCGGCTCTGGGCGACGAGGAATTCCGTACCACGACCGGCGTTACGCTTTTGCGTCGCAAGGTGTTCTTTCGCGTCAGCGACCTCGTGCTGTACCTGCCGGTGATCAGCGCCATCCGCAATGCGGATGTTGTGCACGTGATCGAATTCCGTCAGGGCGTCACCGTGCTGATCGCGCTGCTCGCACGTCTGTTCGGCAAACCGGTCGTCTACGATCACGAGCAACGTGGTGATCGCACCGCACGCTGGTACAGCCGCGTCGACAGTCTGTTGCGCCGCGCCCTGATCTTCACCGGCTCCTGGTGCGTCGACTGCGTAAGGCATACGGTACTGGCGAACCGCGACCATTTCCTTTCATGCACACCACGCAAGGTGGAAACCATGTTTGCGCCGCTGGGAACCGATCCCAAGCGCTTCCATTTCTCCGCAGATGAGCGCGATGCCATGCGCCGAACGTTGGGCCTGGATCCGGCCAGCCGTGTAGCCGTGATGTCAGGCAAGCTGCACGCCATGAAGCATGTGACCGATGTGGTCAAAGCGTGCCGCCAGGCTGGCGTGCGGCTCATCCTGATCGGTAGCATCGCCCCCGATGTAACGACCGCCATCGACGAACTCGGGCCGGGTGACGAGATCATCCTGCCGCCGGCACCGTCTGCCGGTTTGCGCGCAGTCTATTGCGCAGCCGATCTGGCCATCTTCACCACGTTCACTCTTTCGTACTGGGAGGCCTACGCCACTGGCATTCAACTGGTAGTGCCGGGAACGGCCTTTGGCGAAATGGTGTTCGCGGGTGACGCCAATGTGGCGATGTTTGGCTCGGATGCCATGTTCAGGATCGCCGATGAGGAATACCTGAAAGGTATCGACATTACGCAGCCATTGGCTTCCGCAATCGCCGCTCTGCCGCCGCAGGTTCGCAGCTCGCGCAGCCGCTACACGGCCGAGACGCAGGTGCGCCAGCTGGCCAGTCTCTATGCGCGCCTCACGACGCCGGGGGAGTCTGTCCATGCGGCATAAGCAATTGCAGACGGCCACGAACGGCCTGGCCGGACGCTTCGCATCGAATGCGATGCGCCAGGTGCTCGGTGCAGGGCTGTTTTTTGCCACCACGCTATTGCTTACACGGGGGCTCGGTAGTGCCGGGTACGCCACCTTTTTCCTGAACTGGAATCTGGCGCAGATTCTCGTTTCGGTCGTGTCCTTCGGGCTCTACAACGATATCGTGCGCCGCCTGGCCACCGGCGAGCCAGCGCCAAAGGTGATTCGCCAAATGCTCATGCCGCATGCCCTTCAGCTTGCGCTGTTGGCGATTGCGGCATTGGTGATCGCCCAGCTGTCAGATTACGACGGCGTGCTGCTGCTGATGCTAGCGGCCACCGCCACGTTCGGCACTTTGCTGACAGGGGTATCACTGGGTCGCGATGCCTTTCGCACCTTCGCCCTCGGTGAGTTGCTGCACAACGTGGTGTTGTTGGTACTGGTAGCCATCGTCATGCCAAACGGCGCGCGTGATGTGGGTTATCTGTACGTCGGTGCAGCGCTGGCCAAGTTGCTTTTCTATTTTTACAGCCTGCCGCGCAATGTCGCCGGGGCCGCTACCGACGTAGCACAGTCCCCCGCGCGCGAAGATGCCACCGACATTTCCGGCAGTACCAGCACGCGCTCTATCGGCAGTAGCTACGCCCTGCGCGCCTACGGCCATTCCCTGCTGCAGATACTCAGCTTCCGCGGCTTCGTGCTGGCCAGTGGCTATCTACTGCCTCCAGGTGGCATGGCCTCATTGGCAATCATCTGGTCTTTCTGTGATCGCGCGCTGACCCTGGTGCAAGGCGTCAACCAGATACTGTACCCGCGCCTGATCGCCGGATCGGTTAGCCAGCGTATGCGAACCTGGATGAATGTGATTACGTCGGCCGCTTACGTGCTGGCCGTGTTGGGCATGCTTCTGCTGTGGGTGATCCTGGCGCGCTTCGGGCTCGCAGCGCCCTTGCGTGTCGACTATTCCGCCTTCGCGCTATGCATTGCCTTCGTGCCGCATGTCGTACGTCTGTTGAAGATGACCGAGGCGCTCGCCGAATCGCGCTTTACCGCATTGTTCAGCTCACACGCCATGACCATGCTTGGCTTTGCCATCGCAGGCGCTTTCATGCTGATGATGCATACGGATTCGCCCTGGCAACCTGCCGTGCTGATCTTCATCGCATCCAGCCTCGGACTGCCTGCGTTCTATCTTCTGGATCGTCGGCCTGCCGCATAGCGCCCACACGACTCACACCATGCACAACGACTCGCGAAATCACACCCTTGATGCCATGCGACTGCTTGCCGCATTGTGCGTGGTGGGCCTGCACGTTGGCAGTATCGATACGCTGAGTTACTCCTGGAACCTGGCTCGCGTGGAGATGCGTTGGGCCGTGCCGTTCTTCTTCATCCTGACCGGCCTGCACCTTGGCAGCGATCCATCGCAGATGCCTTCGCGCATCGCCCTGCTGGTTCCACGCTTGATACGCCTGCTGCTTTTGGCCTCGTTGCTGTACCTCCCGGTGTTGATCATCAGCCGCGGCTTCGAGAGCGCCTTGCAGCAAGTGTTCTCTTTCGATTTCCTGCGCAGCGGCAGCTACTTCCATCTGTGGTTCATCAGCGCCTTCATTCTGGGCTTGCTGTTGCTGCAAACAGCAATAACGTCTTCTGCACGCGTGCTGATGCCTGTGTCGGCCCTGCTGATCCTGCTGGCCTTGCTGTCCGGCTCCTACAGCGTGGTCCTGCCGCCCGGGCATGGTCTGGAAGGCACGTTTTCATTCTTCCGTCATTTGTTGTCGCTGCCCTGTCTGTATCTGGGCATGACGCTGGCGCGTGGCCCGGCACTCACGGATCGCAGCGCCTTGGCACTTGCCCTCGGCGGCGCCTCGCTCCAGATCCTCGAAGCGCTGCTGCTACAGCACTATGCCAATGCATCCCCGTTCAGCCACCAGTTCCTGCTTGGCACTTTACCCATGGCGGCAGGCATCATTGCGTTGGCTCGCAATCACGCCACCGCAATTTCCGGCCGACTCTCAGATTGGGGGCGCCAACACACGCTCGGCATCTACATCGTGCACCCACTGTGGATGCTGATCTACGCCAAGCTCCCGCTCCCGACTGACGTGCTGCCGCATTCAACAGGCCCTCTGTTTGCCACGTTAGTGGTTTTTGGCGCCTCGCTGGTATCGATGCTGGCACTTGCCCGCGTCAGACTGACGGCCGCACACATCATCCGACAACGCTACGCAGCACACGGAGAAACACATGCAGTCCGGCTCTAGGTTCTTCGCTGGCCCAGCAAGGTGCGAATGCGTACACATGGGGGACGCTCAAGCGTCCACGAGCGCATGATGGGCCCGCAAGCGATGCGACCAGCAACGCGCGACATGCTCGGCGCGCCCGAGGAGGCTCCCATCAAGGCCGCCGGCGCGCGTGCGCACGGTGAGCGCATTGCTACGGTGGATAACGCCAAGGCCATCGGCATTGTGCTGGTCGTTCTTGGGCATGCCAGTGGCGTACCGCCGCTGATGGCGGTATTGGTCTACGCCTTCCACATGCCGCTGTTCTTCTTCATATCGGGCTACCTGCTAAGCGAGGCACGCGTCCAGGAACCACTGAGCCAACAACTGCGCAGACTGGCCAGGGACCTGTTGCTGCCATACCTGTTGTTTTTCGCGCTGTCCTGGGCTTACTGGTTGATCACCCGTGACCTTGGCAATCGCGCCGCCAAGTTCGCTGGCATATCGTGGAGCGCCCCCCTGTCCGGCCTCGTCAGTGGCCTGGGCTCTGACCTGATTGTGAACCCGGCGCTGTGGTTCCTGCCCTGCCTGTTCACCACCCTGCTGCTGTACGCAGCGCTGCGCCGCTGGCTGAGCGCAGGACCGGCAGCCATCGCCGGTTTGACAAGCGCAGTGCTTGCCATTCAAGTGATGAACACCATTGACGGCCGCCTGCCCTGGGGACTGGACATTGCATGGGTGGCCATGGCCTTTGTTGCGGCAGGGTGCTGGTTGCGCAGCCAGACATGGGCACAGGCACTGAACCCCTTGCACTGGCGCTGGCCTGCGCGCGCGCTGGCGGTCGTGCTGCTCGCTACCGTGTTCGTCTCCCTGGCCCTGCACATGGGAAGGGTGGACCTGAACATGACCTTCTTTGGCCCTCAGCCCTTGCTATACGTCGCAACTGCTGCCAGCGGGATTGCCCTGACCACGCTGCTTGCATCGCAGTGCCCACCGAACCGGCTCACCACCTGGTTGTCGCGCAACACGCTGGTGATCTTTCCCAGTCATGTCCTGGTGATGAACTTTGCGAGCGGCTTCGCGCAACTGGCATTCCACATCAGCCCCACTGATCTGCAATCTCCCGTCTGGATGCTTGTCTCGAGCCTGCTGGCGATAGCGGCCGCCGCGCCGATCGGCATGACACTGCGCTATTTGCTGCCGCAGGTATTTGATCGCGCGGCAAGCAAAGGAAGACGCATGAAGGAACGGGTATGCAACTGAGCAGGGACGACACGAACTGGTTGAAGGGCATCGCAGTGGTGTTGATGATGTGCCACCACCTGTTCGCTTTCCCCGAACGCATCCTGCCGCCCGCGACTTACATTCCCCTGTGGCCGGGGGTGGACTTCGAAGGCACCTTGGCACAATTTGGCAAAATCTGCGTGCCGCTCTTCCTGTTCCTGTCCGGCTATGGCATCGCCTGCAGTGCGCAAACCGACTGGCGCAGCGGACTGTCACGCGCCTGGCGCTTCATGTCCCAGTACTGGTTCTACTTCGCTTGCCTGATGCCCATCGGGATACTCTGGTTCCCCGAGTTGCGCGCATTCGACAGTGAGGCGCAACGCTTCAACCCGGCACCTTCAGTGTTGCTGCCCAATCTGCTTGGCATTTCCAGCACCTACAACGGCGAGTGGTGGTTCGTTGAGCCCTATCTGCTTCTGGTGCTGGCCAGTCCGCTGCTGTTGCGGGCCCTCCTGCGCCCGGCAGTGCTGGCCTCTGCCAGCCTGCTGCTGTTCGTGGCCGGGGCGATCCTGCTGGGTCGCCACCTGGATACGCGCGGTATTTCGCTGACGGGACTGGCTTACTGGCAATGGCCTTTCGTGGCCGGCATGATGGTGCGTGGTACTGCCCTGCCCTGCTCCCTCGCGCAGATGGCCAGGCCTATGCGCTTGCTGCTCGCGGCGGGTCTCGTGTTGTCACTCTGGCTTGGGCTGGACAAGGCAGGGCTGGTACTGGCCACGCCGCTGTTTGCGTGGCTATGCACAGGCCTGCGCCCCGCAGGTCGCAAGGCCGACGCTGCCATCCAACTGGTCGGTCGCTACAGCCTCCCCGTCTGGCTGGTGCATAGCTTCCTTTGCTACTACTACGCCCAGACCCTGGTGTTCGCGCCGCGCTATTCGCCCTTGGTGCTGGTCAATCTGCTGCTCCTGTCGCTGCTCGCCGCCATGCTGCTCGAGGCCGTGCGCCTGCGCGTGTTCCAGCTCTTCTCGCACCTCTTCGCCCAAACATCCCTGTCAAGCCCGCCCACTACAAAGAGCACATCATGAAAATCACCGTAATTGGCACTGGTTATGTAGGTCTCGTTTCGGGGGCTTGTCTGGCCGAAATGGGGAATGACGTACTTTGTCTCGATCTGGATGCGAGCAAGATCGAACGACTCAAGAAGGGCGAGATTCCGATCCATGAGCCAGATCTCGATGGGGTCGTTGCGCGTAATGTCGCGGCCCATCGCCTGCACTTCACGACCGACGTGAACGAGGCTGTGCGCTTCGGCGATATCCAGTTCATCGCCGTCGGCACGCCGCCTGACGAGGACGGCTCGGCCGACCTGCAGTACGTGCTTGCTGCCGCGCGCAACATCGGTCGGCTGATGACGGATTACAAGGTCGTAGTGGACAAGAGCACCGTGCCCGTCGGCACTGCTGACAAGGTGCGCGCCGCGATCGCCGACGAACTGGCCAAACGTGGCGTCGATACGCCCTTCTCCGTTGTGTCCAATCCGGAGTTTCTGAAGGAAGGCGCTGCCGTTGATGACTTCATGAAGCCGGATCGCATCGTCATAGGTGCAGAAGACGCTCAGGCCATTCACTTGATGCGCGCCCTGTACGCGCCCTTTCAACGCAATCGCGACAAGTTGCTGGTGATGGATTTGCGCAGCGCGGAGCTGACCAAGTACGCAGCCAACGCAATGCTGGCAACGCGCATCTCCTTCATGAACGAGTTGGCTCTGCTTGCTGAAAAGCTCGGTGCGGATATCGAACTGGTACGCCAGGGCATTGGCTCTGACCCGCGCATCGGTTACAGCTTCCTGTACGCCGGTTGCGGCTATGGTGGTTCGTGTTTCCCCAAGGACGTGAAAGCGTTGATCCGTACTGGAGAAGACAACGGCAACGAGCTGAAAGTCCTGACCGCCGTGGAGGCGGCAAACGATCAGCAGAAGCACGTGCTCGAGGACAAGCTGGTGCGCCGCTTCGGCGAAGACCTGCGTGGTCATCACTTTGCCTTGTGGGGACTTGCATTCAAGCCCGACACGGATGACATGCGCGAAGCGCCAAGCCTCGTACTAATCGAAGCCTTGCTTGATCGCGGCGCGACGATTAGCGCGTATGACCCGGTCGCCATGACTGAGGCCAGGCGCGTGCTGGGCGAGCGCCCGTCCCTGAGCTATGCAGGCAATCCCGAGAATGCGCTGGAGGGCGCAGATGCACTTGTCATTGTTACAGAGTGGAAGGAGTTCCGTAGTCCCGACTTCTTGCGCATCAAGGACAAGCTACGCCACCCCGTCATCTTCGACGGCCGCAACCTGTACCAACCGCGCGTCGTTGGGGACTTCGGGTTTGAGTATCACGCGATCGGCAGAAAGCCCGTTACGTCGGCGCTCGCCTAGATCGGTCTGGCGATTGATGCGTATCCCCGCCTGTCTCGGGTGATCACGTAACTATTGTGCGTGCTGCACACCTGTGATCCGGGCGGCAGGCAGGTTTCAGATATTTCAACCAGGAGAAAAAATGGCAAAGGCAATGATTCTGGCCGCCGGGCAAGGAACCCGCGTCAGGCCGCTAACGAAAGATATTCCCAAGCCCATGATTCCGATCCTCGGCAAGCCGGTGCTCGAGTACATCATCGAGCATTTGGCGAGCTACGGCGTGAAGGAGATCATGCTGAATGTGGCCTTCATGCACCGCAAGATCGAGGAGTACTTTGGCGACGGCCATCGCTGGGGGGTCGAGATCGGCTACTCCTACGAGAGCGTCTATGAGGATGGCGAAATCCTGCCGAAGCCTCGCGGATCAGCCGGAGGCATGAAGCGCATCCATGACAACAGCGGTTTCTTTGACCAGACAACGCTGGTGCTGTGCGGCGACGCCATCGTCGATCTCGACATCGGGTCAGCGCTTCATGAGCATCGCAGCAACAATGCCGTCGCATCTGTCGTGACACTCGACGTGCCGCTGGAAGAGGTCAAGAACTATGGCGTAGTCGTCACGGACAAGGCTGGCAAAGTTCTGTCCTTCCAGGAAAAACCAAGCGCCGCAGAAGCGAAGTCCACCAAGGCCAGTACCGGTATCTACATTTTTGAGCCTGAAGTACTGGACCTGATTCCTTCCGGCAAGGTTTATGACATTGGCAGCGAGTTGTTCCCGCTGCTAGTGGAGAAGGGTTTGCCGTTCTATGCTCAGAACCGGTTCTTCAACTGGATCGATATCGGGCGCGTAACGGATTTCTGGGCCGTACTGCAACGCGTGCTGCGCGGCGAAGTGGCGCAGATAGAAATGCCCGGCAAGGAAGTGCGGCCGGGGGTCTGGGTGGGGCTCAATACCAGGATCGACTTTGACCTCGTGAATATCACCGGCCCGGTCTATCTGGGCTCCAGCGTGACGATCGAACCTGGCGCCACCATTGTCGGGCCAGCCTGGATCGGACACGGCAGTCATATCAGGCACGGCGCAACCCTGACACGCTGCGTGCTGTTCGAATACACCAGCATCGGTGAAGGCATGACGTTCCACGAGATGGTTGTATCCCCCCGCTACTGCCTTGATCGCAATGGCCAGACCCAGTACGTCGGCGATGATCGCTGCCCACTACGTTGGGGTCATGCGGGGAGGTAAGTGATTGTCGCGAACCCGGACATGCGCTCGCGGAAAGCGCGTCCTTGATGTCCCCCGGTCCAGGATTGTCCAGAAGCGCAACCTGGGCAATTCAGGACCGGCACATGGCGAACAGATCAGCGCTTCTGCAACAAGCGCACGACACGCGCAGGGTCGATTCGCCAGCCTTGCTTTGCTTCAAAGGAGTAGCCGTTCTCTTCAAGCACGCCATACCCTTTTGGAGTGAGGTAGAACCCGCCTGTACGCGGATCCTCGCTCATCAGGCCTACCGCTACCAGCTTGAATTGAATAGCGGCATCGGCACCACCATGGCGGGTGCCCCCGCCCGCGAGGGTCGCGATGTCCAGTCGTGTCAGAGGGGCGCGCGCGCCTTCAAATGTTACGGGCATCATGTGCGACATGAAACTAAGCTCTCGTACTGCCTGACTTTTGTGTCTGTCGGGATGCTTCATGGCCGGAACCTGTACAAAATATCGGAAGGTCCGATGACCCGCAGTGCGTGCATCGACCGTGCCGGTTTTAACGAAAGCATGAGAATGACCTCCAGTATTAATTCTGATGGGGATTTTTCGGTGCTTTGATGCTTGCGCAATCAGCAACGATTGCTGCACGCGAAAATCACGACTACGACAAGCGTCAGGCCGCGGACTTTGTGACGATGGCGCCGACTTCAGAAGATCACGAACAGGTTCTCAGAAAAGACTTTCGCCGACGACAATCACGTCGTTCGCCTGCAGTCCGGCCTCCAGCGCCAAGGATTGAGTTGCCAGCTTGCCACTGGCATCACGGCGACTGACCTTGATACCGCGAAGCGTTCCACGGGGCGTCAGGCCGCCACCGGCAGCCACAGCCTGCATGAGCGACATGTCCCGTTCGAGACGGAAGACGCCTGGTTTTTGCACCTGCCCGTAAATGTAGAACACCGGTGCGCGATTGACGAAAATCGTATCGCCGCCTGCCATCTGCATGTTGCTGTCATTGTTGCCATCGCCGGCGTACATCGCAAGCAGGTCGACTTCCTGGCGAAAGGGCTTGCCATCACGTACGCCCGTCACTACAACGGCGTCAGCACCTGTCTGAGAAATGCCCCCAGCCAGTGCCAGCGCATTGGAGAGGCGCATGCTGGTGGTTTCCAGCGGGTAGCGACCAGGCTTGTTCACCTGCCCGATCACGTCAATCTGACTGCCGCGCAGCTCCTGCAAGAGGATCGAGACTTGTGGCTGCTTTACGAAACCGCGTTGCTCCAGAGACTTGGCGATCAGCAACTCGGCGTCGACAATCGCCAGCCCACCCAGCTTGACCGTACCCAGCAGCGGAAAGGTGATGTTGCCGTTCTCGCTCAGGCGGGCTTCTGTTGTCAGGTCCGGACTCTGATAAACAGACACGCGAATGGCATCTCCAGCAGCCAACGCGTAATCGACAGGCGCTGCGCGCCCTTGACCCGAAAACATCACAAACAGGCATGCCAGTAACAAGGCCGGGCCTGGGATAGCGTTGCGTAGCGTTCTCAGCATTCGATGCATGGATTCCCTCTATTACCAATTCACTTGTGTCGCGAACTGCGTTACCACGGTCATGAAAGATTGCAGGCGTCTCAATTCGATTGATCGCCTGTCCCACTTCACCAAGCATTGGTTGTGCCAGAAATTCATACGCTGCCTCACTCCCCCTGCTCTGGTGCATTCACCCTGCTGCGCGAAGAGCGATCTGCGGACAGCGCCATGAACCCGGCAAGCCCACTCTCCGCTTCAGCCCGCGTCCGTTCTCGATGATGGCAACAGGCTTCTGCCTTGATTCGAGCGCCTTTCCCTTGACCTGATGCGCTATTGCGACCTTTTTGACGGGCCCGGTTGCAGAGGTGTCAGCAAGAGACAGTTGCATGCCGTCATTGCAGAAAGACAAAAAGACAGAGTTAGAACGCCCTTTTTATGACAGCGCCCTTTCCATTCAAGCTGGTAGTAGCGCCCGCCAGGTTGAGTATTGCCGCTACGCAATATAGCCATTAAAGACCTCGTCACCGATCAAATATTTGACCCACGTGGATCAACTTCATTGATCGGCCGAGGCAAATTTTTTCGATAAAGAAAATTGACATAATCAGCAATTTCAATGCGTTACATTATTGTGTCGTGATCCGGAGACAGCGTTTTTCGGCGCCGCACATATGCAATACGCATTCATTGTATCAATGGATACAGGGATTTCGCTTACCGGGACATCAGTCCGTGTTTCCGCACCGCAGCAACATTTATTTCCATGTCGTCAAACGGAGACGGCTCCAACCACAAATGCTTCATGAACGCCGCTCCCACAAAGAACTCTCCTCTCGATCCAGCACAGATCCGGAAGGTGGAATGTCTTGCCTATCGCTAACACAGGCGATGCCTAATACATCAACCAGCGTGCAGAGAGCATTGCGGTCCACACCGAATAGTCACGTGCCGTTGCGTCCGAATGACGGCGCTCATCGTTGACACCAAGACCGAAGACCCAGTGAGGATCGGGTTTGTAAGTCGCGATCAGCCCAAGGATCGTCGTCCGCTCATCAGGGCGAGCAACCAGCGAAAAGCCCTCGTAGCTGCGGTTCAACCATTTGAGCAAGGCGCCAAAACTGAGGGTTTTCTCCACGGGCTCCCATGAGGGCGTAATGCTCAGCCCATAGGTCCGCGCGTAGCTTGCGGACGCATCCGTAACGGCGCCCAACTCCTTGAATGCATTGACTTCCAGCGAGCTGGCAACAGTAGGGCGCCATGTGTATTTGAAGTTGCCGGCAAAACCGCTGAAGTCGCGCTCAGCAATATGGTCGTGGGCGCGTTTCACGTAACTGGCGCGGCCCTGAAATTGCGATGGCGCGGTTACTCGCCAATCCCATGACAGCTCGAGTTCATCCTGCCTGTAGCTGTTGTCCTGGCTCAGCACAGGGATGACGTGCGGGTACTCATACTGCGAGTGGCGATAGCGCAGATCGGCCTTGCTGTCAGGGCTTGCGGCCAAGCGCAGGCCTGCATCGGCCGACCAGCCCTGGTTGTCACCGCCCTGCTCCAGCTCGGCACTGTTGCGGGTGCGCGTTGCCCGCCACGCCGTTACGGCCTGCAGCATCGAACCCGTGCGCAGCACCAGATCTGCCGACGCCACATCGGTGGAGACTATGTTCCTCCCGGGAATGATCAGATCAGCAACATCGCTGGCGATCTCGATGTGCTGATAACGCATACCGTAGCCGCCATCGCTGCCGATGTAGCCCCTCCAGTCTGCAAAAACGTCGTGCGCCTCATAGTCGAATTGCTCAAACTCCACGTAGCGAACAACGCTTGGCGCATATTTCAGGATCAGGTGATGGCGGCCAAAATTCTTGTCGAAGCTCACGCCCAGCTGTGTTGTAGAAACAGCGTCGCCACGTTGCCCGGCGGCAGTTGCTGCAGGCGTGCTGGCTTCATCCGGCATCCTGAATACATTGCTGTCATATAGAAGCTTTTGCGCAGCGCTGAAGTTCAAGCCATTGTCGGTGTCACTGGACTGGCCCCAGGCACGCGTGGTGCAGCAACTCATGACTGCGAGGGTAAGCGAGAGCACGCGACAGGCATGTGTTTGCATTGTCATGGTTCTTGCTAGGCATGAAATGGGATACGACAGAATACTAGCCAAGTCGTACGCAATCTGCGTGCCAGAGATTAGCCTCAGAAATTGCGATCGAAACTCCGAGCCTCTTGGCGCCCGTCATGACGGGTTGCAGCAAACATGGAAGGAGCAATCAATGCAAATCGTGCTTAACGCACAACGCGCCTCTAGTTAGTCACTGCGGATATCTACGCTCATCGAGATGTGTCTCGATCCTGTCATCGTGGTGATCTGCCTGTTCCTGTCGGCAGCGTTGTTCGACCATCCCATCGGTGCTCAGCACGTGATGCTGGCACTGATCGCATTGCTGTCAACCGAAGCGCGTTTCCGACCTCCTTCTCGCCTCACTGATCCTGCTGCTCATTGCGCCCATCATGCTGGCGGTGGCTATTGGCGTGCGGCTCGGCTCTCCGGGGCCGGTGATTTTTGCGCAACGCCGCTACGGACTCGACGGTCGCGAGTTCGGGCCGCGTCCGCACGCGATTGCCGTCAACGAGCAATACCGCAAACTCATTCATGGCTACATGGTGCGTCACAAGGTCAAGCCCGGCATCACGGGCTGGGCCCAAGTGAACGGTGGCGGCGATGATCTGGAACACATGAAGATGCGCATTCGCTTCGACCTTGAATTCTTGCGCACCTGGTCGCTGGCACTGGACCTGTCCATCATTTTCCGCACGGTCGGCCTGGTAGTGCGCGACAGCGAGGCGTACTGACGATCTGATCCGGCACGACCTTCCGCCCGTACCAGATCGGCGCCCCCTTTACGCGATCCCGGCGATCCGTGGGTCAAGCTGACTTGTTTGCTTGAGCAGGCTCGCCCCGTTGCCAGGCCGGTTTATGGCGGCACTCCTGCAGCGCTAGCCAGCCATTCGCGCACCGCCTTCACGTCGGGCAGCCCATACTGCGCGCAACTAGGCCCTTCTCCCACTTTGATGGAGAAACCACCACGCCTGTTGACTGCCGAAAAAGCGGTCTCATCGGTCAGGTCATCACCGATGAAGACCGGTCGCCGACCGAGGAATGGCGATTCGGAAAGATAGGCGTCGACGGCCTTACCCTTATCGAAGCCTTCAGGTCTGAGTTCGATGACGCGTTTGCCTTTCTGCAGGTGCAGCCCCTCACCAAGCTCACTCAGCAGGCGTCGCATGACGCGATGCAGATATCCGGCGAGTGGCAGAGCACGGCGATAGTGCAGTGCCATGCTGAAACCCTTGTCCTCAAGAATGACATTCGGGTGTCGCTCAAGTAGCGGCTCGAGGCGACCCTGTATTTCGTATTTGGCCGAAGACGAAGAGCGGAACACATGCAGATGCCCGCTCGCATCACGCCGCTCCAGTCCGTGCTGGCCAGCCATCGGTATCAGTGAGCCTCCCATGTGCTGCTCCAGATCGGCCAGCGAGCGCCCACTGATCAAGGCGACGGCACCACGGCAGTTCAGGTGCAGACATCGGATTAGGTTGAGCAGCGCGGCATCAACACTTACGGCGGCAGGCGACTCCGCGATCTCGATCAGGGTGCCATCCATGTCGAGAAAATAGGCCCAGTCCGCCATAGCTATCGGTGGAGACTCCCTCACGCTCCGATCTCCACTGGGTTATTGATATCCGGCGATAAGGTTTCGGGGTGGTCAGTGAGGCGGCTGCGCTGCAGCATGATATTGGCATCGGTCAGCATGCGGCCAATCCAGCGATAGACGTTGTATTCACTGACCAACCCGCGCATCAGGCGCATGCGCTCGCGCTGTTCGTCGGCGGACATGGTCATGGCCAGATTCAAGGCGGCGGCACACTGGTCGGCATCGTAGGGATTGATGATCAGCGCCTCCGGCAGTTCGCGTGCGGCCCCTGTAAATTGCGACAGCACAAGTACACCCTGTTCGTCATCCCGCGCCGCGATGAACTCTTTGGCGACGAGGTTCATACCGTCATGCAGGCTACTCACGAAGCAGAACTCGGCGGCGCGGTAGTACGCGTACACCTGGGATGCATCGTGGTGCTCGACTTTGAGCAGGATGGGCGGCGGCGTCCCCGGACGGCTGAAACGCTCATTGATGCACTCGACGAGCTGACGCACTTGCTCCGCATGATGCTGATATTCGACGATGCCGGAACGGCTCGGCGCCGCAATCTGGATGAAGGTGAAGCGACCTATCCACTCGGGATGCAGTTCAAGCAAACGCTCGACGGCCCTGAAGCGCTCGAGGATTCCCTTGGTGTAGTCGAGTCTATCCACCCCGACGCCGATGACATGTGAGTCCGGAATGTTGTTAATGCGGCGAATCTCTGCGCGACATTCCGGCACGGGTTTGGCGCTGGCTTCAGCTTCCGGTGGCCATGCAATCGATATGGGATAGCGCCGTACCGCCGTGACCTTGCGACCCAGCGTCACGGTAAAGGACTCTCGATCCACGCGCGCCTCGATGGAGCGATCCACCGTGTCGACGAAGTTGTTGCAGTGAAACTGCGTGTGGAAGCCGAGAATGTTGCTGCCCAAGAGGCCAGCCAGGATCTCGTCACGCCACGGGCAGATCGCAAACGATTCCGGATTGGGCCACGGGATATGCCAGAAGGTTATTATGGTTGCGTCCGGAAGGCGCTCGCGGATCATGCGTGGCAGCAATGCAAAGTGATAATCCTGCACCAGGACAATGGGGGAGCTACTCTTTGCTTCGGCAACCACGGCATCGGCGAACTTTCGATTCACGGAGACGTAGTGCGCCCAGTCGGCCGACCGGAAGACGGGCCGTACGTGCGCGATGTGGCAAAGCGGCCACAGCCCTTCGTTGGCAAAACCAAAGTAGTAGCCGGCTTCCTCCTCGGGTGTCAGCCAGATGCGCCGCAACAGGTAGGCATGCTTCTCAGGGGGCACGCCGACGCGATCCTTTTCGTCTACCGTTGCGCGGTCAGCCGAACCGCTGCCATGTGCAATCCAGGTGCCCGAGCAGGCGCGCATGATGGGCTCCACCGCCGTCACCAGACCACTCGCCGGGCGTTGCACCTCGATGTGATCACCGACGTGCTGATGGACGTAGGGCTCGCGGTTCGATACAACGATGACATCATCACTGCGCAGTTCGTTTTGCAGGATGGCGCGCAAGGCGTCCGGTGACCACTGGATGCGGCCCTCGTCGCGCGCGCGGTACTCCTCTTCGATCTCCGAAATCAGTTTCTGTAGATCGCGAGCGACGGGTTTGAATTCCGGCGCACTGACGTGAGACGCGGCCCGATCCTTGGCTCTCCCTGTTCTCAGCATCGTGCGAATGCCGGCAACCCAGCCCCGCAATGACAGATGGGCAATCGAAACAGTGAGCAGCGACACTACAAGGGCGATGGTCGCAAATACGTAGGCGATATAGCGGCGTATCTCTTCGCTGCGCTGGGCGATGAAGCTCATGCTGTGCACGAAGATCAGGCGGCCGGAAGACATGCCCTCGCCCGGCATGGGCTCGATCGATACGTGCAAGGGGCCGAGTGCGCTTTGAATGAGCCGCGCACCAGGCGCCACCCAGCGATCGAGGTCCGAGCAACGGATTTCTCGCGGCAAGGTGCCCGAACTCAGCGGTACGCTGTTGGCTGACGGACAAAAGGCAATGGCGTCGATATTGCCATCGAGCGCCAGCTTGTGAAAGAAGCGCACAACCTCATGGGAGCCCGCGGCAAATTGCGTCTGCAGGGGTTCCTGGATCGTGTTCGCCAGCAAAGCCGAGCGATTGTCCAGATCACGCATCGACCAGCGCATGGTCAGCTGATCGACAAGGGGCACCAGCACGTAGAAGAAAACGGCGAGTACCAACAGCAAAGGGAGGGCGAACCTCAGGGAAAGACGCATCTAAGCACTCCAGAGAGCAAAGCGGAGTGAACTATCGACGCCGACCAGATGGAGGTCTGTACGTTGGCGCACATTTCGGACCGCGCCCGAGTTGGCCAGCGCACCAACCGGCGCAAAGAACCGTCAGCCGGACACGAGACGGCATGTACGCCTGCTGCTCCCGCTATCCACTTTGCATGTCGATGAAAATTGTGCGCACAGGCAGAAGGCCCCGCGAGAGGCGCCATTGCCTCCACGGGCCCATCTCACAGACATGCCTTGCGAGCAGTCGCTCGTCAGTAGCTCTGAGTCGCTGAGAGAAACTCGGATGCGGACAGCTTTCCGTTGCCGTCTTTATCTGAAGTCTTGAATATCTTGGCAAGCTCGGGGACGGCGGCGGCCTCCTTGCTGTCGATGGATCCATCGCGATTGCTATCCACCGCGCTGAATTCCAGACTCTTGAGCTTTGATGTGTCTGCCGGTGGGTCGGCGGCCATAGCGGCGCCGGAGAACAGCGGCAACAGGATGCCCATGAGCACTGTGCGGGCAGAGCCGCTACGGAAGGTATGCAGATTTAAGTTCATTGAAGTCTCCTTGAAGGTACAAAAGAAAGTGAAGGCGGACAAACTCCTCGAATGAAGCCAAGGGCCGCTCCATATCCGCTAACGCAATCCATGTGCCATGCATAAAACAAACAAGAATCAATGACTTGCAAAAAAACCGCGAGGAACCTCTGTAGTCAGATGGCGACGCTCAGGCCAGAGGCGGTCCACTTGCGCTTTGCATTCAGGCATTTATGGTTGTCGCTCAGAGGGGACAACATGATGGACGGACAAATGAAAGCGGGGCGCCTTAGCGCCCCGCTTTCATTTGAAAAGACCGATTACTCAGGCCTCAGTACTCATTTCTTTGCCGCGGCGTTATTACCGGCGTCATTGATGGCCTTGTCGAGTTCTGCCAGCGCGACATAACCACCCAAGCGATTGCCATCGACAAGGAACATGGTCGGCGTGCCGCTGACGCGCAGCTTGTGGGCCAGCTCGGCATTCTTGGCAATCGGGTTGTCGCAAGCGCCGGAACCGGTCGGCGGCTTGCCATCCACCATCCAGTCATTCCACGCCTTGGCGCGATCCTGTGCACACCAGATCGCCTTCGACTTGTCCGCCGAGTCCGGTGCAAGAATCGGGATCATGAAGGTGTAGATCGTCGTGTCCTTGAGATTCACGACGTCTTTCGCGAGCTTCTTGCAGAAGCCGCAATTCGGATCCTCGAAGGTCACCAGCACGCGCTTGCCGTTGCCACGCACTTGCTTGACCGCGTTGGCCAATGGCAACTCGGAAAAGTCGATCCGCTGTAGTTCATTCACACGAGCGGCCGTCACATTCTTCTTGGCCTTGATGTCGATCAGCGAACCGGAGATCAGGAAGGTCCCCGTAGGATCGACATAAACGATGTCGCCATTCGACAGCACCGCTTCGTAGAAACCGCCGTAGTTGGTCTTGCGCACGCTATCGATCGCGCCCGGTTCGGTGACGACCTGCTCGACCACCTTGCGCATGTCGGCTTCGGCAGCGCTTTCGCTTTTCACGACCTTGCCTGCAGGCTTTTGCGCCTTTGCAGCGGGTTCATTGGCGGCAAGCACCGTCAGCGACAATGCCGCGATACCCACACCTGCGAGCATCGCCCGCCACATTTTCTTGCTCAAGTCAGTCTCCTGGTTGTTCCGCTTGTTGCCATGATTGTTACTCTGTTGTGCTTCTTTTCTGTTTTGCTTCTTGTTTCAAATCAGGCCCGCAGCGTAGCGTGTCATCACGCCACGCACAAAGGGCATTTTGCCGGTCATGCTCATTCCAGCATTGCGCAGCCACACCAGCGGCGCGGACTTCACATCAAACAGCTCGTGCAAGCCGTGCGTGACACCTTGCAGCAGTGCCACTTCCTCAGCGCGCGCACGGCGATACTTCTGCAGCACCGCCACGTCACCGCAATCGCGGAATGACGGCAATGCCAGCAATACATCGGCCAGCGCGGCCGCATCCTGAAAGCCCAGATTGATGCCGTGCCCCGACAGCGGATGAATGGCATGCGCGGCGTCGCCGATCAAAGCCAGTCGCGACCGTACCGTCTCTTTCACACGCATCAGGCGTAACGGAAAAGCGGCTGCCGGACCCAGTGCCTGCAAGGCGCCAAGTACATGCCCCCCTGCTTCACCAAGCTTTTCGGCGAGCGCCTGTGCGTCCAGCGCGAGCAAGGCATCTGCGTTCAGCGCAGGGGTAGACCAGACAATCGAGAAATTGTTTCCGGGCAGAGGCAACCAGGCAAGCACCCCGTCCTCGCGGAACCACTGAAAGGCCGTGCCATCATGCCCTCGCTCGCAGGAGAAATTCGCCACCACGGCCTTGTCTTCATAGGCTTCCGTGCGTGCCGCGATGCCCGCCTGGTCGCGCACCCAGGAGTTCGCACCGTCAGCGCCAATGACCAGCTTCGCGCTCAACACGCGACCATCGGCGAGTGTCAGGCGGCCAGCGGTCTCATCAAAACTCAGGGCCGCTGGCATTGCCGGGCTCAATACGGTGATGTTCGACTGGCGACTGGCCGTCTGCCACAACTCCACAGCCAGACGGCTGCCCTCGACCATCCATGCAAGGGCATCGAGGCCTGACTCGTAGGCCGAGAACTCCATTGCGCCGCCGGCGTCACCTGCGATGGCCATGCGCTCAATGCGCTGCACGCGCTCCTGCGGCAGGTGATCCCACGCTCCACAGCGCCGCAGGAAATCGATGCACGCCGGTGCAATTGCATAAACACGCGTATCCCAGCCCTCGCCAAGACGTGGCGCGGCACGATCCAGCAGGGCCACGCGATAGCGGCTACCACGCAGGGCGCAGGCAAGACTGGCACCTGCCAGGCCACCACCCACGATCAGAACATCAAAATCTTCGTTTTTCATCGCAGCTTTTCAATTGAGCCCCGATTCTGCAGCAAGCCCGGTACAAGGTCACGACGCGCTGCACTGGCGGGCCTCACATCTTGTCAAAGATTCCTACACTCCCGAAAACTACTGAAACGATAAATTTGCGGGGCGCCTTACGTATCATCGACTTACAAAAAACGGTTCAGTCCTTGCTCTGGCGGACGACGGGGCGGGTCCGCAAAACGCGCGTCCAACAAGAAAACAAGACCTACGAAAGCCATTGATGTTCAAGCAGACCGCATTGACTCATCCACTGTTCCATCGTATTTCCCTCGTTCTGACCTTCATTACTGCCACCGGTGCAGCGCACGCCTCCAGCGTTTACAACCTCGGTGTCGCCGGCAATTTCAGCGCCTTCGTGTTCGGCGACATGACCGTCACCGGCTCTACCGACGCCGAGCACTCGGTGGCCGCGCAGGGCAATTTCAAAGCTGGCACCTGGACAGCCGCACAGGGTGGCGCGACCTACTCCACCGGCGGCAAGGACTGGGCTGTTGTGGTTGGCGGCAACGTCAATTGGAGCGATGGTTCGGTCATGAGCGGCGCCACCTACGTGGGCGGCAGCCTGACGGTTGGCAGCGCCAACAACCCGACGCTGGATGCCGTGCAGCAGGGGGGTGCCTCGCCAGTGGATTTCGCTGCAGCCAAGAGCCAGCTCACAGCCGAATCTGCACGTCTCATGAACATGACCGCGACCGGCACCACGCTTTACGGCGGGGACAAGAGCGGCGGCTGGGATGGCGGCATTTACCTGCAGGGCAGCAACAAGAGCGTCGAGTACTTCACCCTGGACAGCAGCAAGCTCACCACCGGCAACGTCTTCCAGCAACTGAGCCTCGACAGCGGCTTCGCCGCAGGCTCGACCATCGTTCTCAACATCATCGGCAGCGCAACCGAGATCGCACTGGCCAACCTCAACAGTGTGCTCGGTTTCAACGGCCATGAAACACTGCTCAATTTCGCCAGCAATATCAGCAAGATCACGCTGAGCAGCCTCAATGCTGATGCCACGGTATTGGCCCTTAACGCCGATCTCACCGACAACGGAGGCAACATCAACGGGGGCGTCATCGCAAAGTCCTTCACTGGCAGCGCTCAGCTAAATGGCGGACATCCCGGCGCCCCGTCGCAGGCCAGCACGGAAGTTCCCGAGCCCGGTTCGCTGGCGCTTGTCGCGTTGGGCTGCGTGGGCTTGGCCGCAACACGGAAACGCAAACAGGGCTGAAACGGAACGCCCAAACGCAAAACGGCCCTCATCGCTGAGGGCCGTTTTCTTTTCAACTGGTGGTGATGGGCGGAGTCGAACCGCCGACCTGTGGGTTATGAATCCACCGCTCTAACCATCTGAGCTACATCACCTGAAACAACGGGTCAAAAACCCGAGCCCGCTATTCTAATTGCCGTGGCGCATCACGGTCAAGGCTTGAAAACGTCTTTTTGTCGGCAATTTCCAAGCAATTCATGGGCTTGACGGCGCTTTGATTGACTTCGCCAGAGCGATGTCCGACCATTGCCGACCGCCTGTTGACGGGCGTTTTGGGTGAGGTCGAGATGAAAAGAACCATTCGTGGAACCGTTCGCGCCGTTTGTGTGGGAGTGGCCGCATTGGCCCTGGCAGGCACAGCTACGCTGAGCACCCAGGCATTTGCGCAGCAGGCCGGCATGCAGATTCCCGCCGAGGCCAAAAAGGCTGTCGTGGAATTTTCCGGTGACGGACGAGTCGGACTCAACGGCAAGCTGAGCAGCCTGTCGGCAGCGTCGCAGATCCGCGACACCACCAATCTGATCGTGCTGCCACAAGCCCTGCGCGGCAAATACCAGATGCGCGTCATCCTGGACAGCAACGGCGCGATCCATCGCGCGTGGATCATCGACGGCAACAAGTAACACGCAACACGTACGCAGCCCCCTTTTGCGCTGCGTGCAATACCTTTGGCATTTGAAACATGAAGAAGCTTTACATCCGTACCTTTGGCTGCCAGATGAACGAGTACGACTCGGACAAGATGGCGGACATCCTTGGTGACAGCGAAGGCCTGGTCAAGACCGAAAAGCCTGAGGACGCCGACATCATCCTGTTCAACACCTGCTCGGTGCGCGAGAAGGCGCAGGAGAAGGTGTTTCACGATCTGGGGCGCGTCAAGCACCTCAAGCAGGCCAATCCGGATCTGATCATCGGCGTCGGTGGTTGTGTCGCCTCACAGGAAGGTGCAGCCATCGTATCGCGCGCACCTTATGTCGATGTCGTATTCGGACCACAGACCCTGCATCGCCTGCCGACCCTCATCGACAAGCGCCGCAAGACCGGCCGCTCGCAGGTCGACATCACGTTCCCGGAGATCGAGAAGTTCGACAATATGCCGCCAGCGCGTGTCGAAGGCGCAACGGCCTTCGTGTCCATCATGGAAGGCTGCTCCAAGTACTGCAGCTTCTGCGTGGTGCCTTACACGCGCGGCGAGGAGGTATCGCGCCCGCTCGACGACATCCTCACAGAGATTGCCGGCCTGGCCGCGCAGAACGTCAAGGAAATAACCCTGCTCGGTCAGAACGTGAATGCCTGGCGCGCACCGATTGCGCGCGGCGAAGACGCGGCCGGCACAGAGATTTACGATTTCGCTTTCCTGCTGGAATGCGTGCACGACATTCCCGGCGTTGAGCGCATCCGCTACACGACCTCGCACCCGCGCGAGATGTCGCAACGCATCGTCGACGCGTACGCCAAGCTACCCAAGCTCGTCTCGAATCTGCATCTGCCGGTGCAAGCAGGTTCTGACCGCGTGCTGGCAGCGATGAAGCGCGGCTACACCACGCTCGAATACAAGGCGCTGATACGCAAGCTGCGCGCGGTGCGTCCGGACCTGACCGTGTCCTCGGATTTCATCGTCGGTTTCCCGGGTGAAACAGAGGCGGATTTCGAAGCGACAATGAAACTGATCGAGGACGTCCATTTTGACAACTCCTACAGCTTCATCTACAGCGCTCGTCCAGGCACACCTGCCGCCGACCTGGTCGACGACACCCCGCAAGGCCTGAAACTGGAGCGTCTGGCACGCCTGCAGAAGCGCATTGACGAACAGGCGGCTGCCATCAGCGTCGCCATGGTAGGCACGCAACAACGCGTGCTGGTGGAAGGGCCGTCGAAGAAGAACCCTGAGGAACTGGCTGGACGTACCGATAACAATCGTATGGTGAACTTTGTGGGTGATTTGCACACCAACCCGCAACACCCCTCGCGCCTCATTGGCCGATTTGTTACCGTCACGATTACCGCAGTGATGTCGCACTCACTGCGCGGAGAACTCGTTCTTGCCGACTGATCTCGTAGCCTCTCGCTTCTCGCGCTTCGGCTCTCTCATCGCACGCCTGGCGCCAGGCCTCATCAGTGCAGTCCTCGTTGCCTGCACTGCTGCTACGATTGTCACACCCACGTCGCCGCCCGCCTCGCCCCCGAGCACCCAGCCACCGGGGTCTGCGACGCTGTCCAGTGCCCCCGTCGCAGCGCCGCTGGCAGGCTCCGCCCCGGTGGCAACACCGTCTGCTGCCGCATCGCAGCCCGTGGCCAGCGCCAGTGCGCCGAGTTTTGCAAGCAATCCCAACCTGCGTCCTTTCAACGACGTCATCAAGGACTTCAAGAAAACCGAAGGCTTCCTGACACTGTGGCAGAAAGAGGATCGCTACTTCATCGAGCTGCGCGAATCCGACCTCAACCGTCCCTTCTACTTCGCCATCCACCGCACACAAGGTCTCGGTGAAAAGCGCTTGTTCTCTGGCGAAATGCTAGGCGCCAATATCGGCGTGTTCCGCCGTGCTTCGGGTGATCGCGTGCAGTGGTTCGAACGCAATACGACCTACTTCGCCGATGGCAACAAACCCATGGAGCGCAACGTCGCCCAGGCCTTCCCCGACAGCCTGCTGGGCGTCGCGCCCATCGTCAGCCAACCGCACCCTGGCAGCAAGGCGATACTGATCGACATCTCGGCCATCGTGCTCAGCGACATTCCTGCGGGCGGCAGCTCGCTCGAAGCAGCTTACCGTCTCGGCTACGGCTTTGATCGTGCCAACAGCCAGATCCTGCAAACCCGCAGCAACGCGAACGAAACCAGCTTCGAAGTGATGCTGCATTACGCGGTCGCGCGGGTGCCGCAACCGCAGCCCAACCAGCCGCCGTTTGCACTGCCGCGCAATGTGCCCGATGCGCGCAGCGTACAGATGCGCTTCCACTACAGTTTCTCCGCCCTGCCAGAGCCGATGGTGCCGCGCCTTGCCGACCCGCGCGTGGGCTACTTCTTCGAGACCCGCTGGGATTTCCGCAATGACACCGCGCCAAGCCCGCGCACGCACTACATCAAGCGCTGGCGTCTCGAGAAGAAGGATGAGTCGGCCGAGATTTCCGAGCCGAAGCAGCCCATCGTCTACTGGATCGACAGCAATGTGCCCGAGCGTTACCGCGATGCCGTGCGCGAAGGCATCCTGATGTGGAATAGCGCCTTCGAGCGCATCGGCTACAAGAATGCCATTGTCGTCAAACAGCAAACCGACGCTGATGATTTCGATACGGCGGACCGGCACCACGCCTCCGTACGCTGGTTCATCGGCACAGACACCGTGTTGGCCGTCGGCCCATCGAATGCTGACCCGCGCAGCGGCGAAATTCTTGATGCCGACATCATCGTCGCCGACAACTGGACGCGCACCTCGCGTCGCGAAGTCTCGCGCGACCTGAGCGCCTTGCGTGCGCTACTGATGCCACAGCCGTCCCGTCGCGACACACACGAGGACGAGCGTTGCGACTTCGGTGAAGAGTCGGCTGCCTACATGCAGGACACGCTCGATACACTGATCGCACGTGGCGACATCGCGCCGGACAGTCCGGAAGCAGACGCCTACGTGAAGGACACCATCCGTATCACCGTGGCCCACGAAGTCGGCCACACACTCGGTCTGTCGCATAACTTCCTCGCCACACGCGCCTACACGCCAGCGCAATTGCGCGATGCGAATTTTGTTGCCAGTAACGGTGTCTCCGCTTCGGTAATGGATTACGTGCCACCCAATATCAACCTGCGTGGTGAAAAGCCGGTTGATTACATGCAGAAGATGCTCGGACCGTATGACATCTGGGCAATCGAGTATGGCTACAAATCGATTCCCGCCGAAAACGAGGCCAACGCACTCAAGCAGATTGCACAACGCGGTCAAAACAATCCGCTGCTGTCCTACGGCAACGACATTGACGCAGGCGGCGAAGGTCAGAACGCGGGTATCGATCCGGACACCAACCGCTTTGACTTGGGCTCCGACACGCGCAACTGGTTTCTGCGCCGCCAGCAGTTTGCGCAGGAGCAGTGGGACGCGCTGGCCAGACGCCCACCGGGCAACGATCCCTACTATGGCCAGGCGCGCCTGTCGGTCGAGCGCAGCATCTCCTTGCTCACCCTCAGCGCTCAGACTCTCGCCAAGAAAATCGGCGGCATCCGCATCATTCGTCAGACAACCGACAGCGCACGCTCGAGCTTCATCCCGATCCCCGAGGCAGAGCAGCGCGAAGCGCTCGACACGCTGACGCGCAGCCTGTTCACGACGGAAAGTTTCCGCATCGATCCGGCCTTGCTGCAGCGACTGCCGCTCGACCACCTCGATCGTTTCGACGGCACCTATACCGGCACTGCCGCGCAGGAACCTAATCTTCAACTGGTCAGCCGCGTACTGGGCGCGCAGGTCGGCGTGCTTGATCAATTGCTGTCAGACCGTACGACCTTCCGCCTGCTCGAATCAGAGATGCTGCGCACGCGCAGCAATGGCTCGCTGCCACTGTCGGAGCTGCTCGGCACACTGCAGACCGCCATCTGGCAGGAGGCCGCAGACAGCAAGGAAATCCCCCTGCTTCGCCGCAACCTGCAGCGCGCCTGGCTGACACGCATGAGCGCGGTCATTACCGGCGTGCGGCCGAGTGCGCCGGACATGCGCAGCCTCGCCCGCTCCGACGCCCTGGTCCTGCGTGGCAAGCTGCAGCGCGCACTGCAACACAAAGGATTGTCTGCGGAAACGCGCGCGCATCTCGAGGACAGCCTCGCCACGCTCAATGAGGCGCTGGCCGCCAAGATGATCCGCTCGCCGACCTGATTGACTCAGGATTGACTCATAATCGGTACATGAAGCCGCCAATCGAAGTCACGCTCAGCCCCCTGGACAACCAGCGCCTCGCCAATCTGTGCGGCGCGCTTGACGAGAACATCCGCCAGATCGAGGCGGCCTTTGATGTTGCCATCGCGCGGCGCGGCGAGCACTTCAAGCTGCGCGGCGACACCGCCCAGGCACGGCGCGCAGCAGAGGCGCTGCGCCGCTTCTACGAACAGGCCAGCGAGCCCCTGGAGGTCGCCAAGATCCAGCTCGGTGTCATCGAGCAAAACAACCTCGATCAAGGTGTGCAGCCCGTCACCGGCTTGATCACGCGCAAGGGCGATCTGCACGGCCGCACGCCGCGCCAGGTCGAATACATCCGCAATATCCAGTCACACGACATCACCTTCGGCATCGGCCCGGCCGGTACCGGCAAGACCTACCTCGCAGTCGCCTGCGCGGTGGATGCCTTCGAGCGCCAGCAGATCGAGCGCATCATCCTCACGCGCCCGGCGGTCGAAGCGGGCGAGCGCCTCGGCTTCCTGCCCGGCGATCTGTCACAGAAGGTCGATCCCTATCTGCGCCCGCTCTACGACGCGCTCTACGAGCTGATGGGTTTCGAGCGCGTGGCGAAAATGTTCGAACGCCAGTGCATCGAGATCGCGCCACTGGCCTTCATGCGCGGGCGCACCCTCAGCAATGCATTCATCATTCTCGACGAAGCGCAGAACACCACGCCCGAACAGATGAAAATGTTCCTCACGCGCGTCGGCATCGGCTCGCGCTCGGTGGTCACCGGCGACTTGACGCAGATCGATCTGCCACGGGGGCACAAGAGCGGGCTGCTTGAAGCCGTTCGCATCCTTGGCGACGTGCGCGGCATCGCCTTCACCCAGTTTCTCAAGGAAGACGTGGTGCGCCACCCGCTCGTTGCGCGTATCGTCGAGGCTTACGAAAAAGCTTCCAGTCACGACAATGAGCGCTGAGCGTCATACGCAGAAAGAGATGAGGCAATGAAAGCCATGATCCTCGCCGCGGGCCGTGGCGAACGCATGCGCCCGCTCACCGACCACGCGCCCAAACCGCTTCTGCCGGTCGGCGGCAAGCCGCTTATCGTGTGGCATATCGAGCGCCTCGCGGCCGCCGGTTTCCACGAGATCGTCATCAACCATGCCCACCTCGGCCACATGCTGGAAGAGTCGCTTGGCGACGGCCATATATGGAACGTCAACCTCCGCTACTCGCCCGAGAGCGAAGCGCTCGAGACCGCAGGCGGCATTGCCAAGGCGTTACCCCTGCTGGGCCCGGCACCCTTCCTCGTGGTCAATGGCGACGTCTGGTGCGACATTGATTTCGAGCGCTTCGTGGCACGCGGCATTGCCGGCATCACCCAGGGCGCTCACGTGCACCTGGCGCTGGTCAGCAATCCGCCACAGCACCCCGATGGCGATTTCCATTTCGTGCCACCCGTCGCTCCTTCCAGAATCGGCCAGCTCAGCGCGGAAACCGGCGCGCGTCTCACCTTCTCCGGCATTGGCGTATATCGCTCCGGGTTTTTCAGCGGCATCACGCCGGGCGAAAAGGCGAAGCTTGCGCCCTTGCTGCGGGCCGCAATTGCCGGCAAGCACGCGACGGCAGAGCATTTCACCGGGCACTGGACTGACGTCGGCACGCCCGAGCGGCTTGCCGACCTCGACGCTCAACTGAAAGCCGCGACAGCAGCACAAGCGCGCTGATCCGCAACTGTGATCTCAAACGAATCAACAAGGCCTCCATGCCCGCCCTGACTGCCAGCACTCTTGCCGCCATCACCACCCGCCGCGCCCGCCTCGCCGAGCGCATTGCCGCTGCCGGTGGCGGCGTGGCCATCGTCCCGACCGCACCGGAACGTGCACGCAATCGCGATACCGAATACGCCTATCGCTTCGACAGCTATTTCCACTACCTGACCGGCTTCACCGAACCGCAGAGCGTGCTAGTCATGGTAGTACCCGCAGGCGCGGCCAGCGATGCGCGCAGCCTGCTGTTCTGCCGCGAGAAGAACGAAGAACGCGAGATCTGGGACGGCTTCCGCTACGGACCAGCCTCCGCGCGCGAAGCCTTCAGCTTCGACGAAGCTTTCCCGATTGAAAGCATTGCCAGCAAGCTGCCCGAGTTGATCGGCAACCAGCCCGCCTTGTGGTACGCGCTCGGCTACGACGCAGCTCAGGACGCGCGCATTTTCGACGCACTCAATACGGTGCGCGCCCAGAGCCGCAACGGTGTGCAGGCCCCTGCCGATATTCGCGACGTGCGCACCCTGCTCGACGAGATGCGCCTGATCAAGGATTCAGTCGAAGTCGAGCGCATGCGCGCCGCCGCCGCGATCAGTGGCCGCGCCCACAAACGCGCCATGCGTGCCGCGCGATCAGCCGCTTTCGAATACGAGATCGAGGCCGAACTGCTGCACGAGTTCCGTCGCTCGGGCAGCCAGTCCGTTGCCTACAACTCCATCGTCGCCGGTGGCGCCAATGCCTGCGTGCTGCACTACGTCAGCAACGACGCGCAATTGAAGGATGGCGATCTGCTGCTCATCGATGCTGGCTGCGAACTCGACGGCTATGCCTCCGACATCACGCGTACTTTCCCGGTGAACGGCAAGTTCAGCGGCGCGCAGAAAGACATCTATGAACTGGTGCTGGCCTCGCAGTACGCGGCGCTGGAACATGCACGTCCCGGCCAGACCTACAACACCACCCACGACGCGGCGGTGAAGGTACTGGCGCAGGGCATGATCGATCTCGGTCTGCTCACCGGCAGCCTCGACGGCGCGCTCGAATCGGGCAGCTATCGCCGCTTCTACATGCACCGCACCGGCCACTGGCTGGGTCTCGATGTGCATGACGCAGGCGAGTACAAACTCAAGGGCGAATGGCGTCCGCTGGAAGCCGGCATGGTCATCACCGTCGAGCCCGGCTGCTACGTGCGCCCCGGCGAAGGTGTGCCGGAAGCCTTCTGGAACATCGGTGTGCGCATCGAGGACGATGTGCTCATCACTCCTACCGGTCACGACATCCTCACCATCGACACGCCCAAGACGGTGAGCGATATCGAAATGCTCATGTCGGACCGATGACCGTCGCTGAATCCCGCACCACCGCAGGCGATATCCTCGTCATCGGCGCCGGGCCGATCGGACTCGCCGCCGCCTTGCGGCTTGCCTCTCAAGGCCATGCGGTACGCATACTCGATGCCCGCCCGGCAGACGCGGCGAGTCAGGACACGCGCGTGCTCGCTCTGTCGCACGGCAGCCGCCAGTTGCTCGAAACCCTCGGCGCCTGGCCTGCAGGAGCGGCAACACCGATCGAGACCATCCACATCTCGCAGCGCGGCGCGCTCGGCCGTACCGAACTGCGCCATGCAGAATACGGTCTGCCTGCACTCGGCTACGTACTGCCCGCCAGCGCACTGATCGCGGCATTGCGCGAGCGCCTCACCGCGCAAAAGCTGCACGTCGAATTCGATGCACGTGTCGAAAGCTTCGCTGCAGCGCCTGATCACATCACGCTCGGCCTCCACAATGCTTCAGGCGAAACACGCAGCGTCATCGGCAGTCTGGCCGTGTGCTGCGAAGGCGGCATCAGCACCAACGACGATGCAAAGCTCGTCGCGCGCGACTATGAGCAGCACGCCTTGCTGTTGCGCGCGATGCCAGTTGGCGGCCACAACAACCTCGCCCGCGAACGCTTCACGCCCGACGGCCCGATCGCCCTGTTACCGCTGGGCCGCGACTACGCCGTGGTGTGGACTGTCAGCCCGACTCAACTGGCGGAACTCAAGACCCTCGACGACGCTACCCTGCTCGCACGCCTGCATGCAGCCTTCGGCGGCAATGTGCGCCTCGCCGATGTGCGCGAGCGCAGCAGCTACCCGCTCACCCTGCGCCTGCGCCGCACAACGGTCGGCGCGCGCACCGTGTGGCTCGGCAACGCCGCGCAGACCCTCCACCCGGTCGCAGGGCAAGGCTTCAATCTGGGCCTGCGCGATGTGTGGGAGCTTGCCGAGACCTTGCGTGGCGCCAGCGATGCGGGCGCGGCTGATGTGCTCGCGCGTCACGCCCGCCGCCGCCGCGCCGACCGCTGGGGCACGGCCGGCTTCACCGACAGCCTGGTGCGCCTGTTCTCGAATGACAACACCCTGCTTGGCCATGCGCGCGGTGCCGGTCTGCTGGCCCTCGACGTCTTGCCGCCGCTGCGCCATTTCGTTGCCAAGCGCATGATCTTCGGCGCACGCGCCTGGCCCTGAGATGCAGAGAGGAGTAAGGAGTTATGAGTGAGGAGTAAACTGCCCATCACAGCCCCCTCCTGACTCCTCACTCCTCACTGAAACGATGAACCTCCACCTGCTGCGCATGTTCGCCACCGTTGTCGAGAACCAGAGCTTTTCGCGTGCCGCGGAGGCGCTGGAAGTCAGCCAGCCGGCCGTGTCCAAGGCCGTGCGCGAACTCGAATCGCAGCTTGACGTAGTGCTGCTCGATCGCGGCGGGCGCCAGTTCCAGCTCTCCGAGCCCGGCAAGGTCCTGTATGCGTATGCGAAAGACATCTTCGCGCTGGAGCATGCAGCCGTGGACGCGGTACAAGCTTTCTACGCGATGGATCGCGGCACGCTGGTCATTGGCGCCAGCACGACGATTGCCGCCTACTGGTTGCCACCGCTGATTGCCGCCTTCGTGCGCGAACATTCCGGCGTGACGGTGCGCGTACAGTCCGGCAATACGCAAGCCGTTGCACAGTGGCTGCTTGATACCGTGGTGGACGTCGCTCTGGTCGAAGGGCCCGTCGATGACGAACGACTCGAGCAGCGCCCTTGGCGCGAGGAGCGCATGGTTATCGTCGCGCCACGCGATAGCCAGCAGGGCAACAAGGCGATTGATGCGGCCAAGCTCAACCACCGCACCTGGATCCTGCGTGAACCTGGCTCGGGCAGTCGCGAAGTGGTCGAGCGCGAACTATCCCGTCTGGGTATCGCCATCGGTCGCGTGCAGGAAGTCGGCAGCAATGAGGCCATCGTGCAGAGCGTCGTCGCCGGGCTGGGTCTCGGCATGGTGCCGCGCATCTGTGCCGAGGATCAGATCGCGCTGGGCAAGGTGTCCGAGCTCAAGCTCAGCAGCGGTGATTTGACGCGCGAGCTGTACCGCTTGCGCCTGCCGCGCCGCCCCATCAGCCAGGCAGCGCTGGCCTTCGAGGCGCTGATCGCATGATCCAGCGCGTGCTTCGTCATGCCCGCGTACTCGCGGCTGTGGGCTTGTCCTGCGCCAGCCTGAACGCCTTTGCCGTGCTGCCGGATGCGGTGGCCGCCGCCTTGAAAAACGTCGGCATTCCCGCCAGCCACGTCGCACTGTGGATGGCTCCCGCCAACGGTGGCGCGCCAACGCTGCAGCACAATGTCGCCGAGCCCTTCAATCCGGCCTCGGTCATGAAACTTGTGACCAGCAGCGCGGCGCTTGAAGTGCTCGGCCCCAGCTACACCTGGAGCACCGATGCCTACGTACAGGGCGAGCTGCGCGATGGCGTGCTCAACGGCAATCTGGTGCTGCGCGGTGGTGGCGATCCGGCCCTCACCTGGGATCGTTTCGGCAACTTCCTGCGTGAATTGCGCAGCCGGGGTCTGCGCGAGATTCGCGGCGACCTCGTGATCGATCGCAGCCTGTTTGCGCCCATCGGCAGCGAAGACTTTGATGATCAGCCAATGCGCGCCTACAACGCCACCCCGGATGCACTGTTGATCAACTTCAAGGCCATCAGCGTACGCCTGACGCCCGCCGCAGTCGGCACTCCGATACAGGCCATCAGCCTCGTTCCTCTCGCGCCCTTCGTCATCGACAACAAGCTGATCGCAACGGCCGGAGTGTGTGGAGACTGGCGTAGCAATGTGCGCAGCGAAGTGCTTGCGCAAGGTGACATGCAAAGACTGAAACTGACCGGCAGCATGCCGGCCAGCTGCGGCGAAAAGCAGCTCAACCTCGCCATGCACGACGGCCTGCGACTGGCCGGCAATGTGTTTCGCGCGATGTGGGCCGAGATGGGCGGCAACCTCAGCGGCTCTGTGCGCGAAGGCATCGCCCCGACCGACAGCGCCCCAGTGGCGACATGGCGCTCACCCGGACTGAGCGAAGTGCTGCGCGACATGAACAAGTATTCGAATAACGTCATGGCGCGCCACGTCTTCCTCACGCTCGGCCTGACGGCACTGACGAGCGAGCCGCGCCAGCCCCTCACCCCGGCACAAGGCGCGCAACGCATTCGCGACTGGCTGAGCCTGCGCCAGATCGACCAGAGCGGCCTCGTCCTCGAGAACGGCTCTGGCCTGTCACGCCGCGAGCGCATTAGCGCCGCGAGTCTCGGCAATATGTTGCAGATGATGTGGCGCAGCCCGCGCATGCCCGATCTGGTCGCCTCGCTGCCCATTGCGGGCGAAGACGGCACGGCACGCCGCCGCTTCGGCGCACAGGCAGTGTCAGGCCGCGCCTACCTGAAAACCGGCTCGCTCAACGACGTGATGGCCACCGCAGGCTTCGTACAGGATGTTGCCGGGCAATGGCAGGTCTTCGTGCTGATGATCAATGACCCCCGCGCCGAACTGGCGGAAGCTGCGACGATTGCCGCAGTGAATTTTGCCGAGCAAGGTGGTGCGCGGCCGGTGCTCGCAAAAGGGAAGAGCAAGAACTAGACGGCAGCGGGCTCTGCTGCCGCTCACGTCAAGCCGAGCGACGCCCACATCTCATCCACGCGCGTCTTGACGGCCTCGTCCATGACGATGGCCGTGCCCCATTCGCGCTGCGTCTCGCCCGGCCACTTGTTGGTCGCATCGATGCCCATCTTGCTGCCCAGCCCGGCAACCGGCGAGGCGAAATCCAGGTAGTCGATCGGCGTGTTGTCGACCAGCGTAGTGTCGCGCGTCGCATCAACACGCGTCGTGATCGCCCAGATCACCTCCGCCCACGAGCGGATGTCGATGTCATCATCCACAACGATGATGAACTTGGTGTACATGAACTGGCGCAGGAAGCTCCAGATGCCGAACATGACGCGCTTGGCGTGGCCCGGATAGGCCTTTTTCATGCTCACCACGGCGATGCGATACGAACAGCCTTCGGGCGGCAGATAGAAGTCGCTGATTTCCGGAAACTGCTTCTGCAGCAGCGGCACGAACACTTCATTAAGCGCGAGGCCCAGCATCGCAGGCTCGTCCGGCGGCTTGCCGGTATAGGTGCTGTGATAGATCGGCTCGCGGCGCATGGTGATGCGCTCGATGGTGAATACCGGGAACTCGGCCTGCTCGTTGTAGTAGCCGGTATGGTCGCCGTAGGGGCCTTCCACGGCCATCTCGCCGGGGTGGATCACACCTTCGAGCACGATCTCGGCCGAAGCAGGCACCTGCAGGTCGGAGCCGATGCATTTCACGAGTTCGGTCTTCGCACCACGCAACAAACCCGCGAACTGATATTCCGAAAGACTGTCCGGCACCGGCGTCACTGCGCCGAGAATCGTCGCCGGATCGCAGCCCAGCACAACGGAAACCGGAAACGGCTGACCAGGATTGGCGTGTTGGTAATCGCGGAAATCCAATGCGCCGCCGCGATGCGCCAGCCAGCGCATGATGACCTTGTTCCTGCCGAGCACCTGCTGGCGATAGATGCCGAGGTTCTGGCGCGTCTTCTCAGGGCCACGCGTGACGACGAGCCCCCAGGTAATCAGCGGCGCCACATCGCCCGGCCAGCAATGCTGAATGGGTAAGCGCGCGAGGTCGACTTCTTCACCCTCCCACACCACGTCCTGACACGGTGCGCTTTTCACCTCCTTGGGTGACATGTTCATCACCTGCTTGAGGACGGGCCACTTCTCCCAGGCGTCTTTCAGGCCTTTCGGTGGCTCGGGCTCCTTGAGGAAGGCCAGCAGCTTGCCGATCTCGCGCAGTGACGTCTTCCACACATCCTTGCCAGAGGCATCCTCGCCCATGCCGTAAGCCACACGTTGTGGCGTACCGAACAGATTGACGAGCACCGGCATGGCCTGCGGCACGCCCTGTGTATGCGGCTTTTCAAACAACAGCGCCGGCCCACCTGCTCGCAACACGCGGTCGGCGATCTCGGTCATTTCGAGATGTGTGTCGACCGGCACGCTGATGCGTTTGAGTTCGCCACGAGCTTCCAGTTGCGCAATGAATTCGCGCAGATCCCGACTCTTCATGGTGGTCAGGCGTCCCGGCGCGAGAGTGCTTCGAGCAGGCGGTCGTGGATGCCGCCAAAGCCGCCATTGCTCATGACGAGAATCTGGTCGCCATAGCGCGCCTCGGCCACGATCGCATCGACCAGCGCGCCGAGGTTGTCGCTGACATGCGCCTTGGCGCCCATCGACCCAAATACTTCAGCGGCATCCCAGCCAAGATTACCGGCGTAGCAGAAGACGGCATCAGCCTGCGCGAGGCTGGCGGGCAACTGGCTCTTCATGGCGCCGAGCTTCATGGTGTTTGAACGCGGTTCGAGCACGGCGAGAATGCGCCGCTCGCCAACGCGCTGGCGCAGCCCCGCAACGGTAGTCGCGATAGCCGTCGGGTGATGCGCGAAATCGTCATACACGGTGACACCGCGCACCGTGCCGCGCGGCTCGAGGCGACGCTTGACGCCTTCGAAGCGTTCCAGCGCCTCAGCGGCATGCATCGGTGTGACACCCACGTGACGCGCCGCAGCCATCGCGGCCAAAGCATTGGCACGGTTGTGCGCCCCCGCCAGCGGCAGGCGGCTCACAGACTGTTCCTTGCCATTAAGCATGAAGGCGATCGAGTCGCCACGCTCGTCCATCTCCTCATACTGCCAGGAGGTTCGACCGGCCTGTTCCGCCGAACCGCCGAACCACTCCAGCTCGCTCCAGCAGCCACGCTCGATTACGCGCTTGAGGCTGTCTTCACTGTCGTTGACGATGATGCGGCCAATTTTCGGCACGATGCGCACGAGGTGATGGAACTGCGTTTCGATGGCGGCCAGATCCGGAAAGATGTCGGCATGGTCGTATTCGAGATTGTTGAGCACCACGGTGCGCGGGCGGTAGTGCACGAACTTCGAGCGCTTGTCGCAGAAGGCGGTGTCGTATTCGTCCGCCTCGATCACGAAGAAAGGCGTGTCCGTGAGTCGTGCCGAGATGCCGAAGTTGCCCGGCACGCCGCCGATCAGGAAGCCGGGATTGAGACCCGCGTCTTCGAGAATCCAGGCGAGCAGCGAGGACGTTGTCGTCTTGCCATGCGTGCCGGCCACCGCCAGCACCCACTTGCCCTGGAGAATATTGTCGGCGAGCCACTGCGGGCCGGAGACATACGGCAGGCCGCGATCGAGAATCGCTTCAAGCAGGGGATTGCCGCGCGACACGGCATTGCCAATGACGAACAGGTCTGGCGCCATGGCCAGCTGATCTGGCGAATAGCCCTCGATCAGCGCGATGCCCTGCTCTTCCAGCTGGGTGCTCATCGGCGGATAGACGCCGGCGTCGCAGCCCGTGACGGTGAATCCTGCCGAGCGCGCCAGCAGCGCCACGCCGCCCATGAAAGTGCCACAGATGCCGAGAATGTGAATATGCATGAAACGACTGCTCCCATTGGTGGTCGACAACTGAGCCGACCATCCCGTATGTAACAATAGGCCGGGATTCTATCCCGCCGCGCGCGGCCACAAGAGCCGATCAGAGACAAAGTCAGAGCCTTTCAGGATTTCACATGACGACCCGAGCGCACGCCCTGCCACGCCAGAACAATCTGCGGCGCGCCATCGCTGCCGCTGCCGCGCGACTGATTGCCGAAGAAGGCGTCGAAGACTACGCCTTTGCCAAGCGCAAGGCCGCGCGCCAGATGGGCCTGACCGAGGCGGAATCCCTGCCGACCAATGCAGAGGTCGAGGAAGCCCTGCAGGAACATCTCGCCATCTATCAGGACGACGACCACCACGAACGCCTGTTCGCGCTGCGTAGCGCCGCGGCCGAGGTCATGCGCATCCTTGAACCATTCCGCCCCTTCCTCACCGGCACGGTGCTCAATGGCACGGCGGGCGCCTATTCCAGCGTCGAATTGGAGATCTATACGGATAGCGCCAAGGACGTGGAAATCTTCCTGCTCGGCACCACGCTGCGCTACGAACACAAGGAAGTGCGCCGCGGCGGCCACGACGTACCGGAAGCCATCCTCGAATTCGACTACGACGGTGCGCCGATACGTCTGTCCATCTTCGATCGCATCGCCGAGCGTAATTCGCGCAAGCCCGGCCCGGGCGGCACAACCGAGCGCGCCCGCCTCGAAGCCGTCGAAGCCTTGTTGTGCGGAGATCGCTGAATGTTCAAAGGCAAGCTGCTGACTGCGGCCGCATTGCTGGCCGCAGCCCTAGCCGGTGCGGGCGCTTGGTTGCTGGTGGGGCATTTAGCTACGCCCGACCACGGGCCGGCCGTCGAAAAGCTGCTGCAGCTGCAACTACCCGACAGCGACGGCAAGAACGTCGACTTCGCGCAATGGCGAGGCAAACCGCTCGTCGTGAACTTCTGGGCCACCTGGTGCCCGCCCTGTCGCGAAGAGATGCCCTTGCTCGACAGCAGCGCCAAGGCCACCCCCGGCGTGCAGTTCGTCGGCATCAGCGTCGACGACAAGGCGCATGTCGCTGCATTTCGCAGCACGAACGCGACAAGTTACCCGCTGCCGATCACCGGCATGGAGATCTCGGCACTCGGCGCAGAACTCGGCAACAAGGCCATGGCCCTGCCCTTTACAGCCTTTATCCGCGCGGATGGCAGCCTGCAGTCGGTGAAGCTTGGCGCCCTCAAGGAAGCTGATTTGGCGCAGGAATTACAACAACTTTTAACTTCGATCAAGTCTCAGAGATAGACGCCAAAACGCCGAAATAATGGACAGATAGCAGCCATTTGCGGCAAACTCCGCTCCATGACGAGTCCGAGCAGCAAGCCCAAGGCGAAGAAGAGCAGCAGCGCAAGCACCTCTGCCAAGCAGGCAGCAGGTGTCGCACGCCCGCGCATTCTCGTTCTTCACGGCCCCAACCTGAACCTTCTCGGCACGCGCGAACCGGAAATCTACGGTCACACCACGCTGGCCGATATCCATGCCGACATGGAAGCGCAGGCGCGCGCCATGAACGTGCAGCTCGAATCCTTCCAGAGCAATCACGAAGGCGGGCTCATCGATCGCGTGCAGGCCGCGCGCAGCGAAGGCGTGGAGTTCATCATCATCAATCCGGGCGGCTACACGCACACCAGTGTGGCCTTGCGCGACGCGTTCGCAGCCGTGCAGATCCCCTTCATCGAAGTACATCTGTCAAACGTGCATGCGCGCGAAGCGTTTCGCCGCCACTCGTATTTTTCCGATATCGCCGTAGGTGTCATCTGCGGTCTCGGCGCCAGTGGTTATCGTCTGGCGCTGGACTACGCACTGAACCGCCTGCTGGCACGCTGATACTCGTCGCACCGAATTCGTCGTTTGGCTATAACGTAAAACCCAGATTTTTCCCGGGCACCCACACGCCCGCCAGCAATTGGAGCAACACATGGATCTGCGAAAACTCAAGAAACTCATCGACCTCGTCCAGGAGTCCGGCATCTCGGAACTGGAAGTGACCGAAGGTGAAGAAAAGGTTCGTATCGCCAAGCATCCAGCCGCGCCTGCCCCGCAGGTCAGCTACATGCAGGCACCCGCGCCTGCTGCCGCCCCTGTCGCTGCTCCGGCAGTCCCGGCCACCGATGCGGCGCCTGCGCTGCCAGCCGGTCACGTCGTCAAGTCGCCAATGGTCGGCACCTTCTACCGTTCCGCATCGCCAGGCTCCGAGCCTTTCGTCAAGGAAGGCCAGAGCGTCTCGGAAGGCAATCCGTTGTGCCTGATTGAAGCTATGAAACTGATGAACGAGATCGAAGCCGATGTATCAGGCACGATCAAGGCCATCCTGGTCGAAAACGGCCAACCGGTCGAGTTCGGCCAACCGCTGTTTGTGATTGGCTGAGGAGAAGCAGGCGGGAGCAGCGCGCAATGATGCGGACATGCACATTGAATAGCGCGGCTTGAGCCTCTAAATACCATGTTCGAAAAAGTTCTCATCGCCAATCGTGGAGAGATCGCGCTGCGCATCCTGCGCGCCTGCCGCGAACTCGGCATCCGCACGGTCGCCGTGCACTCGGAAGCTGACACCGAGGCCAAATACGTCAAGCTCGCCGACGAGTCGGTGTGCATCGGCCCGGCCGCCTCCGCCCAGTCCTACCTCAACGTGCCGCGCATCATCGCCGCCGCTGAAGTGACTGACGCCGAAGCGATCCATCCCGGTTACGGCTTCCTGTCCGAAAACGCCGACTTCGCTGAACGCGTCGAATCCTCCGGTTTTGTCTTCATCGGCCCGCGCCCCGAGACGATCCGCCTGATGGGCGACAAGGTCAGCGCCAAGCAGGCCATGATCGACGCTGGCGTACCCTGCGTGCCCGGTTTTGTCGGCGCATTGCCGGATGATCCGAAAGAGATCGTCAAGATCGCGCGCTCCATCGGCTACCCGATCATCATCAAGGCCTCCGGTGGCGGTGGTGGTCGTGGCATGCGCGTTGTGCATACCGAAGGCGCACTGATTTCTTCCGTGACAACGACGCGTACCGAAGCCGGTGCGGCCTTCGGCAATCCGACGGTGTACATGGAAAAATTCCTGGAGAACCCGCGCCACGTGGAAATCCAGGTGCTGGCCGACCAGCATGGCAACGCCATCTACCTCGGCGAGCGCGATTGCTCGATGCAGCGTCGTCACCAGAAGGTCATCGAAGAAGCGCCCGCGCCCGGCATCGACCGCAAAGCCATCGCCAAGGTAGGCGAGGCCTGCGTGGCGGCCTGCAAGCGCATCGGCTATCGTGGCGCCGGCACCTTCGAATTCCTCTACGAAAACGGCCAGTTCTTCTTCATCGAGATGAACACGCGCGTGCAGGTCGAGCACCCGGTCACCGAACTCATCACCGGCATCGACATCGTGCAGGAACAGATCCGCGTTGCTGCCATGGAAAAGCTGCGCTACAAGCAGAAGGACGTCGTGCTCAAGGGCCACGCCATCGAGTGCCGCATCAACGCCGAAGACCCGTTCAAGTTCACGCCGTCACCAGGCAAGATTCTCAGCTGGCATACGCCGGGCGGCCCCGGTATCCGCGTCGATTCGCACGTCTATGCGGGCTACACCGTGCCGCCACACTACGACTCGATGATCGGCAAGGTGATTGCGTATGGCGATACGCGCGAACAGGCCGTCCGCCGTCTGCGCATCGCCCTCTCGGAAATGGTCGTCGAAGGCATCAAGACCAACATCCCGCTGCATCAGGACTTGCTGCACGACACGCACTTCATGCAGGGTGGCACGAGCATTCACTACCTCGAACACAAGCTCGCAGGCAAAGACTGACATAGCATGACTTTGCAGAAGCCGGCGTCAGCCGGCTTTTGCCATTACTGAACATCGCTGGACTGAATCATGTGGCTCTCCGTAACGCTTACTGCTGAAGCAATCCGCGCTGAAGCGCTGTCCGAAGCGCTGATGGAAGCGGGCGCGCTCTCGGTGAGCATCGAGGACGCCGATGCGGGCACCGCACTGGAGAAGCCGCAGTTCGGCGAGCCCGGCCACATCAACGAACGCCTGTGGGATCACAGCAAGGTCATCGCGCTGTTCGACAGGGAAATTGATCTCGCCCCAGCACTGGCTGAAGCCGCTGGCGCCGTCGGCCTTGATGCCGTGCCCGAATTCACGATCGAAGAAATCGCCGAGCAGAACTGGGTGCAACTGACCCAGTCGCAATTCGAGCCGATCCATATCGACGACCGTCTGTGGATCGTGCCTTCCTGGCACGACGCGCCGAACAAGGATGCCATCAATATCGAGATGGACCCCGGCATGGCCTTTGGCACCGGCTCGCATCCAACCACCCGCCTGTGCCTGCAGTGGCTGCTGGATGCGGTGAAGCGCGGCGACAGCGTGCTCGACTATGGCTGCGGCTCCGGCATCCTCGGCATCGCCGCCTCGAAGCTTGGCGCAGACAGAGTGCTCGGCGTCGACATCGACGAACATGCCGTTACCGCCAGCCGCGCCAACGCCGAACGCAATGCGGTGACTGCCGAGTGGATGTCGAGTGCGCGACAGCTTGCAGGTCAGTATGATCTGGTGGTGGCCAATATCCTTACCAATCCCCTATGTGTACTGGCGCCCGGCATTGCGGCGCATGTCGCCCCCAGTGGCCGACTGGCCCTGTCCGGCGTACTCGCCGAGCAGGCCGAACAGGTGATCACCGCCTATGCACCCTGGATTGCGCTGCGCGTGGGCGCCGAGCATGAAGGCTGGATTCGCCTGGAAGGCCAGATGGCGAATGCATCGGAGGAAGCGGCTTGCTGATCACGCGCTGCCCGCATTGCGAGACGACTTTCCGTGTCCGCATGGAACAGCTCAATTTGCGCGGCGGCCGTGTGCGCTGCGGTCATTGCCACGTACCGTTCTCGGCGCTCGAGTCTCTTGAGGAACTCCCCGAGGAAACAACAAGTCCTCAGCCCCAGACCGCTGCACCACAGGCTCCTGGTCCCTCGGTCATGCCATCTGCGGTGGCGCCTGTAACGACCCGGACAGCGGCTGAAAATAACGCCCCCGCCAGAGACATCGATCCGATCGCCGCGATCGACCTGCCGCCAACGCCATTGGCTCTGCAGCGCAATGATCCGCATACAACGAACCACGATGTACAGGCCGAGATCACGCAACTCGTCGCACCGGCGGCCCAGACCGACGATGACGACCTTTCGTTCGATCTCAACGGTTTTGGCGCTGGCGAGCCACGGGGCGATAGCAACGACCTCCCTGTCGCACACGCAGAACAGGAGTTCATCGAGCTGGGCAGCGCGGCAGATGATGCCGAAGACGCCGAGCTGTTCGACTCCGCGCATGCGGAAGGTGCCGCGGTCGCCCCTGATTCGGCCCTGCGCGACGGCGAAGACGAAGGCGATGAAGTGCCGCAACTGCATACCGTCTTTCTCGACAAAGAGGACGTCCCGCCGGAAGAAAGTGCAGATCCGGCCGTAGTCGCGGCCCGAGCCAAGACACGTCGTACGCTGATTCTCGGCAATACGCTCTTGCTACTGACAGGTGCGCTACTCGCCACGTATGTGCTGCGCGTCGAGCTGACTCGCTACTACCCCAATCTGCGTGCCCCGCTGGAGCAGGCGTGTCAGTACCTGTCCTGCAGCGTGCCCTACCCGCGTGATGCCGACGAGGTATTGCTGGTTGGTTCGGATCTGACCCAGGCCAGCGATCCCAAGGGCGGCTACCACCTGGCGGTGACGGTGCGCAATCATGCGCACTACCCGGTCGCTTGGCCACAGCTGGAAATCACGCTCACGGATCGCTTCGAACGGGCACTGACGCGTCGCGTGCTGGAACCCAAAGAGTGGCTGCCGACCAACATCACAACGGGCCCGGCCTTCGAAGCGCAAGGCGAACTCACCGCGCAAATTACGCTGACGAGCGATGCTCAGGTGATGGGTTACCGGCTAGGCGTGTTCTACCGCTAGCCTGAGCGTCCATACCCGCATCACAGCCTTTCGTATCTGCTTTCATTCCCCCTGATTTGCCGGATAGCTTTGGCGAGTCCTATCAATCCAAGGAGCATTAAATGAGCACTGTCACACTAGGCGGCAACCCCATCGAAGTCGGCGGCCATTTCCCGCAAAAGGGCGAAACCGCACCCGCTTTCAGCCTGGTCGCGGCCGATCTGTCCGATGTCACGTTGGCCAGCTTCGGCGGCAAGCGCAAGGTTCTCAATATCGTTCCAAGCCTGGACACCGCCGTCTGCGCCACCTCGACGCGCAAGTTCAACGCGAAGGCTGGCGGCCTCGACAACACCGTCGTGCTGGTGATCTCCGCCGACCTGCCGTTTGCTGCCAAGCGCTTCTGCGAAGTCGAAGGCATCAAGAACGTGCAGTCGCTGTCAACCCTGCGTGGCCGCGAATTCATCAGCAACTACGGCGTTGATCTCAAGACCGGCCCGCTGGCGGGCGTAACCGCGCGTGCCGTGGTCGTGCTGGATGCCGACAACAAGGTGCTGCACTCGGAGCTGGTTTCCGAGATCAAGGAAGAGCCGAACTACGACGCCGCCATCGCCGCACTGGGCTAAGCTGAAAACGGCCAGCCAGCGCTCCTGCGGGGCGCTGGCTGGCCGTTTGCACGTCTGCAGATAGCATCCCATTACCTTTTGAAGAGCACAGCCACCATGTCCATCCTCGTTTGCGGCTCCATGGCCTTCGACACCATCATGGTGTTTCAGGACCAATTCAAGCGCCACATCCTGCCCGACCAGATCCATATCCTGAATGTCTCCTTCTTCGTACCGGAGATGCGCCGCGAGTTCGGCGGCTGTGCTGGCAACATCGCTTACAACATCAGCCTGCTCGGTGGTGATGCCCGCATCATGGCTACGGTGGGTGACGATGTCGGCCCGTACCGCGAACGCCTGACGAAGCTAAAGATTGATCAGCGCTTTCTGAAAACGATCGAAGGCACCTTCACTGCACAAGCCTTCATCACGACCGATCAGGACAACAACCAGATCACGGCCTTCCACCCCGGCGCGATGATGCAGTCTCACCTGAACGATGTTCAGGATGCGGCCGAAGGCGTAAAGATCGGCCTCGTCGGCCCGGACGGACTGGAAGGCATGCTCACACATTGCCGCAACTTCGCAGCCGCGAAAGTCCCCTTCATTTTCGACCCGGGTCAAGGGCTGCCTCTGCTGTCCGGTGAAGACTTGCTCGCGTGCGTCGAGCAGGCCACCTACTGCACGGTCAACGACTACGAAGCCAAGCTCATTTGTGACAAGACAGGCATATCGATCGAGGCTCTCGCGGAACGCGTCAAGGGTCTGATTGTCACACTCGGGGAGCATGGCTCGCGCATCTACGAAGGCGGCAAGATCATCGAAGTCGCGTGCGCACGCACCAGCGCTGTTGTCGATCCGACCGGCTGCGGCGATGCGTATCGTGGCGGTCTGCTGTACGGCCTGTCGCAAAGCTGGACGCTGGAAAAATCGGCGAAGCTTGCGTCGCTTATGGGTGCCATCAAGATCGCACATCGCGGCGGACAGAACCACCAGCCCTCGCGCACGGAAATTTCGCAACGCTTCGCCGAAAACTACGGCGAAACACTTTGATTCAGTTTGCATAGTCGCAGAACGGAGATACAAAATGCCTTCCAGACTCCTCCTGAGCATTTGCACGATTGGGCTGATGTTGAGTACAGCAGCTTGTGTCTCCAGCAAGGCCGGTGACGTCTATACGCGCGAAGAGGCGCGCCGCGTCATAACCTTCCGCGAAGGCGTGCTGGTGAGTATCAAGGAGGTCAAACTGGAAGGCACGAAGTCTGCCGTGGGCGCTGGTGCTGGCGCTGTCATCGGCGGCGTAGCAGGCAGCGCGGTAGGTCAGGGCAAGGGCTCTGTCGTCGCTGCCGTACTCGGTGCCGTGGCTGGTGGCGTCACAGGTGCGGCAGCGGAGGAAGGCCTGACCCGTGAAAAAGCGCTGGAGCTGACCGTCAGGCTGGATAACGGCGAGAACCTGATCATCGTGCAAGGCATCGGCGACGACAAGTTCAAGGAAGGCGAACGCGTACGGGTCAGCAACAGCAGTGGCACGATGCGCGTCACACACTGAATCCGACATACCGTTGTCATAGATAACGCGCAGAGCCGCGTAACCAATCTGCAATATCCGCGTAACGCGAGCGCAACTGGCGGCACCTACAGTGGGTTCTCCTTTGAGGAGAATCTGCATGCTACGTGCCGAATCACAAGTACTGCTGCGCAAACAGCACCGTCTTCACGTCGGACTGGCGACCAGCGAATCCGAAATTCTTGAAGCGCAGAAACTGCGCTACCGCGTGTTCGCTGATGAGATGGGGGCACGCCTGCCATGCCGCACGCCCGGCGTGGATCGCGATCATTTCGACGCCTATTGCCAGCACCTCATCGTGCGCGATGAGAACGCCGGCAAAATTGTCGGCACCTATCGCATCCTCACGCCAGACGCCGCTAACCGCGTCGGCTCGTATTACTCGGAAACCGAATTTGACATCACGCGCTTCCACCACCTGCGCGGTAGTCTGGTAGAGATCGGCCGCTCCTGCATCGATCCCGACTACCGCACTGGCTCGGTCATCACCCTGCTGTGGGCGGGTCTTGCACGCTTCATGAGTGAGCACGGCTTCGAGTATCTGATGGGCTGCGCCAGCATCGGCATGGCCGATGGCGGCCACAACGCGACCAACATTTACAACGCACTGCGCCAGAGTCACATGGCCGAGCTCGAGTACCATGTGTTTCCGCGCAACCCGCTGCCAGTGGAACAACTGGCCACCGATGCCCCAGCGGAGCTACCGCCACTGCTCAAGGGCTACATCCGCGCGGGTACGCGCGTATGCGGCGCGCCAGCCTGGGATCCGGACTTCAATACAGCAGACCTGCTGCTGCTAATGCCGATGTCGCGCCTCGACCCACGCTACGCGCGCCATTTCCTCGACCGCTAGGCCGCAGCAGGCGTTGCTCAGCCCGGATGCCGCTGTACGGCATCCGGGCCACCCACTGGCTGCAGACAGAGCAGCTATACTCGCCCGCACCTCAACCAACGGGCCGCCGGCGCGGCCTCAGCGCCCCGCCGTGTCTGTTCGCCCCATCGTGGAAATCCGCGCCGCTTGGCGCATGCTTCGCCTCTTCCTGCACCTCCTGAAGGGGCTCGTCATCATGCGTTTTCTGGCGCCCCGCATGAGCGCGACGCGGTTGGGCTTGTTCAAGCAACGCTGGTCCATGCAAATGCTGGCGATGCTCGGCGTGCGTCTTCATGCGCAAAGCGTGGTCCTGCCCACGCGTGCGCTGATCGTCAGCAATCACATCTCGTGGCTCGATATTTTTGTCATCAATGCCGTCACGCAGACGCATTTCGTCTGCAAGGACGATATCCGCAAATGGCCCTGCATTGGCTGGCTGGTGGCCTCGACCGGTACCATCTTCATTGCACGCAGCAACCGAAAAGATGCGGCACGCACGGCCAATGCACTGAGCGACAGATTGCAACAGGACGAGCGCGTAGCGTTCTTCCCGGAAGGCACGACCACCAATGGCAGCGAGCTACTACCTTTCACCGCGGCCCTGTTCGATGCGGCCGGCCCGGCACAGGCCAGCGTGGTGCCAATGAGCCTGCGCTATCTGGACGAACAAGGGCAGCGCAGTCTGACGCCCGCGTACGATGGCGACGTGAGCTTCATGGAAAGTCTGCGCGCCATCGTCAAGGCGCCGGGCGTATGGGCCGAACTGCGCGCCCTCACGCCGCTACCCACAGGGCTGGGACGACGCGAATATGCCGCTAAAACACGCCAGCTGATCGCTAACGACCTCGGGATGCGATAAGCCCCTACTTAATCGCCGACGTTTATCTGCGAGCACGCCGGACAGTCGACCTGAAAAATGCGCCGATCTTCCAGCCGCAAGGCGCTCAGCTTGCCGCCCCAGATGCACCCGGAATCCAACGCAACGACATGCCCCAGATCGCGCAGCCCGAGTGCCGACCAGTGACCGCACAGAATGGTATGGGTGCGCCAAGCGGCATCTGTCGCGGCATACCAAGGGATCAGCCCTTCCGGCGCGTTCTCGGGCGTGCCCTTGGGCTTGAGCTCTAGCGCCCCATCCACCGTGATGAAACGCAGGCGCGTCAGGGCATTGATGACAATGCGATAACGATCCCAGCCACGGAGTGACTCGCCCCACTGCGCTGGCTTGTTGCCAAATAGCTCAAGCAGGAAACCGCACCAGTCATCGCTGCGCAGATTGGCTGTGACCTCTTCGGCAAGGGCCAGCGCCTGCGCGACGCTCCACTGTGGCAGCAAGCCCGCGTGCACCATCGCCCAATCGCCCTCTACGTGCATCAAGGGCAAACCGCGCAGCCAATCAACCAGCTCATCCCGGTCGGGCGCCTCAAGCACCGAATCAATCGTATCGCCAAGCTTGTCCTTTGCCGGCAAGCCCGCCGCGACTGCTAGCAAGTAGAGATCATGGTTGCCCAACACGGCAGTCACGGCTGGCCCAAGCGCGCACAGGAAGCGCAGCACCTCGACCGATTGCGGGCCGCGATTTACCAAGTCCCCTACCAGCCAAAGGCGATCCTGTTCGGGTGAAAACGCGGCGTCGGCGAGCAGGGCCTTGAGTGGATCAAGACAGCCTTGGAGATCACCGACGGCATAGGTAGCCATGACAGGTCAGCTACCCGCCGCGGCGCGCGGAACCGGGTGCAACTCCGGTCGCTGGTAGGGCGCATATTCCGGCACCCAGCGCCTCAACTCTCGCGTGATTTCCGGGTGCTTAACCGTCACCGGGCCACCCGCAGCGATCTGCTCCTTGAATTTCGGCACAACACTGCCTGCGCTGCCCAGCACATTGCCGAAGCGCACGCTGCGAAACGCGGCGCTTGTCGTTTCACCCTGCACGACCTGACAGATCATCTCAGCCAAGCGCTTGCTGGCACCGATCATATTAGTCGGGTTGACGGCCTTGTCGGTCGAGATCATCACAAACTTCGGCACGCGACGCGCCGCCTTGGCAACACGCCAGGTGCCCACCACGTTGTTGGTCATCGCCTGCCTGGCATTGTCTGCTTCCATCAGCGGCACGTGTTTGTAAGCTGTCGCATGGAACACCAGCGCTGGCGTGTAGCGCCCAAAGATGTCATCAAGCCATAGAGCATCACGCACATCACCCGCCACGGGCACTAGCGGCACCTCAGGAAAACGTCTAGAAAACTCCTCGACGAGGCGATACAAGGCGTATTCATTGGCCTCGTACGCCACGATCTGGCTCGGATGGAATAGTGCGATTTGGCGACACAGCTCCGAACCAATCGACCCGCCAGCCCCCGTCACCAATACCGTACGACCTCCCAACATGCCGTCAATGTTCGGACAATCGATGGCCACAGGATCGCGTCCCAGCAAATCCTCCATGCTGACTTCGCGGAACGCCTGACTGTCACCAGCCCGACTGCGTTCAGGTTGCATGATCTCGCCCCGCGCAGGCACGATCAGAGCATGCACGCCTGCCTTGAGGCATTGACCAAGGATGCGCACGCGCACGTCGGAAGATGCCGATGGCATGCTTCGCCTTGAGCTCACGCGCCCAATGTTCCAGTTCGTTGATGGCGCCAACAATGCGCAGACCCGTCATCTCGCGACCATGCTTACTCGGACTGTCGTCAAGCTCGCCAGCAAGGCGCCAATCAGCTGAGCGACTCAATTGGTGCATCGCGTTCATGCCAGCCTCGCCAGCACCAGTCAAGAGAGCAGGACGCCCCATCACAGCCAACGCACCATACAGACAATGCTCACGCCAGACGCGGTACATGGCCCGAGCGCCCCCATGGTCAACACCAGGAACACAGGGAAAGCCACCAGAACAGAACGCGGGATCGGAGTCGCACCGCGCACCAGACCCACGGCACCGGCGATGCGCGAGAGGTCGGGCAGGCTAGCAAAGACCCAGATACCCTTATAAAGCCCGAAGGTCCGAAACGTGACGGCATGCAATAGCACGATCCAAAGCAAACTCCACAGACCTCCGCGAACGAACTCAGGAGGAACCACGAAACTGAAACGCAGCATATAGGCGGCAGACCAGCATGTAATGACCGCAATAAGGTCAAAACTTGAGACGACTAAACTCCGCGAAGGCCCCCAATTGAAGAATTTGCTTAGACGGACGTGCACGTCACACCAAGGATTAGCGAAATCAATGTGTAGCGATTCTACGCGTCTCCTAGCACCAGCGGCTGGGGAATCAATAAATCCAGAGCGGGTGGCTTGGACAGAATTGAATCGCCCAAGGTTCTATGGAGGCTGTTTGGTTTAAGTCAGGCCATGGTGGCGGCCTGACTGGCTAGTTGCCTGTAGTAGTTTGCCTCAGCTTCTGCAGGCGGAACATGCCCGATGGGCTCATGCAGCCTGTGATGGTTTAACTAGGATACCCACTCCAGTGCTGCCAGCTCCACGGACTCCTTGGTTTTCCAAGGTGCCTGCCGGTGAATCATCTCAGCCTTGTACGAACCATTGATCGTCTCAGCCGGCGCATTGTCATAGCTGTCTCCTTTACCGCCGACTGACGGCTCCATCCCGGCTTCAGCCAATCGTTCGCTGTAACGGAACGAGACGTACTGCGCGCCTCGGTCCGAGTGGTGGATCAAGGCGTCCTCACGATCCGGCTGGCGAGCATACAAAGCCCGCTCCAGTGCATGGAGGACGAAGTCAGTGTGCATGGTACTGCTTACCCGCCAGCCCGCGATGCGTCGGGCAAAGACAACAATGACGAAGACTACATAGAGCCAGCCCTGCCAGGCCGAGACAAAGGTGAAGTCCGAGACTCACAACTAGTTGGGACGCTCGGCCTTGAACTGACGATTGACGCGATCGAGCGGGCGCGCCGCCTTGAGATTGCTGATCGTGGTGCGCACGACCTTGCCCTCATGACGCCGCGCAACTCCTGACGGCGCGTAAGGCGCTCGTCCGTACAACGGCCACGGTGATGCCCTCCCAATTCAATTGCCGCCAGGCCTTGTCGGCACCATAGACCTGCAAGTTAGCCTGCCAGAGGTGCTCGATCTGGAGGGCCAACACACGGGCACATCGCACTCTCTGGCTACGCTGTTCAGGGTTGCACAGCAGGGCGGCATGACGCCGGTAGCCAGACGGGGCGATCTGCAATTGCCTGCAAATCGGCTCAAACCCGAAGGCATCACGATGCCTGCGGACGAAAGACCTCAGGACTTGAATCGGCAGTCGAGCTCCGCTTGGGCGAAAAATGCGCTGGCAAGCTTGAGGATCTAATTGGCCTTGCGCAGCTCACGAACCTCACGCTCCAATTCCCTGACGCGCCTCTGATCGGCCGTGGTGGAACCATCACGCTGCCCGCTATCGCGCTCGTGCTGACAGCTCCCACGTATGCAGCGTCTGTGGCGTGCAACCGATCGTGGTGGCGTTAGATTCAATGACGGACCACTGCAAGAGATGGTCGCCACGGCACTGGGCAACCATGCGCACAGCGCTCTCACGGACTTCAGGGGAGAACTTTACTGACTTCTTCATGGCTCCATCTTCTCAAGAGTTAGAGCCTCCGCCAAGCCCGGGGCGATTCAATCAGTATAGCGCCAAGCTTGCAGCATAAAGACCACATCATGCCGAACGAAATAGCAGGGAAATGTCCCGGTTCATCAGCAAGGAAACCGCACGTCCTCTCAAAACCGACGAACATTAAGCCGTGAGAAAAGCAAATAACCACCTTCGTCGGTTGAGTTAGGTTCGCTTTCAATATGAATGCACGGCAAGGCGTTCGGCAGAACCAATTCAACCGTCTCTCTTGCGGCGACATTACCCTTGACCTCTATTCGAGCCTTGCTTCCGTCGCCACCGCCCGAGATGACCACTTGTCCGTCTCTGCTCTTACGAACCGTCATCTCTACTAAATAATTTCCACCAATTGTAAAACACAGTGTAGCTTGAGGATCGGTCATCCATCGCACCTTCGGCAAGCCCCACTGAGGGAAAGGACCTATTTCTTGGCCAAAGCCTTGAGCGATGGCATCACCCTCAACATTGAACACCCTTTGCTGTTCTAATGCATTTTTTGCAAAGATAGCGTAATGTTCATTTTCGCCATAGGCGATCCGCCTGTAATTAGGATCAGTCATTATCCGACGACTCACCTGCCACTGAACCGCTGTACTTGGGAATCGCTGAAAATATTCAGCTTCAGAATTTATCGGAATAATTACAAAATCGGATCGCAAAACTGTGTCTAGAATAATATTCAGGTCGGCAGTCCGACTCTGGTCAAAGGCAACAGAATACACGCCCAGCTTTCGGGCCTCCCATTTTATGGTTTCGGAATTGACTGGACCAGCGACAGTAACAAATATCTTAACAGGATTATTAACTGAATGCTCCTTACCGCTTCCGCGAAGCTCTTGCGCTACCACCCTCGCTAACTGACCATTGACGCTGGCAACACGAAGATTTTCCGTCAACGCATCGCGCTCGACAAATCTATGGCTTCCAAAAGCTATAAAAGATAATCCGGCCGCGAGGATTAGCATCCAAAGCGCATACACAGCAGGCCTGAGACGCCTAGCAACCGAGACAGATCCAACTATCGCAGCAAGAAACAATAAAGCGTGAAATGAGGCGAAGAACTGGTGATTCATATGCCTCCCCGCGACTAAAATAACGAATGACGCCGCCGCGGAAATAACAAGAAACACTACCTGAAAAACGGCCTTCCAGTCTCGTTTCAAAACCAGAATTAAGATTGAAAAAAACGTCAAAACACCAGCCAAGTAAAGATTAAAACCTGCATCTCGTTGATACCCATCAACAAAGAAGTGGTAAATCGTGTCGGCGACAGAGTAACCCTCTGGGAAAGACCATATGCGCGCCTCACTTCCTTGCGTGTTCGACCAGAAGTATTGGAAAATACGCCGGCCTGCGAGCAAATAATAGGGCAAAGAAATTGCAATACCGATAACTACCGATATCAAGCAGCCGCGAATAGCGCGACGAATGAATATTCGTCCGCGGATAATTCCAATTATCACGCATGAAACACCTGCAACAAATGTCATTGCTAAGGTATGCGGGAAGAATGTCGGCTTTATGAGCAACGCCGCGCCAAAAGCGACTCCACTCAACACGTAATATCTATTCACGTCTTCCGTTGCCGCCCTTGCTGCAAAGAATGTCATGGCGGCCGTCACCAAACCAAGGGAGATATCCGGCTTGAAATTTTCAATGGCCGAATAGGACATTGGTGACAAAATGAAAAACGCACACGCCCAAATCACCGTTGGGTAACGATCGGCCTCAAAAGTCTTCAACAAGAAAAAAGTCGCACCCACTACGATCACGCTGTTAAGTAGGTAAAATCCGAAGTCGTGAAGCCCGAAAAAAGAAAGAGAGAGGATAGCCAGGACTGTCGTGTAAGGGCTATGAGGTGGATTAGTGAAAAATGTTAAAATGAACGACAAAGGTCCATTTTCGTGTAACGCAGCGAGTCGGTCAGCCCCATCGTTCACGTATGCAATATCATCGTAAGTGATGTCGTGTGCTAAGCGCCCGCACTCAATGCTTGCCTGCATTAAAATCAACGAGGATAGAAACGCAACAAAAAGAAACAAATTTTGGCGACTAGGAATTGGCATTACGGATCCGTCAATCTTATTGCAACCCTCATTGTGGGGATTGCTTGCAATATTGTAATAGACGCATTGTTGCATCCGGTCAAAAAAATGCCAGCGCCGGCCCAAGCATCGAGACCAGCCTTTGGCTTCGCTCACCCGTGTAGCTTTTCGACATCAGAGTGGGGCGTCAACGAAAACGTTTCATGTACGTGCGACATTGCTGGGCAAGCAAAGGCAGAAACAAGAGCCCTTCCGCTTCCTACAGGCAATAAGGTGGAGGCAAAAAGGCAGCCTTTTCGTCCGTCCACATACTCCCCAGATCGTAAGGAAGGACGATCGTCAGCATCATGTAGATTTACATTGCGAGGCAAACCCAAACGTTGTCCAACTCCCAATCCTGTTGCCTTCTATTCTTTTTCGGCTATTACCAACTTTCGGACTCTGCCAACAACAGGAAAAAGCGCAGCAACGGGGAGGCAATAACACCCGGCCCACGCTTGCAGACGGAATTTTTTCCCCAACGCAAAGCTCTTTGGAGAAGGACGGAAGCTCACCAAAGCAATTGAAGTGGCACCTGCCAGATAGCCATCTTCATCGTCAGATTAAGAAAGGATCCCATTACTCGGTGCAATAGACATCGACGCCAACACAATTAATAGAAGCCGTATTGGTTTATGCGTAACTTGCCGCACAAAAAAACAACCATCGATTTGTGCCATAGCCTCGGAGGGAAACACAAAAAATTCGGAGGCCCGTTTCACCTTCAGCAACGGCTTGAGTTGTTAACTGTCCGCCACTAGGCGTATGTTTACGCCCTTCAGCCGTTGAAAGACAAAACTCTGTTATATAGATCCAGATACTTCTGGCCGATTCTGGATGTGTCAAACAGTCGAACACACCTATCCTTAGCGTTTACTCCAAGCCTCGCAGCGTATTCAGGATTCTCAACGAGAATACGCATTGCCTTCGCGAAGGCCTCTGCATTTGCAGCAGGCACGACAATGCCGGTTTCTTCATGTGCGTTGACATAAGACGTACCAGTCCCTATTTCTGTTGAAATAAGAGCCTTGCCCAAAGCGGCACCTTCCAACAACGAAACGCCAAAGGCTTCGGCCCGCAAATGCGACGGAAAAACCACGGCACGGCACAATCGCATCAACGCAAATTTGTCTTGGTCCGATATTGACCCAAGAAAATAAATATTTTTTAACCCTGATGAAAGATAGCGCAAGCGCTCACGCTCGGGGCCGTCACCTGCTATAACAACGTCAAACCCAGTGAGGCGAGCAGCTTCAACTAGGAATTCAAGTCCTTTGTAATAGCGAAGTACGCCAACAAAAAAGAAGAATGGTTTCGGAAAACGAAGCTCCCACTGCGTCGCAACAACTTCCGGCGTCTCGGGAATGCGTGAGGAGTCGATGGACAACGGAATGACGTCAACGGACCTCCCGGACCGTGAAAGGTATTCGCTTGTCCGGGCATAAGCAGGTGAGGTGGCCACAACCGCGTTTGCCTCTTCCATGAATTTTGCGCGAAGGGGTGCGTACAACACCTCTGCAAATCGCTGACGGACGATGTCTGAATGGTAAGTTACTACGTACGGCTTGCCGGGATTTCCCAACAATGCAAGCACATCGCCAAAAGGCCAAGGGTAATGAAAATTAATCAGATCCGCAGCTTTAGCGGCAGATCTGAATGCCATCAAGGCAGAGGGCAATCCGATGTCACAGGAAGAAATCTCGCAAACGCTTTTGGAGCGAATAACCCACGACTCGTCTACTCTCACTCGTTGCGGCAGACAATTTTTGGCAAGCGTAAACACTGAACACTGTACGCCGCAGGAATACAGCCCTCGAGAAATCTGACGAATAGCTTCCTGAAGCCCTCCCTGCGTTTCGGGATAGTACGTCCTGTAAACATGAAGAACATTCAATTATGCATTCCTCATACTGAATAACCAGAAATTTTAGTATTTCTCTTGAAGAAGTCAGCCGGCACGCCCGCTAGATGTGAACATCACTCGAAGCATGTCTCTTACAACAAGGATCGAAACCAGACCGCATAGGGCTGGCCAAGCCACCACTTTATGGGGACGCGGCCATAATATTTCCGGACTACACCCATAGCCTCTGAATAGTGCCGACGGCGCTGAGTATTGGTCTTTGTTTCTGCATGATCGCGATTCACGGCCACGAATTCACTAACAAAAGAGAACTCCCCCTGGAGACCAAACAACCTCCACCAGAGATCATAATCCATGGCCATGTGCAGATCCTCATTCAGCCCGCGCACAGACTCCCACGCAGAGCGACGAATCAAGGTTCCCGGCTGAGAGATAATGCAACGAACGGCCAATCTATTTACATTAAAGGACTCTACCCATATTGGTTTGAATCGGCCTGTTCTCTGGATAAAATTCATACATCGACCATATGCCACCGGTGCACTTTTATTTCTTTCAAGTGCTTTCAGCAGCAAAGACAGTCCGCCAGGCAGAAACCAATCATCACTATTTAGCCAGCAAACAAAAGGGGCTGTTCCTTTTCTAATGCATTCGTTAATCGCAGCCGCTTGCCCAGCATCTGAGTGGCTGCGCCATCCCGCCAAGCGATGCTCCCATGACTGAATAATTTCCAGTGACCCGTCCGTGGATCCGCCGTCAGCGACAAAAACCTCGACCGGCAACTCTTGAGTGTAAATGGATGTCAATGCATCATTAAGAAATGAAGCCTGGTTAAATGATGGTACGGCAATCGTAATCAAAGGACTGCTCAAGGGTTCGCTTCCAGCCCTGACGTGAAATCTGCATAGGCCAGCGACAACCCATGATCGAGCGAAGTTTTTGCATTCCAACCGAATGCTGATAGCTTGCTTACATCCATGAGCTTGCGAGGCGTTCCATCCGGAAATGAAGAATCAAACTCGATACCGCCTTGATAGCCAACTGTGCGCTTCACCAACTCAGCCAACTCTTGAATGGTGACATCACCACCAACTCCGATATTTACGAGCGGAGGAGCGAACACTGAATCCGCCTCATCTGTGCGCAACAATGCGTGAAATACAGAATCGCTTGATGTCATCAAAGCAACACATGCATCTGCCATGTCTTCGCTATACATGAACTCTCTCTTTGGCAAACCAGAGCCCCAAACGACCACGCTGGGCGCGCTCGCCACTTTCGCTTCATGAAACTTTCTGATCAGGGCCGGAATGACATGGCTATTGGTAGGATGATAGTTATCGCCGGGCCCGTACAGATTCGTCGGCATAGCCGCCAAATACTGGGTACCAAATTGACGGTTGTAGCTCCAGCACATTTCGATGCCCGCAATCTTGGCGAGCGCATAAGGTCGGTTAGTAGGCTCAAGCGCGCCGGTGAGCAGGTACTCTTCCTTCATCGGCTGCGGAGCGAGCTTGGGGTAGATACAACTGGATCCGAGAAAGAGCAGGCGCGTGACGCCATACTGCCAAGCAGCGTGGATCACATTGGTCTGGATAGCGAGGTTGTCTCGGATGAATTCGGCCGGACAGGTATTGTTAGCGACAATGCCACCAACCTTCGCTGCGGCGAGAAAGACATACTCCGGCTTTTGTGCAGAAAAAAAATCTTCCGCAGCATGTGCATCAGTTAGATCCAACTCGGCATGCGTTCGCATGAGGATATTGCGATAACCCTCTGCTTCGAGTTTACGCACTATGGCCGAACCGACAAGACCACGATGGCCGGCCACGTAAATTCTGGCGTTTTTATCCATCAAATCACTCCTCTAGCGCTCGGTACTGACAGACACATCAAAGCCGTGATGCCTAAGTAGCGCATGACGGCGAGCTGCTTCGAGGTCGGCTGCGACCATTTCTTTACACATTTCTTGAACTGTAATTTCCGGCACCCAGCCAAGCTTGGCTTTGGCCTTGCTTGGGTCGCCGAGCAAAGTCTCGACTTCGGCGGGGCGGAAGTAGCGGGGGTCGATGCGCACCACAATATCGCCGACTTTGAGGGCAGGCGCCTTATCGCCGGTAATGGATTCGATGATGCCGACTTCGTCTACACCACCACCTTCAAAGCGCAGTTGGATGCCCAAGTGCTCAGCAGACCAGCCAATGAACTGGCGCACGCTGTATTGCACCCCCGTAGCAATGACGAAATCCTCTGGTTGATCCTGCTGGAGCATCAACCATTGCATGCGGACGTAGTCTTTAGCGTGTCCCCAGTCGCGAAGCGAATCAATGTTACCCATGTACAGGCATTGCTCAAGACCTTGGGCGATGTGGGCTAGGCCACGGGTAATCTTGCGAGTAACAAAGGTTTCGCCACGACGCGGAGATTCGTGGTTGAACAGGATGCCGTTACACGCGTAGATACCGTAGGCTTCTCGGTAGTTGACGGTGATCCAGTAAGCATACATCTTGGCCACAGCGTAGGGACTGCGTGGATGAAAGGGGGTGGTTTCCTTCTGTGGGATTTCCTGCACCAAGCCATATAGTTCGGAAGTGGAGGCCTGGTAGAAGCGTGTTTTCGTTTCCAGGCCAAGGAAGCGAATGGCTTCCAGCAGTCGCAAGGTACCCATCGCGTCTACGTCTGCGGTGTATTCAGGAGCCTCAAAACTGACCGCCACGTGCGACTGAGCACCGAGGTTGTAGACCTCGTCGGGCTGTACTTCGCGGAGGATGCGGGTCAGACAAGATGAGTCCGAGAGGTCTCCGTAATGCAACTTGAAGCGTGCATTCTCGATGTGCGGGTCTTCGTAAATGTGGTCAACACGCTGAGTATTGAGCGAGGATGCGCGACGCTTGATGCCGTGAACTTCATAGCCATTTTCCAGCAAAAACTCAGCAAGGTAAGAGCCGTCTTGGCCGGTAACGCCGGTGATGAGAGCTTTTTTCATTAAATAACCTCAAACAAATTTCAATTGAAAAACCGAAGCATGACGACATGGCGAAACAAAAAAATTATGTGTCGTACATGACACTGCAATCTCTCTAAAAAAGAGGTCGGCATATACTTCTTCCGGAGCGCACGAATCTCGGACTTCCCATTCACAGAAAAAATAGACTGCGTTTTTTGCTGGGCATGAACTCGAAACCCTCCCATAAAACAAGGAATATGTATAAAGCGGGCCCCCGTAGCCTGCAGTCTCAAGAATAGCTCCCAGTCCAAGGCAAAGGAAAAGTCCGCGTCAAATTTTCCGCCGGCACGCTCCCATGCAGAACGACGCCAAAAAACCGTTTCCTGAGGAATGTAGTCGACATACCTCAGCAACATGCCATCGTGATATGGCAATACCCAGTCACCAATCTTGCAGCCTGATGCATCAATCAACACACGGTCACCATAGACAACATCAGCCTCCGGATGATCGCGAAAATAGGTCCCGACCTTGCGCAAAGTGCCTGGTAGCAAAACATCATCGGCATTCAGATAGCCAAGAACCTCTCCACTAGATCGAGCAAACCCCCTATTGAGCGCATCAGCCTGACCGTGATCATGCTCTACTCTCAGATCAACCCTCTCGCCGTAGGAATGCAAACACAACAGCGATTTATCGCTAGAGCCCCCATCCTGAATAATGTATTCCAAATCTGGATAGCCCTGTTTCAAGACGCTTTCTACCGTAGCTCCAATGAAGTCGCCTTGATTCAGAGAAGGGGTAACGATTGAGACCGAGGGCAGCCCCTCGTCGCCTCCCAATACGCATGCAACCGCCATTTCAAACCGACGTGGAGAATGCTGCTGCAGAACGCCAAGGCGGATCCCAAACAAACGCCTCAATTTGCTACCGGAGAAATTCACCCCACATTCTCCACACTTTGAGAATTGGCGGAGCCATAGACACCAACGTGACCCGAAGATTTCAAATCGCAAAGCCCATAAAACGGTTGCCCCTTGAATCCGCTGCTCCCAGGGGGGACGATGCTGAAACTAGCGAGCGCAGGTACGACGCAATGACGAACGGCCGAACGCTCCAGTTCGGCCATCGTGGCCTTGTCACGCTGCGCGTAAAGCCCTGCGCTCCATGTAGCGAAGCCAACATCGAGAACATACTCACCGGCACCCAGGTCAAGAGTAATTTCGAAATGAGCGCGCACAACACAATCGGCTGCAACACCATCCGGTACTGGTGAATCGCATTGCCCGGTGTTTCGTCCGTGAACGATTACCCCCTTGTCCGTACGAATTACAAACCCAACAACCGGAGTTTCCAGACGCGTCGAGGTTCTGAACTCCACAAACAGGTTGAGAGTATGGCCTTGGTAAAAAACGTGGCGCGGGGCCCCCTTTGAGTCAACAACGATCACGCGCGTGCAATGCACGCCGCCCCCCCCTGTTTGCTCCCGCGTCGTTACATCGTCCCAACCCTCAGTCGGCCATCTCTGCAATACGCCCGCCTTATCCCAGACGTCAGGCATGTCATTGCATTGATTGACAGTCAGACTCGGCGTTTCTCCTGCAACCGGCACATGGCCAAGTGCGTAGTAACGATTGATAGCCTCGGCCGCCGAGCCAAGATAAAGCGCCTCCCCGTGATGCAACAGCAGGACGCGATCGCAGTAATGCATGACGTCCTCCATTCCGTGGGTTACCAGAATGATCGTGCAGCCGTTGCTTCTCAAGCGCTCCAATCGTTCATAACATTTCAACCGAAAAAATATATCTCCAACCGCGAGCGCCTCATCCACTATCAAAATATCGGGATCTACGCACGCCTGGACGGAAAACGCCAAGCGTACAAACATGCCGCTAGAATATGTTTTTACCGGACGATCTATAAACTCCCCTATTTCGGCAAATGCCTCAATCTCCGGGAGGAGACGTTCAAAATCCGCACCTGAAACACCTAGAATCTCTGCATTGAGGCGCGCATTTTCGCGCCCCGTAAACTCTGGGTTGAAACCAGCCCCTAACTCCAACAGGGCCGCAATGCGCCCTCTTACTTTTACATCACCACTATTCGGTGAAACGATGCCGGCGATTATCTGTAGAAGCGTCGATTTTCCGCTGCCGTTTTGCCCGATAATGCCAAAGAAACTGCCTTGCTGAATTTGAAAAGAAAGTGGTTTTAATGCAACAAAATCCCCGGAAGAGTCAGCCAGACGCTTAAAAAACAAGGCTGCCATTCTGCGAGCCGGCGAACCAAACACTCCGTAACTCTTTGATACTCCTTTTACGTCGATAACGATGTCAGAGTACATCAGCAAACCCTATCCGCATCTTGTTGAAAAACCAGTAACCCACCACCATCACAACCAATGATACAAACCCATATGCAAATACCGATTCGAAGGAAACAGGATCTGCTCCGAAGAGCAAGGCTCGAACAGCATTCACCGGAATAGTCAAAGGGTTAATCTGGAGAAGCCAACTCAAATGAGCGGGCACCATCGAAGCAGGAAAACAGATCGGTGCTGTAAAGAGTAATACGGAAGAAAATACTCCCATTAGCTGGCCGAGATCCCTAAGGTAGACTCCTAGCGCAGCCAAGAACCAACCAATACCAAGCGACATCAAAACAAGGAACCCGACAGGGATGAATACTAACCACACACTACTGCTCACATGACCAACAAAAATAAAGGTGGCAGCGAGCAAGACTAGGAATCCAAAAGCAAATGAAACCAGGGAGCTCAGCACGTTAACAACAGGAAGTATCTCTAGCGGAAAAATCACCCGCTTCACGTATGTTGTATTGCTGAGAACCAATGCAGGCCCTCGCACGAGTGTTTCAGCCAATATGGTGTGAATGAGTATTCCAACAAAGAGCACCAGTCCGAACGGAACATCCTCGCCATTCGGAGCCGACAATCCCCAACGAGAACGCAACACTACCTGAAAGACAAAGCCGTACAGCATCAATTGGAGCAAAGGCTGTCCGACAACCCAGACTGCGCCGAGAACCGAGTTTTTGTAGCGCTGGGTGATATCACGCCGAGTCAGCTGAGCCAGAAGGCTGCGATTGCGCTTGAGGGTACGAAGTACGCGAGCGAAATCAACTATCATCGCGCTCCCTTCCGATCCGTCATAACGGAACGTACGACACTCATGAACGCTTCTGCAAATTGGCGCTGACAATCCCGATAATCAACCAGCTTGCGGTCCGGATTAACCTCCACGTATTTGTGCATCAGCCCTGCAAGTTCCAGAGCATTTGTGGGATCAAAAAATTCGACGTTCTGGCTAATCTGCTCAACATTTGGATCGATGCTGGATGCAAGAACATATTGCGACATTGATTTTGCGTCTTCAATAACCGTAGACCAACCCTCGAACATCGACGGCTGGACTACGCAAACGGCTTCGCGAAAGATAGCCATCTGATCCTCTCGTGGAATAAAGCCCAGAAATCTTATATTGCGTTCAAGACCCAGCGCGCGAACTTCGTCTTTCAGCTTCTGGGTATGGTCTGGAGCGCGGTGATCATGCTCCTTACCCGAGAATGCAACGACAATCTCTTTACCCTGCTGTTTTAGCAGGCCTACAGCCTTGATCACCAAGCGATGATTCTTGTGAATCCAGAACTGGTTGGGGCAATAGAAATAGCGCTCTGGCAAGGCATATTTTTGGCGCACGCTTTCACCCTTCTCCCCTGCATCAAGCTCGAACGTCGCAAACGGCACCACGTATTTGGACACACTGGCCTCGGGATAGAAATGCTCAAAATCTTTCTTCGCAGCGTGGCTACTGAAAACAATGTGACGATACTTGGTGAAATAATCGACATGCTGTTGCTGCCTATCTGCCAACTCCTGGGGGGCAAAGAGCTCAGGCAATCGCTTATCCTGAAAATCGGGTATCCAGCAAACTGTCTGTTGCAATTTCGCGTCAACGGGATATGGAAATATGACGTCAAAATCCATTCGCTCCTTGAGAAACCACGGCGCCAGCTTCGTCAGAATACGCGTCCTGCGCGATATAGCACCATCAATATTCTCCAAGAAGGCTGGCCTCTTCCAATTCAGGCGAGAGTAACCGCTGCCTTGTTTTATGAATTCGTAAGAGTCCCGCCCATGGCTTAACATCCAGACGTCAGGCCTCACCGAGTCGGGCAGGAGGTTAAACGAGCTAACGAGATTTTTTATGTAGTAAGCACCTCCTATCCAGCTCTCGTCGTAATTAAAAGGAATAGCAATAACAGCGCGCTTCATATATGTTCCATATGGATTTTGAGTCGGCGAGCGGAATGTTTGAATCCCCCCGCAGCTAACTAGATACTACCGATTTCCGATTTCATCCAGTCAGCGACTTCCCGGAGACCTTCGGAAATACCGTATTTCGGGGAAAAACCCAGGCTTGAGAGATAACTAATGTCTGCTTGCCAAAAACACGGATCACCCGCACGCCCAGCTCCGGTAAACACCAACTCACGCTGCCACCCTAAGGCGCCAAACAAACTCTGAGCGGCCTGATGAATCGTCGTGGCAACTCCTTGCGCAACATTAACTGCCCGGGCATCAAAATCGGCCCGCTTGACCAACACATCAATTGCCCGGACCAAGTCGGAAACATAAATAAAATCCCGCGTTTCGGAACCAGTCCCAAAAAGCTCCACCCGTTCTGATTGCTTTGCCTTCTGCATCAAGTCCCAGAACAACTGCTTGCGAAGCCTGGGGCCGTAAGCAGAAAAAATCCTTAAAGAGATGGTCTCCACACCATGGAGCCTAGAGTATTCACGGCAAATCAACTCTGCTTGATACTTATGCCACCCATACGGGGACAGGGGCTCGACAACACTTGACTCCTTTACCGGAGACTCGGCAGGATCACCATACACCGCAGCACTGGACAGGTGAAGATAGCGGGTTCGGGGAGACGTAGCGCGGATAGCATCCAGCATCTGCGCAACGCGCAGAGTGTTCAGCGTGTAATCTGCGATCGGGCTCTCGAACGACAGCGGCACACTGGCTGCACCCGTGCAATTCACGCAAACGTCCGGCTTGTGGGTCCCGAAGAGCGTTACAAAATCAGGCGAAACTGGATCCAGGAGTTCGACCTCAGTTCCATGAATATCCACAGGCACAATGTCATATCCCAAAAGGCGCAACTCGTGCGTGACATGGCCACCGATAAACCCGCGGGCGCCAACAACAAGCACCTTCATGCAAGCCCTCGTTTTCTTGCAACGAATGAATACGGACGACCTGCAACGAGACGTTCGTCAATAGCTTCAGCAGTGTTCTTCGTGTGCGGAAAATAGTTGATTGGCGAATCTGAAAATGCGTACTCGCATTCAAACTCAAAACCGGCATTAACCAAGAACTCTCGGTATTGTTCTGCTCTGTAGGCATTCTCCCCTCCGGTATAGGCGTGGAAAGGATGGTGATTGAGAAAGAACTCAAGATCTGCCTCATCAAATATCACATGCTCACGAAGGAGCAATACGAGTCCGCCGTCCGTCAATAACGCCCTGATTTTTTTCAGACAACGAACCGGATCGCGGAAGTGATGCACGACTTGACGGCAATATACAATATCGACTGATGCTGAAAGCTGAGCGGTTTCGATCGAGGCATTAAGCACTCGGAAGCGCTCCGAAACCGTCGGGTCCAACTCATTGGCAACACGCTTGAGCAATGCATAAGCACTTGCTACGCCAACGATATCTCCTTCGTCAGGCTCAATCAGAGTGACGTCAAAGCCCTCGAGAGCCAACGCCATCGACATGACCCCTGAAGCACCGCCAACATCCGCAATCGTCTTTGCACCAGGCGCATACCTCCGTATTTCTGCCAATGTTTGAGAAAACTCCTCCGTCGACCGGAATCGTATCAATGAGTCAAAAACATCACGGTGTAGATAGGCGTCCTTAAGCATCTGTTGCATTGCTGGATCGCCTTGGAAAGCTTGAACAATGTCTTGCCACGACCATTTGTCGCGCGGGGCCAAACCTAAAAACCGCGCAGGATTGCCCGCCACAATGGTGTAGGGTGCAACATCCCGAGTTACTACTGAGCGCGCACCAACGACGGCTCCACGCCCAATTGTTACACCTTTAAGAACCACTGATTCGAATCCGAGCCAAGCGTCGTTCTCAATTCTCACTCTTGCCGAGTGAACTTGAGACCAGTCTTTGTATGCGCCTATACGCCCTTGATCAGCACCACACTTCCATTCGTAGGCGTCGTTTGCTCTAATTTCCGGATTAAGCGAATGCGCGTTTGAATCACTAACGGTACACCCCCAAGACAGCATTACCCGATCTCCGATATGGATGCCGTCCTTTTGGGTGCAGATGATCGTGGTCCCACCTCCGATAGAACTCCTAGCTCCTACCGTAACGCTACCCACACCACGCTCGAACACATAGGTCCCCCCTACGTGACTGTAGTCACCAACGGTAACATAGGGTCTACTCTCTTGCGCCACTCGTACATCGATGCAGATGGGCTCAACCCTCACGCCAACACCTAAGCTTAAGAAACGTTTGCCACCGGCATCGAATCCAGCGTGCGAAACACTGCGTATCAAGGTGGTCTTTAGAGCCCCAAGCGCCCGTGCCGTGCCCCGAATCGCTTTTTGAAACGCTCTGGCGCCAAAGCGTCGAAGACCTGCAAAGCTGTAGCGATGACGAATGCGCAACCAACTCCGCTGCCGATCAATTAATCCAACGTCCTTCGCTTTGACAGCTTTCAGAAGCAGGCGGGCATCCCAATCCCCATGAGTCTCAACGAATGCCGACTCCTCAGTCGTAAGCTCGCGATGCAATCGATCGATGAATTCAGCTCTGAAGGGCTCTGCCACATGCGCTGCATAGAAAGAAGAAGGCGCCACGTACCCAACAACAATGGATGCAAACCGTTCATACACGCCAAACTCACGAAACAGAGCCAGACACAACTGCCGGATTGTTATGAAGTCAAAAGCCTTTTTGTCATTCAATTTGGTGGTGGAGTTTTCGCGCTGGTAATAAGCGTATGAAATTCCGCCGTCAACATAAACATTCTTCGCAGTAAGCATGAGTTTTATGGCGTATGGATGGTCCTCATAAAACACGCCCTCTGCAAAGCGGATGTCGTGATCCAGCAAGTGTTGACGCCTCGAAATGAGCCGCCAAGGCGGAGTGTTCCAGCAGGAAATACTGGCGAATGTCCCGACACTTTCCATCGGCGACACCAGACGACCAACCAGCTCAGACGGAACCAAACTGGATGGCTGCGCAGGAGCGCCATCAAAAGAAAATTCAAAATTTATGACAAGAACATCTGGCTTTGCGTTTTCAAGAATTCTGGTTAGACGCAAAACAGGCGATCCGGCAATCCAGTCATCGCTATCAACAAACCATATGTATTCACCACGAGCGTTTTTGACGCCAAGATTTCTCGCGCTCCCTTGGCCGCCATTCTCTTTCTTCAGGATACGAAATCTCGTGTCCAGGCGAGCATATTCCTCAAGGATACGCCCAGTACCATCTGTTGAACCATCATCAACAACAATCACCTCATAATCGTGAAATGGCTGTATCAGAATGGAATCCAGGCATTTCGCAACATGGCTTTCAACGTTATAGCAAGGAATGACAAAAGAGAGTTTCATGACGCACTAAACAAAAACATCAAAGAGACGGCGAACGATATTTCGCCACGAATACGCAACACTGGATTTACTGTCTTGCACTCTAATATTTTGGCGACGGGCACGCCCAAGAAATGCCATCGAAGCAGAAAACAGTATGTCAGGTCGAGAGGAAAACCGGCTCAATACTTCATGTACGTCTGAACCATCCGACCACCCCCGGATAGCTCTAAAAAGCAATTCAGCATCGCCCACCCCCATTCCTTCGAAATTCCTTGAAATAACGGAATATGTTTCTTGCATTATTCGTTCAGCTTCGCGAGAAGATGTGCCGCCAAGACTGAAACGAACTACGGGTTGGTCGATTCGCACGCATTTGCAACCAGCACGGATTGCTCTATGCACCCACTGCGCATCTGCACAGATTTTATAGGTCAAATCATACAGCCCCACTTTGTCATAAGCCTCCGGCGTTACAAACATGGCGTTATGACAAAACGGAATTCCGCTCAGGAGAGCGCCTTCATCGTAGTCTTCATCCGCGCGATATTCGCACTCCCCGTCAGGGCTAACCATTAGTGCACGGCCAGCCACAATTTCAGGGTACCTCGCGTCTTCCCAAGCTTTTGCAATCAAGGGCAGGCTCTCATCAACAAGAGCATCATCAGAACCCAATACACATATCAAATCGCCCTGAGTCTTGAGCAGGCCCTTGTTAATGGCATCGTATATTCCAGAATCTGGCTCGGATATCACAGTGGTCACCAAATCACTGTACTTGCGAACCACGTCCAACGTAGCATCTGCAGATACGCCATCTACAACAATCACCTCAACATCCATGCCTTCTTTTGCCCGCCTCAACGAATTCAGCGCATTGGGGAGCGTACTTTCTGAGTTAAACGTTGGGACAACAATGCTAAAACGCGTCGAAAAAGTCATACTTACCCGGAGATTTCGTTACAAGCGCCAATCGCGCCAGTGGTCCGCCGTATGTGGCGCTGTCTTTGCCCAAATGGAGGGACTGGAATTCAATGATCTCCAGCGGTTGCCGAAGTAGGCGCGACCTAGCTCGGCAAAAATTCAGGCGGGCTCGTTTTCGCCGAATTGCCTAGTCAGCACTCCATTTGCGGCTTCAGCGATGCGGCTCACCACTATCCAGTGTTTAGTGGCGGGATGCATCTGCGGGTTGAATGTGCTGCCAGAACTGGCTGCCATACACTTTCCCGGGAAACACAGATTCACGTCGATGTCGTCGCGCCAGATCAAAGGACGGCAGGCCCTGTGGTGCTGGTAGCGAATGCTTTGCCCCTAACTTGAGGCAGATGATGATATTTTTTACATTCGGAGCGCGGGGCGCGGGACTTATCGGCCAGCGTCACGACTTCAGTTGTTTCGGCGACGAGGTCTTACGCGTCGCCGGAGATAGCCCCCAAGGCAGATCCTCGTGCCAAAGCGAACTCGCGCTTGGGCTGACAGGCGTAGCGGAACGGCGCTCACCCATTAAAATGGACCAGTAAAAATTTTCAAAACCGCATTCCTGTCAAATCGAGCTCGAATCCGCCGAGAATGGCGCGGCAAACAAGCATAGCCTAAGCAATAGTCGCAGCTTCCCAAGTGGTACGGGCGAGATTCTACAACATCAGTGGCGGCGCAGATTGACATTGAACTAGGCTGCTGCCTGGAATGTGAGCCGGGGCTGATGCCCGATTTTGTGTAGTTCGACTGATTAAAAAGAGACTTTCCTCAGTCGCCGGTGGCGTGAGCCGCATCGGCATCGAAGTGCCAAGATTGGATTGTGACATTCAATCTGAGTGCGAAAGCGGAAGTCCAAACGAATACTACGACAGCCGCAGTGGGCCTGGCAAAGAACGTATTTGCCGTTTGTACTGGTGATGCGCACCGCCATGGTGGCATGCTCGTCACGCTCAAACGCAACGCCTTCCTGCCCTGGCTGCGCCGTTTGCCGGCGGGTACGTCTGTCGCGATGGAAGCCTGCGGCAGTGCCCACCACTGGGCGCGCCCCATGCTCGTACTCGGGCTCGTACCGCGCATCATGGCTGCCGAATTCGTCAAGCCCTATCGCAAGAGCCAGCGCGTCAAGACCGACGCACGCGATGCCGAAGCGATCCTGGCTGCGCTGCATGCGCCGGGCATGCGCTTTGTCACCGCCAAGAGCGAAGCGCAGCAACAACGCATCGCCTCAGATAAGGCTGGAAAGCTGAGCGTGTGGCGCTGCTCGACCGCATCCACGGACTCCTCGCCGAGCTGGGTATCGTCTGCGACGTGGGCCCTGCCCGATTGCGCCGCACCCTCGCGAACTGCGCGACCCACAGCAGGATGGTCCCCTCACCGCCGAACCGGTCCGCCTCATGGTTCAAAGCGTACTCAGCCAACTTCAGGTGCTGGACGCCCGCATGGCCGAATGCGACCAACAGATTGCACGCCAAAGCCGACACGACCCGCTCGTGCGTCCTCTGCAGAAATGCCCCAGCATCGGCCCGCTGATCGCCGACGCCCTCGTCGCCACCGTCGGCGACGCACGTCACTTCAAGAACGGTCGCCAGTTCGCAACCAGTCTGGGCATCACACCGGGCCAACACAGCAGCAGCGGCGGCAAGGCTCGCTACGGCAAGATGACGCGGCGCGACGACACGTACCTCAGAGGCCTGCTGTACACAGTGCCGGCAGCGTGCTCAACGCCGCCCTGCGTCTGTACAAGAGCAGGCCGGAGCAACTGAGCCGGCTGCAGCGCTGGATGGTCAGCCTGTACGAGCGCGTGCTCGCCCCGCAGTCCGTCCTGTGTTCCGATGGTGCCGGGGTCTATCGGGCGCTCGCTCGCGAGTACGCCTTCGTTCATGAAAGCGTCAATGCCTCGGCCGGCGAGCACGCGCGTCAGCGTGTCTTCCACATCCAGCACGTCAATGCCTATGACTCACGCCTCAAGGGCTGGATGCGGCGATTCCATGGCGTGGCCACCAAGCACCTGCCCAGCTGCGTGGGCTGGCGGCGCCTCATTGAACGTAGCGGACCCGATTTCACGCCTGAATTACTGCTTTGCCATGGCGTCGGATAAAACCAACCACTAACGCGAACAGAGCCTTTTTTGAGGTGTTTAGTCCCACGGTGTGCTGGAGTATTTTATGCCCAGCTACGGAGGGACGAGTTATGGGACAAGTACTGCACGGAAGCGCCCGCACGACAGGGGCTGTGCGTCGAGCGGTACAACATAGTCAAGCGAGCCTGAACTCGCTGGCCGGAGTCTTCATCGAAAAAGCCATACGCCCATTCACGGAGCGCCAATTGGATGAATCACTCAGCCTTGCCGTTTGATCGTGGGCGAGTAATGTCGGGGGAAGCGCAACCGAATTCCCAGACGCAGGCAATCGGAGTTGAAGTCTGTCGAGCGGAAGGCAGGGCCGGTGTCGGTCGGCAGTCGATCGATTGGTGATATTGAGGCTGGCGTAGTAAGCCACTACTCACTGCTGCATGCAGGAAGGCACGCGCTGGCTCGGGTCTGATCCGGATAGAGCTCAGAGAAGGGGATGGGCGAGTGATCATCGATGGCCGCGAACAAATACTCGGAGCCCGCAGCGCGCACGTGGTCGCGCGGGTTACCGGTGATGCGGAGCTCAAGTGACACGTATGCAGCCCAAGGCAGCAAAGCTGCGGGTATGCGTGTCAACAGCATCTCGTGGCCTTGGCTCGGATAGGCCACCAACCAAAAGGCGCGGCTCGCGCACAGCTTCAGGTGCGCTACCTGTTTCTTGTTGTAGATGCCGCCGACCACCAGAGCTTCCTCACCCCAGTCAAATTGGTAGGCTTCGCCGAATGCGATGGACAACGGCACAAACGCACGAGTCGCGCCTGACGCACCTTCACCGACACGTTAGGCGCGAATGAAGTACGTAGCCCCACTGTAACCGCCGTCATAACCGGCTTGTTTGAGCTCCACGAACAATGCTTTGGCAGTGCGACGATCCCGCTTGGGTCGATGGACGTCCGCGTTCAACGACCATCGCAGCTGATCGCAATACGGAGTGAGCCTGCAATCTCGGGGTTCGCACAGGTACTTCGGCTCAATGTCCCGAGCGCTTTTACTTGTCTATCGTGTCGCGCGACAGACTCGCCAAGCGCGATATTTCGCGCACCGACTTCTTCTCGCGGAAATACATCCGTCCGAGCTTACCAATCATGGCCATGGTGATCACTCCTTCATTCTCTGAGCAAAAATTACGCAGAGTAGGTTGAACACCCGGCTCAGTATTACTTCGGCCCAACTTTCGGTGGGCGTCAACATCTATCGATGTTACGCACTACGAAAAATGGCGGCTTTTCAGAACCTCGCTCAGAACAAGCGTTGCGCGGGCTCCACACAGGTCGCAGGTGCTATGACTTGCGCGGCCTGATATTCAGGCACCCATCGACGCAACCCGGTACGCACCTGCTCGTCGCTCAGACTCGTGCCCGCCGCCAGCCATTGCTCAACTTCATTCACGAGATCCGCGGCGACGGGCCGAGAGCGCGCAATGCGCAGCTTCGGGTGGGGTGTAGCCCGCGTTTGTTCCGCATCAGCGAGCAGTTCTTCGTAGAGTTTCTCCCCTTGGCGGAGGCCAGTGAACTCGATGCGAATTTCTTCTTCGGTAAAACCCGACAAACGAATCATATTGAGCGCCAGATCTGTAATTTTGACCGGGGCCCCCATGTCGAGCACAAAAATCTCGCCGCCTTCGCCCATGGCACCCGCCTGCAGCACCAACAATGCTGCCTCCGGAATGGACATGAAGTAACGGGTGATTTCGGGATGCGTCACCGTGACCGGTCCGCCGCGCGCAATCTGCTCCTGGAACTTGGGAATGACGCTCCCATTACTTCCCAGCACATTGCCGAAACGAACCGTTTCAAACAAGGTTGTGGGCTGGGCCGCAAACAAGGCCTGACAGAGCATTTCAGCCAAGCGCTTGGTGGCGCCCATCACGTTGGTCGGATTCACGGCCTTGTCGGTCGAGATCAACACAAAACGCTGGGCTTGGTAGCGCTGGGCGCAGCGGGCTGCAACCAATGTCCCCAGAACATTGTTACGCGCAGCCTGCCAGGCATTACCAACCTCCATCAGCGGTACATGCTTGTACGCAGCAGCGTGAAAGACGACCTGCGGCCGGCATGCAGCGAAAATTTCATCCATCCGCGTGGCGTCTTTTACGTCCGCAGCGAGCGTCACGATTCCCAGTGTCGGCTGGTGCCGGGCAAGCCATTGCTCAATCGTATAGAGCGCATATTCACTTTGTTCCACGAGGACTAAACGAGCTGGCGCGAAATGTGCAATTTGTCGACATAGCTCGGAGCCTATGGAGCCGCCCGCCCCCGTAATCAGCACCGTCTTGCCAGACAACAAACCGATGATATTGGCAGTGTCGATGCTGACGGTTTCGCGCCCCAGCAAGTCTTCAATTTCCACTCTGCGGATACTGTTGACCGACACCTTGCCGGACATGATGTCCTCCAACACCGGAATCGTCAGTAGCTGCAAGCTGGCCTGCGCGCACAAATCGGCCACGTGTCGACGCAGCTCCCCGGAAGCCGAAGGCACCGCCAGAATGACATGACGAGTCTTGAGCGTCCGAGCTACTTCGGGTAGCAAGGCTACCGCTCCCAGCACGCGATGCCCACCCAGTTCGCGCCCCCATTTGCCAGCGTTGTCGTCCAGCAGTCCTACGACCCGCCAATCAGGGCTGCGCTCCATGTCGCGCACCAGCATCGCTGCCGCGCGGCCAGCACCAATCACGATCACAGGCTTGCCCTGCGCAATCAATGCGCCAAACATGCGGTGCTCTTTCCACATCCGGTACGCAATGCGTCCGCCCCCCATCAATACGATCAATAGCAATGGATACAAGACGATCAGCGATCGCGGCACAGCCGGCTGCGGATGCAAGAGAATGGCAAACGCCGCCATGGCCGCAAGGGACCCACCCACCGCTTTGAGCACGCGCTTGAGGTCCGGCAGACTGGCAAATATCCACAGGCCCCGGTACAGACCTGCGACATGACATGCCAGACCATGCACAGGCAAGATCAGGGCCGCCCCCAAAACCATGGTATTCGCATAATCAGGTGGCCACGAAAAATTGAAGCGCAACCAGAATGCGCCTGCCCACGCCAAGCCTGCAGCAAGCAGGTCAAACAGAAAAACCAGAAAAGTTTTGTAGTTGACTTTCATCATGCACCTGGTATTTCACCTGACGGTCCCCGCCCCTGCGCACCAGCCTCTTCAGGCAGGCCTGCACCCAGAAACCAGGCCACGCCAAACAATATCACCCAGCAGAAGATGGTTAACGGCACAGACCAGACGGGCCAAGCCTGCGCAAAAAGTGCGGCCGGCAATAGCAGCAATAAATTGATCGCGAGTACGGCTAGCGTCACCGTACGGTGACTCCCCACGCGCCGCGATGCCCACTGGTACGCATGGGTTCGATGCGCGTCTGTCACCCGCAGGCCAAACCAGGCACGACGGCACAGGGTCAGCGTGGCATCTACGAAAAAAACACTCAGCAAGATAGCCCAAGGCCAGATCGTTGTCTTGCCGATCGTTGTGGCATGCAGTGCCAGAACACCGATGGCATAACCAAGAAAGCCACTACCCGCATCCCCCATGAATATTCTGGCGGGCGGCCAATTCAGCAACAGAAACCCAGCCGCAGACGCGGCCAACAACCAGCAAGGTACGCCATCCCCGCCAGATAGCCATAACAAGACACCACCAGCACCGCCAATAAATACAGCCTGAGCCCCGGCCAGACCGTCAATACCGTCCATGAAGTTGTAAAGATTGATCGCCCACGCCAACCCCAACGCGGCCGCTCCAATCCCTAGCCACCCCCAAGCCCAGCTTGTAAAGCCTAGTTCAAGCACGGGCCAACCCCCTAGGCACGCGACAGCCCAAACCGCCGCAAGACAATGACAGGTGAAGCGGGTACGTGCGGACAAAGAGATGTGGTCATCCCAGAATCCAACAGTGGCGACAAGCGCGCCGCCAGGCAACAAGGCCCATAACATTCGGCTCGCAGGCTCGCCAAAACGAGCCCATACCGCCAGCGCAGCGATGAAAACGAGAACAATCGCCACGCCACCGCCACGAGGCGTGGGCACAGTGTGCGAACTGCGAGCATTCGGTGTGTCCATTATTTTTCTGGACAGGGCGTAACGCTGCAGTACAAGCGTTCCCAAGAGCGCCAGCAGCAGCGTCGCCAGCAACAGGCAGATCACAGTCACGTGCGGCGCTCCGCTGTGTGCAAGTACTGCTGAGCAGTGCGATACAGGACTTCATCAAGTGGCTCCTGGCACGCCCAACCGAGCATCCGGCGCGCTTTGCCGGCGTCAATCTCCAGATCGCCGCTCAAGCGCTCGATCTGGGCTCGTTTGCCAGCCAGACCAGCCAATATGCGCAAGCAGGGGAGAGGTAGAGGCCACAATCGAGCCTTGCACTTCAGCCCACGCGCCAACCCAGCGATCAAAGCCGGGGTACTCAATGCAGGCTCGTCTGCCGCCAGAAACACCTCTCCAGCCGCCGCCGGTTTGACGGCACAAAGCTCCAGTAAGCCGATCAGATTGCGCAGCCCGACAACGTTGCGACGATTGCGCACACTTGCCAGCGGCAAAGGGAAGCCGCGCAACAAACCACGCATCAGCAAAGGCAGATTTCCTTTTGCGCCAGGTCCAATCACCATCGGCGGGCGAACAATCACAAGCTCTAGCTCAGTCTCGCGCGCAATCTGCGTCAAAGCCAGTTCGGCAGCCAGCTTGGAGCGGCCGTAAGCATCCTCAGGGCGCGGCATGTCGGTCTCCGCATACGGATCGCCATGCGTCGCCTCTCCATTCACTTTGATGCTGCTCACAAATACGAGTCGCTTGACACCTGCAGCAAGAGCTTCGCGCGCCAGATGCGCCGAGCCCAGCACATTGATACGCTGAAACTCGGCCTCCACTCCCGCCTGCACTTCATCCATGACGTGCACACGTGCGGCAAGGTGTACAACGACATCCACGCCTTGAAGAGCTTTGGCCCAGGGAGTGAATTCATTGATCTCGCCTACGCTCACGCTCGAATCATCTGTCGTTTCGCGCACGACGGGCACGACTGGATATCCCTGCCCACGCAGATATGAGCACAACTCTCTACCCACAAATCCGTTCGCCCCTGTCACCAGTATCCGCGGGAGGACTGCATCGGCCTGCACACTCAAACCCATTTCCATCCATGCAAGTCGAAAAAGACCCGTGCCGAGCGACAAAACATCTTGATGTGTTTCCATCCCTTGCGTGCTGCGCCGCCACCAAAATGTGCGATGCGTACATCACCCACCGCAGCAAGACGACCATGGGCCTTTGCACGCACGCTCAAATCGAAGTCTTCAAAATATAGAAAATAGCGTGGATCGAACCCCCCGAGCTGCCGCAACAGCTCGGCGCGACATAGCATGAAACAACCGCTCACGATCGGCGGATCCCAAAGCACAGACGGATGATCGCCCTCAGTGTCCATTTCGTAGCGCAACATGCGCCCCCTGAAGATCCAGCGCAGCCAGCCAGGTGCGAAGCCCCGCAAGAAGAGATCAAATACGCTAGGCAGGCGTTTGCACAGGTAATGCGGGCCGCGCGAACCTTCCATCATGGCAGGCGACAATAAACCGCACTCGGGCTGCTCCCGCATGAAACGCAAGGCCATCGACAAAGATTGGGGCAGCAGGTACACGTCCGGATTCAGGATCAGATGCAAGTCGCCCATGCCTTGTTCCATGGCTAGATTGTGCCCTCGCCCGAACCCCACATTTCCTTGCCCGCTTTCCAGGCGAATATCCGCCCAGCCTTCAAGCTGCGCCAACTCGACAAGTCCAGCGTCGTCACCATTGTCGATGAGGGTCAATTGAACCTCGCTCAGGTCGCCCGACGCCAACGCATAACCCATTGCAATGCGCAGGCTCGAGAGCGTATCGCGCAGCATGGGCAAGTCCGGGTGAAACGTTACGAGGCTTATGGACAGCGTTGTCATGAAAAAATAGGGATTGGCGAAAGTACTCTTCGCGACACTACAGTTTGCCTGCACGCCCGACAAGGCCGTGCAGCACGCCAAGACTCATCATCTTGAACTGCTGCCAACGGGGAGGGGCAAACAGCACATAAAAACCAAATTTTGGGAGCAATCGCGCAGCGTCCACGACCCTCCAGTCGAGCGGAATATGGCTCATCTTGTAGAGGTGCACTGCATTGCGGAACATGTAGTAGTGGCGCAGAGGGCTTCGGGCGGGGTAAGCCCTGCCAAGAAAATATATGGGCTCATCCCCCAAAGCGTGCTGCATACGAGCGGAAAAACATCCGTAATTTTGATAGCCGCGACTACGCGCGCGCTGCCCCCACTCAATATCTACATAGTCGATGAATAAATCGGCATTCATCTCTCCGACATCGGCCAAAACATTCATGGGGATCAGACACCCCGAGGCAATCAAGTAATCCACCGCAACAGCATCACCCTCTTCCGGCCGGTGGCAACGCTTCAGAGAGAGGCCACTGACCCGTATGAACGGAGGCGGGTTGTCTTGGCGTTCATCGGAATAGCAAGGCCCCACGGACGCCACTCGACGCCCTTCTGACTCAAGCCTCTGCAGACAGGCAAGCAACCGCGCAACCATGTCCGCAGCCGGATGACTGTCATGGTCGAACAGCACGACGTGCGTTGCACCAAGCCCATGTGCCCGGGCAATCCCGATATTTTGGGCGGCTGCAATCCCCTGGTTTTCCCCCAGCGGCAAAAAGACTTCAGCCTGCTGTTGTCTTCCCTGGATGGCGGCAGACAGCTCAGCGCCGGACCCATTATCAACAATGACAATGGCCTTTACCTGTGCAGCAAGGCTGTCAAGCAAGCGAAAAAAACCAGGCAACTCGGGGCGATACGTGACGATTACTGCCACTACACTCGCGTCCCGCACTGCCCTCGACGAAAGACTCACGCTCTCTCTCTGCGCGCTCATATCCGCGCCAATACGGAAATTCGGCGGCGCCAGCGCGAGGGGAGTGATGCGTTCATCAAAAGTACCCAGCGTCGCCCCAGCCAGCCGTGCTGGTACAGCCCGGCAAAACGCATGGCCGGGGCAAGCTTTAAGGGGTCACTCACGCCACTCAGGGCCGACACGAGGGCACGCGCCTGATCACAGGCCACTTGGTAGCTGATTTTCCACTTCACCGGGTTCAATGTCCCGCCCGGCAAGGAGAACAGACCGCGAATCTTCACCGCACCCAGCGTATTGCTGGAATGCTGGCGATAGCGCACCAAGGCTTCTCGCGTAAACACGATCCGGCCAATTGTGGCGGCCAGCAAGCCCAGCCAGTAGTCGTGCATATAGGCCGCTTCAGGCAATGGCAAGGCCTTTTGAAGCAACGCACGATTCATCAACGTGGCACATCCGGTCACCGTGTTCTCAACAAGAAGATGGCACAGATGATTGCGCGACGGATTGATTCCTTGATAGCCCCAAAAACTCGGAGCTATGGACTCCATCTCTTGATTGACAAGCTCCAGATCAGAGTGCGCGAGGACCGGAACGCCTTCGCCCAGATCGCGTTCTGCAGTCTGAATGAGGGCCAACAAAACCGTTAGTTTTTGAGGCAACCAGAAGTCGTCCTGATCACAGAATGCAACATAAGGCGCCTCTGCATGGCGCATCAGCTCGGCAAACGAATGTTTGGCTCCCAGCTTCTGTCCGTCTTTCAGCAGTGTGAACCTGTCCGGATACGCCAAGGCGTAACGCCCCAACACCTCGACGGACGTGTCGGTCGAACCATCATCCCGTGCAATAACTCGCCAATTCTGATGAGACTGGGCAAGCAATGAGTCCAATTGCATGGGCAGATATCTGGCGCCGTTATATGTCGCCAACAGAATATCAATCCTCATCTCCGAAGCCCTTTTGCAAGTAGCACCTTCACCTTCAATAACAGAGCCCGGTATAAAACCCCCGCCTTGAACGAGCTGGCGCTCAAAATACCGGCTCGTTCAGCAAATCTGCTGTTCTCAATGGCCACGAGCTCTGCGCTATCTGCAGTGCTGGCGCACACAACATATTGAAAATCGCGCCAGCTCCGATCTGGCGCGAACACCCAAGCCACACAACTCAAGAGCGCAGAATTGTGCATGCCGTAATTACAAATCGCATCAGCTCTACACATTGTCGTTGGTTTGAAATCCAGAATCCTAAATGCACCCGAGTTAAACAACTCAATTATTGAATCCCGCGTAAAAAACCGGATATGACTGTCGTCCATGATTCCTGTTTTTGCATAGTCCCAGCGCCCCGCCAACAACATGCTGCGCACAGCCAGATGCGCAACATTTGGAATTGACGCCACGACTATGCCGCCAGGTTTGAGTCGCAAGCGACTCTCGGCGAGAACAGCAACGGGATCGAAAGTGTGTTCCAGCACGTCCACAAAGCTGATCACGTCAAACTTCGCATCCGGATGCGCCGCGAAATAATCGTCAACGAGGCCCACGAACACCTGGTCGAGCACTTTTTGCGCGGCCGTCGCAGCTTGAGCATCGGGCTCGACACCAACTACCGCATGGCCCGCGACTTTGAGAACAGCCCCCCAATAGCCAGATGCGCACCCCACCTCGAGCACACTCAAGGGACGGCCTTGTGCATGCGCCTGCACCATGTCATAGGCAAGGGTGTGTGAGCTGTTTTTCTCGGCGAGATTGATCTGCGCCTGATACTTCATTTCAGGATTCACAGCTACGCACTCCTGATTCGGCAAACCAGACCTGAAAAATATGTCATGGTCATTGCTTTCAAACGCGGACTGACCCAAACACCTGCCAGCGCCACCAGCAGAGCCGCCCCGCAAGCAGACACAACACTGACCATGCGGCTGGCGTTCGAGTTAAAGAGCCAGGCCAGCACCGCGTAGATCGGCAAGCACAGCACGGGGGCGCGCAGTACATCCTGCGTGATCCACGACCGGCTCATGCCCGGCAGCATGCGCTGCTGGGTACCCAGCATCCAGCCCACGAAAAACGCCAGATTTCCGATCAGCCAGGACCAGGCTGCGCCAGCCGCCCCATAGTGAATCGACAAAAAAACAGTCGAGGGAATCCAGATGAGCGAAAAAGCCAGCGATCCAACCATGTGACGACGGATTTGACCGCGCGCGTATTGCAGCTGAAAAACCAGGCTGGACAAGGCCAGCAGCGCATTGCCCCCCGCATACAACGCCAGGATATTTGCATCCTGCTGGGCCAGAACGCGGTTGCCGGTCCACGCCCAGAGTATCGGCTCGCCCAGGAAGACGGCTGCACCTGCGACAACGGCCAGCACACACATCAGCATTTGCGTGCCACTGCGATAAAGCTCCGCCAGCGCCGTCTCGTCATGACTGGCCGCGAGAAACACCAGGCGCGGCTGCAAGGCCTGGGTCAGAGGGTTTGCCAGCAAGGTCACGCTACTGGCTGCCACCAGGGCAATCGCGTAACCGCCATAAGCCTTCAGATCCAGGTAGTGAGACAAGACCAGACGATCAACCTGCCCAATAACTCCCCAGGCCAAGGTCAGCCCCGCCATAGCCCCGGCAAAACGAAACACCGGCAGGGCAGCCATGTCGGGCTTGAGTGCCGCCTGCAGCCCTCCTGGCAAGCTGCGATAAAACAGGACGCAGAAGATCACGCATTCCAGTGCTGAAACAACGAGTTGATAAACAAAAAACACCTCACAGCGCGTGGAAACCCAGATCAGCACCCCCAGCACCATGACGGAACGCAACGTGGCAAGCAGCATCGCGACCAGATTGACTGCCGGCAGACGATCCATTCCGGTGAGGCCGCTGCGGTACAGGCTGGTCAGCCAGCGACTGCCCACCATCACACCCATCATGCCGACACACCGGCTCGCTTCGGCAACGCTGATATCTTTCAGCTGTAGCCAATGTTCTGCAATCCATTGGCTGGCCAGCACGATGGTCAATAAAGAAGCGCCCCCTACGAGCACAAACAGCCACTCGGCGCTACGGATGAAGCGCCAGACCGAAGCTTGGCTGACGGCACCCGCCCGATAACGCGACAGCTCGCGAATCAGAGTAGGCGAAATACCCATATCGAGTAATGCAAACCAGGTCTGCAAGGCGACGAAAAAACTGATGAGCCCGTAGGCCTCCATGCCCATGTAGCGTACATAGGCGGGAACCATGACGATGCCGACGGCGGCCACATAGAGTTGCCCCAGCACATTCGCCGCGACATTTCTTTTCAGTGACGCCAACTCAGCCGATCCTCAGCCGGGATATACCCAACGCATACTCGTCACACACGAAAGTAATCCCGATACCACGTCACAAAGCACGCCATGCCTTCACTTATCGGCATGCCGGGCTTGAAGTCCGTCCACGCCGTCAAGGCGGAGACGTCCGCCGAGGTCACCGGTACGTCACCGGGCTGCATGGGCTGAAAGTCCTTTTCGGCGAGCTTGCCGGTGGCGGTCTCGATCGCGGCAATGAAGGCCAGCAGCGGTACCGGATCCTGATTGCCGATATTGAAAATACGGTAAGGCGCTCGACTGGTAGCGGGATTGGGTGCCTTGCCGTCGTAAGCCTCATCCGGCTCGGCCGGACGATCCAGCGTGCGCACCACGCCTTGCGCGATGTCGTCGATGTAGGTGAAATCGCGCAGCATCTTGCCGTGATTGAAGACTTTGATCGGGCGGCCTTCAAGGATTGCGCTGGTGAACAGCCACGGTGCCATATCCGGCCGCCCCCATGGGCCGTACACGGTGAAGAAGCGCAGTCCGGTGGTGGGGATGTTGTAGAGATGGCTGTAGGTGTGGGCCATCAGCTCATTGGCTTTCTTGGTCGCCGCATACAGGCTGACGGGGTGATCGACTGGATCGACCTCGGAGAAAGGCGTCTTCTCGTTGCCGCCATAGACGCTGGAGCTGGAGGCATACACCAGATGCTGGACAGCGTTGTGGCGGCAGCCTTCGAGGATGTTCACGAAACCCACGAGATTGGAGTCGACGTAGGCGTGCGGATTTTCGAGGGAGTAGCGCACGCCCGCCTGCGCGGCCAAATGCACCACGCATTCAAATTTTTCCTCGGCAAACAGTCGGGCAATGCCCTCGCGATCCGCCAGATCAAGTTTGACGAAGCGGAAGTTGGCAAAAGGTTCGAGCTGCGCCAGGCGATCGAGCTTCAGCTGCGGATCGTAGTAGTCATTCAGATTGTCGAGCCCGACGACCTCATCGCCACGTCGCAGCAACAACAGGGAGGTGTGCATGCCGATGAAGCCGGCTGCGCCCGTTACCAGAATTTTCATGAAACGGTCTTTCTCGACGTCACTTCGCTAGATGAAAAATGCAATTTGCCGGTCATGCTTTCTGACTGCGCAGCACCCGCTCAAAGTGTTTGGCGTACTTCGCAAAACTGTTGAAACACCCGATCAGGATGTGGACCAGGCCCGGCAGCCCGTCCATCCAGCCGCCGCGCAGGATGTAAAACTTGAAGAAGCGGAAGCCGGGGCTCAAGAACAGCTTGGTGAATGAAACTTCGGTGCCCTCGGCGAGCATGGCATCCGCCGCCAGCGTGGTGTAGCGGTTCTGCTTGGAGAGATAGGACTCGATGCTTTCCTCGGAGTGATGCAGCAGATCGCCCTTGAGCTGACCGACCACGTCGAGGGTGATGACTTTCTCGTGCACCACATCGTCTGACCAGCGTGCATGCTGGCGATTGAACAGACGCAGAGACAAGTCCGGGTAACCTTCACCGTGACGCAGGTAGCGACCGAGGAAACGGTTGCAGCGCGGGAATTCGTAGACCTTGTAAGCGGGTGCGGCGAGCGCAACCTCGATATTCTGGCGCAGGTCGTCAGAAACGATTTCGTCCGAGTCAACGCAGAGCACCCAGTCGTTCAGCGCCTGATCGATGGCAAATTGTTTCTGCGGGCCAAAACCACGCCATGCCTCGGTAATGACGCGCGCGCCGAGGCTTTCGGCCAGCTCGCGCGTGCCGTCGGTGCTGCCAGAGTCGACGACAACGATTTCTTCACAGAAGGCCAGCGACTCCAGCGTCGGGCGCAAGCTGTTCGCGCAATTGAGCGTAATCAGTACGGCGGAAAGGGCTTGGCGGTCGGCGACCATGGTCGGGGCAGAATCAGACAGAGCTAACAAAATGGGACGATATAATCGGCAGCCCGCCATTCTACGCCAGCACGGCATCCAGCCCCGCATGCGATCAGTTCTGTTGGTCAAAACCTCGTCCATGGGCGATGTCATCCATAACCTGCCCGTGGTCAGTGACCTGCGACGGCTGTGGCCGAATGTCGCCATCGACTGGGCGGTGGAAGAAAGTTTCGCGGAGATTCCGCGCCTGCATCCGGAAGTACGTCACGTCATTCCAGTCGCGATCCGGCGTTGGCGCAAACACCTCGGGCAGGCCGCAACATGGCGGGAGATGCGTAGCGCCTCTGCAGCACTGCGCGAGACGTATTACGACTTCATCATCGACACGCAGGGCCTCGTCAAGAGCGCGCTGATCAGTCGCGTGGCGCAAGGGCTGCGCTGCGGCTATGCGCGCGAAGTGGCGCGCGAGCCGCTCGCCGCTCTGGCCTATGACTGCCACTACGTCATTCCGCGCAATGCCCATGCAGTCGAGCGCAATCGCTGGCTGGCGGCTGCGGCTTGCGATTATTCGCAGGAACTGCCGTTGCACTATGGTCTTCACGCACCGAACATGCTGCCGTCGTGGGCACCGCTCAACGCTGCTTTTGCCGTGCTGCTGACCGCCACCAGTCGCGACGACAAGCTATGGCCGGAAGCGCACTGGATCGCCCTCGGACACGCGCTGCATGCCCAGGGCCTTAGCTGCGTGCTGCCTGCAGGCAATGCCGTCGAGCGCGCTCGCGCCGAACGCATTGCAACCGCCATTCCAGACGCCCTTGTCGCACCGCCTTCGCGACTGACGGATCTGGCCAGCCTGATGCAGGCGGCGCAAGCCATCGTCGGCGTGGATACCGGACTCAGCCATCTTGCAGCAGCGCTGGATCGCCCGACGGTGGCCATCGCCGTGTCGACCGATCCGGCACTGACCGGGGTACATGGCAGTCCCGCCGCCATGAATCTCGGCGGCATCGGCCAGATCCCGGAACCAGATGCCGTCATGAGCGCACTGGCGCCGCATCTCGCGGCGCGCCCCCGCCAGCAGGCATGAAGCGCGCGCTCTACACCCTGCTCTGGTCGTTGGGCATGCCGCTGGTCCTCGGCCGCCTGCTGTGGCGTGCCCGTCGCCAGCCGGAATACCTGTACCATCTGGGGGAACGCTTCGGTCGCCTGATGGCGCCAGAAGCGCCATGCATCTGGCTGCATGCCGTCTCCGTAGGTGAAACACGTGCTGCGCAGCCGCTCATAAAGGCTCTCCTCGCTGCCTATCCTGATCACCACATTCTCGTCACGCACATGACGCCGACGGGCCGGGCGACCGGTCAGGAGTTGTTCGGCAAGGAGGCTCGCATCCAGCAAGCCTGGCTGCCTTATGACCTGCCGTGGCTGGCACGCAGATTCCTGAAAACCGTGCGGCCAAGCTGCGGCATCGTCATGGAGACCGAGGTGTGGCCCAACCTGATGCGTGAGGCAGGGGCCGCCCGCATTCCGATGCTGCTTGCCAACGCCCGTTTGTCCGCGCGCTCAGCAAAGGGGTACGCACGTCTTGGTGCGCTCGCCAACGACACGTTTTCTGCCTTCAGCCTGATCGCAGCGCAGAGCGAAGCCGATGCAGAACGCCTGAGCGCGCTGGCCGGCGCACGATCAGTGCGCATCACCGGCAACATCAAATATGACGTTGCGATTTCCCCGGATTTGCAGGAACGCGGCGCCAGGTTCAGGCAACGCGTGGGGCAACGCCCGATCATGGTGGCGACCAGCACGCGTGAAGGCGAAGAAGCTCTGCTGCTGGAAGCATTTTCACGCCAGGCGCCCGCCGAAGTATTGCTGGTGCTGGTGCCACGTCACCCTCAGCGTTTCGAGGAAGTCGCTGCACTGGTTCAGCGTATCGGCTTGCCTCTGCAACGCCGCAGCGAAGACGGTTTGATTTCACCCCACACACGCGTTTGGCTAGGTGACAGCATGGGTGAAATGGCGGCGTATTACGCCATGGCCGATGTGTCACTGATCGGCGGCAGCTGGCTGCCCTTTGGCAGTCAGAATCTCATCGAGTCCTGTGCTGCTGGCGTGCCGGTCATGATCGGTCCGTCCAGCTTCAACTTCACCGAGGCGGCCGACAAGGCGATCGAGGCTGGTGCCGCACTGCGCTGTGCAGATGCGGCAAGCGGCGTTGATGCCGCACTGGCCTTGCTTGGAGATCCCGTGCGCCGCGCAGCCATGGGCCGGGCCGGTCTGGCCTTCTGCAAGCAGCACGGCGGGGCCAGCGCGCGGCTCATGCGGCTGGTGCAGGAACTGCTGCCCCCCTCCGCCTGAGCGCAAAAAGAAAGGGCGCTCGCGCGCCCTTTTCTTCACCACAAATGGTCAGGCCTTACGGCGCAAGCAAGGCGTTGATCTGCGCCATGTCCTCAGTCTCAATCGTGCCCGTCGCCGCCTTGAGCTTCAACTGGGAAATCAAGGTGTCATACCGCGCCTTGGCAAGTTTCTGCTGCGTATCGGCCAGCGAGCTTTGAGCGTTGAGCACGTCGATATTGATACGCACACCCACTTCATAGCCCAGCTTGTTGGAATCCACTGCGCTCTTGCTCGACAGCACGGCGGCTTCGTAACCACGCACCTGGGCGATGCCGCTGGTCACGCCGACAAAAGCCTGGCGTGCCGCCTGCACGGCATTACGGCGCTGCGTCTCCAGGTCGGATTCGGCCTTGGTAGATAGCGCCAGGCTTTCACGCACCTTGGATTGCGTCGCGCCACCGGCGTACAGCGGCACCTGCAGTTGCACGCCCACGGCGCCGTTGCGAATCAGGGAGGGATTGCCATTGTTGGTGTTGGTGAGATGCGCGTTGCTGTAGCTGGCGACCATATCCAGCGTCGGCAAATGGCCGGCGCGCGCTTTTTCCACGTCACGCTTGGCTATTTCCAGCGCTAGTTGCTGGCCCTGCACGGCGGGATTGTTCTTCTCGGCCGCGCCTACCCAGTCTTCCATGTTTGCGGGCGTTGGCGGGGCGATCTGCACGCCCGGCCGCAGACGAGCAAGGCTCTGCGGCGGCTTGCCGGAGAGCAGACTCAGTGCTTCGCGTTTGACCGTCAGATCGCTCTGCGCGGCAATCTCCTGTGCCGAAGCGAGGTCGTACTTGGACTGCGCTTCATTCACGTCGGTAATCGTCACGGTACCGACCTGGAAGCTTTTCTTTGAAAGCTGCAACTGCTGATCAGACGCCGATTTCAAGGCCTGCACCGAGGCCAGCACTTCTTCGGCATACAGCACGTCAAAGTAGGTCTGCGCAGCACGCAGCGCCAGATCGTTGCGCGCGGTCTGGAACTGCGCCTGCGCCAGGCCGACCTGCAAATCGCCCTGCTTGTAGCTCACCCAGTTCTGCCAGCGGAACAGGGGCTGGGTCAGCTGGATCTGATAGGAGTTGGTGTTGAAACCGAATTTCCGATCTGTCGGCAAATCGATCTCTGTATTGGTGTAGGACGCGCCACCCGTCATGTTGAGCACTGGCAGGATGTTGGCGGTGCCTTGCGGCCCCTTTTCCTTGCCACTCTCCAACTGCGCACGTGCGCTGGTGAATTGCGAGTCGCTGACCAGTGCGTCGCGGTAGATGTCCAGCAGGTCGGCAGCATGTGCATTCATGGTCGAACAAGCGACCATGACAAGGCAGGCAATGCGTTTCATGTATTCCCGTTCTCTTGTTTTATCCAACAACACTTGTAAAACGCAACAGCCCAGCAACTCAGTACGTTGGCATCGCTGGATCCACCTGTTCGGCCCAGGCGTGTACGCCACCGGACAGGTTGAACACGTGCTCGAAACCGCGTGAAGCAAGGAACATTGCCACCTGCTGGCTGCGCATGCCGTGGTGACAAATGCAAACGACGTCGCGCTCCGTATCCAGCTCGGCAGTGCGTGCCGGGACACCTCCCATCGGCATCGATACCGCACCGGCGATCGCGCAATGCGCAAACTCCCAGGGCTCGCGCACATCGAGCAGAAAAGGCTTGGCGCGGCTCTCGTCCTTAAGCCAGGCCGCAAGATCTGGCGCCTCGATCTGTTCAGGCATCAGGTGTTCCCCGCGATCAGAACGCGAAGCTCACGGTCTGTGCCGTGCGCAGGTCTGGGACCAATGTTTCAAAAACCGTACTGCTGCGGAATTGCCCGTCGCCCAGATTCACGATGAGCTGGCCTTTCATGACCGGCGCCGTGCCAACGAAGGCAAACAGGCGGCCACCGGGTTTGAGCTGGTCGAGCCAGGCCTGCGGCACTTCGCGCACGGCGCCCGAAGCCATGATCACGTCATACGGCGCACGGGCCGCCCAACCCGTCGAAGCATCACCTTCTTCGACGATGACATTGTCGATGTCGTTGCGCGCCAGATTGTCGGCGGCAAACCGGGCCAACTGGGGCTCGATCTCGACACTGCGCACCCACTCACCACGTACTGCCAACAAGGCTGCCATGTAGCCCGAACCGGTACCGATCTCCAGAATGCTGTCGCCTGGTTTGACGCCGATGGCTTGCAGAGCCTTGGCTTCAACTTTTGGCTCCAGCATGCTTTGGCCGCAGCCGATGGGTAGCTGCACTTCGGAGAATGCCAGCACCTGATGCTCGGGCAACACGAAGAGCTCGCGTTTCACCGATCGCAACGCATTGAGTACATCGGGATCGAGCACATCCCAAGGGCGAATCTGTTGCTCGATCATGTTGAAGCGGGCGTGTTCGAAGTCCATGAAACATCCTTGAAACGAGGTTTATCGGCAATTTTACCGGTTTCCCGCCGCATCGCTGCGATTAAAAAACGTAACAAGCCATGTCGGCCGGCCTGTACAAGCGCATCCGCCCTGCTTGCCTGAAGCTCATCCGAGAAGCGCGGACTCCGTTCTACAGTTCGGAAAGCCCCTGGAAAATTTAATACTTGTCAAAGTCTTGCCGTAAAGCTCAATTCAGCCATCCCCGTCTGACAAGCCGCCGGTAGCGCGCGAGGTCAATGCGGAAAAGATCATCGCGCTTGATGAGGACAGGCTTCCAACGACGCGGCATCTTTCGAAAGGTAGCAATCATGCGGTTTGATCAACTGAGTTTTCGCGGCAAGCTGGGCGTGAATTTCCTGCTGGGCAGCGGCACGCTGCTTGTCGCAGTGCTGTTCTGCATCATCAAGCTCAATTCCATCAGCGGTGTCGTGGATGGCCTGGCCACCGACTCCGTGCAGTCGATGGACTCAGCCTCGCGCCTGTCACAAATACGCCTGCGTTATCGCGTGCGTAGCCTCGAATACATACTGGCCGAGACCGATGGCGAGCGCGACAAGATGGCGACATCGCTTGACGAACTCAATGACACCCTTGGCAAGGAAATCGAGACGCAGCGCAAGCTGTCTGCCGATGGCACGGACAAGGAACTGACCGACCAGATCGTCAAGGCGACCGGTGCGTACCATGCCGCTGTCGGGCAAGCCGTTGCGCGGATGAAGGCAGGTCAGCCGGAGGAGGCGCGGAAGCTGCAGAAAACCACCTGGACCACGCTGGCCAACGACGCGCGTGACAGTACCGACGCGCTCAGCAAGTACAAACGCGACGAAGCAACCCAGCGCGCCGAAACAGCTACCAAAGAGGCGAAAGTCGCCGTGTGGGGCAGCTATGTCGCCATCCTGGTAGCGGTGCTGATCGCCATCGCGTTCACGCTGTGGTTCTCGAGCCGCGTCACCTCGCAACTCGGTGCAGCCGTCACGATCACGCGGCGCATTGCCGATGGCGACCTGAGCACGCCAGTCCCCGCGAGCGGATCCGATGAAATCGGCAAGCTCATTGACGCCATGCGCCACATGCGCGACTCCCTGCGCACCTCCGTGACCGAGACCAAGCAACAGGCCGGGGCACTTGCCGAAGCCTCACGTCAGCTCAGCGGCAATGTCAGCCAGATGGAGATCAACAGCAACACACAGAGCAGCGCCGCCTCGGCCATCGCCGCCAACGTCGAAGAGCTGACCGTGTCGATCAACCATGTCTCGGACAACACGAATGACGCCAGCAATCTCGCCTCCAACGCCGACCGCACGGCCGTCGCTGGCGCACAAACCATCGAGCGCGTCGTCGCAGAAATCCACCAGATCTCCAGCGTAGTGAGCGCCGCAGCAGAGCGCATCGGCGAGCTGGAGAGTCAGTCGGTGCAGATCTCCAACATCATCGTGGTCATCCGCGAAATAGCCGATCAGACCAACCTGCTGGCCCTCAATGCCGCCATCGAAGCCGCCCGTGCGGGCGAGCAGGGCCGTGGCTTTGCCGTGGTGGCCGATGAGGTGCGCAAGCTGGCAGAGCGCACTTCGCATTCCACCACCGAGATCGGCAAGATGATCGACAGCATCCAGGCCTCGACGCGTGAAGCGGTAACAGAAATCCGCAATGGCGTCGCCTCGGTCGATCAGGGCGTACAGCTCGCCAACTCGGCAGGCACAGCCGTCGATGAGTTGCGCGACATGGCCAAGCGCGTTGCCAACCTCGTCGCCGATATCTCCGTGGGCCTGCGCGAGCAATCTGCCGCCTCGACCGACGTGGCCACCAAGGTCGAGCAGATCGCCGTGCATGCGGAGGAGATCAACGCCAGCACGGCCTCGACAGCCTCGGCAGCACGCACGCTCGACAGCATCGCCGGAAACATGCTGGCCACCGTCAACAAGTTCAGGCTCTGATCCCCGGTCCGGTTTCGGCCATCCAGCGGGAAGCCCGCTCAGGTTTTCCGCTGCAGTTTTGCCTTGGGTCAAGCAATGCAGGCAAGTGGCTTGCCAGACGAATTCGGCAGGTATATAAATGAGAACCATTCTTATCTCATTTTTCGTATGAACCTCTCTCTGCTCAAGCGCGGCGCCCGCGCCCTGGTTGAATCGGTGGAATCGAACCACGCCACCGATGCGATCGCGCAGCGCCTGCGCGAACTCGGCTTCGTCTCCGGCGAGCCGGTCAGCGTGCTGGCTTTCGGCCCGCTCGGCGCCGACACGATTGCAGTCCAGGTCGGCTTCACCCGTTTCGCCCTTCGTCGCAGTGAGGCCGCCCGCGTACGCGTCTCGCTGCAAACCGCCTGACCCCCCGGCACAGCCAGATGAATACTGCTGCCAGCACATCCTTGTCCGCGCCGCTGCATATCGCACTCGTCGGCAACCCCAACTGCGGCAAGACAGCGCTGTTCAACCGCCTCACTGGCTCGCGCCAGAAGGTTGCCAACTACGCCGGTGTCACCGTCGAGCGCAAGGAAGGGTCGCTGCGCCTGCCCTCCGGCCGCCTCGTGCGCGTGCTTGATCTGCCCGGCGCATACAGCCTCAAGTCCGCCAGCCCCGACGAAGCGATCACGCGCGATGTCTGTCTCGGAAAGCGCCCGGGCGAGCAACGCCCCGACCTGCTCGTCTGCGTGGTCGATGCCACCAATCTGCGCCTGCACCTGCGCTTCGTGCTCGAACTGGCGCAACTCGGCATGCCAATGCTGGTGTCGCTGAACATGATGGATTCGGCGGCGCGCCGCGGCATCAGTATCGATCGCGAAAAGCTGCAAGCGCTGCTCGGCATGCCAGTGATCGAGACGATTGCCGTTCGCAAGGACGGTGCCAATGGCCTGCTCACGGCGCTGGCAGAACAATCTGTCGTACCCCCTGCCCTGCCGCAGGATGCCGATCTGCACGTCGCGGTACGCGACCTCCTCGCGGCCGCCGTGACCGTGCCGCGCCGCACGGCCGAAATCGACGATGCGCTGGATCGCTGGGCGCTGCATCCGGTAGTTGGCATGCTGATACTTGCCACGGTCATGTTCCTGATGTTCCAGGCGGTGTTCACGTGGGCCGGCCCTTTCCAGGACGCCATCGAAACAGGCGTAGGGGCGATGGGCAACTTCATCAGCGCACACCTGCCCGAGGGCATGCTGCGCAGTCTGCTGGTGGACGGCATCATCGCCGGCACCGGCAGCGTGCTGGTCTTCCTGCCGCAGATCCTGCTGCTTTTCCTGTTCATCCTGTGCCTCGAAGAATCCGGCTATCTGCCGCGCGCAGCCTTCCTCCTGGACCGCGCCATGCTCGCCTCCGGACTTTCGGGGCGCGCCTTCATCCCGCTTCTTTCCAGCTTCGCCTGCGCCATTCCCGGCATCATGGCCACGCGCAGCATCCAGCATCCGCGCGACAGGCTGCTGACCATCATGGTCGCGCCACTGATGACCTGCTCGGCACGCCTGCCGGTCTATGCGCTGCTGATCGGAGCCTTCGTGCCCGAACGCACCGTGCTTGGCTATGTCAGCCTGCAGGGCCTCGTGCTGTTCGGCTTGTATCTTCTTGGCATACTCACGGCACTGGCTGTGGCTTGGATCGTCAAGCGCTTCGGCAGCGGCCAGACGGAAACAGCCCTGATGATGGAGCTGCCATCGTGGCGCCTGCCGAATCCACGCGATGTGTTCATCGGTCTCGTCGAGCGCGCCTCGATCTTCATCAAGCGCGTCGGCGGCATCATCCTCGCGCTTTCCATCCTGTTGTGGTTTCTTGCCAGCTTCCCGACACCGCCCGCCGACTGGCACGGCACTGCCATCGAATACAGCTATGCCGGACACATCGGTCGTGCCATGCAGGCTGTCTTCGCGCCGATAGGTTTCAACTGGCAGATCTGCGTGGCTCTGATTCCCGGCCTCGCTGCGCGCGAAGTTGCGGTCAGCGGACTAGCCACCGTTTATGCCATCAGCGGCGGTCAGGATGCCGCGGCTTCGCAGCTTGCTCCGCTGATTGCCGCACAATGGTCACTTGGCACGGGGCTGGCGCTGCTGGCTTGGTACATCTATGCGCCGCAGTGTCTGTCCACACTCGCTGTGATCCGGCGCGAGACCGGCTCGTGGCGCATGGTCGGCATCTCGCTGGCATATTTATTTGCATTGGCCTGGGTCGCCGCCTTCATCGCGTTCCACATCGGCGGCATGCTGTCATGAGCCCGCAACTCTACGCAGTGCTCGAGCCCTTGATCGTCGGCCTGATCGTGCTGCTGGCGGCGATCGCCGTGCTGCGCAAACAGGCACCGACGCTCTGGATGCGCATCACTGGCATGCGTGCTGGCACGAGTTGCCATGACAGCGGAGATGCGGGCAAAAGCGGCAGTTGCGGCAGCGGCTGCGGCAATTGCGGACAGGCGTCGGCCCCCGCAACGCAACAAACTGTGCATCTCCACCCGCGCCAGCCATAGCGCTACGACTCAAGCTCGCCCCCATAACGTCCGATAAAGATCCATGTACGGCGCATTTCGCGCCGATCACAAGTGGGTATCGGTGAGCATGACAACCTGGCACGGCATCACGATGTACGCTCCGCTGACCCCGGAGCATTACATTATTCCCGGCACGCAACACTGCGTGCTCCGCGTCATGCAGGAGCACGGCGATACGCAGGCATGGAATCTCTACTGGCTATCCAAGCCCGAAACGGATCGTCTGTTGATGCAACGGGAAGGCTGGTTTCGCGACCACCGCTCGGTCAACGAAGACCAGACGCGCGCCTTCTACGCCGCGCTGGACACGCAGGTTTTCAACCGGCTGACACTGGCAGCAATCGTCGCTTTGCCGCCGCGTAAAGCCATCCCGCTGCTACAGGTGGCTCAGCTCGACAAGACCGAGTTCTACGCGCTGTGCGGTGGAGAGGCATGGCGACAAGTCATGCTCGGCCGCCTGTTCGTCGCAGCCCGCATCGCGGATGACCGCCAATTCGCCACCGCCCCTACCAACGCTGACGTAGTGTGGATCGATTTTCACACGCGCCATCCGACGCTCAAGAACGGCACGCGCCATCACCACGTGTGAGCCCTGTTTCAGTGGCGCACAAAAGCAAAAGGCCACCGCATGCGGTGGCCTTTTGCATCGCCATTGAAAACGCGATTATTTCTTTGCAGGTGCTGGTGCTGCTGGGGCCGCTGGTGCAGCAGCTGGCGCCGGTGCGGGTGGCTTGATGCCGAGCAGTTCGACTTCGAAGTTCAGCGTGGCATTAGGCGGAATCGCACCACCTGCGCCCTGCTCGCCGTAAGCGATGGCCGACGGGCAAACCAGGCGAGCCTTGCCGCCCACCTTCATCTTCGCCACGCCTTCGCCCCAGCACTTGATCACGCCATTGAGCGGAAATTCGATCGGCTCGCCACGCTTGTAGGAGCTATCGAACTCGGTGCCGTCGATCAGCGTGCCGCGGTAGTGAACCTTGACCGTGTCGTTGACCGTCGGGCTAGCGCCCGTACCGTCCTTGAGCGAGATGAAGATCAGGCCAGAAGGCGTCTTCACTGCGCCAGTTTCCTTGGCTGCCTTGTCGAGGTAAGTCTTGCCCGCTGCAGCCTGCTTGGCACCTGCGGCGGCCATGCGCTTCTGCGCCAGTTCCTGCACCTTCGGGCCGTAGGTTTCGAGTTCAACGGCTGGCTTGCCATTGGTCGAATCGGTCAGACCTTTCTTGACCAGTTCCAGTTCGGCAGGCGACAGGTTGAACACCGACACTTGCTTGCCGATGATGGCACCGATGGCATAGACCGTCTTCTGGTCTTCGGTCATGTCTGCAGCAGAGCTGGCAACCGCGCTCAGTGCGCAGACCACGGCAATGAAAGTCTTTTTCATGGTTTTCCTTGGTTGGTATTTCAGGACGCGTTCATCAGAACACGTCCGGATCAGGTTGCGCATTTCGGCGCAGGAGGATTCAAAAAGCGTTACAAAGCGGCATGCACTATAAACCAAAGGCCCGTTGCAGGCGCATGAAGCAGCCAGCAACGGGCCTTTCGCAATGCATTAGCCGATCAAAGGATCATGCCCGCGCCAACGGTGTTGTTGGTCGATTCGTCGATCACGATAAAAGCGCCCGTCGCACGATTCTGCGTATAGGCATCTGCGAATACCGGCAAGGCCAGCTTGAGATTGACGCGCGCGATGTCATTCATCGCCAGCTGCGTTGCATCAGCATGCTCAAGCGAATTCACATCCACGCGATACGCGATGCTGTTGAGCTTGGCCTTGCTGGTACGCGTCGTGTGGCGGATCGCGTAGGTGCGCGACGGTGACAGCGGTGTCTCCGACAGCCAGCACAGCATCGCATCCACTTCCTTGCGCGCTTCCGGCACTTCACTGGTCTTGACGATCATGTCGCCACGCGAGATGTCGACTTCGTCCTCAAGCAACAAGGTGACGGACTGCTCGGTCACGCCCTCCTCAATCGCTTCACCACCCAGATGCACAGCCTTGACGCGGCTGGTGCGGCCGGACGGCAGCGCCGTGACTTCGTCACCCGCCTTGATCGAACCCGACTCGACGCGGCCCATGAAGCCGCGATAGTCGTGCAACTCCGGGTTGGCCGAATCCTGCGGACGACACACGAACTGCACCGGGAAGCGGAAGGGTTCGTCGTGCTCGGTATGTGCGGCAGGCGCGGCTTCGAGCACGTCGAGCAGGGTCGGGCCCTGATACCAGGACATCGCATCGCTGCGATCGACGATGTTGTCGCCATTGAGCGCCGACATCGGAATAAAGCGCAGATCGCCGCCTTCCGGGATCAGGCCCATCTTCTCCGCAAACGCCCGGTACTCGCCGCAGATGCGATCGTAGGTTTCCTGGCTGTAATCAACCAAGTCCATCTTGTTGATGGCGACGACGCGATGCGGAATGCCGACCAGATGCGCGAGGTAACTATGACGACGCGTCTGCGTCAGCACGCCCTTGCGCGCGTCGACGAGGATGATCGCGAGGTTGGCCGTTGATGCGGCTGTGACCATATTGCGCGTGTACTGCTCGTGGCCCGGCGCATCGGCAATGATGTACTTGCGCGAGCCGGTCGAGAAGTAGCGATAGGCCACATCGATGGTGATGCCTTGCTCGCGTTCGGCCTGCAAGCCATCGGTCAGGAGCGACAGGTCCACCGCTTCCATGCCGCGCTTCTTCGAGGTTTTCTCGATCTGCGTCAGCGTGTCGGCGAGGATGGTCTTGGTATCGAACAGCAGGCGACCGATCAGCGTGCTCTTGCCATCATCCACGCTGCCGCAGGTCATGAAGCGCAGCAGGCCGTTGTCTGGAATATTCTCGTGTGCGGACATCAGAAATAACCTTCCTTCTTGCGCTGTTCCATCGAAGCGTCTGACGTCTGATCGTCAAGACGCGTAGCGCCACGCTCCGTAATCGTCGTCGTTGCCGTTTCCAGCACAATGTCGGCAACACTGCTGGCATCGGACTCCACCGGCGCGGTACAGGTGATGTCGCCGACGGTACGGAAGCGCACCTGCAGATCAATGATGGCCTCGCCTGCCTTCGGCGCGTTGAGGACTTCGCCACTCGCCAGCGGAACATTCGCCGGCACGATCGAGCCGCCGCGCATCACCACCTGGCGCGTGTGAGTGAAGTAGATACTTGGCAATTCGAGCTTCTCGCGCTCGATGTATTGCCACACATCCATCTCGGTCCAGTTGCTGATCGGGAAGGCGCGGATGTTCTCGCCCTTGTGCGTGCGGGCGTTGTACAGATTCCACAACTCGGGACGCTGATTCTTCGGATCCCACTGACCGAATTCGTCGCGGAAACTCATCACGCGTTCCTTGGCGCGTGCCTTCTCTTCATCTCGACGTGCACCACCAATGGCGCAGTCGAACTCGAATTCGGCGAGTGCTTCGAGCAGGGTCACCGACTGATGCTTGTTGCGTGACTCATCAGCAGACTTCAGCACCACGGTGCCACGCTTCATCGAGTCCTCGACCGAGCGCACGATCAGGCGCTCACCCAACTCTGCCGCGCGCTTGTCGCGGAAGGCGATGACTTCCTGATAGTTATGGCCGGTGTCGATGTGCAACAGCGGGAACGGGAACTTGCCGGGACGGAAAGCCTTCTCCGCAACGCGCAACATGCACACGGAATCCTTGCCGCCGGAGAACAGCAACACAGGGCGTTCGCACTGGCCGGCCACTTCACGCATGATGTGAATGGCCTCGGCTTCGAGCCAATCGAGGTGAGACAGGGTTTGTTTGGTCAGAGTTGTCATTTTTGTTTCATCAGCAGCGTCGCGTCCCGCGACACGGGTTACTTCCGTCTACTTCTTTACATGCAATCCGCATTCCTTCGAATCCGGGTTTTGGCTACGCCGAAACCCGGCAAGCCCAAAAACTCGTTCAGCTTCACTTGACGTGAAGCCCGCACTCCTTGCTGTCCGGGTTTTCCCACCACCAGCGCCCCGCACGCACGTCTTCACCGACAGCGATGGAGCGCGTGCATGGCGCGCAGCCGATGCTTGGATAGAACTGGTCGTGCAGCGCGTTGTAGGGCACGCCGTGGATGCGGATGTAAGCCCATACTTCCTGCTCGCTCCAGTCGGCCAGCGGGTTGTATTTTTCGAGGCCATTGCCTGCGTCGTACTCACGCACCGGCAGATCGGTGCGTGTCGTGCTCTGCGCAGCGCGCAGGCCGGTAATCCAGGCCTTCTTGCCGCCCAGTGCGCGACGCAACGGCTCAACCTTGCGGATACCGCAGCAGGCCTTGCGCAATTCGACGGAGTTGTAGAAAGCGTTGATGCCCTCGGTGCGCACATAGGTTTCCACTGCGCCGCTCTCGGGAAAAAACACCTTGAGGCGCGTATCGTACTTCTGCTCCACCTCGCCCATCAGCGTGTAGGTCTCGGCAGGCAGACGGCCCGTGTCGAGCGAGAAAATCTCGATCGGCAATTGCTCGCTGAGAATGATGTCGGTGAGCACCATGTCTTCAGCGCCGAAGCTGTTAGCGAAGGTCACGAAACCATGGGCAGCATCGTGCTGATCACTGATCGCGTGCAGCAACTCAAGCGCATTGGCGCGCTTCACCGCAACGCTCATGCGCAGTGCATCCGTCAGCTGCGGGTTCGTTGCCGGATTCGTTGCGCGAGGCTTCAGGAAGGAAACGGTTTGCTCCACGATTGTCTTCCGTCAGACGCGTGCGTGACGACGCCACAGCGGTTGATCGACCACCACGGCGGCCTGATACGGCTCGCTGAAATCCTTCAGCGAAGCCAACGCCTCTTCCGTCGAGCGATCAGCGCGAATTGCAAAAGCCGAAAAACCACAACGATTGAGGAAGAACAACTGATCACGCAGCACGTCGCCGAAGGCACGCAGCTCGTTGCGGAAACCGAAGCGCGTACGCAACAATGCGGCTGTCGAAAACACGCGGCCGTCCGCATGACGTTCGACAAACACACCTATCACCGGGAACACGTTCAGATCGGCCTGATCTGCGACCAGCGTTTCTACCAGTTCATACGATTCCAGCCACACGCCGACTTCACCGGCGACCACGCGCGCAGCGAATTCAGCCTTGCGCGCCAGCCAGACGGACAGCGGCAACACAACCTTGCCGGCAGGCACTTGTGTGTCGGCGATCTGCTCGGCCGTCGCGCTCTCGGCATTGGTCAGCTTGAACAGCACGACCTTGCCGGCCTGCTTCTTTACTTCTTCCTGCACGGCGGGCAGACGCACGATTTGCCATGCGTCGTCGCTGACGATCTGCGCAGCGCCGTCCACGTTCTTGATCAACTTAGACATTTGCAACTTCCTTCTTGCCGGGCTGACGGTCTGCATAGACACGCGTCTTGAACGGCGCCACACCGAGGCGACGCACCGTGTCGATGAAACGCTCTTCCGGCGTGCGGTTTTCGAGATAGACATCGATCAGGCGTTGCACCACGCCAGCCACTTCGGCCGCGGCGAAGGACGGGCCGATCACGGAGCCAAGGCTTGCATCATTACCCTGCTTACCCCCAATGCTCACCTGGTACCACTCCGAACCATCCTTATCGACGCCAAGCACGCCGATGTGGCCGACATGGTGGTGACCGCAAGCATTCATGCAGCCAGAAATATTGATCTCGATCTCGCCTATGTCGTGCTGGTAATCCAGATCATCGAACTGCTGCTGCACCGACAATGCAATCGGAATACTCGGTGCATTTGCCAGCGAGCAGAAATCGCCGCCCGGGCAGCAGATGATGTCGGTAATGAGACCGATGTTCGGCGTCGCCAGACCGGCCGCCTTGGCCGTCTTCCACAGCGCGTACAGATCGCCCAGCTTCACGTCGGCAAGAATCAGGTTCTGCTCGTGCGACACGCGTACTTCGCTAAAGCTGTACTGGTCGGCGAAGTTGGCGACGATGTCCATCTGTTCCGAGGTCGCATCGCCCGGTGCAATGCCGGTCGGCTTGAGCGACAACGTGACGGCGCGATAGCCCGGCACCTTGTGCGCATGCACGCAGCGCTTCACCCAGTTGCTGAAGGCCTTGTCGGTCGCCCGCTTGTCGTCGAAGGTCGCGTTGCTGTCACTCAGCGTTTCGTAGGCAGGCGCGTCGAAATGCTTGGCCACGCGATCCAGCTCAGCTTGCGTGATGGTGTTCGGGCCGTCCTTGTGATGTACCCACTCCGCATCGACCTGCTTGCGGAATTCCTCAATGCCCAGCGCCTTCACGAGAATCTTGATGCGCGCCTTGTACGAGTTGTCGCGACGGCCCCAGCGGTTGTAGGTGCGGATGATGGCTTCGCAGTACGAGATGGCGTGTTGCCAGGGCAGCGCTTCCTGGATCACTTCGCCAAGGATCGGCGTGCGGCCGAGGCCACCACCGACCCAGACCTTGATCAGCAACTCATTCGCCGCACCGCGATAGAACTCCAGGCCGATGTCATGCATCTGCACGACGGCGCGGTCGTTGGTCGTACCGCTGACGGCGATCTTGAACTTGCGCGGCAGCAGCGCGAACTCCGGATGGAAAGTGCTCCACTGGCGCAGGATTTCCGCCATCGGGCGCGGGTCGACCACTTCATCCGGCGCGACGCCGGCGAACTGGTCGGTCGTGATGTTGCGGATGCAGTTGCCCGAGGTCTGGATGGCGTGCATTTCCACGCTGGCCAGCTCATCGAGAATGTCCGGCACACGTGTCAGTTCCGGCCAGTTGTACTGGCAATTCTGGCGCGTCGAAAAGTGCGCGTAGTTGCGGTCGTACTCGCGTGCGATATGCGCCAGCTTGCGCAACTGGTGCGAGCCGAGCAGGCCGTAGGGAATCGCCACGCGCAGCATCGGTGCATGGCGCTGGATATAGAGGCCGTTCTGCAGACGCAGCGGACGGAACTCGTCGTCCGTCAGCTCGCCCGCGAGGTAGCGGCGTGTCTGGTCGCGATACTGTGCGGCACGTTCGCGCACGATGCGTTGGTCATATTCGTCGTATTTGTACATGGCGACTTTTCCGCTGATTCAGTGATTCTTTGAGTTCAGTTGGCTGCAATGAGTTTCGTGCCGATCAGCACGAGCATGCCGGCCAGAATGGGGCGCAATACTTTTTCCGGGACTTTTGCCGAGATATGGCTGCCGACCCAGATGCCAGGTAGCGAACCGATCAGCAGGCTGCCCAGCAGCAACCAGTTGATGCTGCCCAGCCACCAGTGGCCGAGGCCGGCCACCAGCGTCAGAGGGACTGCATGTGCAATATCCGAGCCAACGATGCGGTGCGCGGGCAGCGCAGGGTACAGGAAAAACAATATCGTCACGCCCAGCGCCCCGGCCCCCACGGATGAGATCGATACCAGCGTACCAAGCACCGCGCCCATCAGCACGGTCAGCCAGAAAGTGCGGCGCGGATTCGGCACCGAAGGTGCATGTTTCTGTGCAAAAGCCTGCAGCTTTTTGCGCAGTAGCAGGGACAGCGCGGTCAATAACAGGGCAATGCCCAATGCGAAGGAAATCAGCCTGGAGGCGCCGCCGAGGCCGCCCGGGAAATAATGGTGCACGAGCCACAGTGTCAGCGCAGCGGCGGGCAGCGAACCCATCGCCAGGGTACGCACGATTTGCCAGTCCACCGTACCCTTGAGGCTGTGCGCCAGCGTGCCGCCGGCCTTGGTGATCGAAGCGTAGAGCAGGTCGGTGCCGACCGCGACGGAGGGATTCACGCCGAACAGCAGCACCAGCAGAGGCGTCATGAGCGAACCGCCACCCACGCCGGTCAGGCCGACGATGGTGCCAACGGCAAAGCCGGTGACTGGGTAAAGCAGGTTCATGGCGAGTGGTCTATGGGATTCGGGGAGGCTGGATCATAGCGCGGCGGGTTTCATCCCCAATCCCCTGTTTCATTCACACCCATAGAAGAAAAAGTAATATAAAGGCCTCGTCTTCCCGGCTGCGCGGGGCTCATGCTGCGTTGGCCGGCTCGCCGGGCGGAAGCCCTGCTCTGCGCGGGCCGCCTTGCTGAGCACCCGCTCGCTCGGCAAGCCGAGGCCTTTATTTCCCTTGGCACACCCCCTCAATTCGTCATCCCGGCGAAAGCCGGGATCCAGAAGCGTTCAATACGCGCAGCGCTAGCATCGCTTTTGTTGCAATGAGAGAGGCATGAACCCTTGCGTTTACATCCTGACAAGCAAGCGCAACGGCACGCTTTATATCGGTGTCACGTCCGATCTTGTTCAGCGGGTCTGGCAGCACAAGGAAGGTCTGATTGAGGGATTCACCAAGCGTTATGGCGTGAAGACGCTTGTGTGGTTCGAGCAGCACAGCACGATGGAAAGCGCCATTACTCGCGAGAAGGTGCTGAAGGAATGGCAACGAGCCTGGAAGCTGGAATTGATTGAAGCCGAAAATCCTGAGTAGCGGGATCTGTATGAAGACATCACTTGAACACATCGCCCCTTTATCGAAGGCCTGGATTCAGACGCCCGCGTGGAACTGGATCCCGGCGTTCGCCGGGATGACGAAGTCTGCAGGGAGCGATTGCGCATGAACCTCCAACAACTCCGCTACGTCCTCGAAGTCGCCAACCGCAAGCTCTCCATGTCCGAGGCGGCGGATGCCCTGTTCACCTCGCAGCCGGGCGTGTCGAAGCAGATCAAACTGCTGGAGGAAGAACTCGGCATCGAGATTTTCGTGCGGCATGGCAAGCGGCTGACAGCGATTACAGAGCCTGGGCGGCAGGTGGTGGCGATTGCAGAGCGGATGCTGCGTGAGGCAGACAATCTGCATGCGGTGGGCAATGAGTTCCAGAACGAGGAAGCGGGCGTTCTGACGATTGCAACCACGCACACACAGGCGCGCTATGCCTTGCCGAAGGTGGTGGCGGAGTTCGTGCGGCGTTATCCGAAGGTGCAGCTGCATCTGCACCAGGGCAATCCGACACAGAACTGCGAGATGGTCTTGCGCGGGCAGGCGGATATTGCGATTGCGACGGAGGCGATTGCCGACAATCCCGATCTGGTGATGCTGCCCTGCCAACAGTGGAACCGCAGCGTGATCGCAAAGAGCGGCCACCCCATCCTGCGTGACAAGCTGCTGACGCTGGAAGCGATCGCGCACTATCCGATCATCACCTACGACTCGGCCTTTGCCGGCCGCAGCCAGATCAACAAGGCCTTTCTTGGCCGCGGGCTGAAGCCGAACGTGGTGCTGACGGCCTTGGACTCGGACGTAATCAAGACCTATGTGAGCATGGATCTGGGTATCGGCATCATCGCCAGCATGGCCTTCGACCCGATGCTCGACCGCGGCTTGGCTGCAGTGGATGCCTCGCACCTGTTCGAATCCTCCACAACCCGCATCGGCCTGCCGCGCAATGCCTGGCTTCGCGGCTATGCCTATGCCTTCATCGAGCTGTTTGCGCCGCAGTTGTCGCGACACGTGGTCGACACGGCGCTGGCGGGCGGCGCCGCTGACGATCCGGGCTTGTAGACCGGCACGCGCCAGGGGGCACGGCACAAAGCCACAAGAATTTGCAGTTTCCCCTGCGGGTGAGGGGGTGCCGCCGCCGTTGACCCTAAGATCTTTCGTGCGATCACAGGCTCTACCTCATGAAAATCAAGACGTCCCTCTCCATTACCAACAGGCTGTTCCTGATGTCGGGCCTGTCAGCCCTCGCCTTGCTGTTCGTGGGCCTTAGTGGCATCCATTCGTCTTCGCAATTGAGCGATTCGTTCCAGTACGCGGCCAACGACCTGATTCCCAGCATCATGGGTGTCGATGACATGGCAAAGACCGTGCTGCACATCCGCGTCGATACAGCTGCTTTTGTGATGAGTAATACAGAGGAAGAACGCACGCGCCTGCAGACCAGCATCAAGAGTGATGCAGAGCAGCTCGAGAAACAGCTCTCTGATTACGAAAAGCTTGTCTCGAACGTGAAGGACAAGCAATTTCTCGACGAAGACAAGGCTGCCGCGAGCAGCTTCATGGGGGCCCTTACGCCGATCATCAAGAATGGGGCCGACCTGGATGATGGTCTGCGCACCCTCACCTTCAACCGCTTGCGCCTGCAGGGCGACAAGCTGCTCTCGGCGCTGGAGGCGCACGCCAAATATGGTGACGAACTCTCGCTCATAGCGACCGAACAGGCTGCCAGTGTCGGCAAACGCGCCACCGTGACAGCCAGCATCGCGATCACGCTGGGCATCATCGTGGTAAGCCTGATCGGCTTGGTGCTGGCACGTGGCATTCGTCGTGCCGTCAGCAGCACCAGCGAGACCATGCAGCGCATCGAGCGCAATCACGACTTCACAGTGCGTGCCAAGGTCTACGAGCAGGATGAGATCGGCCAGATGTCGATGGCGCTCAACCGCCTGCTCGACAATCTGCAGAACAACCTCAAAACCATTGCCGACAGCACCAACAAGGTCGCGTCCGCGTCCAGCCACCTGGCCGTGACCTCCGACCAGGTGGCCGCCGCATCGGACCAGCAAAGTTCTTCGGCCGCCAACATGGCCGCCTCGATCGAAGAGCTGACAGTGAGCATCACCCACGTTGGCGACCGCGCGGGCGAAGCCAATGCCGAGTCGACGCGTTCGGGCAAGCTCGCTGAGACCGGCACGAAGGTGATCGGCCAGACAGTGAGCGACATCAACGATATCGCCGACACGGTGAACGCTGCGTCGGGCCGCATCCGCGAACTCGAAGCCCAGAGCGATCGCATCTCCTCTGTCGTCGCCGTGATCCGCGAAGTGGCCGACCAGACGAATCTGCTGGCCCTCAACGCCGCCATTGAAGCCGCCCGTGCCGGCGAGCAGGGGCGCGGCTTTGCCGTGGTGGCCGACGAGGTGCGCAAACTGGCTGAACGCACGGCTGCGTCCACCCACGAAATTTCGTCGATGGTGGACACGGTGCGCAACAGCGCCCGCGATGCTGTCGCAAGCATGGAGCATGCGGTGGAGCGCGTCTCGGCCGGCGTCGCCCGCGCGGCCGAGGCCAATGCCGCCATTCGCCAGATCGGCGAGAGTAGCGAGAGCGCCGTCACCATGGTGAGCGAGATCACGCACGCCATCCGCGAGCAGAGCTCGGCCAGCACCAGCATCGCGCAGCAGGTCGAAAAGATCGCGCAGATGGCTGAAGAGAGCAACGCCGCCGCACGTGAAAGCGCCCAGTCCGCACGTGAGCTGGATATGCTGGCGAGCACCATGCAGAAGGTCGTAGCGAGCTACCGGCTCTGAGCCCCTCGCCTGTCCTGCGTTACCGACACCCGCCCACGAGCGGGTGTTTTTGTGTGGCTCGCAGGCATCGGCGATACTAAGCGTCCCGCCGGCTCCGGCCGCCTATGGCAGACACACGCCCCATGACCGAGTTCAAGGACTGGATGGAACTGGCAAGCTTCGTCGTGACCGTCGTCGCGCTGCCATTCGCCATCGCCGTATTCATCTTCGAGCAGCGCCGCGAACGCGCCAATGAAGAAGAGGAAATCTACCTCAAGCTTTCCGACGACTACTCGCGCTTCATGGAGCTGGTGCTGCAGAACTCCGATCTGAAGCTGCGCTCCAGCACGGCGACCGATCTGACCGAAGAGCAACTGGATCGTCGCCTGGCCCTCTACTCCATTCTCGTCAGCCTGTTCGAGCGCGCTTACCTGCTGGTCTACGAAGAGGACATGAACCGCAAGCAATTGCGCATGTGGCGCTCATGGGAAGACTTCATGCGCGAATGGTGCGAACGCGCTGATTTCCGCGCCGCCCTGCCCGGCCTGCTGCACGGCGAGGACCCCGATTTCGTCAGCGAAATGCAGAAACTGGCCGACGAGGCGGCCCGGCGCGACGCACCGAAGACCGCGTAAGAGGCCCGGCGGCCGTGGGTATAATCCGCCGATAAAACATCCAGCACTTTTCGGGGTTGTTCCATGCTGCTCACCTTCGTCATCATTTACTGGTTGATCTCGATCGCCATCGGCCTCTATGCCGCATTGCGCGTCAAGACCACCACGGACTACGCGATTGCCGGGCGCTCGCTACCGTTCTACGTCGTTACCGCGACTGTATTTGCGACCTGGTTCGGTTCGGAAACCGTGCTCGGCATTCCGTCGACCTTTCTCAAGGACGGCATGAGCGGCATCGTCGCCGACCCCTTCGGCTCCTCGCTGTGCCTGATCTTCGTCGGCCTGTTCTTCGCCAAGCCGCTTTACCGCCTCAACCTGCTGACCATCGGCGACTACTACCGCCTGCGTTTCGGCCGCACCGTCGAACTCATCACCACGATATCCATCGTCATCTCCTATCTCGGCTGGGTGGCCGCACAGATCAAGGCGCTGGGCCTCGTGTTCTTCGTGCTGTCGGATGGCGGCGTGTCGCAGGAACTGGGCATGGTGCTCGGCGCCGGCTCGGTCCTGATCTACACGCTGTTCGGCGGCATGTGGTCGGTGGCCATCACGGACTTCATCCAGATGATCGTGATCGTCATCGGCCTGCTCTACATTGGCTGGGACGTGAGCGGCAGCGCGGGCGGCGTGGGTAGCGTCATCGCCCATGCGCAGGCCGCAGGCAAGTTCAAGTTCCTGCCGGCCTTCAATCTCGACGAGATCGTGCTCTTCGTCGGCACCGCCGTGACCATGATGCTGGGCTCGATCCCGCAGCAGGACGTGTTCCAGCGCGTGCAGTCCTCGAAGAACGAATTCACTGCGGTGTGGGCCTCGGTGCTTGGGGGCTCGCTGTACTTCTGTTTCGCCTTCATCCCGATTTTCCTCGCCTACTGCGCCACGCTGATCGCGCCCGATCTTGTGGCGAAGTACATCGACTCCGATTCGCAACTGATCCTGCCGCGCCTCGTGCTGGAACGCGTGCCATTGATTGCGCAGATCATGTTCTTCGGCGCCCTGCTCTCGGCCATCAAGAGCTGCGCCTCGGCAACCCTGCTTGCGCCCTCGGTGACCTTCTCCGAGAACCTGCTGCGCCCCATCCTCAAAGCCTGGAAACCGCACATGACGGACAAGCAGTTCCTGCGCTGGATGCAGGCCGTGGTGCTGGTGTTCACATCAGCCGTCACCTATATCGCGATGAACTCCAAGCTGTCGATCTACGGCCTCGTCGAGAACGCCTATAAGGTGACCCTCGTGGCTGCCTTCGTGCCATTGGTGCTGGGCGTCTACTGGAAGCGTGCCACCACGCAGGGGGCGATCGCCTCCATGGTGCTGGGCCTCATGACCTGGCTCACGCTGGAGGGTACGGCACCGGCCTGGACCGAAGTCTGGCTGCCGCACTTCGTCGGCTTCCTCGTCTCGTTCGCCAGCTTCATCCTGTTTTCGCTGCTGCCGCAGGTCATGCGCACACCGCCGACCCCGCAACCACAGGTCGGTCATATCCATCATCACGAAGGGGACCGCCCGCTGGCGCATATCAGCCCGGCAGCCGGTGGCCCCGCAGCAGGTCATAGCGGCGGCGTATGAAATTGAACTGCGGTAGCCGATATGCATCATGAGCGTCGGCTGCCTCGCTATCTGGCGCTGGCCTACGCGCTGCTGACGGCCTACGCCTGCCTCCACCCTTTCTCGGGCTGGCGCGACACCGGCATCAGTCCCTTCGCATTTCTTACCGCGCCCTGGCCACGTTACGTCACCTACGCCGACCTGGTGTTCAATGCGCTGGGCTTCGTGCCGCTAGGCTTCATGCTTGCAGCATCAGCCTGGCACACAGCGGACAAACGACTGGTGGTGCTTGTCGCCACCCTGCTGTGTGCCTTGCTGAGCGGCTCACTGGAGTTTGTGCAGAATTACCTGCCCACGCGGGTCGCATCCAATGTCGACCTGGCAACGAATACGCTCGGCGGACTTTTCGGTGCCCTGGCGGGGATACGCTGGGGCAACATCTTCGAATACGACGGCTTCCTGGCGAGCTGGCGGCGGCGGCGCATCCTGCCCGGTCATATCGGCGAAATCGGCCTGATTCTGGTGGCCCTGTGGTGGTTGACGCAGCTGGAGCCGACTAGCACGCTGTTCGGCACCGGCGATATGCGGCCCCTGTTCGATCTGCCCGCCGCCATCACGTTTTCAGCGCGACGCTTCGTGCTGATCGAAACCCTCATCGTGTCGATGAATGTGCTGGCGCTGGGCCTGCTCGTGCGGCGCTGCATGCACGAACCCGGCGGTGCGCTAGTAGCACTGGTCCTGATCGTCGGGCTAGCCGTGCGCTCGCTGGCTGACTACCTGTTCGTCATGCCGCCCGACCCTTGGCTATGGGCCACACCCGGCGCGCTGCGCGGCCTTGTGATCGGCCTGACCGCCCTGATCGTTGCCTGGCGATTACCGGGCTGGCTGCAGCACAGCCTGGCCTGTGCGGCACTGTTGTTTTGCACGGCACTTGTGAATATCGCGCCGGAGAATCCGTTCGAGCTGGCTTCGATGCGCCTCATCCATCAAAGTCACTTCCTCAACTTTCATGGCCTGACACGCCTGGCCGATTTCGTGTGGCCGTTTCTGGCGTTGATCTATCTATCGGCGAACGCAGCGCTGGGGCCACGGCGGTAGGGTGGAACTCCGAAGGAGGTTCCGCCAGATCAGGGCCGAGACGTACGTTACGTGAAGCCGCCTTGCCGCGGCTGGCGGAACCTCCGAAGGAGTTCCTCCCTACCCTTGACTGAACTCGCGCAGGAGCTCGGCGGTTTCAAATAGCGGCAAGCCCATGATGCCGGAATATGAGCCGTGGATCTCCGAGATGAAGGCGGCGGCGCGCCCCTGGATGCCATAGGCACCGGCCTTGCCGAAAGGCTCGCCGCTTTCGATGTAGGCGGCGATTTCCTCTTCCGAAATTTCGCGCATGCGCACAGTGCTGATCGACAAGCGCTGCTTGAGGATATCGCCATCCGCCAGCGCGACGGCGGTCAGCACGCGGTGTTCGCGACCGGAGAGCTTTCGCAGTATCTGCTTGGCATGTTCGGCGTCATTCGGCTTGCCGATGATCTCACCCTCGACCTCCAGCGTCGTGTCGGCCGATAGCACCGCCTGACGCCGCAGCTTGCGCCACACGATGCGACGCATGGCGCCTTCGGCCTTGGCGGCCGCAACACGGACCACATATTCGGTGGCAGTTTCATTGCCAATGATGTCTTCGGAAATATCGTCATCTTCACGCGGCGGAATGCGGAAGAACAATGTGTCGAAGTCGATGCCGATCTGCTGCAGCAATTCACGACGGCGTGGGCTGGTTGATGCCAGGTAGATACGCGGAAGAGAGGTATCGGCGGCCATATTGGTCGAGATGTCCATTGCGACCCGGGCCTGAACCTCAGTCGCGGTGATAGGGATGGTTGTTCAGCAAGCTCCACGCACGGTAAAGCGCTTCCGCGAGCATGACACGCACCATGGCGTGCGGCAAGGTCAGACTCGAGAGACGCATGCTCTCGTGGGCGCCCTGTTTCAGCCCGGGCGCGAGTCCGTCAGGGCCGCCGATGACAAAGGCAACGTCGTCGCCGCCATCCTGCCATTTCTGCAGCCGTTCGGAGAGCTTGCGCGAGGTCATGTCCTCACCGCGCTCGTCGAGCACGACAAGACGCGCGCGTGGCGGGATGGCCTGACGCAGACGCGTGGCCTCAAGTTCCATCATCGCAGCGGGGGGCTTGCCGGTGGTGCGCGGCTCGGCGCGCACCTCGATAAGCTCAAGCGAGCAATCGCGCGGAAAGCGTTTGGCATATTCCTCAAAACCCGCCTCGACCCAGCCGGGCATTTTCGTGCCGACCGCTGCGATGAAGAGCTTCAAAGCGCGCGCTCGGAGCTGCTTCAGGCAGCGCGCGAGGCGCGCGAGCCCGAGGCTTCAGCTTCGTGCTCGGCCATCAGCTTGCGGCGCGCGGCCGGCGTGGCAATCCACAGCTCTTCAAGGTTGTAGTAGCTGCGCACGGCGGGTTGCATGATGTGGATGACCACATCGCCCGCATCGACCAGCACCCATTCGCCGGTCTGCTCGCCTTCGATACTGATGATTTCGCCGCCCGCTTCCTTGACCTTTTCCTGCACGTGGCGCGCGAGGGCGCGCGTCTGCCGGTTGGAGTCGCCGCTGGCGATCACAACACGATCGAAAAGGGAGGTGAGCTTGGTGACATTGATGACTTCGATGTCCTTGGCCTTGATGTCTTCAAGGGCGTCGACAACGACTTTCTGCAGCTTGCGAATATCCATGCGGAGGTCTGTTTTCCTGAATTTACGGGTTTGGGCAGGGCTTACCGAGGCAATGATCGCCCCGTCATCTGTAAAGCCGGTGAGCTTCAATATAGTCGAGAACACCATCAGGCACCAAGAAGCGCGGGCTATTGCCGGCCGCCAGAACGGTGCGAATGGCCGTCGCGGAGATGTCCAACGGGGTCATCGCGAAATGGCTGATACGCCCGGCTGATACCCCTAAGAACGCGTCCGGCGAGGAGGCCTGACGAACCGCAAACTCGGCGGCCAGGGCTACCCGGTTGGCGGCATTTTTTGCATCCCCAGATGTGAAGTTCATCACATGCCCGGGCCGGGTTGCCACGGCAATGTGCGCCAGATCGAACAGCTCGCGCCAGCGATGCCAGCCCGGCAGGCCGAGAAAGGCATCCATACCAAGTAGCAGCACCAGCGGGCGCTCGGTGCCGAACTGTTCTCGCAGGCGCTCCAGCGTTGGCACCGTGTAGCTCGGCGCCTCGCTGAGCACCTCGGCTTCGTCGAGTTCGAACTGCGTGCAACCCGCCAAAGCCAGGCGCGCCATCGCCAGGCGATCCGCCGAGGTGGCGCCGGGGCTTGCGCGATGCGGTGGTTGACCGGCCGGGATAAAGCGCACGGTCGCCAAGCGGCAGGCCTCCAGCGCTTCCTGCGCGAGGCGCAGATGCGCGACGTGAATGGGATCGAACGTGCCGCCGAAGACACCCAGAGGCGCCCCCAGCGGTCGTGTGTTTTCAGACATTTTGCGGCGCGCGCGGCGCTGGCAATGGACCGAAGATGTCGGTCACGCTGAGGTAATTGCTGGCGAAGCACGCCGGCATGAGCACGCCGAACAGCACCATGATGGCAAATGCCTGTCCGATACCACCGAGCATCATGATGATGCTCAGCGGAATTGACATGCTGGCCAGCGACAAGCCGAACACGAGGAAAGCAGCCTTGTTGCGCCAGCAGGCAATAACGCTGAAGACCAGCGACTTGACCGGTGGCACATCCGCAAATGCGGTCAGGGCGGGGGCGATCCACATGACGACGCTCAACACGGAAATGCCGATCAGGTTCAACAACAGGGCCAGAAGTACGTTGAGCGGCAGGGAGGCGGGCATGGCAGCCCCCGCTGGCGCAGAGGCGCCGGCGGAAGCGGCAGCCATGGCAGCAGTGGCCGCCTCGCTGGTGGCGGCAACCTGCTCCATGGCATCCCCCGCAACGAAGCTCATCAGCCCCTTGCCAAGCATGAGCCCGACAAAGGTGATGACACCCAGAATCAGCAGGCCATTCACGCGCACGCCGGCTTTGTACTTGAGATCGCTGACGAGGCCCTTAACAAGCTCTTTGGGATTGGCCCTGCGCTCCAGGCTGACGGCATGGCAGACGCGCAGCAGGAAGACATCGAGAAACGGACCGATCAGACAGATCAGCACCGAGCCAATCCATGGCACGCTGCCAACCAGCCCGGACAAGAAGAAGCTCAGCATGGCCGCCAGACCGACCATGGCCGGATTGCGTTGCCACAGGCGCAGGCCGCCGACGAACCAATACCATCCGCGCGCAGCGGGCAAACGATTAGCCTGCATGCTCACGCCACCTCGTGTACGGCGTCGCCGAACATGTCCAGATAGGCCTGGCGCAAGGCGCCAACGCTGACCGGGATGAAGATCAGCACGCCGAGGCCCGCCGGCATCAGAGCAACGGCAAACAGCACATACATGATCAGCCCGAACAGCAGCGTGGCGCCCAGGTTGCGCAGGCTGGCCTTGAGTGACAGACCCATGGCTTCGAGTGGCGGCAGGGCGCGGTAGGTGATAAGGGCCGGCGCACCGACCAGGGTAAGAAGCATCAGCAAATAGATGAACACCGACACGCCCAGGCCGGTCACCAGCACGGAGACAAAAGCGGTCGCCGCACTCAGCAGGCTGCTGAGTGCGCTGCCCAGCACTGCGCCGAGCACGCCAGCGAGCAGCCCCCCCACGAGCGCCAGTTGCACCACCAAGAGCATTACAACGAGAGGAATACTGAACAAGACGCCGACCAGCGCCAGGCTGCCGCAATGGGTGCGAAAGCCGTCGAACATGTGTTTGAAGCGTAGGGTTTCGCCACGCGCCTGACGTGCTGCAGCCGACAACATACCGCCGGTCAGCAACACGAAGAGCACCGGAGCGGCCATCGGGCCGATGATGGGCAAGGGGACCAGCACGGTGGATACCAGCGCCATGATGACGAATACGGCCAGCGCCATCAGCGACCACTGGATCGGCTGCGCGGCGAAGAGGCTCCAGCCACTGCCCAGCCAGCTGAACGCCTGTGAGGCCGGCAGCTTGCGGATGACGGGTTTGCGCGCCGCACGCGGCACGGCGGGCACTGAGGAGGTTTGCAACATGATGAGGAAAAGGCCCGGAAGGTACGACAGGGGGAGACGCAGGTCAGCAATGCTATCGAATGCAGGGCTGCAGTTCAAACCCGCCGCGGGGTTTCAGACACGAAAGCTGCCGGAAACGACGGATCAAACCCAAGGAACAGCAACAAAACGTGCGCCAAGTCATGTGTGTGTCAAGGCTTCGTCGCAGCAAACCTCCGGAGCGGTTAATATGCGGACCGCGTGTCAAATCACCACAAAATCCTTCCCGGGCCGTTTTTTGTGACCATCAGTCTGTCCGTGCGAACGCCGACATCCGCATTACTGCCTGCCGCAACGCGAGGCCTGCTCTGCTGAGCTTGCGGGCAAGCGATTACACAGTCTGGTCTGGCGGTGTTTCGCTGTCCGGACGCTGGCGGCTGGCTACATTGTTTGCCGTTCTGTTTTCCTCGTCGTTTGCCCCGAAGCAGGCCGTGGCCAGTGCCGAGAATGCCTACCTCGCCGATCTTCCGGTCGTGCTGAGCGCTTCGCGCATGCCGCAACCGCTCAACGAAGCGCCCGGCGCGGTCACGGTCATCAGCGGCGACTTCATCCGCTCCACCGGTTACCGTGATCTGGCGCGTGTCTTCCGGCTGGTGCCGGGCATGCAGATCGGTCAGGAGCGAGGCAATAGTTACTGGGTCACCTATCACGGGCTGGGCAGCACATTTCCGTCCGAGTTGCAGGTGCTCGTCGATGGCCGTTCCATCTACTCACCCAGCTCCTTCGGCGGTGTGGACTGGGGCGCCCTGCCCGTCAGCATCGACGAGATAGACCGGATTGAAGTGGTACGTGGCCCGAATGCCGTGACCTATGGTGCGAATGCCTTCATGGGCGTAGTCAACATCATCACGCGCCACTCCCTGCAGGACATCAACCTGGTGCGTGTCAGCGGCGGCGATGCAAACATCCGTGATCTGGATCTCATGACGCATGCGGACGTCGGTTCGGTAAGCACGCGCATCAATGCCACGAGCCACCACGACAGCGGTTTTGCGAACCTCAACGATTCGCGCCGGGTGGATTTGCTGTCGGCACGCACGGACTGGCGTCTCGGCAATGCCGACGAATTGACCTTGCGCCTGAGCCAGAACTCGACCAGCAAGGGCGAGGGCTACGCGCAGTCACTGTTTGACAGTAATGCCGAGCGCAAATCCACCAGCCAGGCACAGGCACTGCATCTGACCTGGACGCATGCGCCCAGCGCCGGTGAAGAGACCTTGCTGCACTACTATCACAATCGTGAAAACGTAACGGATGGCTGGACCGCCATCATCCCGCCGCCCTTCCCCTATGGTCCGACAACCTCGGACCTGGACCGCAACCGGCGCAGCGTGCGCGACCACGTGGAATTCCAGCATCGCGTCTCTGGTGCGCAGCGCCAGACCGTATGGGGTGCCGAAGCGCGCCGCGACAGCATAGATGCCCCCTACGTATTCAGCACGAACAACCTGCCACCGGTGAACATGTATCGCGCGTTCGCCAATCTGGACGAGCACCTGTCGCGCGACTGGCAACTCAATCTCGGCGCCTCGCTGGAGCACTTCAGCGGCCAACCCACGCACCTGGCGCCGCGCGCCTTCATCAATACCCAGCTCGATGCCCAGCAGACCTTGCGAGCAGGTGCGTCGCGCGCCTGGCAGCAACGCCCGACCTTCGAGCAAAACGCCGACGTCCGCGTCACCGACGCGAAAACGGGTGCCTTGCTGGTCTATGCCTATCAACCGAACCCTGATCTCAAGCAATCACGCATCGACAGTGTTGAACTGGGCTACCTTGGCCGCTTCAAGCCTCTCGACAGCAGCCTCGATGTGCGTCTGTTCAACGAGCGCGTCAAGGATTACGTCGTCCGCGTAGCCACCACGTCATCGGCTGCGCTGACGCCGTGGATCGGCTCCTCGCAATATGTGAATCTGAATTACCCGATCACCTTGCGCGGCATCGAATACCAGCTCAAGGTCAAGCCAGCCGTGGGGAGCGAAGTGCTGCTCAGCCACACCCTCATCGACCGCAACTCCGGCAACGAAGATATCGACCACCGCATTGCCCCCTATGCCGCCAGCCTGAGCTGGGTGCAGCAATGGGGCCACAACTGGTCGAGCACGCTCACGGGAGTGCGCATGGGCTCGCTGTCTGGCGGCGACGGCTTCGTGCCGGTTTCCTCATATGTAGCCAAGCCCTATACCAGCTTTGATGCGCGCATTGCCTGGTACACCATGCTCGGTGCAGGCAAGAAACTCGAGATCGCCCTCAACGCCATCAACCTCGGCGAGCGCCACCAGGAAATTCCTGACCGCGCCGAACAAGGCTACCTGTCAGCGCTCGGCAATGACACGCCGGCAAACTATGCGTCCCGCATGTACTACCTGACAGCGTCGCTGGAGTTCTGAACAGACGCGTCAGGCGGGCCATCAATCCAGGCACTCACCAGCACCGAGGTGACCAGCAGGATCACCGGTCCGATGAACAGGCCGAACAGACCAAAGCCGATCAGGCCGCCAATGCAGCCGGCAAACACCATCACGAACGGCATGTCGGCCCCGCGCTGGATAAGCAGGGGACGCAATACGTTGTCCAAGGTGAGCCCGACGACCGTAAACACCAGCAGTACGACGCCCTGCCAGGTGTTCCCTTGCGCGAACAGCCAGATCACCGCCGGTATGAGAATCAAACCCGGGCCGAGCTGCGCCAGGCACAGCATCAGCATCAGGGACGTCAGCACCGCGGCAAAGGGTACGCCAGCGATGGCCAGACCGACGCCACCAATGATGGATTGCACCATCGCCGTCACCACGATGCCCATGGCGACCGCACAAATCGTGTCTCCCGCCTGCATCACCAGCACATCGATGCGTGCGCCGCCCAGGCGCCGGGCAAGGCGCCGCACGTAGGCGGCCGCCTTCTCGCCGTTGATGAACAGCAGGGTTGCGACGACCATGGAGATCGCGAAATGCAGCAGCACCGAGCCCAGCGTGCCGGCACGCGCAAAGATCCACGCGGTGATTTCGCGACCATGTTCGGCAATGCTGACCTTGAGGGAGCCGGGGCCGGAGCCCAGCAGACGTGGCCACTCGCTGGCGGCCCGCGGGCCAATATAGGGCAGGCTGGCAAGCCAATCGGGCGGCGTCTCCAGCGAACTGTCACGTATCGACGTGACCCAGTTGATCAGTGCATCGGCATTGTCGACCAAGGTCAAAATGGACAGGACGAGGGGCAGGAAGATCACCACCGACAGAATGACAATCACGATTGCCGTGGCCAGCCAGCGCCTGCCCCCGACCACACGCTGCACGTACAGCATCAAGGGCCAGGCAGCAATCACGATCAAGGCACCCCACAATATGCCCTCAATGAAGGGGCGCAGCACCCAGAAGCAGCCAAACAACAGCAACGCGACCAACAACAACGCGCACACGGTGCGGATCAGTTCGGGAATATGCGAAGGGCTTTGCATGGCAGGACCTGTCGAGGCTGGCGGTGACCGATTGTAGCGTCATGCTCGTTGCCACAATGTGTTGGTGATGACAGGGGCACATGGGCTTCACCTTGAAGCGAGTAGTCGCGCGTGCTGCAGTTTCCTCCCCCCAGGGAGAGGGTGCCCCGTCAGGGGTGGGAGAGGGGGAATCCCTCAACCACTGACACGCTCCACCCTTTCGCCTCTCCCAGCCTGACGGCCACCCTCCCCCAGCTTTATGAATGGCGCAGCCAATCGAAGCCCCCTCGCCCGCTTGCGGGGCGAAGCGAGGGTTTCGGATTGCATGCAATCCGCTCCGCGCCCCCACGGTCGGGAATGCAATCCCGACCGTGGGGGCGCGGAGCGGGGGTTGGGGAGAGGGCATGAGGGAGGGGACAGCTGCGTGAGTCAGATACTCGCAACTTCACGCCCAACTCGATGCCCTACTTCCGCCGCGCCAGAAAATCCCGTAAGGCCTTCGCCGTATGCGTATCCGCTTTCAGCAATTTCGTCGGCGAGCCCTCGAACACCACCGTGCCGCCTTCCGCGCCCCCCTCCGGCCCCATGTCGATGATCCAGTCGGCCTCGGCCATGACATCCAGATCATGCTCGATGACCAGCACCGTGTTGTTGGCTTCGACGAGGCGATGCAGCACGTGGATCAGCTTCGCCACGTCGGCCATGTGCAGACCGACCGTAGGCTCGTCGAGCACGTAGAGCGTGTGCGGATTCTTCGCGCGCGGATTGCGCACGGCGCCGTCGAGTTTCACTTTCGACAGCTCCGTCACCAGCTTGATACGCTGCGCCTCGCCACCAGAAAGCGTCGGCGAGGGCTGACCAATCGTGAGGTAGCCAAGGCCCACGTCCTGCAGCAACTTGAGCGGATGCGACACCGCTGGATGCGCGGCGAAGAAGTCGACCGCTTCGTCGATCTCCATCTGCAGCACATCGGAAATCGTCTTGCCACGCCAGGTCGCGGATAGCGTGTCGGCGTTGAAGCGCTTGCCGTTGCAGACATCGCACAGCACCTTCACGTCGGGCAGGAAATTCATCGCCACCGTCTGCTGGCCGGCGCCTTCGCAGGCGGGGCAGCGCCCCTCGCCCGTGTTGAACGAAAAGCGCGCCGCAGTCCAGCCGCGCAGCTTCGACACTTCCGTGTCGGCGAACAGCTTGCGGATGGCATCCCAGAAACCGACGTAGGTTGCCGGGCAGGAACGTGGCGTCTTGCCTATCGGTGTCTGATCCACTTCGAGCACGCGACCGACGGGCTCGTAGCCGGTCAGCGATGCGTAGGGCGGCTTGCCCGCTCCGCGTCGCGGTGGCAAAGGCGCGGCATTCTTGCGCGCCGCCTTCTTCGCATCTTCCTCTTCACCGATGAGGCGCTTCAGCGATGCATGCAGGACATCGCGCGCCAGCGTCGACTTGCCCGAACCGGATACGCCGGTGACGACGGTCAGACGGGCAAGCGGCACACGCGCTGCGGCATTGCGCAGGTTGTGCAGGTTGGCGCCGACCAGTTCGATGGCCTCATCCTTCTTCGCCACTTCGTTACGCTTGTGCAGCGGATGCTGCATCGGCTCGCGCAGGCATTGCCCGGTCACCGAATCGGGTGACGCAATCAACTCCTTCGCCGTGCCCTGCGCGATAAGACGACCGCCACGCGTACCTGCGCCGGGGCCGAGGTCGAGCACTTCATCAGCGCGGCGAATCGTTTCCTCGTCATGCTCGACGACCACCACCGTGTTGCCCTTGGCACGCAATGCCTCAAGCATATCCAGCAGCACGCCGTTGTCGCGCGGATGCAGACCAATTGATGGCTCGTCGAGCACGTAGCAAACACCGCGCAGATTGCTGCCAAGCTGCGCCGCAAGACGGATGCGCTGCGCTTCGCCGCCAGACAGAGTCGGCGCGGCGCGATCCAGCGCGAGGTAACCGAGGCCCACGTCGCGCAAGAAAGCGAGACGATGCGTCAGCTCGCTGATGATGTCGCGACCGATTTCCGCTTCGCGTCCCTTGAGCTTCAATTGCGCAGCCCATTGCGCGAGTTCGCCGACGGATTCCTCACTGTACTTCGCGATCGACTTGTCGTGATAGCGCACGGCCAGTGCAACTGGATTGAGGCGCTGCCCGTCGCAGGCCGTGCATGCCACCTCTTCTCCGCTGTCATCAAGGCCAGCGAATTCCATCTCGGCCACGTCCGTTTCCTCGTCCTTCATCCAGGCTGGAATCTGCACGCCGGTGCCGCAGCAGGTCTCGCACCAGCCGTGCTTGGAGTTGTACGAGAACAGGCGCGGGTCGAGTTCGGGGAAGCTGGTGCCGCAGGACGGGCAGGCGCGCAGCGTCGAGAACACGACACCCGCTTGCTCTTCGGGCGTGATCACTCGCACGATGCCCTTGCCGAAGCCCAGCGCAGCAGCGAGCTTCTCGCGCAGCTCGGTCTCGTTGTCCCCCTCGATCTGCACGTCGGCGACCGGCAGTTCGATGTTGTGCTCCTTGAAGCGATCCAGGCGCGGCCATGGCGACACCGGCAGGAACTCACCATCGACACGCAGATGCGTGTAGCCCTTGTTCTTGGCCCACTTGGCGAGGTCCGTGTAGAGCCCCTTGCGATTGACCACCAGCGGCGCGAGCAGGCCGATGCGCTGGCCACGATAGTCACGCAGCATGCGTGCGGCAATCGCCTCCATGCTCTGCGGCTCGATGGCGCAATCGCAGCTCGGGCAATGCTGCGTGCCGAGTTTGACGAACAGCAGGCGCAGGAAGTGATGCACTTCGGTGAGCGTGCCGACCGTGCTCTTGCGGCCACCACGACTGGTGCGCTGCTCGATCGCTACCGTCGGCGGAATACCGTGAATGGCGTCCACGTCGGGCTTCGACGCAGGCTGCACGAACTGGCGTGCATAGGCGTTGAGCGATTCGAGATAGCGACGCTGACCTTCGGCAAACAGGATGTCGAACGCAAGCGTTGACTTGCCCGAGCCGGACACACCAGTCACGACGGTGAACTGGTTGTGCTTGATCCGCAGCGAGACGTTCTTCAGGTTGTGCTCGCGAGCATGCACGATGTCGATGGAGTCCTGCACGCGACGGTAGCGCGCGGGCGCTTCCGCAACACGCAGGGCGGCAGCCGCATCGCGCTTCTGCGCGGCCTCGACACCACCATCCATTTCGCCAGCGTAGGCGGCCAGCGCCACGCCGGTGTGCGAACGCTCGCACGCGATCACATCCTCGATCGTGCCTTCAACGAGAATCTCGCCACCCCCATCGCCACCTTCAGGGCCAAGATCAATCAGCCAGTCTGCTGCGCGCATGACATCCAGATTGTGTTCGACGACAAGCACGGTATTGCCGGCGTCGACGAGGGCGCGCAATGCACGCAACAACTTCTCGATATCGCCGAAATGCAAGCCGGTCGTAGGTTCGTCGAACAGGAACAGGCTACCGCGTGTGGCTGCTTTCTTCTTCGCGGCGCTCTTCGCGGAATAGTCGGCGAGATGGCCCGCGAGTTTGAGACGTTGCGCCTCGCCGCCCGACAAGGTCGGCACCGGCTGGCCGAGCGTGAGATAGTCGAGACCCACGTCGACCAATGGCTGCACCGCACGCACGACTTCCTTGTCGTCGCCGAAGAAAGTCAGCGCGTCGATGGCCGTGAGTTCCAGCACCTCGGCGATGCTCTTGTCCTTCAATTTGAGTTCGAGCACTTCCGGGCGATAGCGCGTGCCGTCGCAATCCGGGCAGCGCAAATAGACGTCGGAGAGGAACTGCATCTCGACGTGCTCGAAGCCATTGCCGCCACAGGTCGGGCAGCGGCCGTCACCGGAATTGAACGAGAAGGTACCGGCCGTGTAGCCGCGTTGCTCGGCTTCAGGTAGCGCGGCGAAACGCTTGCGAATCACGTCGAAGGCGCCGACATAACTTGCCGGATTCGAGCGCGTGGTCTTGCCGATCGCACTCTGATCGACCATGACGATGGATTCGATCAGATCGTCGCCAATCAGCTTGTCGAACGCGCCTGGTGTTTCGGCAGCCTCGCCCTTGGCTTTCTTCAGCGCGAGATAGAGCACGTCCTGTATCAGCGTCGACTTGCCGGAACCGGACACGCCGGTGACGCAGACGAGGCGGCCGAGCGGAATAGACAGGTCGACGTTCTTGAGATTGTTTGCCGTTGCACCGAGCAGTTTGAGGCGCGGTGTTTTCGCGTCGACGCTCTGGCGCACGAGGCCCGCATCGACCTTGCGGTGGCCGCCGAGGAACTGCGCCGTGAGCGTGTCCTGACGCCCACGCAATTCGTCCGGCGTGCCGTTGAAAACGATGTTGCCACCGGCGGCGCCCGGACCGGGGCCGATGTCGATGATGCGATCGGCATTCAACATGACAGCAGGATCGTGTTCAACGACGATCAGCGAGTTGCCCGCATCGCGCAGATTGCGCATGACGCCATTGATGCGATCGATGTCGCGCGGGTGCAGGCCGATGGAGGGCTCGTCCAGCACGAACAGCGCGTTAACCAGCGAAGTGCCGAGCGCGGTCGTGAGGTTGATACGCTGGACCTCACCACCGGACAGGGTACGGCTCTGGCGATCCAGTGTGAGATAGCCCAGGCCTACTTCGCACAGATAGCTGATGCGGCTGCGGATCTCGGTCATCACCAGATCGGCGGCCTCACCTGCCGTGCCGGGCATTGACAGCGTGGCGAAGAAGTCACGCGCACGGTCGATGGGCAGGCGCATGGCGTCGTGGATGGACAGGCCGGGGAGGTTTTGCAGCGTGGCTTCGGGCAGCCATGCGCCGTGGGGGCGGAAGCGTTTTCGTGCAGTTGCTGGAACCGCGCCCGAGCCGTTGCTGTTCCCTCTCCCGCTTGCGGGAGAGGGTGGCCCGGAGGGTCGGGAGAGGGCTGCTACATCCGCGACATAACTCGCAGCCCTCTCCCCCACCCCCTCTCCCGCAAGCGGGAGAGGGGAGCTTGTTTGGGGCGCGCCGACAGCCAGAGCCGCGTCCGCCTGCTCCTTGGTCCCCACCCTCCACAACAAGGAGTCCGTCTTCAGCCGTGCACCCTCGCAAGTCGGGCAATCTGTGTACGCCCTATAGCGCGACAGCAAGACACGGATATGCATCTTGTATGCCTTGGTCTCCAGCCAGTCGAAGAAGCGGCGCACGCCGTACCAGTATTTCGGCCAGGAACGTTGCCAGCTCTTGAACTCGGGCTCGCCTTCCATGACCCAGGTACGATGCTCTTCCGGCAGATCACGCCAGGCGATGTCGGTGGCGATGCCGCGCGACTTCGCCATCTTCATCATGTCGTCCTGACATTCCTTGTAGCTCTCGGTCTGCCACGGTTTGACGGCGCCGCCGGCGAGGCTCTTCGATTCGTCCGGCACGATGAGGCCGAAGTCGACGCCGATGACGCGACCGAAACCTTTACAGGTTTCACACGCGCCGACAGCGGAATTGAACGAGAAGTGCGAGGACGTAGGTTCGGCGTAGTGAATGTCGCAATGCGCGCAATGCAGGTCCGCGGAGAAGCGCCATACGGCAAGGGATGAGTCAGGCGTGAGGAGTGAGGAGTCGACAACCTCTCCGCCCAGATGAACCTCGACGAGGCCGTTGCCAAGGCGCCGCGCCGTCGCGAGCGCTTCGTTAACGCGGCCGGCATCGGTGTTGCCGAAGCGGAAACGGTCCACCGTCACGAGCATGCGTTTGTCCTGCTGCGTGACTCTCGTGAAGCCCTGGCGTTCGAGGTGACCGCGCATTTCCTCTCCGGTGAAATTCTCGGGGATCGGCAAGGCCGCGACGATGGCCAGACGCGGGTCGTCATGCTTCGGGCAACGCTCGGCCAGCTCGTGCAGGATGGTCTCGGGCGTCTCGCGCACGACCTTCGCGCCGCAACCCTTGCAGTACAGCGTCGAGGCGCGCGCGTAGAGCAGCTTGAGGTAGTCGGCCAGCTCGGTCATGGTGCCGACGGTGCTGCGCGAGGTGCGCACCTGGTTGCTCTGGTCGATGGCAATCGCTGGCGGCACGCCTTCGATGCGATCCACCTGCGGCTTGTCCATGCGATCGAGGAACTGGCGCGCATAGGGCGAGAAAGTCTCGACATAGCGTCGCTGGCCTTCCGCATACAGCGTGTCGAATACCAGCGAACTCTTGCCCGAACCCGACGGGCCGGTGACAACCACCAGCTCACCGGTGGGGATGTCGATGTCGAGATTCTTGAGGTTGTTCTGGCGTGCGCCGCGAATGCGGATGTACGGGTGCTGGCTCATGAAGTGGGAATGCCTTGAAGGGTGGAGCGAGTTTCAGCCGGGGTGCCGGCCGCGATACGACGGGCCATCAATCGCCGACCCGTGATTATCGATTGAATCGGGAGTCGGCGCGGGCTGCTGAGGCAGACCTGCTGACATAGCCTCTGACAGACAGCAGGAAGCAGCCCGGACCAGGCAGCTTCAAGGCAAACCGCCTTTCATGTCGCGACTTTCCCTGCGCAATACTGTCAGCCGGATGTCAGCAGTCTCTCAGCTGGGGCCGGAAGCCAATAAGAAAAGGGGCCGTCGGCCCCTTTTCTTCGATCGTGCGCGACAACGCAGGCAGCAAAAAGGCCCCGCAGGGCCTTTTTCATTGATGCCGGGCTGCGCTTACTTCACGCGGCTGCGGTACTCGTTCGTTGCCGTGTCGATTTCGATCTTGTCGCCAATTTCAACGAAAGCGGGAACAGGCAGTTCGAAGCCGGAGGCCAGACGCGCTGGCTTCATGACCTTGCCGGAGGTGTCGCCCTTGACGGCTGGCTCGGTGTAGATGACTTCACGCACGACGTACTTCGGCATTTCCACGGAAATGGCCTTCTCGTTGTAGAACACGACTTCGCAAGCCAGGCCGTCTTCCAAGTACTTGAGCGCGTCGGCCACGTAGTCCGCTTCGATTTCGTACTGGTTGTACTCGGCGTCCATGAAGACGTACATCGGATCGGCGAAGTAGGAGTAGGTCACTTCCTTGCGATCAAGCTGAACGACTTCAAACTTGTCGTCGGCCTTGTAAACGAATTCGCTGCCCGCTTCGGTCAGCAGATTCTTGAATTTCATCTTCACCTGGGCGGCGTTGCGGCCACCCTTGCTGTACTCGGCGCGCTGGACGACGAGGGCGTCGGCGCCAACCATTACTACGTTACCAACGCGGAGTTCTTGTGCTGTTTTCATGATTACGGGGCACCTGCCTGATGTTGAGTTAGGCGCCCAAGCGCCTGTCCGGAATTGCAAAGCCCATTATTCTACCAAATCTTTACAGAAAATCAGCAGCTTGGAAGAGAGATCGCCCAATTTCGTGATGTCTTTGTCCCAGCGCAAGGCGTGTTCCGAGAGCATCGGCAATCGCGTCCGCAATGCCGGCCAGCAGTGGGCTGCAGCCGCCCCGTCCTGCGCTTCCCAGGCGCGCCAGAAATCGCCCAGAGCCTCGCTCGCGGCGGGCTCGAGTCCGGCGGTGTAGCGTCGCAGGAAAGCCTCCAGCTTGATGCGGTGCGCGCCCTCTTCCTGCTGATAGATGTGCCACACGAAGGGGCGCTGCGCCCATTGCGCGCGCACGAAGGAGTCCTCGCCGCGCACGAAGTTCAGCTCGCAGGCCCACAGCAGGCTGTCGTAGTCCGTCTGGCTGAGGAAGGGCAATACCACGAGACGCAACGCGTCGCGTTCGATCAGGCTGCCGGCCGCCAGATCGACCACCCCACTCCACGCTGCGACGGCCGCCAGCGAGCGCCCCAGCGGCACGGCGCAATACACGGGCTGCCCGCCCTGCGCCCAGGCATCGAGCAAGGCCGGCAGGGCGGCGTTCTCGTAGGCGAACAGGGAAATGCACAAGGCGCCCGGCTGTGGTTCCGGCACCCCGCAATCGCGCCAGAAACCGCGCTGGGACTCGCTGTCTGACTGGAACGCTGCGCGCGCTGCATCCAGCCCCTGTTCCTTGAGCAGGCCACCGGTCGCGGGCGTGAAGCCGGGAAAGTAGAAATGCTTGAGCAGACCCAGCTGCGGGTGCTTCGACGGCAGGCCGTGGCTGCCTTCCACCCAGTCTTCGGCGCTGAGGTATTCGAGATTGATCCATACCGGCGCTCGTGCGCGCGCCGCCATGCGGGCGATGAAGCTCGCGGGCGGATTGCAGGCGAAAGCTTCGATGACGATATCGGCGGGCTCCGCCGCAGCACCTGCCTGCCAGTCGTCGATCTGCACGCCGTCAAACTCGCGTCCCGCCTCGTCGAGACGCAGGGCCGGCAGCAGCGCGGCCAGCACCTCGGGCCGGTCCAGCCACAGACGCACGTCGCAGCCATGCTCGACCGCCAGCTGCCGCGCCAGACGCCAGCACACACCGGCATCGCCGAAGTTGTCGATGACGGCGCAGAAGATGTCGATACGTAGTGGAGAGCGAGCGGTCACGTCGGAGCCTGCGAGCCTTGCAATGGCGTAGTGGACGAAAAGTACGGGCAGTGTACTGGCGTTGGCGAGCTGGAATATAGCGGCACGCTGATCCGGAAACGTTCACCGTGCGTACGAGCAGGGAGACCCCCAACGATATGGAGACACCCATGCGCACATCCGACAATACCGCCCGAGCCATTCACTGGGTTGAACAGGGCCTGGTGCCGGATGGCGCCATCCGCCTCGGTATCCGTCGCCTGTTGCGCCAGCGCCTGGCGGAACTGCACAGCGGCGATGCCGAAAGCGGCGCGCGCCTTGCCGAGGACTTCTTCCATGGACTGGCCGAAGCGCCGCTGGCCTTGCTGCCCGAGAAGGCCAACGAACAGCACTACGAGCTGCCGGCGGAATTCTTCGGTGCCGTGCTGGGGCCACGCCGCAAATACAGCTGCTGCTGGTGGCCGCAAGGCGTGGACACGCTGGAGCAGGCCGAGGCCGCATCGCTCGCTGAGACCTGTGCCCGCGCCGGCCTCGCCGACGGCCAGCGCATCCTCGAGCTCGGCTGCGGCTGGGGCTCGCTGAGCCTGTGGATGGCCGAGCGCTTTCCCGGCGCACGCATCACCGCTGTCTCCAATTCGCATTCACAGCGCCACTACATCGAAGCCACGGCAAGCGTGCGCGGCTTGCAGAACCTCGAAGTCATCACGCAGGACTTCAATGACTTCGACACCACCGAGCGCTACGACCGCGTCGTCTCGGTGGAAATGTTCGAACACCTGCGCAACTGGCCGCGCGCCTTCGCCAAGGTCGCAGGCTGGCTTCAGCCCGGCGGTCGATTCTTCATGCATGTCTTCGCCCACCGCGAAGCGCCTTACACCTTCGAGGCGCGCGATGCCAGCGACTGGATGAGCCGCCACTTCTTCTCCGGCGGCATGATGCCCAGCGACGACTTCGCGCTGCGCTGCCAGAACGATCTGCGCCTGTTGCATCGCTGGCGCTGGGACGGTCGGCACTATGCGCGTACCTCGGCCGCATGGCTGGCGCGCATGGACGCGCAGCGCGACACGTTGATGCCGCTGTTCAGCAATATTTACGGCGAGCGTGACGCGTCGCAGTGGTGGATGCGCTGGCGGCTCTTCTTCCTATCGGTCGAGGAGTTATTCGCCTGGGATGACGGCGGCCAGTGGTGGGTGAGCCACTACCTCTTCGAGAAGCGCTGATGATTTCGCTCGCGACACTCGGGCTGCTGGTGTCGCTCACGCTGGCGCTGATCACTTGGAGCGTGAGTCTGCCGCTGCGCGACGCCAGCCTGGCAGACCGCATCTGGTCCCTGCTGATCGCAGCCCCCGCCATTGCCTATGCCTGCCTGCGGCCAGCGGATGCGCGCGCTGTGCTGATGCTGGCCCTGCTGCTGTGCTGGGCCGTACGGCTGGCCGTGCACATCGGCCTGCGCAATCGTGGCCACGGCGAAGATCGCCGCTATCGCGCGATGCGCGAACGCCACGGACCACGCTTCGGACTCAAAAGTATTTATCTCGTGTTCGGCTTGCAGGCGATGCTCGCCTGGATCGTCGGCTGGCCGCTGCTCGCCGCGCTGACACATCCTGCACCATTGACCTTGCTCGATGCGGCCGGCGCAACGCTGGCCACTGCGGGCATCTTGTTCGAAGCCCTGGCAGACGCCCAGCTCGCACGCTTCCTGCGCGGCCCGCGCCGTGATGGCGTTGTCATGGACCGCGGCCTGTGGGCCTGGTCCCGCCACCCGAACTATTTCGGCGAGGCCTGCGTGTGGTGGGGCCTCGGCCTGATGGCACTGGCCGCTGGCGGCTGGACTACGGCGTCGAGCCTGGCTTCTCCGTTGTTGATGACACTGCTGCTGTTGAAAGTCTCGGGTGTGGTGCTGCTGGAGCAGGACATTGCCGAACGCCGGCCCGGCTATCGCGAATACGTGGCACGTACCAGTGCTTTCGTGCCGTGGCCGCCGAAACGCGGAGCACAGTCATGAGGCCGCTGGTTGTTGCGCTCGCGTTCGTCGCACGCGCCGCGCTGGCACAGGAGCCCGCTGTCGACGCGGGCGAATGGGACTTCGTCGCCACGCTCGACGGCAAGGCGATCGGCACGCATCGCTTCGTCGTCAGCGCCGCATCGGCAGCGCGCAGCGTGACCAGCCAGGCTCAGTTCGTCGTTCGTGTGCTGGGCATCCCCGTCTATCGCTACCGTCACGAGGCGCAGGAACGCTGGCAGGAAGACTGCCTGCGTGAGCTGCACGCCGACACGGATGACGATGGTCAGCGCCAGCAAGTCGCGCAGCGCTTCGACGATGCCTGCGTGATGGGCTTCGCCTACTGGAACCCGCGGCTGAGCCGCCAGCGCCAGCTCATCGACCCGCAGACGGGTCGCGTCGGCCCGGCGCGATTCGAGCCCTTGCCGGATGCTTCAATCGAGGTTCGCGGTCGCCCGGTTGCCGCCCATGGCTGGCGCCTCGTAGCCGACAAACAACGCATCACGGTCTGGTACGCCGCCGACAGTGGCCGCTGGATCGCCCTCGACGCCGAGGCCCGCGGTGGTCGTCGGCTCAGCTACCGCTTGCCCGCCGGGAAAGACCTGCCATGAAACCCTCGCCTCGCCAACTTCTCCTGGCCTATCTGACCGCCGCACTCAGCTTCCTGCTGCTCGACGCGTGCTGGCTCACGCTGATGGGGCCGCGCCTTTACCGGCCGGCCCTTGGCGCGCTGATGGCAAGTGAGGTGGACTGGCTGGCCGCCGCCCTGTTCTACGCGATCTACCTGTCCGGTTTGCTGAAGTTCGCCATCTCTCCGGCAATTGAGTGCAAGCGACCGGGTCTCGCACTGCGTTACGGCGCACTGCTCGGCCTCGTGGCTTATGCCACCTACGACCTCACCAACCAGGCCACGCTGCGTGGCTGGCCGTGGGCGATCACGCTGGCCGATCTGGCCTGGGGCATGTTCGTCAGCGGCACCGCCGCCTGGGTCGCCGCCCGGCTCACATGCCGACCAGGCTCCCGAAAAAGCGCGCAATAGCCCCATCGAAATGCAGGCGGCCATCGAGCGAGGCCAGGCAGATGCATTCGCTGCCGTCCTGCACCACCGGTTGGTGATTGACCTCGGCGTCGGCAGCATCGAAATCCCCGGGACCAAACAGCGCACGCCCGTCGTGGAAGCGGCCGTAAAGCACCTGCGTAAACTCGAGGCCACGGTGGGTGTGCTGTGGCAGGTACTTGGCGGCGGCGATGCGCAGCAGGAAGACATTGGCATCTGGCGCCTCGGGCACACTCACGCGGCTCCAGCGCATGCCGGGTCCGATCCAGCGCCAGGGCGTGGCGCTGCAATGCGCCAGCGCACGCGGCCAGCGTGCGCCTTCCGGTAGTGGTGGCGGCGCACTGACCTTCAGCATCCGCACGGCAGTCACGTCCAGCTTGTCGATGCGCGTAAGCGTGCGCGCCAGTGCATCCTCGGCCAGTGGCGCCGGTTCGATCTCGGCCAGCAGCACGCCGCCCAGCACATCGAGCGCCCGCATGCGCTCGCGGCAATGCGCACACAGTTCCAGATGGCTGTAGAGGACCAGACGCGAACCTGTATCCAGGCTGCCGGCAGACAGCGCCAGCAGCAGGTCGTCTTCGGGGTGGTGTCGGATGTCCATCGTCATCAACCTTCCAGCAAGCGGCGCAATTGCGCGACCGCCAGGCGCACACGCGACTTGACCGTACCGAGCGGTATGCCCAGCTCTACGGCGATGCGCGAATGCGGCTCTTCGTCAAAATAAGAAAGACGCAGTACCTGCTGGTGCTCGGGCGACAGCTGGACCAGAGCGCTGCGTACACGCTCGCTGAGGCGCGCCGCATGCAGACGTTCGTCTGCAGCGGGTTCGTCTGCTTCGATCATGTCGAAATCAAAAGGTGCGTCCAGCGGCTCGATGCCCTGGCGGCGACGCAGCAGGTCGACACGCAGATTGCGGGCGATCGTGAAGATCCAGGTCGAGGCCGCGGCCTGCAGGGGGTCGAACATCGCCGCCTTGCGCCAGACAGCAACCAGCGCTTCCTGCGCCAGCTCCTCGGCCAGTATCTCGGGACTGCCGCCCAACATGAGGTGGCGCTTGATGCGCGGCGCGAAATGGGTAAACAGCCGCGCAAAAGCCTCGTGGTCCTGACGCTCGGCCACGGCGCACAGCAGCCCGGCCCAGTCGTCTTCGGGGCGGGGGCTGCGCTCGGGATCAGAGGGCACGACGGTCAAAGCAGGCACTCGGCGACCTTGTCGTCCGCGGTAGGCGGCGTGAGCATGTTGAAGAGAATGAAGAATAGAGGCCATGAGTGAATTCCTGCCAGTTCTACGCAGGTCGGCCCGAATCGGATCATCGCAGATCGGCGCAAAGATCGGCGCAGCGATCCAAACCTGCGTGTCTTGCGTATGACAGCCAAGCCAACAGGAGATCGCCATGCAGCCTACCGCACTACAGCCGCCCCCGCCTGCCCCGACGACATCGTCCCGGCAGCGTCAGCGCATCGCCGTGGTCGGTACTGGCATCGCCGGGCTGTCCTGCGCCTGGCTGCTGGCCGGGCAGCACGAGGTCACGGTATTCGAGAGCGAGCCGCGCCCCGGCGGCCACAGCAACACCGTCGACGCCCCCGGCAATGACGGCAACATGGTGCCGGTAGACACCGGCTTCATCGTTTACAACGAGCCGGCCTACCCCAATCTCACCGCCCTGTTCCGGCATCTCGACGTGCCGACAGTTGCCACTGACATGTCCTTTGGCGTGAGCCTAGATGGCGGCCAGCTTGAATACGCCGGCACCGATCTGCGCGGGCTGTTTGCGCAAAAGCGCAACCTGTTGCGGCCACGTTTCTGGCGCATGCTGCTGGAACTGCTGCGCTTCTACCGCGAAGCCCCGCGCGACGCCCTGGCCGCCGGTGATCAGACGCTCGATGACTACCTGGATGTGCACGGCTATGGCCGCGCCTTCCGCGACGACCACCTCTACCCGATGGCCGCGGCAATCTGGTCCACGCCTGCCGCACAGGTCGGGCGTTATCCGGTGGCGGCCTTCGTGCGCTTCTGCGAAAACCACGGCCTGCTGCAGATCAGCGATCGCCCGGTCTGGCGCACCGTGGTCGGCGGCAGCCGCGAATATGTCATACGCCTCAGCCAGTGCTTCGCCGACCGGCTGCAGCTCGATCAGGCCGTGCTGGAGGTGCGCCGCGAGACTGACGGCGTGCGCCTGCGCACGCAGCATGGCTGGTGGCCCGAGCGCTTCGACCAGATCGTGCTCGCCACCCACGCGGACAGCTCATTGGCCCTGCTGGCCGATCCGACAGCGGAGGAATACAGCCTGCTGGGCAGCTTCGCTTACAGCCGCAACCTGGCCGTGCTGCATCGCGACCCGGCCCTGATGCCAAAGCGAAGTGCCGTCTGGTCGAGCTGGAACTATCTGGCGACTCGCGGCAGCGGCGCGGCGCCGACGGTCAGCTACTGGATGAACCGCTTGCAGCCGCACCTGCCGCAAGGCCCCGGCGCCGAACTTTTCCTGACGCTGAACCCACCCGTAGCACCACGCCCCGAACATCTGATCCGCAGCGAAAGTTACGAGCATCCCCTGTTCGATGCCAGGGCCATGGCGGCCCAGCGCAGGCTCTGGGAGTTGCAAGGCCAGCAGCGCACCTGGTTCTGTGGTGCCTATTTCGGTGCCGGTTTCCACGAGGACGGATTGCAAGCCGGTCTGGCCGTGGCCGAAGCACTTGGCGGCGTGCGCCGGCCCTGGCACGTGCCGCAGGAGTCGGGCAGGATCTGCCTGCCTGAGATGCTGACATCATGACCATCGACACGCGCTCTGCGCTCTATGTCGGTCGGGTAATGCATCAGCGCCTGCGGCCGCGCCGTCATCGGCTCGCTTACCGCATCTACAACCTGCTGCTCGACCTCGACGAGTTGCCTGGCCTCGACGCACGGCTACGCTGCTTCTCGGTCGGCCGCTTCAATCTCTTCAGCTTCCACGCCAGCGATCATGGCGACGGCTCGGGGACGGATTTGCGCACCCAGATCGAAACACAACTGCGCCGTGCCGGCCTGCCCACAGGCGGCGCCATCCGCTTGCTGACGATGCCGCGCCTGCTCGGTCATGTCTTCAACCCGTTGAGTGTCTGGTTCTGCCATGCGCCGGAAAACGGTGCGCTGCAGGCGCTGATCTACGAAGTCAGCAACACCTTCGGCGATCGCCACAGCTACCTGATTCCGGTGACCGACAGCGATGCGCCCGTCATCGACCAGGGCTGCAGCAAGCAGCTCTACGTCTCGCCGTTCAACGACATGGCGCAGCGCTATCGCTTTCGCGTCGCGTCGCCGGGCGAGTCAGTGTCCGTCGGCATCAGCGTTCATGACGAGGCCGGCGCCGTCCTCAATGCGCGACTCGACGGCCAGCGCCGCCCACTCAGCGACGCGGCGCTGCTACGCGTCTTCGTAAGCCATCCGCTGCTGACGCTCAAGGTCGTCGCCGCCATCCACTGGGAAGCGCTGCGCCTGTGGCTCAAGCGCGTGCCCTTGCAAACGCGCCCGGCAGCACCGGCACGTGACCTCACCATCGTTTCACCAAGCGAGCCAACATGAACCTCACCACACCCACTGCCCAAGCCGGCCTTGCCGACACCGTGCCATCCTTCTCGCCGCTGCGGCGTCTGCTCGGTCGCACACGTTTCGGTCACCTTGTGCTGACCTTGCCGAACGGCCGTCGCATCGAGGCAGTCGGCCGCGAAGCCGGCCCGCAGGCCAGCCTGAAACTGCATCGCTGGCGGCCGCTGGCGCGTCTGGCGTTGCAGGGCGACCTCGGTCTGGCCTTGTCTTATCGTGATGGTGATTGGGACAGCCCCGACCTGCTGAGGCTGCTGGAATTCGGCGTAGCCAACGAAGCCTCTTGGGGCTCGCTGCTGGAGGGGCGCGGGCCGGCACGCTGGCTGGCGCGACTGGTGCATCTGGCACGGGCCAATTCACGACGCGGCAGCCGCCACAACATCGCGTTCCACTACGACCTGGGCAATGCGTTCTACGGCCACTGGCTCGACGAAAGCATGTTGTATTCGAGCGCGCTCTATGCCGACACGGCGGACGACACACTGGAGGCCGCGCAGGCGCGCCGTCTGGACCGCATCGTGGAGATGCTCGACGTCCCGCAAGGCGCCGAGGTGCTCGAGATCGGCTGCGGCTGGGGCACGCTGGCGGCAACGCTCGCCAAACAGGAAGGCGCACGCGTCACAGGCGTCACGCTGTCCACTGAACAACTCTCCTTTGCACGCGAACGCGCCAACGCCTGGGGCGTGGCGGACCGCATTGACTTGCGGCTGCAGGACTATCGCGATGTAAGTGGCCAGTTCGACCGCATCGTCTCCATCGAGATGATCGAAGCCGTTGGCGAGGCTTATTGGCCGACCTACTTCGCCACGCTGCGTGACCGCCTGAAGCCTGGCGGCGTGGCCGTGCTGCAGGCCATCACGATTGCCGACGAACAGTTCGAGTCTTACCGCCGCGGCGCAGATTTCATCCAGCGCTGCATCTTTCCCGGCGGCATGTTGCCCTGCCCACGCGCATTGCGTGAACAGGCCGCGCGCGCCGGCTTCAGCGTTGAAACGGAACAGTGCTTCGGCTCCGGCTACGCGCGCACCCTGGCCGAGTGGCGCAGCCGTTTTCTCGCCAACTGGCCCGCCATCGAGATGCTGGGTTTTGACGAAGCATTCAAACGCCTGTGGACCTACTACCTCTGCTACTGCGAAGCGGGATTCAATGCCGGCCGAGTGGATGTAGGTCTGTACCGGCTGAAACGACTACCCCTATAGGCGGCAGCCAGGAGGTCATGCTCCGCAGGCAACGCATTGCGGCCGCGCTTGCAGTGCGAAGTCTTATTTATCGGCCACGTGGTTGGTTGTCCAAGCCTGCCCCTGCTGGGCTTGCGGATAGCACGTCACCCATTATGGCGAGCCGCGTCGATACGGAACGGATCGCCTCCCAAACACCGGGCGTTCGCAGGATATGCATCGAGACAAAAATTGTTTTTGATGCTCTTGAAACTATCTCCGCCGAACTTATTTCCAGAACTGAGCCGGCAGTCCTGGTCTCCTGCCGGTGTCATCAACTGAATCGGAGGACACATCATGTTTGAATCGAGCTTGAATTATCCCGTCAGCCTATTTGGCCAGTTCGATCGCCTACGTCGTGAACTCGATGACGTGTTCGGCGTCACTGGTTTTCCGAGCAGCATCCGGTCAGTAGAACCTGGAACCTTGCCAGCGATAAATGTGGGCCGTACACCTACAAGCGTGGAAGTCTATGCGTTTGCGCCCGGTCTCGATGCTTCGAAAATCGAGGTGACGCTCGACCGCAGCGTATTGCGCATCGCAGGTGAGCGAGTACCCGCGAGCCCCACCGATGATCGCAACATTCAGGTCTACGCCCGGGAACGCGGCACCGGCAGCTTCGTGCGCACTCTCGCATTGCCAGACGATATTGATTCCGGGCAAGTGAACGCCAGATATCGCGATGGCGTGCTGCACATCAGTATCGCGCGCCGCGAATCGGCCCAACCAAAACGCATCACTGTGCAATGACTATTTGATACAGAAGGAGAAATCATCATGAGCGACGAAAAGCAAGTAACGCGTCATGGCGGGGATCAGGAGCACCTGCGCGCCGTGCAGCCCGCTATCGACGTTTTTGAGGATGCGACCGGCATTACGTTATTGGCTGATGTGCCCGGCGTCCGGCACGATCAACTACAGCTGAAGATCGAAGGAGACACGCTGCTGGTCGAGGGGGGCGTACAGCAGCTTACGCCGGAAGGGCTAGAGCCGGTATATGCCGAGGTGCGCGTGCCGCGTTACCGCCGCAGTTTTACGCTGAGCCGCGAACTTGACGCCGAGCACATTGAAGCGAATCTGAAGGACGGAGTGTTGAACCTGCGCATTCCGAAGCAGCCACACGCACAACCTCGCCGGATTGCCGTTTCGGCCGGGTGATCGTATTACGTGCTATCGGAGGAATGAACCATGACCAAGCTTGCAGAACAACTCAAGCACGGCGCGGATCAGGCCTGGGAGTCGCTGGCAGAAGGCTGGCACGAGCTCAGCAGCCGCGCCACTGGGGCGCTAACCCGTTTCAGGCCGGCACCGGCGTCGGGTGCGGCGGGGCAATCGGGCGAGCGTGCCCAGCAAAATGAAAACCAACTGCCGTTCGGCGGGTGGGCGTTTATGGCGTCGGACGTACTTGATGACGATGACCGCGTCATTGTCCGTATCGAAGCGCCGGGCATGCAGAGGGAGGACTTCAACATCGAGTTGCACGGAAACACCCTGGCTGTTTGGGGCGAGAAGCGATCCGACCGCGAAGTCAAACACGGGCGGCACAGCGTAGTGCAATGCGCCTATGGCAGTTTCCGCCGCAATGTGGCGCTACCAGTGGCGGTAAAGGCAGAGGAAACGAAAGCCACCTACCGCGACGGCGTGTTGCGCGTCGAGTTACCCAAGGCCGAAGCTCTACGCACCAAACATATTTCCGTCAAGGCCGCCTGAGCATCGCAGGCAACTGGAGTAGTTTGGGAGACTTACCCCGGTGCGGGAGCGCCACTTCCGTATCGGGGTCAGCAAGGCCTTCTGCGCGAGGATCCGAATGTATGAGGCATGCGGCGACACATGTTGCAGCAGCGGGCCGCGTTGCGTGGCGTTTACTTGATCAATCAGTGGTCGATGCTAACCGACACTTTTTTGAATCGAAAGGAGACTTCACCATGAAAACATTCATGCTGAGCTATCCACGCAGAGTGCTCGATTCGTCGAAAGACAGTGCTCGAAAAGAGTGGCACTCGTTCGCGTTGAAAGCGCTGATGGCGGTGCTACTGAGCGTCGGACTTGCTGTGGCCTCGCAAGGCCTGGCCGCAGTAGCCTCAACACAGGTCGGCCTTCAGATACAGCCTGCATCGACGAAAGCCGTGCAGTCAGAAGTGGGTAAGCAAACGGCTGACGCCACAGCGTGGAAGCGCAAGCAGCAGTTGAGCGATGCTGCCTCGGCCATCGCAGAGACGCGGGCGCTGAAAGCGCAAATTGCTGACGCCTTCTGATCGGTACGGCGGCTCCGGCTGCCGTACCGAACCAACAAGCGCGACTGGTTGCCTGTCCCGCTCGACGGCAGAGCCAGGCATCACTAACTAGATATGGAGGCACATGAAAGTGACGTCCTGCCTTATACGACCCGAAAAGCTGAAAGCAACTTTCGTCCTCAGTCAGGTTTCCGGACAAAAGGTGATACCGGACCAACCATGAGTACAAGGTCTCGTCAGGCGGAAACGAGAGCAGGTTGTAAAGCTTTGGGGCCGGATTGATAAATATTGCCCCGTCAGAACAAAGACCATTTCCCAGCTGATATTGGAGTGTGGCAACTAACATTGGATTTATCGGGGCCGAGAAAGTTGTCTTCCGCTTTATTCTTTTGTCGCCCACTTTATTTTTCCTTCCCAGTCGTACCAAGCTTGCTGCTTGTCTGATGACTTTGTGCCCTGCACAAGGCGCGACTAAGATGGCTCCATGCCCCCATCGAGTCCAGACCGCAGCGGGTTGTTTGCCCGCGTGTTCGGTCGCATCAATCCCCAGATTTTCTCCCTCATCGCGGTGTCCGTACTGGCGCACGTGACCATGTCAGGCGGTCGTGTCAGCGCCTCGCTGTTCGCACTTCAGCACGGCGGTTCCGGCTTCAGCGCCGGTATCGCCTACAGCCTCTACGGTCTGCTGCCGGCGCTGCTGTCCTTGCACATGGGCCGCTGGATCGACCAGATCGGCCCACGCGTCGTCATGCGCAGCAGTCTGGTGGTCATGATCTTCGGCCTGTCCCTGCCCTACCTCTGGCCGATCCTGCCCGTCGTGTTCCTCAGCGCGGCCCTCTGCGGTTTCGGCTTCGGCACTTACATGCTCGCCGCCAATGTGTCGGTGTCGTACATGGCCTTCAAGCACGAGGGCGACCGCATCGGCATGATCGGCTGGCTGCAGCTCGGCAACTCCGTGTCGTCCGTGGTCGGCCCGACGCTGGTCGGCACTATCATCGACAATCACGGCTTCAGCCAGGCCTTCGGCACGCTGGCCCTGATCGTGATCGGCAGCCTCCTCGTGTCCTATCGCGTGCATCTGCCCGATGGCACGCGCCACGCCAATCAGGGCAAGGGCGGCGACAGCATCGTGCGCACGGTATTCACCAACCCGCGCCTGCTGCGCATCTACGTGCTGGCCATGATGGTGTCGCTGTCCTGGGATGGCTTCAATTTCATGGTGCCGGTGCTTGGTCATGAACGCGGCTATTCGGCCACCACCATCGGCATGGTGTTGTCATCATTCGCGGTCGGCACCTTCGGCATCCGGGCCGCCCTGCCCTGGCTGTCGCGCCACCTGTCCGAGTGGCGCATGCTGTGCCTCGCCTTCGGCCTGACGGCCGTGGTGTTCTTCCTGCTGCCGTTTGCCAACGCCAGTTTCGTACTGGCGGGCCTGGGCTGCCTGTTCGGTCTGGCGGCGGGTGTGGGCCAGCCCAATATCCTCAATCTCATCTATCGCGCCATGCCCGCCGGCAAGGCCGGCGAAGGCGCCGGGCTGCGCGCCATGATGGGTAACTTCATGGGGCTCACCGGCCCCACGGTATACGGCAGCATCGCCGCCCTGTTCGGCGCCGTGCCGGTGTTCCTGCTGATTGGCTGCATCATGAGCGTGTCGAGCTGGCAGGCACACCACGGCTACCGCAGCCACGCAGCCAGCGCCTGAACGGCCCTCCGTCTTCCTCCGATGCCGGTCTGTCCATAGGCCTGCGTCGCGTCACGCCTTCACCTTGCAAGACATGGCCAGCCCGCCTGACCCGGCTCGGGATCAGGGCCGGTTCCGATCAAAACTTTCGCTGCGTCGCAGCGAAAAGCGGGACTAGAATACAAACGCATAGGCGCTTCAAAGCTGTGGCGCAGTCAATGCGACAAGTGCTGACGGGTTGTCACCACCAGCCTCCGGACAATATTCCCGGGCTTGTCACGCGAATGCCACGCAGGCCTGTTTGAATGGTGCGCCGAATCCGCAAACCTACTCCAGGGGACAACGAGATGCCCGAAACACCCAAGGTGAGTGAACAGTCCGTCAAACCGTTACTGGATGCGCTGCAGACGTCGCTTCTCGGCACGCAACAGAGTATGCAAACCAGCCTGCAAGCCTGGGGCATGGTCGGCGAGTACATGACGGACGTCATGCAACGCACGATCCTGTTCTGGGACGTGATGCGCCAGCGCAGCGAACAGTATTACGAGCAGAAGGCGAAGGCTGTACCGCACGTTCTGAGCTTCGAGTCGGAGCTGATCCTCGACGCACGCACTTTCAAGAAACCGGTCAACTACGGCCTGGTACGCGTCATCCCCCCCAAAGGCATCGTCATCGACCCGCTGAAGCGCCCCTTCGTGGTCGTCGACCCGCGTGCTGGCCACGGCCCGGGCATCGGTGGCTTCAAGGCCGACAGTGAAATCGGCGTCGCCATGCGCGCCGGCCACCCCTGCTACTTCATCGGCTTCAGCCCCGACCCGATGCCCGGCCAGACGATCGAAGACATCATCTACGCCGAGGCGGCCTTTCTCGAAAAAGTCATCGAACTGCACCCAGGTGTCGACGGCAAGCCCTGCGTCATCGGCAACTGCCAGGCCGGCTGGGCAGTCCTGCTGGTGGCGGCGATCCGGCCCGATCTGTTCGGCCCCATCATCGTCGCTGGCGCACCGCTGTCCTACTGGGCGGGCGTGGAGGGCGAGAACCCGATGCGTTACACCGGCGGACTGGCGGGCGGCAGCTGGATGACGGCACTCGCAGGCGATCTCAGCAATGGCAAGTTCGACGGCGGCCATCTGGTCGAGAATTTCGAGAAACTCAATCCATCGAACACCTTGTGGACCAAGAGCTACAACCTGTGGTCGAAGATCGATACCGAGGGGCCGCGTTACCTCGAATTCGAAAAGTGGTGGGGCGGCCACGTCAATCTCAATGCCGAGGAAATCCAGTGGATTGTCGACCAGCTGTTCGTCGGCAACCGGCTCGCCACGGCGGAGATCGTCACCGGCAACGGTGACCGCGTCGACCTGCGCAACATCCGCTCACCCATCGTCTGCTTCTGCTCCAAGGGTGACAACATCACGCCGCCGCAACAGGCGCTCGGCTGGATTACCGATCTCTACGCGAAAGATGACGACATCCGCGCCTGCAACCAGACCATCGTCTATGCCGTGCATGAAACGGTCGGGCATCTCGGCATCTTCGTGTCGGGCGGCATCGCCAAGAAAGAGCATCATGAGTTCGCTTCCAACATCGACCTGATCGACGTGCTGCCGCCTGGCCTGTACGAAGCCGTGATGAGGCCCAGAACGGAGGCAGAGGCCAATCAGGAGCTGATCAGCGGCGACTGGATCGTGCGCTTCGAGCCGCGCACGCTCGACGACGTCCGCGCCATCGTGCAACCCGACCCCGAGAATGAGCGCCGCTTTGCCGCCGTCAGGCGCGTGTCGGAAATCAACCTCGCGCTGTATCGCACGCTGCTGCAACCCATCGTTCAGGCCTCGACCAACGAGCAGACGGCGGAAGTGCTGCACACACTCAATGCCGCCGAACTGCCCTTCGCACTGTTCTCCAGCAAGAATCCGTTCATGTCGCAACTGGCCGCGCTCGCCGAACAGGTGCGCGAGCAGCGCCGCAAGGTCTCACCCGACAATCCCTTGCTGCAAATGCAAAGCGCGCTGTCGGACAGCATCATCGGCGCGCTCGACAATTACCGCGACCTGCGCGACGCACAGCAGGAGCGGATCTTCATGGCGATCTACGACTCACCGCTGTTGCAGGCGATGCTCGGCCTGACTGCGGAGGACGACACACCGCGCCGCCGCCCCGGCTGCGAACCGGAGCGTCTCGCCTTCATCGAACAACGTGTTGCCGAGCTCAAGGAAGGCGTCGCCACGGGCGACCTGCGTGACGCGACCATCCGCAGCCTGGTCTACATCGGCATGGCCGGGCCCGGCGTGGATGAGCGCGCCTTCAACGTGCTGGCCACGATTCGCGACGTGCACGATGGCATGACGCTGGATGAGTTCAAGCAGAACCTGCGACATCAATTCTTCACCCTCCTGCTTGACCAGAAGGCCGCGCTGGCAGCCCTGCCCGGCATGCTGCCCGCCGACAAGGCCGCACGTGCCGAGGCATTGGATTGCATCCGCAAATGCGCCGAGGCCGCAGGCAAGGCAAGCGGCACCCGCGCCGAACGACTGGCCGAGATCGAAAAGATCTTCGACGCCACCGAACACGAAGAAACACCCGCACGCGCCCCAAGGACGCTACGCAAAGCCAGTTGATCCGCAACTCACCAGCAGGGAGTCTCATGCCAAGCAAGCATCAGAAATACGAACGACTGATCGCCCGCTGCAAAACCCTGGCGCCGGTCGCCACCGCCGTTGCACACCCCTGCGATGAAAGCTCTTTGCGGGGTGCCGTGGAAGCGGCCGAAATGGGCATCTTGCGCCCCGTCCTCGTCGGCCCGCGCGACAAGATCGTTGCGGTGGCCGCGCAGTTCGGCATCGACATCACACCCTATGAAATCGTCGACGCCCCGCACAGCAATGCGGCCGCCGAACTGGCCGTGCAGCTGGCGCGTGAAGGCAAGGTGGAGATGCTCATGAAGGGCAGCCTGCATACCGACGAGTTGATGGGCGCCGTCGTGAAAAGTGCCACCGGCCTGCGCACCGGCGCCCGCATCAGCCATGCATTCATCATGGACGTGCCCGCGCTGGATCGCGCCATCATCATCACCGATGCGGCGATCAATATCGCGCCGACACTGGAGGACAAGAAGCACATCATCCAGAACGCCATCAACCTGTCGACCGCACTCGGCTTCCCCAATCCGCGGGTTGCCATCCTGTCGGCGATGGAGACCGTCAACCCGGCTGTGCCTTCGACCATCGAGGCCGCTGCCCTGTGCAAGATGGCCGACCGTGGGCAGATCACCGGCGGCATCCTCGATGGCCCCCTGGCGCTCGACAATGCCATCGATCTCGAAGCCGCGAAAATCAAGAAGATCGACTCGCCGGTCGCGGGCAGGGCCGACATCCTGATCGCCCCCGATCTCGAAGCCGGCAACATGCTCGCCAAGAGCCTGACCTTCATCGCCGACGCAGATGCTGCCGGCATCGTGCTCGGTGCGCGCGTGCCCATCATCCTCACCAGCCGCGCCGATTCCGTCATGACGCGACTGGCCTCCTGTGCCGTGGCGGCGCTCGTCGCCGAGGCACGGCACACGGACGCAAGCAAGGCGGTGTCCGCATGAGCGATGCCATCCTCGTCATCAACGCGGGGTCGTCCAGCATCAAGTTCTCGGTCTTTCTGGAACAGGATGGGTCCCTCGAACCCTGTCTCGGCGGCCAGCTCGAAGGCCTCTACACCGCTCCGCGCTTCAAGGCCAAAGACGCGGGCGGCAACGTCATTGGTGAGCATCAGTGGGCGCAGGGCGAAGCCCTCGGCCATGACGGCGGATTGGGTCATCTGGCGGGATTCCTGAGCGAGCATCTCGGCGACCACCAACTCGTGGCGGTCGGCCACCGCGTCGTCCACGGCGGTCTCGACTACGTCGCGCCCACACGCATCACCGGCGAGATCGTCGACGAGCTCGAGAAGCTCGTGCCCCTCGCGCCGCTGCATCAGCCCAACAACCTGAAACCGATCCGCCTGATGCTGGCCAATCGCCCGGATCTGCCCCAGGTGGCCTGCTTCGACACTGCCTTCCACCGCGCCCAACCCGCCGTCGCACAAGCCTTCGCGCTGCCCTCTGAAATTACCGATCGCGGCGTGCGCCGTTACGGCTTTCACGGCCTCTCCTACGAATACGTCGCCTCAGTACTGCCGCAGATCGATGCACAGGCGGCAAGCGGCCGAACGGTGGTGCTGCACCTTGGCAATGGCGCCAGCATGTGTGCACTTGCCGCGGGCCAGAGTGCGGCCAGCACCATGGGCTTCACCGCCGTCGAGGGCCTGCCGATGGGAACCCGTTGCGGCAGCCTCGACCCCGGCGTGGTGCTCTACCTGATGGACGAGCTGAAGATGGATGCGCGCGCCATCGAGAAGCTGATCTACCAGCAGTCAGGCCTGCTTGGCGTATCGGGCATTTCCAGCGATATGCGCGCCTTGCTGGAATCCACGGACCCGAAAGCAGCCTTCGCCGTCGAACTGTTCACCTACCGCATCGCCCGCGAACTGGGCTCGCTCGCTGCCGCGCTGGGCGGGCTCGACGCCCTCGTTTTCACTGCAGGCATCGGCGAGCACGCGGCCGCGATCCGCGAGCGCGTCTGCCGCGCGGCTGGCTGGCTCGGCGTGGAACTCGACCCGATCGCCAACGCGACCGGCGGGCCACGCATCAGCACACCAGGCAGCAAGACGGCCGCCTGGGTGATCCCGACCAATGAAGAACTGATGATCGCCCGCCACACCCGCAAGATTCTCGACACCGCCCGTTAAGGAGCATCACACCATGACCGCCCCCGCCCCAGATCGCACCCTTCTCCACGGAAAGAAAGCCCTCGTCGTAGGTATCGCCAACGACCAATCCATCGCCTACGGTTGTGCCCGCGCATTCCGTGAACTGAATGCCGATCTGGCCCTCACCTATCTCAACGAGAAAGCGAAGCCATACGTCGAACCGCTGGCCACCGGGCTTGGCGCGGAAATCTTCATGCCGCTCGACGTCAGCCAGCCGGGCCAGCTCGAAGCGGTCTTCGAACAGATCGAAAAGCAGTGGGGGCGTCTGGACATCCTGGTGCACTCCATCGCCTTCGCGCCCAAGGAAGACCTGCAGGGCGGCCTGCTCAACTGCTCTGCAGAAGGTTTTGCCAAGGCCATGGATATTTCCTGTCACTCCTTCGTGCGCATGGCAAAACTCGCCACGCCCTTGATGACTGAAGGCGGCAGCATGTTCGCCATGAGCTACCACGGCGCCAACGATGTGGCGCCGAACTACAATGTCATGGGTCCGGTCAAGGCCGCGCTGGAAGCCTCCTGCCGCTACCTCGCCTATGAACTCGGGCCGAAGGGTATCCGCGTGCACCCCATCTCACCGGGTCCGCTCAAGACGCGCGCCGCGTCGGGCCTCAAGGACTTCGACCTGCTCCTCAGCGAAGCCGCACAACGCGCCCCGCTCGGCGAGCTGGTCGACATCATGGACGTGGGCTTCACCTGCGCATTTCTCGCCACGCCTTATGCCAGACGCCTGACAGGCAGCACCATGTATGTGGATGGTGGTGTGCACATCATGGCCTGACTCCGGGGCGCCCACTCCGATTCTTCCAGGGAATCGGAGGAGTGAACATACCAACGGCATTCTGTGCGTAAGCCTCAGAAACCTCGCGCCTTGGGCGCAGGGCTAATGCTGCAAGAGCTTGCAATACACGCTTCAGCGGACTACGAATAAGTCAGACTACGCCCACGCTTTTGGGTGTTCGATTCGGAGACCGTATGAACTCACTCAAGCAATGGGTTATCTGGCTGACGGTGGCGTTGGTCGGAGCAGGTTCATTTGCCACGCTAGCGCTTTCACGCGGCGAGCACGTCAATGCGGTGTGGATGGTACTGGCTGCGGTAGCCTGCTACAGCATCGCTTACCGCTTCTATTCCAAGTTCATTGCCGAGCGCGTGTTCGAGCTTGATGACAGACGACCCACGCCGGCCATACGTCGTAACGATGGCCTCGACTACGTGCCCACCGATAAATGGGTGCTGTTCGGCCACCACTTTGCTGCCATCGCTGGCGCCGGGCCCCTCGTGGGCCCGATTCTCGCCGCGCAGATGGGCTACTTGCCGGGCACTATCTGGATCCTCGCCGGCGTTGTCGTGGCCGGCGCGGTTCAGGACTTCCTTGTGCTCTTCGTCTCCAGCCGCCGCGACGGCCGCTCGCTTGGCGAAATCGCCAAGCAGGAGCTAGGCGCCACCACTGGTGCCATCGTCATGCTGGGTGTGCTTGGCGTCATGATCATCATCCTCTCGGCGCTGGCGCTGGTCGTCGTCAAGGCGCTCGCCGAAAGCCCCTGGGGCGTGTTCTCAATCGCCGCCACGATTCCGATCGCGATCTTCATGGGCATCTATATGCGCTTCATCCGCCCCGGGCGCATTGCCGAAGTGTCGGTCATAGGCTTCGTCCTGATGATGCTCGGGATCATCTACGGCGAAGACATCGCCGCCAGCCCAACCTGGGGGCCACTGCTTACACTCAATGGCCCGCAGCTGACGATTGCGCTGGTGATCTACGGCTTCGTCGCCTCGGTGCTACCTGTCTGGCTGCTACTCGCACCTCGCGACTACCTGTCGACCTTCCTGAAGATCGGCGTAATCGCTGGCCTCGGTGTCGGCATCCTTTTCGCGGCCCCCGATCTGAAGATGCCGGCCGTCACGCGCTTCATCGACGGCACCGGTCCGGTCTTCGCCGGCCAGCTCTTCCCCTTCCTCTTCATCACCATCGCTTGCGGCGCCTGCTCAGGATTCCACGCACTGGTCTCGTCGGGCACGACACCGAAGCTGGTCGAGAAGGAAAGCCATATGCGCATGATTGGCTACGGCGCAATGCTGTGCGAATCGGCCGTGGCGATCATGGCGCTCATCTGCGCATCAGTACTCGATCCGGGCATCTATTTCGCGATGAACGCGCCTGCCGCACTGATCGGCACCACAGTGGAAAACGCATCACAGGTCATCAGCAACTGGGGCTTCGTGATCACGCCTGACGCGCTTGCGCAGATCGCCAAAGACGTCGGCGAGCATTCCATCCTGTCACGCGCTGGCGGTGCGCCCACCTTCGCCGTCGGCATGTCGCACATCATCAGCGAGATCTTCAACAGCAAGGCGATGATGGGCTTCTGGTACCACTTCGCAATCCTGTTCGAAGCGCTCTTCATCCTCACCGCCGTCGACGCCGGCACACGCGCCTGCCGCTTCATGGTGCAAGACACCGTTGGCATCGTCGTCCCCGGCCTCGCCCGCAGCTCCTCCTGGTTCGGCAATCTCGTCGGCACCGCTGTGGCCGTGTCTTCCTGGGGCTTCTTCGTCTACCAGGGCGTGACCGATCCGCTCGGCGGCATCAACACCCTGTGGCCGCTATTCGGTATAGGCAACCAGATGCTGGCCTCCATGGCGCTGCTGCTGGGTACCGTGGTGCTTTTCAAGATGAAGAAGGAGCGCTATGCCTGGGTAACGATCGTACCGACGGCCTGGCTGTTCATCACTTCGATGACGGCGGGCTGGCAGAAAATCTTCCACGACAGCCCGGCGATCGGCTTCCTTGCCACGGCCAACAAGTTCAAGACCGCCATCGCCAACGGCACCGTCATGGCACCGGCCAAGAGCATCGAGGACATGGGCCGCATTGTCTTCAACAACCAGATCAACGCCGTGCTGTGCGGCTTCTTCATGCTCGTCGCCGTGGTCATGCTGATCTCCACGATCATCAACGTCCGCAAGGCCCTCGGCCAGCCCCACCCGACCGTCAAGGAAGTCGGCGGCTACGCTCCCGAGGCTGCGCGTGCTTGACCTCGGATTTCTCCTCCCTTCCGCCGCCCGCCATCACCACGCGCGGACGGACAGCGCTGAATCCCTGCAAGTCGCTTACGACCGCTACGTCGCGGAGCAGCACACCACAAATCCCGATGGCATCCCCATGAGCGCGGAGGATTTTCAGCGCTTCAGCCTGGGATCGGACTGGCTATCCGGCATGAAAGACGCCGCGAAAAAAGTCGTGCAGACCTGCCGCCTCATGGTCGGCGTTCATGACTACGAGCACTACCTCGCCCACATGCGCGAACGCCACCCCGAAGCCACCCCGCTCACCCGCGAAGCCTTCTACCGCTACTGCCTCGAAGCCCGCTACCCCAGCGATAGCCGCCCGGGAGGTAGCCGCTGCCCATGCTGAATCGCGGCTGCCGAACCCGGCTTTACCTGTACCTTCCGCGACTGACCGGCAGCACGATGTATGTGGATGGCAGCGTGCGCATCATGGCCTGATGCAATACCACTGCTCCCGATGCCTGGCACGGCCCCCCCTGCGGCAACCCGTGAGGCCAGGCACCGGTGCATGCGACAACACGCCGGAGGAGTGCTCACTCATTACAAAGGATGCTCATCATGAAATTGCGATCTGCAGTTACCAGCCTTCTGCTTACTCTTGCATACGCCACCAGCGCAGCTGAGCACGCACCGCATTGGGGGTATGGCGGCGGACACGGGCCCGCAAAATGGGGCGACATGGAAGCCGATTTTGCAACCTGCAAACTCGGCAAGGAGCAATCCCCCATCGACATCCGCAGTGCGCAAAAAAGCGCCTTGCCCGCGCTTGATTTCAAGTACCCCGACAGCGGCGCCGAGATCGTCAACAACGGACATACCATCCAGGTGAATCTTGCCGAGGGTGGCGTACTGAACCTCGACGGGGTTCCGTACAAGCTCGTGCAGTTCCACTTCCACACGCCAAGCGAGGAAAAGATCAACGGCAAGGCGTACCCGATGGAGGCGCATCTGGTGCACCAAAGCGCCGACAAGAATCTGGCGGTTGTTGCCGTGATGCTCAAGGAAGGGAAAACCAACGCAGCGCTCGCCCCCATCTTCAAAAACCTGCCGCACACGGAAGGCGGCAAAACGACACTCGGCGCCAATTTCAGTGCCGCCGCGCTGCTACCGGCCGAACGCGGCTACTTCAAATACATCGGCTCTCTCACCACGCCCCCTTGCAGCGAAGGTGTTCGCTGGCAGGTGCTGAAGCAGCCACTCGAAGTGTCAAAAGCGCAGATCGCGGCCTTTCGCAAGCTCTACAGCATGAACGCACGCCCGGTACAGCCCTTGAATGGCCGCAAGCTTGAAGAAAACTGAGCAGGATCGAGTCTTGTGTGACGACGCGTCCAGTCGTCAGTAAGCTCTGTTCAATCAGCGTCTCGCTGCTGCACGCAATTGCCCAGATGCGCCAATTGCCGTGCCGTCAGCACGCAGCGGTCGAGACGTCTTTGCAGCCATGGCAGTAGTTCTGCGGCAGGCTGCCGCGCGCCTTTATCCATCAGCATGGTGTCCCCTTCTTCGCCATCATCCGGTGGCAATCCGGGAGCAATGTTTTCCGCTATTGTTCCAGCCTCCTTTACGGCCAGCGCCTGCTGCATCTGACGATTCGCGTTTTCCAGCAAAGGCTGCACTTCAGCTCGCTCGAGATCTGCCGCACGGCGCGTCAGCAAGAGCCGCGTCGAAGCCATATTAGCCAGCAGCAGACGGGTCTCGGCCAGCAGATCGGCCAGCGTTTCCGTGGGCAGTTGCACCTGCTTTGGTTCGGCTCCTGTGCGCTGTGCCACACCAGCCAAAGCAATGATCGCGTCATAGGCATCGCGACGTGCGAGGCGCAGTGGCAGATCGGAGACGCCAGCCTCCGGCCAGCGCATGACCTGTTCGCCGAGCCGCAGCAAGCTCTGCTTCACGCGATTCACTGCCATCGGCAGGCTGCGACGTTCCCAGAACGGCAGCACGTAGCTGAACCCCCAGGCAAGTGCGGCCCCCAGCAGCGTATCGGCCAGCCGTTCGGCAATCGCCAGGGCGACACCCGTTTCCGGCATATGAATCTGCAGCAATGCCATTGTCGTGGCTGCTGTGGCCGTGACGAGGTAGCGCACCGTAACGAAGGCATTCGCCACACCCACAGCGACAAGAAACGTCAGGGTCGAAAACCACGGCCAGTGAAGCTGCATCAGGACGAGGGTCAGCAAGCAACCAAGCGCGGTGCCCAGCACGCGAATATTGCGTCGTGACAAGGTCTGCTCCAGATTGCCGCGCAGCACGACCGCCACACTCAGCACCAGCCAGTGCGGGTGCGAGGACCACGGCAGATGCAGCGAGATGAAATAAGCGCAGCCCAGCGCCAGGCCGACGCGCACGGCATGACGGAAAATCGGTGACTTCAGATGCGCATGCGCACGCAAGGCAGCAAGCGGCCAGCCTTCAGGCGAGACGAACAGGCGTAACTCGTCCGACGCCATCGCTGTGCCAGCCACCTCACCACGCAACCAGGCTTGCAGCTGCGCCACATCCTCCGACATATGACGCGCGCGACCAAGTAGGGCGGGCAACAGGACATGCCCGTCGCCCGCAGGCAATTCAGCCAGCGTGCTCAAGGCATCGAGGCCGACCTGCTCGTAAGGCGCATGCGCATTGCTGGCGGGCACGGGTAGATTGAAACGCAGCGCCTCGGCGACCTCCTCCAGCATCGCCGCCATGCCCGCCAGATGCGCGGCGAGTGCGGCGCGCAATTGCATGCCGGGCGCATCGTCCGGCAGCGAACCGATGTCGAGCTGACTGGCCAGCAGCGTGTCGCGCAAGTCGAGCAGACGCAGCAGCGTGCCGATCTGGCGTCGCACCTCTTCGCTGACGGGCGCTGCAAAAATGAAATCGCGCGCGGCCTGCAGACGCTCGGCCAGCACCGTCTCATGCCTGATCACGGTACGCAGCAAGAGCGTGCTCTGCGCCGTCTGTGCCGGTGGCGTGCTGACTTGATTGGCCACGCTACGCAACAACAAGGCCGTGGCGGCCAAGGCTTCAGTCAGTGCCAGACGACGATAGCGCCCCTGCAACAACCGGGACACGCTCATTGCCCAGCAGAAATAGATGGCCGAGCCGAGTGCGATCTTGCCCGCCAGTTCGGCCATCTCCAGCGCGTCAGTCACGGCGGGCGCTCCCATGACGAACACCAGCGCCAGAATGCCGACGAAAGCATGGGGCCCGCCGCGCGGCCCCCATGCCAACGCCATGGCAAGCACGAAACCCAACGCCGCCGTCAGCAAGCCCAAGGCGATCGGGAAAGGTCGCAGTGCCATGATCAGGACTGCGGAGACACAGCCGATGATCGCCGCCAGCAGGATGCGGCGCCAGGCGCGGTCAGGCGTGTTCGGCATGTCTGCAAGACTGGCGTAAATCGCCCCGGTGCTCGCAGCGAAAGCCGCCGCCATGCCTGCCCAGGCGCCTACCAACAACTGCACCAGTCCAACACCCAGCGCCACACAAATGCCGCCGATGGCGTAGCCCGGCAAGGCGTTAAAAAGACGTTTCAACGCAAGAGGAATTTGCATGCGTATTGGATACGGCGGCGATTTTTCGGTGTTTGCATGAGCGTTCAGTGAGGGGCATTTCTCTCACGCACGATGGGCGGCACGAACTTGACCGAGAAGCGCCAGCCCTCCGGTGTCGAACGCAGGATCAGGCTGCGCGAATGCGCGCCCTCCTCGAAGGTGGGTCCGTCATCGAGAAGTTGCACGGCGCCGACGCCGGAGATCACGCAGGCTCCCGGCAAAGTGACGAAAGCCGATTCCGACGCGGCCAGCACGAACTCACCTTCCGCTGACTCGGTGCAGGTCAGGCCCTTGCGCAAGGACGCCGGATCCCGCCGCCAGGCCTCGCGCAGCTTGTCGAGGCCCTGCAACAGTTCGTCGGTCATGTTGATGGCGAGCACCACTTCACGTGACTTCGTATGGGACGACTTGGCATGTGACATGTTGCGACTCCGCAGATGGGTCGCCGAAGAGTAGCGCTTTTCCTTGCTGCCGGTCACGCCATGCGGAAGAGGCTCCACTTCAGAAAGCCACGCCCAGTGAGCCCACAAAAACCTGCTCATGGCTCCCCGGATTGAACCAGTAACCGCCAATCGTCAGTTTCTTCCAGGTGACCTGGAGGAAGGGGCCAAACTGGGCATCTCGGTCGCCCCCATAGACCCTCGTGTGCTGGCCAGCGACGCCGCCACGCAGCCAGGACCAGGGCCGATAGCCCAACTCGCTCCACGCATAGGTGTAGCTGTCGTCTTCAAGCTTGTTGTCGCGCACGTATTCGGCCTCGACATAGAAGTCGAGCTTCTTCCAGCCCACGCTGGCTTCCACAGCGGGAACAAAAGCGCTGATCTCCCCCCATGCGCCGCCGAGCAGGGGTCGTATCATCCAGGTGACGTTTTCACCACCGGAGAAACTCCAGCCAACAAAGGCGGAGCGTGCGCCGATCGCCTCGTAGTTGTAACGGGCTTCAAGATGCAGGGCGCCGCGATCGACCAGCGCGATCGCGGACGTGTAGCTCTCCCCGTCGCGAACATGCGTGGGATAGGCCGTCAGCGAAAAACTCCAAGGGGACTCAGCGCTGGCAGCCTCCTGCTTCTCCTCGCCCTCAGCCGCGAAGCTCGCCATGAGCATGAGTGCAGCGACAGCTGCGCGTGAGTGCCTATATGGGCCCGACAATTGGCGCGACATCTGCATCAGCCTCCCAGTGCAATGACGGCCATGACAAGCAGCGTACCCAGCCCTGCCATCATGAAACCCAGTTTCAAACTGCCGTAACCGGCGAAACGCCCGAGTGCAAGCCCTCCCAGAAACAGCATCGTCAGCGCGATGGCGCGCGTAACGGTATTCGCAAGTTTGGCATCCTGAATGAACAGGAAAGGCAGCACGACGGGAAAGGTCGACGCAACCACGATCAGGAAGATGCCGAGGGCCGCGAGCACGTCGTTCCAGCAAAGTGTCGGCCGTGCAGGCACTGACGGCAAGGCGATGATGCGCCCGCGTATCGCGTCGATCTCCGTGGACGAGACCAGCCCGGCAACCGGACGTGCCAATGAATTCTCGATGAGCCGGTTAGCCGTCGCCGCATCTGCGGCCTCGCGCACGCCACGCACCAAGGTGAGAGAACGACCGCGCTCAGTCACCGTACGAACGAGGTGCATTACCGCATCCACCAACCCCCAAGCCAGGTTGCAGCCCAAGGCAGCCTTGAACATCACATCGACCGTTTCCTCAGCAACCGCCACTGCACCGACGAAGGTGAGTGCCATGAACAAACCGAACAGCATTTCCGAAACACGATCGACCGGACTAAGCACCGGTTCGCTGACTACCTGCTCGACGAGTTTACTGTCAGTCATCTTCATTCATCCCCCGCGTAATGAACATCCCGGATTGCTTCACTGCACTTGCGACGGCAACGGACACGGACACGGCGCTATCACATAAAGCCTATGCTCGCGCGCACCTGAGCATGCAGATGACATTTCTGCAGAGCCTCCCCTCCAGTGCTACGACAATGAAACCGACGAAATGCCTTCGTCATTACGAAAGGCAGCGGCGCGTTCCGTGCCGACTCGACGAAAATCTCGCTGGCCAGTGCAACCCTCAGTGTGACACCAGCCAGTGTCGTCGGGGCCAGCTTCAGCGGCCGGGACGCCCCCTCTTCTGAATGTTTTGCACAGACAAAGAACTCGCGGAGGCAATTGCGTGAGAGCAGCATCCCGAAAGCATAGGCAATGATGAACAGCACAGCCAGCTCTAGACCTCGGTCGGCCTGCTGCAGCGATACGCCGCGTCGCAGTTTCTGTCACAGCAGAGCAATCTGCAGAATGTTTGCCATCAGGTATCGCATGGCTGTCGCTGTTTGGCCCCAATCAGGAGCAGCCTCTCTGGCAAGGCACCCACACGGCAGTTCCGAAACGGGTAGTACGCGCAGCCGACCCGGGCAACAACGCCACGACGACCACGGGCGGCGAGACAACGCGTCTGAAGAAAGTGCCTGAAGGCTTGCAAAAGGAGAGAAGCGCGGTGGCGGAAATGAAAAAGCCCAGTCCGGGGACTGGGCTTTACATTCTGGTGGGGGCAGTAGGATTCGAACCTACGACCTACTGATTAAGAGTCAGCTGCTCTACCAACTGAGCTATACCCCCAAGCGCGAGAGGCGCGATATTACATTATTTCTGTACTGCTTTTTGCTTTTCTTGACCTTGTTGCAGCTGAATTCACTAACAACATGGTGGGTCGGGCGAGACTCGAACTCGCGACCAACGGATTAAAAGTCCGCTGCTCTACCGACTGAGCTACCGACCCATTGCGGCCAACTGCGCACTTGCGTGCACTCCCGCTGGATCGCAGCAAGTCGAGCATTATAGAAATGAGCTCCGCAGGCGTCAAGCCTGAAATGACTCTCCAACACACCAGCCTCCGCGCGTCATTACGTCAGGATCGGCAGCGCACGCCACAATCCCTGTAAAATCGACTGCTTTGCAAAACCGGCATCTGCGTGGTTTTGCCCCATTTTTTGTTGTCTGTCCTCGATCTGACCGAGCTTATGAGCGCGAAACCGACTTTTCAGGAAATCATCCTCCGTCTCCAGACTTACTGGAGCCAGCAGGGCTGCGCCCTGTTGCAGCCTTACGACATGGAAGTCGGTGCTGGCACCAGCCACACCGCGACCTTCCTGCGTGCGATCGGCCCGGAGCCCTGGAAGGCCGCCTACGTCCAGCCTTCGCGTCGTCCCAAGGATGGTCGTTACGGTGAGAACCCGAACCGCCTGCAGCATTACTACCAATACCAAGTGGTGCTGAAGCCTGCGCCGGCAAACATTCTGGAGTTGTATCTGGGTTCGCTCGAGGCGCTCGGTTTTGATCTGAAGAAAAATGACGTTCGCTTCGTCGAGGACGACTGGGAGAACCCCACGCTTGGTTGCTGGGGCCTCGGCTGGGAAGTCTGGCTCAATGGCATGGAAGTCACGCAATTCACCTACTTCCAGCAGGTCGGCGGTATCGAGTGCAAGCCGATCACCGGCGAAATCACCTACGGTCTGGAACGCCTCGCGATGTATCTGCAGGGCGTCGACAGCGTCTACAACCTGCAATGGACCGAAGGCCTGAGCTACGGCGATGTCTATCTGCAGAACGAGCAGGAGCAGAGCGCCTACAACTTCGAGCACAGCGATGTGGACTTCCTGCTGACCGCGTTTGCGGCGCACGAGAAGCAGTCGAAGCATCTGATGGAAGCGCAACTCGCCCTGCCCGCTTACGAGCAACTCCTCAAGGCTGGCCACACCTTCAATCTGCTCGACGCACGTGGTGCAATCAGCGTGACCGAGCGTGCTGCGTACATCGGCCGCATCCGTAACCTGGCGCGTGCCGTGGCGCAGAGCTACCTCGACAGCCGCGCGCGTCTGGGTTTCCCGATGGCGCAGAAAGAACGCGCCGATGAAGTGCTTGCTGATCTCGCCAAGAAAAACGAAAAGAAGGCCGCCTGACCATGAGCAACAAGAACCTTCTCGTAGAGCTGTTCGTTGAAGAATTGCCACCCAAGGCGCTCAAGCGTCTTGGCGAATCTTTTTCCGCCCTGTTGTCCGACAGTCTCAAGGCACAAGGCCTCGCAGCGGCCGATGCCGTCGTCACGTCCTTCGCTTCACCACGTCGTCTCGCCGTGCAGGTGTCGAATGTCGCTGCACAGGCCGCCGACAAGTCTGTCTCGCAAAAGCTCATGCCGGTTGCTGTCGGCCTTGATGCAAGCGGACAAGCCACGCCCGCATTGCTGAAGAAACTCGCCAGCCTGGGTGTCGACGCCAGTGTCGTAGCAAGCCTCAAGCGCGTGCCGGATGGCAAGGCGGAAGCGCTGTTCTTCGATAGCGTACAGCCCGGCGTTGCGTTGGCTGCGGGTCTGCAGAAAGCGCTTGAAGACACGCTCGCAAAACTCCCTATTCCGAAGGTCATGGCCTATCAGCTCGCTGACGGCTGGGACACGGTGAATTTCGTGCGCCCGGCTCACAAGCTGGTCGCCCTGCATGGCGCCGACGTGGTCGATGTTTCCGTACTGGGTCTCAAGGCGGCTCGCGAAACGCTGGGCCATCGCTTTGAAGCGAAGGTCGACAAGGTCGTCTTCAAGAACGCCGACGATTACGCCGAACAGCTGGAGCGCGAAGGCGCTGTCATTGCCAGCTTCGCTGATCGTCGTGCGGAGATCTCTTTGCAACTGCGTGCCGCGGCGGAAAAGGTCGGTGGTGGTCTGCAGCCGATTCAGGATGAAGCGCTGCTGGACGAAGTCACCGGTCTGGTCGAACGCCCGAATGTACTCATTGGTCAGTTCGAAGAAGCCTTCCTCGCGGTGCCGCAGGAATGCCTGATCCTGACGATGAAGGCCAACCAGAAATACTTCCCGCTGCTCGATGGCACGGGCAAGCTCAGCAACAAGTTCCTGATCGTATCCAACATCCGTCCGGAGGATGCGAGCGCCGTGATCGAGGGCAATGAGCGCGTGGTGCGCCCGCGCCTGTCCGATGCGAAGTTCTTCTTCGATCAGGATCGCAAGAAGGCGCTAGAGTCACGTGTCGAGGGCCTCGCCAAGGTCGTGTATCACAATAAGCTCGGCTCTCAGGGCGAGCGTGTCGAACGCGTGCGCGCGATCGCACGCGCCATCGCGGAAAAGCTGGGGGTCGATGTGCAGCAGGCCGACACGGCAGCGCGTCTCGCCAAGGCCGATCTGGTCACCGACATGGTTGGCGAGTTTCCGGAGTTGCAGGGAATCATGGGCGGTTACTACGCCAAGCATGACGGTCTCGGCGACACGGTTGCTGACGCGATTGAAGATCACTACAAGCCGCGCTTCGCGGGCGACGCCTTGCCACGCAATTCCGTTGGCGTAGCCGTCGCATTGGCTGACAAGCTGGAAACACTGGTCGGCATGTTCGGCATCGGTCAGGTGCCAACGGGCGACAAGGATCCGTTTGCACTGCGTCGTCACGCGCTGGGAGTGATCCGCATGCTCATAGATGGCGATCTGCCACTCTCGCTGGATGTCCTGATCAAGGATGCGGCAGCGCCTTTCGGTTCGCTGATCTCTGACGCTTCGGCTGCCATTACGGAATTCGTATTCGATCGCCTTGCCGGCAATCTGCGCGAGCAAGGCTACTCGGCACAAGAGGTCGATGCCGTTGTTTCGCTACGCCCGCAACGCCTCGGCGATCTGGCCAAGCGCCTCGCCGCCGTGCGCGCTTTTGCCGCGCTGCCCGAAGCCGCATCGCTGGCTGCTGCCAACAAGCGCGTCGGCAATATCCTGAAAAAGGTCGAAGGTGAAGTGCCGACGACGGTCAGCGCTGCGCTGTTCAAGGAAGCGGCGGAACAAGCCTTGTTCGAAGCGCTCAACAGCATCGTGCCGAAAGCCAATGCGGCATTCGAGGCGGGTGACTACACGAGTTCACTGCAGGCACTGGCTGCCTTGCGAACACCTGCCGATGCGTTCTTCGAGGGCGTGATGGTCAATACGGACGACGCGGCCCTGCGCAACAATCGTCTGGCTCTGCTCTCGCAACTTTATGCCGCGATGAATCGCGTGGCGGATCTTTCGAAGTTGTCTACGTAAGCACCCGTGCCACATGTGGCGGCGGATCGCTCCGGGTATCAACCCCAAGCATCCGCCCTACAAATGCCGCGGGCTAGCAGTTATCCTTAGTTGAACCTCACAGCAGTCTGCCTCCGATGAAACTGATCATTCTCGACCGCGACGGCGTCATCAATTTCGACTCCTCGCAATTCATCAAGTCTCCTGATGAATGGAAGCCGATTCCGGGCAGCCTGGAAGCGATCTCGCGTCTCGATCAGGCGGGCTATCGCATCGTGGTGGCGACCAACCAGAGCGGTGTCGGACGTGGCCTGTTCGATATGGATACGCTCAACGCAATCAACGACAAGATGATCCGCATGGCCGGCCACGCCGGCGGACGCATTGATGCAGTGTTCTTCTGCCCGCATCCGGCCGATTCAACCTGTTCGTGCCGCAAGCCGAATCCGGGCATGTTTCTGCAGATCGGCGAGCGCTTGAACAGGGAGCTCAAAGGCGTGCCCACCGTCGGCGACAGCCTGCGCGATCTGCAGGCCGGCGTAGCGGCCGGCTGCACGCCTTATCTGGTGCTCACAGGCAAGGGCACGAAGACCGCTGTAGATCCGGAGTTGCCGGCGGGCACAAAGGTCTTCCCCGATCTCGCCGCGGTCGCCGATTACCTGCTGTCACGCAGACCAGCCGAACAAATCTGACTCACCCCATCCAGTCATTACCTCAACAAATGCAGAATCTCATCCGCTCCACGCTTTACATGATTGTCATAGCGCCCATCACCATTGTGTTCGGGTTGTTCTCGGTGCTGACGTTTCCGTTCTCACCGCAAACGCGCTACCGCATCATCACCTGCTGGTCGAAGATCGCCATGCCGCTTGTCCGCGGCCTTCTCGGCATCCGCTATCGCGTCATCGGCCGCGAACATCTGCCCAACGTACCCTCGGTGATCCTGTGCAAGCATCAGTCCGCGTGGGAAACGATTGCGACGCAACGCATCTTCCCGCCAGTGGCCTACGTGCTCAAGCGCGAGCTGCTGAAGATTCCCTTCTTCGGCTGGGGGCTGGCGCAGATGCCCATCATTTCGATCGATCGTGCTGCCGGCAAGGATGCCCTGAAGCAGGTCATTGACCAGGGCAAACAACGCCTTGCCGAAGGCTTCTGGGTCGTGATCTTCCCCGAAGGCACGCGTGCTGCGATTGGCTCAGCCAAGCGTTACAAGATCGGTGGTGCAAGCCTGGCCACGGCGGCGGGCGCGCCAGTGGTGCCGGTGGCACACAACGCTGGCGAGTTCTGGCGCCGTAATGCCTTCATCAAGTCGCCCGGCGAAGTCGTCGTCAGTATCGGGCCGACCATCGAAACGACGGGGCGCACTGCTGAAGAGGTCAACGCACTGGCCGAGGCCTGGATCGAGGGCGAGATGCGCCGCCTGTTCCCGCACCATTACAAGGGGCAGCCGGCAGTTACAGCAGCGGTGACGGCGGAGCCGGGCAACGTTTAGGAAATACGTTCAAGGAAATCGGTGGCAACAGGCTTGGACAAGCGGAGAAGTCCGCAGGAATCACCAACGCGCAGCGAAGCGCGCAGCATCCAGTTTGGCGCGCGCAGTATTCCCTACACCCTCAAGCGCGCCTCGCGTCGTACGCTGGGCATGACGATCGACCAGCGCGGCGTAACGGTCAGCATCCCGCTACGCGTGAGCATCGCCGAGACTGAGCGCTTCATGCGCGAGCGCGGCGCCTGGATTATCGAGAAGCTTGATGAATGGGCGGCTCGGCCAACACCTTCGAAATTTGAAGTCGTGGATGGCGCCACATTCCCGATGCTGGGCCAGACATGCCGGGTGCATTTAACGACAGGCACGCCGCCACGCATCGACTGGGCAGATGGCGTCAATGGCCGCGAAGTGCACCTGCGCATGCGGCCAAATGAATCTGCGAAAGCCATGCTGATGCGCGCGTTACAGGGCTACGCGCTGCGCTACTTCGGCGGACGCATCGAGGAGTACGGCTGGATGCTGCAGCAGTTCGCACCCCACGTGAAACTGCCTGCGCTCTACCTCACCAATGCGCGCACGCGCTGGGGCAGTTGCAGCGAACACAGCGGCATACGCCTTAACTGGCGCTTGATCCACCTGCCGAACGCGCAGGTCGACTACGTGGTGGCGCACGAACTGGCACACCTGATCGAGATGAACCATTCACGTCGCTTCTGGGACGTGGTGGAACTGATATACCCCGACCATCGCGATGCGCAGGCTGCGCTGCGCGAGGCGCATACGATCATTCCGGCCTGGTAGCGCAGACAGGCTAATGGGCCGGCACGACGGCGGAGTTACCGCTCCGCCCTACGATGACTTCAAAACCTTTCGCGAAGTCTGAAAACATCAAGGAGCAATGACATGCGCGTACTACACACCATGATCCGTGTCGGCAATCTCGACAAGTCGATCGCGTTCTACACCGAAGTTCTGGGCATGCATGTGATCCGCAAGTCCGATTATCCGGAAGGCAAGTTCACCAATGTCTTCGTCGGCTATGGATCGGAAGCGGAAGGGGCGATCATCGAGCTGACCTACAACTATGGCGTCGAGAAATATGACATCGGCACTGGCTATGGCCATGTCGCATTGGCCGTGCCCGACGCCTATGCCGCGTGTGCAGAAATCAAGCGCCGCGGCGGCGTGGTGACGCGCGAAGCCGGGCCGATGAAACATGGCACGACGGTGATCGCCTTCGTACAGGATCCGGATGGCTACAAGATTGAATTGATCCAGCGCGACTGAGTCTCGCCGCAAAGCCCGGCCGGGGCGCCGGGCAGGCAACAATACTCAGCCGGCCTGCATGACCTGGTTACGGCCAGCGCGCTTGGCGGCATACAGGGCTTCGTCGGCTGCCACGATCAGTTCGCCCATGCTCGTGTAGGCCGGGAAGTTGGCGATTCCCGCACTGAAGGTCACCGCGAAACTGCCACCTTCGTAGGTGTGTTGAACAAGCGAAAATGCTTCGCGCATCTCGTTGAGTTTCCCGATGGCGTCAGCGGGTGTGCAGTCAAAGAAGACGATGACGAATTCCTCGCCGCCATAACGCCCGACTACATCGGCGCGCCGCACCTGCTGCTTGAGAAAGCGCGCCAGGGCGCGGATCACCTTGTCGCCCACCGCATGGCCGTAGGTGTCGTTCACCCGCTTGAAGTGATCGATGTCGAGCATGGCATAGCTGACCGTGCTCTTCTGCCGCTCAGCCATGAGAATGGCCTGCTGCAGCAGGGTCTTGGCCTTGACGTGGTTGTAGAGCCCGGTGAGGCTGTCTTCCACCATCAGCTTGCGCAGGCCGCGATAGCGCTCGGCCTTGCTGATGACGGTATTCACCAGTTGCGCCTGGCTGATCGGCTTGGTGAGGAAATCGTCACCACCATGACGCATGGCCTCGATCTGCACGTGCTCGCTGGTCTCGGCCGTGAGATAGACGATGGGCACGGACTCGAAGGTCTTGTTCTGGCGAATGATCTTGGCGACTTCGAGGCCGTTGCAGCCATTCATGTGAAAGTCGAGCAGCAGCACGTCCGGCGAGAACTCGCCCATCACGTTGAGAATCTGCTCGGGTTCGCGCAAGGCCTGCGTATGGATGCTCGGGAACTGATTGAGCGTCTTGCGGATCGAGGCCAGCACGGTCGGCGAGTCATCGAGGATGAGCACGCGATACGGCTCTTCCTTGGCCTTGAAGGTCAGCGGGTCAACTGCGTCGGCCAGCGTCGGCGCTGACAAGGGCGTCAGGAAGAAACCCTGCGAAGCGTGCCGCACCGCGGTCAGGCGCAAGGCAAAACTGGCTTCGCGCGCCAGTGCAAACCATTTGGGGCCGTAGCGATTGAGTTCGTCGATCAGCGCCATGGCGCCCGGATCGTCTTCCGTACCCAACTCCACCACCACGGCAATCGCCCGCGCGGTAATGGCAGCCTGCATGCCCAGCCGGTAGTTGGAGAAAATCTGCAACCGATAGCCGTACTGCTCCATCTGCTGAGCCAGCTCCTGCCAGGCCGAGGCCTGTCGCACCAGCATGACCACCACCGGCATGTTGTTGGCGTCGCCACGGGCGCCGCCGCTCTCGTAGCGCTCGTCGCACACCTCCCGCACAGCCGCAAAAACGCCGGGCAGGTAGCGATCAACGACGGCCTTGTCCTCTTCGCCTGGGCTGGCAAGCGTCTGCAGCAGCTCCAGCAAGGGGGTCAATTCGGTCTCGATGCGCGTCAGCCCTTGTTGGCGCGCTATCGCCATGAGGCGATCACAGTGCGGCGCGAAAGCGGCCCAGCGCTGCGGGTCATCCGCATGCTGCCAGATGGCTTTCCAGGCCTGAACCAACCCGCTCCAGATCGAATGTATTTCGAGACGATTAACCATGCACGCAAAGAAGCTCGGGGTTAAGCAAACGCAACGCAAAAACTCTGCCATGCGCGCGGCACGGCCAATCGACAGATACGGCCAGGGAAACAGTGTTCGAGACTGGGCGCGCCCGGCTGACGCGAATCACCGAAAAAATCCGGTGGCGACACCCTGCTTTTCAGACCCCACTCACGCTGTAACGGCACCCGGTGCAAAAGCATAAGGGTAAGTAAGCATGAAATACGACGCCATCCGGCGATGAGCCGAGCTAACGGCACGCAAGCATGAAACCTGTCACGTTTGATTGCACCGCCGCGGGAATCTCTTGCTCGCGCTTATTTGCTCTTTTTTGCTCTTATTTGCCCTTTGCCGCGGGAGGAGCGGGTGGCATGGGCGCCAGCGCGACAGCAATGTCGGCGAGCTTCCGATGCGCCGGATGGGTTGCCATCGGCAGCAAGCTGAGCAGATCTGCAGCTTCGAATTTCTGCAAATCAACCTTCTGCCCGTTTGCAAATATCACGTCCATGCAGCCAGGCCGGGCGTGAGCCATACCGATCAGCAGCAGCATTGAAAGTGGATTGCCGACGCGTGGCAGACTGCCGCGCAGGTGATCGTCCGACAACAGCAGGAAGGGCTGAGAGACACTCTCGTGACGTGCCGTCCACAAATGCTCACGCTTGTCAGTGTTGCTGATGAAGCGTGTCACACCATTCCATTGCGCGAGTACGTACTCGGCCACGGCAATCAATTCGCTCCACTTGATCATGCCGCGCCACATGAACGAATCCATGCCCGTCATGTCGATTTTCCTTTCCTGTTCCATTCCAGGAGAACTTAACGGCAAAGGCTGGCGCCACCTGTAATGTTGCACCCCGGAGCGCAGCGAAGCCGCTAATCGGAGTGGTGAAACCTTTCTCGAATTCAGGCGTTATTGTCGAAGTCGGCAATAACCAGCCAACAAATACAAGGCGATAGGCGCTAACGCCATCGAAGAGACAATCATGGAGTGTCGAAGCAAGTGGCCTGCGCGGCTCATGCGTAGTTCATCAATCGGCCTGCTGGCGCTATTCCTGACTGGGAGTGGCCTGCTATCGGGTTGCGCGGGCTATCACAACTGGCCAGACGAACCACGCCGCATCGCCCGACCCGCGTCGCCCGCCAGCAGTGCTGACCCCTCGCCGACGCCCCGTGAAGCCTCGCGTTTCCTGCAGCAGGCCACCTTCGGCCCGAACATGGCCGAGATCAATGCTCTCAGCCACAGCAGCTACAACAAATGGCTTGAGCAACAGTTCGCGCTGCCACAGACAAAACTGCTACCCATCATCGAACCCGAGCACGCCAAGCTCGAGAAGGGCAAGAACCTCAATCAGGAGCTCTATTTCCGCGCATTCTGGAAGACCGCCGCCACCGCCCCGGATCAGCTGCGCCAGCGCGTGGCCTTCGCACTCTCCGAGATTTTCGTGATCTCGATGGAAGGCATGCTCGACGTGAAGATGCGCGCCGTGTCTTCATACCAGGACATGCTGGCGCGCAATGCCTTCGGCGACTTCCGCACGCTGATCGAGGAGGTCACGCGTCACCCGGCGATGGGCGTGTACCTGTCACATATCAAGAACATGAAAGAGGACCCGTCGAAAGGCCGGGTGCCGGACGAAAACTACGCGCGCGAAGTCATGCAGTTGTTCACCATCGGCCTGTATGAGCTCAACACCGATGGCACGCCAAAAATGAAGAACGGCCAGGCACTCGAGACCTACGACAACGACGACATCACAGGGCTTGCCAAGGTATTCACCGGCTTCTCGTATGGCGCCAACGACCAGACGGATGCGAATTTCTACAACCAGGGCCGCACACCGGATTGGGAAGTCCGACCCATGATCGGCTACCCGCAATTCCACTCGGGCAGCGCCAAGGAGTTTCTCGGCACGAAGATTCCAGCGAGCAATTTTCCCGACCCGGATGCTGATCTCAGGATCGCGCTCGACACCCTGTTCAGGCATCCCAACGTCGGCCCTTTCTTTGGTCGCCAGCTGATCCAGCGCCTCGTCACCAGCAACCCGAGTCCGGCTTATGTGCGGCGCGTCGCCGAGGCCTTCAACGATAACGGTGCGGGTGTGCGTGGCGACATGCAGGCGGTGGTGCGCGCCGTGCTGCTCGACCCCGAAGCCCGCTCCGCGTCCAGCCTGAAGGACAAGGACTTCGGCAAGGTGCGCGAGCCGGTACTACGTCTGTCGCAATGGATGCGCGCCTTTCACGCCACGTCGCCTTCGGGCGAGTACCAGATGACCAACACCGACAACCCGGGCAATGCCCTCGGCCAGAGCCCGATGCGCTCGCCCACGGTGTTCAACTTCTTCCGCCCTGGCTTCGTACCACCCGGCACGCAGCTCGCCAATGCCAATATGGTGGCGCCCGAAATGCAGATCGTCAGCGAGAGCTCGGTTGCCGGTTATGCCAATTTCATCCAGAGCACGGTCGAGAACGGCACCGGCAAGACCCTCAATGGCAAGCGTGACGTCCAGCCTGACTACAACGAGCAGATGGCACTGGCCGACTCGCCCGAAAAGCTGGTCGACCATCTCGACCTGCTGCTCACGGCGGGCCAGCTTTCGGCGGGCAGCCGCAAGCGCATCGTGGATGCCGTGGCAGGCGTCGGCATCCCGACCAACAACTCCATCAATGCCGAGAACGCACGCAGGAACCGGGTGAAACTCGGCATCCTGCTGACCATGGTGTCGCCGGAATATCTGGTGCAGAAATGACAGGAAGAATGATGAGCAATGCCACCCGCAGAGAATTTCTCCGCCGCACCGCCGCACTCGGCCTGCTGCGCGGCGCCGCCCCCTTCGGCCTGAGCCTCGCCGGCATCGGCGCGGCTGCTGCGGCCAATGTGGCAAGTTCAGACCCGAAAGACTATCGCGCCATCGTCTGCCTGTTCATGCGCGGCGCCAATGATTGCCATAACACCGTCATTCCCTATGACCGGGCCGGCTACGAAGGCTACGCCGGCGCGCGCCGTGATATCGCCATTACACGCGACGCACTGCTGCCGATCAAGGCCGCCAACACACCTGGCCGCGAGTTCGCGCTGCACCCCTCGCTCGGCGCGATGCAGGGCCTGTTCGACAAGGGCAATGCCGCCATCATCGCCAACGTCGGCCCGCTGGTAGTGCCGATCAAGGATGCGGCAACCTTCAAGGGCACCAACATCGCGCGCCCGCCCAAGCTGTTCTCGCATAACGATCAGGAAGCCATCTGGCAGGCCTTCTCGCCCGAGGGCGCCAAGATCGGCTGGGGCGGCAAGATGTGCGACCTGCTGTCGAGCATGAATGGAAAGCATCTGTTCACGGCCATCTCCACATCCGGCAATGCCGTGCTGCTGGCCAGCAACAAGACCATCCAGTACCAGATCACCAATAGCGGCTCGGTGAGCATCAACCGGCTCAATGCCACCAGCATCTACGGCTCGACGAAGGGCGCCGAAGCCTTGCGCGCGCAGATCATGGCTTCGCAGCTACAGACAGACAGCGACGTGTTGCAGCAGGAATACAGCTCCGTCGTGAACCGCTCAATTGAAGCGCAATGGCTGGTCTCTGGCGCGCTCGCCAAACTGCCTGAGAGCGACCCGCGCGTGCTGATTCCGCAGGATCTGGCGCAGGACAAACTGGCGCAACAGTTGCGCATCGTGGCGCGCATGATCGGCGTGCGCGATGATGAAAACATGCAGCAACGCAGACAGGTCTTCTTTGTCACACTGGGCGGCTTCGACACCCACGATCATCAGCTCGACAAACAGGCCGAATTGCTCGGCTCGGTCGGCCGCTCGGTCGCCTACTTCCAGCAGTGCATGGAACAACTCGGCGTCGCCGACAAGGTCACGCTATTCAGCGCCTCGGATTTTGGCCGCGCCCTGCTCAACAACGGCGACGGTACTGACCACGGCTGGGGCGGCCATCACTTTGTCGTCGGCGGCGCGGTCAAGGGGGGGCGCATCTACGGCCAGTTCCCCGATGTGCGCATGGGCACCGCAACCGATGTTGGCAACGGCCGCCTGCTGCCGACCACCTCGGTCGATCAGTACGCCGCCACGCTGGCGCAGTGGATGGGCGTCGCCACGCCCGACCTGCCGCTGGTGTTGCCCAACATCGGCAACTTCGCTGCGGCGGACCTGGGTTTCATGAACAGCTGACTTGCACCTGAACCCGCGCGCTTCGGGGCGGCACGTGGCGAGCCGGTATAATCGCGGCCAGACTTCAATCTGGCCTCTTGCGCCGATCCCTCCATGCCCAACGCCCGCCGTTCCCTGCACATCGTTCACACCGAAGCCTCCTGTGGCTGGGGCGGGCAGGAAATCCGCATTCTCGAAGAGTCGCGTGGGCTGATCGCTCGCGGTCATCGCGTCACCATTCTCGCGCCCGCCAAGTCGCACATTTACCGGCGTGCTGCGGAATGGGGCGTGCCTGCCGTGGCGGTACCGCTACTCAAGAAGCGCCTCGGCCCGTTACGGGCCCTGTACCGCTGGCTGAGCGCCAATGCCCACGAAGTCGACCTGATCAATACGCACAGCTCGACCGATAGCTGGCTCGCAGCCATCGCCGTGCGCATGCTGACGCCGCGCACCCCCATCGTACGCACACGGCATATCTCGGCACCGGTGCACGTCTCGTTAGCGAATCGCTGGCTCTACGCGAAGGCTGCGGCGCACGTCGTGACCACCGGTGAGCAGTTGCGCCGCGAGCTGGTCGACAATCTCGGTGTACGCGAAGAGGCCTCGACCTCGATTCCGACCGGAATCGATACCACGCGCTTCAGACCCGGCGACAAGGTCATGGCACGCGCACAGCTCGGTCTGGATGGGGACGCCTTCTGGGTCGGCATCGTCGCCACACTGCGCTCGTGGAAGGGCCACGCCTACCTGCTCGAAGCGCTGGCGCAATTGCCCGACCCGCGCGTGCGCCTGCTGATCGTCGGCCACGGCCCGCAGCGCGGAGCGCTGGAACAGAAGGTGCGCGAACTGGGTATCAGCGCGCGCGTGCAGTTCGCCGGCGAACAAAAGGACGTCGTGCCCTGGCTGCAGGCGCTCGACGTATTCACGCTGCCCTCTTACGCCAACGAAGGTGTGTCGCAGGCAGTGATGCAGGCCATGCTGGTCGGCCTGCCCATCGTCACCACGGCCGTCGGCAGCATGCGCGACATCATCGAGAATCGCCACACCGGTCTGATCGTCGCACCGAAGGACGCGCCACAACTTGCTGACGCGATCCAGTCGCTACACGCCGACCCGGCTGCTGCGCGAGTGCTCGGCGAGCGTGCGCATGATTTTGCAATGGAACACTGCAGTCTGGAACGCATGCTGGACCGCATGGAAGCGATTTTCCTCGGTGCGGCGCGACAGCGATGAGTCGCTTGCCATCACGTCTCTTATTGCAACCCATGCTGCTGGCCGGCAGCCTGCGTGCATGGCTGGGCAAGCGTGGCTATCCGCAAGACCCACAACGCATTCTCGTCGCGCATCACCTGTTGCTCGGCGACACCGTCATGCTTTCGGCATTACTCGCTAAGTTGCGGCACAACCATCCTCAAGCCGAAATCGTCATGACCTGCCCGAAGGCCATCCTGCCGCTGTATGCGAGCAAGCCTTGGGGCGTGCAGGCGATGGCCTACGATCCGCGCGACGCATCGACCTTGCGTGCGCTGTGGAGACAGCGTGGTTTTGACCTCGCCCTGGTGCCGGGCGACAGCCGCTACAGCTGGCTGGCGCGCGGACTCGGCGCACGCCACATCGTGGCGCAATCGGGCGACACGCCGGACTACAAGAACTGGTTCGTCGATGAACAGCACGACTGGCCAGCCAAGCCCGCCGCCCTGCCGGAGATTTTTGCCAGCCTCGCTCTTGGCGAAGACGCACCCGCTTTTTCTGCGTCGCAATGGCCACTGCCACCCTGCGTGGATTTCGCCCTGCCGGATACGCCCTATGCAGTACTGCATCTGGGCGCCAGCACGCCGCTCAAGTTCTGGCCGGCCGAGCGCTGGACTGCGCTCGCTGAGGCCTTGCTGGCACGTGGCATCACGCCGGTATGGAGCGCGGGCAAAAAGGAGACTACGCTGGTCGCCTCAGCCGATCCGCAGGGACGCTTTCGCAACTACGCCGGGCAGCTCGACCTGCTGCAACTGGCGCACCTGTTGCGCGGCGCGCGCCTGCTGGTCGGGCCGGATACGGGCGTCACGCACATGGGGCGCATCAGCGCCACGCCGACGGTCACGCTGTTCGGGCCGGGCTCCGACGTGCTCTGCGCCTACGCACCGTTCTATCGCAACACGCCCGCCATCGCCTTGTCAGCAACGATTGCCTGCCGCAACCAGCAGATCATTTTCCGGCGCAGGCTCGAATGGGTACAGCGCTGTGGCCGCGGCTTCGACGCCGCCTCTGCCGTTCCGACCAGCCCGCAGGCCCCACACTGCGGACAAGGCTTATGCATGGAGCACATCAGCTTCGACAATGTGCTCGATGCCTGCCAGCAATTGCTTGAAGCATCGCCCGCGGTTTTCCCGTGCGGGCATTCCACACTCAGCGACTCTACAAACTTACACGCGAGCACGCCATGAACGCCATCATCAAATCCGCCGACATCATTACCTTTCATGACAAATGCGTTGCCGATCGCAACTGGGCAAAGCAGTCGCCCGCACAGTTCAATTCGGGTCTGTGGCAGTTCATCGAACTAAACCACCGCTTCAACAACTCCCTGTGGGACGAAGAAGATCTGGCGCGCCGCAAGGATGTGGCCGACAGCGAGATCGCCGCCAACAAGCGCGCGATTGACGGCTTCAACCAGAAGCGCAACGATGCCATCGAGCGCATGGACGAAGTCATCCTGACAGCATTCGTCGACGTGGCGCAGAAGCCCGGTTGCCGCCTCAACAGCGAAACGGCGGGCAGCATCATCGACCGCATCTCCATCGTGGCGCTGAAGATATTCCATATGGGTTTGCAGACGCAGCGCACCGACGCCAGCGCCGAACACATCGCGACCTGCAAAGCCAAGCACGCACGCCTGCTGGAACAGCGCAGCGATCTGGCAAACTGTCTGGAACAACTGCTGGCAGACTGTGCCGCAGGCACGGCGTATTACAAGGTGTATCGCCAGTTCAAGATGTACAACGACGCGACGCTGAATCCGTACCTGTATGGAAAGAAGGCCTGAGCATGCTGAGCACCTGGTGGTACGCATTGCAGATGCGCATGCGCGTCGGTGCACGCATCGAGCCCGGCGTTCAGCTCAAAGGCCATCGCAATATCAAGCTAGGTGCGCGCTGTAAACTGCACCGTTTCTGTACGTTAGACGCGGGCAAGGGCCGGATTCACATGGGCGTGGATTGCACGCTGAATCGCTATGCGATATTGCAAACTGGACGGGGCTATGTGACGCTTGGAAATCGCGTCGAGATCAACAATTATGCAATTGTCAATGGCGCTGGAGGCATACAGATCGGTGATGGTAGCCTGATCGGTCCCGGCGCGAAGATCATTTCCTACCAACATGGCATCGCCGCAGGCACGCCTATACAGCAACAGCCCAACCAGACGCAGCCAATAACGATCGGTCAGGATGTGTGGGTTGGAGCCAATGCCGTCGTACTGGCCGGGGTAACCATCGGCGACGGTGTCGTCATTGGCGCGGGCGCCGTGGTCACTGGGGACGTCCCGGCGAACGAAATATGGGTCGGGGTGCCAGCCAGACGCTTGCGCGATCGCTAGCCGACCTCAAGACGACGATTTACTCCTCGATCAGCTCGCCCAGAACATTCATGACCCGGGCTGAATCAAGATCTGAAACAGCAAGCTCGGCCTCCAGCCAGTGAGCTTTCGGGCCGATTGGCCCCCACTGCGATGGAGGGGGAGATACGTCTGTTTCGGCAAAAAAACCCAGGACGCCACCAGGGCTCGCGGCAGCAAAATGCATCAGGCCACTGTCCGGAAACAATGATGTACGCGCATGCCATACAAGTGCTATGGCCTCTTTCAGTGGGCCGCGAAAGGGCACGATGTGCGGCGATTGAGCGGCCAGCACCGGTTCGGCCACTTCGTCATCACCAGGATAGAGCGGGTTATCACTGGTCCCCGGTGTCCACATGAAGACGGTCTTCAAACCCCAGCATTGCGCAATCTGTGCCGACCATTCGAGCACCTGCGCAGTGGAAGGCTGTTTCTTGGCGCGACGCGCACCGAGCCCGAGTACGACATAACCGCCTACAGGCAGGCCATGCTGCGCCAGCCATGCAATAGCAATAGCCTTACTTGCCTGTGGCAGGACGTACTGCGGCGGCGGTAGTTCGGCCGGGACCTCCAGACCAAGTGGGGTAGCGAGGTTCGCCAGCCGGCGACTTTCGTGCATATCCATTGGCACGGGCAAGGGGTCAGTCAGCCGTGGCCAGTCTCCGGGCTTCATGCAATACGAAACCGTACGCCTGGCACGCACCGACAGGCCCCGTTCGATTGCCCGCGGGGACTCCTCTCCATTACCCACCAGCACCCAGTCGAATTTCTCACGGCGAAGTTGCCACAGCATGCGTGCCGTTCGCCAAGCGGCCCCCAAACGCAACCTGCCCGCAGAACGCACCCGTGGCAGCACCCAGACATGATCCGTATGCGGGTTGCCATCGATGACCCAAGCATTGTAGTCATTGGCCAGCACATGCAGTTCAGCATCCGGCAGGACCTGTTTGAGCCAGGCCAGCATTGGCGTGGTAAGAAGGAGGTCACCAAGCTTGTCGCGTTTGACGATGAGAATTTTCATATCAGCCAGTAGTTATCAACCAATAAGCTTGAGGTATTCGCCAGCCACTGCCGCCGCAGAAAAACGATCGAGGCTCTGTGCATCGATTTTTGGCGGATGCACGTAGAAGGCTTTCATTTTCTGCGACAGTGCCAGCACATCACCTAGCGGCACTAGCGACGCGCTCATCTCCCCCGCAAGAATTTCGCGAGGCCCTGTCGGACAGTCCGTCGACAACACAGGGGTGCCAACTGCCATCGCCTCCACCAGCACATTGCCGAAGCCTTCGTAGTCGGACGAAAGCACCACCAGGCGGGCCTTTCGAATCCACGGATAAGGATTGATCTGGAACCCGGCGAGGATCACGTGATCTTCGAGGCCACAACGCTTGATGATGTCGCGAATCTTCACTTCATCCTTGCCCTTGCCGAGCAACACCAGCTTGCACCTCAAGCCAGACGCGGCGAAGGCCTCGAGGAGCACATCCTGACGCTTCTGTTTAAGGGTAAAGGCTCCAACATGCAGGAGATAGTCTGTTGCTGGCGGCTCGAAAGGCTCGGCAGCAAGCGCCAGCAGTCGATCGAAGGGGAACGGGTTGTATATGGTATGCAAGCTTGCCGGGCGCACCTTGACGTAGCTTTTCAGGTCTTCGCCAACGCCAGCCGATACGCCGATGATCTGACGCCCATCGTATATGCGCTTGGCATGCCATATGCGCACCAGCTTCTTACGCCAGCCGTTTTTGCGAATACTGTTCTGCAGCGACAAGGCGTTGTGGATCACGTGATGAATGCGATCATCCCGGATCCGCGACAGAATGCGGTCGATGCGCGGCAGGGCCGACAGGATCAAGTCCACCCTGCCTTGTTCGGACTCGATCTGTTTCAGCAGGTTTTTGAACAGGCGCACATTGGCGTTATCCGTCAGGCGGCTCAGCAAGCGGATGCCGCCGCGTGCCGCCGGATTCAGGCGGTGAATCTGGATGCGTGCATCGACCTCGAATTCGACGACGTCTTCATAGATGACGATGCTGACGCGATGGCCTAACGCCAACAGCGCCTCAGCCAGATTGACCACTACTTTCTCGGCACCACGCCCGGTCAACGAGTCGATGGCGAGCAGTACGTGGCGGCTGGGTATTGATGACATGGCGGACCTGAGAACACGGGATGCGGCGACTGGCCGTTTCGGTAGGCGATAAAGGGTTCGGCGGCTGCGACCGGTAGCAGGGCTGCAATTGTAAGCGAGGACGCGACGGTGACGACGCTGCGCTATCATTGCCCCCCCAATACCCCCGCCTTTCCCGCCATGCTGCGTGACATAAGTCCTTCGGATCGCGCCCTGAATCGCGCCGAATTCGTCCTGCTGTGCCTGTTCTCGATTGCCCTGCCCCTTGTGGAAGCACCGAAGAACATTTTCTGGGCCCTGTTTCTGTTTCTATGGATCGGCCGCAGCGCGCAGACACGCAACTGGGGCTACCTGCCGATGGGCTGGAACGCCTTGTTTGCAGCCCTGATCTCCATACCGGTCATTGACGTTCTGGCGGCCTCGCCCTACCCGCACTCCTGGCGCGAGCTTGGCGACATTGTCGGCTACGTGTCACTGGGCTGGATGATTTCACGTTCGCGCCTCAGTGCTCGTCAAATCCTCGTGCTGACCGTGTGCCTCATCGCGGCGACGCTGGCCGGCGTCGTCCACGGCTACTGGGTTCTCGCTACAGATCCCAAACGCATATGGCTGCAACTCAACTCCGTCGGGCATGTTAACCACTCGGCCCTGTACGGCGTAGGCATCGCCAGCCTGAGTGTGGTGATGGCCGCAGCGGTGTGGTTTGTGACCGCAGTGCGCAATCAGCGCGACCGCGCGCTGACACTCATCGTCGCACTCGTCATGCTGGCGGTCATGGTGTCATTCGGTAGCCGCGGCGCACTGCTTGCCTATCTGCTCGCCGTTGGCGGTTTTCTGATTCTGTTCGCGCGCATACGCAAGATCCGACTGTGGCCCATTGCACTGATGGGGCTGGCCGTCGCCGCTACGGCGCTGGCGCTTGACCCCAAGCTGATCCAGAAGACCGAACTGAATATCCAGACGGGTCGCATCACGTCTGAACGCGCCGAAGCCTTCAACACCGCCGTCGAAGTGTGGCGCCATCGCCCGCTTACCGGTGTCGGCCCCGCGAATTTCTCAGCCATATCACCCGACCAGGTCGAAGCCTGGGTCAAGGAGCGCGGCGAAACTTACGCGCGCGATCGCTTCCTCTTCTCAAGCCATGCTCACAACGTTTACTTCAATACGCTGGCCGAACGTGGTCTGCTGGGTATCGGCGTGCTGCTGGTACTTGGCTTCTCCTGGATGGTTGCACTGTGGCGGCGTCGCCCGTCCGCGACGACCGACCTGACCGGCTGGCTGAGCTGGGGGGCAGGCTGGTCGGGCTGGTTCGTCGTCTTTGCAGGCGGCCTGTTCAATACCACCCTGCACCACGAGCACGGCATGCTGGCGGCGCTGGGCCTGGGTCTTCTGCTGGCACTCGACGTACGCAGCAAGCGTGACGAGCCCGCACACAAGCCAGCCTGACGAATATGCACAATCGCATTCTCGTCATCCGCCGCGACAATATCGGCGATCTGGTCTGCACGCTACCGCTGATCCGGCGCCTGCGCGAAACCTATCCTGACGCCTGGATCGGCGCACTGGTCACGCGCTACAACGCCGAAGTGCTGCGCGACAATCCCGATCTCGACGCCATATTCACCTACACCAAGGCCAAGCATCTGGCCCATGGCGAAAGCAGGCTGGCGGCTCTGTGGCAACGCCTGCGCGTGCTGTGGCGACTGCGTCACGCCGACCTCGATCTGGTGCTCCTGCCCGCCAGCGGCACGCAAGCCAGCGCGCGACGCATGGCAAAGCTGGTCGGCGCCAAACGCATCGTTGCGCAGGATGATGTGCCGGCCAGCCCGGCAGCGCTGCACGAGGTCGAGCGCACGGCCAATATCCTGGGAGCCTTGGGCATATCGCGTGACGAATTGCCTGCTGCGCGCATTTACCCGAGCAGCGACACACAGAACAATATCCGCGCCCAGTTCAAGGGCGACACCACGGGGCTGTTGATCGGTGTGCACATCAGTTCGCGCAAGCCCTCGCAGCGCTGGCCCGCAGAGCGTTTCGTCGAAGTCATGCGGGCACAGCATGCCGCCAACCCGCAGACCCGCTTTGCCTTGTTCTGGTCGCCCGGCGACGAAAACAACCCGCTACATCCCGGCGACGATCGCAAGGCACGCGAGATTCTCGAGGCTTGCCGTGATTTGCCCCTGCATGCCTGCCCGACGCTACAACTGGGCGATCTGATTGCCGGACTGTCCGTCTGTGATCGCATCGTCTGCTCGGATGGCGGCCACATGCATCTGGCCGCCGCAGTCGGCAAACCCATCGTCTGCCTGTTCGGCAAGTCCGATGCGGCACGCTGGCGCCCCTGGGGCGTGCCTTACGAGTTGCTCCAGACGGAAACGATGGATGTCAGCGACATTCCAGCGGAAGACGTTCTGTCCTCACTGAAAAAGCTCGACCGGGCCTGATCTCCAGCCTGCCTTTTTGGGCAATTCCGGACATTTCCCCTCCAGACCAATGACTTGGTCGATTTGCCAGCCTTGGCAGGCAGGTGCTCTCTTTACACTTCGTGACAAAAGCACTGGACAAGCAGTGCGTCGCTGCTAGGCTCCCGCCGCAAGAACAAGATCCAGATCAACCGGGGGAGTCATTCATGTTCATTCTGCTTAACAAAACAATTATTTCCTGCGCTTGTCTCGTCATGCTGTCTGCATGCGGGGGCGGAGGGGACGGGGGTGGCGGAGGCTCCATCCCGCCCGCTGCCTCCAGCAGTTCAAGCGCCGCCGCTGTCACCGACATCACCGCCGGCAATCAGTCCCAGGTGGCCAACACTGGCATCGCAAGTGCGACAGTCGCCATCAACCTGGCTGGCGCTAACGCCAATCCATCGAGCGGTTCGGTGGGCACGCTCTCCCTCGATCAATCTTCGTCCCTTCAAGCCGCTGTTGCCGAACACGTGGAAGCCCGGATCAGCCGCCTCGTCGAGCGGGAAAGGGCAACTTTTGCGCTGACGGCTCTTACCTCGAGTTCGACTACGGCATGCGCGGGCGGAGGGAGCTACGTCCTGACTGAAACAAATGCATCGTCGTCAGGCCTCACTGTAGGCGACACCGCCGCATTCGTCTATGCAAATTGCATCCAGAACGGACTCACGTTGAACGGCACCTTGAAACTCGAGCTGAAAGCTTTCAATGCCAACCAAACCAACGTAGCCGCTGGTGTCACATATACCTCCTTGAAGGTCGCTTCCGGCACGACGAGCTTGACCTATAACGGGGCCTACGATTTCACCAGGGCGGAGGCAGCGAACTCGACCACTTACAGTGTGGCCAATGGAACGCTCGCGGCGAACTTCGTCTCTTCTGGCTATACGGGAACGCTGCAGTTGAGCAGCATAAGCTCCACCTCGGTAGTTCCAGCCTCAGGCAATATCACCAGCAATCCCGTCAAACTGGGCCTCGGCGCGACGATTGCCGGGACAAGCATTGGCCTGCAGATCGAAGCCCAGACGCCTGTCGTCACGACGCCCTCGGGGGCCTTCGTGTCAGGCAAGCTGAAGATCACCGGCCGCGGCTCGGTGCTCTATGTGACCTTCCTTGGCAGCGGATCAGTGACGCTCGATCTGGATGCAAATGCCGACGGCACGATCGACAGCACGAAGACGACAACGCTTGCGGCACTTGCGGCGTCCTGACCAAGGTCGATTGCTGAATCACATTAACGGCTCCTGACAGGAGCCGTTATTCCATTTGGCCCGTAACATATCGTTTCCCGTATCCGGCACGTAGAATCACCGGAACATGAACGCCCCCACCGTCATCGATCTTGAAGCCTCTGGCTTCGGCACTGGCAGCTACCCCATCGAGGTAGGCTTCGTGCTGCCCGATGGCAGTACGCAGTGCATGCTGATCAAGCCGGATGAAAGCTGGACGCATTGGGACAGCAGGGCTGAAGCCGTCCATGGCATCACGCGCGAGACCTTGCAGGCCCATGGCAAGCCGCCGCTCGAGGTGGCCAGCAAGCTCAACCGCAGCCTTGCCGGGCTGACGGTTTATTCAGATGCTTGGGCCCACGACTTCACCTGGCTGTCAGTGCTCTACGAAGCCGCCGGTCTGGTGCCGACATTCAAGCTGGAGCACCTGATGGTGTTGATGGACGAGTGCAGCAAGACGCACTGGAACAATGCGCGCAGCAGTGTCGAGAATGAACTGCAGGTGCGCCGCCATCGCGCCAGCAACGATGCACGCGTGCTGCAAATGACCTTTCTACGCCTGCGCCAGGCGGCCTGAGCTCGAGTTCAGGCAGCGCTCGCCGGTAAGGCAATGACGACTTCGAATCCGCCGCCCTCAACATTACGTGCTGCAATGCTGCCGTCATGCATGGCAACAACCCGCTGGGCAATCGCCAGACCAAGCCCATAGCCTTCGGCCGGATTGTCTCCCACCCCACGGAAGAAGGGCTGGAAGATGTGTGGCAGGGCCGCGTCGGGGACGCCCGAGCCCTGGTCCAGAATGGCTATCTCGATCTGCCTGCCTTTGTCACCGTGGATGCAGCGCAGGCTGATGCGGACTTCCGCATGCGGCGGAGAATGCTTGATGGCATTGCGCAACACGTTCTCCACGCCACGTCGCAGCAGCTCGGGATTCCCCTGTGCGAAGACCTCACCCTCTTCGACAAACAGCAACTGACAGTGTTTCGCCTCCGCCTCAACACGCGAATCCTCAACGATATTGCCGACAAACTCGTCGAGAGCAATCGCCTCGCGCACGCTCATCGACATGCCCGACTCCAGGCGCGCAAGCGTCAGCAACTCGCTAACCAGCTGATCCATGCGCACCGACTCGCGCTCGACGCGCAGCAAGGCCTGCTCAACGCGCTCGGGATTCTGGCGCGCCAGACCGATCGCAACCTGCAAGCGCGTCAGCGGCGAGCGCAACTCGTGCGATACGTCATGGAACAGACGACGCTGTCCGTCCATGAGGCCCTGTACTCGCTGCGCCATGCTGTCGAAATCACGCCCCAGATCAGCCAATTCGTCGCGACGCCCGCCCATCTCGGCACTCAGACGCACAGACAGATTGCCCTGCGAGACGGCATCGAATGCCCGGCTGAGACTGCGGATCGGCTTGGCGAAATACCAGGCAAGCAGGGTCGCGAAGATCAGGCTGGCAGCGAGGCCCGACAGCAAGGGCGGGGTCGGAATCAGGCTATGTTGCGGCGGGTGGCCGTGAGGCCCGCGAAAATGGGGTGGTTGCCCGCCCGGCCGCATATCGCCGCCAGGCCCACGTGGCTGCGGTGTTTCTGCAGAATCGTCTTCTCCCCACACATCGGACAGGGAACCCGGCGCAAGCCCCGGGCCTCGATGATGCGTGCCATGCAGATCCACCCCTTGCAGCTGCCGGTTATGCAGGCCTATGAGCAGGCCGACGCCCAGCACCGACACGATCTGCGCCAACAGCAGGGCAAAGAAGAACTTCCAGAATAGACGTCCCAAGGAGTCAGCTCCGGATCAGCTGGTAACCCTTGCGGTAGACGGTCTGGATGCACGACCGGCCATCCGGCAGGACGCCGAGCTTGTGGCGAATGCTGCTCATGTGCACATCGATGCTGCGGTCGAAGCGCGTAAGTGGCCGCCCCATCGCCTCTTCCGACAGATGTGCCTTGCTGACAGCCTGGCCTGCGTTGCGCGCCAGCGTCTCCAGCAGGTTGAATTCGGTACTGGTCAGATCGAGCGACTTGCCTCCCCACTCTGCACGCCGCTGCTCGGGCCAGACGTTCAGCTCGCCCACACTCAGCGGCGCGCTCAAGCCATTCTCCGTCACGCCCTTCCCCCCCTGCCCCTGGCTGCGCCGCAGGATGGCGCGGATACGCGCCGCCAGTTCTCGTGGTGTACAAGGTTTGGGTACGTAATCATCAGCGCCGAGTTCGAGGCCGACGACACGATCGGTGTCATCACCACGGGCGGTGAGCATGAGCACCGGAATGGCACTTGCGGCGCCGGGATTGGCACGAATACGCCCCAGCGCTTCGATGCCGCTCATGCCCGGCATCATCACATCCAGAACGACGATGGCATGCTCGCCGGACAAGGCAGCCTGCACGCCGGCCTCACCACTGTGAGCCACGCTGACATCGAAGCCGTCGGCCGCGAGATATTCATTCAGCATGCCGGTAAGTTCGACATCATCATCAACCAGCAGGACTTTGGGGTTCATGCGCATTCGTTGCAGATATGGGAGCGTCCATCGTAGCCAAGAGCGCCGCGCACACGCGCACCGCTACACGGGTTTTACTGTGATTTACGGAACTTAACAATGCGGGACGCCCGCTGCGCAGCCGGCCCCGGCGCGCCGTCCGGGGCGGCCAGGGCGCCTCTCAGGCGATGGCTGAAATGCTCGAAGACTGCGCGCGCCTGGCGCCCTTGCCGTCGCTGTCACCGGCCAGCGGCCAGCGGCCAGCGGCCAGCGGCGAAAACACCACATTAACGATACAGGGTGTGCTGGATGACGCACTGGACGACTCGCTCGTGATGTCCGTTTCCGACAAGCAGCTGAGAGCGCTCTGCAGATCGCTGTTCTCGATACAGCCCTGACTCCAGCATCTTGCTCGACACACCCCCAGGACCGCCCCATGGCGAATCCGGCGAATTCACGATTTTTTGCCGCCTGCGGCAGGACGCTCAAAACGCCGTCGTACGGGGCTTGTCGGCACTGAGCTCCAGCGCCGACGGCAGGACTTGCCGGAAAACCCCCTGGAAAATTGCCGGCAGCGCTCAAGATTTCGCTCCTTCGCGCCGAAAACCTGAGTTACTCGATCATTCTGGTGGTGCTCCTGCATGCCCCCGGTTTTGCATTCCCTGCTGCCCCTTGCCCTCGTCTGCTGCGCCTCCGTACACGCGGCCGACTGGCTCACCGTGACCAGCGATCGCGTACGCCGCGTGGAACTGGACCGCAGCAGCATCACCTCTTCCGACGCCGGCACCAAGGTGGCGTGGGGACGCATCGTGCTCTCCGACGACCAGGCCAAGGCTTATGGCTACCGCACCGTGCGGGCGCTCAATCGCTACGACTGCCGCGGCCACGCTTTCATCATCGTCAAGCGCATCTACCTTGCCAGCGACGACAGCGTGCTGCGCGAAGACAAGGTCGATGGCACGACGCCCATCGGCGTCAAGACCGGCACGGTCGATGACCGTTTCTTCAATGAAGTATGCAAGCCCGCCTCGATCGCCGATCTGCGCAACGCCGCCAGGCTGGCGATGGAACGTATGGCGAAGGCCGACGACACGGCCGGCAAGAATGAAGGTGACAAGGACGCGTCAAAGCCCGTCCTGCGGCGTGCCGATATCCGCCTGACGCGTGACGAGGTGACTGCTCCGCCCGCGCCGTCAGCCCCTGCGCTGCGCGCGCCCATGCAGGAGCGCAAGCCTGTCATCGCCGCCATTCCGGCGGCCACACCCGACATGACGCCTGATGCGCCGGCAGCGTCGGGCCGCAACAACGCTGCAACGCTGCACCTCGCCGAACAGCAGTCGACCGAACGTGCCGCTGCTCGCGCAGCCCAGCAAGTCGCACTGGCCATGGCCCGCGAATCGGTGCCCGCCCCTGCCTACAACATGCCACGCAAACCGGCTGTGATGCCCGCTCAGGCGTCGGCCGCCGCCGTCGTGCTGCAAGACCTGCACTGGAGCTACGAAGGCCTTGCTGGCCCAGAGAACTGGGGCAAGCTCGACGCCGAATTCTCGGTCTGCACCAATGGCAAACGCCAGTCGCCGATCGACATCCGTGACGGCATCAAGGTCGAGCAGGAAGCCATCCAGTTCGACTACAAGCCAAGCTTCTTCCGTATCGTCGACAACGGCCACACCATTCAAATCACGTACGGTGCGGGCTCACACCTCACCGTGATGGGCCGCACTTACGACCTGGTCCAGATGCACTTCCACCATCCGGCGGAAGAGCGCATCAACGGGAAGGGCTTCGCGATGGTGGCTCACCTCGTGCATCGCGATCCCGAGGGCCGTCTGGCCGTCGTAGCCGTGCTGCTCGAATCGGGCCAGGCCAACCGCTTCATCCAGACTCTCTGGAACAACCTGCCTCTGGAGAAGAACGAGGACTACGCGCCGCGCATCTCCATCCAGGCGGACGAGATCTTGCCTGCCAATCGCGACTACTTCAGCTACATCGGCTCGCTGACCACGCCACCATGCACCGAGGGCGTGCTGTGGCTGGTCATGAAGCAGCCCGTACAACTCTCGGCTGAACAGATCGATGTGTTCTCGCGCTTCTACCCCAACAATGCGCGGCCGCTGCAGGCCGCGTCGGGCCGCGTGATCAAGGAATCGCGTTAGGGTCTGCTGCAACACCGCCCTCACAGACAAAAGAAAGGCCACCTTCCGCGGTGGCCTTTTCTTTGGGCATCCGGCAGCGTCAGCGCTCACGCACGAACCAGTGCCGGGCCAGTTGCACACCCAGCCCACCACCGATGCCGACCATGACGATGCCACCCATGCTGGCTGCACCGTAGCCGCTGGCAAACAGATCGAACCCGAAAACGCGTGCCAGGCCATATCCAGCCAATGCCCCGCACAGGAAACCGCCGGCATCGACGAGACCTTCATACAACAACTTGCGACTCTTCAAGACTTGCTCCTTCCAGAGAAAACACATGGCGGATGCACGGCTCATTTCGAGGACCGCTCCGTTTGTTCCCACCCATCCATCCGCCCACACACCTGATCTTCGCGCGACTGCGCCAATGTCGCAAACATACAAGACAGCGCCGGGTGCTACACCGAAACTGCGCCCCTGCCGGGCACTGCGGCCTCCTCTCCATGCGCTCGCCGGCGACAACAAGATCAGAGACGGGAGTCAGCATGCAGCAAAAAGGGCAAAGGCGAGGGCAAGGGCAAGGGCAAGGGCGAGCGCAAACTTACACACTCGCCACGCATCGCATGCACGATGCCGCACATGCGATCGTCATGGGTCTGGGTTTTATGGCCCTCTCGCCCGCAGCGCATGCCTACAAGCAGGCGCCGATGCTCGACAGGCTGGTGCAGGAGAACAGGCTCGAACCCGTCAATGCGCGCCTGCCCGAAAACCCGGAAGTGATCACGCCAGTGGAGCGCAGCGGCCAGTACGGCGGCAGCCTGCGCAGCGCCATGCGCGGCAATGCGGACTATCACGCCATCCTGCGCTTCGTCGGCAACCAGAGCCTGGCGCGCTGGTCGCCCGACTTCAACAGCGTGGTGCCGAATCTTGCCGAGAGCTGGACGCTCAGCGCGGATGCCACCGAATACGTCTTCAAACTGCGCAAGGGCACGCGCTGGTCCGACGGCACGCCTTTCACCGCCGAGGACGTGCTGTTCTCCATCATCGATCTGGCGGGCAACAAGCAGTTCCTCGCCAATCCGCCCGACGCCCTCGTGGTGAAGGACAAGCTGGCCGAAGTCACGAAGCTCGACGACTACACGGTGAAGTTCAAGTTCGCCGGGCCCTATGTGAGCTTCCCGGAAGTACTTGCCACACCACTTGGCCAGTACCCGACGATGTACCAGAAGAAATACTGTGCGCAGTTCCACCCACGCTATAACCCGAAGGTGGAAGAGCTGATCAGCCAGGTGAAGGCCAGCGACTGGCCCGCGCTGATGCGCCTGCGTTGCGGCGACATCGAGGTGGCGACGCGCTGGGGCAACCCGGCCAGACCGACGCTCGATCCCTGGGTGATCAAGGAGCCCTACAGCGGCAGCGCCACACGCGTGGTGCTGGAGCGCAATCCCTACTTCTGGCAGGTCGATACCGAGGGCAAACAGCTCCCCTACATCGATCGCCTGCAGTTCAGCGTCATCTCCGAAGTCGAGACCATCGTGCTGGCCGCGGTGAATGGCCAGCTCGACTTCCAGCATCGGCACATCGCACCGATACAGAATCGCCCGCTGCTCTCGGAGAATGCCGTGAAAGGAGGCTACACGCTGATGAGCCTGCAATCGCTGAATGCCAATTCCATAGGCATGTATCTCAATCAATCGACGAAGAAGGACAAGCTGCGCAAGCTGATCCGCAACAAGGACTTCCGTATCGCCCTGTCACTCGGCACCGATCGCAAAGAGGTAAACGACATCGTGTACATGGGCCAGGGCGCAATCTGGCAGACGGCGCCGCTGAAAGAGTCGAAGTGGTTCGTCGACAAGATGGGCACGCAGTACACGAGCTACGACCCGAAGCAGGCCAATGAAATCCTCGACAGGCTCGGCCTGGGAAAACGCGACAGCGATGGCTACCGTCTATATCCCGAAGGCGGGCGCGTTGGCATCGAAACCATCGTGGCGATCCAGCTCGCCCAGCAGGTCGATGCGCTGGAACTGATCCGCAAACAGTGGTCGAAGATCGGCATCGATCTTGTCCTGCAGGTCACCGAACGCTCGCTGAATTTTGACCGCGCCAACGCGAATGACTATGACATGAGCGTCGATTCGGCACCTGGCGGCATGGATGCGACACAGAATCCGCGACCTTTCATGACCGTACACCCCGAGTCGCGCCAGAGCGTGCAGTGGGTGAAGTGGTATCTCTCGAATGGCAAGCAGGGCGAAGAACCCAGCGCGTCAATGAAGAAACGCCTCGAACTCTATGAGCAATGGCGTTCGGCCAAAACCCCCGCCGAAGCAGACAAGCTGTTCAGGGAAATCCTGCAGATCGCCGCCGACGAAATGGAAGTGCTTGGCGTGGTGCGCCCACCGAAGGACAACGCGCTGCGCAAGACCACGCTGCATAACATCTATGAGCGCATGCCGGCCGGCTGGACTTACCCCACACCGGGGCCATCGCTCCTGCAGCAATGGTTCTACGCGAAATAGGCTCAGCACAAGTATTTCATACGCATATCTCGCACAGGGTGGCGGGCGCACCCTCATCTGCATTTGAAGAAGAAAGAGGCACACCGTGGCAAAGGGCTCCATCTTCCAGTTGAAGTTCCATCAGTTCAACGATCCCGCAACCGGCGCGCGCATCACGCGACTGACGCCGGCTGACGTGACATGCCATCGCAATTACTTCTACCAGAAGTGTTTTACCCGTGACGGCAAGCATCTGCTGTTTGGCGGCTGGTTCGACGGCAACTGGAACTGCTACCTGCTTGACCTGAGAACGGCCGCAGCGCGGCAGCTCACCGAAGGGGCGGGCGACAACACGTTCGGCTGCTTCCTGTCGCCGGACGACAAGTACCTGTACTACGTAAAAGGCGGCAACAATCTGCGCCGAGTCGCGCTCGACTCGCTGGAGGAGGAAGTCGTCTATCAGGTTACGCCGGGCTACAAGGGCTACGGCACCTGGGGCCCGAATTCGGCCTGCACCAAGCTCGTCGGCATCGAGGTGGCTGCCGATGAGCTGATGGCATTGGCGACCTGGCAGGAGTTCCGCGAGCAATTCCTGCGCAATCCGCGCTGTCGTCTGATCAGCATCGACATCGCCACCGGCCTGAGCCGCACCCTGCTCGAGCAGGCCGTGTGGACCGGCCACCCGATCTATCGCCCCTTCGACGACGACACTGTGGCGTATTGCCATGAGGGCCCGCTAGATCTGGTGGATTCGCGCATGTGGCTGATCAACGAGGACGGCAGCAATATCCGCCGCATCAAGGATCAGGCGCCGGGCGAGCGCTGCACGCATGAATTCTGGGTGCCTGACGGCTCGAAGATGATGTACGTCTCCTACCTGCAGCGCGAGGGGCATGACCGCTGGATCTGCACCGCCGACCCGATCACGCTGAAAAACGAAGTGCTCATGCCGATGCCGGCCTGCTCGCACCTGATGAGCAATTTCGACGGCACGCGCGCAGTGGGCGACGGCTCCGGCACGCCACAGGACATGGCCGACACCGGCGGCCACGAACGCGAGAGCGATCCCTTCCTCTACCTCTTCGATTTCACGACGAAGGAAACGCAGCGTATCTGCGCGCACAACTCGTCCTGGCGTGAGTACCGCGCCAACCGGCAGGTGACGCATCCGCACCCCGCTTTCACGCCCGACGAGAAGCGCGTTCTTTACACCTCCGACTTCGAAGGCGAGCCCGCCATGTACCTCGCCGATCTGCCTGCCTGAGGCACACAAGACCACGCATGCGAGAGCGCACATGCCAGGCCTCCATACGTTCCACGGCGGCTCTGCCAGGCGGGCCCCTGCGGGAATGCCGCAGTGCGGGGGCAAGTCTTGCCGCAAGGGACTAGACTGGTTCGCATGAGTTCGCCGCCAATGAGTCGACCAGCACTACCCGCCTTCTCGCATGGCAAGTCTTCGGCCGCTTACGTGATCGAGCGCGCGCACCCAACGCCTGCGCTCGAACCCTTCATCGACAACTTCCAGGTGGTGACCCTGCCGCACGGCGGGCCGCTTCCGCGCGTGCTGCCGGGCACCGGTGCGCTGTGTTTCTTCCCGCTTCGCGGCTCGCTCACCGTCACCAATCTGCATGCTGCAAAGCAACAGGTTATCTCCGAGCCCTTCCTGATATGCAATCGCCATCAGGTGCTCGATTTCTCCACCGTCGGCCCTGCGCGCTTCCTGGTTGTCACCTTCCGCCCCGGCCGCCTGCGCTACTTCACGTCGACCGGCTTCGCCGACCTCCAGGATCGCGTCAGCAGCGCAGCGGATCTGTGGGGCGAAGGCATCAAACGCGTCACGGCGCAGCTCGTCGGCACGCCAAATGCGGGCGAATGTGTTGCGCAGGTATCCGAGCTCTTGCTGCGTCTGCTGCGCGGGCAAAGCGAAATGCGCCTCGACCTGCTGATGGACACGCTCTATCTGTCGCCCGGCACGCGCATCTCCGATGTGGCCGAGGGCGCCGGCTGGAGCTTGCGTCACTTCGAGCGGCTCTTCACCAGTACCTACGGCGTGTCACCAAAGTTTTTCGCACGCGTCACGCGTCTGCAGCGTGTTGCACGCAAGCTGGCACTCGACCCGGTGACCAGCCTGTCCAGCAGCGCGCTCGATGCCGGCTTCTTCGACCAGTCACATTTCGTTCATGAGCTGCGCAAGCTGGCAGGCATCTCCCCCGCCGAGCTTGCGCGGGGCGTGCGCGACCGTCCGCACTTCTACAACCCGAAATCGATAGACGCCTATGTTGCGATGCTGCGTTCGCTATCGGCGGAGAGCAGCCTCCTGCTGGACGAAGACAACGCACTGAGGGCCTGCCGCGCACGCGCGCTGGCCCAGGTAGAACGTCAGACGGACTAGCCCGCCCGAACCTCGCCCGATCACCCGAGCGCAGTTTGCAGAAAGCGCTCCATGCGCACGTCATTGGCATAGGCCACATTGATGCGCATGTAGGGCGAAGGCTGCAGCTGCGGCCGGAATATCTTGCCCGGCGCAAGGATGATGCTGGACTTCTCGGCCAGTTCGGCAAGCGGCGCTGCATCCTCGGTGCCGGGCACGCGGGCCCAGACGAAAAGGCCGCCATCGGGATAGCGGAAAGTCAGGCCCACGGCTTCGAGCGTGCGCGCCGCGCGCGCCGTGCTCTCGGCCAGCCGCGTTTGCAGGCGCTCGACATGCTTGCGGTGATGGCCCTCGGTGAGCAAGCGGTGAATCACCTGCTCGGTGAACTCCGAGGTGCCGAGCGAGGTCAGCAGCTTGAGGTCGGCGAGCTCGTGGGCGAGATCCTGCGTACAGGCGAGATAGCCCACCCGCAGATTCGACGACAGCGTCTTTGAAAACGTACCGATGAAGATGACGCGCTTGAGCTGGTCGAGCGAAGCCATGCGTGTTGGCTTGCCGGCATAGAGATCAGCGTAGGTGTCATCTTCGACGATCATAAAGTCGTGCCGCTCTGCCACCTGCAGTACGCGATATGCCGTCGCCGCATTCAGGTTGATGCCCGTGGGATTCTGCAGGACCGAGTGGGTAATGAAGAGTTTCGGCTTGTGCTGGGTGGCAAGCTTCTCCAGCGCGTCCGCATCCGGCCCGCCTTCGTTACGCGGTACGCCGACAAGATTCGCACCGAGCAGGCGCAACGCACCAAACAGCGTGAAGTATCCCGGGTCATCGACCAGCACGGTATCGCCGGGGCGGATGAAGAAACGCGCGACGATGTCCAGCGCCTGCGTTGCGCCCTGCGTCAGCACGATCTGATCGGGGTGCGCCTCGATGCCTTGCCCCGCCAGCATGACACGCAGATGTTCGCGCAAGGGGCGAAAACCATTGGGCTCGCCATAGCAGCCAAAACGTGCGGCATGATCGCTACGCGAGAGCTGACGCACAGCCTTGCTGACGGCCTCGCTGTCGAGCCAGCCCGGCGGCAGCCAACCCACGCTGGCCTTGAGCGTGTTGTCGTCGTCCGACAACGCACGTCGCATCAGCCAGGCGACGTCGCTGGCGCGCTGGCGTTGCAGCGCCGGCAGAGCGCCAGCGGCCGGCTCCTCGCGCGCCGCGACGAAGAATCCGGCACCGCGCTTGGACAGCAGATAGCCCTGCGCAACCAACCGGTCGTAAGCCTCGACGACGGTAAAACGACTGATGCCGTGCTTATCGGCGAACTGACGAATCGCCGGCAGGCGTGCGCCGGGGCGCAACAGGCGATCGTCGATCTGGCCGCGCACAGCGCCGACAATCTGCTCCACAAGCGGCATGGGACTCTCGTTCGACAGGCTCAATTGCATGCGTTTGCCCCTTTGAAATTTCGTCGCTTGCGCATTTTCGCCATGACAGTCACGGCGCTCACACCAGTACAGTGCTTGAAAACGACTTGAAAAGTGTATCGGTTAATCGTCGAAAGTGTTCGGTATTGTCTGGCAACACAAGGATAGATCAGAAAGTCCGGCTTTGCCCGGACAGCCCTGATTGCATGCGGCCCGGCAGCCCCTGGCCCATGTCTATCCTCAGGAGACCGAACATGACACCACTGCACTCCCAAAGCCGCCTCGCCCCGGCGCCCCGCCTTCACACCCCATCATCCGCGCTCGCACTGCTGGGTCTGGTCATCGGATGCATTCTTCTGGCGGCGGCCGTCTGGCTGGGAACGGCGCTACGCAGTGACCTGACAGGCATTCAGACGAGCACGCACCCGCTGCAGCTTGTCGATGCCGAGCGGGCGCTGGTTTTCGATGCCAACGCAACGACCGGCGATGTCCGCGTACTGAGTGTGCGCAGCGGCGTCTCGGAGGTTGCCCGCCTGCGCGAGCGCAACAGGCACGACGTCACGGCCATCACGCTCGATGCCCAACGCAAGGTCCTGACGGTAATTTCCGGCGATGCGCGCTACCAATACGACGCGCACAGCTTCCGCTTGCTGGAGCACAGCCCGCTTCTGGCTGCGAACGGGACGCGCGAACGCGACATGCAAGGCGATATGTAAGCTGCATCATGGCAAAAGCAAGCGTCCGGGAAAGTCGCTTGCTTCTTCGAGCAGCCTCGCGCAGGGCATGCGAAACGCCTCAGCGCGGAAACAGCCGGCTTGTCCAGCCGCGCACCAAGACAAGCACAGATCGAACGCGGCATTGTGCTTCGCTGACGCAGTAGCCCGCTTCCACCCTCACACCGCGACACCCACTTTCAGCACAGCCGCATAACCTGTCGCCACATTGCCGCTGACACGGCATGTCTGCGAATCATGTCCGTCGCTGAACACCGGATCACTGGCGAAGCTGGTGCGCGCCAGATTAGCTGCACTGTCACGGTAGTCTGCCGACGCATAGACCTCATCGAGCATGCCCAGCGGAAAGCTCAGCTGCGAGGTGTGCAATTCGCCGGCTGGACGCCTGGTACTCGCCTGATCGCGATACACCTCGAAATGCATGTGCGGCATGCGCCCGCCGTAACACCCCGGCACGATGGTCGTGAAGCTCACCAGCCCCTTGGCGTCACTTATCTGCACGCCGCGCAGGTAGTTCTCCGCACCCACTCCCTGCGTATACATCGAGTAGCGCCCCACGGCATCGCAATGCCACAGGTAGATGGCGTAGCCAGACAGGGGCGTGCAGCCCGTGCGCGCATCCACCAGTTCCAGCGTGAGTTTGAGCGGCACACCGCGCGCCACGCCCGTGGCGCCGGCCAGACTGCTGCGGATATCACTACGCACGATGCCCGGCAGCAGAAGCGCATTGGCAATGCCGGCGGCGGTTCTGTTCGACCCGTCTGCGGGAAAAGGCCCGGCGGTCTCCTGCGGGATTGGTGCGCAACTTGCCCCCGCCACAGTTCCCGCACCACTTGCTGTCACCGCTGCTACCAACAGGCGCCGGTACCGCAACATGGTCGCGGCAACAACAGCACAAATGCCACCAATCCGGCCCAGCGCTTCGCGCCTGTTCAGTTCCGTAGGCTGTACATCCCGAGTCTTGCCATCGACAGACCACATACGCCACGTCCCGCAAGTCGAAAATCCAGTCTAGGCAGACCCGGCGTAAATATCAGCCTGGGACTCAGGCTCCCAGCTCGACAATGACCGGCGCGTGATCTGATGGGCGCTCCAGCTTCCGCGGCGCCTTGTCGATCACACAGCTCTGCACCGCACCCTTGAGTGCGTCCGACACCAGCAGATGATCGATGCGCAGGCCGACATTGCGGCGGAAGGCCATCATGCGGTAATCCCACCACGAGTAACTCTTCTCGGCCTGATCGAACAGGCGGAATGCATCCGTCATACCAAGGCCGATCAGTGCACGGAACGCATCACGCTCCGGCACCGAGACGTGGATTTCGTCATGCCACTCGGGCGTCGCATCGCGATCTTCCGGCGCCACGTTGTAGTCACCGGCCAGCACCAGCTTTGGGTGCTGCACCAGCTCGGCACGCAGCCAGTCCGTCAGCGCCGTCAGCCAGCGCAGCTTGTATGCGAACTTCTCCGAGCCGACTGCCTGACCGTTCGGAAAATAACCGCACACCACGCGCACGTCGTCGATCGTCGCGGCAATGATGCGGCGCTGCTCATCGTCGAAACCGGGAATGTTGCGAACGACATCCGTCATCTCGTTGCGGCTCAGAATGGCCACGCCGTTGTAGGTTTTCTGTCCGTTGAACACCGCCTTGTAGCCCGCCGCCTCGATGTCGGCGAGCGGGAAGACCTTGTCCTCGCACTTGAGCTCCTGCAGGCAGACGACATCGACCTGCGACGCAGCCAGCCAGTCGAGCAGATGCGGCAAGCGAACCTTGAGGGAATTGACGTTCCAGGTGGCGATCTTCATATTGGATTTAATGCCTTGATGTTATTGAGCGTTATTGCTGTATTTCCAGCGTAGCTACTCACGTAGCCACACACAAAACCCTTGTTGACGTTCATTGTGCCAGTCCGATTGAAGAGGTCCATGCCCGGTTGCATCAAATCCGAACGCTGCACCGCTTGCCAAAGCGGGAGAGCGGCACTGACAATCGGCATGGCCGTCCCCTCCACCACCGCTCTGGCTTGAAACCATCATGAAGAAACTCGCCGCATGGATCATCACTGCACTGGCTGCCACGCTCCTGCTTGCCGCCTGCAACAAGCAGGAAACGACGCCGACCCCATCGTCCGCCTCGGCGCCCGCGAAGATCGTCGTGGGCCTCGATGATCACTTCCCGCCCATGGGCTTTCGCGACGACAAGAACGAACTGGTGGGCTTCGATATCGACATGGCGCGCGAAGCGGCAAAGCGCCTCGGCATGGAGGTTGAGTTCAAGCCCATAGACTGGAGCGCCAAGGAGGCGGAGCTCAGCGGCCAGCGCATCGACGTGCTGTGGAACGGCCTCACGATTACCGACGAGCGACGCGCCAACATCGGCTTCACCGCACCGTATCTGCAGAATCATCAGATCGTCATCGTGCCTGCCAGCTCCGCAATCAAGACCAAGGCCGATCTGGCCGGCAAGGTCGTCGGCGTGCAGGACGGCAGCAGCGCCGTAGAGGCCGTCGAGAAGGATCCTGCACACGCCACACTCAAGGACCTGAGGAAGTTCAGCGACAACGTGACCGCGCTGATGGACGTCGCCACCGGGCGCCTGGATGCCATCGTCGTCGACGAAGTGGTCGGCCGCTACTACGCCGCCAAGAAGGCGGGCGAATACCGCGTGCTCGACGACAACTTCGGCACTGAGGACTACGGCGTGGGCGTGCGCAAGAACGATCTCGAACTGCTCGGCAAACTCGACAAGGCACTTGCCGACATGAAGCAGGATGGCAGCGCAGCGCGCATCTCGCAGCAGTGGTTCGGCACGAATATTGTCAAATGAGTTGTGAAATGAGTCGCCACTTGAATCATCAAGTCACTCGTCATATGCCTCGTCAAACCCGATAGCCGCCCGGCGCTGCCACGATGGATTACCTCCTCCATATCCTCCCGCCGTTGCTGCAGGGCACGGTCGTCACGCTGCAGATGTTCGCCATCACCCTCGTGCTGGCCGTGCCGCTGGGTCTCGCGCTGGCGTTGGGCCGCATTTCGCGCTGGGGCGTACTGAGTCAGGCGGTCAATGGCTACATCTGGCTCATGCGTGGCACGCCGCTCATGCTGCAGATGCTGTTCATCTACTTCGCGCTGCCCTTCGTGCCGGTGATCGGTGTGCGCCTGCCGGACTTCCCGTCCGCCATCCTGGCATTCGTGCTCAACTACGCAGCCTACTTCGCGGAGATCTTCCGCGCCGGCATCCAGTCCATCGATCGCGGTCAGTACGAAGGCGCCAAGGCACTCGGCTTCACCTACACGCAGACCATGCGCCGCATCGTGCTGCCGCAAATGATCCGACGCGTGCTGCCCCCCGTCTCCAACGAAACCATCACGCTGGTCAAGGACACCTCGCTGATCTACGTGCTGGCCATGAACGATCTGTTGCGCGCCGCGCGCGGCATCGTGCAGCGCGATTTCACCACCTCGCCCTTCCTCGTCGCCGCAGCCTTCTACCTGCTCATGACCCTGATCCTTACCTGGGGCTTCCAGTCTCTCGAGAAACGTTATGCAGCCCACGACGAGTGATCTCACCAACGAGTTGATGATCCGAGCCAGCGACCTGCGAAAGCGCTTCGGCCACAACGAGGTGCTGCGCGGCGTGTCGCTGGAAATGCAGCGCGGCGAAGTGATCGCCGTCATCGGCCCCTCGGGCTCCGGCAAGAGCACGCTGCTGCGCTGCCTCAACCATCTCGAGACCATCAATGCAGGACGCATCGAGATCGAAGGCGAAGTGCTTGCCGACACCGACGCGCAAGGCCACTGTCGTTACGCACCGGAGGCCGACCTGCGTCGCATCTGCCGGCGCATGGGCATGGTGTTCCAGCACTTCAACCTGTTCCCGCACATGACGGTGCTGCAGAACATCATCGAAGCACCGATCACCGTGAAAGGCATCTCGCGCGAAGCCATCCTGCCGCGCGCCGAAGCCCTGCTCGACAAGGTGGGCCTCGCCGCCAAGCGCGACGCCTACCCCGCGCGCCTCTCCGGCGGCCAGAAGCAGCGCGTGGCGATCGCCCGTGCGCTGGCCATGGAGCCGGACATCATGCTGTTCGACGAGCCGACCTCGGCGCTCGACCCCGAACTCACCGGCGAGGTGCTGCGCACCATGCGCCAGCTCGCGGACGAGCACATGACCATGCTGGTCGTCACGCACGAGATGGGCTTCGCACGTGAAGTCGCCAACCGCGTGATCTTCATGGACAACGGTGAGATCGTCGAATCACGCCCGGCCGCCGACTTCTTCGCCAACCCGCAGCATCCACGCAGTCAGGCCTTTCTCCACAGCATGCTGTGAGCGGCGGGTCGCCAGGTCAGGCAAGCTGGCGACGAGAAAGACTACGGAATAACTCAGAACGGACGATCACCCACGATCGTGGCGCGATGCATCTTGCGGTGGCTGGGCGGGTAGTCCATCACGGCATAGTGCTGCGTGCAGCGGTTGTCCCAGATCGCCACGCTATTCGGCGTCCAGCGCCAGCGCACCTGGTATTCAGGAATATTGGCCCGACCCAGCAGGTAGCTCATCAGGCCTTCGGTAGCAGGATGGAAATCTTCGCCAACACGCACGCGTCGGGGGGTGTGGTAGTTGGTGAAGTGCGTGGCGAAACCGTTCAGGAACAGGCTCTTGCGGCCAGTCTCCGGGTGCGTGCGCACGACCGGATGTTCGGGGTCCGGAAAACGCTCGCGCATCCTCAGGCGATCCTCGATGGGCCGCGCCGCCATGAAGGTGGCCTCGATGCTGTGGCGTGCGCGCAGGCTGTCAATGGTTTCCTTGACGTGCTCGGGCAGGCCTTCGTAGGCCAGCTCCATATCTGCCCACATGGTGTCGCCGCCAACCGGCGGGCACTCGATACAACGCAGCACTGCACCCATCGGTGGCTGCTCGCGCCAGGTCGCATCGGTATGCCAGGCATTCTCGTAGCGCTCTGGCGGGTTTTCAGGGCTCTTGTAGATCTTGATGATGCCGGGCTCGCCTTCGACACTGCCTGCGATGGGGTGATCCTCCAGTTCGCCGAAGCGCCGCGCGAAGGCCGCGTGTTCGGCATCGCTGATGTCCTGATTGCGCAGGAACAAGACCTTGTGTTTGAGCAGCAGCGCCTTGATCTCGCCGAACAGGTCGTCGTTGCGCGCAGCTTCGGCGAGGCTGACCTGTTTGAGCTCCGCGCCCAGCGCACAGGTGAGCAATTCCACTTGCATAGTTATCCTTCCGTGTGGACATCGCGTCCAACCCCGGCTGTGACGGACGCTCACATCTGGCATGTCGATGGCGCCGCAGGCAGCCGGGTTGAGAGATGAGTTGAGCGATGGTTTAAGAGATATTTCCAGGGGCGCAGCTTAGAAAGATTCCGCCAGACGCCTGCCACCCGACATGGGGGGGCGTACTTTCGTCTGGCTTATAAACAAATCGGAATTCCTTCGAGCCCGTCACATGCGATTTCGCTACATTCGGCGATCAATAGTGAACAGCTCCGACCATCACTCATCCGGTGCGTGGTGGGGCTGCCGCCTCTCCAGGTACGCTCCACGTGGTCCCACTATCTGCCGTATGTGTTCCGCCCCGCTTGTCACCGCGCCATATCGCGCGTGGGCGACTGGCGTTCGAGGCGGGCGGCTTCGCCAATCGCCCGGTCGTCGTCGTGCGTGCGCCGCAGGGCTTCGGCAAGACCACGCTGCTCGCGCAGTGGCGCCGCGAGGCACTCGCGACAGGGGCGGCAGTCGCGTGGCTGGAAGTGCCTGCAGACAACGATGCGGCAACGCTGTTGCGGGCCTTGATTGCCGCCGTGCGTCAGGGCTGCGCGCGGCCGCAGTCCGGCACTGCGGTACTCAGCCAACTCGCCGAGGGTTCGGCGCCGGATCAGTTGCTGGCCCACTGGTTCGCCGAGCTCGCGCAGAGCTCGCTGGAAATGCTCATCGTCATCGACAAGGTCGAGCTGCTCGGCGTGAGCGCACGCACGCTGCTGCGCCAGTTCGTCGATCATCTCCCCTCCAATCTGAGCCTCGTACTGGGCGCCAGATCCGGTTTCGATTTCGACCTGTCCGCACGCCTCGCCTACGGCACGGCCATCACGCTCGAACGCGAGGCCCTGCGCTACACCCTCGACGAGACGCTGCTGATCGTGCGTACGCATTTGGGGGAACACTTCAGCGCAGACCTCGCCGCGCGCTGGTTCGAACTCAGTGAGGGCTGGCCTCTGGGCCTGCAGATGATTCTCGCCGCCCAGCGCGGAACGCCTACCCATAGCGAACCCAGCTCTGGCAGCCCACCCGAACGCGCGCAACTGCCGCCCGGCCTGCTGGAGCATTACGTCGCGCCCTACCAGCGCCAGTTGCTGGTTCGCCTGGCGGTCGCCACGCGCATCAACCGCGAGCTGGCGATTGCGCTGGTCGGCGTCACGGCCGGTGCTCAACTACCTGCGCTGCTGAATGCAGATGGCATTTTCGTACGCGAGGAGGACGGCTGGCTGCGCATGCATCGCCTGGTGCGCGAAGCGCTGCTGCGCGAATTCGCGACGCTGCCCTGGCTGGAGCAGCATGCCTTGCATGAGCGCGCCAGCGAATGGCTGGAAGCTGGCGGCCAGCTCGTCGAGGCCGCGCAGCATGCCTTCAGCGCTGGCGAAAAAGACAGAGCCTATGAGCTCGTCGAGCGTTGTGTGCATGACGCTGTCAAGCACGGACATGTGGAAACCGTCAGGCACTGGCTCAACCTGATTCCAGATGAGGAAGTGCAGCGCCGGCCACATCTCAGCATGGCCGCAGCGTGGGCACTGGCGCTTAGCGACCGCAATACGGAGTCTTCCGGTGTAGCGTTGCCGTGGCTTGAGCAGGCGGAAAACGAGCAGGCCCTGCGTTCCGATGCACCGCTGATCGCCTTCGACAGTGCCTTCTTCGCTGATCAGTTCGATCGCGCCGGCTCGCACATCCGCGCCTGGTGCGCCGAGCAGCCACTGCAGCTGCGACCGCGTCTGCAACAGATGCGAGCGAATCGTCTGTCCTTGATGGAGCTGGTTCAGGGACAAGCTGTGCGTGCGCGACAGATCATTACAGAAGTCCCCCTGCACAGCGACGAGCCCGGCTTTTCCTATGGATCGATGTGGCGCGAGTTCATCGTCGGCAGCGCCTTCGTCCAGGAAGCGCAATACCTGCTCGCCGAGCGCCAGCTTAACGCCGGACTGGCACGTGCTGATGCCGAGCTCGGGCGACGCCACCACGTCAGCGCGATGATTGCGGGCCTCTACGCATGGGTGTGCTACGAACGCGACAAGCCCGAGGCCGCCGAAGGCCTGCTCGCAGACCGCCTCGACGTCATCGCCCGCCTCGCCACACCCGACGCACTGTTTTTTGCCTTTGTGACCGCCGCACGCATCGCCAAGCTGCGAGCTGAGCCCTCTCGTGCGCTGGAACATCTCACCCGCCTGGAATCGATCGCCATCACGCGCCAGCTTCCGCGCATCCAGTTGGCATGTCTTGCCGAACAGCTGCGTTTCCATGCGGCAGCCGCCCATCTGTCAACCTGCGAAGCATTGGCCGTACGCATCGAAACACTGCACGCCGCACTGGGCGACCCGGCACGCCCGATCTGGTGCCGCCACGTCGACTTCATCGCCGGTCTTGCGCGTCTGGAGCTACAGCTCATGCAGCAGCGCTGGCACAGCGCACGTGACACCCTCGCCACGCTACTGACCACCGCCACACTGCTCGGCCGCGGCACCCTGCGCATACGCCTGCTCGCCCAGCGCGCTTTCGTTGCCGACCAGTTGGGCGAGACGAACGCGGAACAACTGGCGCGCGAAGCCCTCGACCTCGCTGCGGCGCACGGTGTGCAGCGCAGCCTGCGCGATCACTCCCCCTTGCTGACGCGCTGGCTCGATCGCTTCGCGGTCACGACAGTGAAAGAAACTGCGACGGCCTCCCAGACAGCCTCTTCACCGACCATGCCCACAGCATCTTCGGCAGCCGCTGTCCGCGTGCTGCCGAGCATGATGCTGACGCCCAAGGAGCAGAGCGTGCTGGGATATCTGTCGCAGGGTCAGTCGAACAAGGAAATCGCACAGGCTCTCGAGCTCAGCGAACAGACCGTGAAGTGGCACCTCAAGAACCTGTTCGGCAAGCTGGAGGCTGGCACGCGCAGGCACGCCGTACGGCGTGCGCAGATGCTCGGCATCCTCGCCAGCTGACCGCGCCTGCGCATTGCGGAGAACTTGATCGCCTGCGCTGAGGCGATAGGATCACACCACTGTTGCAATCAGGTCAGCGTGCTCGTTGTCGTGATCAATCGGTGGTAATTGCGCCGACAGCCGAATCGCGTGGGAGCGCGCGCGTCACCGTCCAAGTGGCTGCTTCACTCCAAAACTTGCCGACTCGGCTATGCGTGCATTTCGGCAAGGCGGTCCGTCACCACCAAACCGACGGCGTCCGGTCCAGTTCGAGAAGCGGCCACTCACGTCGCACTCTCAACGACTGATGAGTGCCTTCATCCAATCGAGAAGAACAGCAGGCAGCCGTGCTGGTTCGCGAATCATGGCGTAGTCCCGCCCGAAGATCCGCGACAGATATTCGCGTTGTGTCTGGTCGATCGTGAGACAGAAAACAGACACACCTTGCATCGTCGCTTCAAGAACCGCCTGGCGCGTATCTTCAACGCCGTAGCGTCCTTCGTATTCGTCGACGTCGTTCGGGCGTCCGTCAGAGAGCAGCAGCAGCAAACGGTGCGCTGCAGTTTCCTTCATCAACCCTGTGCTCGCGTGTCGGAGGGCAGCTCCCGCACGAGTGGAGTGTTCGGGCTCAAGCCCTGCGATGCGTCGTGCGATCTCCGGGCCGTGCTGTTCATCGAAGCGTTTGATCTCCCGCATCACTACACCTTGCCGGGACTCTCCTGAGAACGCCTGCACGGCGTAACGCATGTCGGTGCGCTCCAGGGCGATGCTCACCAGCAGCAAGGCCTCACGCGCGACATCGATCACCCGTTTGTTGCCGCTTACCCACGCGTCCGTGGAACCGCTGACGTCTATGAGCAGCGATACCGCAATGTCCCTGTCCTGGCGCTGCCTGCGTTCGTAAAGCCCATGATCGGAAGCCCGCCCACTGCGCAGGTCCATGAAGCGCTCCATGCAGGCCTCGAGATCGATCTCGTCACCCTCGACCTGCCGGCGGCGCTTGATGGGCTCTGCGCGCAACAGCTCGAAGCGTCGGCGTATGGCGGCGAGTGCTGGAGCATGCGTGGCGAGGGTTTTGCGGACCCATTCGTCCGGCCCCACAGGCGCAGTCCCGCTGTGCACTTTTGCCCCGGAAGCGCGATACCCCCCCTGCCGGTAGTCCCACTCGGGATACTCGAGTACCTCGCCTGCGCGCTGTGGCGCGGTGGTCAGCATAGCGGTTCCGCTCGAGGGCAGATCTTCGGAGACAAAATAGTCCCTGGCACGCTCGGGGGTGCGCACCAGCTGCGCCTCGGCGAGTTCGCCCAGCGATTCTGCGAATTCGTTGAGCGGGGTCTCCTCGTCACGGTCTGTCGGCCTGTTCATGCCGAATGGATCCTCGGCATGTTCATGCGGTTGTGAGGTCTGAACCATGAAGGCGCCCTGCCGCTCATCCTGCTCTTCGTCTGCAGCGCGCACACGAGGGCGTTTTGCAAGCTTGGTGCTGCGTGCAGGCCGCGGGGTGGCAGGCGTCTCCGGCGCGTCAGTGCCCGCACCTGCGAGCAGGTCCCTCGCACTGGCCTCCGGCCGCAGCAGCTCGCCGCTCCACCAGTCCTTGAGTACGGGTGACGCCACGCCTGGCGCGACCTTGCCCTCCAGCCCGCTTTCGCTGAGGCGTAGGGCCTCACGACGCGAGGCTTCCGGGCTGGCGAAGACATTGACGCTGTCGCAATCGCCCAACGCGGGCGAGAGAAGATCGCGCACCCAGCGCTCCAGAGCCGCTGCCGTCACATCGCGTGGCGCGAGCGTCGTGCGCGACTGGATACTCTCGACCCGCAGGGCGTTCAGTTCGGGTACAAGGCCCGGCAGCATCCGCGCCAGGACGTGGTCGGCGGCCAGCGCTTCGAGGAAAAGGTATATCTCGACTGCCAGCGGCGCCGAGGTATCAGGCAGATGTTGCGCACTTCCGCGCGTCAGCCGCGCAGCCTGTCTCAGGCATGCCAGCCGGTATCGGTCTCGCGCACGTGCCTCGTCGGACGTGCCGGCGTCGGCCGGCAGGAAGATGGATACACCGTCAGTGGCGGGGAGGCTGTACGGCGGGGTGATCCGTCCACGCCGGAACACGCGCGTGAAGAGCGTGGGAGGCGCGGGTTGCTGGGCGTGCTTGATGGGGATGCTGCGACCAAATACCGCCAGGACCAGCAGATCGCACTGCCGGCGCACTTCGCCCAGCGTCACGGACTGAGCAACTTCGCGCGGGCGATGCTTGCGCCATAGCCCCTGTGAGTAGATGGTCAGATGTCGCGCGACATCCGTAATGACGTCTTCCGCTTCGGCCATGGCTTCCGCTCTTAGCTGCGGCGTGTGGCGCGGTGTCGTTCAGGCAAAGCTCAGCCTGACCAGGTCGCGCATGGCGCCGACAAGAGACTGGTCATCAGAGAGCGGCGAGACAAGCGCCACTTCGCACGCCAGCTGGATGGGCACGCCTGAGGCTGCCAGCCGCGCCGCGGCAACGAGCAGGCGTGTGCCCGGCACCTCGGCCAGTCCGCTGTTCTCCAGCGCCCTGATGCGCGTACCAAGGCTCACCAGCCCGCGCGCCATTCCCATGGCAATGCCGCTTTCATGGGCGATGATTTTCGCCTCGGCAGCCTCGTCTGGAAATCCAAGTTCAAGCGCGACAAATCGCTGTCGCGTACTCGGCTTCAGATCCTTGAGCATGCGCTGGTAGCCAGGGTTGTACGACACCACGAGCTGAAAGCCCTCCGCGGCCTTGATCTCTTCGCCGGTCTTGTCGATGGGTAATAGTCTGCGGTGGTCGCTCAACGGATGGAGCACCACCACGGTGTCCTGACGTGCCTCGACGATTTCATCCAGGTAGCATATCGCGCCATCACGCACGGCACGCGTGAGCGGACCATCCTTCCACACGGTCCTGTCATGCTCGACCAGAAAGCGTCCGATCAGGTCGCTTGCACTCAGGTCGTCATGGCACGACACCGTGATCAGGGGCCGCTGCAGGCGCCAGGCCATGTACTCGACGAACCGCGTCTTGCCGCAGCCGGTTGGCCCTTTGAGCATCACCGCCAGCTTGTGCTTGTGACACTGTTCAAAGACAGCGATTTCCTCGCCGTGTGGGAGGTAGAAAGGCGCAGCAGTAACCGCTTCCTCCCCTGACCCCGGGTGCACCGGGTTCGGTCCGTTCATGGATCAGGCCCTGCCATGCGCGATGCCCACGGGTGCATCGTTCCCGGCAGCTTCATCCGCCCCAAGCTCAAAGCGCGGTGCATGACGGAAGAAGTCGTAGATGAACAGTGCGACGCCGACGGTGAACATGGACGCGGTGGCGATCAGCATCAGGAAGTGCACCTGGATCTTCAGTTGGGTGTCGAGGTATCCCAGACCGAGAATGCGCTCCAGATAGACCTGACCGAGGCCTGCCGTCGCAAACGAAAGCGTCATGCCGAACATGCCGCCCAGCTGTAGCCAGAAGGACCAGTAACCGACGGCGCTGCCGTCTTCCTTGCGCCCCGTAATGGACGGCATCGCATAGACGATCATCGCGAGAACAATCATCGCGTAGGCGCCGTAAAACGCCGCATGACCGTGCATGGCGGTGATGAGCGTGCCGTGCGTCCACTTGTTCACGCTGGGGAAAGTGTGGGCAAAACCCAGCAAGCCCGCGCCGAAGAGCGTGAAGACCGCACTACCCATTGTCCAGTGAAGCGCAAGCTTGTTGGGGTGGGCCAGGCCGGAGCGGCGCAAGGCCGAATATGCGTAGACGGCCATGCCCACCAGCGCGACAGGCTCGAGCGCACTGAAGATGCCGCCGATTGGTAGCCAGTAGCTTGGCACGCCGACCCAGTAGTAGTGGTGAGCGGTACCCAGAATGCCGGCGATGAACACGAGGCCGACAATCACGTACAGCCACTTCTCCATCACCTCACGATCAGCCCCAGTGAGCCGAATCAATAGGTACGCCAGGAAGCTGCCTTGAATCATTTCCCACACGCCCTCCACCCAGAGGTGAATCGTCCACCACCGGTAATAGATGGAGACCGTGTAGTTGGAATAGTGAAGAAGTGCGGGCAGATATAGCAGCGCGGCACTGCCCAGCCCCAGCAGCAGCACGCCCTCTGTGGTAGTGAAGCGACCAGACTTCTTGATCGTCATGCCGACGTTATAGAGGAACATCAGCATGACGATGACGATAGTGATCTTGTGCGGCAGCGGTTGCTCAAGCAGTTTGTTGCCGGTGCCGTACCGGAAGAGATATCCGACGACCGCCGTGACGCCCATCAACAGCCACAATCCGAGCTGGGTATAGGCGAGCTTGACGCTGTGAATCTCGGTCCGAGACTCCTCGGGGACCAGCCAGTACGTAGCGCCCATGAATCCGGTCAGGACCCAGACGATCAGCAGGTTGGTGTGAATGACCTTCGTAACGTCGAAAGGCAACAGATTGATGAGCGGGTCGGGACCGAGATACTTGGTCGCTGACAATAGCCCGAAGACCAGCTGAAGCCCGAACAGCACGATAGCCGCGGCGAAATACCAATATGCAACGGATTGCGATTTGTAACGCATGGATCACTCCCAGTCTTGAATCAGGACCGGCAGCGCTTGCTGCCGGCGTGCTGACCTATTTCAAACTGCCCAGGTAGGCGGCCAGCTGATCGATTTGCTCGGGCTTGAGGGTCTGGCCGTATGTGTTCGGCATGAACGAGACGCCGTTGGCCGAGAAACTTGCACCAGGCACGACATAAACGCTGGGATCATGGATCGATTCGCGTATGTACCCCGCCACGTCCTTGGCCTTGCCTTTGTAGCTGGGCGAGGCAATCACCGCGTCTGCGCGCGCACTCACTCCGGAGAGCGACGGACCAACCATGTTCACGCCCGGCGCAACCGAGTGGCACGCGTTGCATGCCGGGCTGACACTGTTGAAGAGCGACTGGCCGAGCGCGATAGGGTCGTCGCCGGCAGTAACCGGTCTGATCGCAGATTGCGCCTGATCCACGACAGCCCCCGGCGCGCCCGCTTGTGGGGAGGCGATGCGGTCGGTACCAGGAATCGTGGCCCCCGAGACGAGAAGCGGGCGTGGTGGCCAGCCCCCATTGTCGACCTTGCTGACCCAGTCGAGAAACGCGATCAGGGCCGTAATATCGGTCGGGCTGAGGTTCTGTTTGGGCATCAGGCGGCGATGCTTGGTCTCGTCATAGAACTTGGACGGGTCCTGCAGGAACGCTTCGAGATAGGCGCTGCCCCGAAGCTGCGTAATCTTGGTCAGATCCGGCGCGTAATAGGCGCCCTCACCGAAGAGCGTATGGCAGTTGATGCAATTTTTTTCGTGCCAGACATCCTTGCCACGCGAGACAGCTGGCGTGATGTTCTCGGCATGCGTCAGCTTGTCGAACTGGCGGTGACTGTCGATCGTGAGCGCCAGGAAAACCAACGCGGAAACGGCAGTCGCGGCAGCAGCAAACAAGCGTGTTTGTCGTTTGTTCATGGCTATCCTCTAAACGCCAATGCCGGCCCAATTGGCAGCAGATATGTATGCGGCATAGATCATGGCGCCCGCCATCAGGGCGAGGATCACGAAACTCACGGTCCTCATCAGTGCATGGGAAGTCGAGGTTTGCATCGTCGCTCCTGCTATGTCAGACAGAATACCTTTTTAGCACATAGACCTTGCATTGTATGTCATTGACAAACAAACGAGGCCACATTGGCATATTTCTGAGGCAGCTCGCCGTTTTCACGTCGACTTGCACGCAGCGCAATCAGCGCACTATGTACGACACCCGACACTAATTTGCGAGAGCGGCCACTCGCGACAATCAAGTGCAATGTCCGCTTCGGCCGAAGCGGACCGTGAGGCGCCGCTACGGCAGCGCCCATTGCCGGCCCACAGCGACTGCTCAAGCGTTGGATCCAGTCGCCCTGCAGCGGTCGTCCGGCTGATAATGTTCTGGCCCACCGTCTCCAGATTCGCTGCGTACGCGTCATTCACGCACAAGCCGTTTGACCTTGCGTCGAAACACACTAGTATCAATAACATGGATCTCCAGCTCTCCGGACAACTTGCCCTCGTCACCGCCTCCACCGGAGGAATCGGCCGCGAAACCGCACGCACGCTCGCGCGCGACGGTGCGACCGTCATCGTCAATGGACGCTCAGCGGCCAGCGTCGATTCGGCGATCGCCAACATTCGCGCCAGCGTTCCCGATGCCGACCTGCGAGCGCTCGCCGCCGACAACGGCACGGCCGAAGGCGTTGAAACCACCCTCCGCGCCTTCCCCGAGCTGGACATCCTGATCAATAACCTGGGGATCTATGAAGCAGTTGGATTCTTCGAAGAGTCCGATGAAGCCTGGCAACGGCTGTTCGAAGTCAACATCATGAGCGGTGTGCGACTCGCGCGGCATTACCTCAAGGGCATGCTCGCCAAGCGGACGGGGCGCATCATTTTCGTTTCCAGCGAATCCGCAATCAGCCCGTCACCCGAGATGGCCCACTACGCTGCGACGAAAACCATGCAGCTTTCCATCGCGCGCAGCCTTGCCGAACTCACCAAGGGAACGGCCGTCACGGTCAACGCAGTGCTGCCGGGCTCTACCCTCACCGAAGGCGTGGAGAAATTCGTGCAGGACATCTTCCCCGATCTTGCGCCGGCGGACGCACAGCGAAAGTTCATGCAGGAAAACCGGCCGACCTCGTTGATCGAGCGCCTGATCAACCCGGAGGAAATCGCTGACCTCGTCACCTACGTCAGCAGCGCCCGCGCTTCAGCCATCAATGGCGCAGCACTTCGGGTGGACGGTGGCTTGGTACGCAGCGTGTTCTAGCAAACAGGCAGAGGTCGGGAACGAATCCCCTGGGCCACGTCATTCCCGCGCAGGCGGGAATCCAGCGTCGTCGACGTACCCCTGCAAAAGCCACTGGATTCCCGCCTTCGCGGGAATGACGACGCTGGGGCGGGCTTCTCAGTCACCCTGCCAGGCCTCGAGCCGCCCTTCACGCAGCACCGAGACACGCTCACCCCAGCGTTCGAAGGGGAAGTAATCCCACACGGCATGGTGCTGTGTCGCCCAGTTATCCCAGAACACGAGTGAGTCCGGCTGCCACTGGATGCGCGCCTGGAAGGTGATGCCGCGCTGGATGTGCTGGAACAGCAGCGCCAGCAGGGCCTCGCTTTCGGGACGCGAGAGCTGCGGGATGTGCGAGGTGAAGCCTTCGTTGACGTACAGCACCGGCCGGCCCGTGAGCGGGTGCGTCACGACCAGCGGATGCTCGTGGACCGGATAGGTCTGGCCCGGCTTAGGAGGAATGCCGAAAGCACGCGTCCAGGCATGTGCGCCGTCATGCACGGCGGTGAGTCCGCGGAGCAGCGCACGAATCTGTGGCGACAGCGTCTCGTAGGCCAGATGCATATTGGAAAAGACTGTATCGCCACCACCGATTTCGGGCAGCTTGGTCACGCGCAGGATGGACCCCCATATCGGGTTCTCGTCGCAGGACACATCGCTATGCCAGCCTTCGCCGGCCGCATAGGACGAATCGCGGCCGGTCTTCCAGGCGAGGATGTCCGGATCCTGCCCTTCTGCCACCAGCTTGTGGCGGTGCAGGTGACCGAAGCGTGCGGCGAATGCCTTGTGGGCCGCAGGCGTGAGGTGCTGGTCGCGGATCACGATGACCTGATGGTCGGCGAGCGCCTGGCGAATCTCCGCCTCCTGCTCGTTCGTGAAGCGGTTCGCGATGTTGAGACCGGTGATCTCGGCGCCGATGGTCGGCGTCAGCGACCTCACCGAGATGTGGCGATAGGCCGTGCGCGGCTGTGCATTCCAGCGCTCGAGAGCAAGACGCGAAGCGTTCGGTTTTGACATGGATGGTCTCCGGTAAGTTACCCGCGCGACAGGCGCGCGAACGTGAAATTGAAATGCGTGAAACGAAAATGCGCGAAATGGAAATGCCGGAACGGACGCACGACCTCGTGCGTCCGTTCCGGAAGCGTTAACAGAATGCGCTGCGTGCGCCAGATGACATCTTCATGTCCATAGGCATCAATCTTTCGGCACTGGCGGAATGACGATGATCGAGGAGCCCACCGTGCGCCGCGCTTCCAGATCGCGATGCGCCTGCGCCACCTCGCTCAGGCGATAGCGCTGACCGATCTCGATGCGGATGCGCCCCGCAGCGACATGGCCGAAGAATTCGCCTGCCAGTGCATCGCGTTCCGCCGGGTCGGCGATGTAGTCGGCCAGCGCCGGGCGCGTCAGGAACAGTGAGCCCTTGCGTGCCAGGATCTGTGGGTCGAAGGGCGGGATGAGGCCCGAGGCCGTGCCGACGCACACCAACAGTCCGCGTCGCCGCAAGGAATCGAGCGAGGCCTGGAAGGTTGCAGCGCCCACGCCATCAAACACCACGGCGACGCCTTCGCCTCCGGTCAGTTCGCGCACGCGCGCAGCCACGTCCTCGCGGCTGTAATCGATTACTGCGTCGCAGCCATGGGTGAGCGCCACTTCGGCCTTGGCCGCGCTGGAGACTGTGCCGATGACGCGCAGGCCGAGCAGCTTCGCCCATTGACTGAGGATCAGCCCGAGCCCGCCCGCAGCGGCATGCAACAGGATGGTCTCGTTGCCCGCGAAGGGATGCAGACGTCGCAGCAGGTATGAAGCCGTCAATCCGCGCATCGTCGATGCAGCGGCTGTTTCGGTGGAGATCCCGGCGGGCAGGCGAATGAGTGGCGAGGTCGCCAGGTTGCGGGCCGTGCTGTACGCGCCAAGCGTGTTCACGAAGCCGGTGTAGCTGACGCGATCACCGATGGCGAAGCCCCCGACGCCGGCGCCCAGCGCCTCGATCACGCCGGCCGCTTCATTGCCTATGCCGAAGGGCAGCGGCACCGGATAGAGCCCGCTGCGGAAATAGGTGTCGGCAAAGTTAACGCCGACCGCCTCATGGCGGATGCGGACTTCGCCCGGCCCCGGTGCGGCGAGTTCCTGCGCTTCGAGCTGGAGAACCTCTGGTGCGCCGGCCTGGTGAATACGAACAGCCTGTTCCATGCGTTTATCTTTCTGTCATGTTGTTCGCAAGCAGCTGGCGCACTGGATCAGCGCGCCAGCTGTGGTCTGCGTGTGGGTTTCTTTTGGTTGCGGATTGCACCGCCTCAGTGGGCAGCAGCGACGGGGTGAATGGGGATCACGCGTGGCGCATCCGGCGCGGCCTTGCTCGTCGACAGCATCTCGATGAAGGCACGCACGCGCGTGAGCAACTGGCCCGAGGGCGCGCCCACCTGGAAGCAACCATCCAGCCCCACGCTGGGCACGCCCTTCTTGCGGAAGTACTCGCGGAAAATTTCCACGTGCACGCCACCGAAAGCGCAGCCGACGTAGTGATAGAAAAAGATGCCGCGTGCACCGGCATGCTCGACGAGCTTCTCGATGCCCTTGATCTGATTGACCGGTGAGCCGACGAGGAAGTAGTCGAGGATGTAGCGCGCCATGCTTTCCAGCGGCGGCACATCCTCGCGCCAGCCACGGTCGTAGGGGTTCGGCGTGAACCAGCTCAGCAGCGCACCGCCGCAATCGTCGACGGCCTTGTACACGCCGAACTCCAGCCCGCGCGCGCCGATCCAGGTCAGCGGTACGATCTTGCCGCGCGTGGGCTGTACGTAGTCGGCGCTCTGCAACTCCTCGATCAGCTCGTCGAGCGTGTCTTCGAAGGCCTGCGGTTTGCCGAAGTAGTGGCCCGAGCCCATCAGCAGGAAGATGGTCGGCAGGCTGCGCATGTAGAGCGGGTTGGCGATGCGCAGCTGCATGATGCGGCGGACCTTGCCGATGATGCGGTTGATGCGCACGATCTCGGCGGCCATGCGCGCTTCGTCGAGCGGCTTGCCGCCCAGCCAGGCCGCCAGATCGCCGAGCTCGCCAGCGAGGAATTGCACCGCCTGCTCGAAGCGCCCGTCATGGTTCAGCTTGGGGCGAATCACGCTCTCCACGCGAAACACGTCATAGCCATGATCGCGGATCAGCTCGTAGCCCATGTTGAAGGGCTCGCAGGCGTTGTTGAAGGCGACCACGCGCTTGACCGAGTGCTCGTTGCGCAGCTTCCACTCGCCGAGCAGCACCGCGATCATCGAGCAGGTTTCCTTGGGCAGGTCGAAGACCTGCTCGGCCACTTCGACCGAGTTGCGCGAGCTCAGGCGCCCGAGGTCGATCGCCGACATCGGTACCGTGTCGCAAGCGTAGAACAGCGGCGCCTCGAACACGCCTTGCGTCCACGCCGCGCCGCGTCCCTCGCGGTTGCCGGCCTCGGCGTCTTCGATGTAGCTCAGCGCCAGATCGAAGAGCTTGCCGATGGCCGGCGAGTAGCCGTGCGTGTGCTTGCTGAGGGCGATGTGCTCGAGCTGGTTGGTCGGCTCTTCGCCAGCAGCCGGGATGTGTGCCTGCGTTGTCATTTGGTGAGCTCCAGCTGGCTGTCAGCAGCCACTTCGAGAAAGGCTTCGATGCGCGTCTTGATCTGGCCCGAATCGTTCTGCGAGTAGTCGACGTCGAGTTCCAGCACTGGCAGTCCCATGGACTGGAAGCGCTTGATGAAGTTGAGCTTGGTCATGCCATAGCAGGGGCAGAACTTCATGTAGGTGAAGATCACCGCATCGACGGCGTACTCCTCCGCCAGATGCGCCGAGAAATCGACGCGGCGCTGTAGCGGTGCCTGGCGTGCGCAGGGCGCCTGGTCGAGATAACCGCTGGCCAGATCCGTCCAAGGGTCGCCGCTGTCCTGCATGGGGTAGTAGTAGGGCGCGATACCGGTGCAGTGGTCTTCAACGACCACATCCACACCGAGCTCGCGTTCGAGCATGTGCATGATGCGGCGGTCGCCGTCGGCAATCATGCCGCCAGAGATCATCACGCGCAGACGCCGCGACTCACCGTCAGGCTGCGCGGCAAGACGCGCATACAGATCGCTGAACACTTCGAGCTGCTCGCTGGCCGGCAAGGTGCGGTGGGCGCGCGTGATGTCGAGGAAGTCGCTGCCCGACAGAGGCGGACGGCGGCGCTTGCGCAGGTCGGAGAGGCGCTTGATCAGATTGCGGATTTCCTTGAACAAGCTGATCTGCTGGCGCACATCGTCGTCGCTGATCGGTTTGCCGGTAAGCGTCTCGAGGTCACCCTTGAAGTGCAGGATCTGCTGGCGGAACATCGCACGCGCCGAGTCCTTCAGGCTGCCGCGCGGCACCATGTAGCCATAGGACGGCTTGAAGTAATTGTCGATGGCGTCGCTCGCCGCACGCATCGAATCGCAGGTGTAAAAGGTCACCACGCGATCGAGCGAGTCGTGCAGCGGTTCCTTGGCGGCGAACTGCCCGAGCAGGCTCTTGGTGACGTCGCAGAACACGCTCTTGGTCAGGGCCTCGCCCTGCACCACCACCGCCGGCTCGCCGCACTTGGCCAGCCGTGTGTAGGCAACGCCAGCGGCGTTGAGCACTTCGACCGGCGTGTAGGTGCACATATAGCCCACCTTCTTCACGTCCTGGCGTTCGATCAGCGACAGCTCGGCATCGTCGATGCGCCGGCGCAGCGCCGACAGATCGAGCCGCTCGCCCTGGATCACGCTCTGCGTGATCACGCGGGCGTTGGCCGCCTGGTGCTGGGCGTGGATCGCAGCCCCCAGCGCGCCGGCATAGACCATGTCGAGGCGCGTGGTGACGATGCGTTGATCGAGCAGGCTCTCCAGCGCGTGGCGCATGCCCACGTTGTTGGATACGCCGCCGGTGAAGACCAGATCAGCCTCCAGCGGAATCTGGTTGAGGAGACTGATGACACGCCGCGCCGACGCAAAATGCACACCGGCGGCGATGTCGGCCACGGCCTCGCCACGCGCGCGGCAGGACACCACCTCGGATTCGGCAAACACCACGCACTGGCTGCTGATGTCGAGCTGGCGCGTGGACTGCAGCGCTACCGGGCCAACCTCGCGCATGGTCAGCCCGAGCAGGCTGGCGGCCTTCTCGAGGAAGCGCCCGGTGCCGGCCGCGCACTTGTCGTTCATGCGGAACTTGATGACCTTGCCGCTGGCCGGATCAATCTGTATGCCCTTGGCATCCTGACCGCCGATGTCGATGATGGTGCGCGTGTTGGCATTGAGAAAATGCGCCCCCATCGCGTGACAGGAGATCTCCGTTACCACTTCGCTGGGCACGCCTTCGAGCTTGAAGGCCACACGGCCGTAGCCGGTGCCCACCGCGTACGCGATATCAGCCGGAGCCAAGCCGCTCTCCTCAAGCAGCTCCTGCAGCAGTTCCTCTGCGGTCGTCTGCATGTTGACGCCGGTGGCGACCAGCGCGGTGTGGAACTGGCCGCGATGGAGCAGCACGGCCTTGGCGTTGCGCGAGCCGATGTCGACGCCCAGCACCGTTTCCTCACTCAGCTCGCCCAGCAGTGCCGGGTCGATGACGTCCTCGATACGTTTCATGCCGTCGCTCCTTCAAGCTTCTCTGCCCCGGCCTGCAGATGCAGGCGACGCGCCTGTACGGCTGCGCCGAGGGCACCGCAGTAGGTGGTGTCGAGTGCCGTGCTCTTGATCGGCATGGCCAGGAGTTGTTCCAGCGCGTGCTTCATGCCCGCGTTGTTGGAGACGCCGCCCGAGAACACCAGCTCGGGCTCCAGACCGATGCGGCCGATCAGGTTCTTGACGCGACGTGCTGCCGCGAGATGGATGCCGGCGGCGATGTCTTCACGGCGCTCGCCGCGCGCCTTCAGCGAAACAGTCTCGGACTCGGCAAAGACCACGCACTGGCTGCTCATCTCGAGCTTCTTCGTCGACTCGAGCACGCGCTGGCCGAGTTCCTCCAGCGTGTAGCCGAGCATCTCGGCGGTCTTCTCGAGGAAGCGTCCGGTGCCCGCAGCGCATTTGTCGTTCATGACAAACTCGAGCACGGCGCCGTTGTCCGGATCGATCTTGATCGCCTTGCAGTCCTGCCCGCCGATGTCGATGATGGTGCGCGTGCCGGCCGACAGATAGTGCGCGCCGAGCGCATGACAAGTGATTTCTGTGACGACCTCGCAGGGGATGTCGGCGAAGTCCATCACCACACGGCCGTAGCCTGTGCCGACAATGCGCGCCACCTGCGCGCTGCTCACTCCCGCTGCGCGCCAGAGACGCGCGGCCAGACGGGTAGCTGTCTCGGCCGAGTCCACCCCGCTGGCGGTCAGCACCGTAAACAACTCGCCACGATGAATCAGCGCCGCCTTGGACTGGCGCGAACCGATGTCGATGCCGATGGTGGTCGGCCCACCATCGAGCTCTGCCGCGCGCTGTGGCGGCATGACCTGATCAATCTTCCAGCGTCCTACTTCCACGATGTCATCCTTTCCTTGTCAGACCCGTCGCCTCAGTGACTGATGCAGAAAACCGGGCAGATGCTTGCGCACTGTGCTTCGTCGAAATGGCCCACGCATTCGGTGCAGCGCTCGGGAGCGATCACGTAGCCGCGCGCATCGGCGCTGATGGCCGTATTCGGGCATTGCTCGACACAGATGTCGCACGCGATGCACTCGTCATTCGAAATCTGCAGTGCCATGATTTCTCCTCAGGGGCCGTGAATTTCGCATGCCGATTCGGTCTGCAGTCAGCGCGTGAAATCCATGAATCTGAATGGCATCTTAGGTTTCCCGTCTGGCGAATTGCCCACTCTGCAAGAGGGGTGATTTCAGCGTCCTGCGTATATCGAATTCATGATTTCAGCTAAGCCGCGAAATGACTTCTGCCGGACGAGGACTCGCTTTCGTGCAAGCCGACAGGCATGCACCCTCCGAAACGCCAACGGGCTCTCCGCAAGGGAGAGCCCGTCGGGCATTCAAGGGAGACGTTTCCGGATGTAAATCAGGCCTGGTCGTGCCTGCGAACATCCTCGGCATACAGGCGCGAGCCGACGTAGAGCAGCGACACCGACAGGAAGCCGACGACAGGCACCCACTGCAGCGCGCCGCCGAGGCCGATGGCGTCGGCCAGTACGCCGGTCAGGAAGGGACCGATGGCGATGCCGAGCAGGTTGTTGACGACGTTCATGAGGCCGTAGGCCGAGGCATGCGTAGAGCCGGGAACCAGCCTGCCAATGACGGCGCCAATGGGGCCATAGGAGCCGGTGACGACGAGCACGCCCACGGCCAGCACCGCGAGCTGGGCCGAGCCGGGCGGCAGCCGGAAGGCCCAGAACAGCGCCGCGCTGGAGAAGGCGGCGAAGCTGATGGCCAGCATCCACTTGCGCTGCGCTACGCGCACGCTCAGGCGATCGCTGATATTGCCGCATACCGTCGTGCCGGCCGCGCTGAGCAACAGGAAGACGGCGGAGATGGCGGCCGCCTTGGCGATGGGGAAGGCATAGACGCGATTCAGGTAGCTGGGCAGCCAGGCGGCCAGCGAGGCCAGAATGAACATCTGGAAGGCACCCCCCGAGTAGGCAAACCACAGCGTGCGCCGACCGAGGATATGGCGCAGCACCACGGCCAGCGACAGGCGCTCTTTCGCCGGGGCGTGGCCCTGTTTTCCTGCGATGCGACCTTCAGTGACAAACAGGTAATACAGGCCGGCCAGCACCAGTCCGAAAATGGCCATGGCGAGGAAGGCCCAGCGCCAGCCCAAGCGACTCGCCAGGACACCGCCCAGCGCCATGCCCACGACGGTGCCCAGCACGCCGCCACTCATGAAGGCGGCCACCACGGTGGCGCGCAACTTCTCGGGGAAGACACGCAACAGGATCGCCACGCCGACGCTGCCGAAGGCTGCTTCGCCGACACCGACGAAGAAGCGCGCCACCAGCATCTCGTGATAGCTGTGCGCGAGACCACACCACAAGGTCGCCAGACTCCACAGCACGGCCATCGCCAGGATGGCACGCCGGTGTCCCCAGCTATCGGAGACGATGGACAGCGGCAGCGCCAGCAAACCCACCATCAGCGCGACGATGCTGTTGAGGCTGCCCAGCTGGGTGTCGCTGAGACTCCAGCTCTGCTTGAGGATTGGGAAGACGGCATTGAGCACCTGGCGCGACATGAAGTCCGACAGCATCAGGCCGAAGGTCAGCAGGAAGACCAGCCAGGCGTATTTTGAGGAAACGCGCTGCGCTGGCGCGGCGCCGATAAGCGTCGGCTCGCCAGCGGCTGGCAGTGGGTAGGTGGTGGACATCGGATACCTCCGGAAACTTCAGGACGGGTTTTGTGCCGGACGCGTGCCGACACGACGCAACAGGAAATGGGACAGGGCCGGAATGAGCACGAGCGCGCCGAGCATGTTCCACAGCAACATGAAGGTCAGCAGGATGCCCATGTCGGCCTGGAACTTGATCGGCGACCAGGCCCAGGTAACGACGCTCGCGGCAAGCGTGACGCCGACCAGCGCAACGACCTTGCCGGTGAAGCGCAATGACCCACGGTAAGCCTCGGCGAGCGTCTCGCCAGCATGCTGGCGCGCCAGCTGTATGCTCAGCAGATACAACGCATAGTCCACGCCGATCCCCACGCCCAATGCGATGACCGGCAGGGTCGCGACCTTGACGCCGATGCCGAGCAGCACCATCAGCGCCTCGCACAATACCGATGTCATCACCAGTGGCAGCACCGCCACGACGACCGCACGCCAGTCGCGGAAGGTGACGAAGCACAACAGGATCACCGCGCCATACACGTAGAGCAGCATGCTGTGGCTGGCCGCTTCGACGACGCTGTTGGTAGCTGCCTCGATGCCGGCATTGCCCGCTGCCAGGAGGAACTGCGTGTCTGACCCCGGATGCGCCCGCGCGAAGCGGTCGGCCACCGCCACCACGCCTTCCAGCGTGGCTGCGCGATGGTCCTGCAGGTAGGCGATGACAGGCATCACCGAGCAGTCATTGTTGAACAGGTCGGGCGTCAGTACCGAAGCCTGTTGCGCGCCGTAATTGAGTACGTCCTGATTGCGCGACAGCGTCAGCCACTTCGGGTTGCCCTCGTTGGAGCCCGCCGTGATCTGGCGCACCGTGTCGCCGAGGAAGGCGGTCATCTGCACGCCCTCGGTCTGGCGCAGCGCCCAGGCCAGACGATCGGCCTCGACCAGGGTGCGGTAACTCGCGCAAGCGTCGGGAGGCGTCTTCACGATCACGGCGAACTGGTCGCTGGACAGGCTGTAGTGGGCCCCGACGTAGGCGTTGTCGCGGTTGTAGCGCGAATCGGCACGCAGCTCCGGCGCACCGGCCTCGAGGTCGCCCGTCTGCAACTGCAGGCTCAGCACGAAACCGCCCAGCGTCAGCAGGCCGGCGACCAGCAAGGCAGCGCTAGCCCAGCGCCGCTCGGTGAAGCGCGAGAGACCGTCGAGCCAACCCGTCTGCCCGGCACGCTCGGCGTGTAGGCTGCGCGCCGCGGCCCCGCGACTCACGCCCACATATGACAACAGCACAGGCAGCAGGATCAGATTGGTAAAGATCAGCGCCGCCACGCCGATGCTGGCGGTCAGCGTGAGGTCGCGGATGACGGGGATGTCGATCGCCATCAGCACCGCGAAGCCGACTGCGTCGGCGAGCAGGGCAGTCAGGCCGGCAATGAAGAGACGGCGGAAGGTGTGGCGCGCTGCCACCAGCCGGTGCGCGCCGCGGCCGATGTCCTGCATGATGCCGTTCATCTTCTGTGCGCCGTGCGACACGCCGATGGCGAAGATCAGGAAGGGCACCAGGATCGAGAAGGGGTCCAACCCGTAGCCCAGCCAGCCGACTATGCCGAGCTGCCACAGCACCGCCACGAGCGACGCGCCAATGACCAGCAAGGTGCTGCGCAGGCAGCGCGTGTGCCACAGCAGGATCGCCGTCGCGATGGCGGCGGAGATGAGGAAGTAGCCGAGTACCTGGTAGAGGCCGTCAATCAGATCGCCGACCACCTTGGCGAAACCGACCATGTGGATGCGCAGCTGCGGTCCCTTGCCATCGCTTGCCTCGAAGCGCTGACGCACCTTGCTTTCGAGCGCCTGCGACAGCGCGCGATAGTCGATCGCCTGCCCGCTTGCGGGATCCTTGTCCAGCAGCGGCACGAGGATCATGCTGGAACGGAAGTCGGCGCCCACCAGGCGACCGATAATGCCGGCGCGGGCGATGTTGAGGCGCAGCTGCTCACCCGCCTGCGCGCTGCCATCGTATGACTGCGGCATCACCGGGCCGCCACGAAAACCCTCTTCGGTCACTTCGGTCCAGCGCACCGAGGGCGTCCATAGGGACTTCAGCCAGACGCGGTCGACGCCCGGCGTGAGGAACAGTTCGTCGTTGATCTCGCGCAGCTTCGCCTGATAGCCCGGATCGAAGATGTCACCCTCGGTATTCTCGACGACGATGCGCAGCACGTTGCCGAGGCCGCGCAGTTCCTCGCGGTACTCCTGGTAGTTGACGATGAACGGGTGGCCCTGCGGCATCATCCGTTCGTAGCTGGCATTGAAATCCAGGCGCGTCGCCGCGCCCCAACCCAGCACGAGGCTTACCAACAGGCACAGCGCCAGCACCCAGCGCCGATGGTTGAAGATGGCCCGCTCCAGCGCCGAACCGGAATGCAGATTGAATTCGTCGAGCGTGACCTGCGGCGGCAGGTCCTGCCCGGATGAAGGTGTGTGGCTCATGGCAGGGCCACCTTGCGCAAGCCGGCTGCGCCAGCAATCAGAGGCTGGCCATCAGCAAGACAGAGGACGGCCGACACGGGCACGCCGGGCGAGAGCTGGCGCACAGGGCGATTGGCCTCGCCGGCGTTGACGACAACGCGCCCCGACTGCGAGGCCAGCAGCCAGCCGCCGGCCGGGCAGGCTGCGGCTGCCACGAGACCGTCGGCGAGACCACTGTCGACGCGGCTCCAGTCCGCGCCGGGCCCGGCACGATAGAGATGTCCGCGCAGCCCGAAGGCATAGGTATTCGCGCCTACCGCTTGCAGACCGAAGAAGCTGCCGCGATAGCCGGTGTCATAGGGCAGGAAGCGTTGCGCCTTATCGTCGAGGCGCAGCATGATGCCCTGCTCGCCCGCCAGCAGCAGGCCTTGCGGCCCCGCGGCGATGGCGTAGAAGTGCAGACGCTGCGGATTCACAGTGCGGTGGAACCACGGCTCCCAGGTCTTGCCGCCGTTATCTGTTCTGAATATCAGGTTGAAGGCGCCTACCGCGAAACCCGTGCGCTCGTCCGCGAACCACACGGCCAGCAGCGGATTCTCGGCGCCTTGCGCAGCCAGTCGCTCGGCGTCAGCCTGCAGGGCGCTGGCCTCGGCAGCAGCAAGGCCGAGTGCCGCAACGCGTGCCGGCGTATAGGCCGCGCGCAGCAGCGCGGCCATGCCCTGCCCGGTCAGCTGGACCTGCCAGCTGCCGCCGGCATCGGCCGTGTGCAATACGACGCCGTCATGACCGACAGCCCAGCCCTGTGTGGCACTCGGGAAATGCACCGCGAGCAGGTCCGAGCTGACAGGCACTTCGGCCTGTTGCCAGCTCAGACCCTGATCGTCGGAATAGAGGATGTGACCGCGCTGGCCAACCGCGACCACGCGATTGCCGGCGCGCGCCAGGCCCTGGATCAAGCTGCGCGCCGCCAACGTGGACTGCGCGGCAGGCACCTTCAGCGGGTCACGCAGGCTCGTCGAGGGAGCGGCCTGCAGACTGACGGAAGCCAGCCCGAGCAGGCACGCCGACACCAAGCGCTTTGCCGATGTCATGAAAAAACCACGAGACGCGATGCGCGCGCCCCGTGGCTGGGATTGCTTCTGCTTCAACGAATGCCCCCACCGGCCAGCGCGTCAGGCGTCCAGTCGCGTTCGGCGGTCACGCCGGACTTGACCCCACCCGTGTCGGCCGTGTGACCGATCAGGCTGTAGCCGCCACCAACGAGGTCGTAGATCGCGTGCAGGTCGGCATAGGGCGCCGGCAGGTCGTACAGCGGCGTCTGGTAGGCATAGCCGGCGCGATAGATCTGGCCACGCGCGTCATAGGCCTCGGAGGCGACGATGGTCCAGCTGTCCTCGTCGAGGTAGAAGCGACGTTTGCTGTACACGTGGCGCTTGCCTTCACGCAGGTTCGCCTCGACCACCCACACGCGATGGCGCTCCCAGCGCACGGCATCCGGATTGACGAAGTTCGGCTTGAGCGCCTGCTCGGCAGACGTATGGAAGGACAGCCGATAGGTGTTGTAAGGCACGATCACTTCCTTCTTGCCGATCAGCTTGAAGTCGAAGCGGTCGAGCGAGCCACTGAACAGATAGGCATCGTCGAAGGTGGCCGTGCCGCCCGAACCAGGGTTAGGCGTGTCGTGGGCGATGTCCGGCGCCACCTTCACGCGACGCTGACCCGGCAGGTAGACCCAGGCGCGCCTGTCCTTGTCGACAAAGTCCAGCGGGTCGACCACCAGCAGGCCTTCACCGACGCGGCGCGCCGGGCCGGTGTAGAGGATGCGCTGGCGCAGGAAGATGCCGTTGTCAGCCTTGTCCTTGTCCCAGAACGGGAAGTGCTGGGACAGCGTACCCGAGGTGGCCAGCGTCGGCCGACCGGCCGAATTCACATGCCAGTTCTTGTAGTCAAACACGAAGGGGCCGCCGTTGTAGCGCACGAGGTGATTCCAGATGGCCTCGAAACCGGTCTTCGGAATCGGGAACGGGAAGCCGGCGTGGCAACCCTGGATCGTGCGGCCATCGTTGATCGTCTGCGCCGACTGCGCGCACTTGGCGGTATTGGTTTCCACAAACTTCGGGAAGGCCACCGTGCGCTGCGTCTTGTAGACGTCGACACGGAAATCCGGGTACTTCTGCAACAGCGCCTTGGTGCCTTCCGTCAGCAGCTCGGCGTAGTTGGCCTGGCTCTTGCCGTCGATGACGAACAGCGGCTTCTCGCCCGCGAAGGGATCGGGACGCTGGCCGTCGCCCGCCTTGAAGCCGGCCGGCGGCGTGGTCAGCCCGCCGGTGTAGGCGGGAATGCTGTTGTCCTTGTTGCCGGCCTTTTCCGCACCGATGGGAGTCAGGCTGTTGCCCAGTTGCTTGGCTTCGTCTGCGCTGACTCCAGCCTGAACCAGACTGCTCATCAGCGTCGCCAGGATGGCCACAAGCGTGGTCTTTCCGTAATACATGCTCACTCTCCTTAGAACGTCGTCTTCAGCGTCAGGCTCGCGAAACCGCGATCGCTCAGAACCGTCGTGAAGCCATTGAAGGTCGTTATGTTTCCCGCAGCATTGGTGCGGTATTTACCGAAGTAGTCGACGTATTTGAGATCCACCCGGTACTTCTGGAAGATGTCTGCGGCGATACCAACGCTGTAATTGCCGAGACCTTCATTGCCACCGAATGCCACGGGCGCATTACCCATCAGGCCCGTCGAATAGTTCGCCGGCAAGGACAGGTCGACACCCGGAAAGACCTGATACCAGGTCGGCGTGAACGCCACGGCCAGACCAATAAAGTCATGCGTCGCGCAGCCATCCCACTTGTCCCCGGAAGCGGCAGCAGCCGATGGCCCGCGGCAGCCGTTGTAGCCGACGCCGTTGAACAGGTTTGCGCCGCTACTGATGCCGGTCCAGCGCGCCCAGGTCACTTCGGTCGCCCAGCTCGCTGCGTCAAAGAAATCCGTGCTGGCGATATTCCCCATGAGGTTGGTCAAGGCGTGAACCGTGTTGCCACGCGGCCCCGGCGTATCACCCTGCGACGGCGTTCCGGTCGCAGAGGCATTGCCCAGCGTCTGCGACAGCAGCGGCGTGTTGTGGCGATAGGAAAGCTCGGCGCCCACGCTGACACCGCCCACACTCTTGGCCAGACTTATGCCAAACAGATCGATCTTGTCGGCATAGATCGCCTGATACTGACTCTTTGCAGCGAGCGGCTGCCCGCCGACCGCGGCAAGGCTGGTGACAAGGACTTGCGGAATCTTGTCCGCGTAGCGGCGGTAGTAGACGCCCAGCGTTCCATCGAGAAACTCCGGAGACCAGCGCGTATTGAGACCGAACTCTCCCGTGTTTTTCGGCGTCACGGCATCGCCCCGCGTATAGCCGAGCCCCCCCGCTGCCGGATGGGTTGCCAGAACAATCCTGTCCGGGCCGTTGAACGCGAAATCAGCCGGGCCCAGATAGGTGCCACCTTCCGGGAAGCGGAAGTTCTCCCACTCGAGGAAGTACTGGGCCGCCACTGACAGTTCGTTGGTGAGCTGCACCTGGGTGGAGATCTGATTCAGGGGACGGAACAACTCCTTGGCTTCGACCCCGGGTGTTGCAAAACCCTTCTGCAGATCGAGCGGGACTTGAGAATAGGAGACGCTGTGAATCGCACCGCCGAGGAACAGGGACTCGCCCCAGACAACGCTGTGACGACCCAGCCTGGCCTTGACTGCGGCAGAGCCTGCGTCAAAGTTCGTGAAGACGAACGCGTCCAGCAACTCCCCGGCAGGGCCGACGTAATAGCGCTTCGTATAGCCGCTGTATTGGCTACCCACGTAACTGGATGGCACGGGCTGGCCAAACGCGTCGCGCAGATTCGGATTTGTTACCGCTTTGTCATTGTAAGCGGCGTCATACCACCCGGCCCCGCTCAGGCGAAAGCCGAAATTCTTCTTGTAGACAACGTCCAGTTCCGACAACAGATCGATCCGGTTGGCCACCAGGTCGCCTCGGTCAAACTTGTAATCGCCTTCGTCGAATTTCGGATCATTGGCGATGCTGTTGTTACGCCCCTCAACGCGTTGCGCGAGGTTGTAGCGCAGGGTGTTGTCCCAGCGGACAGACACATCTGAATTGCCAGTATCGAATTCAAACGCCTGTGCGCCGCCGATCGTCAGGCAATGCACGCCAATGGCAATTGCCAGTGGCCGCAGCCTGAGCTGAGCTTTCTTCTTGTTGGATTCCACCATAAACCCTTCCCCTTAAAAGATTCTTTGCCGGAGGGCATTGTCTGCAAGGGGGGTGGCACTATCCCCCCCAGCAACGGGTGGGATCAATCAATTAATCCAGATATGCTTATCTCAATAAGCAGGTTTCACAGCGGCTCGTGCAAGGCCTTGCAGACACTTCGTGGCCATGAAATCGGAGGCCGATGGAGAGGCCCGTGAGCGAGCGATATTGCGCAGAAGAATTGGCGAGCGGAGCGCTCAGAAGCTGTTCGCGATCTGTGTAAAACCATCGTCATCCCGGCGAAAGCCGGGATGACGAGCTTCTTTGCAGCGTTTCAAGAATATTCCAGCCCTATTTCACGAGTTTCCAAAGATCGTAAACAGGCTCTCAGGCAGGTCACGGACGTGACCATGGGGTCGCCGAAATACCGGCCGACCGGATGTCGGCGCAGGTGTTCCGCAGGCTGTATGAAAGGATGGTGGGGGCCGATGCTGGCGCCGGCCAGATATGCCGACAACATTACGCATCTGGCAGGCAAGCCGATCGCCCTGCGCAGATGCAAATCAGCAGGGCGACTCATGTGACGCGGGAGTCAACAAACACGCCGCTTCGCGAAGCAGGTCACGACCGACCCGCCTCGGTGCACCTCTCAGTGCACCGGCTTGCGCCTCAGTCTTCGCCGGCGATGGCGCGATTGATGCCCAGCGCGGCCAGGGTGCAGGCAGCACCCGACAGCAGATAGACGCTGACGTAGGCGAGCCCGAAGTGGGCAGACAGGCCCAAGGCCACCAGCGGTGCAAAAGCAGCGCCGATCAGCCAGGCAAGATCCGCCGTCAGGGCCGCGCCGGTGTAGCGGAAGCGCGGACCGAAGTTCGAATTCATGGCGCCGGAAGCCTGGCCGTACGACAGGCCGAGCAAGGTGAAGCCCACCAGCAGGAACACGTCCTGACCCAGGGTGCCGCTACCCAGCAGCGTCGGCGCAAAGCCGCTGAACACGCCGATCATGACCGCCAGCGAGCCAATCGTGTAGCGACGACCGATGCGGTCAGCAATCTTGCCGGAGGCGATGATGCCGGCCGCGCCAAGAAAGCCGCCAACGATCTGCACCATCAGGAACTGAGTGATCGACTGCTGGGTGAACAACAGGATCCACGACAGCGGGAACACCGTGATGATGTGGAACAGGGCGTAGCTGGCGAGTGGCACGAAGGCGCCGATCCACAGATGGGTGCCCTTGTCGCGAATCAGCTCGCGCACATGCACCGGCTCCAGATCGCGCTCGTCGAGCAGACGCTCAAACTCTGGCGTCAGGACGAGGCGCAGACGCGCGAACAGCGCGACGACATTGATGGAGAAGGCCACGAAGAAAGCGTAGCGCCAGGCCCAGGAGAGGAAGTCGTCGAGAGGCACGCTGGCGTGCAGGAAGGCAAACAGTCCGCTGGCCAGGATGAAGCCGACCGGCGCACCGAGCTGACCGAGCATGGCGTACCAGCCACGACGCTTCGGCGGCGCATTGAGTGCGAGCAGCGACGGCAGGCCATCCCACGACCCGCCCAGCGCGAGCCCCTGGCCCACGCGAAACACCGACAACAACACGATGGACAAGGCGCCCGCCGTTTCATAGCCAGGCAGGAAGGCGATGCCCACGGTCGAGGTGCCGAGCATGAACAGCGCAATCGTCAGTTTGGTGCCGCGCCCCCAGCGCCGTTGAATGGCCATCGAGACGGCAGTGCCGATCGGGCGCGCAATGAAGGCAAACGAAAAAATGACAAAGGCGTAGATCGTGCCATCAAGACGCGACGCAAACGGAAAGAACAGCGCCGGGAAGACCAGGCAGGAGGCAATGCCGTAGACGAAGAAATCGAAGTACTCGGAAGCGCGGCCGACGATAACGCCCACGGCAATCTCGGCAGGCTTCACCGTGCCGTGATCGGACGCGGCGGCAGGCACGTCATGCGCAAGGGTCGGGGAGTGCGGTTCTGGATGAGTAATGCTGGTCATAGAGTACGGGTCTTCGCTTCAGGGCCGGCAGACATTTCAGAATCTCACTAGTCGCGATCTTTTGCCATAGGACAAAACGTCCAATCGCAAAATTTGCTAAGTCGTCCTAAATTGTAGGTCGGCCATGCGCGTTCCGCAGACGATCTGCGCAGGGTCTGAGCGCAGGTACCAAAACCTGCAAATCCGCACCAGCCGCCCGTGCCAGGGCATGGCCAGCGGTTTCAGTCACGAGTTCTTGCCACCCATGTTTCGAAGCCTGTTCTTCTCACGCGGCAACTGCCGCACTACGCATCTTTCAGAGTCAATGCCAGTGCAAAAGTCCCTTCGCGCGCTCGCCCTTGTCGTGTTTGCCGCAATCCTGAGCGGCTGCAACATGGTGGTGCTCAATCCCTCCGGTGACGTAGCCGTGCAGCAGGGCCGCCTCGTCGTCATCTCGACGCTGCTGATGCTGCTGATCATCGTGCCGGTAATCGTCCTCACGCTGGTGTTCGCCTGGCGCTACCGCGAATCGGCCAAGGCCGAGTACCGACCCGACTGGGATCACTCGACCCAGCTCGAGTTGCTCATCTGGGCCGCGCCACTGCTGATCATCATCGCCCTCGGCGCCCTGACCTGGATCAGCACCCATGTACTCGACCCGTATCGCCCGCTTGAACGCATTGACGGGCAGCGCGCCCTCGCTGCCGACACCAAGCCGCTGGTAATCGAAGTCGTTGCGCTGGACTGGAAGTGGCTGTTCCTCTACCCCGAACAAGGCATTGCGACCGTCAATGAAGTGGCCGCGCCGGTGGATCGGCCCGTACAGTTCCGCATCACCGCCTCCTCCGTGATGAACGCGTTCTACGTGCCCGCACTGGCCGGCATGATCTACGCGATGCCGGGCATGGAGACGAAGCTGCACGCCGTCATCAACAAGGCCGGCACCTACGACGGCCTCTCCGCCAACTACAGCGGTGCAGGCTTCTCGGACATGCGCTTCAAGTTCCACGGCCTGAGCGATGCAGATTTCGCGCAATGGGTGAAGACCAATCAGGCCGCCGGTCAAACCCTCAGCCGCGACACGTATCTGCAGCTGGAGCGCCCGAGCGAACGCGAGCCGGTGCGCCGCTATGCAACGGTGGCCGATGGCCTGTACGACGCCATCCTGAATCGCTGTGTCGAAGCAGGCAAGATGTGCACGAACCAGATGATGGCCATTGACCAGAATGGCGGCATGGGACGCGTCGGCCTGTCGCCCGCCTCCCTGACCACCGTTCAACGGGGAGACCGGAATGTGTCGGTGCCGACGCTTGCAAATGGCATGTGCACACCTGACAACCCGAACGGTACGCAACAGTCCGTCGCCACACCGACAAATCTTTGAGCTTGCCCGACCGGAACGCGCAAGCGTTTCGGTAACGGCCGTAAGCGTGTCGGCGCCATTCAGGCCGGCCGCTTCTGCCCAGTCGCTTTAACTTGGAATTTCCGAGACACACGATGCCCGAACATTTTGACCTGACCCGCCTCATCTTCGGTCGCCTGACCTGGGACGCCATCCCGTTCCACGAACCCATCCTGCTGGTGACTTTCATCGGCGTGATGCTGGGCGGCATCGCCCTGCTCGGCGCGATGACCTACTTCAAATTGTGGGGCCCGCTGTGGCGCGACTGGTTCACCAGCATCGATCACAAGAAGATCGGCATCATGTACATCGTGCTGGGTCTGGTGATGCTGCTACGTGGCTTCTCCGACGCCATCATGATGCGCGCTCAGCAGGCCATCGCCTTCGGCGACAACCTCGGCTATTTGCCACCGCACCACTATGATCAGGTGTTCACGGCGCACGGCGTGATCATGATTTTCTTCGTCGCCATGCCGCTGGTGACGGGTCTCATGAACTACGTGGTGCCGCTGCAGATCGGGGCGCGCGACGTGGCCTTCCCCTTCCTCAACAACTTCAGTTTCTGGATGACGGCCTGTGGCGCCGGTCTGGTGATGATGTCGCTGTTCGTTGGCGAATTCGCGCGCACCGGCTGGCTGGCCTACCCGCCCCTCTCCGGCCTCGCCTTCAGCCCTGACGTGGGCGTCGATTACTACATATGGTCCTTGCAGATAGCGGGGGTCGGCACCTTGCTTTCAGGGGTCAACCTGCTGGTGACCATCGTCAAGATGCGCGCGCCGGGCATGAGCCTGATGAAGATGCCGGTGTTCACCTGGACCTCGCTGTGCACCAACGTACTGATCGTCGCCGCCTTCCCGGTGCTGACCGCCGTGCTGGCCCTGCTGGCACTGGATCGCTACACCGGCACCAACTTCTTCACGAACGAGCTCGGCGGCAACGCCATGATGTACGTGAACCTGATCTGGATCTGGGGTCACCCGGAGGTGTACATCCTCGTGTTGCCAGTGTTCGGCATCTTCTCCGAAGTGGTGGCGACCTTCAGCCGCAAGAAACTGTTCGGCTACACCTCGATGGTTTATGCCACCGTCGTCATCACGATCCTGTCGTATCTCGTCTGGCTGCACCACTTCTTCACGATGGGCTCGGGCGCCAGCGTGAACTCTTTCTTCGGCATCACGACGATGATCATCTCCATCCCGACCGGGGCGAAGATCTTCAACTGGCTGTTCACCATGTATCGCGGCCGCATCAAGTTCGAAGTGCCGATGCTGTGGACGGTGGGCTTCATGGTCACCTTCGTCATCGGCGGCATGACCGGTGTGCTGCTGGCCGTGCCGCCAGCAGACTTCGTGCTGCACAACAGCCTGTTCCTGATCGCCCACTTCCATAACGTGATCATCGGCGGCGTGCTGTTCGGCCTCATGGCCGGCATCACCTACTGGTTCCCGAAAGCCTTCGGCTACAAACTCGACCCGTTCTGGGGCAAGTGTTCGTTCTGGTTCTGGCAGATCGGTTTCTTCTTCGCCTTCATGCCACTTTATGTGCTGGGCCTGATGGGCGTGACGCGTCGCGTGAGCCACTTCGACGATTCCTCGCTACAAGTCTGGTTTGTCATTGCGGCCTTCGGCGCTTTCCTCATCGCCCTCGGCATTGCCTGCTTCCTGATCCAGCTGGTCGTCAGCTTCCGTCGTCGCGAAGCCTTGCGCGATCACACCGGCGATCCGTGGCATGGCCGTACGCTGGAGTGGTCGACCTCGTCGCCACCACCGGATTACAACTTCGCCTTCACACCGCGCATTCACGACAATGACGCGTGGTGGGACATGAAGCATCGCGGCGCCGAACGCCCGCTGAACGGTTTCATCCCGATCCACATGCCGAAGAACACGGCGGCCGGTTTCGTGCTTGCAATCCTCAGCACGATCTGCGGTTTCGGCCTGATCTGGCACATGTGGCTGCTGGTGGTCGCGTCTTTCATCGTCCTGCTGATCGCCGTCATCGTGCACACCTTCAACTACAAGCGCGACTATTACATCCCTGCGGACGTCGTTGCCCGCACCGAAAACGCACGCACTCAATTGCTGGCCAGCCATGTCTGATATCACTGCTGATTCCTCTGTCATGAACAACGCCGGAGCCGAACCCGTCCGCTTCTACGAGATGGAGGAACACCATCCGCAGAACGGCACCTTGCTGGGCTTCTGGGTCTACCTGATGAGCGACTGCCTCATCTTCGCCTGCCTGTTCGCCTGCTACGGCGTGCTCGGGCAGAGCTATGCCGCCGGCCCGTCGGGCGCCGATCTGTTCGAGTTGCCCCTGGTGGCGCTGAACACGTCGCTGCTGCTGCTCTCGTCGATCACCTACGGCTTTGCCATGCTGTCGATGCAGAAGAATCGCGTGGCACCGACGCTTGTGTGGCTGGCCATCACCGGCCTGTTCGGTGCGGGCTTTCTCGGCATCGAACTGTACGAGTTTGCGCACCTGATCCATGAAGGTGCCGGGCCACAGCGCAGCGCCTTCCTGTCGTCCTTCTTCACCCTGGTCGGCACGCACGGCCTGCACGTCACCTTCGGCATCGTCTGGCTGATCACGCTGATGTTCCAGGTCGGCAAGCACGGACTGATCGCCGAAAACAAGCGCCGCCTGATGTGCCTGTCGCTGTTCTGGCACTTCCTCGATGTCGTCTGGATCGGCGTGTTCACCTTTGTCTATCTGATGGGAGTGCTGGTATGAGCGCCGGTATCCACGAAACACACGCCGCACACCACGATGATCACGGTCATCACGACGAGCACGGTGGTGCCGCACACGGCACGATGTCGGACTACGTGATCGGCTTCATCGCCTCGGTCGTGCTGACGGCGATTCCATTCTGGCTGGTCATGGCCAAGGTCTTCGATCGCCCTGCTGTCACGGCGGCCGTCATTCTTGCTTTTGCAGCCGTACAGATCCTCGTGCACATGCGCTACTTCCTGCACATGAGCGCGCGCTCCGAAGGTGGCTGGAACATGCTGGCGCTGATCTTCACCGCGGTGCTGGTCGTCATCACCCTGAGCGGTTCTCTGTGGGTCATGTACCACCTCAACAAGAACATGATGCCGGCATCGATGCACGAGATGCGCAACCAGCCCTGAGTCCGACGCCTTGAGCAAGTCGCCTCCAGCATCAATGAGGCTGGTGGCGTGGACACTGGCCGGCATGCTGCTGTGTGGCACCTTCGTCGCGCTCGGCAGCTGGCAGGTCGTACGGCGGGCCTGGAAGCTCGATCTCATCGCACGCGTCGAACAACGCGTGCACGCCCCCGCGCAAGCCGCCCCCCCGCGCGCCGAATGGCCGCACATCACTCCCGACGACGCCTATCGTCACGTGCGCCTGCACGGCGTCTTCGAGCACACACGCGAGACGCTGGTACAGGCCGTCACCGAACTCGGCCCCGGTTTCTGGGTGCTGACGCCGCTGCGCACTGACGACGGCAGCTATGTGCTCGTCAACCGTGGCTTCGTGCCAGGCGAGCGGCGCGAGCGCAGCACCCGCCTCTCCAATGAGCCCGCGGGCGAGCAGACGCTTGACGGCCTGCTGCGCATGTCCGAACCCGGCGGCGCCTTCCTGCACAGCAACGATGCCGCATCCGGCCGCTGGTACTCACGCGATGTGGCCGCGATTGCCCGAGCGCAAGGGCTGGGCGCAGCTTCAACCCCCGTCGCCCCCTACTTCGTCGACCTCGATGCGGAACATGGTGTGTCGACCGATGCCGCCGCCGGCCACTGGCCCGTCGGCGGCCTGACCGTGGTGTCGTTTCACAACAGTCATCTCGTCTACGCCATCACCTGGTATACGCTTGCGCTTATGGTGGCCGCCGCAGTGATCTTCCTGTGGCGCACGGAACGCCGACAGCAGCCGCCCACAGATACCTGAGACCAGCACACACAAAACCCGGATGGCGACGACAGAGACTTCCACTATCCCTGCCGTAAGGCTGGACCGGCCGAGACCGGCACAAGGCACGGATGCCACGGGCCTGAAGAACATGCAGCAGCTGATCCAGCTGCGCTGGTTCGCCGTGCTCGGCCAGGTACTGACCATCCTGATCGTGCGCTTCGCTTTCGATATCGCGCTGCCACTCGAGCGCATGGCCGTCGCACTGGCGGTTCTGGTCATCTTCAATGCCGCAAGCCTGCTGTACTGGCGCGACAAGCGGCCGGTCAGCGAGCACGCCCTGTTCGTCTCGCTGCTGGTCGATGTGGCTGCACTGACGGCACAGCTTTACGCCAGCGGCGGCGCAACCAACCCCTTCATCTTCCTGTACCTGCTGCAGGTCATTCTCGGTGCGGCGTTGCTGAAGCGACACAACACCTGGACCATCGTGGCGATCACCGCGGGCTGCTTCGTCGCACTCACCCAACACCACCTGCCCCTTGCCTTGCCGCCGGGCCGGCACGACCGGCTGGCTGACCCATATGTCATCGGCCTGCTTATCTGCTTCGTGCTGAACGCCATCCTGCTGGTGGTGTTCACGACACGCATCAGCCGCAACCTGCGCGCGCGCGACACGCGTCTGGCCGATCTGCGCCAGCGCGCCGCGGAAGAGGAACACATCGTGCGCATGGGTCTGCTGGCTTCGGGCGCGGCGCACGAGCTGGGCACGCCGCTGTCGACCCTCGCCGTGATTCTCGGTGACTGGCATCGCATGCCCTTCTTCGCCTCGGACCCGGAGCTGCTGCAGGATGTCGAAGAGATGCAGGCGCAGGTCCTGCGTTGCAAGAACATCGTGACGGGCATCCTGCTATCGGCGGGGGAAGACAGAGGCGAAGCGCCGCTTGCAACGACCGTCGCCGGCTTCCTCAACGAGCTGGTCGCGGAATGGCGCGCCACGCGCTCTTCAAGTGCCCTGACTTTCCGCAATGAGTTTGGCGAAGACGTGTCTATCATCTCCGACTCGGCGTTGAAGCAGACCATTCACAATGTGCTCGACAACGCGATCGAAGCGTCGCCGATCGGCGTGACCCTCGCCGCCTCACGCGACGGTGATCGCCTCACGCTCGAGGTCACCGACGTCGGTCATGGCTTCGACCCGGACATGCTTGAGCGTCTCGGAACGCCCTACCAATCGAGCAAGGGACGCGCGGGGGGGGGCCTCGGGCTGTTTCTCGTCGTCAATGTGCTGCGCAAGCTTGGCGGCAGCGTGACGGCGGGCAACCGCCCGGAAGGCGGTGCCATTGTTACCATGAGCCTGCCACTCGCATCGATTCAAACAACGGAGCCGGTCAAGGAATGAGTATTGGGACAGGCGCAGAAAGACTGCTGCTGATCGTCGAGGACGATGCGGATTTCGCGCGCACGCTGAGCCGTTCATTCGAGCGTCGTGACTACAAGGTCGTCGTCGCCAGCCAGACAGAGCAAGTGCTTGAAGTACTGAAAACCTGCACGCCCGGCTACGCGGTAGTGGACCTCAAGCTCGCCGGCAACGCTTCAGGGCTGGCCTGCGTCAAACTGCTGCATACACACAACCCGGCCATGTTGATCGTCGTGCTGACCGGCTACGCCAGCATTGCCACGGCCGTGGAGGCCATCAAGCTCGGCGCGCTGCACTATCTCGCCAAGCCTTCCAACAGCGACGACATCGAAGCAGCATTCGCACGCGTCGTCGGTAATGAAGAAGTGGCACTCTCCGAACGTCCCACCTCGATCAAGACCCTGGAATGGGAACGCATCCACCAGACCCTGGCGGAGACCGGTTTCAATATTTCGGAGACGGCGCGGCGACTCGGCATGCATCGCCGCACCCTCGCGCGAAAGCTGGACAAGCAGCGGGTGAAGTAGGCAAGGCGCTCGCCACAGCGGCGAGCAGTCAATGACAAACAGGAGGGTCACAGCATGGATATCGTTCGCTGGGGAATCATCGGTTGCGGTGACGTGACGGAAGTCAAAAGCGGGCCCGGCTTCCAGAAAGCCGAGGGCTCGCAGCTCGTTGCCGTGATGCGCCGCAATGGCGCGCTCGCGGCCGACTATGCGCGGCGTCATGGCGTGCCCAAGTGGTACGACGACGCCGACAAGCTGATCAACGACCCCGAGGTGAACGCGATCTATGTCGCGACGCCTCCGTCGACGCACAAGGACTACGTGCTGCGCTGTGCGGCGGCAGGCAAGCCGGTACTCGTCGAGAAACCGATGGCCATGAATCATGCCGAATGCATTGACATGGAGAACGCCTGCAAGGCTGCAGGCGTGCCGCTATTCGTAGCCTATTACCGTCGCGCCTTGCCGCGCTTCCTGAAGATCAAGGAACTGGTCGACAGCGGCGCGATTGGCACGGTACGCATGGTCAGCACGCGCCTCCAGCGCCCGCCGCAGGAACGCGACCGCGATCCCTCACAGTTCTGGCGCATTGATCCGGCGCTGGCGGGCGGCGGACATTTCGTCGACATGGCCGGCCACACGCTGGACTTTCTCGACTATGTACTGGGTCCGATCAGCGAGGTCGCCGGCTTCAAGGCCAATCAGGCCGGCCTGTATGCGGCCGAAGACATCGTCAGCGGCAGCTTCCGTTTTGCTTCCGGCGTGCAGGGCACGGGGCAATGGTGCTTCTCGGTCGCCGAACAGCTTGATCTGACCGAGATTCACGGCACGTCCGGCAGCCTGCGCTTCGTTGTTTTTGACGACAGCCCGCTCCAGCTGTATGCCAATGGCAAAACCGAAAGCATCGCCATCAGCAACCCGCCACACGTGCATCAACCGCTCATCCAGACTGTTGTCGACAGCCTGTTGGGCAAAGGTACGAGCCCGAGCGACGGCATCAGCGGTGCGCGTGCTTCGTGGGTGATGGATAAATTGCTCAGGCGGTAGGGCGGAACCTCATCGCTGAAAATTCGGCGGTTCCGCCAGCCGCCGGAAGGCGGCTCTACGCAACGTACGGCTGCGCCCCAACCCGGCGGAACTCCCTTCGGGATTCCGCCCTACGTGGCTTCCTGGGCCTCGACAAAAGCGCGACGGAAGCCCATCGGATCGGAGATCGCGTGAATCGGCGCCTGCGACGAGCCTGAACCGGTAATCACCAGCGAGCCGAAATTGAAGACGCGGCCCCACAGGCTCTGATCGACCTGGATGCTTTCGACCTTGGAGATATTGATCTCCACGGTCTGACGCCGGATGAACCCGATCTTGACGATGATGCGTTTATTGGTGATCGCCAGCTCGGTCGTCTTGTAGCGGATGTAACCGGCCAGCCACACCAGAAGCCCCACCCCGAACAGCGGCAGCAGGACCAGGCCGCCGACAATCCACGGCGTCAACGCCCACAGGCTCGTATGTCCGAGATGGATGATTTTCTCGCCCGCAGTGAGCGAACCCTCGATATAGCTGGTCATGGCGCTTTGGGATAGCCAACCACGTCAAGCGCGCCGTTCCATGCGCCCGCTTCGAAACCTTCGATGGGCTTGCTGCCGACCAGCAGGGTCGGCGCCAGCGGCTCCTTCTTGCCCAGCAGTTTGCCCAGGGCGTCCTTGTCTTCCTGCGTCGTAATGGCCGTTTCCTTGAATGGTGCCTTGCGCGTATTCAACAGCTTGCGTGCCAGATCGCAAGGCTCCTTGCAATCGGCATACACGTACAAAGTGATCGGTGCGAGCTTCGCTGCGCGCGTCGTCTCGTAGCTCTGTCCGCTAACATCAACGCTGTTGTCCTTCATCTTGCGCTGCTCGACCCTGGCATCAGGCGGCGGGTTGTCGGAGTAGTGCGTCTTGCCGTCCTTGTCGGTCCAGCGGAAAACTTCGGCCTGTGCGCTGCCCAGAGAAAGCAGCAGGGCAGCAAGCAGTGCGGTCTTCATCATGACTCCTGTCATCCTCAACTCCCTGTTCGTGGTCACGCGGCAATCATGCCGCTGTGGCGTAACAATGCATCGACCTGCGGTGCGCGGCCGCGGAAGGCCTTGAAGGACTCCAGCGCCGGACGCGAGCCGCCCACGGCCAGCACCTCGTCAGCGAAACGCTGACCTGTCACCCGATCGAGCACACTGGCCTCGGCACCGCGCTTTGCCGCAGCTTCTTCAAATGCCGCAAAGGCATCTGCCGACAGCACCTCGGCCCACTTGTAACTGTAGTAACCGGCGCTATAGCCGCCTGCGAAAATGTGGCTGAAGCTGTTGGGGAAACGATGCCATGCGGGAGGAATGATCACCGAGACTTCGCTGCGCACTTCCGCCAGCACGTCCTGCACGCTCTTACTGCCGCCGGGTTGATAGTCATGATGCAGGCGCATGTCGAACAGCGAAAACTCGACCTGCCGAACGGTCTGCATGCCGCTCTGGAAGTTCTTCGCCGCAATCATCTTGTCGTACAGCGTGCGCGGCAGCTTCTCGCCGCTCTCGGTATGGGCTGTCATGTCCTGCAACACGTCCCACTCCCAGCAGAAGTTCTCCATGAACTGGCTGGGCAGTTCGACCGCATCCCACTCCACGCCAGCAATGCCCGACACGGGCAACTCGTCAACGCGCGTCAGCAGGTGATGCAGGCCATGGCCGCACTCGTGGAACAGGGTAATGACATCGTCGTGGCTGAAGGTCGGCGCCTTGCCCTCCACAGGCCCGGGGAAATTGCAGACCAGGTAGGCTACCGGCGTCTGCACACCACCGACCAGACGGCGGCGCGTGATGGCACTGTCCATCCACGCCCCGCCACGCTTGGTCTCACGCGCATAGAGATCGAGGTAGAACTGGCCGACAAGCTCTTTGCCTGACGCCGTTTCGCGCTCGATGCGGAAGAAGCGCACGCTGTCTTCCCACACCGGCGCCGTGTCCGGAGAAATGCGGACGCCATATAGATTCTCGACCACACTGAACAGGCCGCGCAGCACCATCGGTTCCGGGAAGTATTGCTTCACCTCCTGTTCGGAGAAGGCGTAGCGCGCCTGACGCAGTTTTTCCGAGGCCCAGGTGATGTCCCAGGGCTGCACATCATCGAGACCCAGTTCGCGTGCGGCGAATTCACGCAGCTCGGCCAGATCGCGCTCGGCGAAGGGCTTGGCACGACGCCCGAGGTCACGCAGGAACTCAAGCACCTCGTCCGGCGTATCTGCCATCTTCGGTACCAGCGAGACCTCGGCGTAATTGCGATAGCCAAGCATCTGCGCCGCTTCGTTGCGCAGCGACAGGATGCGGTCGATATTTGGCGCGTTGTCGCGCTCGGGGAATTCCGTCGGGCTCGCACCGTCAGCGGCAAACTCTGAAGCACGTGTCGCGTAGGCGCGATACACGCGCTCGCGCAGGGCGCGATTCTCGGCGTATTGCATGACCGGGAAATAGGACGGCATGTGCAGCGTGAACAGCCAGCCTTCCTTGCCGGCACGCTCGGCTGCAGCACGAGCGGCAGCAACGGCGTCTTCCGGGATGCCTGCAAGGACGGTCGCGTCCGTTACATGCTCGAAGTGATGATTGGTCGCATCGAGCACATTCTCCGAGAACTTCGCCGCAAGGCTGGCCTGCTCCTCGGCAATCGCCTGGAAGCGCGGTTTCTTGTCTTCCGGCAACTCGGCGCCGGACAGGCGGAAATCACGCACCTCGTTCTCGACGATGCGCTGGCGCACCGGACTGAGTTGCGCGAAAGCTGCGCTGTCACGCAGCTGGCGATAGCGCGAGAACAGCTTGAGGTTCTGGCCCAGCTCGGCATAGTGGCGCGACACCTCGGGCAGCAAGGCGTTATAGGCCTCGCGCCAGGCGGGCGTGTCCATCACGCTGTGCAGATGCCCGACCACGCCCCAGGCGCGGCCGAAGCGCTCGCCCGAGTCGATCATCGGCGCGACGAAATTATCCCAGTCCGGCGCCGTCTGATCAGCTTCGAGGCGCGCAACCAGCGCTTTGCTTTCCGCCAGCAGGCTATCGACGGCAGGTTTGACGTGTTCGGGTAACACCGCGTCAAAGCGCGGCAGGCCTTGCGGTTCAAGCAGGGGATTGGTCATTTTGGGTCTTCCGGCAATTGCAGAGGGGGACGAAGCGGATTAGGAAACGGATGCGCAGCTCACCGATCAAGCTCGCCGAGCTGCCGTACATCACAGTAAACAGGGGATCTGAAGGCGAAATCTGGTTTGAGGCCATTAGCGATTGAAGTTACACGCGGTTGCTGCCGAAAACAATGTATCGACCTGATAGACGCTACGGCTCATCGCCGGAGCATTCACCAGAACGCTACTTCAACACTGAGTTACTGGGATACCGCCAGCGCGCCTTGGTTCCGGCGCACACCCACCTGGCGGCCATCCAACCCGGAGAAAAACACATGATCGTGGCCGAACCCACCAGCGCAGGACGACGCGTACAGTTTTCCGCCAACCTCGAACGCGAACTTGCCAGCGGCGAATTCGTCTTCCCGACCAGCATGCAGGCCGCGGTGAAGATCCGCCGCGCGCTCGACGAAGAAGAGGCCAGCACCGCCACCATCGCCCGCGTCATCAACCTCGAACCGCTGCTGTCGGTGAAGCTGTTACGTATGGCCAACTCAGCCTTTTTCAACACCAACGGCCAGGAAGTCACTGACGTGCACCGCGCGCTGATGCGTGTCGGCATGAACAACGCACGCGTGCTGGCACTGGCTGTGATCGGCGATCAGATGGCCACCGCCAGCGAGTTCGCGCCGGTCTGGCGTCTGGCTGAGCAACTGTGGCGTCACACCCTCGAGGTTGCCTCGCTATCCTATGCAATTGCCCTGCAACTCGACAACATCTCGCCCGACACGGCGCTACTGGCCGGCATGGTGCACGACATCGGCCAGTTCTTCCTGCTGGCGCGCGTGCATGCCTACCCCGAGCTGCTGCAGGAGCAGGACGAGATGTCGGAATTCATCCTGAGCTGGCATAAGGAAGTCGGCCAGCAGGTACTCACGGCACTCGGCACACCCGAGCTGATCATCGACGCGCTCGACGCGCAGGAGAGTCCGAGCGGCACCTGGCCGCCCGCCACACTCTCTGACGTGATCTTCCTCGCCAATAGCGCAGCCGGCACGCCCAACCCGTTCAGCACGCTGTCGCTGGAGATGCAGATCGCCCTGCGTCAGGCCGCCTTTGCCGGTGTAGATCGCGATATCGTCAATCAGCTGCTCGACGAAGCACGCGTGCAGCACGCCGTGGCGCTGTCGATGCTGACGGCATGACTTGATCTACTACATCTTGAAGGGATCGCACGCGACAACAGGCGCGCCAAGACTTTCTTCTTTTTGCTTCCTTACTTGAAAGCCGTAACAGGATGGAGCGAGCGCGTAGCTGGCAAGGCGGCTCGCGCAGCCCGTCATGTTACGGCTTTGGCGATACTCCGCTGCAGCCGGTCACGGCTGCCTGACAGGTGTAGTCGCAAGGCGGCGCGCGCCGCTTCCGGATCCTGCCGCTCAATGGCATAGCAGATCTGCTCGTGCTCGCGCTGTATGCGCTCCAGGTATTCGCGCATGCTCACGCCTTCCAGACGGAACGATTGCAGACGCGCACGCGGGATGAGCAATTCACCGACGTAGTTGAACAGCTTGAGGAAGTGCGGATTGCCCGCGGCCTCGGCAATGCAGCGGTGGAATTCCATATCGGCCTGCACCGCGTCCTCGCCCTTCTCGATCGCCGCCAGCATGTCGGCCAATGCCTTGCGCATGGCGGCGAGTTGCTCGTCCGTGCGGCGTTGCGCGGCCAGCACAGCGGCTTCGGATTCGAGCGCGATGCGCAACTCCAGCACCGCCACCATTTCCTGCACGACTGACAGACCAGACGCCTCGATCTGGAAAGCGCCCGAGCGCTCCTGCTGCACAACGAAGGCACCCACGCCCTGCACCGTCGTCACGCGACCGCTGGCACGCAGATTGGCCACGGCTTCGCGCACCACGGTACGGCTGACGCCGAACTCATCGATCATGACCTGCTCGCTCGGCAGGCGTTCGCCCACGGGATAGGCCCCGCTGGCGATGCGCTCCGAGATGGTTTTGACCAATTGACCGGTCAGCGTTTCACGACGACGAAGAGTCTGCATCCTGTTACTTCCCTGTTCGACCAGTCCGCACGGCCTGCGACCGTCGGATCATTTCGCACATCGTATCTCAACTCGTATGATGAGTGCGGTATTTTTTGAACCACTCGTTACACCACCCTACCTGAAGCGCCCGACTTTCCAGGCTTGTCACTTTTCCCGCCAAGGCCTGCCAATGCTTGTTTTCGGCATGCCAAACCCACAATTTAGCCGCATTAGTGCGGGTAAACGGCGACCCCCGATCGATTGACACTTATTTTTCTTTGTGAGTACCATCCGCACCACTAGTATGACGACTGACGAGTAACGGCCAACACTGGCAGCACACGGAGACATCATGAAGATCGAGAACATCAAGGTGAGCGTGTTCACCTTCCCCAGCTTCCGCTCGGTAGATAGCGCGGGCCACTCCCACCCTGGCCCGGAAACCAGAGGCAAGCTGGCGATGCTTACCATCACGGCTGACGATGGCACGCAAGGGCACGCCTTCGGCCCGCCGGAAGTGATCCGTCTGCACGTGATCGACGCCTTCGCGCGCAAAGTGCTGATCGGCCAGAACCCGCTCAATCGCGAATACCTCTGGCAAGGACTGGAACACTGGCAGCGCGGCAGCGCTGGCCAACTCACCGACCGCGCGCTGGCCATCATCGACATGGCGCTGTGGGACCTCGCCGGTCGCAAGGCCAATATGCCGGTCTATCAATTGATCGGTGGCTACCGCGACAAGGTGCCGGCCTATGGCAGCACCATGTGTGGTGACGAGCTCAAGGGCGGTCTGTCGACGCCTGACGAATATGCGGCCTTCGCCGAGAAGCTGGTGGCGCGCGGCTACAAGGGCATCAAGCTGCACACCTGGATGCCGCCGGTGTCGTTCGCACCCAGCGTCGAGATGGACATCAAGGCCTGCGCCGCCGTGCGCGAAGCCGTCGGCCCGGATATCGCGCTGATGCTCGACGGCTACCACTGGTACAGCCGCGCCGAAGCGCTGCAGATCGGCCGCGCCCTGGAGAAACTCAACTTCTCATGGTTCGAGGAAATGATGAACGAGCAGAGCATCGCCTCGTACGCATGGCTCGCCAATCAGCTCGACATCGCCATCGTCGGCCCCGAGTCGATTGCCGGCAAACACTTCAGCCGCGCCGACTGGGTCGTCGCCGGCGCCTGCGACATGTTGCGCGGTGGCGCCCAGGGCATTGGCGGCATCAGCCCGACGCTCAAGGTCGCGCACCTTGCCGAATCCTTCGGCATGGATTGCGAAGTACATGGCAACGGCGCAGCGAATCTCGCCATCTGTGCCGCGATCAAGAACTGCCGCTGGTACGAGCGCGGCCTGCTCCATCCCTTCCTCGAGTACGACGACGTGCCAGCCTATCTCAACAGCCTGCCGGACCCGATGGACAAGGACGGCTTCGTGCACGTCTCGCAATTGCCGGGCCTCGGTGAAGACATCAACTTCGAATACATCGCAGCGAACACGGTGGCCACTTACTGATTTTGTGGTGACCGGCGTCGTTCTCAGAAGCATTACAAAGAAGGAGACATCATGAAAATCGCGCATCTGCTCAGCGCCCCGGTGCTTGCTGTTTCGCTCGCTGTATCGCTGTGTATGAGCCCCGTCCAGGCGAAGACGCCGGACGACCAGCTCATCGTCGGCATGAGCATGAACAACCTGCTGTCGCTCGACCCGGCCGCTGCCACCGGCAATGACGTGACCGAAATCGCCGTCAACCTCTATGACACGCTGGTCGAGCTGGACCCGACCAATACCAACAAGCTGGTGCCCGGCCTCGCCGAGCGCTGGACCGTGTCGCCGGATGGCAAGAGCATCACCTTCAACATCCGCAAGGGCGTGAAGTTCCAGTCCGGCAATCCGCTCACGGCAGAGGACGCCGCATGGTCCCTGCAGCGCGTGCTGAAGATCAATCTCGCGCTTGCCTCTTCGTGGAAAGCCTACGGCTTCACCGCGCAAAATGTGGAGAAGCAGATCCGCGCCACCGATGCCAACACGCTGGTCATCGACCTGCCTGAACCGACCGATCCGAAACTGGTGCTTTACACCCTCGGCTCCTCAGTCAGCGCCATCATTCTCGACAAGAAAAAGGTACTGGAGAACGAGAAGAACGGCGACCTCGGCGCAGGCTGGCTGACCACCAACGCCGCCGGTTCCGGCCCCTTCATGCTCAATGAATGGCGCGCCAAGGATGCGCTGCTGATGACACGCTTCGACGGCTACTGGCGCGGCCCGGCCAAACTGCGCCGCGTGATCATGCGTCACATGACCGAATCGCAATCACTGCGCCTGATGATCGACCGCGGTGACATCGACGTCGCAACCGGCATGTCCGTGCCGGACATCGAAGCGATGAAGACCAACCCGAATGTCGCCGTGCAGGCCGTCAAGCGCGGCAATGTCTACTACGTCGCCATGAGCGTGAAGGACCCGCGCTTCGCAGACAAGCGCGTGCGTCAGGCCATTCGCGACCTCATCGATTATGACGGCATCAACAAGACGGTGATGCCCAACTACGGCCTCTACCATCAGCGTCCGGTGCAGATGGGTCTGCCGGCCACGCTGCCCGACCCTGGCTACAAGCTCAACGTGCCGGCTGCGAAAAAGCTGCTGACGGAAGCCGGCTTCCCCAATGGCTTCAAGACCACCATCCGCGTGTTGTCGGATGCGCCCTTCATCAACATCGCCACCAATCTGCAATCGACGCTGTCACTCGGCGGCATCGAAGCCAGCGTGATCTCGGGCACCGGTAATCAGGTGTATGGCGCAATGCGTGATCGCAACTTCGAGATCATCGTTGGCCGTGGCGGTGGCGGTGCCGAACCGCATCCACACAGCAGCCTGCGTTCGCTGGTCTACAACCCGGACAACGCCGACGCCGCCAAGCTGACCAACTTCCAGGGCTGGCGCACCTCCTTCATCAGCCCCGAGATCAACGCCCTGATCGAGAAAGCCGAAGTCGAGACGGACGAGAAGAAACAGCTCGCGATGTATCAGGAAGTGCAGAAGCTGTATGACGCGCAGGTAGGCGCAATCATCCCCGTATCGCAGATGGTGGACACGGTGGTGCTGGCCAAGAACGTGAAGGGCTATGTCGGCCATCCGTCAGCCACGACGCGACTGCGTGAAGTGAGCAAGTCGAAATGACGCGCAGACTTTGAAATCCGTCATTCCCGCGCAGGCGGGAATGACGAAATTGGGTGGGTGATCAGCGTTTTGACATCCCCCTGCAGTCTCCCAATGCAACACGGAGCACTCATGTCCTCTCTCTCAATGCGCATGCCCGGCCTCAGCCTGCATCGCTTCCACGGCATCGGCAAACGGCTCGCCACGGTCGCTGTCACCCTGCTCGGCCTGCTGGCGCTGACCTTCTTCATCGGTCGCGTGATGCCGCTGGACCCGGTGCTGTCCATCGTCGGTTCCGATGCGGACCAGTCGACCTATCAGCAGGTCTACCAGCAGCTGGGCCTCGACAAACCGCTCTACGTGCAGTTCGGCTACTACCTGCGCGACCTGCTGCATGGTGATCTGGGCAAGGCGATGCTCACCGGCCATGCGGTCACCGCCGACATCGCACGCGTCTTCCCAGCCACCGTTGAACTCGCCACCGTCGCCATCCTGATCGGCACCTTCGTCGGCGTGCCGCTCGGCGTATTCGCGGCGACACGTCGCGGCCAGCTTGGTGACCAGGTGGTGCGCGTCATCAGCCTGTGTGGCTACTCGGTGCCAGTGTTCTGGTTCGGCATGATGGGGCTGCTGATCTTCTACGCATGGCTTGGCTGGGCCGGCGGCGCAGGACGTGTCGATCTTTCCTACGATGGCCTCGTCACGCGCACCACCGGCCTGCTACTGGTCGACTCGGCCCTGCAGGGCGAGTGGGACACCTTCCGCAGCGCGATCAAGCACATCACCCTGCCCGCCTGCATTCTCGGCCTGCACTCGATGGCCTACATCAGCCGCATGACACGCAGCTTCATGCTGGCGCAACTCTCGCAGGAATACATCATCACCGCACGCGTCAAAGGACTCTCGGAGCGAGAGGTGATCTGGAACCACGCCTTCCGCAACATCCTCGTGCAACTGCTGACCATCGTGGCGCTGGCCTATGGCGGCCTGCTCGAAGGTGCCGTGCTGATCGAGACCGTCTTCGCCTGGCCCGGCTTTGGTCAGTACCTCACCAGCAGCCTGCTGCTGGGCGACATGAATGCCGTGATGGGCTGCGTGCTGCTCATCGGCATCATCTTCGTCACCCTCAACCTGATTGCCGATGCGCTGTATCAGGTTTTCGATCCGAGAACCCGCTGATGACCGCCGCCATGACCACCACCCCCTCCAGCGCGCAAGGCAAAAGCGTGCCAGACGTCCCCCAATCCAGCGCTGCCGCATGGGGCGAGACTTTCAAGCGCGGCGCTCGACGCCTTGCGCGCAACCCGCTTACCGTGGCCGGTCTCGCCGTCGTCCTGCTGCTCGTGCTGGTGGCGATCTTCGCGCCCTTGATCGCCACCCACACGCCCATCGCGCAAGACCTGTCCAACGCATTGAAAGCGCCGAGCAGCACCCACTGGTTCGGCACCGACGAATATGGTCGCGACATATTCAGTCGCCTCGTCTATGGCTCGCGCATCACGCTCTACATCATCGCGCTGGTGACTGTCGTCGTCGGTCCTGTCGGCCTCGCCGTCGGCGCCATTTCCGGCTACTTCGGTGGCTGGGTGGATACGGTATTCATGCGCATCACCGATATCTTCATTTCCTTCCCTGGCCTCGTCCTCGCGCTGGCCTTCGTCGCCGCACTCGGACCGGGTCTGGACCACGCCATCATCGCCATCGCGCTGACCTCGTGGCCGCCGATTGCACGCCTGGCGCGCGCCGAAACACTCTCGCTGCGCAAGGCCGACTTCGTCGCTGCCGCGCAACTGCAAGGCGCTTCGCCAGCACGCATCATCGTGCGTCACATCGTGCCGATGTGTCTGTCATCGGTGATCGTGCGCCTGACCATGAACATGGCCGGCGTGATCCTCACCGCCGCCGGTCTCGGCTTCCTCGGTCTCGGCGCGCAACCACCGATGCCGGAGTGGGGCGCGATGATCTCTGCTGGCCGCCGCTACATGCTTGAGTGCTGGTGGCTCGTCGCCATGCCCGGCGCCGCCATCATGATGGTCAGCCTCGCCTTCAACTTGCTCGGTGATGGCCTGCGCGACGTGCTCGATCCGCGCAGTGAATAGATCTCATGAAAAACACATATCTCTCCTACACCGTCATTCCCGCGATTGTTGGAAAGATCGCGGGAATCCAGTGGCGTTCGCAAGCGGAGTCAAAGCCACTGGGTTCCCGCCTTCGCGGGAACGACGAAAAGTTGAACTCACCGCACGTTTCGAGGCGCGAATCATGAATCCACCCAACCAGCCATTGCTTAAAGCCGAAGACCTCAACGTGCGCTTCAACACCGCCAACGGTGTGGTGCACGCAGTGCGCGGCGTGTCCTTCGAACTCGGTCGCGAGAAGCTGGCCATCGTCGGCGAGTCCGGTTCGGGCAAGTCCACCATCGGCCGCGCGCTGCTGCGCCTGCATCCGCACAGCGCGAGCATCGACGGCAAGCTGCAGTTCGGCGACACCAACCTGCTGGCCTGCAGCGAGCGCGAGATGCAGGCCATCCGCGGGCGTCGCATGTCGATGATCATGCAGGACCCGAAGTACTCACTGAATCCGGTAATGCGCGTCGGCGAGCAGATCGCCGAGGCCTGGCTCGCGCACCGCAAGGTCAGCAAGGCCGAGGCGCGCGCCAAAGCCCTCGCCATGCTGGAGAGCGTGCGCATCCGCGATCCGGAACGCGTTTACAACCTCTACCCGCATGAGGTTTCTGGCGGCATGGGCCAGCGCATCATGCTCGCGATGATGCTGATCCCGGAACCGGAGATTGTCATCGCCGACGAGCCCACCTCCGCACTCGATGTGTCGGTACGCATTCAGGTGCTCGGCGTGCTCGACGACCTCGTCAGCCAGCGCGGCCTCGGGCTGATCTTCATCAGCCATGACCTGAACCTCGTGCGCAGCTTCTGCGACCGCGTGCTGGTGATGTATGCCGGACGCGTCGTCGAATCCATCGCCGCGGCCGACCTCGACAAGGCACAGCACCCCTACACGCGTGGCCTGCTCGAAGCGCTGCCCAGCCTTGACCAGCGCCGCGAGCGCCTGCCCGTACTGCAACGCGACCCGGCCTGGGCCGCTTGAGGAAAAGCACATGACGACCAACACGATGATCGATATCTGCGCACTCAACCTGACGTTCGGCAGCGGCGACAAAGCCAACCGCGTGCTGAAGGATGTGAGCCTCAGCGTTGCCGCGGGCGAGAGCTTCGGCCTCGTCGGCGAATCCGGCTCGGGCAAGACCACCGTGCTGCGCTGCCTCGCCGGCCTCTACAACCACTGGCAGGGCGAGCTCGCGATTGCGGGCAAACCACTCGCCCACAAGCTCGACCGCGAACGCTGCCGCTGGGTGCAGATGGTGTTCCAGGATCCGTACGGCTCGCTGCATCCACGCCACACAGTGGAGACCGCACTGGCCGAACCGCTGCGCATCCACGGCATCGGCGAGCGCAGCACGCGCATCGACGACATCCTCACCAAGGTCGGCCTCAACCCGTCTTTCCGTTTCCGCTATCCGCACCAGCTCTCTGGCGGCCAGCGTCAGCGCGTGGCGATTGCACGCGCACTGATCCTCGAACCGAAAGTGCTGCTGCTCGATGAGCCGACTTCGGCACTGGATGTCTCCGTGCAGGCTGAAATCCTCAACCTGCTGGTCGACCTGCGCGCACGCGATGGCCTCACCTACCTGATGGTCACGCACGACCTGAGCGTGGTCGCCCACCTGTGCGAACGCATCGCCGTCATGCAGCACGGCAGCATTGTCGAGACCCTGTCACGCGAGGCCCTCAACAGCAATGGCGCCAGCCATCCCTACACACGCATGCTGGTCGACGCCAGCCGTCACTACAGCCGCGAGCTGGCGCAGAGCATCTCGCTGCAAGCCGCCTGACTTATTGAGAATTTCACAGACACGCTTCACCCTGGACCCATCGCCATGCAGATACCTGTCAATACATTCAAGCAAGCCATCGTCGCCGGCAAACGCCAGATCGGGCTGTGGTCGCACCTGTCGAACTATGTCTCGATGGAGGTCATTGCCGGTGCCGGTTTCGACTGGATCCTGATCGATATGGAGCACTCACCCAACGAGGTTTTTCTCGTTCACCAGCAGTTGCTCGCCATGGCCGAGAGCAGCACGCATCCCATCGTGCGCATTCCATGGAATGACGCAGTCATGACCAAGCGCATCATCGATCTTGGCGTCCAGACCCTGCTCGTCCCGCAGGTCGCGAACGCCGCGGAAGCGCGCCGCGCGGTACAAGCCACGCGTTACCCGGCCGAAGGCGGCGTGCGCGGCTTCACCGGCCTGTCACGCGCCTCGCGCTTCGGTCGCGTCAAGGACTATCACAAGCTCGCCAGCGAACAGATGTGCGTGATCGTGCAGGTCGAGACGGCCGAAGCCCTGCGCAACATCGAGGAGATCGCAGCCGTCGAGGGCGTCGACGGCATCTTCATCGGCCCCGGCGACCTGTCCGCCTCGCTCGGCCAGATCGGCAACCCGGCACACGCCGAGGTACAGGATCAGATCGCCGACGCCATCCGCCGCATTCGTGCAACTGGCAAACCGGCCGGCATCCTCACCGGTGACGAGACGCTCGCGCGCAAACATATCGAGCAGGGCTGCGGCTTCGTCGCGGTCGGTGCGGACATCGCGCTGCTGGCGCGCGCCGTCGAGCAACTGGCGGCGCGGTTTGCACATGCGGGCTGAGCCATGAATTGAACGTCGCCCTCTCCCGCCCCTGACGGGGCACCCTCCCCCAGGCTTGGGGGAGGGAACTGCAACCTGCGGCCCGCACTTGGCAAACCGCGCTCCGTCTGCCGCTCCCTCGCCCGCTTGCGGGAGAGGGTGGTCCGTCAGGACCGGGAGAGGGCACGCAGCTCCACGCAAATTCGACACTTCTTCCCCAAACAAGATTCAGGAGCAACACATGAGCAACATCGGTTTCATCGGCCTCGGCATCATGGGCACGCCCATGGCGGCCAACCTCATCAAGGGCGGCCACACCCTCTTCCTGCATTCCCGTTCCGACATCCCCGCTGAACTCATCGCCGCAGGCGGCAAAGCTTGCAAGACCGGCGCCGAAATCGCACGCAATGCAGACATCATCATCATCATGGTGCCGGATACCCCGCACGTCGAATCCGTGCTGTTCGATACGGATGGCGTCGCGTCGGGCCTGAGCGAGGGCAAGCTGGTCATCGACATGAGTTCGATCGCACCCGTCGCCACCAAGGCCTTCGCACAACGCATCAACGCACTCGGCTGCGACTACCTCGACGCACCTGTCTCCGGCGGCGAAGTCGGCGCCAAGGCCGCGACGCTGACCATCATGGTCGGCGGCCCGGACGCTGCCTTCGAGCGCGCAAAACCCCTGTTCGAGCTGATGGGCAAGAACATTACCCTTGTCGGCGGCAACGGCGACGGCCAGATCACCAAAGTGGCGAATCAGATCATCGTCGCACTGACCATCGAAGCCGTCGGCGAAGCGCTGCTGCTGGCTTCGAAAGCCGGCGCCGATCCGGCGCGCGTGCGTCAGGCCCTCATGGGCGGTTTCGCCAATTCACGCATCCTCGAGGTACATGGCGAGCGCATGATCAAGCGCAGCTTCAAGCCGGGCTTCCGCATCGAGCTGCACCAGAAGGATCTGAACCTGGCACTCAGCACCGGCCGCGAACTCGGCGTCGCCCTGCCCAACACGGCTACTGCACAGGAACTGTTCAACACCTGTGCGGCACATGGCGGTGCAGGCGAAGACCACTCGGCGCTGGTACGCGCGCTGGAGCTGATGGCCAATCACGACATCGCCGAAGCCAGCGGAAAGTAACCTCTCCCAGTAATCATCAGGCAGCTGCTTCATGACCCAGATCCAGCCCCGCGAACTCCTGCTGAAGATGGCCCAGGCCGCCATCGATGCCGCGGCACCTGCGCAATGCGTGCCGCATAACCTGCCCGCACCGCCTTCTGGTCGCACCGTCGTCATCGGCGCGGGCAAGGCTGCGGCAGCCATGGCGCAGGCAGTGGAGGACAACTGGCCGTGGCCCCTGTCCGGCCTCGTGGTCACGCGCTACGGTCATGGCGCGGATTGCAAGCGCATCGAGGTGATCGAAGCGGCACACCCAGTGCCCGATGAGGCGGGGCAGAAGGCGGCGCAACGCATTCTTGATTCGGTCAAGGGTCTCACCGCCAAGGATCTCGTGCTGTGCCTCATCTCCGGCGGCGGCTCTGCCTTGCTGGCCTTGCCCGCGCCGGGGCTGACGCTTCTCGACAAACAACAGGTCAGCCGCGCGCTGCTGCGCAGCGGTGCTTCGATCAGCGAGATGAACTGTGTGCGCAAGCATCTCTCCGCCATCAAGGGCGGTCAGCTGGCCGTCGCCTGCGCACCCGCACGTGTCGTCACGCTGCTGATTTCCGACGTGCCCGGTGATGATCCCTCCGTCATAGCCTCTGGCCCGACCATTGCCGATCCGACCAGCTTTGCCGATGCGCTGGCCATCGTCGACAAGTACGGCATCGTCGAGCCACGCGCCGTGATCGAGCACCTGCGCCAGGGGCTCAATGAAACACCGAAGCCCGGCGACAAGCGCCTGCGCCACAACGAGATTCGCGTCGTCGCCACGGCGAAGGATTCACTCGAAGCGGCATCACGCGTCGCATCCGACCATGGTGTACTGCCTATCGTGCTCGGTGACAGTATCGAAGGCGAGGCGCGTGAAGTTGCCCAGGTACAGTCGGTGCTCGCACGTCTTGCGCACGACGCCCAACCCGGTCAGAAGCCCTGCGTGCTGATCTCCGGTGGCGAGACCACCGTCACCGTGCGCGGCAATGGTCGCGGCGGGCGCAATGCCGAATACCTGCTGGCACTGACCTGTGCCTTGCGCGGCCTGGCGGATACACACGCCGTCGCCATCGACACGGACGGTATTGACGGCAGCGAAGACAACGCAGGCTGCTTCACTGCGCCCGACACCCTCGCACGCGCGCACGCGAAAGGCCTCGACGCGGAGGCGTACCTCGCCAACAACGACGCCTACAGCTTCTTCTCCGCGCTGGACGATCTCGTTACCACCGGCCCGACGCGCACCAACGTCAACGACTTCCGCGCGATTCTCGTACTGTAGATTTCGCGCGATACAGGCGTAGGGTGGAACTCCGCAGGAGGTTCCGCCGGGTCAGGACCAACACCTTCGTTGCCGACGCTACCCATGGGCCGTTTCACGGCGGCTGGCGGAACCTCACCAAGGCGTTCCACTCTGCACACTCCTCGCCGGCAGATCCGTTTGCCACAAAAGCGAGCGATTTCCGTAACAGACTTCTGCTATGAATCAGGAATGGCCTCACTACGTGTCGCTATACCCCCGCCCCTTCAACGCCCACTGATTCATTCACGCAAAGGAACTGCCATGAGCCTATTCGGGAAGATTCTCAGCAAGCTTGGCTTCGGTCATGACGAAACACCTGCGGCGAGTGCAGCGCCCGCAGCCCCCGCCCCTGAAGCCCCCGCCGCGCCGCCCGCGCCCGTCGCCATCGCGGTGGTCGACGTCGTCGCCAAGCTTGAAGGCCTCGCGGCCACCAATGCCGAGAAGCTCAACTGGAAGACCTCCATCGTCGATTTGCTGAAGCTGCTCGGCCTCGACAGCAGCCTCACCGAGCGCAAGGCACTGGCGACCGAACTCGGTTGCCCTGCGGAAAAAATGAGCGACTCGGCGCAGATGAATATGTGGCTGCACAAGACCGTGTTGCAGAAGATTGCCGACAACGGCGGAAACGTTCCGGCAGACCTGCTGAACTGATTGCCCGGAGGGTGGCTCTTGCTGGACTTCTTCAGCCACCCAGCTCTGCCGGCATGCCTGCATGCGGCGTCTGCCATGGCATGGCTGGAGCGATCCGGCCAGAGCCACTCTCCGACGTGCCGCATGCAGCAATATCGCAAGCAGGTGCTTCGCCGGGATGAGCATTTCTCCCCGAACCTGCAGCCAGTATGAACAGGCTCTCACTGCATGGATCGCGCCTGCGCCGCAGGCAATCTGCCGAACTGTTGACCTGGAACAAACCACTAGATGTAGTACTTTTTCTATCGTTGCACCCCATATATAGTTACCAAAAACCCGGCGCGGCACATTTTTCAGTCGCATCCGGCAATAACATTTTGGGGAGTCGAGAATGCTGGAAGTTCTGAAACGCGATGGCGCAACTGCGCCTTTCGATATCATGAAAGTCGCCGTGGCCTGCCAGAAAGCGGCGACCGCGGCTTGCGTCGCCAATCCGGGGGCGATTGCCCTCGCCGTCGCCTCCGAGGTGGAAGAGCGCTGCAGGAAGTACCCGTCCTCGCAGCTCGACATTCCGACCATCCAGGACTACGTCGAAGATGCGCTGATGCGCGCCTACCCCGAGGTCGCGCGCATCTACATCGAGTACCGCCATGACCGCGACAGCATCCGTGTCAAAGGCTCGGCCCTGCATGCCCAGCTGATGGGCCTGGTCGACAAGACCGACGACGAAGTCGTCACCGAGAACGCCAACAAGGATGCCAATGTATTTCCCGTGATGCGCGACCTGATGGCCGGCATCGTGTCGCGGCAGTTCGCCAGCAACTTCCTGTCAAAGGAGGTGCTGCAGGCGCACCTTGACGGCGACCTGCATTACCACGACCTGGATTACTCGCCCTTCCTGCCCTTCACCAACTGCTGCCTCGTCGATCTGCGCGGCATGCTTGAGCATGGCTTTCATCTGGGCAATGCGGGCATCGAAAGTCCGCGCTCGGTGGGCGTGGCCTGCGCGATCACCTCGCAGATCATTGCCCAGGTGGCGAGCCACCAGTACGGCGGCACGACGATTCCGGACATCGACCGCACGCTCGCCCCGTACGTGCAGATAAGCTACGAGAAGAACCTCGAGGTCGCCCGCCAGTACGCCATTCCCGAGCCCGAGCGCTATGCACGCGAGCGCACGGAGAAGGAAACCTACGACGGCATCCAGGCCTGCGAGTACGAGATCAATACCCTTTTCAGCTCGAACGGCCAACAGCCCTTCGTGACCTTCTCGTTCGGCATGGGGCGCAGCTGGCAGGAGCGCGCGGTACAGACGGCCCTGCTCAAGGTGCGCCTGAAGGGCATGGGCAAGGAAGGCATCACGCCGGTATTCCCGAAGCTGGTGTACTTCATCGAAGAAGGGCTCAACCTCAAGCCGAGCGACCCGAACTACGACATCAAGCAGCTCGCGCTCGAATGCGCCTCGAAGCGCATGTACCCGGACATCATTTCCGCGAAGCTCAATCGCGAGCTCACCGGCTCCTCGGAACCCGTCTCGCCGATGGGCTGCCGCAGCTTCCTGCCCGTGTGGAAGGACGAGACCGGGCGCGAGGTACTGGCCGGCCGCAACAACCTCGGCGTGGTCAGCGTCAACCTGCCGCGCATCGCCATTGAAGCGGCTCGCGACGAAGCGCGCTTTTTCGAGATACTCGACGAACGCCTCGTGCTGGCACGCAAGGCCCTGATGACGCGTATCGATCGTCTGGCGGGTGTGAAAGCCAATATCGCGCCCATCCTCTACACCGAAGGTGCATTCGGCGTGCGCCTCAAGCCGGACGACGAGATCCTCGACCTGTTCCGCAACGGCCGCGCGTCGATCTCGCTCGGCTACATCGGCCTGCACGAAATCGGCCTGCTGATGTCCGACGGCAAGCACCCCTTCGATGATGCCGACGTGCAGGCCTTCCTGCGCAAGGTCGTCTCCCACCTCGCGCAGACCGCGCGGCGCTGGAAGGAGGAATCGGGCTGGGGCTTTTCGCTCTACTCGACGCCCAGCGAGTCGTTGTGCCACCGCTTCTGCAAGCTCGACACGGCGCGCTACGGCGACATCGCCGGCGTGACCGACAAGGGCTACTACACCAACTCCTTCCATCTGGACGTGGCACGCAAGGTGAATCCCTTCGAGAAGATCCATTTCGAAGCAGGCTTCGCGCAGGCCGCTTCCGGCGGGCACATAACCTATGTGGAGCTGCCGAACATGCGGCACAACATCAAGGCGCTGGAGCGCATCTGGGATCACGCCATCGAGCACGTCCCCTACTTCGGCACCAACACGCCCGTCGACTCCTGCGGCAAGTGCGGCTTCATGGGCGAAGCACACGCCACCGCGCAAGGCTTCACCTGCCCCGACTGCGGCAACCACGACAGCAGCAGCCTGTCCGTGACGCGTCGTGTGTGCGGCTACCTTGGCAGCCCGAACGCGCGGCCTTTCAACGCCGGCAAGCAGAAGGAAGTCATACGCCGCGTGAAGCATCTCGCGGAGCAGGCGTGAACTACGATCGCTACTACACCTGCGATGTGGTCAACGGCGAAGGCCTGCGCGTCACCCTGTTCGTCAGCGGTTGCGCGCACGCCTGCCCCGGCTGCTACAACAGCTCCACCTGGAACCGGCTGGCCGGCAAGCCCTTCACCGCCGAAGTGCGCGAGCGCCTTCTCGATCTATGCCGCGAGCATGACGGCCTGAGCCTCAGTGGCGGCGACCCGCTGCTGCCGGCAAATCGCGAAACCATCGCAGACCTGTGCCGGCGCTTCAAGCAGCGCTATCCCGACAAGGACATCTGGATGTGGACCGGCTATCGTCATGAGGAAGTGCAGCACCTCGCACTGCTGCGCGACGTGGACGTACTCATCGATGGCCGCTACGAACAGGACCAGCCGACGACAAAACCCTGGCGCGGCTCCGACAACCAGCGCCTGATACGTCTGGCCGAAGAACGGGAGACCGCTCTTGCTGCCACGCCTGCCAGCCCACGATCACCCGCTCACGGCTGCACGCCCGTTTTTCCTGACGCGCACGAATCCCCTGTTCGTCCCGAGCAGGGCCACGACCTGGCCCTGAACGCACACTTCGACGCCATGCACTTCGCTCCTTACGCACAGTACGAGCAGGCTGGGGCGCATACGAAGAGATCGTGAGCGCGCTCCTGATGCCCCCTTAGCGCCCGGGCCGCACGCTTGCCTAGAATGGAAAGCCACCCGGGCGTTTTCGACGCATCGGGCCTTTGCGCACCGACCTGAATGCGGGCGGCGGTGATGAAGGAGTGAGCCCATGAGCACCGAAACTGAAGCACTCGAACATTTCTTCGCGGCAATCAACCGCAATGACATGCAGGCCATCACCCGGGATTTCGATTCCGAGATCGTGCGCATCGAGCCCGAGGGCTTTCCCACCGCCGGCACCCATCGCGGTATCGCGGAAGTACAGGCGAACGTCACGAAAGGGCGCGACACCTGGGCCGAAGGCAGCTGCGACCCCGAGAAATTCCTCGTAAATGGCGACAAGGTGGTCGTATACCTTCACGCCTGGGTCCGCCTGAAGGGTGCGACCGACTGGATGGGCGGCCGCTTTGCCGACGGCTTCGTGTTCCGCAACGGCAAGATCGTCGAATACCTGACCTTCTGGGAACGGGCCGACGCGCTCGGGTGGGCGGGGATTTCAGATCCAGAGGCGACTTGAAACAGTAGTCCCCGCAGGTAGGCCACCTTCGCTGCAATCATCGGCGGATATTCGTATGGCGGAACGCCTTCGGCGGTTCCGCCAGCCGCCCGAAGGCGGCATTACGCAACGCACGTTTCGGCCCTGACCCGGCGGACCCTCCTGCGGAGTTCTGCCCTACACCATCGTGCTACGTAGCGCCTTCGCCGCCGCCACCATGTTCTGCAAGGCCGGAATCACTTCACTCCACTGCCGCGTCTTCAGACCGCAATCCGGATTGACCCACAGCCGTTCCGCCGGAATACGCTCTGTCGCTTTCTGCATAAGCTGCACGATGTGCGCCTCGCTCGGGATGTTCGGCGAGTGGATGTCGTACACGCCCGGGCCGATTTCGTTCGGGTAGTTGAAGTGGTCGAAGGCATCGAGCAGTTCCATGTCGGAACGCGAGGTTTCGATGGTGATGACGTCCGCATCCATGTCGGCGATCGAGGCGATGATGTCGTTGAACTCCGAGTAGCACATATGGGTGTGTATCTGCGTTTCGTCTTCGACGCCGTTGGCGGTGATGCGGAAGGATTCAACCGCCCAGGACAGGTATTCCTTCCATTGCGACTTGCGCAGCGGCAGGCCTTCGCGCAGCGCGGCTTCGTCGATCTGGATGATGCGTATGCCGGCGCGCTCAAGATCGAGTACTTCTTCGCGGATCGCCAAGGCAAGTTGCTGGCATGACACAGAGCGCGGCTGGTCGTCGCGCACGAAGGACCAGTTGAGGATGGTCACAGGGCCGGTGAGCATGCCTTTCATGGGCTTCGCGGTCAGCGAGGCGGCGTACTTGATCCAGTCGATGGTCATGGCCTTCGGGCGGCTGATGTCGCCGAACAGGATCGGCGGTTTCACGCAGCGCGAGCCGTAGCTCTGCACCCAGCCGAACTGGCTGAAGGCGTAGCCGTCGAGTTGTTCGCCGAAGTATTCGACCATGTCGTTGCGCTCGGCTTCGCCGTGCACGAAAACGTCCAGCCCGAGCGCTTCCTGCTCGCACACGCTGCGCTCTATCTCGGCCTGCATCGCCAGCTCGTAGCGCGCTTCGTCGATCTCGCCCGCCTTGAACCGGCTGCGCGCGTGACGGATCTCCGCGGTCTGGGGGAAGGAGCCGATGGTCGTGGTCGGGAACTTGGGCAGCCTGAACAGCGCGGCCTGCTTCGCCGCGCGTTGCACGTAGGGGCTCTTGCGCTGGCCGAGCTGCGCATCGATCTTCGCGATGGCGGCTTTCACTGCGGGGTTGTGCACGCGGGGCGAGTTGCGGCGTGCTTCGATGGCGGCGCGGTTCTCGGCGAGTTCGTTGCTGACGGCTTCGCGCCCGGCACGCAGGGCCGTGGCGAGCACGAACAGCTCCTGCAGCTTCTGCTTCGCAAAGGCGAGCCAGGATCTGATCTCGGCGTCGAGCTTCTGTTCGCTGGCGAGATCCACCGGCACATGCAGCAGCGAGCAGGACGGTGCGATCCACAGGCGCTCGCCGAGGCGTTGATGGACAGGCTCCAGCCAAGCGAGCACGCCGGCTAGATCGGTCTTCCAGATGTTGCGACCGTTGATCACACCCAGCGACAACACCTTGTGCGCGGCGAGGTAGTTGAGCAGCGGCATCACTTCGCTCGCGGCATTGACGGCGTCAAGGTGAATGCCGTCAACGGGCAGCTTGCTCGCCAGCTGGAGGTTGTCGCGCAGCGGGCCGAAGTAGGTGGTGAGCAGCAGCTTCACGCGATTCGTTTTCAGCGCATGGTAGGCCACGGTGTAGGCGTGCTGCCAGTGTTCGTCCAGTTCGGTCACGAGCGCGGGTTCGTCGATCTGCACCCACTCCGCCCCCTGCTCGGCGAGCACGCCAAGCAATTCGGAATATGCCGTCAGCAAGCGCGGCAGCAGGGCCAGCCGGTCCGAGCCATCCTTGGCCTTGCCGAGCCACAAATAGGTGACGGGGCCAATGATGACGGGCTTGGCCTTGATGCCGAGTGCTCGCGCCTCGGCGAGCTGCGCGACGAGGCGCGAGACATCGAGTTTGAACGTGGTGTCGGCGCTGAACTCTGGGACGATGTAGTGGTAGTTGGTGTCGAACCACTTGGTCATCTCGCCGGCGGCGACGCTGCCGCAGCGATGGTCGTGGTCCTCGGCAGATTGAGCTGACCTGCCACGGGCGATGCGGAAGTAGTTGTCCAGCGCGTCGCCATGAAAGTCGCGCACGCGCTCCGGCAGGTTGCCGAGCGTAAAGCTCATGTCGAGCACCTGGTCGTAGAAGGCGAAATCGCCGACGGGGACGTGGTCGAGCGCGGACTGGTCCTGCCAGTGGCGTGCGCGCAACTCCGCGCCGAAAGCCTTCAGCGCGTCGCGCGAGGTTTCGCCTTTCCAGTAGGACTCCAGTGCGAACTTGAGCTCGCGCTTCGCGCCAATGCGCGGGAAGCCGAGGTTGTGGGTGATGACGTTGTTGTGCGACATGGCCGTTCCTGTTCGATCTTTGAGTGATCGGCAATGGTCGTCTCGCGAGAAGTATTATTCAAACGATAAGTTTTGTGGATTAACATGAAATGAATTCATAGATCACCACAATAAGGCTGGCGGCCTTCCCGCGCTCGCGAGAAGCTCGTCGTTCCCGCGCAGGCGGGAACCTAGTGACTTTGCGACAGGTGCGAAAGTCGCTGGATTCCCGCCTGCGCGGGAATGACGGTGTAAAGCAGCGCCTCCCTCACCACTCCGAAAGTCGGCACTGATGCAATCCCTCCTCGAACTGCGCCACCTCAAGACCCTGCAGGCCCTGCACGACGCGGGCAGCCTGGTGCGTGCGGCGCAACTGCTCAACCTCACGCAGTCGGCCCTGTCGCATCAGCTGAAGGTGCTGGAAGACCAGTACGGCGCAGCGCTGTTCGAGCGCAAGTCCATGCCGCTGCGCTTCACCGCGCCGGGCGAACGTCTGCTGGCGCTGGCGGCGCAAGTGCTGCCCGCCGTGGATGCGGCCGAGCGCGACATCAGCCGGCAGGTGCAGGGCGTCACCGGCAGCCTGCGCATCGCAGTGGAATGTCATACCTGTTTCGACTGGTTGATGCCGGCTATGGATATCTTCCGCCCGCGCTGGCCCGAGGTGGAGCTGGACATCGTGTCGGGTTTCCACGCCGACCCGGTCGGGCTCATCCACCAGAAACGCGCCGACGTCGCCATCGTCTCCGAGTACGACGCCACGGAGGCAGTCGATTTCCACCCGCTGTTCCAGTACGAGATTGTCGCCATCGTCGCCAACGACAGCGCCCTCGCCAGCCGCAGTTTCGTAACAGCCCAGGACTTCGCAGGCCAGACGCTGATCAGCTATCCGGTGCCCGACGAAATGCTCGACATCATGCGTCAGGTGCTCACACCCGCCGGCATCAAACCCGCACGCCGCAGCACCGAGCTGACGGTTGCCATGCTGCAACTTGTGGCCAGCGGGCGCGGCCTCGCGGCACTGCCGCTGTGGGCCGTGCAGAACTACCTGGAACGGAAATACGTAAGTGCCGTGAAGATCGGCGAGCAAGGCCTGTTCGGCAAGCTCTACGCCACCTGCAATGCAGAGACCTCGCAGCGCCCCTTCCTTGCCGACTTCGTCAGCATGACGCGCGAAAGCTGCTTCCTCACCTTGCCGGGCATCACGCTGCTGTAAGCGCTGCAAGACCTGCGCACCACAATTGCGACGGGTTTTCCTGGCGCTGGATCAAGTGCGGCACACTTTGCACAAAGACACAAACCGGCGCGCAACCAAATCTCCGCAAGTCTGGTCACGTCCACTAGAATGCGAATAGTTCGCAATTGCGATATATCGCCGACTGACACATGCCGGCATTGCGTTGCAACACCCCCTCATTCACTGGAGTGCCGCACTCATGTCGTCCCCCCTGTTTCAGGTGTCAGCCCTGTCGCTTGCCATCCTCTCGACGTTCGGCGCTGCCGCCAACGCCCAGACACCGGCCGGCGACAATCAGGTCACCGTGCCCGCAGTCACCGTCAAGGCCAACGCCGACGCCTCCGCCGAGGGCCTCACCCCCGCCTATGCGGGCGGTCAGGTTGCACGCGGCAGCCGCATCGGCATTCTGGGTACGCAGGACAATATGTCGACGCCCTTTGGCGTGACCAGCTATACGCAGGAACTCATCCAGAACCAGCAGGCCGCCAGCGTCGGCGACGTGCTGCTCAATGACTCGTCGGTGCGGGTGGCGCGCGGCTTCGGTAACTTCCAGCAGCTCTACCTGATTCGCGGCCTGCCGGTGTTCTCCGACGACATGTCGTACAACGGCCTTTACGGTTTGCTGCCACGCCAGTACCTGTCTGCCGAACTCGTCGAACGCGTGGAAGTGCTGCGCGGCGCCAACACCTTCCTGAATGGCGCATCGCCCGGCGGCAGCGGCCTGGGCGGCGCGGTCAACGTCGTGCCCAAGCGCGCGCCCAATGAGGCACTGACGCGCGTCACGACCGGCGTACAAACGGGAGGTCAGGCTTACGTGGCGGCCGACGTGGCGCGCCGCCTGGCCGACGACCGATTCGGCGTGCGCGTCAACGCCGCGCATCGCGATGGTGAAACCGCTGTCGAGGGGGAATCGCGCAAGCTCGATGTGGCATCCGTCGGCGCCGATTACCGGGACGGCAATCTGCGTGTCTCGGCCGATGTCGGCTATCAGGACAATCGCATGAAGGCCACCCAGCCCAGCGTCACGATAGCGCCGGGCCTGTCCATCCCGGCTGCGCCGGACGCCACGCGCAATCTGGCGCAACCGTGGACCTACTCCAACGAGCGCGACACCTTCGGCACGCTGCGCGCCGAATACGACTTCAACAAACAGCTCACGGGCTGGTTCGCAGTCGGTGCGCGCGACACCAGTGAGGCCAACTCGCTCGCGGCACCCACGGTCTACGCGGCCAATGGCGACACCTCCGCCTACCGCTTCGACAATACCCGCAAGGACTCGGTGGCGACCGGTGAAATCGGCCTGCGCGGCAAGTTCAGCACCGGCAAGGTCGGGCACACGGTTGTCGCTTCTGCATCGAGTCTGGTGAAGAAAGAAAAGAACGCTTACGCCTTCTCCAACTTCGCCGGCTTTGCGGGCAACCTCTATCAACCGGTCACCGTCGCCCCGCCGCCCGCTGACTATTTCGTCGGCGGCTCGATGAGCGATCCGCTACTGACCGACAAGGTGAAAACCTCTAGCGTCGCTGTTGCCGACACGCTGGCCTTCCTGAACGAAAACCTGCTCGTCACTGCCGGCCTGCGCTATCAGAACATGGAGCACTACGCTTACGACTACAACACCGGCAGCGCAGCGGGTGACATGCAGCGGCATGCCGTCACACCGGTCGGCGGCGTGGTCTACAAGTTCTCGCCTGCCGTCTCGGTCTATGCCAATTACATCGAAGGCCTGACACGCGATCTGCAATATGACCGCGCTCCGCCCGTCATCAACGGCGTGCCGGTCGCCAATGCGGGCGAAATGCTCGAGCCCTTCAAGGCACGCCAGGCAGAGATGGGTGTCAAGTACGACGGCGGCCGCATCGGTGGCTCGGCAGGGCTCTTCCAGAGCCGCGTGCAGGTCTCCGGCCTCAATGGAAATATCTACGGCGTCGCCGGCACGCAACGCAATCGCGGCCTCGAACTGAGCGCCTATGGCGAAGCCTTGCCTGGCCTCAAGGTGCTGGGCGGCGTGAGCCTGCTGCAAACCCGCCTGAACGACAAGGAAGGCATCGGCTCGCCCGACAGCCAGGCTAACATTGGTCTCGAGTGGGCAGTGCCGCAGGTCAGGAATCTCTTCCTCAACACGCGCGCCCTCTACACCAGCGAGCAATATGCCGATGCCGCGAACACGCAACGTGTTCCTTCATGGACGCGGGTCGACCTCGGCGTGCGCTATCTGGCGTCTATCGGCGATCAGATCGTGACCCTGCGCGCCCAGGTCAATAACGTGGCCAACCGCAACTACTGGGCCTCTGCCGGCGGCTATCCGGGTGCCGGTTATCTCACGATCGGCGAGCCGCGTACCTTCGTGGTCTCGGCCTCGCTCGACTTCTACTGAGCGCGTCCTCCTGGCACCCTCACAGCACATCATGCCCAGCCCGAAAGCACTGCGCGTCTGGTCCTGGCTCCACAAATGGACCAGCCTCGTGTGCACCCTGTTCATGCTGCTGCTGTGCCTGACCGGCCTGCCACTGATCTTCCATCACGAGATCGGCGAACTGCTGGGCACCGAGGCGCGGGTTGCCGACATGCCGGCCGACGCGCCACGCGCCAGTCTTGATCGCGTCATGGATGTGGCCATGGCGCGCCATCCCGGCAAGCTCGGCATGTTCGTGTCGCAGGAGGCCGACGACGACCGCGTCTGGTACGTCACGCTCGGCGATACGCCGACCTCGTCGAGCGGACTCAAGCAGG
>DATIDV010000047.1:0-116347 GCA_035456105.1 Rhodocyclaceae bacterium | reverse complement strand
GGCTGCGGTGCTCGGTCGCAACAGCGGCATGTTCCAGTCATCGGCAACGTTCTTCGATGTCATCGCGCAGGACCCCGTGCTCAGCCGCGTGAAGCTGATTGCCGAGCCCTGGGATATCGGCGCCTACGAAGTCGGGAACTTCCCCGTCGACTGGTCCGAGTGGAATGGACGCTTCCGCGATTGTGTACGCAAGTTCGTGAAGGGCGACGGAGGCCAGATCAGGGAGCTGGGTTGGCGCCTCGCGGGTTCGGCGGATCTCTATGGCGACGACGGACGCAAGGCTTACAACAGCGTCAACTTCATCACCTGTCACGACGGCCTCACACTGCACGACCTGACCGCGTACAACGGCAAGCACAACGATGCCAATCTGGAAGCCAACAACGACGGCAGCAATGACAATGCTTCATGGAATTGCGGCGTCGAGGGCGACACCGACGACGCATCCGTCCTGCAGTTGCGGCGCCAGCTTGCACGCAACCACATGTGCCTGTTGATGTTCGCCCTGGGCACGCCCATGCTGCTCGGCGGCGACGAATTCCTGCGCAGTCAGGGCGGCAACAACAACGCTTATTGCCAGGACAACGACATCAGCTGGTTCGACTGGTCGGCGGCGAAGCGTAATGCTGACTTCACGGAGTTCTGTCGACGCCTCATCGCCCTGACGCGCCGCTATCCTGCTTTGCAAAGACGCAAGTTCCTGCAGGGAACGGACAGCAATGCTGACGGCATGGCCGACATCAACTGGTTCGGCACGGACGGCAATGCGCCGCGCTGGGACGACCTCGAGGCACGCACCCTGTGCTACCGACTGGATGGTGCCGAATTCAGCGCGAAATCCGGTGGGGGAGTCGATTCTCGCGGCCGCTACTCGCTGTTCGTCATCCTCAACGCCGACCACAGCACCCAGCCTGTCCGCCTACCGTCAACCGGCACAGACCTTCGCTGGCACCGAGTGATCGACACCAGCCTCGAAGTCGGCAATGACATCCTCGGCCCCGGCGAGGAAGTGCTCATCGACCCGGCGGGCGAATACCTCTGCAACGCCCGCAGCACAGTGCTGTTGCTCGGGCGCTGAAGATAGAGGTATGAGAACTACTCGGGCCGGTGCGGCTCGGCGAGGTACTCGCGTGTGCGCATCTCGGTCAGGCGCGAGACTGTGCGCGGAAACTCCTGCGCATTCGGCCCCTCGCGGTACAGCTCGCCAGCTTCGGCGGCGGCGCTGACGATGAACTTGACGCGAGCGTCATACAGCACGTCGACAAGCCAGGTGAAGCGGCGCGCTTCATTTCCCTGCGTCCTGCTCATAACCGGCACATCCGACAACAGCAAGGTGTGGTGCTCGCGTGCGATTTCGAGATAGTCATTCTGCGAGCGCATACCGCCGCAGAGCGTCTGGAAATCGAACCACAGTACGCCCGGCGCCATGCGGCGCGCCTTGACCTTGCGACCGAGCAGATCGATCTCACCGCTCTTGCCCGGCGCGCCTGCGATCTCCCCAAAATGGGCAGCAAGCTTGCTATCGGCATCGGGTCCAGCCGGGACGATAAAAGTGTTCATGCGCTCCAGCGAACGCAGGCGGTAGTCCGTGCCATCGTCGACTTCGACAACGTCAAAGCGCTCGTTCATCAGCTTGATGGTGGGGACGAAATTCTGACGCTGCAGTCCGTTCGGATAGAGGCCATCCGGCGGGTAGTTGGATGTCATGACAAATACGACACCCCGCTCGAAGAGCGCTTCGAGCAGGCGGCCGAGAATCATCGCATCGGCAATATCCGAGACATGAAACTCGTCGAAGCACAACAGCCGGGTTTTCTCTGCAATGCTATCGGCAACATGCGCCAGCGGATCGTCCTGATCTTTCGCCGCGCGTAGTTGCACGTGGAGCGACTGCATGAAAGCGTGGAAGTGAACGCGACGCTTGCGTTTGTATGGCACGGCGTCGAAGAAGCTGTCCATGATGAAGCTCTTGCCACGCCCCACCCCACCCCACAGGTAAACGCTGCGGGGCAGATCGGGATTGAAGATCAGTTTGCGTAGCGCCGAGCGGCGCTTGGCCTTGAAGGCCAGTAGGCCCGTGTAGAGCTCCTGCAGTCGTTCGACGGCTCTGAGCTGCGCGGCGTCAGCCTTGTAACCACGCGCAGCAAGCAGCGCGTTGTATGCTCCGATGACGCCTAACTCGGGAACGTTGAGGATTTCGTGGGACATGTGTTGCAAACGACCTGTCTATTAAATTTCACCAGGCCGCCAGATGTGCGGGGAAATCGTAGCGAGCGGCCCAAGGTCGAAACGAGGAGCGGATAAGTACGAATGTACTTTGAGCACCGGAGTTTCGAGATTGGGCCGCGCAGTAGATTTCCGCGTGCATCCTAGAAATGGAGTGAGCGCTTATCTACTGCCAGCGCCGCTTCGTGCATGACTTCCGACAGCGTTGGATGCGCATGGCTGATGCGCGCGATGTCTTCCGACGAACCGCCGAACTCCATGCTCACCACAGCCTCGGCAATCAGCTCGGAAGCATTCGTGCCAATGATGTGTGCGCCCAGAATCTGGTCCGTCTCGGCATGCGCAAGGATTTTCACGAAACCAGTCGTATCACCCTGGCTCAGCGCGCGACCATTGGCGAGAAACGGAATCTGGCCAGCCTTGTAAGGCACATTTGCAGCCTTGAGCTCCTGCTCGGTCTTGCCGACCCAGGCGATTTCCGGATGCGTGTAAATGACCCAGGGGATCGCGTCGTAGTTGATATGGCCCGCCTGACCTGCGATGACCTCGGCGACCATCACGCCTTCTTCCATGCCCTTGTGCGCCAGCATCGGACCGGGCACCACATCACCAACAGCCCAGACATTCGTCAGGTTGGTTGCGCAATGTTCATCGACCTTGATACGGCCGCGCTCATCGAGCTCCAGACCGACCGCAGATACGTTGAGGCCACCGGTGTTCGGCACGCGGCCGACCGCCACGATGAGCTTGTCGACTTCCAAGGTCTGTGCGCCTTCGTCATTCTCGTACTGGATGACGATGGAATTCTCTTTTGTCTCGACGTTCTTGATCTGAATACCCATGTGAATCTTCAGACCTTGCTTGCTCGTGAAGATTTTCCAGGCTTCCTTGGCAATCGCTGCGTCGGCAGCGCCAAGGAAATCAGGAGCGGCTTCGAGGATCGTCACTTCGGAGCCCAGACGCTTCCACACCGACCCCATTTCAAGGCCGATGACGCCGGCGCCGATCACACCAAGACGCTTCGGCACGTCATTGATGTCGAGCGCGCCAGCATTGTCCATGACGAGCTTCTGATCAACTTCGATGCCCGGCAAATGACGCGCGCTCGAACCGGTCGCAATGATGACGTGCTTGGCGCTGACCACTTCGTCGGCAATCTTCACTTGCCAGAAGCCATCGGCCTGGCCCACGAAACTGCCAAGACCTGGCAAGAATGTGACCTTGTACTTTTTGAACAGACCCTTGATGCCGGTAACCAGCTGCGTGACGATATTCGTCTTGCGCTTGATCATGGCAGGCACGTCAATTGTCACGCCTTCGGCCTTGATGCCGTGCATGACGAACGAATGATTGGCCTGATCGAACAGCTCCGACGAATGCAGCAGCGCCTTCGACGGGATGCAACCCACGTTCAGACAGGTACCGCCGAGGCGTGGCTCGCCCTTCGGGTCAGCATAGGAATCAAACTCACAGCAAGCAGTGTTCAGCCCGAGTTGTGCTGCACGAATGGCAGCAACGTAGCCGGCGGGGCCGCCGCCGATCACGACGACATCGAATTGTTTCGACATTTATTCTTTCCTCTTAGGGGGAGGTACGGTGCGATCTCGTCGATCGCACCGTTGGATCATCAGATTTCGAGCAGCAGGCGCGCTGGATCTTCCAGCGCTTCCTTCATGGTCACCAGACCGAGCACAGCTTCGCGACCGTCGACGATGCGGTGGTCGTAGGACATGGCAAGGTAGTTGATCGGACGCACGACGACTTGACCGTTCTCAACAACAGCGCGGTCCTTCGTGGCATGCACGCCGAGAATGGCGGACTGCGGCGGGTTGATGATCGGCGTCGACAACATCGAACCGAACACGCCGCCGTTGGAAATCGAGAACGTGCCGCCGGTGAGCTCTTCGATCGACAGCTTGCCGTCCTTGGCCTTGGCGCCGTATTCGGCAATTTTCTTCTCGATGTCGGCGAGGCTCATCTGGTCAGCATTGCGCAGGATGGGCACGACGAGACCGCGCGGCGAACCGACAGCAATACCGATGTCAATGTAGCCGTGATAGATGATGTCATTGCCATCAACCGATGCATTCAGTATCGGATACTTCTTCAGTGCAGCGACCGCCGCCTTGACGAAGAAGGACATGAAGCCAAGCTTGACGCCGTGCTCCTTCTCGAACTTGTCCTGGTAGCGCTTGCGCATCTCCATCACCGGTGCCATGTTCACTTCGTTGAACGTGGTCAGGATGGCGTTGGTGGCTTGCGATTGCAGCAGACGTTCAGCGATACGCGCACGCAGGCGGCTCATCGGCACGCGTTGTTCTGCACGGTCAGCCAGAACCGACTCAACAGAAATGGGCGACGGCGGCTGGGGCAGCGGCTGACCTGCACCGACCACGACCGGCACAACGGTACTTACCGATGGGCTGGCCAGATTCGGCTTGCCTACGCCAAGTGCATCGGACTTGGTCACACGACCGCCAGGGCCCGTACCTTGCACGCTGGACTCATCGACACCCTTCTCGCTGAGGATCTTGCGCGCAGCAGGGCCATTGATGGATGCAGCGGCACCGCCAGCAGCAGGCGCAGCGCCGGGCGTAGCCGCCGAAGGTGCTGCTGGCGCGCCCTCGGAGGAAGCACCGGCCTTGGCTTCGGTGTCGATCTGCGCAATCAGATCCAGGCTGGTCACGGACGAGCCGTTGCCCTTGATGATCTTGACCAGCACGCCGTCCGCAGGGGCCGGGGTTTCCAGCACGACCTTGTCGGTTTCGATGTCGATCAGGTTCTGGTCACGCTTGACGGCCTGACCTTCCTTGGCGTGCCAGCTGACCAGCGTTGCCTCAGAAACGGACTCGGACAACTGCGGAACTTTGACTTCAATAATCATGTTGTTTTTCCTTGGTGTTGGATGCGAAGGACCCGGCTTACTTGGGCTCGAGGTCCTGGCCCAGAGGGCCGAGCGCACCGTCAATCACTGCCTTCTGCTGGATGTTGTGTTTTGCTGAATAACCAACGGCGGGAGATGCGGAAGCCGGACGCGCGATCAGATGCAGCTCCTGATCCTTGCGCAGGCATTTCGCCAGATGCTGACGCGACGCGAACCAGTACCAGCTACCCTGATTACGCGGCTCTTCCTGACACCACACCACTTCCTTGGCGTTTGGATACTTGTGCATGACGGCATCGAAAGCCTCATCCGGGAAGGGATAAAGCTGTTCCACACGGACGATGACAATATCCTTGATCTCTCGCGCACGACGCTCGGCCAGCAGCTCGTAGTAGACCTTGCCGGAGCACAAAACGATGCGCTTCACCTTCTTCGCATCCAGCTTGTCGACTTCGTCGATGATGGTGCGATAGGTGCCTGAGCTCAGCTCTTCGAGCGACGAGGTCGCATCCTTGTGACGCAGCAACGACTTCGGCGTGATGACCACTAGCGGCTTGCGCAGCGGACGCACCATCTGGCGGCGCAGCACATGGAAGATCTGTGCTGGCGTCGAAGGGATGCACACCTGCCAGTTGTCTTCGGCACTGAGCTGCATGAAACGCTCGATACGCGCTGACGAGTGCTCCGGGCCCTGGCCTTCGTAGCCGTGCGGCAGCAACATCGTGATACCCGCCTGACGGCCCCACTTGGCTTCGCCGGAAGCGATGAACTGGTCGATCACAACCTGAGCGCCGTTAGCGAAATCGCCGAACTGACCTTCCCAGATCACCAGCTGGTTTGGCTCGGCCGTGGCGTAGCCATACTCGAAACCAAGTACGCCCGCTTCCGACAACACCGAGTCGATGACAACGAAAGAAGCCTGACCTTCCTGCACATTCTGCAGGGGCACGGCATTGCCGGCATCCCACTTTTCACGGTTCTGATCGTGGAACACCGCATGGCGATGCGAGAAGGTGCCGCGACCGCAATCCTGACCGGAGAGGCGCACGCCATAACCCTGTGCAACCAGCGAGGCGTAAGCGAGATTCTCACCCATGCCCCAGTCCAGCGGACGTGTGCCCTCACCCATCGACTTGCGGCCCTCGACCACCTTGGCAACGGAGGGGTGCAGCGTGAAGCCATCGGGCATTTCGGTAATGCGTTGTGCCATGCGTTTGAGCTCGGCCAGCGGCACGCCCGTATCGCCCTCATCCGTGTAAGGCTTGTGCAGGAATGGCGTCCAGTCCTGCGCGTACTTGCGGTTGTGACCAGACAGCACCGGGTTGTACAACAGCTCACCACGGTCAAGGTGAGCACGGTACTCGGCAATGATCTCATCCGGCTCGCTACTACCACAGATGCCGGTGCCCACCAGGCGATCCGCATACAGCTTGCGCGTGCCGGGATGCTGGGCGATCTTCTTGTACATCAGCGGTTGAGTGACCATCGGCTCGTCGGCTTCGTTGTGGCCGAGTTTGCGATAGCACAGCAGATCGATGACCACGTCCTTCTTGAAGGTCTGACGGAACTCGACGGCCAGCTGGCAAGCCAGTGCGACCGCTTCAGGATCATCACCGTTCACGTGGAAGATCGGTGCTTCGGCCATCTTGAAGATGTCCGTGCAGTAGAGCGACGAGCGCGAGTCACGCGGATCGGAAGTGGTGAAACCGATCTGGTTATTGATGACGATATGGATCGCACCACCCACGCCATAACCACGCGTCTGGCTGAAGTTCAGGATTTCCTGGTTGATGCCCTGACCTGCGACAGCCGCGTCGCCGTGGATCAGCACTGGCAATACCTGATTCTGGTTGCCGTCGCGACGCTTCTGACGCGCAAAGACTGAGCCCAGTACAACCGGGTTCACGATCTCAAGGTGCGACGGATTGAATGCCAGCGTCAGGTGCACCGGACCGCCAGCGGTATTCACATCGCTGGAGAAGCCCTTGTGGTACTTCACGTCGCCCGCTGCCAGCTCTTCCGCGTACTTGCCTTCGAATTCGGAGAACAGGGTCGACGGGCTCTTGCCCAGCGTGTTCACCAGAACATTCAGACGACCGCGGTGGGCCATGCCAATGACGATTTCCTGCACGCCTTGGCTACCCGCCGTGTTGATGACACTGTCCATCGCGACGATGGCGGACTCGCCGCCTTCCAGCGAGAAGCGTTTCTGGCCGACATACTTGGTGTGCAGATACTTCTCAAGCGTCTCGGCAGCCGTCAGGCGTTCGAGGATGCGTTTCTTCTGTTCGGCCGGGAAAGCCGGCGTCGAGCGGATCGGCTCGAGACGCGCCTGAATCCAGCGCTTCTGCGCGATGTCGCTGACATACATGTACTCAGCCGTCAGCGTGCCGCAGTAGGTCTGGCGCAATGCTTCGAGAATCTCGCGCAGTGTGGCCTGACTCTTCTCCTGGAACTGGAAGGAGCCAATATTGAATGGTGCTGATAGATCGGCTTCGGTGAAGCCGTAGTGCGATGGCTCCAGCTCGGTAATCGACGGACGTTCCTGACGCTTGAGCGGATCGATCTGCGCCCAGCGGTTACCCAGGAAGCGGTATGCATTGATCATCTGCAGCACGCCGACCTGGCGCTTGTCGGCTACGCCTGACGCGCCTCCGGCCTGCTTGTTCTGCTTGGCCATCTGCGCGAACGAGGCAATGACAGGCGCGTGCGCCACGTCACGGCCGCCACCCGGCATGTTCTGCAACTGGTCGAAATAGCCACGCCACTGATCGGAGACAGCAGCAGGATTCTCGAGGTATGTCTCGTACAACTCTTCAATGAACGGCGCATTGCTGCCGAACAGGTAGGAGTTGTTAAGGAAAGGTTTCATCATTTGGGATCACCTGTATTTTCGGATGTGATCAAGGGCTGAACGCCTGGATGGACTTGCTCCGGCTGACGGGGCTCCGTCAGCACGGGTTCAAGACGGAATCAACGTTGCGCAAGCGGCTTGACGTCACGCGTCGTGGCGCCGGTATAGAGCTGACGCGGGCGACCGATCTTCTGCTCCGGATCGCCGATCATTTCGTTCCACTGCGCAATCCAGCCGATGGTGCGGGCCAGCGCGAAGATGCCGGTGAACAGCGGCACGGGGATGCCCATGGCCTTCTGCACGATGCCGGAGTAGAAGTCGACGTTCGGGTAGAGCTTGCGGCTGACGAAGTATTCGTCTTCCAGCGCGATCTTTTCCAGTTCCATCGCCAGCTTGAACAGCGGGTCATCCTGCAGACCGAGCTCGCCCAACACTTCGTGGCAGGTCTCACGCATCAAGGTGGCACGCGGATCGAAGTTCTTGTACACGCGGTGACCGAAGCCCATCAGCTTGACGCCGGAGTTCTTGTCCTTGACCTTGGCGATGAACTCGCCAATCTTGGCTACGCCACCCTGGTTCTGGATGTCATTGAGCATCTCCAGGCAGGCTTCGTTGGCACCGCCGTGTGCCGGGCCCCACAGACAGGCGATACCCGAAGAGATGCAGGCGAACGGGTTGGCGCCCGACGAACCGGCCAGACGCACGGTCGAGGTCGAAGCGTTCTGCTCGTGGTCGGCATGCAGGATCAGGATGCGGTCCAACGCACGGGCCAGTACCGGGTTCGGCGTGTATTCCTCGCAAGGCGTGGCGAACATCATGTGCAGGAAGTTCTCTGCATAGCCCAAGTCGTTGCGCGGGAACATGAACGGCTCGCCGATCGTGTACTTGTAGGCCATCGCGACGATGGTCGGCATCTTGGCAATCAGGCGGATCGCCGCAATGTGGCGATGCTCTGGATTATTGATGTCGAGCGAGTCGTGATAGAAGGCCGACAGCGCACCCACCACACCAACGAGAATCGCCATTGGATGCGCGTCGCGGCGGAAGCCTTGATAGAAGCGCGTCAGCTGCTCATGCACCATGGTGTGGGTGCGCACATTCTTTTCGAAGTCGTCGTACTCGGTTTGCGTGGGCAGCTCGCCGTTCTTCAACAGGAAACAGGTTTCGAGGAAGTTGGCGTTCACGGCCAGTTGCTCGATCGGGTAGCCACGATACTTCAGCTCGCCCTTGTCGCCATCGATGTAGGTGATAGCCGACTTGCAGGCTGCCGTCGACATGAAACCGGGGTCAAAGGTGAAAGCACCCGACTTCGCGTACAGCGAACGAATGTCGACCACGTCCGGGCCGATCGTGCCGGTCAGGACGGGGAACTCATAAGACTGACCATCCAGGGTCAGTGTGGCATTGCGTGGGGTCGTCATAAGTTTTCCTTCCCTTCCATTACGTTCAAGACAAATTACAAATTTGCAGTCGGTACGTCCGGTGCGCTTTGCTTGAGCAAAGCAACCGTTGATTGCCATTGCGGAACTTCGCATTCCTGCTTGCCACTGAGCATGGCCCACAGCTCGTGATCGTCGCAGGTCAGCAAGTCCAGCAGATTCTCCAGCTCTGGCTCGCTCAGTGCGTCCAGATCGTTGGCGATGAAGCGCGTGAAAAACAGGTCGAGCTCCAGCAATCCTCGCCGGGCACGCCATTTGATTTTTTCACGCAAAGCATTCATCGCCTGCACGTCCTTAAACAGCTCGCGACAACATCAATTCCTTGATCTTGCCGATGGCCTTGGTCGGATTCAGATGCTTGGGGCACACATCGACACAGTTCATGATGGTGTGGCAGCGGAACAGACGATAAGGATCTTCAAGATTGTCGAGGCGCTCGTTCGTTTCTTCATCGCGCGTATCGGCAATGAAACGATAAGCCGCCAGCAGGCCTGCCGGACCGACAAACTTGTCCGGGTTCCACCAGAAGCTCGGGCAGCTGGTCGAGCAGCACGCGCACAGAATGCATTCGTACAAACCGTTGAGCTCTTCGCGCTCTTCCGGCGTCTGCAGACGCTCGCGCTCAGGCGCAGGCGTGTTGTTGACGACGTAAGGCTTGATCGAGTGGTACTGCTTGAAGAACTGCGTCATGTCGACGATCAGGTCGCGAATGACCGGCAGACCCGGCAGCGGGCGCAGCGTAATGGGCTGTGCGAGGCTGTCGATATCGGTCAGACAGGCCAGACCGTTCTTGCCATTGATGTTCATCGCGTCCGAACCGCACACGCCTTCACGGCAGGAGCGGCGATAGGAGACGGAGTCTTCCTTGGCCTTGATCTTGGTCAGCGCATCCAGCAGTTTGCGATCGGAAGGATCGAGCTCTACCGAAATCTCCTGCATGTAGGGCGCCGCATCCTTGTCCGGATCGTAACGATAAATCTTGAATTGAACAGTGCGCACAGTGGTATCAGTGGCCATTTTTATGAGCTCCGGAATCAGTACGCACGCGTTTTCAGCGCAACGGTTTCAACAGTCAGCGGCTTGAGATTCACCGGCTTGTATTCGAGACGATTGCCCTCGCGATACCACAGCGAATGCTTGAGCCAGTTGGCATCGTCACGACCGTTCGGGCGTTCCGGGGTATCGGGTGCATCGTCGCGCACGTGAGCACCGCGTGACTCGGTACGGGCATTGGCCGAGATGATGGTGGCCTTGGCAACCTCGATGAGGTTCTCCAGCTCCAGCGCTTCGATACGCGCCGTGTTCCAGACCATGGACTTGTCCTTGATCTGTGTCTGCTGAACAGCCTTCTCAATTTCGAGAATCTTGTCGACGCCCTGCTGCAGCATGTCCTTGAAGCGGAACACACCAGCATGCGCCTGCATCGTGCGCTGCATCGCCAGACGCGTTTCATTGACGTCGGAACCATTGGTCTGGTTGTTCAGACGATTGACGCGAGCCAAGGATTTGTCGATCTCGCTCTGCGGAATTTCCTGCATCGCTGCAGGCTCCTTGCGGATGAATTCAATCATCGACTCGCCTGCACTCTTGCCGAACACCAGCAGGTCGAGCAGCGAGTTCGTGCCGAGACGATTAGCACCGTGCACCGAAGCACAGGCACATTCGCCCGCAGCATAGAAACCAGCGACGACATTGCTGTTGTCGATCACTTCGCCGTGATAGTTGGTAGGGATACCACCCATCTGGTAATGACAGGTCGGCACAACGGGAATCGGCGCCTTGATCGGATCGGTCCCAGCAAACTGGATGGAGATTTCGCGGATACCTGGCAGACGCTTGTTGATGACGTCCGCATCCAGGTGAGTGATATCGAGCATCACGTGATCCTTGTTCGGACCACAGCCGCGACCTTCATTGATCTCCGTGACCATGGCGCGCGACACGACATCACGTGAAGCCAGATCCTTGGCATTCGGCGCATAACGCTCCATGAAGCGCTCACCGCTGGCATTGCGCAAAATGCCGCCTTCACCACGCACACCTTCGGTAATGAGCACGCCAGCGCCAGCCACACCGGTCGGGTGGAACTGCCAGAACTCCATATCTTCAAGCGGAATGCCAGCACGTGCCGCCATGCCCACACCGTCACCGGTGTTGATGAAGGCATTGGTAGACGAGTAGTAGATGCGACCGGCACCGCCGGTGGCGAACAAGGTTGCCTTGGCCTGGAACACGGTGATTTCGCCGGTTTCCATTTCCATGGCGATCACGCCGAGCACGCGACCATCGGGCGCGCGCAGCAGATCCAGCGCCATCCACTCCACAAAGAACTGGGTATTCGCACGCACATTGCGCTGATACAGCGCGTGCAGCATGGCGTGGCCAGTACGGTCAGCCGCCGCACAGGCACGACGCACAGGCTTCTCGCCGAAGTTCGACATATGGCCGCCGAACGGGCGCTGGTATATCTTGCCCTCGTCGGTCCGGTCGAACGGCATGCCGTAGTGTTCAAGTTCAACGACGACTTGCGGCGCCTGCTTGCACATGAATTCGATGGCATCCTGGTCACCGAGCCAGTCGGAACCCTTGACGGTGTCATACATATGCCAGGTCCAGTGATCCGGCTCGGAGTTACCGAGGGATGCGGACACACCACCTTGCGCCGCAACTGTGTGCGAACGGGTCGGAAATACTTTCGAGATGACGGCGGTCTTCAGACCGGACTCCGCCAGGGTCACCGCAGCGCGCATGCCAGCACCACCGGCACCGACGATCACTGCATCAAACGAACGCTTGGCGACTTTCAATTAGAGTCTCCACAGAATCTGGGCTGCCCAACCGGCATAACCCAACAGCAGGAATGCCACGATCGCGTGCAGAGCAAGACGCACACTGATGGGCTTGACGTAGTCCATGAAGATGTCCCGCACGCCAACCCAGGCGTGATAGAACAAGGCCATGAAGAACAGGAAGGTGGCGAAGCGCATGAAGCCGCCAGAGAACAGCTCATACCAGCTAAAGATGTCATGCGAAGGCAACAGAATGACCTTCACGGCGAACAGCACGGTATAGAGCGCCATGACAACGGCGGTCAGGCGCTGGAGCAGCCAATCCTTGAAGCCGTAGTGCGCACCGACTACGAGACGTTTCACCATATCAGCGCTCCGATCACGACAGTCAGCGTCAGGCTCACGGCCAGCACGATGTACGAACTCAGGCGCGCGGCAGGCAGTTCGATGCCAACGTGCATATCAAGAAGAAGGAAACGGATGCCTGCACAGAAGTGATGCAGGTAGGACCAGAGCAGGCCCAGCAGAACAAGCTTGACGACGGGCAGGCCGAGGACGGTGCAATCGAATACGGCATAGAACGCATCCAGTTCGTCACGTGAGCCGAGACTGCTGCCAAACAACCAGAGCAGCAAGGGCAAACACAGGAACAGGCCTACACCGCTGATGCGATGAAGAATGGACACAATGCCCGGCAACGGCAATCTGATCTGCATGAGATTCAGATGCTTGGGCCTTGGCTTACGGATTACAGCTTCCGTCATACAGCACACCTCCCCTAGCTAAGTTCATTCAGGTAGAAATGTTCGGCCGTCGAATACAACCCGCGCCGCCACTCCACCGGTTTATCGCCGTAGGTGTAAGCAACGCGCTCCACCGACAGCAAGGGCGTGTGCTCAGCCACGCCCAACAACTCTGCAACTTGCCGTTCTGCCCCTACTGCCCGAATACGCTCCGACGCACGAATCATGCGTAGCCCGAAACGGGTTTCGAAAAGGCCGTACAGCGAACCTTCCCATTCCTGCAGGATGTCCAGTGTCAAACCCTGGAACATCTCCCCCGGCAGGTAAATCTCATCCACCACCACTGGCTTGACATCGAACTTCAGCAGCCGCCGGATGATGATGATCGGACTCCCCATGTCCACGTGGAGATTCTTCGACGCCTCCTGCCCTGCCCTTGCCCGCCAGCACTCCAGCGGAAAACTGTTGGGTTGCCCCGCCCCACCCGCCAGCGGCACCAAACGCAAAAAGCGGAATGATGCGCGCGGATCGTGATGCGAGGCAACAAAAGTGCCCTTTCCTTGACGGCGCAACAGGATGTTCTCCGCGGACAACTCGTCAATCGCCTTGCGAACCGTACCCTGACTCACTCCGAAGCGCACCGCCAGATCCTGCTCACTCGGAATCGACTGTCCCGGCGCCCATTCACCCGCCTCAAGTGCCCGTAAAATCAGGCTCTTGATCTGCTGGTACAAGGGACTGAAGGTGGGCGACACGTTAGCCATGGCCTGCATTCAAGCATAAATATTTGACACCGTCCAGATGATGTCTATTATCTTATATAAGACATCAGACGGCTTTTGACACACTTCGAAAAATCCATGTATCCTTGCCCCCGTTTTTCGATGTTTCGCTGAATTCCCGGCCAGGAAAGATCTGACCGAGATGTTTTGATCGTGATTGCTTGTAGCGCGTTGTGCATCGCAAGAATGCTGCGCTACAGTCACGGATGAACCAGCAAACGGGCCCGCAGCCGGCTATGTAATTTGCCGAGCCGCGAAAGTGCACTGCGTTGATTTTTCGTTGATTTTTCTTGTCGATTCTTGTTGATTTATCGCTTCAGGAGCTTATCCATGTCCAAGTCCCCCATTCGCGTCACTGTCACCGGCGCCGCCGGCCAAATTGGTTACAGCCTGCTGTTCCGCATCGCCAGCGGCGAAATGCTCGGCAAGGACCAGCCGGTCATCCTGCAACTGCTCGACCTGCCGCAAGCCCAGAAAGCCGTCAACGGCGTGATCATGGAGCTGGAAGATTGCGCATTCCCGCTGCTGGCCGGCGTGATCGCAACTGACGACCCTGCTGTTGCATTTAAGGATACGCAAGTGGCATTGCTGGTCGGCGCCCGCCCACGTGGCCCCGGCATGGAACGCAAGGACCTGCTCACCGAAAACGCCAAGATCTTCACCGTGCAAGGCGCCGCCATCGGCCAGTTCGCCGATCCGGACGTCAAGGTGCTCGTCGTCGGCAACCCTTGCAATACAAACGCATACATCGCCAAGGAAACAGCCCTGAAGTTTGGCCGCGTGAAGGCAAAGAACTTCACCGCCATGCTGCGTCTGGACCACAACCGCGCGCTGTCACAACTCGCTGCCAAGTCTGGCCGCACCGTCGACAGCCTGAAGAACCTCGTCGTATGGGGCAACCACTCGCCAACCATGTACGCCGACTACCGCTTCGTCACTTCGAACGGCGACAGCGTCAAGAGCTTGATCAACGACGAAACCTGGAACCGCGAAACCTTCCTGCCGAAGGTTGGCAAGCGCGGCGCGGCCATCATCGAAGCACGTGGCCTGTCTTCCGCAGCGTCCGCAGCCAACGCAGCCATCGATCATGTTCGTGACTGGGTGCTCGGCTCCAAGGGCGAATGGGTCACCATGGGCATTCCTTCAGACGGTTCCTACGGCATTCCTGAAGGCATTATTTTCGGTCTAGCAGTGACCACCGAAAACGGTGAATACAAGCGCGTCGAAGGCATCGAAATCGACGAGTTCTCACGCGAACGCATCAACTTCACGCTCAACGAGCTGGAAGAAGAGCGCGCTGGCGTTGCGGACCTGCTGAAGTAAGAGTCAAGCATGAACCGCATTCATCCTGATGCGGTACTTGTCCAGGATGGGGGGGCACTTCCCTCCATCCCGGTAGTGGATCACTACGCTGGCAGCGAGAAGCTGATGCGCAAGGCAATCGCCTTGCAGATCGAGCAGTCTCGCAACGGTGTAGCAAGATTTGATGTGACGCTCGACTGCGAAGACGGCGCTGCCGTTGGCGAAGAAGCAGCACATACCGAACTGGTTTCGTCACTCATCATGAGTGACGACAACCGCTTCAACCGGATTGGTGCCCGCATTCACGACGTGACACATGCGTCATGGATGACGGACCTGCAGAACATCGTGGCAGCCGCAGGCACACGACTCGCTTACCTCACGCTGCCCAAGGCACGCGGCGTCAGCGATGTAAGGCGTGTCCTGCATGTACTGCGCGATGCGGAGCATCGCAACGGCCTGCATCGCCGGATTGCACTGCTCGTGATTATTGAAACGCACGGTGCCCTGCATCAGGTGTGGGATATCGCAGCGCTCGATGGTGTGAGTTCACTCGATTTTGGACTGATGGATTTCGTCAGTGCGCATCACGGCGCCATTCCCGGCAGCGCTATGCAGAGTCCGGGGCAGTTCGATTATGCGATCCTGCGCCGTGCGAAAACAGAAGTTGTTGCAGCTGCGCTGGCCAATGCTGTCGTGCCAACGCATAACGTCACGACGGAAATCCGTGACGTAACAAGGATTCGTGAGGATGCGCGACGTGCGCGCGAGGAGTTCGGATTCCTGCGCATGTGGAGCATCCACCCGAACCAGATCGGCCCGATCCTGGAAGCGATGCAACCGGATTACACCGAGCTGGTGGAAGCAAGTGAAGTCATTACCGCGGCGCAGGACGCGTCGTGGGGGCCGATACAGTTACAGGGTCGCCTGCACGATCGCGCCTCGTATCGTTACTACTGGAATCTGTTGAAGCGTGCGCATGCAACCGGCTGCGAATTGCCGGACGCCACACGCGAGCGTTTCTTCTGATTGCGTCTTTAATTTTGAATGCCGTCTCTGCCCGCCGGGGCGAACGGAACACTGCTGGAGGATTTGACCGTGCTTGAAGCTTATCGCCAACACGTTGCCGAGCGCGCTGCGCTGGGTATCCCGCCCCTGCCGCTCGATGCGAAGCAGACGGGTGAGCTCGTCGAGCTGCTGAAGAATCCGCCCGCTGGCGAAGAGGCTTTCCTCGTCGACCTGATCACGCACCGCGTGCCGCCCGGCGTCGATGATGCCGCCAAGGTCAAGGCATCCTTCCTCGCTGCTGTCGCGCATGGCGATGTCGTCGCGCCACAGATTTCCAAGGCGAAAGCCACCGAACTGCTCGGCACCATGGTCGGCGGCTACAACGTCAAGCCACTCATCGATCTGCTCGACGACGCAGCGCTGGCGCCGGTTGCTGCAGAAGGCCTGAAGAAGACCCTGCTGATGTTCGACTTCTTCCACGATGTTTCGGAGAAGGCCAAGGCAGGCAATGCGATTGCACAAGGCATCATCAAGAGCTGGGCCGAAGCCGAGTGGTTCACGAGCCGCCCGGAATTCCCGAGCAGCATCAAGCTGACCGTGCTCAAGGTTACCGGCGAAACCAACACCGATGACCTGTCGCCGGCGCCGGACGCCTGGAGCCGTCCGGACATCCCGCTGCATGCACTCGCCATGCTGAAGAACACCCGTCCCGGCATCACGCCGGAAGAAGACGGCAAGCGCGGCCCGATCAAGGCCATCCAGGACCTCGCAGCCAAGGGCAATCTCGTCGCCTATGTGGGTGATGTGGTCGGCACTGGTTCCTCGCGCAAGTCCGCGACGAACTCCGTGCTGTGGTGGACCGGTGAAGACATTCCTTTCGTCCCGAACAAGAAATTCGGCGGCGTCTGCCTCGGCGGCAAGATCGCTCCGATCTTCTTCAACACGCAGGAAGACGCCGGCGCGCTGGCCATCGAACTCGACGTATCCAAGCTGGATATGGGCGACGAGATTGAACTCACCGTAGACCACGCTACCGGCGCCGTGAAGGTGCTCAAGGGCGGCACAGTCGTCTCCGAGTCCGCACTGAAGAACCTCGTGCTGCTCGACGAAGTGCGCGCAGGCGGCCGTATCAACCTGATCATCGGCCGTAGCCTTACCGCCAAGGCACGCGAGTTCCTCGGCCAGCCTGCTTCCACCCTCTTCCGCCTGCCGCAAATCCCAGCCGACACCGGCAAGGGCTACACGCTGGCGCAAAAGATGGTCGGCCGCGCTTGTGGTCTGCCTGAAGGCAAGGGCATGCGTCCGGGCACTTACTGCGAACCGAAGATGACTTCGGTTGGCTCGCAGGACACGACTGGCCCGATGACGCGCGACGAGCTGAAGGATCTGGCTTGCCTGGGCTTCTCGGCTGATCTGGTGATGCAATCCTTCTGTCATACGGCTGCATATCCGAAGCCGGTCGACGTCAAGACGCATCGCGAACTGCCGAAGTTCATCGCCAACCGCGGCGGCATCTCGCTGCGCCCGGGCGACGGCATCATCCACAGCTGGCTCAATCGCATGCTGATGCCCGACACCGTGGGCACCGGCGGCGATAGCCACACACGCTTCCCTGTCGGCATCAGCTTCCCGGCCGGTTCCGGTCTGGTGGCTTTCGCAGCCGCTACAGGCGTCATGCCACTCGACATGCCCGAATCCGTGCTGGTGCGTTTCAAAGGCACGATGCAGCCCGGCGTCACCCTGCGCGATCTCGTGCATGCCATCCCGCTGTACGCCATCAAGAAGGGCCTGCTGACCGTCGCCAAGGCTGGCAAGGTCAACGCCTTCTCCGGCCGCATCCTGGAAATCGAAGGTCTGCCAGATCTGAAGGTCGAACAGGCTTTCGAACTGTCCGACGCTTCCGCAGAGCGCTCGGCTGCTGGTTGCACGGTGCATCTGAACCGTGAGCCGATTATCGAGTACCTGAAGTCGAACATCGTGCTGCTGAAGAACATGATCGCCGACGGCTATGCCGACAAGCGCACCATCGAACGCCGCATCGCCAAGATGGAAGACTGGATCCAGAACGGCGTCCTGCTGCAACCGGATGCTGATGCCGAGTATGCAGAAGTCATCGAGATCGATCTGAACGAGATCAAGGAACCTATCCTGTGCTGCCCGAACGATCCGGACGACGCCAAGTTCCTGTCGGATGTGCAGAACACACCGATCGATGAAGTCTTCATCGGTTCGTGCATGACCAACATCGGTCACTTCCGCGCCGCTTCCAAGCTGCTTGAAGGTCGCCGTGACATTCCGGTCAAGCTGTGGATCGCCCCCCCGACGAAGATGGATGCTTCGGAGCTGACCAAGGAAGGCCATTACAGCGTCTTCGGCAATGCCGGTGCCCGCACCGAAATGCCGGGCTGCTCGCTGTGCATGGGTAACCAGGCACAAGTGAAGGAAGGCGCAACCGTCGTATCCACCTCGACGCGTAACTTCCCGAACCGCCTCGGCAAGAACAGCAATGTGTATCTCGCATCTGCTGAACTCGCTGCGATCTGCTCGAAGCTCGGCCGTATCCCGACTGTTGCGGAGTATCACGCCGACATGGGCGTCATCAACGCCGACGGCAGCAAGATCTACCGCTACATGAACTTCAATCAGATCGCCGAGTATCAGGAAATCGCTGACGAGGTGAAGGCGTAATACGCCGCACGAAGAGCAGCAAACGCAGAAACAGCCCGCCCGAAAATGCGGGCTGTTTTGTTTTGGCCTCTATTGAAAATTGATATTTCCCGACGCACCTTTCTTCTGGTGCGCCGTACCCTCAGGCGCGTCGTACGGTATCGCGCACTACCAGTTCCAGCCCAGGTAGTTCGCGTTCAGGCATGGCGCCCCCAAGCATATGCAGCAGCGTGGCACCACAGTACAAACCCATTTCGTACAGGGGCTGGCGCACAGTCGTCAGTGGCGGCGTGAGATAAGCCGACACGGGCAGGTCATCGAAGCCAACCAGCGAGATGTCGTCGGGTACGCGGATGCCACGGCGGTGCAGAACCCCACGCGCGCCGATAGCGGTTTGATCGTTGGCCGCGAACACTGCGGTGAAAGCCTGTTGTGTATCAAGCAGGCGCGTCATGGCCAGCACGCCCCCACTTTCGGTGAAATCGCCATGCTGGATCAGCGCCTCGTCATACACGACGCCCGCCTCCTCCAAGGCACGGCAGTAACCGGCAAAACGGTGCTGGGCGTCGGGGTGGTCGCGCACGCCCGCAATGAAGGCGATACGCCGGTGCCCCATGCTCAGCAAATAACGCGTTGCGAGAAAACCACCGTGCTCCTGCTCGAAAGAGACCGAGCGCACGTTGCGCGCCGACACTTCGCGGCCTGCCATCACGATTGGCTGACGCAAAGCCAGCTCACGCACCGTCGCGTCTTCGAGGCGACCGGTGATGATGACAATGCCGTCGACGCGGCGTGCCATCAACAGGCGGATGCGCTCTTCTTCCTCTTTCGCGTTCCAATGCCCGCTGACGATGATGGGCGCGTAGCCGGAACCATTGAGCGCGTCTTCGATCCCGCGCATGACACGCGTAAAGAACGGGCTCTCGATGTCCTGCGTCACCAGGCCAACCGTCATCGTGGTGCCCATCTTGAGGCTACGCGCGAAAAGGTTGGGCTTGAAGTCCAGCGTGCGGATAGCGGTCTCTACTGCCGCGCGCTTCTCGGCCGAAACACGCGCAGATCCATTCAGGATGCGCGATACGGTGCTTATGGAGACCTTGGCCACGCGCGCCACATCCAGCACGGTCACAGCGGCAGTATCGCCCAATGCCAGGGGCCTCTCAGCATCCATTTTGATCACAATCAGTTGAAGGCCCGATCATACTGGAGCCAAAACAAGGCGCAGGCGGCTTCAGCGCTGCGCCCGTCACGCGCGTGTGACGCAGTGCGTCTTAAAACTCGACGGGTGCAGTACAACCCGCCACATAGTCATCGAAAGCCTTGCCTTTGTAGCGACGTGCATTCGCCTCGCGTTTGCATGCCTGCATCTTCTCGTGAGGCACGATCGAGCCGCCAGCAGAATCTGGCTGGCGCGTCGCGCACTTGATTACAAAGTCGCGACGCTTGTCATCCTTCAGGCGAATGGTGTTGGCGGCGCGCTTGCAGCCTTCCAGTTTCTCGGCTGGTACGGAGGCCAGAGTCATGCGCGCGTCGACACGCTTGTCCAGACAAGAGGACACGTACTTGTCAAATTCGGCGCCCTTGCGGCCCCGCGCATTGGCTTCCGCCTCACAGGCGTTCTGGTGCTCGTCGACGACCGGCTGGGCCACGACCGCAGAACTGAAAAAGCCGACCTGCATCACCAGGATGAGCGTACCTAGCACTGCTGACACGTTTTTCATCTTCATCTCCTTTGTCTCCACCGTCATTGGTGAATCTGCCACGACCACTGTACCAACACATGAAATCGTTTTCACACTCAGGACAGTCTAAGTCGCGTTTCATCAATACGCAAGGACGAGTCAAAAACGGTCCGCCGAGTCTTTTCCAAGACACACTTCGAAAAACAGAAAGGCATGAATCCGTCCGTCACACACAAGGCATTCAGCGCCTTACAAACACCTTACATATTGTTTTTCTTGTTTTTTTATATTCATTTTCACACTTCAACGTGAACGCATTCTGCATAGGGACTTTCCCTAGCGAGACACAATCTACGTTGACAAGCGTTTGGCGAGAGACTGAAATGCCGTCACAAATGCGGGTTCGCTTTCACAGCAATCTATGAAAACGTTCTCACAGATGAATAGTCTGGCGGTGGAAAGACACACGACGCAACGGCCTGTGCCCTGCTTGTCTGTCGCGAGCTTCAACCACCTTCTTGAGTAATTTAGGTCGCTAGCCTTGCGTCTGGCCTCTTTTGTGAGCCGACGGTGAAGATTAGCTGCGGATGTAACGCCTTGCGTCAATGTGACAACGTTTTCATAAAACGAGAGGAGATTGAATCATGCAACGCCTTCTGTACCCCGTCGTTTGCGCGCTTGGCCTGACCTTGTCAGCCGGCTCCCTGGCCCAGACAACAACCCTCACGGTCGGGTCGTTCCCAGATCTGGATCGAGCCGTCAAGGCCGCGATCCCGCTGTATAAGAAGCTACACCCGGAAATCGAGATCAAGCTGGTGAGCCTTGCCTACGGCGACTACCACACAGCCATGACCACCGCACTCGCCACGGGCACTAACCTTCCCGACGCGATGGCGGTCGATTTCGGCTTCATCGGCAAGTTCGCCGAGTCTGGCGGTCTGGAGGACCTCTCCAAAGCACCCTACAACGCTGGTCAGTACAAGGCACAGATCTCTCGCTTCAGCTACCCGCAAGCCACTGCAGCCGGCGGCGCGCAGGCCGCAATCCCGACCGACATCGGTCCCGGCACCTTGTTCTACCGCAAGGACATCCTGGACAAGGCCGGTGTGAGCGAGGCAGATCTCACCAAGAGCTGGGAGAGCTACATTGAGGCCGGCAAGAAAATCAAGACGGCCACAAGCACATTCCTGATCCCCTCGGCGGTCGACGTCAAGGACATGGTGATCCGCAGCGGCCTCAAGGATGGCGATGGCATCTACTTCGACAAGCAAGGCAAGGTGCTGGTCGACTCGCCCCGCTTCCAGCGTGCATTCGAACTGGCCAAGGCGGTACGCAGCAATGGTCTGGACGGCAACATCAATGCCTGGAGCAATGAGTGGACCGAGGCCTACAAGCGCAACAAGTTTGCCACCCAGGCTTTCGGCGCCTGGTTTGCCGGCCACCTGACCAACTGGCTGGACCCGGAAAACAAGGGCAACTGGCGCGCTGCGCAGTTGCCGGGGGGGGCCTACGCCTCCTGGGGCGGTTCCTTCTACGCCATTCCGGTCAAGGCTCAGCACAAGGCTGCAGCTTGGGAGTTTATCAAGTACCTGACTCTCAACAAGGACATGCAGCTGGAAGCTTTCCGCAAGCTCGATGCCTTCCCTTCGCTCATCGAAGCGCAGAACGACAGCTTCGTGGATGAACCCGTCGCCTACCTTGGCGGCCAGAAGGCCCGTCAATTGTGGAAGGAGGCTGCCGGCAAGATCGCAGCAATCGATGTCGATAAATACGACGTGGTGGCCAAGGAGATCGTTGATTCCGAGCTCGACAATGTCCTGATCAAGAACAAGGACATCAAGACAGCCCTGGTCGACGCCAAGGCGCAGATCGAGCGTCGCGCCCGCCGCTAACTCACGCCTGCCACACGCCGGGTCCGCCATCGCACGGCGGCCCCGGCTTACACCAAACGGCCCGCTTCCGGTACAAAGCACAGCAGTATCACGCTGTCATAACGCGTGCCCGGGAGGCTTCCGTGCAAGGAAAACGTATTGTGTCCTCGATCCAAGACATGGCTACCGAACAAGACATGGCACCCGCAGCGCCCACCGGCCTGGGCTGGCGCCGCTACTTCCGCATGCGCGACTGGGCGCCTTACCTTTTCATCAGCCCGTTCTTCATTCTGTTTCTCGTCTTCGGATTGTTCCCGCTACTGTTCTCGATCTTTATCTCGTTTCACCAATGGGATCCGACCTCCGGCCTCCACGGCATGAAATGGATCGGGCTGGAAAACTACATCTACCTGATCACCAAGGACGACTGGTTCCACAAGTCACTCTTCAATACCGGCTGGATCGCCCTGGCCTCGGGCGTACCACAGCATCTGGTGGCCCTGCCTCTTGCCTTCTTCCTGCAGACCGCTTTCGGCCGCCTGCGCAACACCTTCGTAGGCATCTACTTCCTGCCCTTCATCACATCCACGGTTGCTATCTCGCTCGTGTTTACCGCGCTGTTCTCGCGCGAGTTCGGTGTCATCAACAGCATCCTGCATGCCGGTTCACAACTACCGCTGCTGGGCGCTCTATTCCCGACCGAGAACATCAATTGGGCGCAGCCGGAGTATTCCAAAACAATGATTTCGTTCGTCGTGTGGTGGCGCTACGTGGGCTTCAACACGGTGCTGTATCTGTCGGCGATGCAGACCATCCCGAAGGATCTGTACGAGGCCGCCACCATGGACGGTGCCACACGGTGGCAGCAGTTCCGCCGCATCACGCTGCCGCTGCTCAAGCCGATGATCTATTTCGCGATCACGATGACCATCATCGGCAATCTGCAGCTGTTCGAGGAGCCTTTCGTACTGACGGCTGCCTCGGCTGGCGACGGACGCATGTCCGGCTCGGGCGGCATTGACCAGGCTGGAAAGACGGCAGCCATGCACGTCTTCACCACCGCCTTCGGTGAAAGCGACTTCGGCACGGCCTCCGCTGTGGCCTGGCTCTTGTTCATCATCATTGCGCTCATTACCTGGGCCAACAATCGCCTGTTCGGCAAGAAGGATTGAGGTCGCCATGAGCCACTCTCTCTACGCCCGCGCCCCGCTGTCCAACGCCGCCGCCTACGTCACGGTAGGCTGTGGCGCGCTGATCATGCTGATCCCTTTCTATTTCATGTTCATCTTCGCGACCCACACGGACCGCGCGATCCTGGCGGTGCCGCCGCCGCTGTTGCCGGGCAGAGCCTTCCTCGACAACCTGAACATCCTGCTGCAACGCGCACCGTTTTTCTGGCAGAACATTGGCTGGAGTGTCTACATCGCGCTGGCCACCACCTTGCTCAACCTGTTCTTTTGTTCGTTGGCCGGTTATGCCTTCGCCATGTACGAGTTTCGCTACAAGGAAAAGCTATTCGCCGTCGTCATGGGCACGCTGTTGCTACCCGCGTTTATCAACATGATCCCGACCGTGCTGATCATGAGCACGCTGGGCTGGATGAACGAACCGCGCGCGCTGTTTGTGCCTGCCGCCTGCGGCGCGCTAGGCGTATTCATGATGCGCCAGTACATCGGTTCGTCCGTCCCGCGCGAGCTGATCGACGCAGCGCGCATCGACGGTTGCGGCGAATTCGGCATCTATGTACGCATCGTCCTGCCCCTGATCACCCCCGCCATGGGCACGCTCGGCCTGGTCACCTTCATCACCTCGTGGAACAACTTCATGGGGCCATTGGTGGTGATGAACGACATGGCGCACTTCACCGTGCCGCTTGCCCTGCGCTCCATGCAGGGTACCGGCCAGACGCCTTGGGGTGCCATCTGCGCAGGCTCAGCGATCTCGGTGCTGCCCCTGATCCTGATGTTCATATTCGCGTCGCGGCGCCTTGTCGAAGGGCTCACCGCAGGCGCCGTCAAATCCTGACCACTACCAAGATTAACGACATGACCGCAACAAAGGAAACAATGACCTCCCCCTCCTCCTTTCCGAAAAACTTCACCTGGGGCGTTGCTACCAGCGCGTACCAGATCGAAGGCGCAGCCCGCGAAGACGGGCGTGGTCCCTCCATCTGGGACACCTTCTCGCACACGCCAGGCAAGGTGCGCAACGGCGACACCGGCGACGTGGCCTGCGATCACTACCACCGCTGGCGCGAAGACGTGGACCTGATCGCCGGTCTCGGCGTCAACGCCTATCGCTTCTCCATTGCCTGGCCGCGCGTGCAGCCGGCCGGCAGCGGCGCCTGGAACGAAAAGGGACTCGACTTCTACGACCGCCTTGTCGACCGTCTGCTGGAGCTTGGCATCGCACCGCATGTCACGCTGTACCACTGGGACCTGCCGCAGGCGCTGCAGGACAAGGGCGGCTGGGCCTCACGCGACACCTGCTCGCGTTTCGCCGAGTATGCTGTCTTCATGAGCAACCGCCTGAAGGATCGCGTCGCGAGCATTGCCACTCACAACGAACCCTGGTGCACGGCCATCAAAGGCAACCTGATGGGGGAGTTCGCGCCGGGCATCCGCGACGAGGCCACCGCGCTGCAGGTTGCACATCACCTGCTCCTGTCACACGGCATGGCCGTGCACGCGATGCGTGCCGAGGGCATCCGCGCGCCGCTCGGCATCGTGCTCAACCAGTCGCCAGCACACCCGGCCACACAGTCGCCGTCCGACGTGGCTGCGGCGAGCCGCGCCTACAACGACTACGTGCGTTGGTATGCCGACCCGATCTTCCTGGGGCGCTATCCCGAAGACACCAACTTCAAATATCTGCCGGTCATTCACGAAAACGATTTCAGGTACATAAGCGAACCGCTCGATTTTCTCGGCATCAACTACTACACGCGCCTGTGGGTCTCCAGCGCCCGCCCGCCCGTACCACCGCCGGGCCCACAAGGCTTCAGTGACATGGCCTGGGAAACCTATCCGGAGGGCCTGACCGAACTTCTGGTGGGCCTGCAACGCGACTACACGCTGCCGCCGATCTTCATCACCGAGAACGGCATGGCCTGCGCCGACCAACTGCGGGGCGACAAGGTCGCCGACCCTGATCGCATCGCCTACCTCAACGGGCACCTCGATGCAGTGGCGCGTGCGCGCGCCGCCGGCGTCGACGTGCGCGGCTACTTCTACTGGAGCCTGTTCGACAACTACGAGTGGGAATGGGGCTACGACAAGCGCTTCGGCCTCGTGCATGTCGACTACGCCACGCAGGCCCGCACGCTCAAGGACAGCGCAATCTGGTACCGCGACTACATCCAGCGCCACGGCGCCTCGCATAAGGAGCACAAAGCATGACCACCCTGAGCCTGCGCCAGGTCCGCAAGACCTATCCGGACGGCACTCCAGTCCTGCACGGCATCGACCTGCAGATTGCCAGCGGCGAGTTCGCCGTCTTCGTCGGTCCCTCGGGCTGCGGCAAGTCCACGCTGTTGCGCATGATCGCCGGGCTGGAAGACATCAGCTCCGGCGACATCATGATCGGCGACACGCGCATCAACGACATTCCACCGGCACAGCGTGGCGTCGCCATGGTGTTCCAGAGCTATGCGTTGTACCCGCACATGACAGTCGCCGACAACATGGGCTTCGCGCTCAAGCTGGCTGGCGAGAGCAAGGACAAGATCAAGGCTGCCGTGGGCAGAGCAGCCGAGATCCTGCAGATCACCGCACTGCTGGAGCGCAAACCCAAAGCCTTGTCCGGCGGGCAGCGCCAGCGCGTGGCGATCGGCCGCGCCATCGTGCGCAAGCCCCGCGTGTTCCTGTTCGATGAGCCGCTCTCCAATCTCGACGCGTCACTACGCGTGCAGATGCGTATCGAGCTCACCAAGCTGCATCGTGAACTGGGCACGACGATGATTTACGTTACCCACGACCAGGTCGAGGCGATGACCATGGGTGACCGCATCGCGGTCTTCCACAACGGGCGCGTCGAACAGTTCGGCCGGCCGCTGGATCTATACGACACACCGGACAACCAGTTCGTAGCGGGCTTCCTCGGCTCCCCGCGCATGAACTTCCTGCACACCGAGGACGTCCGCCGCAACGAGGGTGACAGCAGCGGCGCCGGCGTCAAGCTCGGCTTCGACAATGCGGGTGCCATCCACGTACCGGGCGTAAGTGTCGGCGGTAGTGCCGGCCCGCTAACCCTCGGTGTACGCCCCGAACACATCTCCGTCGGGCGCAGCGATGAAGGTCTTGCCGCACGCGTCGACCTGATCGAGCACCTGGGCGACGGCGTGATCCTGTACGCCCGCCTCCACGGTTCCAACCAGCCCGTCATCGTGCGCCTTCCCGGCGAGCGCACCGGGATCGCTCCCGGCCATGACGTTGGAATCATTCCGAAAGCCGACCGCACGCTGCTGTTTGATGCGAGTGGTCACGCCCTGTCCGCGGCTCTATCTCACTGAGCACACGGACGTTTCGCCAACGTAGTACCCGGGGGCTCGCTGACGCGACGTCCTGAATCGCACTGAAAGAGGAGACTGAGATGAAAAAAAGCAAGCTTTTGATCGCCCTGTCGGTCGCCGGAGCGCTGGGCAACACCGCCGCTTCTGCTGCCACGGTCGACTTTTCCGGCTACTTCCGCGCCGGCACTGGTATCAACACCCAAGGCGGCACGATGACCTGCTACAAGCTGCCTGGCGCCGACACCAAGTGGCGCCTCGGCAACGAATGTGACTATGTGATAGAGCCGAATTTCAACGCTACGCTAGCCACCTTGTCGGACAAGTCTGAATGGCATGTGCATTTCATGCCTTCGGTCTACCGCGCCTGGGGGACGCAGGAAAACGGTACTGCCTCTGATGAACTGTTGGCACGCTATGGTCAGGTCTACGCCTACGGCAGCAACATCCCGCAACTGGCCAATGGCACGGTGTGGGCGGGCCGCCGCTTCTACAACCGCCTGCAACTGAACATCAATGACCAGTTCCTTGAGAACAACGACGGCGACGGCGCCGGCCTGGAAAACATGAACCTGGGGTTCGGCAAGCTGAGTCTCGCCTTCATGATGAACCCACGCGTGCAGGACACGAACGATAACCGCTTCGCCTTCCCGTTCCGCCTGACCAATATCCGCACGTTCAGCGAAGCCAACGAACTGGCGATCTATACCAACTACGAGCACCAGTCGAAGTCCACGGACCAAGTCACCAACGTCGCCCCGGAAGACCATCCTGACGGCAGCGCCATCGGCATTTACCACACGACGCAGGGCACGCTCGGCGGCAGCACCACGGTGGGCTATCGCTACGACAGGAACGAAGTTGCACGCGGTGGCCTCGGCCAGAAGAACAATCGCATCGTGATCCAGCAGACCGGCGCCGTGCTAAGCCTGAAGACCTATTGGGACGCGATCGGCGAATACCGCGAGCGCAACTTCACGACCTTGGGCACAAGCGAGAAGTGGGGTTCGATCGGTGCGCGCACCGACACGCACATTGCGGGCCCATTCCGCTTCCTCATCGAAGCCGGCTATGATCAGGTCAAGCCTTCCGTCGGTGACACGCGCACGATGAGCAAGGTGACACTGGCCACGGCCATCTCGGGCGGCCCAGATGCTGGTTCGCGTCCGACCATCCGCCTGTTCTACACGCAAGCCTGGTGGAACGAGGCCGCGCGCAAAGCTCTGGCCGACAACCCACAGACGCAACAGGTCTTTGGCAACGCGAAGGACGGCGCAAGCATCGGCATCCAGGCCGAAGCATGGTGGTAAGCGCCTGGTACTGAGCGCCACTTAATACTGAGCGCCACTTAAGATAGGTGATGGCCGTCAGGCCATCACCCATCCACTCTGAACAGGCCTCTACCATGACAAAGACATCAATACTCGCGCTGCTCGTGCTGGGTACCTTCGCCGGTCCGGCCAGCGCCAATCTCTTCGAGCTGCGCGCCGTCTATCCGCAGGACGAAACGATGTATCTGGATGCCAACGGCGCCGTTGAGGCCCCGCTGATCATCCGCCTCAAGACCATGGGTTCGGCAGGTATTTCTACCCCCATGTGCGACGCGGTGATCGACTTTGGCGACCAGACGCCCGTCAAACCGCTACGCCTGGGTGAAGACGGTCGCGTGCAATCGGAAGTGCGGCACCGCTATGCCGCTGCGGGCCAGTACACCGTCAGCGTGCGTGGCGCCGCGACACGCACGCCATGCGACGGCAGCACCAAGGGCACGCTGAACGTGCTCGCGGCCAGTGAACGGCCGACCACGCCCGTGCCCGTGCCGGTCAATGCCCAGGCCGCCGCCGCAGCCCTGCCAACCATTACGCTGGAAACAACGCCAACCAGCACCGCAGAGACTTGCCCCAGCGGCTGGTTCTTGGTGCCCGGCTCGATGTCCGGCGGCCGCTTTACCTGCCATCTGGCCGCGGTCAAGGCCTTCAATTGCCCGACCGGCACGCGCTTCTTCGACAGCGGAAACACCGTGGGCTGTCGCTGACCCGCACCTGACAAACGCGTCATCACCAGTCCCGTCGCAACAGAACACCGCATCTACCCAGCACTGCGTATGAACGCATGCAGTAATCCAATCCCTGTGTAGCGCAGGACGGGCCGAATCGCATCTCCTCCGAATAGCCTCTCCTGATTCACGGCTCGTCCGCCATCTCCCGGACGAGCCGTCTTTTTGTCAGAGTCCGGATCCCGGGCCATGCCATATTGGCCCCGCACCGCGCAGCGAGATGCACGACGTGATGCCTTCGATGGCATATCCGCGCAAATGCCGTGTCTCCGGTAGAGTATGAGAAGCAGTGCCTCGTCGTGCTCGGCGCCGTTCAGCCTTTGGATAGATCGACGCCCACGACACCCGGCAAACAAGGAAGCACCTCGTCTGCAAATACGGTTGTGCTGTTGTGGCCTTTACTGAAAAACTGATATTTCCTGATGAGTCTTCCTGCAACGGAAACCGTGGTTCCCACGAAGCGGCAATTGTTCCTGGGGTTTTTCAAGACGGGTATCTCGGGCTTCGGCGGCGTATTGCCGCATGCCCGACGCATGCTTGTCGATGATCAACGCTGGCTCACCGACAGGCAGTTCACTGAGCTTCTTGGCCTCGGGCAAGGCCTGCCAGGGCCAAACATCGTGAACATGTCGGTCGTCATCGGAGCCCGTTTTCACGGCTGGCATGGTTCGGTGTGTGCGGTCGCCGGTCTGATGCTGGCACCACTCGTCATCGTTCTTGCCCTTGCCAACATCTACGAGCAATTTGCCGACTCGGCCATGCTCAATCACGCGCTCACCGGCATCGCGGCTGCAGCGGCAGGTCTCATCCTCGCCACCAGCGCCAGGCTCGCGGTGCGGATGGACCGCAACATCTGGTCATTCCTGACCCTATTGGCAGCCTTCCTGGCGATCGTCTGGCTGCATCTGCCACTGCTGACGGTATTGTTCGTGCTGGCACCAATCAGCATCACGTGTGGATGGCTCAGCGTGCGGCGCGAGCAGAAAGAAAAGGGCGATTCATGACGCCACCCTCGATCGCTGAACTCTTCCTGCGCTTCTGCCTGATCTCCGTCATGGCGGTCGGTGGGGCTAGCGCAGTACTGCCCGAAATGCATCGCCAGATCGTCGAGGTCAATGGCTGGATCAGCAGCGCCGAATTCGCCACGCTCTACGCCATCACGCAGGCGGCACCCGGCCCCAATGTGCTGATCGTCAGCCTCATCGGCTGGAAGCTCGCTGGCATCACAGGGGCAATCGTCACAACCATTGCCATGTGCGGCCCCACTTCGCTACTGGCCTTCGGTGTCGGCAAGCTATGGGATCGCTTCAGTCACTCGCCGTGGCGCAAGGCCATCGAACGTGGCCTCGCGCCGATCACCATTGGCTTGATCTTCGGCAGCGGTTGCCTGCTCGTGAAAACGGCCGGAATGGCCGGTCAAGCTTGGACAATCTACGTGCTGGCCGGCGCAAGCGCGTTGGCTTCGTACTACTCACGCCTGAATCCGCTATGGTGGCTGGCTCTTGCCGCCGTGCTTGGCATGGCGCTGTTCTGAATCGATCACGATTTACGCTTACCCGGTCTCGACGCATGACTTCCGAGCAGACATCTGCCGCAACACCTTTTGCAACGCTCTCGCCAGACACGCTGCTGGACGCTATCGACAGTCTCGGCCTGCGCACGGATGGCCGCCTCACGGCGCTCAACAGTTTCGAGAATCGTGTCTACCAGATCGGCATCGAAGACAGCCAACCGCTGATTGCCAAGTTCTATCGCCCTGCCCGCTGGAGCGATGCGGCGATTCTCGAAGAGCACGCCTTCACGCGCAGTCTGGCCGAGGCGGAGCTTCCGGTGGCGGCGCCGCTCGAGTTCGAAGGCAACACCCTGCATCACCGGGGTGATTTCCGTTTCGTGCTTTATCCGAAGTTGCGTGGTCGCGCACCTGAATTCGACAACAACGAAGCGCTGACCTGGATGGGGCGCTTCATCTCGCGCATCCACGCCATCGGCGAATTGGCGAATTTCAGCGACCGCCCTGCCCTGAGTGTTGAACGCCTCGGCGATGCCTCGCAGGCCTGGCTGACGGCCAATGCGCTGATCCCCGCCGAACTGGTTGAGGCCTGGCAAGGCACGGTCGAACGCGCGATGGCGAATGTGCGCGCCTCGTTCGCACAGACCGGCTTGCTGCAACAACTGCGCATTCACGGTGACTGCCATGGGGGCAACGTGCTGTGGGCTGACGATGGTCCGTGGTTTGTCGACTTTGATGACACGTGCATGGGCCCGGCCATTCAGGATCTCTGGCTGCTGCTCTCGGGTGATCGCGAAAGCATGTCGCGCCAGCTCGGCGCCGTGCTACGCGGCTACCGACAGTTCCGCGACTTCGACAACAAGGAGCTGCAACTCGTCGAAGCGCTACGCACCCTGCGCCTGATCCACTACGCTGCGTGGATCGCACGACGCTGGGACGACCCGGCCTTTCCGGTAGCGTTCCCATGGTTCGGTACACCACGCTACTGGCAGGATCGCATTCTGGAACTCAAGGAGCAGATTGCTGCCATGGAAGAAGAACCGCTGATACCCGCAGGGCTGGATTGAACATGAAGAAGGCCGCAACACAACAAGCTTGCCCTTGCGGCAAGGGGCTCTATGCCGACTGCTGCGAACCACTCCATGCAGGCAGCGCCGCCACTACAGCAGAGGCCCTCATGCGCTCGCGCTACAGCGCTTACGTGCTGCAACTGGCGAACTACCTGCAAGCCACCTGGCATGTCAGCACTCGCCCCGCTGAAATGACCTTTGATGACGAGCAAACAAAGTGGCTAGGGCTGGACCTACGCGCACATGCGCAACACGGCGACGACGCCACAGTCGAATTCATTGCACGCTACAAAATAAACGGCCGAGCCCAGCGTCTGCATGAGATCAGCCGCTTTGTGCGTGAAGACGGTCGCTGGTACTACCTTGATGGAGAGCTACTGCCTAAATGATGATCGTTTGACTCTTCGCAGTTCAGGGTCTTTCCAACCTTGCGCTGCAGCACACCTGACCCATAATGAAGTTCAGTTTTTCGGACGGAGGATGTGATGTGTGCTGCTGCACGGGCTTTTTTGCGCCATCCGAGCGACGTCCCGATTGATGTCCATGCGCAACCGATTCAGGGCCACGCTGGACAACGTCTGATGGATGTGAGTCTGGGCGGTCTGGCCTGCCGCTCGGAATGCGAAATGGATGTCGGCACGCATGTCGACATCAGTATCGAACTGGTCAGCCCACCATTTCAGGCAGAGGGTGAAGTCGCCTGGTGTCGGCGCCGCAACGGACACCACGAGATAGGCATCCGCTTCCTGCAGCGTGAAGACGCCTTCGCTGCGCGCATGGTGGAGCAAATTTGCCACATCGAGCACTATCGCAACGAGGTGATGCGCCTTGAGGGGCGCGTGCTGGACGCACGTACCGCCGCCGAGGAGTGGATCAGCAAATACGCAGCGGACTTCCCTCCCCTGCGCACCTTCATGTCGAACTAGGCTCCGGCCTCCCCGGCCGGACGCGTGAAACATCTTTGCCTGAGCGTGGTGCTAAGATTGCGGCCTCCCTGCCCGGGCTGCGGCTTTGCCGTGGAGTCTCCGCGCTAGTTTGCTTCATCAGTAAACGCGCTGCTCCGGCCCTCTCTGTTGCTCCGTTCGCTCCCCGGTGTGGAGCGGGAAAGTTGAATCTTGTCAGCGCTCTCCTTTCACCCTCCCCTGCTTTCTCGTAGCCCGCTCACCAAACCCCTTGCTCTCCTGTTCGCTCTCCTCTGCTGCTGTCTGCAGACGTTCGCTGCGCACGCTGCGACGGACAAGGAGCTTGTGGATGCACGCATCGCGACACTGGCAGCCAGTCTGAAGAACGAACACCCGCGCCTGCTGCTGCGGCCCGCCGACATTCCCGCACTGCGCGAATTCCTGCTCAAGACATTGCCCACCCAGGCCGATGCCACGGCGCTCGCCAAGCTGGCCGTACCACCGCTGGACAACAAGCCACTGCCAGCGCAACCGCCCGCCGTGCGGAACGGCACACAGGATGGCTCAGAGGCCTGGCGTCAGGGCTACATGGCGGCCAATGATGCCGGCAACTGGGCATGGCGCTACGCCCTCGGCTGGCAGCTGACGGGGGAGCAACGCTACGGGCGTGAAGCGGCGCGCTGGTTGTTGCATCTGGCAAGCTGGAAGATTGACAACGAGGTGCTGCGCACCAACGACGAATTATTCATCCAGCATCTTCGTCCGATGATCTTTGCCTACGACTGGGCCTGGACTGCCCTGACGGCAGAGGAGCGCACGACTGTCAATACGGCGATTGCCGCGCGCCTGACCTTGCTGGCTGAACACATCCAGCCGAAGTTCTCGCTGAGCACACCAACCTCGCCCGACAATTCGCTCAGCCACCCGATGCGCTTCATCTCGACACTTGGGCTGGGCGGCATGGCCCTGTATCACGACACGGCAGCCGCGCCGGCCTGGGTTGCGTGGAGCTATGAGTACTACTTGCGCCAATTCCCGGTATGGGGCGGCGATGCAGGCGGCTGGTCGGAAGGGCTCAACTATTGGGCCACCGGCATGACGCAACACCTGCGCTTTCTCGAAGCGATGAAGCTGCAGGGTTTCGACGAACCACTGCAGCGCCCGTTCTTCCGCAACACACCGTGGTTCGCGGCCTACAACCTGATGCCCTACCCCGGCTCCTCGTTTGGCGACCTGACCAACATCGTGGGGCCGACGCCGAGCATCGCCTTGATGCTGGAAAAATTCGCCTTGTTGCAGCAGGACCCTTACCTGCTGCGCTTCGGCCATCTGCTGACGACGAAATACCCGACGGCTTTTGGCTACTACGACTTTGGCGCAATGGACGCGATGCTGCACCTGTTCCGTCGTAACCAGTCGCAGTTGCAGGAGGCCGAGCTGCTGCACTTGCCGCTGACGCGTTACTTCGATGACATCGGCTGGGTGGCGATGCATTCGCGCCTCGGCAACAAGAGTGAAGACATCATGCTGGCCTTCAAGTCCAGCCCCTTCGGCTCTGCCAGCCACAGCTTTGCGGACCAGAACAGTTTCGTCATCAATGCCTTTGGCGAACCACTGGCTATTTCCTCCGGCTACCGCGAGTGGTACGACAGCCCGCACCATGTCGGCTGGACGCGGACCACTGCCGCCAAAAATGCCATTCTCATTGACGGCCAAGGGCAACAGATCAAGAGCGCCGCCGCGAAGGGCAGCATCAGCCGCCAGGTCAACGGCGAGCGCTTCAGCTTTGTCACAGGCGATGCGAAGCAGGCCTATGCCGGCAATGCAACGCAGGCGCTGCGCCACATCTTCTTCGTGGATCGGCGCTACTTCGTGATGCTCGATGAAGTGGCCGCGCCGCAAGAAACGAAGTTCCAGTGGCTACTGCATGCACGTGACGAAATGGGCCTGGACCCGGACAATAATCGCATCGCGATCGCAAGAGGTGTCGCGCGCCTCGATACGCTTCTGCTGTCACCCGCTCCGGGCCAGCTGAGCCTGCGGCAAACCGATGCGTTCACGCCAGCCGTTGCCAGCGGCTACGAAAAGCGCATGCCGAATGAATGGCATGTAACCGCGGAAACGCTGGCCAAATCCAAAGCGCAAACCTTCTTCAGCGTGATGTACCCGCACCGCGACGGCTTTGGCGCCGAGGATGCAGTGATCCGCCCGATCAAGATCCGGCGCGGCTTTGCTGTCGGCGTGAAGACGCAGAACTCCGACGACATCGTGTTCATGGCCAAGGAAAATGACGCCACCATTCGTGCCGATGGAATTGAAATCAATGGGCTGGCCGGTTCGGTCAGCTCACGTGGCAGCGACACGCGTATCAACCTGATCGAAGCACGCAGATATGACTCGCGACTATTCTCCTTCGACAGTGACGTACCGCTCAGCATCGACGCTACGGTCACGCCCGAAACGATCAACATCCGGTTTGCGCCACACAAGGCCACGGAACTGACGATCCAGAAAGCAACGTCCCCGCGTACCGTAAGAGGTATCTCCAGAGACAACTGGGATTACGACGTCAACAAGCGCCAGATCCTTATCAAGCTATCCGAACAGACCGCCGAGATAACGATCGTTCCTCTCGTTGGTGGCTTGGACAGCGGGCCCAGCAGCCCAGGCAGCTAAAGCGCCCCTCAACTCTTCTCGCCATTTCCGCGCTTCATGTCGGCCACAGATTTCGCACTGTTTCGCCACCGCCCGTTTGTCAGTTTCTGGCTCGGGCGCGTGTTCACTTCGATGTCGAACAATATGCTGGCCGTCGCCGTCGGCTGGCAGATGTACGACCTCACGCACAGCGCCATGGACCTTGGCCTGGTCGGCCTCGTACAGTTCGCACCGGCCCTGCTGCTCACGCTGGTCGTCGGTCATGTGGCGGATCGTTATGACCGCCGCAAGATCATCACCCTGTGTCTGGCACTACAAACGCTGGTAATCGGCGTGTTGATTGCGAGTACGCATTACGACTGGATCAGCCGTGACCTGATCCTGTTCTGCTCGCTGCTGATCGGCACAGCCAAAGCCTTCCAGATGCCCACCCAGCAGGCACTGGCTCCGTTGGTGGTACCGATCGAAGTCTTGCCACGCGCCATGGCAATGAGTTCCTCAGGCGTGCAATTTGCGATCATCGTCGGGCCCGCCTTTGGCGGCTTTCTGTACGCTACAGGCGCCAACACGGTCTATTCGCTGTGCTGCGCACTGACGCTTATTTCCGCGATCTGTTTCCTGACGGTAAAGATTGATCACAAACCTGCGGCACGCGAACCGGCCACGCTGCGCAGCATATTTGCCGGGCTGGATTTCATCTGGCACCGCAAGGCCGTGCTCGGCGCCATCTCGCTCGATCTGTTCGCCGTGCTGCTCGGCGGTGCCACGGCACTGCTGCCAATTTTTGCGCGCGACATTCTCTTTGTCGGGCCCGTTGGGCTGGGCATGCTGCGCTCGGCGCCTGCTGTTGGCGCATTGACCACTTCGATCTGGCTGGCACGCAAGCCGATCCAGCGCCGTGTGGGCAAGGTGATGTTCGGGGCCGTGGCGATCTACGGTGTGGCGACGCTGGTGTTTGCTTTTTCGAAGGTGTTCCTGCTGTCGCTGGTCGCGCTCGTCATCACCGGCGCAGCCGACATGGTCAGCGTGGTCATTCGCCAATCACTGGTACAGCTGGAAACCCCAAACGAGATGCGCGGCCGCGTCAGCGCCGTTAATTCGATCTTCATCGGCGCCTCGAATCAGCTCGGCGAATTCGAGTCCGGCACCACGGCAGCACTGTGGGGCGCAGTGACCTCCGTTGCGATCGGTGGGATTGGCACGCTGGTGGTCGTGGCAGCCTGGATGAAGAACTTTCCCGAGCTGACAAAGCGCGAGCGTCTGGTGCAAGGGGCCGCGAGCGAGCCCGCCAGGTAAGCTTGCGTAAAGATCGACAACGGCTTCGCGGGCTTTTGCACATGGCCTGCGCACAAGCCGTATCATCGCGGCCAAGGGCCTGCACCGCGGGACTTCTCTGACGGACTGGCCGGGGGGCCTTCCGCCTGTTAAATCATGAATACACGCTTTCAAGAAATCATGGGCTGGTTAAAGCTTTTGCCGCGCCCTTTCATGTGCATTCTGACGCTCGCCCTGTTCGTCGCAGTGGCCGCGCTGGATTACATTTCTGGCACTTATCTCTCGCTGTCGCTGTTGTACTTCGCGCCCGTATCACTGGCCGCATGGCGTCTGAGCCGCAACGCGGGGCTGATATTTGGCGTGCTGAGTGCCGTGGCAATCGTCATTCTTAACCCACGTGAAATGCGCGCAGACCTGGCAACGGCCGCGATGCTGTGGGACTTCTTTATCATCGCCTGCGTATTTGTGCTCGTCGCGGTACTGGTCTGCGAAATCTCGCGTCTGCTTGAAAAGGAACGCGCCCTCGTCCGCACCGACGCCCTCACCGGCGCGCGCAATCGCATGGCATTCATGAACGAGGTCGATCAGGAAATCCTGCGCGCACTACGCCACGGCCAGGCTCTGTCTCTCATCTACATAGACCTCGACGATTTCAAATCCATCAACGACCGTCTTGGCCACCGCGAAGGTGATCGGCTGCTGCAAGCGGTCAGCGAAACCTTGTTGCAAACCGTGCGTGGTATCGACTCGGTTGCCCGACTCGGCGGTGACGAGTTCGTGGTGCTCCTGCCCAATGCGGACTCGGAAGCCGCGGCCATCGTTGCGCCGCGCCTGCGCGACGCCCTGCTGAACCGCATGCTGCTCGACCTGTGGCCAATGACCTTCAGCATCGGCGTGCTGACCTGCCCGATTCCACCCAGCTCGGCTGAACAGCTCATGCACCGCGCCGACGAGTTGATGTACCGCGCCAAACAGGGCGGCAAGGACAGCCTTGTATATTCGCTGCAAAGCGCATAGCAGCTTGTGTAGCCCCGCCTGACCGTCTGCCCGCGACGGCCATCCGTGGATCAGGGCTGCAGTTCTGCAGAGGAACTGCCGATATCATTTGCAGTCATCTCCTCACGCCCTTCTCGCAATAGCCCTTCGCGTAACCTCCTTGAGCACCTCATGACCGCAATCGCAGCCCGAATCGCCAACGACGTGGCGTCAGACATCAAAAACGCCAGCCAGCTTTCCGGCCGCATCCTCGACCAGTTGAGCCAGATCGTGCTCGGCAAGCCCGAGGCTCTGCGCCTGTCGCTGGCCTGCCTGCTGGCCCGTGGTCACCTGCTGATCGAAGATCAACCCGGTGTCGGCAAGACGACGCTGGCGCATGCACTCGCCGTCACGCTGGGCCTGAAGTTCCAGCGCGTGCAGTTCACCAGCGATCTGCTGCCTGCCGATCTGATCGGTGTGTCGATTTTCGACGTGCGCGAGCAGCTGTTCCGCTTCCATCCCGGGCCGGTGTTCTCGCAGGTCTTACTGGCCGACGAGATCAACCGCACTACGCCGAAAACACAGAGCGCGCTGCTGGAAGCGATGGAGGAGCGACAAGTCACCGTCGATGGCAAGCCGCATCCCCTGCCGGCCCCGTTCTTCGTCATCGCCACACAGAACCCGTCACACCAGATCGGCACGTTCCCGCTGCCCGAGTCGCAGCTTGACCGCTTCCTGATGCGCATCAGCCTCGGTCTGCCCGATGCAGCAGCCGAGCGCGCGCTGCTTGCCGGTCAGGACAGGCGCGAGTTGCTGGCCCAGCTCGCACCGCTGACCGATGCCGGCACGCTTGCCACCTTGCAGGAGGCCTGCGCGGCCGTGCACGTCAGCGAGCGCATCCTCGACTATGTGCAGGGCCTGCTGGCGGCAAGCCGCAGCATGAGCGGTGTGGCACAAGGCTTATCGCCGCGCAGCGGCATTGGTCTGCTGGCGGCGGCACGCGCCTCGGCACTGATTGCCGGGCGCGACCATGTGCGTCCTGAAGACCTGCAAACTGTACTGCCCAGCGTAGCCGGCCATCGCCTGCATGGCGGCGGCACGCTGCACGGTGCTGACGCGCTGGTGCGCAAGCTCATCGAGGCTGTGCCATTGCCGTGAGGCAGGCGCTCAGCAAGCTCATCGCCAGCCTGCGCCAGCGTTCGCGCCGCTGGATGCAGCGCGTGCCAGGACCGGAGGCGCAACCCATCGTGCTCCCGCAGCGCTGCGTCTATGTGCTGCCCACCACGGCCGGGCTAGGCGTCGCGCTGGTGCTGGCCGTCATGCTGCTGGCGGCCATCAACTACAACCTGTCATTGGGCTATGCCTTCACCTTCCTGATTGCGGGTACGGGCGTGGCGCACATCCTCGCCACTTGGCGCAATCTCGTAGGGCTGTCTTTGAGCTTCCAGGCAGGTGGCGAATGCTTCGCCGGCGCGGCGGCGGCTTTCCGCGTGATGCTCGGCAGCGCCAACAAGCATGCGCGCCATGCCATCCAGATCCGCGCGGATGACGGCACGCAGCTTCTTATGGTCGACACGGCGGACAGCGGTTCGCGCTACGGACAACTTGAAATCCCCGCGCTGCGACGCGGCTGCCTGCGCCCCGGGCGACTGACCATCGAAACGGTCTTCCCGCTGGGCTGGGTGCGTGCCTGGAGCTATATCGAACCCGACGTATCCTTGCTGGTGTATCCGCAAGCGCTCGGCGATCTGCCCATGCTGAACGCCAGCAGCAACGATGCGCGTGGTTCGCAACGCTCCCGCCTGTTCGCCGAGGAAGAGTTCGCTGGCCTGCGCGACTACCGCAGCTCCGATTCGCCAAGCCGCATTGCCTGGCGTCGTGCTGCACGTGATGGCTCGCTTCTGGTCAAACAATTCGACGCCCTCGACAGTGAAGACTGGTTGCTGAGCTGGTCGCATCTGCCCGCCGCGCTGGATACGGAAGCCCGTCTGTCACAACTCACACAGTGGCTGCTGCAATCACGTGCCGCCAACGCGCGCGTCACGCTCGACATGCCTGGCGCGCGTCTCGGCCCTGACCACGGCGACGCGCACTACATCGCCTGCCTCGAACACCTTGCTCTCTTCGGTGGCGAGGCATGAACACGCTCGCCACTCCCGCACCACGCATTCCACGCACACTGGCCCTGCAGTTGTGCGTACAGGCGGCCATAACGCTATGGCCTTACATGCTGTTCCAGCCCTGGTACGTCAGCGCACTGGCGGGCTTGTTGGTCGCTTGGCGCAGCGTACTGGCCTGGCAGGATCGCACTGCTCCACCCAGCTGGTTGCTGGTGCCACTGGCCTCTGTTGGCCTCGCATGCATCATTCTGGCCTACGGCAATCCTGTCGGCCGCCTGCCGGGCCTTTCGCTGCTTTGTCTGCTGCTGCCGCTCAAACTGCTGGAGACACGCAATACACGCGATGTGCGTGCTGCCCTGCTGCTGAACTTCTTTCTCATCGTCGGCATGTTCCTGCACGAACAATCGGCAATGATCGGCTTCGCCGCTGCGCTCGCAATGATTGGCAGCCTGGCATCGGCCGGGCGTCTGCAACGCGCAGCCCTGCCGATTGCGGACTCCGTCAAGCAGGCATTGCGACTGCTGGCACAAGGCGTACCGCTCATGCTGGCAATGTTCGTCCTCTTCCCGCGTGTTGATGGCCCCTTGTGGGGCTTGCCTATCGACGCGGACAGCGGCAAGACAGGTCTGTCGGATCACATGACGATGGGCAGCATCAGCAACCTCATCCCCTCGGGCGAGATTGCATTTCGCGCCAGCTTCCAAGGCGAGATTCCACGGCCAGCGGATCGCTACTGGCGTGGCCCGGTACTGACGCGCTTTGACGGCACAGACTGGAAACAAATCAGCAGCTTTCCTGCTGCACGCCCCTTCCCGCAGCCTGCGGGCCGCGCATGGCAATACACCATGACCATGGAGGCGCACGACCAGCGCTGGCTACTTGCGCTGGACTTCCCGACAGCGAGCGAGAGCGGGCGTTTCACGGCAGACATGGCTCTCGCCACAACGCAACCCGTGCGCAAGCGCATGCGCTACACCCTGCAATCGAGCCCGGACCTGATGCTCGGCATGGACGAATTGCAATGGCGCTTGCAGGCGGCGACCGAGCTCCCCGCCAGTTTCAATCCACGCACTGTTGCGGAAGGCAAACAGATTTCAGCATCAGTACCGGATGCAGCCGATCGCGTGAAAGCCGCCATCAGCTTCATGCAGAAGAGCCGTCTGCAATACACGCTCTCGCCACCTTCGCTGGGCCGCGACAGCATCGACGACTTTCTGTTCACCACACGTAGCGGTTTCTGCGAACACTTCGCTGCGGCGTTTGTCGTACTGATGCGCGCGACAGGCGTACCGGCACGGGTGGTGACAGGCTATCAGGGGGGTGAATACAACCCGGTCGACAGCACGCTGGTCATTCGTCAATCCGATGCCCACGCCTGGGCCGAGGTCTGGATCGCAGATCGCGGCTGGGTTCGCGTCGACCCTACCGCCGCAAGCTTTCCGACCCGCATCGCCGATGGTGTGGCGGGCTCACTGCCTGAGTCCGACGTACTCCCGATGAGCGTGCGCAACAACGTCGCATGGCTACGCACCCTGCGCTATCGCTGGGAGGCACTCGGCAACACATGGAACCAGTGGGTGCTCGGCTACAATGCGCAGCGCCAGATGGAGCTGATGCAGAGCCTGGGAATCGCGAATCCGGACTGGAAACTTCTGGCGTCGCTGATGGCCAGCAGCGCCGGGCTCTGGTTGTTGTGGTTGGTCTGGCGGCACTTCCCGAAGCGGGTAAAGCCTGACGCACTGGATCGCAACTGGCAGCGCTTCTGCCGCCGAATGGCGCGCATGGGCCTGCCACGCGAGCCTTGGGAAAGCCCGACCGACTACGCAAGAAGGCTAGGCATCGCCAAGCCGCAATACAGCGAACTGTTTGACAGTATCGCCGAGTTCTATGCCACACATAGATTCGGCAGAACGCCTGTTACCGCGCCAGTCATCGCCCGACAATCCGCACAGCTCAACGAACTTTTCACACGACTCCGCTCATGACAAGCACCTTCACCCCAAAGTCTATCGCCACCACCCTGCTGGCACTGAGCTTCTGCTTCGGTACCACCATTGCCACGGCACAAACCAGTCTCACGGCAGCAGATCAATCGGCAGCGCCCGCAGTGACGCCCTCCGCCACAACACCCGGCAAGAGCGGCTTTCTTGACCGTGCCGACGTCCGCAACTTCATCACAGAGATGACCACACGCCTCAACCTGCCGATCAGCGAACTGGAACTCGCACTCGGCACGGTCGAACCGATCCCGCAGGTCATCGACCTCATCAAGCCCCCCAGCAATCCCGGCGTACGCTCCTGGAAACGCTATCGCAGCCGCTTCCTCGACCACATCCGCATCTCCGGCGGTCAGCGCTTCATGGCCGAGAACATGGCAGCGCTGAAAGCCGCTGAAGAACAATTCGGCGTGCCGAAAGAAATCATCGTCGCCATCATCGGTGTCGAGACCGTCTACGGGCGCAACACCGGAAACTTCAACACTGTGGCCGCACTGGCCACGCTGGCCTTTGACTACCCGCCGCGCGCCGAATTGTTCCGCCGCGAACTCGAATCACTGTTCCTCCTCGCGCATGAGCGCGGCGTGAACGCCCTCGACTTCAAGGGCTCCTACGCCGGAGCCCTTGGTCTGCCGCAATTCCTGCCAAGCAGCGTGCGCGCCTTCGCCGTCGACTTCGATCACGACGGCGTCATCGACCTGCGCAACAGCCCGACCGACGCCATCGGCAGCGTCGCCAGCTACCTCTCGCAAAACGGCTGGCAACGCGGTGGCCGCATCGTTTTACGCGCATACGCAAAGCCCGACGCCGACCTGCCAAGCCTGCTCGCGCCCGGCATACTGCCCAGCCTCACGCCCGCCGCGCTGAGCCAGGCCGGCGTGAGTTCGGCAGGCAAGCAGACGGACACGGAAACAGCCGCCCTCATAGACCTCATCACGCCGGGCGAACCCACCGAATACTGGCTTGGTCTGCAGAATTTCTATGTGATCACGCGCTACAACCGCTCGAGTTTCTACGCGATGGCGGTAAATGATCTGGCGGAGGCCTTCGGCCAACCAGCTACGGGTCAGAACCCGCCAGCGCGTCACCGCTGACGGCCTCCTTGGGAACGCCTGGCAGCACTCTGATGCCGAAGCTCTATCCGAGAATGGCTGCGTTTCGCGTCCCGACCACCAAGAGCCTGATCGCCATCTCCTAAATCTGGAAAAAAGGCCAGAACGATCGCCCGAAGATTGACTCTGGCAATACGCCGCTGTTCGCGCCCGATGCCGGCACCCGGTATTGCCACAACATCCTGCTCAAGGCCGGGAGCTATGGTAGCTAAGCGCCAGTCGAGCAAACCGGCATGTAACGGAGAATTGCTCGGAAACATCGCTCCATCTCCCACCATGCGGGGTATTGGCCACGCGTTAGCATTCTCCCCGATAGCCGGTGCTGCCCCCTGCAAACGCCGAGCCTCGGGAGAGTTCGTCACATAGCCCTGGATGATCGCTGAATCATCGAACTGCCGAAGACTCATGACGTACGAGGCAATCAGATCTTGGTCGATGGGTTGCACCATGTAGTCGCAGTCAAGCTCGGCCTGCGACCGACCACCTCGCACTCCACCCCTCGGAATTCAAAAGAGCCAATTCATGCATCCATCAGCCTTGAAATACGGCAAAGCGTTTTTTGACACCTACCTTCTCGAATGCGATCCACAACAGCTCTTGGTCGTGGATGTCGGCTCGCAAGACGTCAATGGATCGCTGCGCCAGTTTTCACCCGTTGGCGCTCGCTATATCGGCGTCGACTTTTCTGTCGGCGCGGGGGTCGATGTGGTCATGTCAGACCCCTATTCCCTACCGTTCGAAACAGCCACCGCAGATGCCGTCGTCTGCAGTTCGGTATTTGAACACTCGGAATTCTTCTGGTTGCTGTTCGTCGAATGCCTGAGGATTCTCAAACCCACTGGCTTGCTCTACTTGAGTGCCCCGAGCAACGGCATGGTGCATCGCTATCCCGTCGACAGTTGGCGCTTCTACCCCGATGCAGGACATGCGCTGATCAATTGGGCGCGGCGAAATGGCGAACAACCAGTGTTACTGGAATCGTTTATCGCTCCAAAGCTTGGCCCGGTTGCGGAAGAAGGCATGTGGAACGATTTTGTCGCCGTATTCGCAAAGGACGAGCGGCATAGCGTCCAACACTCTCGCAGGATACTCAATGACGAACCGGCTGCTTTCTGCGCCTTTGCGCACGGCAAAGAGATTCCTTGGGTGCAGTCAGCGATCAATCCGGATAACGCGCAACTCGTTGCCCTTGAAACCGAAATAGGCAGGCTCAAGCGGAATCTGGCAATCTGCCAAGCAGACGATGCCCATGAAATTGCCCGCTGCCGGGGAGAGCCTTCCGGTCGGGATGGCAGATCTATCGTATGCGACGCGCTTTCAGGTCCCACGAAACCACCGTCATCTGATGATCCACAAGGAATCATCCAGAATGTAATCGAAGCTAAGCGCCCCCCGCACTCGATCGCGCGTATCGCCGTGGTCGTGCACCTGTTCTATCTGGATTTGCTCGACGAGATCCTCAATCATCTGACGAACATCCCTGAACCCTTTGATGTGTTCGTCACGACACCGTTTGAGGCTGACATACCTCACATTCTCAATGCGACAGCTCGCCGCGGAATACCCACGACCGCGGTGCTGACAAAGAATCGGGGGCGGGACGTCGGCCCGTTTGTCACGCTGTATCGCACCAGACGATTGAATCGCTACGAGGCGGTACTGAAGCTTCATTCAAAGAAAACCCCGCAAGTTGACGCGGGTGATGTCTGGCGCCGCAAGCTATATGCGCAGCTATGCGGCAACTCGCTGACCGTCCGGCGTTATTTGACGCTATTGCGAGAGCATGATTGTGGTGTAGCGGGACCAACGGAATATTTCCTCACAGACCCACAAGCCTGGCATTCAAACAAGGAGATGACTCGGCACGTGCTGATTGCGGCACAAGTGCAAGGCGACGGTGACGAGCCAAGTCTGGGATTCTTCACTGGCACCATGTTCTGGTTTGCGCCCAATGCGCTCTCGCGGCTGACTACGCTTAGCAGTGATTTGCTGTGTTTTGATGAAGAGCATGGCCAAAAGGACGGAACACTTGCACACGCCCTCGAACGCGTGTTCGCTCAGTTGGCCCGAGGATCCGGCTATCGAGTAGGTGGCGTTGAGGCCGGAGGAATGTACATCTTTGAATCTGACAACAGCGCAGACAAAGTGCTCGTTCAGACCGCCGATACAACTGAACTCATCCTCCGGGCACGCGAGTTCATTGCGCATCAACACCTGACGGATGCCCATGACCTCCTGATGCGCGGTCTTCAGGCGGAGCCTGACAATCCGTGCATTCTCGTCGAGTTGGGCAAAGTAGCCTTCCTCGGCGACATGCCCCAAGATGGTCATACCATTTTCGAACACGCGGCCACACTATCCCACGACGTACTGCCGGACATCCTGCAGTTCGGTAAAGACTTATTCCAGAAGAGCGATTCCGAAAACGGGCTGCTCATCTTCAGCCTGCTGGAGAGGATTATCGCCAAGAACCTGCCATCGGGTACGCCCGAACAAGCCCTCACCCCCATAACCGACGCGGCCAAGGGCTCCAACATTGCCAAGAAGTCACGCATCGATGTAGCGCGACATGCACTGCATCGGCGCAACAACGAACGTCCACTGGGCTCGCCTTATGACTTGCCCGCCGACACAGCTTCAGCAAATGGAGTTGCCGAAGACCTGCGCAAAGCACAACTTGTCATAGACGCGAAACAAGGAATCGAGCGCGCCATTGCGTTATATGACAATGGCAAACTCGAGGAGGCCTACGAGGCTTTCCATGCCCTGCTCGGTGGTCGCCAGAGCAACCCGCAGGTACTGGTCTACCTGGGCCTTATCGCCTTGCGGAGGGCGCTGCCTGACGAAGCACAGAAATTCTTCGAGCGCGCCGTCGAATGCTCGCAGGATCCAGCCAACACCATGGCAGCCATCGGCCAGCGCTGCATGGAGCACAACGCGCTCGATTTCGCAGAGCGCTGGCTCTCGGCGGCCACTCAGGCCCGCCCCGATCTCTCTGGTGCATTCGCACTGCTTGCCGATGTGTTGGTCCAACAAGCTCGCCAAGAAGACGCGCTGCAATTGCTCGACTCGCTGAGCGCGCGTGGCGCCGCTGACTTGGCGGTGCAGTCGCGGCTCGTCAAGCTAGCTGAGAAACTGGCCGATCCTCAAGCCGAATGCAAGGCCTGCTTGCGCGCCAGCGCTTACCCGGACAGCCACGCCCGCGCCATTGCTCTGCTACCCTACTGCGATGACAGCAGCATTTATATGATCAGAAACGAGGCAGAGCGTTTTGCCTCGCGACATGGAATCAACAAGGGCGCCTGTCAATCCACCGGATCACGTCAGCGGTTGAAGCTCGGCTTCGTGAGTGATCGCTTCGCTGAAGGCGAAATCACCGCACGGCTGGAACCCCTGTTCGATGCCCTTGATCCGACGCTTTTCGAGACTTTCATTTTCGCCGCCGGCAAACCAGGCGGAGAAGCAGCCCAGCACCTATTCATGCTCGCCGACGAATGGATATTGACTGCAGAGCTAGATGCTACGGCGATCTCGAGAACCATCAGCAAGCGCAGCATCGACGTGCTCATCAACCTCGACGGCCACGCCAGCCTCGCAACACTGGCATTTTTTAACCATCGCCACGCACCGTTGCAGCTGAACTGGACCTGGCCACCACAGCCGCTCGCGCTGCCTGCAGTCGATCGCACCTTGCTCGACCCGCTCGTACCGCCGGACATCATCGATGCACTCACCGAAGAGTCCGCACTCATCTGCCACCCGACCGCGTTCAGTTTTCCGCCTCTGCCCGCACGTCTGCCATCGGATGACGCCGCCCCGTGCGTCTTTGGCTGCATGCAGCCGTTGAATCTCGTTGACCGCCAGAGCTGGCTGACTTGGGCCGAGATTCTGCGTGCTGTGCCGGATGCCAGTCTGCATATCAACGCCGGGGATGCAGAGGAGGCCGGTTTGCTACGCGTGCAGCGCCTGTTCGAAGCGCAAGAGATCGCGCCATCGCGCATCGTGTTCGTCCGGGCAGACACCGCACGCACTATCGGCGAAGCGTGGCAGTGCGTCGATCTCGGGCTGAGTCCGTTGGCCGGTGATAGCAGTCATGCACTTCTGCTGAGCGCCTGGGCCGCCAGGGCTTGCGTCGCGCTCGACGCAGGCACGCCCTGGACTCGCACGGCGGCCAGCATCCTGCGCAAGCTGAGGCACGACACCCTCATCGCTGTCGACCGTGATCACTATGTTGCAACAGCAGTTCGCCTAGCCAGCGACCGTAGCAAATTGCGCTGCACCGGCCAAGCCTTGCGGGGCAGCTTGCAGCGATCACCGCTCACCGATGCAGAAGGCTTCGCGCGGGCTTTCGGCAACACCCTCGTGCAACTGTGGCAGAGCGCCGGTGGAGAGATGCAAACAGAAAAGCGGGAAGGAGCGCAGGCATGAGTACCACCAAAGACACGCAAAAGACCTGGAGCGTCATAGTTTGCAGCATCGACGCCGGCAAGTATGCGCACATTGTGCAGAGCTACGAGCGCCTGCTGGCAGACCGAGCCTTCGAGATCATTGGCATCCACGATGCCACCTCGCTAGCCGAGGCCTACAACCGCGGTATCGTGCGCTCGCGTGGCGACATCGTTGTGTTCTCGCATGATGACATCCTGATCCTCGACGATGACTTCGCAAGCAAGGTCGAACAGCGACTGGCACAGGATTTCGACGTACTGGGCTTCGCGGGTGCCACGGCAGTCGCAGATGGTTACTGGTGGTCAGCAGGCCCCGAGCACCAGCGCGGCGCCGTATCGCACGCCCCACCCGGCCGGGCGCAATTGTCCTTGGACATCTTCGGCTGCACCGGCGCCAAGGTTGAGCACGCCCAAGTCATCGACGGCCTGTGCATGATTGCCAACCGCAGAGCAATCGAAATACAGCAGTTTGACGCGCACAACTTCGACGGCTTTCATCTTTACGACGTGGATTTCAGCCTGTCGGCTCACCTGCAGGGCCTGCGTGTCGGCATCATGACTGACGTACCCATCCTGCACATGTCGCGCGGCAGTTTCGGCGCCAGCTGGCTCAGGTACCGTGCCATCTTCGCACGCAAGCATGCCGCCACGCTGGGACGCACGCCCGATGCTCCCCTCCCCGAACCTGACCTGCCGCGCGCGCGTACCCTCATGTTCGACGATGCCGCTTCGCTGTGCCAGTTCTGGCACGCAGGCAAGCTTCACCGCGTCGCTGTGGCAATGCAACGCAACAAGCAGTAGCACTTGAACGGCACGCCTACCCATGCCTTCCGCTTTGAACCAACAAGCCCGGCGAGCTGAGCAACTCAGCCATGCCGGCAACTGGCGCGATGCCATCCTAGCCTGGCGGGAACTGATCGCAGCTGCGCCTCGCAATGCGCGCGCGCACGCGGGCCTCGGGCTATCCTTAGCCCAGGCGGGCCATGCCGCAGACGCCATCGATGCCTACGGCAAGGCGCTGCATCTGGGTCTCGCTGCCGACGAGGTGGCCGCCGGCATCGGCATCGTTTTCTGCCTGCGCCAGCAATATGACGTAGCGCGCGAAAACCTGCGCATGGCCGTGACCAGCAATCCACACAATATCGCGGCTTGGGCCAACCTCACCACGGCCAACGTGCGTCTCGGGCGATTCCAGGATGCCTTGCAGAGTGCACACCAAGCGCTGGCGCTGGAGCCGGACAATGCCAGCGTCGCAAGCAGCCTCGGCACGCTGTTCAAGGATCTCGGGCACGCCGCTGAAGCGATCGACTGGCTGCGCCAAGCCATCGCAAACCAACCCGCCAACACGGACTTCCGCTCGAACCTGATGTGGGCCATGTTGCATGCCGACCACGTCAGCGCTGCCGATATTCTCAACGAAGGGCGTAGCCATGCGCTGCTCTTACCCGAGCCCGGAAATGACATTTCGGTATCAGACAGCAACAATCGCAAGCTGCGGATTGGCTGGGTGAGCTCGGACCTGCGCAACCACGCGGTAGGTCGTTTCGTCATTCCACTATTACCTGCCTTGCAGGCTAATGGCATCGATTCGATCGCCTTCAACACCGGCAATCATCAGGACGACTGGAGCGCACGCGCCAAAGCCGGCACCAGCGCCTGGCATGACGTCGGCGATCGCAACGATGTCGAGATCGCAAGCTTGATCACGCGCGAGCACATCGACATCCTGATTGATCTGGGTGGTCATTCGGATGGCGGCCGGCTCGGTGTATTCGCGCGTCGCCCCGCTCCCATTCAGATGAGCTGGCTGGGCTTCCCGGGCACCAGCGGGCTGGAGCAGATTGACTACGTCCTTGTTCCACCCGACCTCGCGCTGCTCAACGACGGCTGGAGCAGCGAACGGCCCTTGTCGCTGGCGCAAACCTACTACGTGCGTGACGCGGCGGAACTACGACTTCCCGCGAATCAGGACACGCCGTGCTTGCGCAGCGGCCAGGTCACTTTCGGCAGCCTCAACAATCTCGCAAAAGTCAGCGATAGTGCCGTTGCTGCATGGTCGACAATCCTTCACAGCGTGCTCGACAGTCGCATGATTCTGATTGCCGCCGCCGGCGATGAGGAACTGGTCAAGTCTGATGTGCTGGAACGCTTCGCTCACCACGGCATCACGGCGGACCGACTGGATATCCGGCCACGCATGGCACCTGATCGCTATCTGGCAACCTACGAAGAAATCGACCTGCTGCTCGATGCCTTTCCCTTCACGGGCGGTACGACTGGTTGCGATGCACTGTGTCGCGGCACTCCCTTCGTTACGCTAACGGGAGAGGCGCTACACACGCGCCTTGGTGCTGCGCTCTTGCGTACTGCAGGCCTCAACGACTTGATCACGGGCACCACAGACGACTATGTGGCGCGCGCCGTCGCTTTGGGCAACGCTCCCGATGCGCTGCAAGCGTTGCGACAACGCCTGCACGCAAACCTGCCGACTTGTGCGTTGTTTGATCTAGTGGGCTTTGCGCAGGACTTCGCGGTGCTCATGCGCGGCACGATGATGCAACATCGTGCGGGCTGACACGCATCGCCGACCGACTGGAATCGCTTCAGATAAGGACATCAGCGCGCGCAGGACACGCGCGCTGTACACATCTCAGAACAGCACGTCCCGCGACACACCACGGCGCTTGATCAGTCGGCGCAGTTGCGCCAGCGCTTCGAGTTGAATCTGGCGCACCCGCTCGCGAGTCAGATCCATTTGCGCGGCGAGGTCTTCCAGCGTCAGCACCTCTACGTCGTCAATGCCATAGCGATATTGAATGACGAGGCGTTGCTTGTCCGTAAGCTGCGCGATCCACTCGCGAATCAGCGATTCGACTTCGCCGTTGTGAATGTTGAGCTCGGGGCTGATGGCTTGTTCGTCAGCAATGGATTCGCCAATCGAAAGATTGGGATCGATGTCGAGCGGTGCGTCGAGTGAAGCCGTGTGCTCGTTCAGCGCAAGCACCGCACGAACGTCTGCGACAGGTCTGTCGAGGCGCTCAGCAATGGCTTCCGGCGTGGCGCTGAAGCCATTGGAAGCCTCAAGCTGGCGCTGCGCACGCAGGACCTGATTGAGCTCTTTAACCACGTGCACCGGCAGGCGAATGGTGCGCGACTGATTCATGATCGCGCGCTCGATGTTCTGGCGGATCCACCAAGTCGCATAAGTCGAGAAACGAAAGCCACGCTCGGGGTCGAACTTGTCGAGCGCATGCATCAGGCCGAGGTTGCCTTCTTCGACCAGATCGAGCAGCGGGATGCCGCGATTGAGGTAGTGCTTTGCGATGTTCACAACCAGACGCAGGTTGTGTTCGATCATTTTCTGGCGCGCAGCGAAATCGCCCTGCTTCACACGCCGCGACAGGATGCCTTCCTGCTCTGCGGTCAGCAGCGGGTTTATGCCGATTTCATTGAGATAGATCTGCGTGACGTCGTTGAGAAACTCACTCTCGGGGACAACGGCAGGTACGACATCCGCGAATGCTTCGAGCTCGGCAGGAACATCGGATTCCTTTTCTTCCGGTTCATCGAGGAATTCCGGTTCTGCCATATGAGCCCTCAGCGCGTCGGTAAGTATTTGAGTGGATCCGCAGGCTTGCCCTGCTTGCGAACTTCAAAATGCAGTTTCGGTCTGTCTGCGTCACTGTCGCCCATTACAGCAACTTTTTGACCCTTTTGAACAGACTGGTTTTCCTTCACCAGAATTTCTTTGTTGTGCGCATACACCGAGGTGTACTGCGCTGCATGCTGGATGATGACGAGGTTTCCATATCCCCGCAAGGCCGAACCTGCGTAAATCACTTTACCACTCGCAGCAGCGACTACAGGGTCGCCAATCGCACCCGCGATGTCTACCCCTTTATTGCTGCTGTCATTGAAGGTGCCGATAACCTTGCCAACCGATGGCCAGCTCCACTCGATGCCATCATCGCTGGTTTTCGTCGCGTTATCCACCGCAGCGGGAGCGGAATTTGCCGGCGCAGGAAGAGGTGCGGAAGCCGAGCCGACTACGGGTTTAACCTCAGTTACGGGTGCAGAAGAGGAAGTCGGAGCTGCCTTGGGCTCGGACTGCGCTAAGGCTGCCGCTTGCAAATCCTTCCAGGCCTTGTCCGAGTATGGCACTCGGCCACCACGCGGCTCGCTTACGATGCCAGCGGCATTTGCGCTGGTCGTGCTTCCCGCTGCGGGCAAAGCGCTTGCAGCACTGCCTGCAGCCGAGCTGGACTGCGTTGCAGTGGGTACTGATTGATCAATAGGATGGGATTCGATGCGCGGCACGATAACCGGCCGCGTGCCCGAAGAGCTGGCGCCGGGTGCCTCCGGCGGCTGTAGGCGTAATTCCTGGCCTACGGCAATCTGGGCCGGATTGTCGATGTTGTTCCAGGCGGCCACATCACGGTAGGAGCGGCCATTCTCCATGGCGATGCTGTAAAGCGTGTCACCCTTCTTTACGACGTAGTAACCGGAGCGCGCCCCCGTTGCAGCGCTAGCGGCGGAACTGGATGAACTCACGACTGGCCCCACAGCCCCCGTGGTACGTGAGGTATCTCGTGTCTCGACAGGAGCAGGCGCGGAACTCGCGCACGCAGTCAGGATTGCCGCCAACAACAAGGGCTGGAGGCAGGTCAGCGGATACAAACTGGGCGTGCGATCGTTCATTCGGTTCCTGGCAAAAGTGGGACGAAACGTACTGCGTCGAGACGCGTTTCCTTGAAACCGCCGCTCAGCGAATGCTCGATGAGCAGGATGACCTGATTCGTCGATCCCAATGGCATCACCATGCGCCCACCCGGCGCAAGCTGTTTGAGCAAGGCGGGTGGTACGGCCGTTCCGGCCGCGGCAAGAATGATGGTGTCAAAGGGTGCGATTTCTGGCAGGCCGAGACTGCCGTCGCCATGCTTCAGGCGGATGTTCGGGATCTTCAGCGGACGCAGATTGGCGCGGGCACGATCCAACAGCTTGGCGATGCGCTCCATCGAGTACACATCACTGGCGATGCACGACAGCACAGCGGCCTGATAACCGCAGCCTGTACCGACTTCCAGCGTCTTGCCGAGCGCACGGCCACCTGCCACGAGAAGTTCGAGCATGCGGGCAACTACGAAGGGCTGCGAAATCGTCTGCTGGAAACCCAGAGGCAGCGCCGTATCTTCATAGGCTCGGCTGGCCAGCGCCTCTTCAACGAACGCATGGCGCGGGACGCGGTTCATGGCATCGAGCACCGCCTCATCGGCGATCTTGAGCTTGCGCAGGTGCTCGATCATGCGGGCGCGCGCACGGGAAGCGGAGAGACTTGCAGAGCGGGCAGCGTCGATCATGGGCAAAAAGCGTGCAGTGAATCTGACAAGAACTTGGACAAAACCCGGGAAGGAAGCATCAGGTTTTTTGCAGCCAGTTTGCCACGCCGGTGATCTGCGCGGTGTGGGTCAAGTCTATCTGCAAAGGCGTAATGGAAACGAAGCCATGCGCGACAGCATTGAAGTCAGTGCCCTCGCCTGCATCAGCCGCTTCGCCGGCTGCGCCGACCCAATAAATCGTCTCGCCGCGCGGGTTGCTGGCGCGAATCACTGGCTCGGCACGATGCCTGCGCCCCAGGCGCGTCACACGCGTGCCTTCGAGCTGCTCGAAGGGCAGATCCGGCACGTTCACATTGAGCAGGGTCGGCGCGCCAAAAGGCTCGGCAGCGAAGCGTTCGACGAGCTGGCGTGCAATGCGGGCTGCCGTCGCAAAATGCGAGGCCTGTTTGCCGACGAGTGACACGGCAATTGCCGGCAGGCCAAGAAGGAAGCCTTCGGTTGCAGCTGCAACCGTGCCGGAATAAATAGTGTCGTCGCCCATATTGGCGCCATGGTTCACGCCTGAAACGACGATATCCGGCATGTGATCGAGCATGCCCGTGACAGCCAGGTGCACGCAGTCGGTGGGGGTGCCATTGACGTAGTAGAAGCCGTTGGCAGCACGGCGCAATTGCAGGGGACGATCCAGCGTCAGCGAGTTGCTGGCGCCGCTGCGATCACGTTCGGGGGCGACGACAGTGATATCGGCAATCTGGCTCAGCTCTGCGGCCAGTGCCGCGATGCCGGGCGCGAAATAACCGTCATCGTTGCTCAATAAGATGCGCATCAAAAATCCCCGGACAGAGAGCCGGGCAATCCTGTGGGTAGAGGCGCAATTATATAGGTGCTGCGCTCAACAGACTGCGCCGTGCAACGTCTTGGCGCGCCGACGCATGGCAGCCATCAGGCATGCAAAGAGTGCTGCAGGGAAGTAAGCGAGACACCACGCCGAATCGCCTGGCGTTGATCAGGCAGGCTGCACGATTGCAGGCCTGCCCACGTCATGCCGTTAGCAGATCAATCGCTGGCGAGGTTATCTGCGAAGACGCTGTCGGAATTACCCGGAAACTCGAAACGCTGGAATGCCTTGCGAATCGATGCAGTGTGGCGGCTGGCGCCACGGTCGAGGAAGCGAATGCCCAGCGCCGCGCCATTGCGCGCCAGCGTCATGAAGGCATAGTGCCAGCGCTGCGACTCGGCGAGGCGTTCCTTCAACTCGGATTCATTGGAAATCTCGACGCCTGCTGCTTTAAGGGAGTCGATAAACTCGGCGTACGATTCGTTGGCTGCTTGGCCCATGCTAGTCTCCAGAACACTGTTTAAGCGTGTTACAGGAGCAATAACGAACCTTTGGGCATACAGGTTGACACCGATGACACGCTGTTTGTCGCAATTCTGTAAAAAAGCATTACGCCCTTGCCGCAGTTCATGAGAAGAAGCTGCTGGGTGCTACGCCAAACTGGCGTTTGAACATCGTCGTAAAAGCAGTAGGACTGTTGTAGCCCAGTTCCAGAGCCACATCCACAACACGCGTGCCGCTCGCCAGGTGCTCCAGCGCAGCCAGCAGGCGCGCTTGCTGGCGCCACTGGCCGAAGGTCATGCCAGTCTCGCGCAGGAACAGGCGATGGATGGTTTTCGGGGCCACCTTCAGGCGCTCCGCCCAGTCGCCTGCCCTCGATTGGTCATCAGGTGTTTGCGTGATCGTTTCGCAGATCCTTTGCAGACGCGGATGTTCAGGCCGCGGCAGGCTTAGTGGCAGGCTTGGCATTTGCTGCACTTCGTCGAGCAGGAGGCGCATCAGACGCCCGTGACGAGACTCAAGCTCGTACGGCAGCGGCACCTCGACCGCAGCAAGAATCAGCTCGCGCAGCAGCGGCGAAACCCCCAGCACCGCGCAATGTATGGGTAGATCTGGTGCGGCGTCCGGCCGGATGAAGGCCGTGCGCATCTCCACCTTGCCGACCATACGGATCGAGTGTTCGACCCCCGCCGGCATCCACAGGCCACGCGACGGCGGCACGATCCACTGCCCTATCTGCGTGCTGACCACCATCACGCCGCGCACGGCGTGGATCAGCTGGATATGCGGATGATCGTGACGCGGTGTCTCGTGATCGGGCAAATAGTCCGCAGCCAAGGCCGTCACCGGCATCTCGGTGCGGTCGTAAAGCATATAGGGCGCGGCAAAGCCGTTTGGTGGCGCGGCGGGATCCGGGGAAAAAGGCGGCGATTTCGGCATGTCCATTTCTCGAAGCTTCAAGCCATATTCTCGCAGGACGGGCATCTCATCCGCCAGTAGTATTGCTTAGGCAATCAAAATTCGCGGCCATTCCAGGATGTCCGCCGTCGTTTTGCATTCACCCCTCCCTCCCACGTTGCAGACCTAGCAGCCACATGGACACCAGCATCACGGCCAACGCCGCCTCAGAAAAGAAGAACGAGCCGAAAATCGAACGCACCCGCTTCCGTGTGCTGGGCGCGATCAGCTTCTCGCACTTTCTTAACGACATGATCCAGTCGTTGATCCTGTCGATCTACCCATTGCTCAAGGGTACGTTCAGCCTGAGCTTCACGCAGATCGGCCTGATCACGTTGACCTACCAGATCACCGCGTCGCTGCTGCAACCGCTGGTGGGCCTCTACACGGACAAGTATCCGAAGCCCTACTCGCTCTCCATCGGCATGGGCTGCACCCTGCTCGGCCTGCTGGTGCTCGCCTTTGCACCGAACTTTGAAACCGTGCTGATTGCCTCGGCACTGGTCGGCACCGGCTCGTCGATCTTTCATCCGGAGTCGTCACGCATTGCGCGTCTCGCTTCGGGCGGCAAGCATGGTCTGGCGCAATCGATCTTCCAGGTTGGCGGCAACACCGGCAGTGCGGCAGGTCCGTTGCTCGCTGCGCTGATCATCATCCCGCACGGTCAGTCCAGCCTCGCGTGGTTTGCACTCGCAGCCCTGCTGGCCATCGGCATCCTGTGGAAAATCGGCAACTGGTACAAGCATCAGCATCTGAGTGCCGCAGGCAAGAGCCGCAAGAAGCCCGGCGCCACGCATAACGCGCTGCCGCCGCGCACGGTGGCCTGGTCGATCTTCGTCTTGCTCGTGCTGATTTTCTCGAAGTATTTTTATCTGACCAGCATCAGCAGCTATTACATCTTCTACCTGATGAGCAAGTTCCAACTCTCGGTGCAGTCAGCGCAGATCCATCTCTTCGTGTTCCTGTTCGCCGTCGCGGCGGGCACGATTCTCGGCGGGCCGATTGGGGACCGTATCGGCCGCAAGCGCGTGATCTGGGCGTCCATCCTCGGCGCGGCACCGTTCACGCTGATGCTGCCGTATGCCGATATCATGTGGACCGGCATCCTGACCTTCATCATCGGCCTGATCCTCGCCTCAGCCTTCTCGGCGATTCTCGTTTTCGCGCAGGAGCTGATGCCGGGCAAGGTCGGTGCCGTGTCCGGCATGTTCTTCGGCTTCGCTTTCGGCATGGGCGGCATCAGCGCGGCGGTGCTGGGAAGCCTGGCTGATCGCCATGGCATCGAGTACGTGTATCAGATTTGTGCGTATCTGCCGCTGCTAGGCTTGGTCACGGCCTTCTTGCCGAACATGGAAAAACACAAGGTGGCGCCTGCCATCAAGGCCTAGGCCACGCCTAGCCCATCTCGTCGCAAGCCGCCGCAATCATTGCGGCGGCGACTTGAGGCAACGCAGCGATCAGCGGATGGCCCGGCGCGTAGGTCTGCGTCGCCGTGTAGCCGCCCTCGATAAGAAGCGCAGCACCGTTGGCAAGCGCCTGCGGATCGTGCGCCCTGGCTTGCGTTGCAAGTTCAAGTAGCCGCGCCATCAGTTGCTTCTTGTTTTCCGCCACCACGCCGCGCACCGGATGTTCCGGGTCCGGAAACTCCACCGCGATATTCACGAACGGGCAGCCACGATAGCCGGGCTTCTGCGCACGCTCGGCAATATCGGCGAACACCTGCTGCAGCTGCTCACGCGGCTTGCCGGGGTGTTTCGCGAGGCTGGCGTCGAAGTAGTTCCAGAAGCGCGTCTCGCGTCCAGCGAGGTAATGCAGCATCAGCGCATCCTTGGACTCGAACTGGCGATACAGGCTCATCTTGTTGACGCCGGCCCGTTTCACGACGGCATCGACGCCCACGGCGCGCGCGCCCTCCCGATAGAACAGCTCGTCGATGGCGTCGAGGATCTGTGCCTGCGCGTCCTGCGCCGGCGTCACCTTGCGCGACTTCACTTCGTCCTTGACCACATCCTTCGTTGTGCTCATCACGCCACCTCGTTTGTCCGTCCCGCGTTTTTTCGCATCGATATTCTTGACATGTTACCGATCGGTACATAGCATTACAAGCATTGTTACCGATCGGTAACAACATCCTCAATCCAGCAGGGAGAGCTGCATGCAGGCCGTCGCACAATGGGCGCAGAAGCGCATCGGAAATCGCTTTCATTACGCATGGGTCGCCATTGCGCTGACCTTTCTGGTCATGCTGATCACCGCCGGCACCCGCGCCACGCCCAGCGTAATGCTGGTGCCACTGCAGAAGGCTTTCGGCTGGGATCTCGCCACCATCTCGGTCGCCCTGTCGATCAACCTCGCACTTTTCGGTCTGATGGGCCCTTTCGCCGCAGCCGCCATGGAACGCTTCGGCTTGCGCAAGACAGTGCTCAGCGCACTGACCATCCTGCTGGCAGCCATCGCCCTGTCCAGCCTGATGAGCCAGAGCTGGCACATGTGGTTGTTGTGGGGCGTGATCGTCGGCTGCACGACCGGCGCGACGTCGATGACGCTGGGCGCCACCGTGGTCAGCCGCTGGTTCAAGGAGCGGCGCGGTCTGGCCATGGGCATCCTCACCGCCAGTTCGGCGACCGGCCAGCTGGTGTTTCTGCCCCTGTTGGCCAGCATCGTCGAACGCTATGGCTGGCAGCCCGTCGTGCTGACCGTCGCGGCGGGTGTTGCCATCGTCATCCCACTCGCTTTCCTGCTCCTGCCCGAGCGCCCGGCCCATCTGGGGCTGCCGCTCTACGGCGAACCGGCAGATGCGCCGCTGGCCGAAGCGTCCACTCGCAAGAACCCCATCGCAATTGCCTTTGCTGCACTTGGTAGCGCGGTGAAAGTGCGTGATTTCTGGCTGCTGTTCTTCAGCTTCTTCGTCTGCGGCGCCAGCACCAACGGCTACATCGGCTCGCACTTCATCGCCATGTGCGGCGACTACGGCCTGAGCGCCGTGCAGGGCGCGGGCATCCTCGCCGCCATGGGCGCACTCGACCTCGTCGGCACGACGCTGTCGGGCTGGCTTTCCGACCGCTTCAACAATCGCGTGCTGCTGTTCTGGTACTACGGTCTGCGCGGCCTCGCACTCATCTATCTGCCGTATGCATTCGGCCTGAGCTATTTCGGCCTGCCGGTGTTCGCGCTGTTCTATGGCCTTGACTGGATCGCCACCGTGCCGCCCACCGTACGCCTCACCAACGACGTATTCGGCAGCAAGGATGCACCCATCATCTTCGGCTGGATCGTTGCCGGCCACCAGCTCGGCGCGGCCTTCGCAGCCCTGCTCGCCGGGGTGCTGCGCAACAGCCTCGGCACCTACACGGTGGCAACGATGATCTCCGGCGCGCTATGTCTTGTTGCCGCTGTCATGGTGTTGCGCATCAACCGCCGCGCTTACGTCCTGGCGGCAGCCTGATCTGCCGCGTGCGAGGGGCGTCGCCGAACACGGACACCCCTGCTTGAACATGATCGACAAAGCTGCAAAAGCAAATCGATTTCTCTGCGTTTCGTCCCGGGGCCTTGGCTGCTAAGCTGCGCGATCACGCCAACAGCTCCAACTCAAAGCTCCAACTCAACAAGGGACTGCATATGAAAATCACACAGCTCTGCACCGCGCTTGCGGCACTCACCGGTAGCCTGTTGTTCGCATCGCCGGCTCATGCTGGCAAGACCATCGACACCATCAAGCAACGCGGCGCCATCCAGTGCGGTGTTAGCACCGGCGTGGCGGGCTTCTCGCTGCCGGACAACCAGGGCAACTGGTCTGGCCTCGACGCCGACACCTGTCGTGCCATCGCTGCCGCGCTGCTCAGCGATCCAAAGAAAGTAAACTTCGTTCCACTCAACTCGCAGCAGCGCTTCACTGCGATCCAGTCCGGCGAAGTCGACCTGCTGGCGCGCAACACCACCTGGACGCTGACGCGCGACGCCTCGCTGGGCCTAGAATTCACTGCCATCACCTACTTCGACGGCCAGGGCTTCCTCGTGCCAAAGAAGCTCAAGATCACCAGCCCGAAGCAGCTCAAGAACGCCGAGATCTGCGTGCAGTCCGGCACCACCAACGAGAAGAACCTTTCCGACTATTTCCGCGCGCTCGGCATCAAGGTCAAGCCCGTCGTTTTTGAAGGCTTTGAAGCCTCATTCAAGGCCTTCTTCTCTGGCCGCTGCCAGGCCTACACGACCGACCTCTCCGGCCTCGCCGGCCTGCGCAACAAGGAGGCGAAGAATCCGGACGACTACGTCCTGCTCGCCGACATCATCTCCAAGGAACCCCTCGGCCCGGCCGTGCGTCGTGGTGATGACGAATGGTTCAGCATCGTGAAGTGGACCATCTTCGCCTTGATCGAAGCCGAGGAATACGGCATCACCCAGGCCAATGTCGATGAGTTGAAAGCCAACAGCAAAGACCCCGTCATCCAGCGCATCCTCGGCACCTCGGATGACAGTGGCAAGCTGCTCGGTCTCGACAAGGACTGGGCGTATCGCGCCATCAAGGCTGGCGGTAACTACGGCGAAATCTTCGAGCGCAACGTCGGACCGAAGTCGGTACTCAAGCTGCCGCGTGGTTTGAACAATCTATGGAACAAGGGCGGGATTCTTTACGCGCCGCCGGTGCGTTAAGTAGATTGTGAAATGAGAAACGGCCCTCGCAAGCGGGCCGTTTTTTCGTGACCAGCAGACGTGAGGCGGCTTTACGTAAAGTCCATGCACGCCCCAATCCGGCGGAACCGCTTTGCGTTCCGCCCTACACCAGCACCAAACTCGCCACTTGCTCACCCGGCGCTACAAAGCGGTATTCTCAAAGCCATGCGCAGCCTTCGCGATCAGCCCGTCTCTCCTCGCAAACCTCCGGAAACACGTCATCAGGCACGCGCATGGCGTAACCGCGCCATGCAACTCATCGTGCTCGTCGCCATCGGCCTGCTCGTCTGGTGGGTCATGGGCAACACGCTCGCCAATATGCGCGCACGCGGCGCGCATGCGGGCTTCGACTTCCTGCTCGATCCTGCCGGTTTCGAGATCAGCGAGGGACTGTTCGGCTACGAATCCGGCCAAGCTTTCTGGCGTGCCTTCGTGGTTGGGCTCGGCAATACCTTGCGCGTGGCGCTTGCGAGCATCGTGGTGTGCACGGTGCTCGGCACACTGCTTGGCGTCGGGCGGCTATCGCGCAACTTCCTCATCCGCACCCTCTGCACGGGCTATGTCGAACTGGTACGCAATGTGCCGGTGCTGTTGCAATTGCTGATGTGGTATTTCGTACTCAGCGATATGCTGCCAACATCCGATGAGGCGCTATCACCCCTGCCCGGCTTTTTCCTCAGCAAGAGTGGCCTGGCCTTTCCCGTGCCGGAATCATCGCTGGCATGGCTCTATGTCGGTCTTGGTCTGGTGCTGGGCATCGTGGCTTCCGTGCTTTATCTGCGCCACGCAGGCCGTGTGCTCTATGAAAAGGGTCGCCAGTTACCACGCGTGTGGCCTGTGCTCCTGATGCTGCTTGGCGGTGTATTGCTGGCCTGCACATTCGGCGCGCTCATCGGCAATGTGTCGTGGGCCTTCGACATTCCCGAGAAGAGTGAGATCAACATCTCGGGCGGTGCCGCGGTAACGCCGGAGTTTCTTGCCGTCTTCCTCGGCCTGTCGACTTACACGGCGGCATTCGTCGCCGAAGTTGTGCGCGCCGGTGTGCAATCGGTACAGCACGGTCAGCTTGAAGCTGCACGCTCCCTGGGTCTCGGCCGCGTGCAGCAACTACGACTGGTGATCCTGCCACAGGCCCTACGCGTGATCCTGCCCTCACTGACCAACCAGTATCTGAACCTGACGAAAAACTCGTCACTGGCCGTGGCTGTCGGCTATCCCGATCTGGTGTCGATCGCGAATACCTCACTCAACCAGACCGGTCGCGCGTTTGAATGCGTGGCGATCATCATGGCGGTGTATGTCTCGCTGTCGTTGCTGACAGCCTGGTTCATGAATCGCTTCAATCGGCGTGTTGCAATGCGGGGCCTGGCATGAGTACCAAGCAACTGATTTCAGCCCGCCCCGCTCCACGCCAGACACAAGGCCTCGTGGCCTGGGCACGCGCCAATCTCTTTTCCGATTGGCCTAACAGCATTGCAACCGTCCTGCTGCTCGGCGTGCTCGGCTGGTATCTGCCGCAACTCATCGACTGGGCCATATTCAAGGCCGTCGTGCGCCCCGATGTCGATGCCTGTCAGGCCGCGGGACATGCGGGTGCGTGCTGGGGCGTGGTGTCGGAGAAGTACCGCACCATTCTCTTCGGACGCTATCCGTTTGCCGAACAATGGCGGCCGCTTGTTGCCGTGTTGCTGATGTTGTCGCTGGTCGGCGTGAGCGCTACGCCACGCATGTGGCGCTGGTATCTCTTGCCGCTGTGGCTGTCCGGCATGGCCGTCTTCGTGGCGCTGATGGGCGGCGGTGTTGCGGGTCTGACGCCAGTACAGACAAACCTCTGGGGCGGCCTGCCGCTGACAGTCTTGCTCTCGCTTGGCGGAATGACCATGGCATTTCCGCTGGCAGTCCTGCTGGCGATGGCACGGCGCTCGCACTTGCCTGTGCTGCGCACACTCAGTTCGCTCTACGTCGAGTTGATCCGCGGCGTACCGCTGATCTCGGTGCTATTCATGGCCTCGTTCATGCTGCCTCTTTTCCTGCCACAGGGTGTGAAGCTGGACGTGCTGATTCGCGTGCTGGTCGGCATCGGCCTGTTCTCGGCGGCCTACATGGCGGAGATCGTGCGCGGCGGCCTTAACGCAGTACCACGTGCGCAGACCGAAGCCGCGCAATCGCTCGGACTGGGATACTGGAAGACGCATGGACTGGTGCTGCTACCGCAGGCACTGCAGGCCGTACTGCCCTCCATCGTCAACAGCTTCATCGGTAACTTCAAGGACTGCTCGCTGGTCACCATCGTCAGCCTGTACGAACTCACCGGTGCGCTGTCGCTGGCGCTCGGTGGTGACGTGGTGTGGCGCCCCTTCTTCCTCGAAGGTTATCTTTTCGTGGCTTTCATCTACTGGAGCTTCTGTTTCGGCATGTCGCGTTACAGCATGCGCCTGGAACGCCGACTGGCACATGGACAACAACGCAACTGAGCAAGGCACTAAACGATGAGCATCATTGAATTCGACAAGGTCAATAAATGGTTCGGTCAGCATCACGTACTGCGCGATATCGACCTACGGGTCGAGGCAGGCGAACAGGTGGTGATCTGCGGCCCGTCGGGCTCGGGCAAGTCGACGCTGATCCGCCTTGTCAATCGACTGGAGGCGCATGAGGAAGGCCGTCTCTCCGTCGACGGCATAACGGTCGATGACAATGCAGAATCCGTCGAAGCGGTGCGGCGCAAGGTCGGCATGGTGTTCCAGCAGTTCAACCTGTTCCCGCATCTTTCGGTGCTCGAGAACCTGACACTGGCGCCGGTGTGGGTGAATGGCATCGCGAAGAAGGATGCGGAGGCGCAAGCCATGCAGCAGCTCGAACGCGTACACATCGCCGAGCAGGCGCACAAGTACCCGTTGCAGCTCTCCGGTGGTCAGCAACAGCGCGTAGCGATCGCCCGGGCGCTATGCCTTGCACCACGCATCCTGTTGTTCGATGAGCCCACCTCGGCACTCGACCCGGAGATGATCAAGGAAGTGCTCGACGTAATGAGCGAACTGGCCACACAGGGCATTACCATGTTATGCGTTACGCATGAGATGGGATTTGCACGCTCGGTCGCCAATCGCGTGATCTTCATGGACGATGGCCAGATCATCGAAGAAGCACCTCCGGCTGACTTCTTCGACAACCCGCAGAGCCTGCGTCTGCAGGAATTCCTGTCGAAGATCCTGTAACGCAGAACATCCACCCAACGTTTCACCAGCGCGATCTCGCGGGCGATCTGTCGCCAATGGCCGACAGCGGCGACACTCATTTCTCTGAACTCCGCACCACATTCGCAGTCACTCTTAAAGGTCGCCACGCTGGTGGCCTCACCCTGACCAGGTGGAACCATTCTTGCGTCACATTCGGAGCCCTCACGGGCTGTCGTAACAACCGAAAAGGAGTTAAAACATGCAGATGAGCGAAATCAAGAAACGTGTCGTCAACGTCGAGCACACGATCCATCGTGCGGCGGAAGTTTGCGAGCAAGAGCGTTCTGTCCCTCAGCAGTTGAAGGAGGTCATTGATGAGCTGAACGAGAAGTCCAACCAGGGCAAACAGATCATCCAGAGCTCACACGACGAATCCAGGGTCCGCCAGTACATCGAAGATCTGGAGTCGCTCGGCGACAATGCGAAGCGCGCTTGCGAATCCGGCAAGGTCAGTCCGGCGCTACGCACTGCGGTCTTGCTGGCCCACAATGAGTTGAGCAACCTGAAGCACCAGCTGCACTAAGCAAGAAATAATCGTGCAAAACGCACGACCGCCGCCTGATGTACGGGCAGCGTCATGAACGAGGGCGGCGCTCTTTACGGAGCCCCGCCCTTTTGACGTTGCGAGCCGCCAGACGGTGTGATCATCGCAGAAGCCCCACCGGCGGACTTCTTCAGCGATCCACCGGGCTCATGCCTGTCGAAGACTCCGTGGCTTGCTGTGCTGCGGCTTGGCGTTACATCGGCAATCGGGTATAGGTCATTCTCCCCGGCACTTTGGCAGGCAGGGGATTACTTTGTTGATGGCCCAGTGACCCATCAGCAAGCCTCCCGCAGCCCCCACCGAAGTCGAGCATCCCCAATCGTGCCTATCATAGCCAGCCTCAAAGAACTCAAGAGCACGATCATTGATCGCCATGTGCGCCCCGACAATCTCAAGGGCGCCAGTCAGGTTCTCAGCACCCTCCTGCCCCTCGCCGCGCTCTGGTACGCCGTTACATGGAGCGCACAGGTCTCGTGGTGGCTGACGGCCTTCATCGTGATAGCGATGAGCCTCTTTCTGCTGCGCGTCTTCGTGCTCATGCACGAATGCGGTCATCGCAGCATGTTTCGCACAATAGGCCTCAACAAGGCTTTCGGCTTCATCTTCGGCGTCATCTCGGGCATGCCGCAACAGGTGTGGGCGCAGCGTCACCTGCAACACCACTCCACCAACGGCAACTGGGCGCAGTATCGAGGGCCGCTGAACGTCATCCCCGCGGACGAATACGGCGCCATGACGCCACGCCAGCAACGCAAGTACCGCAACGCTCGCAGCATCTGGCTGGCACCTGTCGCCGGCTTTCTCTACATCGTGTTCAACCCGCGCATCAACTGGCTCAAAGGCAGCGTCAGCCTGATGACGCACCTCATCAAGAGCAAGATCGCGCAACCTGGTGTATCGCTCAAGACGCACGCACTCGGCTTCAAGACTCCGTATTGGGCATCAGCCGCAGAGTACCGAGCCATGTTCTGGAACAACGTCGTGTTGATCGGCCTGTGGGCGGCGATGGTGTTGACGACAGGCAGCGCGTTCCTTCTCGTCTGCCATGTCATCAGCATGTCACTGGCGGGCGGCGCAGGCATCCTGCTATTCACCGTGCAGCACAATTTCGAGCACTCCTACGCCAGTCACGATGAAGGCTGGTGCTACAACCGCGCCGCGCTGGAGGGCACCAGCTTTCTCGTGCTGCCGGGCTGGCTCAACTGGCTGACCGCCCATATCGCCTACCACCACATTCACCACCTCTCGGCACGCATCCCGAATTACTGTCTGGTTGCCTGCCACGAGGAATACAAGCATCTGTTCGCAGGCGTCACGCGCATCAGGCTCAGTCAGATACCACGTTCACTCAAATGCATCCTGTGGGACACCACGGCACGCCGCATCGTATCGGTTGCCGAGTATGAGCAACAAGTGGCCCGGGTGGTGTCGGTCATGCCTGCAGTCGCGACAAGGCCTGCGCAGGGTTGATCTCTTGCCGGGACGAAAAAGAGGCCGATGCAAGCATCGGCCTTTTTTTCATCCCAGACTTCCGTGACCCATCTACAGCTTCTGAAATTGCAGTACAGCCTGACGTCCTGCCAATGGATCGTCGCTGAAAAATCCGTCAATACCTGCTCGCAGATAAACAAGAATCTCGTTGACGGCATCACCGCGCTCGGTCAGTGAAGACACATCACCCTTGCGCAATTCCACGGGCAGGAAGACGTTCTCCGGGCGCATCGTCCAGATATGCACGCCAAGTCCCGCCGCATGTGCATCGTTGACGAACTTGGTAGATGTCCCAAGGCGATTGTCGGCCGTGCGCGGGATGATGATCTCCTTGTACGCACCCACCGCGTCCGCATAGCTCGCGACATCCTTCAGCCCGGCAGCCGTGGTGAGGTCGGCGTAAGTACGCTTGTCACCGGCGGCAATGAAATCCCACGGTGCGTTGCGCGGTGTGCCGTTCGGCGCAGGCTTGTTGGCCGGATTGTCGATGAGCTGCACCAGCGGCAGATCCGTCATCTTGCGCAGCATCTTCAGGTTCGCCACCTCGAAACTCTGGATGAATACCGGTGCGCCCTTCCCGTGGAAGCCGGCGTCATGCAGCGTCTTCACAAGTGTCTCTTCCAGCTGTTTCCCGATGCCACGGAAGTAGCTCGGATGCTTCGTCTCCGGGTAGATCGCAATGCGCTTACCGGTCTTCTGCTCATGCGCTTTCACCAGCGCAATCACTTCCAGCAAGGTCGGGATTTCGTAACGGTCGTTCTGCTTCGCGTTCTCGGGGCGATTTGCCGGAATGCGTTCGCGCGCACGCAGCGTCTTCAATTCGGCAAGCGTGAAATCCTCGGTGAACCATCCGGTCACCGGCACGCCATCGATGGTCTTCGTCGTCTTACGGCTGGCGAACTCGGGCAACACCGACACATTCGTCGTGCCACCAATCTCGTTTTCATGACGGGCCACCAGCACGCCATCGCGCGTCGTGACCAGGTCAGGCTCCACTACATCCGCACCGAGATCGATGGCGTGCTGGTAAGCGGCCAGCGTGTGCTCGGGAAGGTAAGCGCTGGCGCCACGGTGAGCAATCACCAGCGGTGCGCCGGTAGAGGCGCGGCCAACGACAGCAGGATCAGAAGCGCAAGCGGCCATGATGAAGGTAACGAACAGAAGGCATAGGGAACGCGTGTGGTGCATGAGTCATCTCCGGAGACGGGGCACCCGATAATGCTGATGCAAGATGACAGAAATGCGAGCTCAGGCTACAAGGCGAAACGCCACCGCCATGCCGCACGCTGCCTGCCGGACTCTCCTCCTGCGAAGCAACGCGCGCAATGAACAGCCCGGGTGGATCAGCGACGAGCAAGAGCACACCGAGGAATGCTTTACCTCAATGGCATGAATCGTTCATCCGTGTCTGTAGAGAAAGCCCTGCTGACCCAACCATGCGCTGCATAGCAGAGGCCATACTCCCACCGGCAATCCGGTTTCGCGCAGCGCGAAACCGTGTGGTGCATTCGAGAAAACGTGCAGTTCCGACGTGACGCCTCTGCCGCGCACGGCGCCGTCCAATCGATACGCGTTGTCGACCGGCACGATCGGATCGTCGGCACAGTAGACAATGAAAGTCGGCGGCGGCGCGTCGATCATGTGAACATCGGGTTGCATCGCTTCATACAAGGCCTGTTTTTCCGGCGGCGGCAGCGGCGGTTTGTTCTCGACCACAGTGCGACCGGTGGCATTGGTGGAGATCGGGCCGTAACCGATGACAAGAAAATCCGGTCGCGAATTGGTCGATGCGTACGGTGATTCGGGGGCTCGCCAATGTTGCGGATATCGCGCAATGAGACAGGCGGCCAGATGCCCGCCCGAAGAGAGTCCGAGTGCGCCTACGAAGTCAGGATAGAAGCCGAATTCGGCGGCTCGAGCGCGGATCTGGCGCATGGCTTCGAGTGCATCGTCCACCGGCGCCTGCTCACCACCGCGACTGTCGCTGGTAAATCGGGAAGACGGAAAGCGATGCAGGAGCACGAAGGCATGGAAGCCGAGCGATGTCAGCCAGTGAGCGACCTCTACCCCCTCTTTCCCGATCTCAAGTTCGGTATAGCCGCCTCCAGCAATGATCATCACGGCACCACCATTGGGGCGCTGCGGAATGTATCCCATCAATCGCGGATGAACCAGGTCAGCAATGCGCCTGTCAGTGACAACTGCGGTCGGGTCCTGGAAGATGATGTCGGCGTTATCCGCTTCAGCACCGGTGACTTGCCATAGCGGCCAGACAAAGTCCTCATCGAGAATGCCAGTCATGATGTGTCCTTGATGGTTGGTGACTTAAGGGCTTGGTTGCAGCCGATACCAGAGTATGCCCTGCTCCATTCGCCAATGCTTCAAGCCCTCCCGTACTGCATACCATCAGGTGCGCAAACGCCTTCGGCATTTGCACCCCCTACAATGGCGGCCTACGCCACCCGCACGAGCAACCCGTCCAGCATCCGCAGCATCTGCTCGACCTCTGCCTCGCTGACATTCAACGCAGGCATGAAGCGCAGCAGGTTGGCGCGCGGTGCGTTGAGCAGCAAGCCGAGCTCAAGCTCGCGCGCGCGGCTGACGATCTCCGTGCCGACATCGCTCCGCAGCACCAGCGCGCGCAACAAGCCCTCTCCCCGCTCGCCCGCCAGCCCATGACGTTCAACCAATGCATTCAAGCCGTCGGCAAGTTGGGCGGCGCGCGCATTGATGTGTGCGAGGAAGGCCGGCTCGGCAATGGTGTCGAGCACGGCGAGGCCCACGGCGGTCATGAGCGGATTGCCGTTGTAGGTGCCGCCCTGATCGCCTGCTTCGAAGCAGCACACTTCTTCGCGCGCCAGCAGCGCACCAAGCGGGACGCCACCGCCGAGGCCTTTGCCCAGCATCATTATGTCGGGCCGAATGCCTGAGAGCTGATGGGCGAACAGCGCGCCGCAGCGGCCCATGCCACTCTGCACTTCGTCGACGATGAGCAGCAGGCCGCGCGCGCGGGTGAGTTCGCGCAGGGCACGCAGGAACTCGTGCAAAGCCGGTATGACGCCGGCTTCGCCCTGCACCGGCTCGAGCATGACAGCGACGGTGTTATCGGTGATGAGCGCTTCGACGGACTGCAGGTCGTTGAGCTGCGCTTTCGGAAAGCCGGGCACCTGCGGCGCGTACAGCGTATCCCAGCCCAGTTTGCCGGACGCGGACATGGTGGCCAGCGTGCGGCCGTGGAAGCTGTTGTCGAAGGTGATGATCTCGAACGCACCGCCGCGATGGATGCGCCCCCACTTGCGCGCGAGCTTGATCGCGCCTTCGTTGGCCTCGGCGCCGGTGCTGGTGAAGAAGACTTTCTCCAGCGCGCTAAGTTGGGCGAGGCGCTGTGCGAGCTGCATGGCGGGCTCGTTATAGAAGGCCGGGCTGACGGAAATGAGCTTCGCGGCCTGCGCTGCAAGTGCATCGCGCATCTGCGGTGGGCAATGACCGAGGCTGTTCACGGCCCAACCCTGCACGAAGTCGAGATAGCGCTTGCCTGTGCGATCACGCAACCACGAGCCCTCGCCGTCGGTGAAGACGATGTCGGGCCGATGGGTAATCCACATCAGAGAGTCAGGGTTTGCGGGCGCGACGGCGGTAGTCATGCTGGATCCTTTCGTTGGTGATGAAGAGCGCGCGGAAATGAAAAAAGGCCGCGGAATCCGTGGCCTTTTCTGGATGAAGCTGCGCGGTGAACGCGCTTCAGGTGTCGTCGCTGAAGGGTTTCAGCGTGACGGTCTGCTCCATGACGAGGCGGCACGGCCCGAGGTGCGGGACGTGCGGCGTCGTGATTGCAAGAGGAGCGAGAACATTGTTTGCATAGTGCGGGAGTATGCCTGCGCACTACAGGTGCCGACAAGCGATGCTCTGCCCACCATGACGTTACTCAACAACGCGTCGAGCATCTGCGCGATCTCTGCCCCATTCAGCAAGCCTTGCGGCGGCTAGCCACGAGGCCGATCAAACCGAGCGCCGCAAGAGTAATGGATGCCGGTTCAGGCACTTCCTCGTTGACACAGGGATTAGTCGCACCGGTATCACATCCGGTAGCAGGAGCAGAGGCGCGCACCAGCCAGGTCCCCACACCTGAATCCGCAAGATCTTGGGCCTGATAGATTTCGCTGCCAGCGACATAGTCACCAAAAAAGCCAACGTCACCCGTCGGGGTTTCCAGCTTTTGATACTCGCTTCGCGTGACGTTTTGAATACAACCCTCCACTCCATCAATCCAGCAGATGGCGTCCCATGTCATTGCACGAATCCAAAAGACGCTGTTGAAGCCGTTGTTATCAATGTACGACCCCACAAGCGTATGTCCGAGGAAAGCGCTCATTGCGTCTGTAAGTCCATAGTTGGCGTTAAAGCTCAAAGTGGGGGTATCCCCCGTCCAACCGAACCGACTTTCCAACACCTGTACTTCGTCGAGTCCTGCGACCTCCCAACCTAGTGGGGTGAATTGCGCTCTGGTGTCATCGATGCTAAGACCTACGGTCGTCACGACATTGTCGAACTTGTACCAGTCGAGATGGCTGATCGTATCGGTGATGTAGGTGCCGTGATCAACAATTGAAGAAGGCGAGTAAATGACAGCCGCATTGCAATTAACGACCGTGGCTAACGTGAGCAAGAAGCCGGTGATTATGTGTTTCATGGTGATACCTCGAAGGTTGATGCGTTCATGAGATGCCTGCGCTGCAAGAAAACAGCAGCGTTGTTGAGCAAGATGCAGGCCATCGTGCGGAAAATCACACCGATCGTCGGAATTTGATTTTCTTTTCATACGCATACGTGCAAGCAGAAATTAATATTCGACGCTGCGCCGCTGCCACTCGGGAAGCGCACTAGCGCAACCGTAAGCGTTCTCGACATTTTTCGGCGAAGAACGCCAAGACGCGTTCTGAAAAATGACGTCCGCATGGGCAGCCCATAAGGGTGGGTGCAGCGGTATGCAACGTCGGGCAAAGGGGCAACATTCCCCAACATTGGTTGACGCCTTCGACCCATCCAACGAAGCAAAGCAACCGAGTCGTGATGCATCACCCCGGCGTTGCCGCGCCTTCCGCGCGCTGTTATAAGACACGTTCACGCGCGGAGAGGAGACCGCTGGATGTGGAGATACATCGAAGCCGATACACCAAGGGCGAGGCAGGCTGGATGAGCGCTGCGCACAGCCTTATTTCCCTCCCGCAGGGTTTCTCAACACCAAGCGAACCAAATCGCCGTCGCAGCGACAAAGAGGCGGGGGTGATGCATCCCGTCACGTACTTTCTATCCAACCAACAAGATGAGGAACGAGTAGTGAATTCAACCGATATGGGCAAACTGATCCTGCGTCTGACACTAGGCGTACTACTGCTCCTGCACGGCATCAGCAAGCTGAAACATGGCGTGGGCTTCATCGGACCTTCGCTCACAGCACATGGCTTGCCTGCGGAGATTTCCTATCTCGCCTACGTTGGCGAAGTGCTGGCACCGATCATGTTGATCGTGGGTTTCTGGACACGGCCTGCCGCACTGATCGTTGTGGTCAACATGATCTTCGCGATATTCCTGATGCACATGTCGCAACTGGGCGAGCTGTCCAAGTCCGGCGGCTGGGCGCTGGAGTTGCAGGCGTTCTACCTGTTCAGCGCGCTTTCCGTTGCGCTGCTGGGTGCGGGAAGGTTCAGCGTTGGTAGCCGTTTCAACTAAGTGATGTAGTGACGTAAGGTGAGTGACGCAGGGTGGGTTCGCGCAGCAACCCAGCAATTTTCGTCACGCACTGCGGCGGGGTGTCGCTGCGCTCCGAACCCACCCTGCGTTAGGTTTCGCGCGTTGGTGACGCTTCGCTTATCCGATCTCCTCCCCTGGCTTGCTACCTGCCTGTCGTTGCGCTACTTGCCGCCGTTCGCGCAACGCATGATCTCGGCATCCGTCGGCAGTTTCAGGCACTCGCGCATGTCTCGTTGCGGGCCGCGAGGAACGGGCTTGGCAGGAGCCTGTGCGGGCGCGGGCGCAGCTTGCGCAGGTCGCACTGCTGCAGGTGGCCGCTCTGGTGCAGGCGCTGGAACAGCAACCGGCTCTGGCTTTGCAATAGGGGCTGGCGTCGGTACTGGCTGGGGCGTGCGTACGGCTGCGGGCGCGCGCTCCGGTACGGGAACCGGGGCGGACACCGGCTCTGGTTTTGCGATCGCTGCAGGTGCAGTCTGGACTGTCGGAGCCTGGCTTTTCTCCGACGCAGGCGCTTTTACGGGCTCAGCGGCAAGACTCGGCGCAAGCTTGATGAAGCTGTAAATGTAAGCAAGCCACTGCCGGTAAGCCGCCGTGTTGATTTCCTTGCTCAGCAGGCCGAAGCCGAGTGCGGCGTCAGGCGAGAGGCGCACCATGCCGCGTGTCTGGTATTTGAACTCCTCCGGATCGCCTTTGAGGTTTGCGGCGGTCAGCACGACAAGCGAACCATAGCTGCCACGCGGCGCCACGGTTTGCAGCGTAACGCTCTTTTCGACCGTCATGCCGAGGAATCTTTCGGCGTTCTCTTTCACCGAAGTTGCTATCTTCTCGCGCGAATCATGCCGGGCAATATCCTTCGGATCGCTCAGAAAATATAGCGTCAGGACAAAGGCCGTGCCGCGCCTCGGCTTGATCTTCACATCGGCGAAGTGCCCGCCGACCTCCCTGACCACTTCGACGCTCCACTGGCTTGTCTCGGCAACTTCGTATTTGTCTTGCGGCCCAAGCACAATCTCGTGCGCATCGGCAGCACGTACGGACGAGGCGAGTAGCGCAATGAGCAAGGCCAGGAATTGAAATGTAGTTCGCATAAAGAGATCTTGAGTACCGGTACCGTGGCGGCGCAAAACTGCGATGTATGGATGGCAAGAACCCGGCAGATCACATCGGCGCTGAACACTCGCAAAGCCAAAATACCGCGACCGTCTGCGTATCGGCCTGCTTGCCACGAATATAGTCCGCTCGTTGGTAGACGGCGGTCAAGCCGGGACGACCGCTACGCGCCGGAGGCAGATGCACGGCAGCAAGCTGGTGACATCCCCGTGTCACATCGGGCGCCCGAACTTCCACACAGCCTAGCAACGGGAAATTGGCATGCAGAAGTTCGAATCTGAAAACAAGCTGACAGCACTTGAGGCCGCCAACGACGCCTGCGCATATCCCGAGCTAACCCCGCAGGAATCGGCAGGATTTCTTTGCGAGCCTGTGCGGAACAGAAACCACGCGCCTCTTCTTCAGACGCCCAGCGCGAGATCTGGTGATGTGCCGCATGCCGACCCGCCTTCCATTTGAAAACACTCCTGACGGGAGCGGCGCAGGCTGGTCACGATAGCCGCGCGAATCAGAAGTGGCAGCAAGGCTCAGCGCTGCACGCTGGCGGCGGCGGTTAGCACCCTACGTGGCAATGGACGCAAAAAGCCCGCATTAGCGGGCTTTTTTGCGTACCTACTTGAATTATTTGGAGGCGCGGCCCAGAGTCGAACTGGGCTAACCGGATTTGCAATCCATACCAAACCTTATAACTCATATGCTTACAAAACGCCCAACCCGCAACCATCCTCATTTGATGTTACTGGCAATTGTCGCGGAACCACCTTTCTCGGGATCCAGCTACCCGTTTCGATCCCAGTGTCGACCTTACCCGGAAGCGGTGGCTCGATCTTCTTCCACTGACCATCGCTCAACTCCTTACGAAACATTCTGATTGCGCCCAAAATTCACTCGGGTTTTTTGGTCGTTGCGGCATTCACTCGCGAAGAACTGACTTGCTGGTGTTCGGCCATTTCGGTCATTCGGCTACTCTGGGCCAAGTGGCAGGTCGATATGGGAAAGCAGACTTCACCGTGGCTTGCGTTTTCATGTTCGAGTCACTTAAATAAGGGCGACTGGCGTGAGAGCCAATGTTTTACTTAATGAAACACGGGCGCAAAATAGCCATAGTCGCCGTCGAGGCGCAGCGAGTACGCCATACTGCACGACATGAAAGCTGGAATCCCACTTCCTGGCGGGTTGTCATCAGGCTCGACGGTACCCTTGGCGGCCTCTTTTGGCGGCTTGGCCTTGATTTCTGCCGGACAAATTTACTACAGCAAGAAAATGGATTGTGTCTGATGAAGCGAGTTGATGACTTTCGCCTGAAACTGGGTAAGCACGAGTTGGTGCCCATCATGATTGGAGGCATGGGCGTCGACATCTCCACCGCTGAGCTGTCGCTGGAGGCGGCGCGCCTCGGCGGCGTCGGCCACATTTCCGATGCCATGGTGCCCACGGTGTCCGACCGCCGCTTCAACACGCGGTTCGTCAAGGACAAGATGCAGCTGTACAAATTCAACGTACTGAACTCTGACAAGTCCGTCGTCCAGTTCGAACTGGGTGCGCTGGCCGAAGCCACCGCCAACCACGTCGGCAAGACCATGGAAGCCAAGCGTGGCCCCGGGCTCATCTTCATCAACTGCATGGAGAAGCTGACCATGAACGGCCCCAAGGAGACGCTGCGTGTGCGTTTGCGGGCCGCGCTGGATGCCGGCGTCGACGGCATTACGCTGGCGGCCGGCCTGCACCTGGGCTCCTTCGCGCTGATCGAAGACCACCCGCGCTTCCGCGATGCCAAGCTGGGCATCATTGTGTCCTCGCTGCGCGCGTTGCAACTGTTCATCAAAAAGAACGGCCGTACTGGCCGCCTGCCTGACTACATCGTGATCGAAGGCCCGCTGGCCGGCGGCCACCTCGGTTTCGGCTTGGACTGGCGCGACTACGAGCTGTCCAAGATCGTGATCGAGATCCGCGACTGGATGCGCGCCGAGAACATGAACATCCCGCTGATCCCGGCCGGTGGCATCTTCACCGGCAGCGACGCGGCGAACTATCTCGAGATGGGCGCGAGCGCCGTGCAGGTGGCGACGCGCTTCACCGTCACGCACGAGTGCGGCTTGCCCGAGGACGTGCGGCAGCACTACCTGGCGGCCAACGAGGAAGACGTCGAGGTCAACGAGATCTCGCCCACTGGCTACCCGATGCGCATGCTCAAGAGCAGCCCGTCCATCGGCAGCGGCATCCGTCCCAATTGCGAAGCCTACGGCTACCTGCTCGACTCCAAGGGCAACTGCCAGTACATCGAGGCCTACAACAAAGCCTTGGCTGCGCACCCGAACCCGAAGACGCTCAAGGTGTTCGAGAAGACCTGCCTGTGCACGCACATGCGCAACTTCGACTGCTGGACCTGCGGCCACTACGTCTTCCGCCTCAAGGACACCACGCTGCGCAATGCCGACGGTAGCTACCAGTTGCTGAGCGCCGAGCACGTGTTCCACGACTACCAGTTCAGCATCGACAACCAGATCGCCCTGCCCGAAGCGCAACCCGCTTGAGCATTGCGCGCTCGGCCGGAATATCGACCACAGCGGCACCAGTACCCCGCTGGGGCTAGGACGTTGGCAGGAGTCGAGTAGCGGCTTAATGGCGTGTACGACGCAAGACGCGCCAAGCTCGAGGGTAAATACTGGAAGGGACTCTTCGGCTTCAGCCATGGCGTCTGCGTGGTGAACACTTTCTATGAAAATGTCTCCAGGCACCGGGCGGAAGGCCGTGAGCTGGCGGCTGACAAGGAGGAGCAGAGCACGGTGTTGGAGTTCCGCCTTCAGCCTCAAGCAGCCGTTCCGGTGACTGACCGTTATGGCCGAACAGTGAGCGTTGGGCTGACTATGCCAATCGGCAGATCATCGACCAAATCTGACTTCGATCTGGGGGAACTTTGACGTCTGCTGCCGAGCGGGGAGTGGACTTTCGTCCTCCTCAGAACGCGGCCGTTGTTGCAACAGGAGCCCCCGGCCGCGAAATCCACTCACTCCACGAGCCGGGATAAAGCGCAGCGCCCCCGAGCCCGGCAACTTCCATCGCCAGCAGATTGTGGCAGCCCGTTACGCCGGAACCGCACTGGTTGATAACTTGGCTACTGTTCCAGGCACCAAGCACTGCTTCAAATTCGGCACGTAGTTGCGCGGGCTGTTTGAAGTATCCCGATTCATCGAGGTTGTTTCGGAAAAAGCGATTCACCGCATCGGGAATGTGCCCGGCAACCGGATCGATGGTTTCGTTCTTGCCGCCAAATCTGTCCGCTGCGCGCGCATCGACCACCAATGCCTGACGTGTGGCAAGGTTTGCGAGAACGTCGTCAAAGTTCACGCTTCTGACCAAGCTGGCCGCGGCGGTAAATGCTGCGCGTTGCTTGCTGCTTACGGCGTTCCCGCTCGCCGTGTCGTACCCTGCCCTTCGCCATCCCTCAAGACCACCGTCGAGCACCGCAACCTTGTCGTGCCCGACCCAGCGAAGCAGCCACCACAGACGGGCAGCATAGGGGCCGCCCGCATTGTCGTACGCAACAACCCTGGTGTTGTTGCCGATTCCCAGTTCCCGGAGCCTTTCGACGAAGACATCCCGATCAGGTAGCGGATGCCTGCCATTGCGTCCGGTCTTGCTGCCGCACAGGTCGCGGTCGAGATGCACATGAACGGCGCCGGGAATGTGAGCCTGTTGATAAAGTTGATATCCCTGCTCGGGATTCAGCAAATCGAACGAACAATCCGCGATCAGAAGATCGTTCAAGGACGCGGCGCTCAGGCCGGACAAAGCTTGCGCGCTAACAAGGTGATCAGATTCGCGGGCGGATGAACTCATCGGTCGACATCTTCAGTTGCCGCCCGCGAGGCGCCTTGCAAGGGCCGCGAGCGGTAGTTCGGAAATAGCGGACAGGCATGCCGTCATGCCTGCCCGCAACTACGGCGATTACAGCGGGGCGAACTTGCCGCCGCGGACGGTCAGCACGACACCGTCATAGGACGGGGTACGCGTTGCGGTCTGGGTCAGCGATCCGTTCCCCAGCACGGTCGGCAGATTCTTGATGCCGGCCAGCCCCTTGCGAATGGATTCCGGGCTGTAATCCGGACCGGCATTCTTGATGGCAGCGGCAGCGGTCTTGAACACGGTGTAACCGATCGCTGCGAAATTATCAGGTTCGATGCCGTACTTCTTTTTGTAGGCGCTGACGAACTCCTCGTTGAGCTTGGAGGGATTACCAATGAAGTAATCCGAGGTGAAGATCACACCTTCCACCGCTGAGCCACCGACTTTCAGGAACTGGTTGGAACCGGCGGACGGTGTTGCGACGATGCGTACGGACGGCGGCAGGCCGGCCTGCTTTGCCTGGATGACGATGTTGGCCGTCACCTCTCCGGTGGTCGATATGACCAGGGTGTCGATGTTCTGCGCAACGACCTTGGTGACGAGTGCGCTGAAGTCAGTGTCCGTGCCAACAATGGTTTCCTCCAGCGCCGTCTTGACGCCGGCCTGCTCCAGGCGGCTTTTCACGCCGTCCTTCTGCTGCACGTAGGACTCATTGTCGCGATTAAAGATATAGGCGACGCGCTTGGGCTGGTAGTCCTTCAGATAGCGCAGGGCCAGGCTTTCCATGATCTTGGAAGGCGCCGCGTTGGCCTTGAAGATCCAGTCGCCGATGACCGCCACGTCGCCCGAGGCCTGGGTCAGCGCGGGAATCTTCTGGGTCTGTGCAATGGGCAAATAGGCTTGAGCTTCCACCGTCGAGGTCGAGCCCAGGATCAGCACGGCCTTGTTGGTGGTGATGAAGCGATTGACCAGATTCACGGCCTGGTTCTTGTCGCTGTTGGTGTCTTCCAGCAGCAGCTTGATCTTGGCAGAACCGAGCTCGCCAGACTTGGCGACTTCCTCGGCGGCAAGCGTGATGCCATTGCGTGCCGGCAGGTTGGCGAAGGCGAAGATGCCCGACGACGAGATCGGCACGCCGACCACGACCTCCTGTGCATGCACGGGTGCGGTGAGGACCGCGGCCGTCAGTACGGCCATGGAAAGGAAGGGAATTGATTGTTTCTTCACGATGAATGACTCCAGAGGCTAGAAATGAATAGGTTCAAACGGCCGCAGCGGCCGACGCGACGCCTTCGATAGAGGGCAGGTAGTGCTCGATGATGCGCGGGTCATGGCGCAAATCCTGACTGGGGCCGTCGAGGACGACACGACCAAGCTCCATGACGTAGGCGCGGTCGCTGGCGGCCAACGCCAGACTTGCGTTCTGCTCGACCAGCAGAATGGTCAGGCCACTTTTGCGCAGGGTGTCCAGGGCCTTGAAGACCTGATTGACGACGATAGGTGCGAGGCCCAGGCTGGGCTCGTCGAGCACCAGCAGGCGCGGCCCGCCCATCAGCGCGCGCCCGATGGCAAGCATCTGCTGCTCTCCGCCACTCAGCGTGCCGGCCTTCTGCCGGCTACGCTCGCGCAGGAGCGGGAATAGCGCATACACCTCGTCCAGATCGTGGCGCGACACGCGCCCGGCCAGCGCCTGGCGACCCAGCAGCAAGTTATCCTCGACGCTTAGCGGCCCCAGCACTTGGCGCCCTTCGGGCACCTGCAGCAGTCCGGCGCGCGCCACCCTGGTGGTGCTCCAGCCGGTGATGTCCTGGTCGAAGAAACGTACCGTGCCGCCGGTGGGTCGCAACAGGCCGCTGATGGTGTTGAGCAGCGTGCTCTTGCCGGCACCATTGGGGCCGATGAGCGCGATCAGTTCGCCCTGCTCCACATGTAGTGAAGCCTCGCGCACAGCCTGAATGCGCCCATGGAAGGTGGTGAGTTTGTTCAGCGTCAGCATGATCGATCAGCCTCCCAGATAAGCCGCGACCACCGCCGCCTCTGCCCGCACGGCATGTGGCTCGCCGGAGGCGATCAGGCGCCCGGCGTCGAGCACATGCAGTTCCTGGCACAGCGACATGACGAAGCGCATGTTGTGTTCGATCAGCAGCACCGCCAGGCCATCGGCAGCCAGCCTGCTGAAGATTTCGCCCAGTGCGTCCGCCTCGCGGTCGTTCATTCCCGCAACGGGTTCGTCGAGCAGCAGCAGGCGCGGCGCGGTAGCCAGCGCGCGCATCATTTCCACACGCCGCTGGTGGCCGTAGGACAGATTGCCGGCTGCCTGGTCGGCGTACTGCAGCATGTTGAACTGGCGCAGCAGTTCGGCGGCCCGCTCGCGCAACTCGGCTGTTTCCCGGCGTGCTGCCGGCGTACCCAGCAGCGAAGCCAGCCAGGAGCTGCGCTCATGGCAGTGGAAGCCTGCCACCACGTTGTCCAGCACGCTGGCTTCCTTCAGCAGACGGATAGTCTGGAAGGTGCGCGCGATGCCGCGGCGTGCCACGTCGGCCGGCTCGATGCTGGATATGTCTTCGTCATCCAGATGAATCGTACCCTGCGTGGGGCGCAGCAGCCCGCTGATCAGATTGACCAAGGTCGTCTTGCCCGCACCGTTGGGGCCGATCAGGCCGGTGACGCGCGCCGGCAATACCGAGAGCGACACATCGCCGACGGCCAGCAGGCCGTCAAACTGGCGGCTTACGTTACGCAACGTCAATCCACTCATGGCGTCACCTCCGCCACTGCTCGCGCATGCACGGCCTTGCGCTGGCGCCAGTGCAGGATCACGGTATCAACCACGCCATACGGCCAGTAGATGATGGCCAGCACCATCAGCACGCCGTTGACCGCCAGACGATAGTCCGCCAGTGGTCGCGCCACTTCCGGCAACAGGGTGAGAATCAGCGCGCCAACGAGAGGGCCAAACACCGCATTGCGGCCACCCAGCACCACGAAGCTCAGCGCGGCGATCAGCATGGGGAAGCCAAAATCTTCCGGCACCAGCGAATAGTTGCGATAGGCGATCAGCCCACCACCCAGGCCTCCTAACGCGCCACTGAGCACGAAGGCCAGGCGCTGGTATCGCACCACCGAAATGCCCAGCGACACCGCCACGGTCTCGTCCTGGCGAATGGTGTCGAAGGCGCGGCCGATGCCGGTGCGCGACACCGCCCGCAGCACGTACAACACGATGGGCAGCACCACCAGCAGATGGCCCAGATGCACCAACTTCGGAATGCCATTCAGGCCCAGCGCGCCACCGGTCAGTGACTCCCAGTACAAGCCGAAGGACATCACGATCTGCACAAACGCCAGCGTGGCGATGGCCTGAAACACGCCACGTAAACGGGCCAGCGGCCAGGCCAACACCAAGCCAGCGGCTGCGCCGATCAGTGCCGCGGCAAACAACCCTGCCCAAACAGGAAACCCCAGCCTTACCGCGAGCAGCGCGGCGGTGTACGCGCCCAGCGCCGCGAACCCGGCGGTCGCCATGGAGAACACCCCGGCGCGCAGGACGATGTACTGGCTATAGGCCAGTACCCCGCTGACCAGCACCAGTTCGAACAGGGACAAATGCCCGAGGATGAATCCGATCATGCGCGCACCACCCGCGTCTCGATGTGCAGCTTGCCGAACAAGCCGGACGGGCGCAGCAGCAGGATGCCGAACAACAAGCTGTAGATGATGGCGTCGCTCAGCGACGAGGACAGATAACTGACCGCGAAGGTCTGCACCAGACCCAGCAACAGGCCGCCCACCAGCGCCCCGCCGATGCTTCCCAAACCACCCAGCACGATGACCACGAAGGCGCGCAACAGATAGGGCTCGCCCATCAGGAAGTGCACCGAGTTGAAGGCGAGGCCGATGATCACGCCGGCCGCGCCAGCCAGCGCACCCGAGATGAAGAAGGTCTGGAAATAGACCAGACCGGGGCGAATGCCCAGCAACGACGAAGTCCGTTCGGAAATCGCTACCGCACGAATCTGCCGACCAAAATCGGTGCGAAACAGGAACAGCAGCAGCGTCAGCGCGAGCACGAGCGAAAGCAGCAGGATGACGATCTGCAGCAGAGAAATGCGCAACCCCCAGAACTGGTAGATCACTATCGGAAAAGTGCCGAAGGGGAAGCGCATGATCTGCGTCTGCGACACAGCCTGCCCCGCGCTCATCAACACCTGGGCAACGCCCAGCGACGAGATGATCGCAGCGAACTCGGTCGCACCACGCCGGCGCAGGGGACGCAAGGCCAACCAGTCGACCGCGACGCTGACCAAGCCACCGACCAGCATGGCGACAAGCAGCGCCAGCGGAAGAGGTAGTCCGACAGCGGTCACCGAGTACAGGCCGGCAAACGCACCGACCATGAACACGGCGCCATGCGCCAGATTGAGTACATGCAACACCCCGAACACCAGGGTGAAGCCAAGGGCAAACAAGGCATAGGTACTGCCTGTCACCAGGCCATTCAGGAACTGCTGAGCGAGCATGAGAAACGATCAGTTAGGGTAGGAGAGGAGCAGGTCTTTACTGCCTCGTGCATTCACGCTTCGCGCCGGTTACTCCACAGTTCCCAGGAGAATCGGGCGCGTACCCCGGCATCAAGGAAGGGACGCGGCGGCAGCCGCGATGGCGGCGTGAAGGCTTCGTAGGTCGCGATCAGGGGATTGCTTCTCCCGGTCGCCTTGTCAGCGATCAGCAAGCCGGACACGGTCCCCTTGGTCCACCCAAGACCGTTGTCGCAGACGGCGGTATAGACATTCGGCGCTACTTCGCCAAAGCCGGCACCACCATTGCCCGAGACACAAATAAAGCCGGACCAGGTGTGTTCGATATTTACGCCCTTCAAGGCCGGGAACCAGCGGTCGAACAGTTCCTGGTGATGCTCGCTGACCGGTTTGTACGATTCGCTATCGCGCCGCAGTCGCGGCTCGTAGCGCATGTCCTGACGGATCAGGATGCGCTGGTCGCGCGTGCGTCGCACCGTGGCACCGACGAAGGCGTTAGCCGGCGTCAGCCCCCACGAGCGCAAACCTTCCAGCCGGCTCTGCTCTTCCTCGGTCAATTGGCGCGTAAGGCTGCCGCAGGCGGAAATCGGAATCAGGCGATTACCCAGCACACCGAACTGGCCGGCGAAAACGCTGACCGCGAGGATCACCTTGCCAGCACGAATCGTCCCGTGAGGCGTAGTCAGTCGTATGTCGGGGCTGAACTGCGCCGCCGTCACCGGCGTGTTTTCATAGAGGGTGACGTTCGCCGGCAGATTGTCGGCCAGTCCGCGTGACAGCGCGGCCGGATTGACCAGTACCGTGCCCGGTGTGTAGATGCCGGCGGAAAAATGCTTGAAGCCGATCCGCTCGTGCAGCGCCCTGCCCTCGAACCACGTGTAAGGCTCGTTCAGCGAATCCAGAACCTTTCGCGTCGGCCCAAGAATCTTGTTGAGCCCCAGAGGAGAAACCGCAGTATGCAACTTGCCTATCGGATCCCAGTCACACTGAATGTCGTACTTGCGAACCTGCTCTTCCAGACTGGCGATGGCGGTGCGCGCCAGCGTCACATGATCGCGCGCAGCTGACAGTTCGCCGAGGGAGCTGCCCACGTTGTGAGGCGTATCGATGATGAAACCGGCGTTTCGCCCCTGCGCACCTTCACCCGCCGTGCCTGCTTCAACGACGGCAATCGAGTCTCCCGGCCGGTTCTCTGCGAGTCTCCGGGCAGCGGCCAGGCCCACCTGGCCTGCGCCAACCACGACCCAATCGACCAACAGATCGTGAGCCAGTGCCGGCCGCGGCTGACGCGGCGGCAAAGTGGCGCTCCAGCCATTTGTCTTGTCGTTCAACGGGGTAATCGCCACAACCGCCATGCTCACTCCACAATGATGCCTGCATACACATCCCCGGGCACATGTGGTCACCATACGGCGTGGCAACATCGCCCCCGTTCTTTTTCGGTGACATGCCAGGGTGCAACGTTTTAAGAGCCCTGATTGTCGGAGGCCATAGTAAAAACTGACAACCAATAATCTCAGCTAAACATATATGCAAAGGAAGTTACCCGCTTCAATACACGGGCGGTTGCACCACGAACGTGTGACGCCCGTCTCACACAGTTTGCGCAAGATCAAACAGGCGTCATTTGATAATCGCGGCGCTCCCGTCCTGGTGGCACGCGCTGCATTCATCAAGCACTAACCTTTTCTGCATGAACGGCGCAATGCAATATGCCACTGGCGTGTCGACGCATTGCATCTAGCGACGCTGAAACTGCTGTAACACCGGGCTCTGAGGCATTTCTCGCCATCCATGACAGCTCGCACTCAAGCCCATCACGGGCGATGAGCATCGCGGAAAATGGCATCGCCGAGCCCACTCTTGCAAAGCCGATTCGGCTGCTCGCAGATATGTTTATCAATTCTAGTTCGTTCCTTTGCCACATGTTCCGAACCACCATCCTCTTCACAGGAAACGACAAGAGCATCGTCACGCGGCCATCGTATCTTCTCGCTTATGACGTCTGATCCCGATGATTGCGCACCTCGAAAACTGCCACTGCAGCATGCAGAAGGCATGGGCAATCTTGCCCCGGGATTCCTCTGCCAATGGAGTTGAATTACAAATATGGATCTGACCCGCTTCCCTCGCGTCCGCCTCACTCAGGCACCTACGCCACTGGAGTTCCTGCCACGTCTGAGCAAACTGCTCGACGGACCCAACATCTATATCAAGCGCGATGACAACACAGGCCTGGCAGGTGGCGGCAACAAGACGCGCAAGCTGGAGTTCCTGATCGGCGACGCCATTGCTCAGGGCGCGACGCACATCGTCACGCAAGGTGCGACGCAGTCAAACCACGTGCGCCAGACTATTGCTGCGGCCAACCGCTTCGGTCTGCCGACCACGGTATTACTGGAGGAGCGCGTCAGCGGCGCGAACCCTGATTACTATGCCAATGGCAACATCCTGCTTGACCGCATTCTTGGCGCCAACATCGAGTACCGCCCGGCCGGTCTGGATATGAATCAGGAACTGGTGGCCGTGGGGGATCGCCTGCGCGAACAGGGCGAGAAGCCGTATCTCATTCCGGGCGGCGGATCCAACCCGGTCGGCGCTTTGGGCTATGTCGTGTCTGCCCAGGAAATTCTCTGGCAGGCCAATGAACAGGATTTGCAGATCAGCCATGTCGTGCATGCCACAGGCAGTACCGGCACGCAGGCCGGGCTGGTGGTTGGCCTGCAAGGGCTCAATAGCGGCATCCCGGTGCTGGGCATCAGCGTGCGTGCGCCGCGCGAGAAGCAGGAAGAGAATGTGCTCCGTCTGGCGCGCCAGACCTGGGAGTTGCTTGGCATACGTGGCGAGTTACCCGCGTCCACGGTGCAGGTCAATTCGGACTACGTCGGTGGCGGCTATGGCGTACCCACGCCGGGCATGATCGAGGCAGTCGAACTGCTGGCACGCCACGAGGGCATCCTCCTGGATCCCGTATATAGCGGCAAGGGCTTTGCCGGTCTGCTCGACCTCATTCGCAAAGGCGATTTCGAACGCGGCGAGAATGTAGTGTTCGTGCACACAGGTGGTGCGGTCGGGCTGTTTGCCTATCGCACGGTATTCGTGCCGGAGCAGTGATGGGTTCTGGCAAGCCACTGGTCGGCGTTTTGGGCGGCATGGGTCCGCTGGCAACCGTCGACTTCCTGCACAAGCTCGTCGAAGAGTGCCAAGCCGATCGTGACCAGGACCATGTGCCCGTGCTGGCCTGGAATGTGCCTCAGATACCGGATCGACAGAAGGCACTAACCGAAACCGGCGAGTCGCCGCTGGCGACGCTGCAGGCTGCGGTGCGTCTGCTGGAAGCGGCTGGCGCGACGCGCATCGTGATCCCCTGCAATACCGCGCACTACTGGTTTGACGCACTACAGGCGGCCAGCACAGTGCCTTTCATTCATATCGTCGACGCCACCCTGACCCGCTTGCGCGCATCAGGCCGCAGTGGAGAGCGAGTCGGCCTTCTCGCGACGCGCGGCGCACGGGATTCACGTCTTTACCAGGACAGGCTGGATGCTGTCGGCATTGATAGCGTAGTCAGCAGCGATGAAGAACTCGACAGTCTGTTCACTCCCGGCTGCTACGCCGTCAAACGCGGCAGCCTGATCGAGGGCGGGCAGTTGTTGCAGCGCGCTGCCGAGCAGCTGCTGGCACGCGGGGCGACGCGTCTTGTACTGGCGTGCACGGAAGTGCCGGTCGCGCTCGCGTCGATCCAATCCCCCCTGCTGGAGATCAGTGTCGATACCAATCGCGCACTTGCCAGCGCTTGCGTTGCGTACTGGCAAGGCGCGCAACCGGACTGTATTGGCCAAGCTTCGATCGCCGATCCCGATCCATAGATGTGGCTGCAAACGGGAGCCCTCCGACGCCCCGGAAATTACGGGATCTGCGGGTGAAAACCTGGCTCAACCTCCTTTTGCAATACGACTTTTTACTCAGGAAACAAAACATGAAAAAGACCATTCTCACCCTCAGTCTCAGCCTGCTGTTTCTGTCGCCCCTGGCGCATGCCGACAAGCTCGACGACATCAAGAAAGCCGGTGTCCTGCGCGTTGCCGCATTTGATGGCAACCCACCTTTTGGCTTCATCGATGAGAACACCCGGAAGATCGTCGGGCTTGACGTGGACTATGCCAACGAGCTGGGCAAGAAGCTTGGTGTCAAGGTTGAGTTCGTGCCCACCAACCCCGCCAACCGTATCCCGCTGCTTTCCTCCAATAAGGTCGATCTGGTGTTTGCCAACTTCACGATCAATGAAGAGCGCGCCAAGGTCATCGACTTCAGCATCCCGTACATTGCTTCGGGCCAGCAATTCCTGGCACGCAAAGGCGTGATCAAGGGGCCGGAAAGCCTGAAGGACCTCAAGGTCGCCGCCGACAAGGGAACGACCATGGAGCAGACCCTGCGCGACAAATACCCTGCCACCAAGGTCATCTCCTTCGATGACACCCCTTTCGCGCTCGCAGCGCTGCGCAATGGCAATGTCCAGGCGCTGACACAGGACGGAACCAAATTGGTGGCGCTGCTGGCAAACCTACCAGACAAGGAGAAATACGAGATTCCGCCTTTCGCCATCTCGGAAGAGCTTGAAGGTGTGGGGATTCCCAAAGGAGAAGCTCGCCTGGTGAGTTACATCAACGACTGGCTGCGCGAGCTTGAAAAGAGTGGCACGGCCCAGTCGATCTACGACAAGTGGCTTGGCGCAAGCTCGAAGAGTCCGCTGCCACGCTTGTTCAGGATTGGCGACACGCACATCCGCAAGGATTGACGCTGTCCCGACACGGCAACACGGGGTCCGTGAGTCAGAAAAGGCATCGGCGCAAGCCGGTGCCTTGTTGTTTTGTCTTCTCTGGTCGTTCAATCCATGAGTATGTTTGCATTCCCTGACCTGCTGGCGCCGAAGTACATCGGCTGGCTGTTCGACGGTCTGGTGGTGACACTGCTGGTCTCGCTTGTCGTGTCGATTCTGGCCACCTTGCTCGGTGTGGTTGTCGCCGTCATGCGCAACAGTCGCGCAGCCCCGCTGTCAGCGCTCGCACTTGCCTATGTTTCCGTTTTCCGCAACACACCTTTGCTGGTGCAGTTGTTCTTCTGGTATTTCGGCGCCCCCAGCCTGCTGCCCGAAGAAACCGTCGTATGGCTCAATACGACCCATCACGTCTTCCTGTTCGGGACGATTGAACTCCCCATGCCGACCTTCGAGTACGTGGTGGGCATCTTCGGACTGACCCTGTACGCCACCGCCTTCATCGCCGAGGAAATTCGTGCCGGCATGCGCGGTGTTGCGGCGACGCAGCGTCAGGCGGCCGAGGCGCTAGGCATGAAGCCCCACCAGGTATTGCGTTATGTGCTTCTGCCGCAAGCTGCACGCATCGCCCTGCTGCCCCTGCTCGGGCAGTACATGAACATCGTCAAGAGCTCATCGCTGACCATGGCCATCGGTGTCGTCGAGCTGTCCTATGTCTCACGTCAGGTGGAGACCGAGACGTTCCGTGCATTCCAGGCTTTTGGCATCTCCACCCTGCTCTACATCCTGACCATTGCCATGATCGAAGGTGTCGGCCAGGTCCTGCAACGCGAACGGCACCACCTCGCCGTACGGCGCTGAAGGAGCTGACGACCATGGACTTCTCCATTCTCCAGAAGAATCTCGGCTACCTGCTATGGGGCGCCTACGCCGACGGCGCCATCGGCGGCGCGGCCCTGACGATGATCCTCGCCATCATCTCGGCATTGGCCTCGGGCGTCCTCGGCGCCATCCTTGGAGTCGCCCTGGCCATGTCGCGCGGCCGTTTCAATATTGCGCTCACGCTGGTGCTGGGGTTCTTTCGCGCCATCCCGGTGCTGATGCTGATCTTCTGGAGCTACTTCCTGCTGCCGATTGCCTTCGGCATCGATGTGCCAGGGCTCGTGTCCGTCACTGTCGCCTTGTCGCTGATCGGTGGCGCCTACCTTGCCCATTCAGTCAATGCCGGCATCCGTGGCATCCCGGAAGGTCAGTGGTCCGCCGGGTTATCGCTCGGCTTCACACGGATGGGCGTACTGCGCGAGATCATCCTGCCGCAGGCCCTGCGCATGATGGCGCCATCATTCGTCAATCAGTGGATCTCGCTCATCAAGGACACTTCGCTGGCCTACATCGTCGGCGTCAGCGAGCTTTCTTTCGTTGCCGCGCAGGTCAATAGCCGCGTGATGGTCCATCCGGCAGAGATTTTCCTGTTCGTGGGTGCCATATATTTCGTGCTCTGCTCAAGTCTTGACATGCTCGTCGCCACACTTTCGAGGCGCGTCAGCATGGCTGGAACATAGCTTGGCTTAACCTTCTGGACTCCACTCGAAATGTCAATGGCCGGTCTGCAATCAGCACCGGCCATTTTTTTTGAGCGAGCCACCGGCCGCTTAGGCCGATTTTCTGTCTCATGCCAGATGGATTGGCTGAAGATCGGCGAGGCTGTGTGAAAACGTGAACTTCTGGCGCGCCGGCCTGTCTATGTCATATGCATAGCCAGCGGAGGCGCCATGAAGCGATTCATCGAGGGTGAAGACCGGAGGCAAGTGACCTTGCTGCCCGAATCACTTGAGGACTATGTCAGCGAAGACAATCCCATCCGTGCTGTCGATGCCTTCGTTGAAGCTTTGGATCTGGGCACGCTGGGCTTTCGCGTAAGCGCGGCGGCCACCGGTCGTCCTTCTTACCATCCAGCCGTTCTTCTCAAGCTGTACCTCTATGGTTACCTGAACCGGGTCCAGTCCAGTCGCCGCCTGGAGCGCGAAGCGCAACGCAATATCGAGTTGATGTGGCTGACCGGTCGCCTTGCGCCGGACTTCAAGACGATTGCCGATTTCCGCCGGGACAATGGACAGGGGATCCGCAGCGCATGCCGTCAGTTTGTCGTGCTCTGCCGCGAGCTGGATTTGTTCGCCAACGCGGTTGTCGCCATCGACGGCAGCAAGTTCAAGGCGGTCAATGCGCATGACCGCAACTTCACCCGCGGCAAGCTGGAGAAGCGTCTTGAAGAAATTGACCGCTGCATCGAGCGCTATATGACTGCGCTGGACACGGCAGACAGGCAAGAGCCCGACGTGGCGCAAGCGCGAACGGTTCGGCTCAAGGAAAAGATCGCCACCCTGACAACACAAATGGCGCAGCTCAAGCAGATTCAGGAGCAACTCGAGAATGAGCCTTCGGGGCAAGTCTCTTTGACGGATCCCGATGCGCGTGCGATGGCCACCAGCACCAGCCGTGGATTGGTCGGCTACAACGTCCAAAGTGCCGTGGATACAACGCACCACCTGATCGTCGCGCACGAGGTCACCAATATCGGCAGTGATCGGCGGCAGCTGGCAAAGATGGCCAAGCTTGCCAAGTCCGCCATGGCCACTGACAGTCTGCAAGCCATCGCGGATCGCGGCTATTTCAACGGAGAAGAAATCGTTGGCTGCGAGGCGGCTGGAATCACGCCCTGCGTATCGAAACCTCTCACCTCCAGCGCCAAGGCTGACGGCCGATTCGACAAGGAGGACTTCATCTTTGACTCCATTTCTGGCGAATACAAATGCCCAGCAGGCAGCCGCTTGATCTGGCGCTATTCTTCTGCCGAGCGTGGCGGCGTCATTCATAAGTACTGGAGCTCAGACTGTCCGAAATGCCCTATCAGAGCGCAATGCACGCCCAGCCAATATCGGCGGGTCGGTCGCTATGAACACGAAGCCAGCCTCGAGGCCATGCAGAGGCGGCTGGACATGACGCCCGGATTGATGCGCGTGCGGCGAAGTACGGTCGAACATCCCTTTGGCACATTGAAATACTGGATGGGCGCCACGCACTTCCTGACAAAATCGCTTGAACGCGTGAGTACGGAAATGAGCTTGCATGTCCTGGCGTACAACATGAAGCGGGTAATGAAGATCGTAGGAATGCAGGAATTGATGAAGGCGATTGCGGCCTGAGAGGGCCGCTTGTTTCTTCTCGTTTGCGTAGCGCGGATTGAGAAACCTTCTGAACGCTTCCCACTCCTGCCATGCTGCTCGCGCGTTTCCACACAGCCTCCGGCCAAAGCGGCCGAAAGGCAGAGTGGTCCTCGGTGGCGGCTATCAGACCTACAACGGACGTTCGCTCAACGTTTGACCAAGCAACGTGCCGAAGGCGCATCCGTCGGAATTAGCGATTGAACCTCGCTCTCACCCCTGCTGCACGATGTGCTTGAAGTGAGGAGTCGGCTCAGAAAGAGATTGGCGCAAGAATGAAGGATGCAGATCGACACCGCCTAGGCTCTCGAGCTGGAACCACTTGAACTCAAGCCTTTGGTTGCCTTCAACGCCAGTGTGTGACTGCGTGGCATCGAGAAACCTCGAGCCAACGGCGAAGCTAGCCTGGAAGTAAAAACCGATTTCGTGATTCAGCCTACCGCCGTCTTCGAAGAAGCTTTCGGCAATATAGGTCAGCGGCCCGCAAACCACGTCCTGCCCAATTTCCTCACGCATCTCGCGAACCACTGTCTTGGCGGCGTCTTCGCCAGGCTCGACTCGGCCACCAGGAAGCGCCCAGAAGCTGTCTTCCTCTCGCCGATGCAATAGGACCGAGCCCTCCCAAATGAAGATAGCGGCTGCTCTGACCTGGAACTTATGGCTGCCGAGGTCGAACGAGATCATTGTAGCTAGCGTGGAAGTGAGGGGCGGCCGGAGCGAAGCGCAGGGAACCCAAAGCGCAGCTTTGGGACGTCCCTCTCGACTGTCGGGTTAGGGTTCTGGAAATGCATGGTGCTGAGGGAGACCATCAGTGATGTCATACCATGGGGCTTTCGAGCCCACAAAGATGTGCATGCCGGGTTTGATTTGCGGATCATCGTCGAGCACGCCAAGAGGAACGCCATACGTGGATGCGTCAAAGTCAAAGCGGCTGATCAATCTCGTGCCACAAACGCGGCAAAATCCACGATGGGTTCCTGGTGAGGATTCGTAGTAGGTGACAAGGCCCTCACCGTGAACCCAACGAAAGTCTGAAACGTTCACTGCCGCACGGCTGCGAAAAGCCGCCGCATGTGCCTTACGACACATCGAGCAGTGACAATTCCGCGCCCCAGACAGCGATCCGGTAATTTCGAACTTCACACCACCGCATAAGCAACTTCCACGCATCAGGATCATCTCTCCTTGAGCCCTAACGTTGGACATGAGCGGCGACCGTAGGCATGCGAAGCATGCTGGAGGGCGTCTGCTCGATGGACGGGTTAGATTCCCGCCGATATTGCGTCAACTCTCGCCGGATGTCCTCATACAACACGGGAACCCAAGAGTGCTTCGCCTCCGGACCGACGGCTCCATGCGAACGAAAATCTGTAGGGCTCACCACTATTCGTGTTCGCTCTTTCGCTACAAGAGCAGAGAGCGCGAACAGCTCTTCAGCAGCCTCATCTCCCATCGCCAGACAGCCAACAGAAGCTGAACTTCCGTGAATCATGATGTCCCCACCCAAATTGACCCGATTGTCAATTTTGGCTACGTTTCGATCGAACTGATTCGGATAGTTCAAGCGAATCGAGACGTGGAATCTACTGTTCGGATTTAGGAACTCCGCCTTGTAGATTCCCTCCGGCACTTGGTAGTCTCCTTCAACAAGCTTGGGGCCAAGCCGACCGCTCGCACCTTGCACAGCGTACTTCTTCACGAAGCGCCATGCATCACTGGCCGAGTTGCGAGCATAGAGCTCAAGAACACGTTCGTCCTTGAAAGCCACATAGGTAACCTCGTGGGGCGGATAAGTGAGTCCCGCGCCTGCAAACGACGGCCGCAAGCGCTCGGCAACTCTCGCCCCAAACTGCTCTAATCGATCGTCAACGGTATACGGACCATGCCACTTCGCTTTCAAGAAGCCGATAGCACTTCGCGTCGGCTCGTGCAGCATCGCCATGGCGAGCACGGCGCTCACCCCAACAGCAGCAAAGATGAGAACGGCTCTACGCATGGAGAATCTAACGTTTGAGATGAGAGGCGTGACCCGGCTCGCCGTGGAACGTCCTCTCGATTGAAGGGTTAGGCACTTGCGCGCAGGACATGGAAGAAAAACTTAACCCGCGTAGGACTCGTGCTGCCGACGCCGCACAGTGCTTAACCCGGGCTGATTTCAATGGCTGGGTTGAATCTACTTGCGATGAATGAGTTGTTAGGCATCTCTCATAAATAGACCAAGAAATGCCCCGAACGCATTGCCAATGTGCTCACATGCGATGTTTCCGCGCCAATCGAACCAATTGCAAGTGAACCAGCCGAATGGAACACACAGGATTGCAAGAACTATCAGGCTTGTAACGGATAGCGCTACGCGTTTTTTGGTTAGTTGAACAATGAAGTCAACAAAAAATGAAAGAATTAAAAAGGTGCAAATGAGCGCTAACAAGATTGCGATGCCGAGACCAGTGTCACCGTGATGCTCTTGTGACCGCGCCCGCTCAAAAGCATATTGAGAGTAGGCATATAGGCTGATGAGTGGTGTGCTAGCAAAGACGACCCGTAACGTAATGGCCAATAGGGTGCTGCCTGAGGTCGATGTCATGATGCCTAACGTTGAAGTGAGGGGCGGCCGGAGCGAAGCGTAGGGAACCAAAATCGTAGCTTTTGGCCGTCCCTCTCGACTGCCAGGTTAGCGCTTGGTGTCGGCCGCATTTGGCTTGAGCATGTCTCGGACTGTTGAGGAGAAACGCGGTTTGTTTTCCTCAAATGACTTTGAGCACATTGCCGCATCAGCTTCAACCTCCGCGCGCCACTTTGCGGTGAATGCTTGCAGTGCCTCATTGTTATTGTGATTGCGCTCCACTTCTGAGGCGAAAGCAACTTCGGTCTTCATGCGCTGAGCCTCAGCGGCGTCCCCTCCTGCAGCAGCAATAGCGTACGCACGCAGTATTGCACTTCCGTTTTTTAGGGTATTCGCCAGTTCGCTATTCTTTGTCATCCCCGCCATTAACTCAGATTGTTTGGAGCATTTTGCCCAAGATATACCCAGTGCTGTATTGCTTTCGGTGGCAGAGCTTACGCAACTGAATAGTGCCAATACCAAGAGATACAAATACTTCATTTTTTGGCGCATAGGAAAACGCTAACGTCGAAGTGAGGGGCGGCTGGAGCGCAGCGGAGGGAACCACAAGCGCAGCTTGTGGCTGGCCCGCTCGACTGTAGTGTTAGCCATTTCTCTTGGTGCTGTCGAATAGTTTCCTTGCTGCAGCGTGCTTTGCTACAAGAGCGAGACGCTCAATTCGCTGTGAAGCCGTCATGAAAACAACAGCGGCAATATATAAAGCTACCAGCCCACCAAATACCCACTCTAACCCAGACGAAGAGTAATCTGGTTTGCTTAGGATTTCTTTGGCGTAGAAGTAGCCGGTAATGGCGCTCGGGAAAATGCCTACTTTATCTATTGCTCCTAGCATGAACCCGACTCGGAATTTCATTTGCTCAACCACTTGCGCTAACCGATCTCTTGCGTAGTCGAGATGATGCTGCTCGAATGTTGTTGCCAATTCAGTTATGGCCTGAATGTCAGCATCGAAATGCTTTACCGCCGGCTCTGCAACAGTTTTTGCTGGGTCTCCGAACATCTTAACTGAAGGAATGATTATTGTTATTTGATAAATTACGGCCATTATTTGCGATAAGGCAACGAGCCCGAGAATCCATAGTTTTGCTTCTGCGCCGAGCCAACTAAATCTCACCGAAACGGCCCCAAAGAAACCAAGCAAGAACAAAGAAACTGTTGCAATGAACAGCACCTTTTGAATCTTGTTGTTCCATGGGGTAAAAGCTGAAGGCGCGCCATCTGCCGCAACAAGAATGTTAATAATGTCTTTTGGAGTAAGGATGTCTGACATGTGATGAAAGATTGGCTAACGTGGAAGTGAGGGGGCGCCGGAGCGCGCAGCGCGGAGGGAACCAAAAGCGCAGCTTTTGGCGATCCCCTCGACTGTAGTGTTAGGAACGGCGTTTGGAGTTGTCATTTGGCAGGCCCGACCACTCAGCCAAGAGATGCTTGATTTGAGCGGATAACTCCGAGAGGCTAATTGAGGGAAGTTCTTGATGGAGTTCCTGGACAAGGCCGGTGGACCACCCTTTCTCAACGATACGGTCGAACTGATTGGGCGTAAAAACAGCAAACTTCTGCCGAACCCGACTGAGAGCAAGCAGGGCCTCGATGTCTTGAACCAGAAACGCAAGGCTGTTGGATGTTTCGTGGGTCGCGCGGTGTAGCAAATCTTCCAGCTGAGATGCCTCCGGACCCTGCGAGGTCTGATTAGCGATTTGCATCACACTTGGCCACCAACGTTCAGCAGACTCGAGAAGCGCAACAGCTGTCTTTATGTCTTGTACGACTTCAATTATGGATCGAGCAACAGAAGGCACTGCTGGAGTTCCTAACGTAGAAGTGAGGGGCGGCCGGAGCGAAGCGAAGGGAACCACAAGCGCAGCTTGTGGCCGTCCCTCTCGACTGCCAGGTTAGGCAAGCGGCAACATGCGGGCAAACGATACGGCCATTCATTCACTCCTCGGCATTTGCAATTTGGGCGGGGAAAGAACGACAGAAGGCAAATACGCTCTCCTTCGGCCATTCTGAAATTTGCTCAATGTACTGCTGACGCATCTTCTGAAGGTTGGATTCGACCTCAGCTTGCCCGCGTGATGGGGCGGCTTCTTTTACGAAATATGATCGATAGTCGATGCGGGAGTACACAGAGTTTTCATATGCCGCATCATTTGCCTGCTTCGACTCAGGCACTAGCTTGTCACATGCGGCTTTCCCATCCGCGAGCTTGAACGCGAGGAACTCATTTCGGTTTAGCGCTTCCGCAGATTGAATCACGGTCAGCACTTCCGATAGCTTCTTGCCTTCAGGATCTACGGCCACGAACTTGAACCGAATGACGTAAGGGCCGTGAGCGGAAAACCCGAACGCAATCGTTCCGCCATCCTTCTTGTGCGTAAGCACAACGTATTCAACAGCGGGGGAGCCGAACTTCTGGATTGTTGGTGATGGTTCTACTGCGTCTGACAGATATGGCCTCAAGTTCTCCAGCAACTCCTTTCGACGCTCTACATTGGTTGTCCACAGCTTGCGAGCTGAGACTTCAACCTCGCACTCCGCTCCACTGTTATGAGTGCAGAGCACTCTAGGACCTACGGCGAAGTGAGGCACGCCAAACATGAAGTTGGCTTGATCAGGAAATGTCCACTTAATGCGCCCGACATCGCTATAGAAATGGATGGCACTTTTAGATACTGGCTCAACTGTTGCCTCTTGGCCCACGGCATATGTAGTGGCAAGTAGCCAAAGTAGAGCAAGTGCGAATATTCGATGCATGGAACTCGAAAGCCTAACTGGTAGTAGACGGACCCATGGGTCCGTCTACGGTTAATAGTACGGACAGGCAATATCCGATTTAAATTATTGATTAGATTGGATCATATCTCGCAGCTGTCCGTCTACGCATGCTAATAGTACGGACGGAGGGGCTTGCGCTACGCTGTGGATTCTTTAACGAGGAGTGACACTTATGGGGTTCCCGCTAGCCCTGCCCCCAAGCGTCTGATTCAGGTCTTCAACGAGGTATGCCGTCGTCGGCACTTCAGTCCACGCACCGAGGAGGCGTACTGGTGCTGGACGCGCCACTTCATTTTCTTTCATAGCAAGCGTCATCCGCGGGAGCTGGGCTGAATCGCCCCAGGTTTTCTAAACAACTTAAAACCTGAAACTTAGGGCAGGCGGATCAGACAGGGGATGCTACCGTTCTATCACCTGCGCAGCATCCGACTCAGCTTCGCATCACCGCCGCGATCTGCCTGAGTGCATTCGGATCGTCGATGGTCGTCATGTCGCCTGGATCACGCCCTTCGCACAGCGCCTGGATGGATCGCCGCAGTACCTTGCCGCTGCGCGTCTTGGGTAGCGCGGTCACGACATGTACGCGCGCTGGGCGCGCCACCGCCCCAAGTTGTTGGTCGACCAGGGCCATGATCTCCTTCTCCAGCGCGGCGCGCTTGTCGGCCGTGTCGCCTGCCGCCGTGTCCCTGAGCACCGCGAAGGCCACCGCCACCTGGCCCTTCAATTGGTCGGCGACACCTACCACCGCGACCTCGGCCACGGCCTTGTGGCTGGACACGGACTCCTCGATCTCGCGCGTACCCAGGCGGTGGCCGGCGACGTTGATCACGTCGTCGGTGCGGCCGAGGATGAAGGTGTAGCCATCCGCGTCGCGGATGCCCCAGTCGAAGGTGGAATACACCATCTTGTTGGGCACTGAATTGAAGTAGGTGTTAACGAAGCGCGCGTCATCGCGCCACACCGTCTGCATGCAGCCCGGCGGCAGTGGCGGCACTATGGCGACCACGCCCTTTTCGTTGGGGCCGACTTCCTCTCCCGTATCGGTGCTGAGCAGCCGAACGTCATAACCGTACATGGGCATGCCGGGGCTGCCGAAGCGCGTCGGCGTCTTCTCCACGCCATGCGCCACGGTCAGGATCGGCCAGCCCGTCTCGGTCTGCCAGTAGTTGTCGGCGATGGGCTTGCCCAAACCTTCCGATATCCACCGCGCGGTCGGCTCGTCCAGCGGTTCGCCAGCCAGGAACAGGGTGCGCAGCGAGGAGGTGTCGTAGCGGGTCAGGAAGGCCGAGTCGTGTTTCTTGAGCACGCGGATCGCCGTCGGCGCCGAGAACATCACCGTCACCTTGTACTGCTCGACCAGACGCCACAGGATGCCGGCGTCGGGATTCACCGGCGTGCCCTCGTACAGCAGCGTCGCCATGCCGGCCAGCAGCGGCCCGTAGATGATATAGCTGTGACCCACGACCCAGCCGATGTCGCTGCTGGAGAAATAGGTCTCGCCGGGCTTGCCGCAGTAGATGTATTTCATTGAGGCGGCCAGCGCGACCGCATAACCGCCCACGTCGCGCTGCACCCCCTTGGGCTTGCCGGTGGTGCCCGAGGTGTACAGCGTGTAGCTGATCTCGTTGGACTCCAGCCAGGTCACCGGCACTTCGGCGTTGATGTGCTGCAGGCGTAACGGCGCGTAGTCCACGTCACGGCCCGGCACGCGCTTCATCTCGGCGAGTTTGCGGTCGACCAGCAGCACGTGCTGCGGCTTGTGCTCGGCCAGCTCGATGGCCTCGTCCAGCGCCGGCTTGTAGGGCACGACCTTGCCGCCACGCGAACCGCCGTCGGCCGACACCACCAGTTTGGGCTCCGCATCGTCGATGCGCGAGGCGAGGCTGTGTGCCGCGAAGCCGCCGAACACTACCGAGTGGATGGCACCGATGCGCGCACAGGCATACATCGCGAACACTGCCTCGGGAATCATCGGCATGTAGATGACCACGCGATCGCCACGCCCCACGCCCAGGCGCTGGAAGATCGCCGCCATGCGCATGACTTCCTTGTGCAACTCGCGGAAGCTGTAAGTCTTCTCGACATTGGTTTCGGTAGAGACGTAGATCAGCGCGGGCTTGTCTGCCTGCTTCTCCAGGTGACGGTCGATCGCGTTGTAGCAGAGGTTGGTCTCGCCACCGATGAACCAGCGTGCGAAGGGCGGCTTGCTGTAGTCGAGCACCCCGGTGAAGGGCTTGTGCCAGTAGATGAGGCTGGCTTGCTCGCCCCAGAAACCCTCGCGGTCGGTGATGGACCACTGGTGGAATTCGCTCAGCTTCATGGTTTTGTCTCCTCCTGATCGGAGCTGGCGGACAGCCCCGGATGAAACCGTGACCCGGATATCATTGCGCGCCCTCTCCCGGCCTTCGGCCACCCTCTCCCGCGAGCGCGAGAGGGAAAAGAGGGGTCCGTCATCCCCGCGAACGCGAGGATCCAGTGGCTTGGCACAACACAGGAAAGTCGCTGGATTCCCGCTTGCGCGGGAATGACGGCTAGATCACGTACATGTCGACGTACTCATTGACCGCCATCGCTTCCAGCTTCGCCAGGTCCAGCGAGACGGCGAGGATCGCGTCCTGCTGCTTCTTCGGAAACTTGCGTGCGAGGTTGGTGCGGAACTTGGCTTCCAGCAGCGGGATGCCGTCGCGGCGGCGGCGCTTGTGGCCGATGGGGTACTCGCAAACAACTTCCTCGAACTTGCTGCGGTCATGGAACTCGACCGTCAGCGCGTTGGCGATGCTGCGCTTCTCGGGGTCGTGGTAATCGGCGGTGAATTGCGGGTCTTCGACGCAGACGATCTTCTCGCGCAGTTCGTCGATACGCGGGTCGTGCGCCACGCTGTCCTCATAGTCCCCGGCCGTGAGGCGGCCGAACAGGATGGGCACCGCCACCATGTACTGCACGCAGTGGTCGCGGTCGGCCGGGTTGTTCAGCGGCCCCTTCTTATCGATGATGCGGATACAGGCTTCATGCGTGCGGATCGTGATCTTCTTGATGTCCGCCGCGCTCTTGTTGGCCGCCTTGAGGCGCGCGTGGATCGTCATCGCGCATTCCACGGCAGTCTGGCTGTGGAACTCGGCCGGGAAGCTGATCTTGAACAGCACGTTCTCCATCACGTAGCTGCCGTAAGGGCGCTGGAACTTGAAGGGCTGGCCCTTGAACAACACGTCGTAGAAGCCCCAAGTCTTCGCCGACAGCACCGAGGGATAGCCCATCTCGCCGGTCTTGGCGATCAGCGCCAGGCGCACTGCGCGGCTGGTCGCGTCACCCGCCGCCCAGCTCTTGCGCGAGCCGGTATTCGGCGCATGGCGATAGGTGCGCAGCGACTGGCCATCCACCCAGGCGAGCGACACCGCGTTGATGATCTCCTCGCGGTTGAGGCCCAGCATCTGCGCGACGACGGCGGTGGAGGCCACCTTGACCAACACCACATGGTCCAGGCCTACCTTGTTGAAGCTGTTCTCCAGCGCGATGCAGCCCTGGATCTCGTGCGCCTTGATCATGCCGGTCAGCACCTCGCGCATCGTCAGCGGTTTCTTGCCCGCCGCGATGGCATTGCGCGACAGCCAGTCGGCAGTGGCGAGGATGCCACCGAGGTTGTCCGAGGGGTGGCCCCACTCGGCCGCCAGCCAGGTGTCATTGAAATCCAGCCAGCGGATCATGGTGCCGATGTTGAAGGCGGCCTGGATCGGGTCGAGCTGGAACTGCGTGCCCGGCACTTTCGCGCCATTGGGCACCACGGTGCCTGGTACCACTGGCCCCATCAGCTTGGTGCAGGCGGGGTATTCCAGCGCCTCCAGGCCACAGCCCAGCGTGTCGATCAGGCAGTTGCGTGCCGTGTCGTAGGCCAGCGCGCTGCTGATCTGGTAATTCGTGACGTAGTCGACGATGTCGAGCAGCACCTGATCGGGTTCGGGGCGGACGTTGGAGATGTGTGCGGACATGGTTTTTCCTGGGAATGGTGAAGGGAGAAGTCGTAGGGTGGGTTCGCGAAGCAACCCACCGCTTTCCGTGGACATGCGTGGTGGGTTGCGCTGCGCTTCGAACCCACCCTACCGCCGCTCTTCGATCGACACGAACTTCAGGTCTTCCGGCCCGACGTAATTCGCGCTGGGCCTGATGATCTTGTTGTCGCTGCGCTGCTCGATGGCATGCGCGGCCCAGCCGGTGGTGCGGGCGACCACGAACAGCGGCGTGAACATTGCAGTCGGCACGCCCATCATGTGGTAGCTCACCGCGCTGAACCAGTCGAGGTTCGGGAACATGCGTTTGGCATCCCACATGGTCGACTCGATGCGCTCGGCGATGCCGAACATCTTCATGTCGTGCGCGGCAATCGACAGACGACGCGCCACTTCCTTGATGACCTTGTTGCGCGGATCGGCAATCGTGTAGACCGGATGGCCAAAGCCGATCACGACTTCCTTGTTCTCGATGCGGCGGCGGATGTCGGCCTCGGCCTCTTCCGGCGTGTCGAAACGCTTCTGGATCTCGAATGCCATCTCGTTGGCGCCGCCGTGCTTGGGCCCACGCAATGCGCCGATGGCGCCAGCGATGGACGAATAGATATCGGAGCCCGTGCCCGCGATGACGCGCGCGGCGAAGGTGGATGCGTTGAACTCATGCTCGGCATAGAGGTTCAGCGAGGTGTGCATCGAACGCTTCCACAAGCCGCTCGGTTCGCGACCATGCAGCAGGCGCAGGAAGTGACCAGCGATGGTGTCGTCATCGGTCTCGGTCTCGACACGGCGACCAGCGTGGCTGAAGTGGTACCAGTACAGCAGCATGGAACCGAGGCAGGCGATCAGACGGTCGGCAATGTCGCGCGCACCCGCCGCATGGTGGTCGTCCTTCTCCGGCAGCAGGCAGCCCAAGGTCGACACGCCTGTGCGCATCACGTCCATCGGATGTGTGGACGCCGGCAGCTGCTCCAGCACCGTGCGCACGGCCTGCGGCAGGCCGCGCAGCATCATCAGCTTGTTCTTGTACGCAGCCAGTTCGGCCACGGTCGGCAACTTGCCGTGGATGAGCAGGAAGGCGATCTCCTCGAACTCGGTGGCCTCGGCCACGTCGAGGATGTCGTAACCGCGGTAGTGCAGGTCGTTGCCGGTGCGGCCCACGGTGCACAGCGCGGTATTGCCGGCGGGCACGCCGGACAGCGCGACGGATTTCTTGGGCTTGATCACTGCGACCGTGTCACTGCCAACGGCGCTAGCGGTAGCTGCTTCTGCACTCATCTCGTTGTCTCCTCCACCTGATATAAGGTCGGTGTTTGGGTTGGGGATGCCGCCGTGCTTTTTTACGCGGGCGGAATTACGGATAACTGACGGAATGGATCAGGACTTTCCCTGCTGGAACAGCGCATCCAGCCGCGCCTCGTACTCCCAGTAGCCGATGGCGTCGTACAACTCCTTGCGCGTCTGCATGCCGTCGACAACGCTTTTCTGCGTGCCCTCGCGGCGCAGCGTCTGATAGACGTTCTGCGCGGCCTTGTTCATGGCGCGAAAGGCCGACAGCGGATACAGCGCGATGGCCACGCCCACGCTGCCCAGCTCATCGCGGGTGTAGAGCGGCGTCGCGCCGAACTCGGTGATATTGGCCAGCACAGGCACCTTCACCGCATCGACGAATCGCGCGTACTGTGACAGGTCGGTCATGGCCTCCGGAAAGATGCCGTCGGCGCCAGCCTCGACGCAGGCCACGGCACGCTCGATGGCGGCCCCCATGCCCTCCACGGCCAGCGCATCAGTGCGCGCCATGATGAAAAAGCTGTCGTCCGTGCGCGCATCGACGGCCGCCTTGATGCGGTCGACCATCTCCTGCTTGCTGACGATCTCCTTGTTCGGACGATGGCCGCAACGCTTGGCGCCGACCTGGTCCTCGATGTGCATCGCGGCAGCGCCGGCCTTGATCAGCGAGCGTGTGGTGCGCGCCACGTTGAAGGCCGAGGCGCCGAAGCCGGTGTCGGCGTCGACCAGCAGCGGCAACTCGCACACATCGGTGATGCGGCGCACGTCGACCAGCACGTCCTCCAGTCCGCTGATGCCAAGGTCAGGCAGCCCCAGCGAGCCCGCCGCGACCCCGCCGCCAGACAGGTAGATCACCTTATAGCCGGCGTTGCGCGCCAGCAGCGCATGGTTGGCGTTGATCGCGCCGGGCACCTGCAGGGGCTTCTCTGCGGCCAGTGCTTGTCTGAACTTCTGGCCGGGGCTGGGAGGGGTCATGGCACGTCCTCGTCTGTCGCTCCCGCGCCCCTCGGAAGAGGGTGCGGGGAGATGGGTCAGGGGCTACAGCCGGCTTTCGCCTGCCGATGCCCTACAGCCGCAAGCCATGTGCCACCGCTGAATTCCCTCAGGGAAAGTCCCGACCCGCCCTGTTGCCACGGATGCTTGCGACTGCCCGAAGAAGCGCGCCAGCATTGCTTCTGCGGGCAACTCCAGGGTGTGCCCGCCGACCACCGCACCAGCATCTTCCACCTCATCGCAAGTTTCACGTCAGCAACATGCGTTTCTATGATGAAACATGAACCCTGCAACACTACCCTCCTCCCCCGGCCGTCTGCCACGCCTGTGCGTGTTGAGTTTCTCGCGCCTGTCGCAGTTGCTAGAGTCGGTCGCCGTGGACTATGCGAACCGCGTCGAGCTGGTGGTGGAGAACCGCCGCTTCGGCGATGCACTCGCACAGGCGCAGGCCCTGATCGCGCGCGGCGACGTGGACGTGTTCATCAGCGCTGGCGCCAATGGCGCGCAGCTGCGCCGCCAGCTGGATCACCCGGTAGTGCTCATCTCGCCCAGCGGCTTCGACATCATGGCGGCGCTGGTGCAGGCGGCGCGCCTGGGCTCGCGCATCGGCCTGGTCACGTATGAAGCGGTCGCCAGCGAGCTGGGCGAGCTGTCGCAACTGCTGCGCATCGAGCTGCACCTGCGCCGCTACACCAACGAACACGACGTGGAGGAACAGGTCGTCGACCTGCACGCGCGCGGGGTGGAAGTCGTCATCGGCCCCAGCCTGGTGGTGGAGACGGCCGAGCGCTGCGGCATGGACGCGGTCTTCCTGTATTCGCCCGAGTCCGCGCGCCGTGCGCTGGACGAAGCCATTGAGGTTGCGCGTGTGCGCGCGGTTGAGCACAAGCGCCGGCAACAGCTCGCCGCCATCCTGGCCAAGCTGCGCGAAGGCGTACTGGCCGTCGAACGCGACGGCCACGTGTGGTTCGCCAACCCCGCCATGGGCGAGTTGCTGGCGCGCCCGGCCGCCAGCATGCAGGGCCAGCCACTGGCAGCGGTCTTGCCCGAACTCGCCCAGGACGCCACGCTGGCCCAAGTATTCGCACCGGGCGGTGGCGCACTGACCGGCAAGGTCTTCTTCGTCGGCACGCGGCGCCTGATCGCCAACATCGCCCCCATGGATGACGCCGACATGCGCGGTATGGCAGTCCTTACGGCTCAGGACGCCAGCGCCATCGAGCGCGCCGGACGCGATCTGCGCATGCACGCCGCACGCAGCGGAAACAGCCTGCGCGCACGCCACACGCTTGACGATCTGGTGGGCGAATCGGAAGCCATGCAGGCGCTGCGCACGCTGGCAGCGCGCTTCGCCGTCATCGACTTATCGCTGCTGATCTTCGGCGAATCCGGCACAGGCAAGGAACTGGTCGCACAAGGCATCCACAGCGCCAGCCCGCGGAGCCGCGAGCCCTTTGTCGCCATCAACTGCGCGGCAATGCCGGAGAACTTGCTGGAGTCCGAACTGTTCGGCTACGAAGAAGGCGCATTCACCGGCGCGGCAAAAGGCGGAAAAGCCGGTCTGCTGGAGACGGCGCATCGCGGTACGGTGTTCCTCGACGAGGTCGGCGACATGCCGACGGCATTGCAGGTGCGCCTGCTGCGCGTGCTGCAGGAGCGCGAAGTGCTGCGCGTGGGAGGACGCGAACCGATCCCCATCGACCTGCGCATCATCGCCGCCACGCACCGCGACCTCGCCGCCTGCGTCGCCCAAGGCAGCTTCCGCCAGGATCTTTACTACCGCCTCAACGGCCTGCGCCTGTCTGTGCCGGCGCTGCGCGAGCGCACGGCCGACCTGCCCGGCCTGATCGCCACCATCGTGGCGCGCCGGCACAAGCGCAGCGGCCTGCAGGCGCCCGAAGAAACCCTGCTCAAACGCTTCCTTGCTGCCGCGCAGGGCTATGCCTGGCCCGGCAACGTGCGCGAACTGGAGAACATGATCGAACGCCTCATGGCGGTCAGCGCAAGTAGCACCGAGGACGGGCCGCTGATCGAACTACTGTTTCCTGAATTCACCGTCAGGCACTCCGAACCCGCTGCTGGCGAAGCACTGCGAGATGTCGTACGCGAGGCCCAGCGGAACCGCCTTGAGGCCGCGCTACGCGAAGCTAGCGGCAACATGCAGCGCGCTGCAATGGCACTGGGTATCAGCCGGACCACGCTGTGGCGGCGCATGCGAGAGAGCGAGTCCCGATAGCTGACGCGACACCGGAGTAATCGTCAAAAAATCGGGACGACAGCGGCCGGCAGCCAACCGCATGCCGTACGACTTCACTCACAAAGCAAACAACTCCGCACCTCAATCGTTTGGACTGCTGCCTACTATTGGGTCTTGTGCGCGAAGGGCTTCGCAAGTCAGAACTGCTCGCTGAAAATGCCGCGCTCACCTGTGTTTCTGGCGCCGCTTCTCTGTAGGGCGCGATACAAGAACTCCACGAACTCACCGCCCCGCAGTGGAGTGGTTCCGCAACGCTTATATAAGTTAGGCAATGCGCGTGCTATCAGCCGATCGCGCTATCCACGTAATGGGGGGTCACCGTGTCGACCAGCATTTTTGATTTGGCCATGTCGGCAATCCGACAAATCCGACAGCCCAGCCATGACCGCCGCTCTCATCGTCAACAAACATCCACAAGCCGTTGATATTTATTGACTTTATGAGCTGGTTCAAAAGTTGCTCAGTTGCTATCGCAGTCCCACGCGATGCAGGAGAGCACGATGATGAAGCGCCCGATCTATCTCGACTATTCAGCGACGACCCCGGTCGATCCACGTGTCGTCGCGAAGATGATGCCCTTGCTGTTCGAGAATTTTGGCAATCCTGCAAGTCGCTCGCACAGCTATGGCTGGGCTGCGGAGGAAGTGGTGGAAATCGCACGCGAGCAGGTCGCGGCGCTGGTGGGAGCCGACCCGCGCGAGATCGTCTGGACATCCGGCGCAACCGAGTCAAATAACCTCGCGATCAAGGGGGCCGCTTATTTTCACGCGGCTCGCGGCAAGCACATCATTACTGTCAGGACAGAACACAAGGCCGTGCTGGATACCTGCCGCGAGTTGGAGCGGGAGGGCTTCGAGGTGAGTTACCTCGACGTGCAGGAAAACGGTCTGCTCGATCTAGAGGTGTTTCGCGCCGCCATCCGCCCGGACACCATTCTTGCTTCAGTGATGTTCGTCAATAACGAGATCGGCGTCATCCAGGACGTGGTGGCCATCGGCGCGCTGTGTCGCGACAAGGGCATCCTGTTTCATGTCGATGCTGCGCAAGCCACGGGCAAAGTCGATATCGATCTCGACAGTTTGCCGATCGACATGATGTCCATGTCCGCGCACAAGACCTATGGCCCAAAGGGCATCGGCGCGCTCTACGTCTGTCGCAAACCGCGCGTGCGTATCGAAGCCCTGATCCATGGCGGCGGACACGAACGCGGCATGCGCTCGGGCACCCTGCCAACTCACCAGATCGTTGGCATGGGGGAAGCATTCTGGATCGCGCGCGAGGTCATGGGCGTCGAGAACGAGCGCATCCGCTGGCTGCGGGATCGCCTCATGAACGGTCTGATGGCGCTCGATCAGGTGTTCGTCAACGGCGATATGGAGAGACGCGTGGCTCACAACCTCAACCTCAGCTTCAACTTCGTTGAAGGGGAGTCGCTGCTGATGGGCATCAAGGACGTTGCCGTGTCGTCGGGTTCGGCATGCACCTCGGCCAGTCTGGAGCCGTCCTATGTCCTGCGCGCATTAGGCCGCAGCGACGAACTGGCGCACAGCTCGATCCGCTTCTCCATTGGCCGCTTCACGCGTGAAGACGAGGTCGACACTGTCATCGATATGGTCGGCCATGCAGTTGGCAAGCTGCGCGAACTTTCGCCCCTGTGGGACATGCATCGCGATGGCATCGACATCGCAAGCGTGCAATGGGCCGCCCACTGAACGGGCCGGTCATTACAACCATCCTCTTTTTGCAATCCGCACGCGGAGAATCACCATGGCATACAGCGACAAGGTACTAGACCACTACGACAACCCACGCAACGTCGGATCATTCCAGGCGGCCGAAGACAATGTCGGCACCGGCATGGTCGGAGCCCCGGCCTGCGGCGACGTGATGAAGCTGCAGATCAAGGTGAGCGCGGACGGTGTCATCGAAGACGCGAAGTTCAAGACCTACGGTTGCGGCTCGGCAATCGCGTCCTCCTCGCTGGTGACTGAATGGGTCAAGGGCAAGACGCTGGACGAAGCACTGGCCATCAAGAACACGGAAATCGCCGAAGAACTGGCTCTGCCTCCCGTGAAGATCCACTGCTCCATTCTCGCCGAAGACGCCATCAAGGCCGCCGTCGCGGATTACCGCAACAAGCAGCAAGGGGGCGCCTGCCCCCAAGTCGTCATCGAACAAGCCGCCTGAGGGGAAAGAAAATGAACGCTGTCGTTGAAGAAGCTGCTGTCGAAGAACCCATGCCCTTTCCGATCAAGTTCATGGATGCCGCCGCAAGCAAGGTAGCCGAGATGATTGAAGACGAAGGCAATCCCGCACTGAAGCTGCGTGTCTACGTTTCGGGTGGCGGCTGCTCGGGCTTTTCCTATGGTTTCGCCTTCGAGGAAGCCCTCAAGGAAGACGACTTCAGCCTAGTGAAATCCGGTGTGACGCTGGTCGTCGATTCCATGAGCATGCAATACCTGACCGGTGCGGAGATCGATTTCGAAGACGGGCTCGAAGGTTCGCGCTTCGTTATACGCAATCCCAATGCCGCATCGACCTGTGGCTGCGGCAGTTCCTTTTCGATCTGAAGGAGAGATGTCATGAGCATCAATGTCAGCACTTCAGCCGCACGACACATCCAGCGAAGTCTTGCCAAACGCGGCTCGGGTGTCGGCCTGCGTGTCGCCGTCAAGACTTCCGGCTGCTCCGGCCTCGCCTACGCGCTGGAGTTTGCCGATGCCGCACAGCCCGAAGACATGCTCTTCGAAAGCAATGGCGTAACCGTTCTGGTCGACCCGAAGAGCCTTGCCTTTCTCGACGGCACCGAACTCGACTTTGTCCGCGAAGGCCTCAACGAAGGCTTCAAGTTCAACAACCCGAACGCCAAGGCTGCCTGCGGTTGCGGTGAGAGCTTTGCAGTCTAATTTTCGCTTTGAAGCCTCGGAAGCGCCTCGCCGACAGCTTGTAGACACTCACGGAGTATCACCATGGCCTTGCTGCAGATTGCCGAACCGGGACTGAGTGCCACCCCGCACCAGCATCGTCTGGCTGTAGGCATAGATCTGGGCACCACCAACTCTCTGGTCGCAACGGTCTCCAGCAGCGTCGTGCGCGTGTTGCCCGATGCCGACGGCAGGATGCTGCTGCCCTCGGTTGTGCGCTACGCAGGAAATGAGGCAACGCAACCCGTGACGGTCGGCCACATGGCACAAGCCGAGCAGACCATCGACCCACGCAATACCATCGTCTCCGTCAAGCGCTTCATGGGTCGCTCGCTCGCCGACGTGGACGCTGCCGTGACGCCTTACGAGCTTGTCGACACCCCCGGCATGCTGAGTCTCCACACCCGGGCCGGTATCAAGTCGCCAGTCGAGGTTTCTGCCGAGATCTTGCGCAGCCTGCGTGAGCGCGCCGAGGCATCGCTGGGCGGTGATCTGGTCGGCGCAGTCATCACCGTGCCCGCCTATTTCGATGATGCACAGCGCCAGGCCACCAAAGACGCAGCGCGTCTCGCCGGGCTGAACGTACTGCGCCTGCTCAACGAACCGACGGCTGCAGCAATCGCCTACGGTCTCGACAACGCGTCGGAAGGCACCTTCGCCATCTACGACCTGGGCGGTGGCACCTTCGACATTTCCATCCTGAAGCTGTCGCGTGGCGTGTTCGAAGTCATGGCGACTGCGGGCGACGCAGCGCTGGGTGGTGACGATTTCGATCACCGCATTGCGGGCTGGCTCAGATCCCGGATAGCGCAGCAGATTGCAGCACACCCCGGATACGACCAGGCACTCGCAGCGCCCTCCCCCAACGACACGCGCATGATGCTGGCGCAGGCACGAGCCGCCAAGGAAGCGCTGTCGAGTGCACCGGTTACGCAAGTTGCCGGAACGCTGTCGGATGGACGCAGCGTTGACTTTGCCCTCACGCGCGAACAGTTCGAAGAGATGAGCAAGGACCTGGTCGCGCGTAGCCTCGCGCCCGTGCGCAAGGCACTGCGCGATGCGGGCGTGAAAACCAGTGATATCGACGGCGTCGTCATGGTCGGCGGCTCCACGCGCATGCCGCAAGTACACGCAGCGGTGAAGCAGTTGTTCGGTCGCGAACCGCTGACCAATCTCAATCCCGATGAGGTAGTCGCCCTCGGCGCAGCGCTGCAGGCCAATATTCTCGCCGGCAATCGCGGCACCGGCAGCGGCGATGACTGGTTACTGCTTGACGTATGCCCGCTGTCGCTAGGACTCGAAACCATGGGCGGTCTGGTAGAAAAGATCATTCCGCGCAATTCGACCATCCCGACGGCGCGCGCGCAGGAATTCACGACCTTCAAGGACGGCCAGACGGCTCTGGCGGTGCATGTCCTCCAGGGTGAGCGCGAGCTTGTGGCGGACTGTCGCTCGCTGGCGCGCTTCGACCTGCGCGGTATTCCGCCCATGGTCGCCGGCGCGGCGCGCATCCGCGTCACCTTCCAGATCGATGCTGACGGACTGCTGTCGGTGACAGCCTGCGAACTCACTTCCGGCGTTGAGGCGCATATCGAGGTCAAGCCCGCCTATGGGCTCAAGGACGATCAGATTGCCAGCATGCTGCTCGATGCCTATGGCAAGGCCGACTCAGACATGGCCACACGCATGATGCGCGAAGCACAGGTCGATGCGCGGCGATTGCTCGATGCCACCGCAGCAGCCCTTGAGGAGAATGGCAAGGAGTTGCTCTCCCACGACGAATACCAGGCCGTCGAACGCGCCATGTTTGCGCTCTCGGAAGAGCTGGAAAGTGGCACCGATGCACCGCCACTCAAGCGCGCCACCGACGCACTCAACGTCGCGAGTACGCAGTTTGCCGAACGGCGCATGGATGCCGGCATTCGCCGCGCACTTTCCGGTACCCGCCTGGAGGAACTCACATGAGCATCATCACCGTTCTGCCGCACGCAGAGTTGTGCCCGGACGGTGCGCTCATCGACGCAAAGGCCGGCATCTCCCTGTGCGACGCCCTGCTGAAGCACGGCATAGAGATTGAACATGCCTGTGAGAAGGTGGCCGCCTGCGCCACGTGCCATGTGTACGTGCACCTCGGCGCCAGCACACTCAAAGCCCCCGACGAAGAGGAAGAGGATCAGCTCGACGCGGCCTGGGGTCTCCAGTCCTCCTCACGACTTGCCTGCTGCGCCCGGCTGGGCGCACACGACATCACCATCGAGTTGCCGCGCCACACCCGGAATCTCGCACGGGAATGACTGACCGGGCTCTCGCTGGCTCAGCCGGACACGCCTTCATGTAGCGCCTGCCCCCTGATGCAGGAAGCGTCGATCATCCATCCCCGACGCGTCGTGACGCGAGAACCGTCGCAACCTCTCAATGAATGCCATAGGCATTTCTCGGCAGAACAGCATTTCCATCTTCAGCCCCCTGTTGCAAACGGAACAAAGCCGACAGCACGGCTTCGCGCAATTCCGGCACATCCCACAACCGCAGAAATACTGACAAAAAATCAGCGAGTTGCAAGACCTTCTCAAATTGGCATAGCCCTTGCTGAATCTCCTTCGAAAGGATGCACCATGCCAATCGATTTCATCATCAACGACACGACCTTGCGCGACGGCGAGCAAACCGCTGGCGTGGCTTTTACAGCCGAAGAGAAACTGGACATTGCCCAGGCTCTTGCCGATGCAGGCGTGCCGGAGATGGAGATAGGCATCCCGACGATGGGCGAACAGGAGATCGAAGTCATCAACGCCATTGCCAGCCTCGGGCTCTACGCAAAGTTGATGGTGTGGGGGCGCATGGTCGAACATGACGTGCACGCCGCACTGCGTTGCAAGGCAGACATCGCACATCTATCCATTCCGGTTTCCGACATCCACATCGAGTCCAAGCTGCGGCGCAGCCGCGAGTGGGTGTTGACGCAGATCCGTCCGCACGTCGACCGTGTGCTCAATGCAGGCATGGAGGTAAGTGTCGGTATGGAAGACGCCGCGCGCGCCGACATCGACTTCCTCTGCCGTGTCGCCGAGGCGGCACAGAATGCAGGCGCGCGTCGCATACGCTTCGCCGACACACTGGGCATTCTCGATCCGTTCACAACCTATTCGATGATCTCCACGTTGCGCCGCGCAGTCGACGTCGAAATCGAAATTCACGCCCACAACGATCTCGGCCTCGCGACCGCCAACACGCTCTCCGCCTATCGCGGCGGTGCCACGCACGCTAACACGACAGTCAACGGCCTCGGTGAGCGCGCCGGCAATGCGCCCCTGGAAGAGGTAGTGATGGCCATGCGCCATATCCACGGCATCGATTGCGGTGTGCATACGCAGTCACTTCTCGCCATCTCACGTCTTGTCGCGCATGCCTCGGGGCGTACCGTCGCGGTCAACAAGAGCATCGTTGGCGAGGGCGTGTTCACGCACGAGTCCGGCATCCATGTGGACGGGCTCATCAAGGATCAGCGCAACTACCAAGGCTTCGATCCGGCAGAACTGGGGCGCGCGCATCGCCTGGTACTCGGCAAGCACTCCGGCTCGCACGCCGTGCAGGCTGCCTATGCGCGCTTGGGTCTGCATCCGACGCTCATGCAGGTGGCGCAGATCGTCGAGCGCATCCGGGCCCATGCGATGCAGACCAAGAACGAGCCCGACGCTGTCGATCTGACCAATTTCTATCTCGAAACCATGCATGGCGCGCGTGAGCCATCATGAAAACCGAACACGCGATCATGGACAAGCTGATGGCCGCCACAATCGAGTCGCGCAAGGAGAGAGAGACACACAGTCTGCTGTCCATGCTGCGCGAGGATGTCGCCTGCGTGTTCCAGCGCGACCCTGCGGCGCGCAATACGCTCGAATTGCTCACCATCTATCCGGGCATCCAGGCGCTGGTGCTCCATCGCTTCGCACACCTGCTGTGGAATCATGGTCTGCGTTATCTGCCGCGCCTGCTGTCGTTCTTCACGCGTCTGCTGACGAACATCGATATGCATCCAGGCGCGCGTATCGGCAGGCGCTTCTTCATCGACCACGGTGCCGGCGTCGTCATCGGCGAGACCGCGGAAATTGGCGACGACGTCACGCTTTACCACGGCGTGACGCTGGGTAGCACCACCTGGACGGCAGGCAAGCGTCACCCGACGCTGGGCAACAGTGTGGTGGTAGGTGCCGGGGCAAAGATCCTCGGCCCCATCACGGTGGGCGACCGCGCGCGCGTCGCCGCCAACTCCGTCGTCATAGATGACGTGACGCCCGGCATGACAGTTGTCGGCATTCCCGGTCGCATGGTGCTGCCCGAGAGCCAACGCCGCATCACGGACGGTGGTATCGATTTCGATCACCACCAGATGCCCGACCCGGTCGGCAAGGCGATCGCCTGCCTGCTGGATCGCATCAGCGAACTCGAGCACGAAGTGGTGCTTATGCGTGGCGAGCCTCGTTCGGTTCAGAGCGCGTGCAGCGACTGTGACGATAGCTGTAGCCAACCCGCCTTCGATGGCAGCACACACACCGTCGAATCAACTCAAGGAGTGTCCCGCCATGAATGAACTGGCCAAACGCCTCGCCGCACTTTCCTCTGCCGAGGATTTTCTGGATTTCTTCGCGCTGAGCTACGACCAGTCGGTCGTCCACGTAAATCGCCTGCACATCCTCAAGCGCTTCTACCAATACCTGCGACGCGACATGGAGATTGCCTCGATGACTGACGAGGCCGTGCTCTACGCGCGCTATCGCAGCCTGCTGGGCAATGCCTACGAGGATTTCGTGAAATCCACGCCGGCCAAGGAGAAGGTCTTCAAGGTGTTCCAGGACACGGACGGGCAGCAGAGTGTGTCGCTCGACAGCCTGCGCTCCACCTTGCCTGCAGCAAACGCAAGATCGGCTGCCTGAGGAGAATGCCATGCACATAGTCGTTTGCATCAAGCAGGTACCGGATTCGGCGCAGATCCGCGTCCATCCGGTGACCAATACCATCATGCGCCAGGGCGTGCCCTCGGTCGTCAATCCCTACGATCTGTTCGCGCTGGAAGAGGCGCTGCGTCTCAAGGATCAGTTCGGCGGTCGCGTCACCGTACTGTGCATGGGGCCACCGCAGGCGGAGGACGCGCTGAAGAAGTGCATCTCCTTCGGCGCGGACGATGCCATCCTCGTGACCGACCGCGCCTTCGCCGGCGCCGACACGCTGGCCACCTCCTACGCCCTCTCCGCTGCAATCCGCAAGATCGGCGAGGAGCAGGCCGTCGACGTCGTATTCACCGGCAAGCAGACCATTGATGGCGACACCGCCCAGGTAGGTCCCGGCATTGCCAAGCGGCTCGGCCTGCAACTGCTCAGCTATGTGTCGCGCATCGTCGAGCTTGATCTGGATGCGCGCCACATCATCGTCGAGCGTCGCGCCGAAGGCGGCGTGCAGGTGCTCAAGACGGCCGTCCCCTGCCTCATCACGATGCTGGAAAACACCAACGAGATGCGCTTCGCGCCGATGGAAAACATGATCCGCGCCGCGCGCTACGAGGTGCGCAAGTGGAACAAGGAAGCCGCCGGTATCGCAGACATCACGAAGATCGGCCTCAAGGGTTCACCGACGGTGGTCAGCAAAGTCTTCGGGCCCACGCCACGCGAGGACAAGGCCGAGATGCTCAACGCAGAGACCTCAACGCCGCGCGACATGGCGCTCAACATGCTGCAGATGATCTTCACGCGCAAGCCGGAGCTCGAGGCGCAGATCGTCGGCAATGTCTGACGCCCTACATCGCAAACGGATTGCCCCCGCTCACCGCTTCTTGGACGACCACACATCATGAGCACCCCGACTCCTCCGGCCTCTGCCGCAAGCAAGCCACTCACCCCCACCAAGGGTGGTCGCAATCTCGAACTGTCCGAAGCCCTCAAGGCCTACAAGGGCGTCTGGGTCTTCATCGAACACGACCGCGGCGTTGTGCATCCGGTGTCGTGGGAACTCATTGGCGAGGGCCGCAAGCTGGCCGACAAGCTCGGCGTATCGCTCTCCGGCGTATTGCTCGGCAGCCCCGACGACAAGCTCGATGCCTTCGCCACGGAAGCCTTCCACTTCGGCGCTGACAGTTGCTACGTCGTCCGCGACCTGGTGCTCAAGGGCTATCGCAACGAGCCCTACACCAAGGGCCTCACCGATCTGGTCAACAAGTACCAGCCCGAGATCGTGCTGCTTGGCGCGACCAGTCAGGGCCGCGATCTGGCAGGTTCGGTCGCGACCACCCTGCTCACCGGCCTCACCGCCGACTGCACCGAGCTCAACATCGACTCGAACACACGTGCGCTGGCCGCCACGCGCCCGACCTTCGGCGGCTCCCTGCTGTGCACCATCATGACGCTCGCCTACCGCCCGCAGATGGCCACGGTGCGCCCGCGCGTGTTCCAGATGCCGCCGAGCGATGCGGCTCGGACCGGCAGCATCATCGAGGACACACTGTCGATGGTCGAGAGCAGCATCATCACCAAGCTCATCGACTTCATCCCCGATGCGCAGAGCAACAAGGTCAACATTGCCTACGCCGACATCATCATCGCCGGCGGCAAGGGGCTCAAGAATCCCGACAATTTCAAGCTCGTGTGGGATCTCGCCAGGGTGCTTGGTGCCGAGGTCGGCGCCACGCGTGCCGCCGTGCAGGCCGGCTGGGTCGAGAACGAACGCCAGGTGGGCCAGACCGGCAAGACGGTGCGCGCCAAGCTGTACATCGCAGCGGGCATCTCTGGCGCGATCCAGCACCGCGTCGGCATGGAGGATTCGGATGTAATCCTCGCCATCAACACCGACGCCAACGCCCCGATCTTCGACTTTGCGCACTACGGCATCGTCGGCAATGCCATGACGGTACTGCCTGCGCTGACCGATGCCTTCCGGGAACACATCGCCGTGCGCGGCAGAAAGGTGGCGTGAGGTCATGAATGAGAAGTTCGATGTCATTGTCGTCGGCGCAGGCCCCTCGGGCAATGCAGCGGCCTACACGGCAGCCAAGGGCGGTCTCAAGGTATTGCAGATCGAGCGCGGCGAAACGCCGGGCTCGAAGAACGTGCAGGGAGCGATCCTCTACGCCGATGCGCTGGAGAAGATCATCCCCGACTTTCGCGATGACGCGCCACTGGAGCGTCACATCATCGAGCAGCGCATGTGGGTGCTCGACGATGAGAGTTTCATCGGTACACATTTCCGCTCCAACGACTACAACAAGCCGCCCTACAACCGCTACACCATCATTCGTGCGCAGTTCGACAAGTGGTTCTCGTCCAAGGTGCGCGAAGCCGGTGCGCTGGTGATCTGCGAGACCACGGTCGAGAAGCTGCTGATGGATGGCACGCAGGTCGTCGGCGTGCGCTGCGACCGCCTCGGCGGCGACGTGTTTGCCGACGTGGTGATTCTCGCCGACGGTGTGAATTCGACGCTGGCGCGCAAGGCCGGCTTCCATGGCGAACTGGCGGCCGGCGACGTCGCACTGGCCGTCAAGGAAATCCTGTTCATGCCGGAAGAGATGATCCAGGCGCGCTTCAACATCCAGGAAGACGAGGGCGTCGTCATCGAGATGATGGGCAAGATCACCGACGGCATGATGGGCACGGGCTTCCTCTACACAAACCGCGACTCGCTGACCATCGGTGTCGGTTGCATGCTCGGCGATTTCAAGAACAACCCGAATCGCACCGCGCCCTACACCCTGCTTGAGAACATGAAGCGCCATCCCGCCATCGCGCCACTGATTGCCGGTGGCGAGATGAAGGAATACGCCGCCCACCTTCTGCCAGAAGGGGGTTTCCACGCCATCCCGCAGGTCTACGGCAATGGCTGGATGATCGTTGGCGACTCCGGCGGCTTCGTCAACTCGGTGCACCGCGAGGGCTCGAATCTGGCCATGACCACGGGGAGACTGGCCGCAGAAACGGTCCTCGCGGCTCGCACCGAGGGCAAACCGATGAGCGCAGCCACGCTGCGCGCCTACAAGACCACGCTGGATGCGAGCTTCGTCATGAAGGACATGCACAAGTACCGCGACATGCCATCGGTATTCCACAAGAACAAGCAGTTCTTCACCACCTATCCGGAGCTGGTCAATCGCGCAGCCAGCACCATGCTCACGGTAGACGGCATCGACAAGAAGGCCAAGGAGCGCCAGATCTTTTCAAGTTTCCGACGTAGCCGCTCTCTGACCGGTCTGGTCGGCGATGCGTACAAGTTGTGGAGGGCATTGCGATGAGCAGCATTTCCGTCAACGTGGAGGAGAAGCTCTTCCAGAACCGTTACAAGGTCGACCACGGCCGCCCCCACATCCAGATCAAGGATGCGGATGTCTGCCGCAATACCTGCAAGACGCAGTCGTGCACCTTCGTCTGTCCGGCCTCCTGCTACAAGGCCGAGGGCAATGGCGCCGTCACCTTGATTACCGATGGCTGCCTGGAGTGTGGCAGCTGCCGCATCATCTGCGACGACCACGACAATGTGGCGTGGGAGTACCCGCGCGGTGGTCACGGCATTCTTTTCAAGTTCGGCTAGAGGCATGAGTTGATGAACGAAGTTCAGCTTTTCCTGGCTTATGCCATCCAGCTTGAACGCGAAGCCGCGCGGCGTTACGACGAGCTACGCGCCATCATGCACACGGCCGGCAATGCCGAGGTGGCGGCGTTCTTTACCAGCATGGCGCTGTTTGCACGACGCCATCTGAACGAAGCCATGGAACGCGGCGGCTTTCACGAGATACCGGAGATGGACTGGCGCGAGTTCCGCTGGCCAACCGGCATGTCACCCGAAGCGCCAAGCTGGGAAGGCGTGGACGCCATGATGGATGTACAGGCCGCCTTGCTATTGGCACTGGACGGAGAACATCGCAGCCACGTCTTCTACAGCCAGATGCATGCCGCCACGCAAGACCCGGAGGTGAAGCGCTTCGCCGGTGAATTTGCGGCGGAAGAAGCCGAGCACGTCGCCGAGCTGCAAAAGTGGCTGGCGCGTGCGCCGATGGCGGAATGAGCCAAGACAGGGTTGATGTCAAATCGTGAGCGCCACCGAACTGTTTCTAGCGAATGTCATTGCGCTTGAAGGCGAAGCCGCCGTGCATTACGAAAGCTTTGCGCAGCGCGCCTTGCAGGCAGGCGATGTGGAGCTTGAAGCCTTCTTCTCGGGTCTGGCGGAACTGACGCGGCTGGAAACCAACGAGGCCCGCGCGGGCGGCGGACTGAATGCAAAAGCGAGTGTGGTACTGGAGCGCCTTCACGCGCTCACAGACCCGCCGAGAAGCGCCATCCAGGTCGGTGGCACTGCGGTACTGGATGTACATCGCGCCATGACACAGGCGCTGGAATTGAAGCGGCGCAGCCATGCCTATTACGCCAGCATGGCGGCGCTGGAGTCGGACCCGACGGTGCGTCATATGGCGCAGGCGTTTGAAGCAGAAGGCGCGGCCCATATGGCGGCGCTGGAGCAATGGATTGTAAGACTGAGTGCCTGAACGACGGGCGGGACAGCGCGAGGTGTTGATCGGTCGCACGTAACGCGCAGCCAGCGCGTCGCATCATCAAGTTGCAACGGAAACGATTTGAATCTTTGGAAAGGAAGCATCATGGCCCGTCCCCTGCGTCACGTCTTCGTATGTTCCCAGCAGCGCCCGCCGGGCCACCCACGCGGCTCCTGCTCGCAAAAGGGTTGTAGCGATGTGCTGCAGGCTTTCTGGGGCGAACTGCAGAAGCGCAACGTTTATGACAAGGTGGCCGTCACCTACTCCGGCTGTCTCGGCCCCTGCGATCAAGGCACCAATGTGCTGATCTATCCGGATGCCGTAATGTACGGCAACGTGACCGTCGCCGATGTGGCCGAGATATTCGACAAGCATCTGCTGGGCGGCGAACCAGTGGAACGGCTGCTGGCGTCAGAGGTGACGTGGTGAATCTGTTCACGGGCGAGTCTTCAGACGCCTATTTCGGCGGGGAACTCACACCCGCTGCACGCCGCATGCTGGATCAGATCGGCGACGCCACGTCGGCCGCCGAGGTCGAAGCGCTGCTATGGACCGCACAGGCCACCAGCCCGGCGTGCCTCCCGGTCTACTACCTGCTCTATAAATTTCACGCCAGCAAACGACAGCTGGTGCTGGCCGAACGCGCGGCACGCGCCGGGCTCCTGCAGGCCGCTCGCCAGACGGGCCTGCCCGAAAACTGGCGCGCAGCCAAAGCGGGAACGGTCGATTTCACCAGCCCCGGCCCTGCACGCTTCTGGCTGTTCACGCTCAAGGCGCTGTCGTTCATCCTGCTGCGCCAAGGGCAGACAGAAGAAGCCGGTGCCGCGCTCGAAAAGATCAGCGATCTTCATGGCAATGCGGGTCTCGGCGACGACGTCATCGCGGCGCTGCTGGACGGTAGCCGGGACGCTTAGCGCCTCGGGCGCCCAGGTCACCAACGCAACGCTCTTCACCTGCGCAAAGGCGCGTTGGCCAACCTGCAAGCCCAACACATCGCGTGAGCGTCGCGTGATGCGTGAGATCAAGACTGCGCCGCCCTCCTCGCCGCCCAGACGCAGGCCCACGCTTACCTTGTCCGCCTGCGTGTTGCTTCCATCGTCACGGATCTCCAGCACCACCGCCTCGAGATCGTGATCTACCAGGTTCATGTCATGCGCATTCGTTCATCGTGAGCGGCAATTCGGTTCGTGCGGCTCGAGTGCACCGTTCACGCCAATCACGCGCACTTTCCGGGCCACCGGCTCAACTCACTGGCGATGTGCACGCAGTCATCGGCAGCGATGTGTTCGCTGAACCGGGGCGTGCCGAACCGACGCCGGAGGCATTGATCTTGCAATGACACGGCAGACCCACATCACCCGAGGTTTGCCATGCCATTGTTCGATTTTCACTGTCGGGTTTGCGACAAAACCAGCGAGTTGCTGATACGCAGCGACGCAGTCGCCAGTTGCCCGTATTGCGGCAGCGCGGAGATGGAGAAACAGTTGTCAGTCATCGCGCCTGCCAACAAGAGCAATGCCATCATCAATGGCGCACGCAGGCAGGCGAACAAGGAGGGACACTTCAGCAACTACTCGTCGAGCGAGCGCAGAGGCCTGCCGAAGGGTTGATGGCGAGGAAGGTAGCAAGCTGGACGAGCAAGAACCGCCTCCCGGGTGTTTCATCGCAGGAATCGTCGAACGAATCGGCCTGACTATCAAGACGAGCAAGCACGGCTCCCGAAATCGGATCAGTGCCGTTTTGATCTACTGGTTGGCCACGTTGAGCAGGGCAAGTTACTGCCGCCCGATCAATATATCGGACGCGTCCGGATCATCGATGCTCAGCCTGTCCAGCCGGAGTATTGCGTCGAACTGCAGGCACGCTGGGGCCGGCCATTTTTTGAAAGCCTGCCGAAAGATGGCGAATGGCCGGTTGCCTGCATTGGCTTTCCGGCAGGTTGCAGATGTGGATTCCAGCGGCCGTTCAAATGGCTGCTCAGCGGGTAGGAGACGGGCAGCTCTGGCCGAAGATCAGCCAGTTGGCATCGTCGACCCAACGCTCACTTATCGGCCATTCCGCCGTTCGCGTGCTAGCCCGACTTGGTCTGTAATGTGTTGCTTTCCTGGCGCTCGAGCACGATTCGGCTAGGGTCTGTTCACATTTGGCGAATTGTGTTTACATCCTGTCTTTTGGACGCATGACATGGATCGCCGAATGCTCACCGATAAGCAGTGGTCACGCATAGCGGACTTTCTGCCGGGAAAGAGCACAGACAAAGGACGCAC
>DATIDV010000046.1:0-53367 GCA_035456105.1 Rhodocyclaceae bacterium | reverse complement strand
GTGCGTCCTTTGTCTGTGCTCTTTCCCGGCAGAAAGTCCGCTATGCGTGACCACTGCTTATCGGTGAGCATTCGGCGATCCATGTCATGCGTCCAAAAGACAGGATGTAAACACAATTCGCCAAATGTGAACAGACCCTAGAATGCCCGAGAAAATGCGGCGAGGACGCGCTTGGCCAGGCGGCTCGCGCAGAGCCGTGCTTGAGCACGGCGAGGGAGCCAACGATGCCAGGCGCGGCCGCAGCCCGTTTTATCGGGCGTTCTAACGTAGCTGACCGAGATATCGGATCAGCTCGCCCATGTTCTTGATGTAAGCACCCGTCGAAATACCCAGCGGCGGGTTGGTCGCAATGAAGGGCGAGGTGTCGGTGTCGTCGCCGACACGCGTCATCGAGTAGTCACCTGCTACAGGCGTTGCAGAGCCATCGCCCTTGTACGGATTGCTGGTGGCCTTGAGCGGCGTCGGCCAGTAACCCTCTGCATTCAGCGAGTCGAGCAGCTTGCTGACGCGCTCGGGTGTGACATCGCCCACGCCCATATGTCCTGCCGTCAGATCGGAGACGTTGAGATCGGCCAGCGAAAAGTAGCGCGGCAGTTCGATGCCCTTGGCGAGCAGCGGTGAATCCTTGCTGGCCTCAGCCGGCGACGTGGCTTTGAGCTGTGCGTAACGCTCGCGCAGTTTCGCCACGTCGAGTTTGCGGAACGTACCGTAGTGCACGATGGTCTTGTCAGGGTTGTAGTCGGCGTAGTACTCGCCATTCACCACGTTCGAGCCGCGCCGGTGCACGAACATCGGACGATTGGTGCCGAGCTCGATGAAAGTCGGGTGCGTGCGTGTCGGGCGTTGCTGCTCGGGCGGCAGCTTCACTGCGTCGAGCCAGTCGAGCGCTTCTGGAATGCGTGCGAGGAATTTCGTGTCACCGGTCAGCGTGTAGAAATCCATCAGTTTGTCGACCACCTGCGCTGTGGTGTGCGTGGTCAGCGCATCCGGCTCGTAGCTGCGTGCGCCGAGGGGCTTGAGTTCGACTGGCGTGTACTGCATGGCCCAACCCGCCTGCGGCTTGGGTTGTTGCAACACGAGGAAGATGTTCATGCCACGGATGATTGCGTCATACGCTCGCTTATCGCCCAAGGTCTGATACACCATGATGAGGAACTTGATGTTCTCATCGGCCACGCTGTCGTTGAGCGTGATGTAGCCGGTGTAGTCCGGCTTGCCTTTGTACGCGAAGGGCTGCTTCGGCGCCGGGTAGCGCTGCGGCCAACCGCCATTCGGATACTGCGAATCGAGCACGAGCTGGGTGGCGCGTTCGAGGGGCGCCTTGTACTTCGCATCCTTCTTTTCGAGGTACATGCGCAGCAGGAATTGCGATGCCTCCGAAGTACCTTCGTCATCGAAAGTGGAGTTGCCGTAGTAGTGCAGGAATTCTTCGAGCCGCCAGCCATTCTTGCCGATCGTGTCGTACCAGCGGCGGATCGAATCCTCGCCCGCAAAGTCGGCCATGTAGCCCCAGCCACCGCTCGGCAGCTGCGCGCGGATCAGCGCATCAGCGACCTGCGCGGCCGCCTTGTAATAGAAGTCATCGCCTGTTGCGTGATACGCATCGAGGTAGAGATGACCCATGGTGCCGGTGCCCGGCGGCTGAATCCAGATCATTGTCGGGTAGGCCTCCATCTCGCCCCAGCGCCGCGACATGTCGGGCAGGTAGGACCAGACATAGCCCCCCTTGTAGGCGACCTTGTCGAGCATGAAGTGCGTAGCGCGCTGCATGGTATCGAGGATGGCCGTGCGGCCGGGCGTCGCACCGGTTTGTGCCGTGGAGAGACTCGCGCAACAAAGGGCACAGATCGCGACGAGCCATTTTCCAGTCTTGGGAAACACGCGGGTAAGCATTCGGAGACTCCGTTTCAGGCACAGGTTTTACGCCGGGACGGATTGTGCGGGCAAGGCAGCCGGATCCAAAACTGGTACTACAACGCGTACCGGTGGTTCGGCCAATACGCCGCTGCCACCTTCCGACGCGCGGTAAACGCAATGTGCCGCAGCAGCCCGACGGCCACTGCGGCACACATGTGTAAAACGTCAGGCTTTGCGGAAGTCTTCGCGTGGCGGGCTGAAGCTGTCCAGCAGCAATGTCTCTTCGCCTTGCATGGCGAGGAAGCCATGGCGCAGGCCGCCGGGCACGAAAATCATGTCGCCCTTGCGGATCTCGTAAGCCTCATCGAGGATCTTGTAAGTGCCGCCACCAGTGACGACGTACGAAGTCTGCTCATGCGGGTGGCTGTGTTCATAGCCTTCTGCGCCGGGCTGAAAATGCACTTCCACCTGCATCAACTTCTCGCCATCAGCGGTAATGCGCCGCTTGATACCACCACCCAATTCTTCCCACTCGGGTTTTGTAAGAGTCTTAGCCATCGAAAAACCTTCCTCTCCAGTACAGAAAGCAGAACGCGGCGCAAAGTTGCTGCACCCGCACCAAGCTGGTCGGCCCCGATCTCACGATGAACCGCCATAGCTCATGATAGTGCCATCGATGACCTCGCGCGAATACGGGGAAAGCCAGCAGAACAAGGCTGAACAAGCCTGGCAGTACTGCTGTGAACAACGATGGATGTGGGCTGAAACGGGCAAAAATGGTAAATTCCGCCACCCTGCTGACAGGGGAAAGCGAAACACGGGCACTGAGGATTTTGAATCGGGGTACTGAAGAAGTACTGCTGGTGCCGGGGAAGGGACTCGAACCCTTACACCTTTCGGCGGCGGATTTTGAATCCGCTGCGTCTACCAATTCCGCCACCCCGGCACGGGGAGCGCGGATTATCCCCGAACGAGCGCTCCGTATCAAGCAACCTGTCAGCAAATTATCCGGCGATTGATCGCCATCCATTTTTCCCGCAATCCGCAGCACCTTGAGTAATCCATGGCCCTCACGCTAAACGACTTCGACTACAACCTGCCGCCCGAGCTGATCGCACAGACGGCGCTGGCCGACCGTGCCGCATCGCGCCTGCTGTTAGTCACAGCCGAAGCGGGTCGTGAAGCTGCGTTTGAAGATCGCGTTTTCCGCGACCTGCCCGGCCTGCTGCGCGCCAACGACTTGCTCGTTTTCAATGACAGTCGGGTATTGCATGCGCGTCTGTTCGGGGTAAAGGAAACCGGCGGCCAGGTCGAGGTGATGATCGAGCGTCCGCTGGGTGATCACGAAGCGCTGGCCATGATCCGCGCCAGCAAATCGCCCAAGCCCGGCAGCCGCATACGCCTGTGCGAGGCATTCGACGTGGAGATAGTCGGTCGCGCGGGCGAGTTTTTCCATCTGCGTTTTCCTGCTGACGACACAGCCGTCAACTACATCGAGCGCTACGGCAAGCTGCCGCTGCCGCCTTACATCGAACACGCCGCCACCGAGTCGGACGAGACGCGCTACCAGACCGTGTATGCGCGCGAACTCGGCAGCGTGGCGGCCCCCACGGCAGGTCTTCATTTCGATGACACGTTGTTTGCCGAGCTCGACACGCGCGGCGTGAAGCGCACCTTCGTCACGCTGCACGTCGGTGCTGGAACCTTCCAGCCGGTGCGCGAGCATGATCTGTCGCAGCACCAGATGCACCGCGAGCTGTACAGCATTCCGCAGGACACGGTCGATGCGATTGCGCGTACACGTGCCACAGGTGGCCGCGTGATCTGCGTCGGCACAACCTCTTTGCGCGCACTTGAATCAGCGGCGCAGAATGGCTTGGTGGCGGGCAGCGCGGAGACCGGCATCTTCATTACGCCGGGCTACGAATTCCGCGTGACCGACGCCTTGGTCACCAATTTCCACCTGCCCAAATCGACCCTGCTGATGCTGGTGTCGGCGCTGGCAGGCATGAATACAATCCGGCGTGCTTACCTGCATGCCGTCGACAATCGTTACCGCTTTTTCAGTTATGGCGATGCCATGTTCATAGAGAAAGCCACTGAAGAGAAGTCCGCATGAAATTCGATCTGATCACCACATCCGGCGCCGCGCGTCGCGGCCGCCTGGAACTCATTCACGGCGCGGTGGAAACGCCCGCCTTCATGCCGGTCGGCACCTACGGCACGGTCAAGGCGATGAGCCCGCACGAGCTGGAAGAAATCGGCGCGCACATCTGTCTTGGCAACACCTTCCACCTGTGGCTGCGGCCGGGGCTGGACGTGATCCGCAAGTTCGGCGGCCTGCACAAGTTCATGAACTGGGACAAGCCCATCCTCACCGATTCAGGCGGCTTCCAGGTGTTCTCGCTCGGTGCGCTGCGCAAGATCACGGAAGAAGGTGTGAAGTTCTCCTCGCCCATCAATGGCGACAAGCTGTTCCTCACGCCGGAGGAGTCCATGCGCATCCAGCGCGTGCTCAACTCTGACGTCGTGATGATCTTCGACGAATGCACGCCCTACCCCGCCTCGCACGACGAGGCCGCGAAATCGATGCGCATGTCGATGCGCTGGGCACGGCGTTCGCGTGACGAGTTCGATCGCGAAGAGAATCCGAATGCGCTGTTCGGCATCGTGCAGGGCGGCATGCATGAAGACCTGCGCGACGAATCGCTGGCAGGCCTCAACGACATCGGTTTCGACGGCTTCGCAATTGGCGGCCTGTCCGTCGGCGAACCGAAGGAAGACATGGAGCGTATCCTCGCCCACACCGCGCCAAAGCTGCCGACACACAAGCCGCGCTACCTGATGGGTGTCGGCACGCCGGAAGACCTCGTCTATGGCGTATCGCAAGGCATCGACATGTTCGATTGCGTGATGCCGACACGCAACGCGCGCAACGGCTGGCTATTCACGCAGTGGGGCAATCTGAAGATCCGCAACGCAGTGCATCGCGATGACACGCGGCCGCTCGACGACGCCTGCGGCTGCTATACCTGCTGCAATTTCTCGCGCGCCTACCTGCATCACCTTGACCGTGCGCAAGAGATGCTCGGACCGCGCCTGATGACGATCCATAACCTGTTCTACTACCAGCAACTCATGCAGGAAATCCGCGCTGCCATCGAGGCGAACCGATTTGCTGAATTCACGGTCGAATTCACAGCCCGACGTGCGCGTGGCGTGACATAACGCCTATACCAGTAGTCGGAGTACCCCGCAGCGCAATAGGGCCCGACCCGGTGCCCTGTTATACTCGCGCCCCTGAGAATCGAAGCTGGAGTAATAACCGTGTTCCTGATTTCCGACGCACAAGCCCAAACCGCAGCCGCTGCATCCGACCCGACCGGTGGCTTCAGCAGCATCATCATGATGGTCCTGATGTTCGTGGTGCTGTATTTCCTCATGATTCGCCCGCAACAGAAGCGCGCCAAGGAACACAAGGCGCTGCTTGAAGCGCTGGCCAAGGGTGACGAAGTCGTCACCGCCGGCGGCATGGCAGGTACTGTCGTGGAGTTGCGCGACACCTTCGTCAAGGTTGCTGTTGCTCCCAATGTCGAAGTGCTGGTTCAGCGCTCATCCATCGGCGCCGTGTTGCCCAAGGGCAGCCTTTCGGCCTGATCTGATGTAAAAAATGCAGGGCGGCCAATACAAAAGGGCCGCCCTTTTTTCAGTCTCATCTCTTTAGCTGCAGCCCTCAGCAATGAATCGCTATCCACTCTGGAAGAACCTGTCGATCCTGCTCGTACTGGTCGTCGGTCTGCTCTACACCCTGCCGAATTTCTTCGGTGAAGTGCCTGCTGTGCAAGTCTCTTCAAGTCGCTCGACCGTCAAGGTCGATGGCGTCGTCGAGACCCGTGTGCTCGACGCCCTGACTGCCGCCAAGGTCCCCTATACCGGAACAATACGTGACGAAGGCGGCCTGCGCATACGCTTTGCCGACGACAAGACACAGCTGCAGGCACGCGACCTGATCGAGAAGACGCTCAATCCTGATCCGAAGGACACATCCTACGTCGTGGCGCTGAATCTGCTGTCGGCAAGCCCAAGCTGGCTGACCGCGCTGAGCGCGCACCCGATGTATCTCGGTCTCGACTTGCGCGGCGGCGTGCACTTCATGCTGCAGGTCGACATGAAGGGCGCGTTGACCAAACAGCTCGACGCCACCAGCAGCGATCTGCGCACCAGCCTGCGCGAGAAGAAGATCTACAACAGCGGCGTGACACGGGACGACCTGACACTGACGCTGCGATTCAGTGATGCCGCCATGCGCGACAAAGCGCGCAATCTGGTCAAGGACACGCACCCCGACCTGACGCTGGCAGACCGTGCCGAAGGCTCTGAATTCCTGTTGGTCGCCACGCTGTCGCCGATCGAGCAGAAACGTATTCAGGACGAAGCGGTCAAGCAGAACATCACGACCTTGCACAACCGCGTGAATGAACTCGGCGTGGCCGAGCCGGTGATTCAACAGCAGGGTGCCGACCGCATCGTCGTGCAATTGCCCGGCGTGCAGGATGTCGGCAAGGCCAAGGATCTGATTGGCCGTACCGCCACGCTGGAAGTGCGCATGGCACAGGAGAGTGCCGAGCTGGGTGGGCAGGCCCCTGCCGGCTCCGACGTCTTCCCCGAGATTCGCGATGGCATTTCGATCCCGGTGTACGTCAAGAAGCAAGTGGTACTGACGGGCGATCGTTTCGTCGGCGCAACGTCCAGCTTTGACAGCAACAACAACCCGGCCGTGTCCATCAAGCTCGACTCCGCCGGCGGCCGCATCATGCGCCAAGTCACGCGCGAGAATCTGAAGAAGCGCATGGCCATCATCCTGTTCGAGAAAAACAAGGGTGAAGCCATTTCCGTCGCGACCATCCAGGGCGAATTCGGCAACCAGTTCGAAATCACCGGTCAGTTCAGCTCGGAAGAAACCAATCGTCTGGCGATCCTGATCCGCTCGGGTGCGCTGGCCGCGCCGATGGACATCATCGAAGAGCGCACCATCGGCCCGAGCCTTGGCGCCGACAACATCAGCAAAGGCTTCCATTCAACACTGTGGGGCTTCATCGCCATCGCCGTGTTCATGTGCCTCTACTACCGTCTGTTCGGTCTGATCTCATCGCTGGCACTGGCGGCCAACCTGTTGCTACTGGTAGCGGTGCTGTCGCTGCTGCAAGCCACGCTGACCTTGCCAGGCATCGCCGCTATCGCGCTGACGCTAGGTATGGCCATTGACGCCAATGTGCTGATCAATGAGCGTATCCGCGAGGAGTTGCGCAACGGTTCGTCGCCGCAGGCAGCTATCGACTCGGGTTATGCGCGCGCCTTCGGCACGATTCTCGACTCGAACGTCACCACCCTGATTGCAGGCGGCGCCTTGCTGGCCTTCGGCTCAGGCCCGGTGCGCGGCTTCGCCATCGTGCATTGCCTCGGCATTCTGACCTCGATGTTCAGCGCCATCATCGTCTCGCGCATGATCACCAACTTCGTTTATGGCCGCCGCCGCAAGCTCGACACGCTTGCCATCGGTCAAGTCTGGAAACCCGGCGTTCAAGCCTAAAGCTACGCACCAAACGCCAAGGCGCCAGGAGAGATAAAAATGGAATTCTTCCGCATTCACAAAGACATCCCGTTCATGAAACGGGCCCTGCTGTTCAACGTCATTTCGCTGGCGACCTTCCTGCTGGCGGTGTTCTTCCTGTTCTCGCGCGGCCTGCATCTGTCCGTCGAGTTCACCGGCGGCACCGTGATGGAAACGCATTACAAGGAAGCGCCACAACTTGAGCCCATCCGTCAGGCGCTCGACAAGGCGGGTTACACCGATTCGCTGGTGCAGAACTTTGGCACCTCGCTGGACGTGATGATCCGCGTGCCGAATCGCGCGACGGAAAACTCGGCCAAGGTGTCCGAGAAGGTCATGCGCACGATCAGCACGGCAACCGGATCGACGCCTGAACTGCGCCGCGTCGAATTCGTCGGGCCGCAGGTGGGCAAGGAATTGGCCGAGGACGGCGCGATGGCGCTGCTGGTGGTGATCATCGGCATCGTGATTTACCTTGCGATCCGCTTCGAATGGCGCTTCGCTGTCTCCGCCATCATCGCCAACCTGCATGACGTGATCATCATCCTGGGCTTCTTCGCGTTCTTCCAGTGGGAGTTCTCGCTGCCGGTGCTGGCTGCCGTGCTGGCTGTGCTGGGCTACTCCGTGAATGAATCCGTGGTTGTGTTCGACCGCGTACGCGAGAGCTTCCGCAACAGTCGCATGCGCAACTACTCCGTGCCGCAGATTCTCGACCACGCCATCACCAGCACCATCTCGCGGACCATCATCACCCACGGCAGCACGCAGATGATGGTGCTGTCGATGCTGCTCTTCGGTGGCCCGACCCTGCACTACTTTGCGCTGGCCCTGACCATCGGCATCTGCTTCGGCATCTACTCCTCGGTGCTGGTCGCCAGCCCGCTGGTGATGTGGCTCGGCGTCTCCCGCGAGCAGTTCATCAAGCCAGTCGTGAAGAAGGAAGAGGCCGTTGTCTGACGAGTCGCTTCATTCAATAGAAAAGGGCCTTCGGGCCCTTTTTTGTTGTCAGCTGTTTGCGCCACTGGTTGCACCCCAGGCAAGTGCGGCGTCTGTCCGGTAGCGCCAGATAGCAATCGCACCCCGACTTAACAGCACACATGCGGACCCGACGATCAATGCGCTCGAGCAGCTCTTCAGCAGCATTGCCCACCCGCTGCTCGCCCTCCTCTCTCCCCGCCAACCCGTGTACGCGTCATCGCCTACGGACGTGCCCTGAGTGCTTGTCTCACGCCGGCAGAGCTAGCAGCCAGGTTGTGGCTACGAGCATCTGTTAGTGGCGCCCGCAGAATCCCGAACACGAGCACGCAGCTCCGCACGACAAGTCCGCATGATCTTGCCACCACAAATTCGCCAGACGAAAAAAAGGGGGCTTGCGCCCCCTTTCTGAAATACCAGCCGCAAGGCAGGTTTATTTCAATTCGTTGTACAGCAAGGTCAGGATCTGCTTGCTCGACGCAGGTGAGGCAGGCGCGCCAGCCTTGTCCTGCACGCGCACCGTGGTTTTCTGTCCGTCAGCCTGCACGACGATACGGAACTGATCGGTATCCGCGACCTTGTCGCTGCGCCAGAAAGCCATCCACGAGAACCAGCTGCTGCTCTTCTTCTTGCCAAGATCTTCGTCGGTGATGTAACGGACGAAGTAGACGCTCTTGGCGCGGTCACGATCCTCGACCACCATGCCGACGCGGTCCAGTGCCAGCCCGACCTGACGCCAGGTACGGTCGATTACCTCATCAACGTTCAGGATCGGTGAGCCATCCGTAGCCGTAGCCAGGCGCGCCTTCTCCTGCACGACTGCCGGCGCCGTCGTCGCCTGCTTGGCCTGCTCTTCCGTCGCGCCAAACACCACCATCATGCGGCGAAGCATTTCAAGCTCCAGCCCAGGATCACCCGGCTTCGACACCCAGCCCACCTGCTGATTCGCATATTGCAGATCGGCCTCTTCAAGCGCGCGATGGCTGACATAGATCTCGACCTGACCCGGCTGACTGCTCGTTTCCAGACGGGTGCGGAACTTGTCGCGCTCCGCGCCGCTGATGAAGACTCGCAGCAAGGACAGATTACCAATGAAGGTATCGCCATCCTTGCCTCGCTTCTCCGCCCAGTCCGTTTCCATCACATAGAGCTGAGGCGAATCCATCTTGATGGTAAAGCCCAGGTCTTCCCAGAACTTGCGCAACTGCGGCCAAACCACCTGCGGCGTACCCGGCATGACCAGCCAGCGCTCGGAACCCGCACGCTCGATACGCACCTTGCCCATCTGATCCGGCGAAGCCGCAAGGGCGGCCTGCACTTCAGGTTTGGCCGCATTGTTCAGGCTTGAAGCAGTGGCCGTCGGACGACGCGTGTCAGCAGGCATCTGCAAACGGTCGTCTCGCGCGGGCGCTACCAGATCTGGTGGCACCTCAAGCGATTTGCTCCGCGAAGCATCCGTAACCTCGCTGCGATACTCCTTGTTGTTCGAAGCACATCCGGCAAGTACCAGCGAGAAACCGGCCAGGCCCAGCACGCACGCTACCTGCACCGACTCTCTCGTTCTACGCAACAACTTCATCAAACTTCCTTTCAGTTCAAGGCTTCGGCAGCGCGCATGGCAGCACGAACGCGCTCGTGGAATTGCTCGGACAGCGGCGTCAGGGGCAAGCGAATCAAGGGGCCGACGAGACCCATCTGTTCGCAGGCCCACTTCACTGGAATGGGATTGGCTTCCACAAACAGATCGCGATTGAGGAGAAACAGCTTCGCGTTGAGCTTGCGCGCCAGCGCTCCGTCGCCCGCCAGCATTGCCACACAGAGTTCGTGCATGAGGCGCGGCGCCACGTTGGCAGCCACCGAAATCACGCCATGACCGCCCAGGGCAATGAACGGCAGCACAGTCATGTCGTCGCCGCTGTAGAGCACGAAATCCTTCGGCGCGCGCATCGCCAGATCGGTGATGCGTTCGATGTTGCCGGTAGCGTCCTTGATGCCGATGATGCCCGGCACTTGCGCGAGGCGCAGCACCGTATCGTTGTTCATGTCCGCCACCGTGCGGCCCGGCACGTTGTACAGGATCAAGGGCAGATCGACCGCTTCGGCGATGGCCTTGAAATGCTGGTACATACCTTCCTGCGTCGGGCGGTTGTAGTACGGCACGACCGACAAGCCCGCCTCGGCACCGACTTCCTTGGCAAAACGTGTCAGCTCGATGGCTTCTGACGTGGAGTTCGCGCCGGTTCCGGCGATGACCGGGATGCGGCCAGCGGAGTGCTCGACTGCAACGCGGATCAGCGTGCAATGCTCTTCAACATTGACCGTGGGTGATTCGCCCGTGGTGCCGACGATCACAAGACCGTCGGAGCCTTCGCGCACATGGAAATCGATGAGGCTGCGAAAGCGCGCCAGATCAAGCTGGCCGTCCGCCAGGAAAGGCGTCACCAGCGCAACGAGAGAACCTGTCAACATGACGATATCTGCGTAAAAAGCAAAAGCGGCATTGTACCTGAAGGGTGTGTGTTCAACCCTGCCCGGGCGGCGTCACAATCCAGCCAGCGCCTTGACATGCAGGACTGCGCTGCGCCCCAGCGCCGACAAGGCGTAACCGCCTTCGAGCATCGACACGATGCGCCCCTGGCAATGCGCATCGGCAAAGCGACGCAGTTGCTCGGAGATCCATGCGTAGTCCGCATCCAGCAAGCCCATGGACGCCATATCGTCTTCGTAATGCGCGTCGAACCCAGCGGAAATGAACAACATCTGCGGCTGATGCTCGGCCAGCGCAGGCAACCATGAACGCTCGACAAGCTCGCGCACCGTATCGCCTCGCGTGGCGGCCGGGAACGGTGTGTTATGCATGTTCGGGCTCGGGTTACGGGTGCCGCTATAGGGGTAAAACGGATGCTGAAAAAAACCCACCATTAACACCCGCTCGTCGTCAGAAAAAATGTCTTCCGTACCATTGCCGTGATGGACGTCAAAATCGACGATGGCAACACGCTCGAGCCCGTGCACTTCCAGTGCATGCCGCGCGGCAACCGCGACGTTGTTGAAAAAACAGAAGCCCATCGCACGCGCGTGCTCGGCATGATGACCCGGCGGACGCACCGCACAGAAAGCCGAATCCGCTTCGCCACGCATGACCAGATCGGTTGCCATGATGCCCGCGCCCGCAGCCCGCAAGGCCGCCTTGAGGGTATGCGGGCACATCGCCGTATCGGGGTCGAGGTGCACAATGCCGCGCTCCGGCGCCCATTCCAGCACCTCACGGATGTAATCAGGGGAATGCGCCCGCTGAAGCTGTTCGATCGAGGCCTGCGGCGCCTCCAGGCTGGTGACGTATTGATCCAGCCCGGAAGCGATCATGCGATCACGAATGGCCGACAGCCTGTCCGGCGATTCCGGATGCCCGGCTCCCATATTGTGAAGCCAGCAATCCGGATGCGTGATGAACGCAGTAGCTGCCATGAATGCCTCTCGAGTGTCGCGCGACCGAGAACCCAATGTGCCTCAGCGCCCTGCCCCGTTCAAGCTGGAGAAAGCACGCAGAGACAGGTACAGACGCTTAGCCGAGTACGTGCGACAACAAACCGTCAGCCAGCTTGGGCTCGAACCAGGTCGATTTGGGCGGCATGATCTGGTCGGCATCGGCCACGGAAATCAGGTCGGCCATGGTCGTCGCGTACATCGCGAATGCCACTGCCATTTCACCGCTATTGACGCGCTTTTCCAGCTCCGGCAAACCACGAATGCCGCCAACGAAATCGATGCGCTTGTCGCGACGCAGGTCTGTGATGCCGAGGATCGGGCCAAGTAGATGATCTGACAGCAGGCTCACGTCCAGGCGCGCAACCGGATCCTGCGGCACGAGCTCAGGCTTGATGACAAGGCGATACCACTGCGCTTTCACATACATGCCGACTTCGCCATGTTTCGCTGGTTTGACCTGGCCGGCCGAAGTTTCAACCGTGAAGGCCGTGCCGATCTTCTCGATGAGCTGCGCCTGACTGAGGCCGTTCAGATCGACCACGACACGGTTGTAGTCGAGGATCGCCAGTTCGTGGTCCGGGAAAATCACCGACAGGAAATTGTTGTACGACTCCTTGCCCGTGTGAGCCGGATTGGCCGCCTTGCGCGCCGCGCAGACACGCGATGCCGCAGCCGAACGGTGATGGCCATCCGCGATGTAGAGCGCGTGCATGGCATCAAACGCCTTGGTCAGCTCGGCAATCGTCGCCGCATCGCGAATCGCCCACACAGTGTGACGGATGCCATCATCTGCCGTCGCATCGGCAATCGCTGCACCGGCCGTGGCCGCTTGCAGGATGGCGTCGACAGCGGGCGCCTTCGGATACGCCAGCAAAACGGGACCCGTCTGCGCATTCAACGCTTCGACCTGGCGTACGCGATCGTCCTCTTTATCTGGACGTGTCAGCTCGTGACGACGAATGCGGTTCTTGTCGTAATCCGCCACGGACGCGGCCGCGATCAGACCGGTCTGCGTGTGCGCACCCATGACAATGCGATATACGTAATAGCACGGCGCTTCGTCGCGAATCAGCACGCCGGCTCCGATCATGTGCTGCAGGTTTTCAGCTGCCTTGGCATACACCGGCGCCGAATAAACATCGGTGCCTGCGGGCAGATCGATCTCCGGCTTGGAGATGTGCAGGAAGCTCCACGGCTTGCCACTGGCGCGGGCACGCGCTTCGTCGCTGGACAGCACGTCATACGGTGGCGCTACGATTTCAGTCGCGCGATCGGCTGCAGGGCGCAGGCCGGCAAATGGTTGAATCAGATGCATGAGTTCCAGTCCTGTGCTTCGGTTTCAGATCAGATTGATTGGTGCTTTACGACGCTTCACTCAGCACGCGCAGCGACCGTTGCCCGCAAGGTTTCGGCTGTTTCGCGCAGCAGGGCCTCGGTGGTATCCCAGCCAATGCAGGCGTCAGTTACCGAGCAGCCATAACGCAAGTCAGACAGATTTTCCGGGATAGGCTGATTGCCAGCTTCGAGGAAGCTTTCAATCATGACGCCAACGATGGAGCGGTTGCCATTGCGCACCTGATTCACGACATCACGCATCACCAGCGGCTGCAGCTCCGGCTTCTTCATCGAGTTCGCATGTGAGCAATCAACGATGATATTGGCAGGCAGTTTCGCCTTGGCCAGCGCCTGCTCAGCAAGCGAGATGGCGACCGTATCGTAATTTGGCTGACCACCACCCCCGCGCAATACAAGATGACCGTACTTGTTGCCACCCGTACGGATGATGGCGACCTCACCCTGCTCGTTCAGGCCGAGGAAACTGTGTGGCGACGAAGCAGAAAGCACCCCATTGATGGCCGCATCGAGCGAACCATCAGTGCCATTCTTGAAACCCACCGGTGTCGACAGGCCGGACGCCATTTCGCGGTGCGTCTGCGATTCGGCCGTGCGTGCGCCGATGGCGGTCCAGCTCACCAGATCGCCGTAATACTGTGGCGCAACCGGATCGAGCGCTTCTGTAGCGGCAGGCAGACCGAATTCGGCCACGTCATGCAGGAAGCGACGACCGCGCTCCATGCCTTCTTCAATGTGGAAAGAATCATCCATGCGCGGGTCGTTGATGAAACCCTTCCAACCCGTTGAAGTACGTGGTTTCTCGAAATACACGCGCATCACGATGCACAGCGTATCCGACAGCTCTTCGCTCAACTGGCGCAGACGACGCGCGTATTCCAGGCCGGCGGATGGATCGTGGATCGAGCAAGGGCCGATGATCACGAGGAAGCGCGGATCCTGACGGTCCAGCAGACGCGACAGAGTGCGGCGCCCTTCCGTCACGACACGCGCAGCAGTGTCGGTCAGCGGCACGCGCTGCTTGATCTCAGCCGGCGAAGGCATGTGATCGAAGGCGGCGACGTTCAGGTTTTCAGTGGATGCGTGGCTCATGAGAAGAGAAGTCCATTGAAGTCATTGAGACAACGAGAAGCTAAAAAACAAAAACCCGCACATGGCGGGTTTGAGTCTGGAACCGGAACCTCGCCTGAGGCAGGCGCAGCAACGCTAAGCGTTGCCGTGCTTACTTGAGCTTCGTTTCCTTGTACGGGACGTGCTTGCGCACAACCGGGTCGTACTTCAGAAACTCAAGCTTTTCCGGGGTGGTGCGCTTGTTCTTGTTGGTGGTGTAGAAGTGGCCGGTGCCCGCAGAGGACTCCAGCTTGATCTTTTCACGTCCGCCTTTAGCCATTTTATATGCTCCGCTTTATCGGGGATTGAAGTTAAACGCGTTCGCCGCGCGCACGCAGCTCGGCCAGAACAACTTCAATGCCCTTCTTGTCGATGGTACGCAGGCCTGCAGTCGAAACGCGCAGGCTCACCCAGCGGTTTTCTTCTTCAAGCCAGAAACGGCGTTGCTGCAGGTTCGGCAGAAAACGACGCTTCGTTCTGTTATTGGCGTGGGAAACGTTGTTACCCACCATCGGGCCTTTGCCCGTCACGATACAAACGCGAGACATTTCTCGTACTCCAGACTTTGTTCGATTCCGAAAAGCCCATGATTGTACATGCAGCCTTACGGTTTGTTCAAGTACTTGTTTGCTTTGTTTTTACATCAAGCCGCGCTCAGCGAAGGACAGCGGCTGCGCGCTGCCTGCCACGACAAAATGGTCGAGCACTTTAACATCGACCATGGCCAGCGCCTGTTTCAGGCTGCGCGTGAGCATTTCGTCGGCCTTGCTGGGTTCGGCCAAACCGGAAGGATGGTTGTGGGCCAAGATAATGGCGGCCGCGTTATGCGCCAAGGCCAGCTTCACGACTTCGCGCGGATAGACACTGGTCTGGGTCAGCGTTCCGCGAAACAACTCAACCGCCTCGATCAGGCAGTTCTGTGCGTCCAGCATCAGCACCATGAAGACCTCGTGCGGCAAGCTGGCTATCTGTAAACGCAGCCAGTCACGCACGGCTTGCGGCGAGCTCAACACGTCGCGACGGCGCATTTGCTCGCCCAGCGCACGGCGCGACATTTCGAGCACCGCCTGCAATTGCACGTACTTAGCCTCGCCCATGCCATGCACAGCTTGCAGTTCTTCGGACTTTGCGGCGAATAAGCCGGTCAGGCTGCCGAAGCGCGTAACGAGGTCACGCGCCAGGTCGACGGCGCTTTTGCCGCGCACACCAACTCGCAGAAAGATCGCCAGCAACTCAGCGTCAGACAAGGCCGCAGCCCCTTGCGCCAGCAAACGCTCGCGCGGACGCTCCTGTTCAGGCCAGTCGGTGATTGCCAATTTGCGCGACTCCAAAGGATAGAATGGGCGGATTGAGCCGCGATTCTGCGGCAAGCGACGGACAAGCATGAGCGGACTGACGGGCAAGACCATCGTACTGGGCGTCACCGGCGGCATCGCCGCCTATAAGGCTGCGGAACTAGTGCGCCTGCTCATCAAGGCGGGGGCGACGGTGCATGTCGCCATGACAGAAGCTGCGACACACTTCGTAACCCCGCTCACCTTCCAGGCCCTGTCCGGCAATACCGTCTGGACCGATCAATGGGATACGCGCATGAGCAACGGCATGGCGCATATCAATCTGACGCGGCAGGCCGATCTGGCGCTGATTGCTCCGGCCACGGCGAATTTCATGGCCAAGCTGGCCAATGGCCTTTCCGACGATCTGCTTTCGACGCTTTGCCTTGCGCGCAATTGCTCCCTGTTTGTAGCGCCCGCAATGAACCGGGAGATGTGGGGCAATGCAGCCACGCAGCGCAATGTCGCGCAACTGCGTGCCGATGGCGTCGGCATCCTCGGTCCCGGCAGTGGCGATCAAGCCTGCGGTGAAGTCGGTGATGGGCGCATGCTGGAAGCGGCCGAAATCTGCGCGGCCGTGCTGGCGCATTTCCAGCCGAAACTGCTTGCGGGACGCCGTGTGCTGATGACGGCCGGGCCCACCTTCGAAGCGCTTGACCCAGTGCGCGGCCTGACCAATCTGAGTTCGGGCAAGATGGGCTTCGCGCTCGCGCGGGCCTGCGCAGAAGCCGGTGCGGAAGTGACACTGGTCAGCGGCCCGGTCAGTCAGCCCACACCCGCCGGCGTCACACGCATCGACGTTCGATCGGCCATGCAGATGCGCGAAGCGGTCCTGAATCAGGTGAGCGCCTCGGATATCTTCATCGGCGTCGCTGCCGTCGCAGACTATCGCCCCGTTGCAACGGCCGCAGACAAGATCAAGAAAACGGGCGAGACGCTGACGGTCGAATTCACGCGCAATCCGGACATCCTCGCGGAAGTTGCCGCCCTGCCCGCCGCGCCTTTCTGCGTCGGCTTTGCCGCCGAGAGTCGCGATCTGGATAGCTATGCGCAAGGCAAACTCGCCGCCAAGAAATTGAAACTGGTGGTCGGCAATCTCGTGCAGGACGGCATGGGCGGCGACACCAATCAGGTCGTGCTGTTCGACGCAGCCGGCCGCCATCCACTCCCGCTGGCGAGCAAGGACGAAGTCGCTCACGGCATCGTCAGCCATATCTCCAGTCTTTTAACCTGAATGTGCGGATCAGCTCCGCCACCACCGACAACAACCATGCGCCAGATTGACGTAAAGATTCTCGACCCCCGCATCAAGGATGCTCTCCCCCACTATGCAACACCCGGCGCCGCTGGCCTCGACCTGCGTGCCGCACTCGAAGCACCATTGCAGATCAATCCCGGCGAGACGCACCTCATTCCGACTGGTATGGCCATCCACGTCGCCGATCCTGGATATGCCGCCATCATCTTGCCGCGCTCAGGACTTGGCCATAAACACGGCATCGTGCTCGGCAACCTGGTAGGCCTGATCGATTCTGACTACCAGGGCCAACTCTTCGTCTCGACCTGGAATCGCGGCAAGGACAGCTTCACCATCCAGCCGCTTGACCGCATTGCGCAACTGGTCATCGTGCCGGTCCTGCAAGTGGGGTTCAATATCGTCGACGACTTCGACGCAAGCCATCGCGGTGCGGGCGGCTTCGGCAGCACCGGCAAGGGCTGAGTCAACTCACCGTACGCGGCATGCAAAACTCCATGACACGCATCCTCGTGCAGCTCCTGCTGGCGATCAGCCTCGGCATGGGGCTGCTCGCTTCAGCGAGCGCGCGCGACAGCCGGCCTGACGATCTACCCGGCATTGCAACCAGCGCACTACCACCGGAAGCACGTACCACCTTGCAATTGATTCGCGCCGGAGGGCCATTCCCTTACCGACGGGACGGCATCGAGTTTCAGAACCGCGAACACCGTCTGCCAAACAAGGCTCGTGGCTACTACCGTGAATACACGGTACCGACGCCTGGCGCCTATGATCGCGGCGCTCGCCGCATCATTGCAGGCGCGCCCGAAGAGTATTACTACACGCCCGACCACTACCGAAGCTTTGCGAGGGTGACGCCATGAACACAGCCGCCAACAAGCTGACGCACTACGCGCAAGCGGGCGTATACGTGGCCTCGGCCACGCAGTTGTATGCGACAAGCCTTTCCGCCGCATCTATCAATTTCGATTGCTGGTCAGTTGATATCAACGCCACACAAACCGCACCAGCATTGCTGCGACAGATCGGGCAGGCCCTGCACTTCCCCCAGTGGTACGGCGAGAACTGGGATGCGTTGGCGGATTGCCTTACTGATCTATCGTGGAGCGAAGCGGACGGCTTTATCGTGATCCTGCGGGGCTGCGATGCGCTGCACACCGCACAACCCGGCCTGTGGAAGACATTAACGGACATATTGGGTGAGGTCAGCGATTTCTGGCGCGAAAACCAGATCGCCTTCTGGGTGCTGGTCGACGGTGCCGCAGACACCCTGCCCGCTTTCTCGCCAGACCGCTGATATGCCGGATGGCGTCTTCAAGAAACCAGAATCAGTGCTAGTCCTGATTCACACGTCGGCTCGCGAAGTCCTGTTGATTGAACGTGCCTTGCATCGCGGCTTCTGGCAATCCGTTACCGGCAGTCTCGAAGAAGGTGAGTCACCGCGAGAAACGGCGTGTCGCGAGCTTGCCGAAGAGACAGGCATCGTCATCACCGCCGACCAACTGTGCGACTGGCAACTCAGCAACCGCTTCGAGATCTTCGGGCAATGGCGGCACCGCTATGCGCCCGGCGTTACCCATAACATTGAACACGTGTTCAGTCTGGAATTACCCACCGCACGCCAGGTCCGGTTAGCGCCGGAAGAGCACGTGGATGCAGTCTGGCTGCCGTGGCGAGAGGCCGCAGAGAAATGCTTCTCGTGGTCGAATCGCGATGCAATCCTGATGCTGCCACTACGACACCCCAGCAACACGCAATAAGTGCGCTCAGTTCACTGACTCCATCCACGCAAGCATGAAACCGGAGGCCGCCTCCGACGCACGCGGCCCCGCCAGAGCATGCCCTTCGTCATGCAGCGCTCGAACACCCCGTCACAGCGAGACCTGCCCCCTTGGTCGCATTGCGGTATGAGGCTCGCCGACTCACACTAGGATCCACGCACGCAACCACCCGAAAATATCTACCGCCAGGGAGCTTGGGATGAGTGTATATTTAGTCGCCTACTCTCATTACGAGAAATACATACCTGCGCTTGCAAGCGCAATAGCACGTCTCGCGAGCGCTCAACGACTGGCGAAGGTCGTGCTGGTGTCTGGGCCAGATTACGCCCAACAACTCACCCACAGCCTGCCTGCACGCGTAAGCCGGAAGAAAGTCATTTCAGTCGTACATGACAACATCGGCTGGGAATTCGGCGGCTACCAACGCGGGCTCGACGCAGTTCGGCCTCTCATGCGCGCGGGCGATGCGGCGATCGTCGTGAATGACACGACCGGCGTTCACTTTCAAGTCGACCAGGAAAGCTTTGCGAAATTCATGCATCAGGTGGCGCGGGCTGCACGACATCGCGAGCCAACGCTGACGGGTTCCATAAATCGGCTGGAGCATGACGTAAGAGTTCTGGAGCTGGATGCAGCGCGATGGGTGCGAAGCTGTCTGTTCGCAATCAACCATCCAGCACTGGAAGCATTGAACTGGAAAATCTACCAACCCGAATTTGAAACCGGCGTTCGTATTGGCGAGTCGGGCTTGCTCGACATGCCCGGCCTGGTCAACCAATCCATGCAGGATCACATCAACGCCTGGCTGATTTCGGGGCCTTCCGGCGAGCGCTGGTATGGCGCTGAAACAGGCAAGAGTGCGCCGACAGAGGGTTTTCTGATCAAGAAGGCGGCGTCGATACTGAACGAGAAATATTTGTCCGCGAAAATTGCAGACTCCGGACAGCTCCTGCGGATCGTTCCCGATGGCCGACTGGACAAGGTCAGGAACGCAAGCAGGTTGATGATTACCGGGTTTCTGGCGCGGTGGTAGCTGAGCCCCCGCTGACCCGGCACCGCCAGCCCTCCCCGCAGAGAGTGCCCCCAGCAGTCGACGTTGGGGTTTCGCCCCTAGTGCCGATACAATCGTGACGTTTTGATTCGCTTCGATAGACACCACCATGCCCGACACACAGACTCTAGCCCCCGCGCTCAAAGCCGAAATCCTCGCCGAAGCGCTGCCCTACATCAAACGCTTCTACGACAAGACCATTGTCATAAAATACGGCGGCAATGCCATGACCGACGAGAAGCTCAAGGATTGCTTCGCGCGCGATGTGGTGCTGCTCAAGCTGGTCGGCATGAACCCGGTCGTCGTGCACGGTGGCGGGCCGCAGATTGACGACCTGCTCAAGCGCGTCGGCAAGCAGGGACAATTCATTCAGGGCATGCGCGTCACCGACGCCGAGACCATGGACATCGTTGAAATGGTTCTTGGCGGCCAGGTCAACAAGGACATCGTCAATCTGATCAACCGCCATGGCGGCAAGGCTGTCGGCCTGACCGGTCAGGACGGCGCCTTCATCCGTGCCCGCAAGCTGATGATGCCCAACAAGGAAAAGCCCGAAGAGATGATCGATATCGGCCAGGTCGGCGAGATCTCGTCGATTGACCCTTCCATCATCAGCTTCCTCGACACAGGTGACTTCATTCCGGTGATTGCGCCTATCGGTGTCGGCGAGCAAGGTGAAACCTACAACATCAATGCGGATGTGGTGGCCGGCAAGCTGGCCGAAGTGCTCAAGGCAGAAAAGCTCGTCCTGCTGACGAACACGCCTGGCGTGCTCGACAAGGACGGCAAGTTGCTGACCGGCCTGACGCCCAAGCAGATTGACGATCTGGTTGCTGATGGCACCCTCTCCGGCGGCATGCTACCGAAGATCAGCTCCGCGCTGGATGCCGCACGCAATGGGGTGCGCTCGGTGCACATCATCGACGGCCGCGTGGAGCATTGCCTGCTACTGGAAATTCTCACCCATCACGGCGTGGGCACGATGATCAAGAGCCACTGATGGCTCTCGCCGCGATCCGCAACCAGCCCCTCAGGCCCACCAGACACGGCTTTCCAGACGATGACTTCACACACGCTTGATCTTGCGGTTGGCCGCCCCATGCGCCTGTCTGCCGCAGCCGTGGGTCTTGTCATCCTGGCCGTCGGCATTGTGCTGCGTATCCTGCCAATGGGCCGTGAGGGATTCTGGTACGACGAGATTTTCGCGGCGTCCTACACCAATCTGTCTGTCATACAGACCTTCATCGCAGTCCTGCGCTTCGAGATCCACCCGCCGCTGTATTACATGCAGCTCACCGCATGGAGCAGCCTGAGCCACAGCGACACATGGCTGATGCTCAACTCGGTCGCATGGAGTTCGGTGACGCTGGTGGCGGTGGCGGTGTTTGCCGGGCGACGCTTCGGCCGGACGGCGGGCCTCAGCGCGATGGCCGTATGTGCACTGCTCGGTAGCGAAATCTACTTTGCGGGGGAGCTGCGCCAGTACGCCATGCTCTGCGCCGTGGCCGTTCTGACCTGGGCCGCAGCCGAACACTTTCTGGCCAACCGGACTTTCAAGGGCGCAATCCCGCTGGGCATTGCGCTGTTCCCGATGGCAGCCATGCACAGTGCAGTCAGCCTGATCATGCTGTCGGGTCTGGTGTTCTACCTTTTCCCCTTTGCCAACAACACCTTCCAGCGCAACGAGCTGTGGCGCTGGCTGCGCATATCCGTATTGACAGGCATAGCCCTGCTGCCCTGGCTGATCAATGCAAACTTCCGCAGCATTTCGCACACGCATGCTGCTTCGCTGGCTGACGGTGCGCACACCGTCGGTGGGTGGATACTCGGCTATGGCGACGCCATTGCAAACCCCGCGCTTTACACGCTGGTCGCCATCGTTTTTGGCGCGACACTACTGGTCAGTGCCTGGGCCGTTAAAGAAGTGCGGCGCGTGGCCATCTGGCTGGTGTTCTGGCCGCTGTTTTTCGGCATGCTGCTGTCGGTCGCGATACGCCCGATATGGCTGGATCGCGTGTTTGCCTTCTGTGCGCCGTTTGCCGCCATCGTGCTCGGCACGGCGCTCGCACGGCTGTTCGAGAGCTACCGCCAGCCAGCGCTGCGTTATCTGGCTGGCATTGCATTGGCAGTCTGTGCAGCCGGCTGCGCCTGGGTGGCGTGGCTGCAGGCCATTGAACCGCGCAAGACGCAGTACCGCGAACTCGCGGCCTACCTCGTCACGCACAAAGCCGAGGGTGAATTCGTCTATGTGCCCGACAACATCATCTACTGGGGCGTGGCGCGCTATCTGGTCGGTCCTGAATGGGGCAGCATGCTCGAAGTTCAGGACCCCGAGCGGCCGGACTCCTCCGAAGCCTGGCGCAAGATCTACGCACGCCTCGGCACGCAAAAACTCAACTGGCTGGGATTGCTTCCACGCACGCGGCAGGTCGACTCGCCCGCTGGGCCGCTGGTGATCGGCTGGTCGCCAGTGCCTGCGATGCAAACCGCGAAGAGCTTCTGGATTGCGGGCAACAACGGCCTGAATCCGGAAGAATTCATCACCTGCCCGCAGCATCAGATCGCTACACAGAAATACACCGGATTGCAGCTACATCGGGTGAGCTGCAGTCGATAAAGGGCGGGAACCCGGTCAGGCCGGGTTGCGCGACGAAGCGGCAGCTACGTCGCCAAGCAGGATCAGGCTTTGCTCGGCCAGTCGCTGATGATCGCGCGACGACGAGAAGGTGTGGTCGGCATCGGGCAGGCTCGCGCAAGGCAGATCAGCCCGGCTACCCAGAACCTGCAGGAACTCCTGCCCCGTCAGGTCATACTCCGCGATAACGATGCGCAGCACGCCCTTGAAAGCGTGCAGAGCCTCCAGCAAGCGCTCGGGCAAAGCGTTGCCGGGCACGTCAGCGGCCTGTCGCGCGATGCGCCAGTTGCGCAACCATTCGCGCGCGCTATGCACGATCCCGACACGTCCTGAGAACACCTTGCGCCAGAATACCCATGACATCATCTGGCGGCGGTAGTAACTGGCCACCAGCGTCTTGGCCTGGACCTGCCCCGTGCGCACCCACGGGTTGGCCAGCAGCAACCCGGCCACGCGTGGATCGGCGGGCGCATACAAGGCAGCCGCGCTGGCCCCGTCGCAGAGCCCCCACAGCACGACCCGTTCAATGCTCGGCACTTCCTTCTGCAACAGGTCGACCGCGGCGCGCAATGCGATGACATTGTCCTCGAAACCACGCAAGGCGCCTTCCGAGTCTCCCAAGCCAGGCAGATCGAAACGCAAACAGGCGTAACCTGCCGCTGCAAAGCCGCGTGCCAGGCGCAGGAACTGGCGATGACTGCCCGCCCGGACCTGATGCCCGCCGGTCACGAATACCACGCCAACCGCGCCGGGGCTTGAAGGCAGCTGCAGGGTCGCGACGAGGTGCAGGCCATCAACATCAATCAGCGCGGCACGCTGCATATCAGCGCTCATGACGAGATTGACCTGATCAGTCCCAGCGTCTTGTCGCCCAGGCCCGGCGTCAACGGCGCTTCGTAGAGCATCCAGAACGGTGGCGTTTCGGTGACTGCAGATGCAATGCGCATACCCTGTTCGCGCCAGCTCTCGCACAGCCGTTCGATGGCAGGAGAATGGCCGCGCTCGGATTCACCGTCATGCCGCGAACGGAATTCCAGACACGCCACGCGACCGCACTTGCCCTTGTCCCATGCAAGCACCTGCTTTTCAACGTTTTGCGCCAGCGCCGCCGACAACGTGTATCCGGCCACCTCTACAGCAGCACCGGTATTCAGTTGTTCGCGCAGCCGCCCGAGGATGTCTGCAGCATTTGCGGATTCGGCAACGGCCCACTCCGAGGCGAGCTTCATTCGCAAGAAACCGTCCAGCACAGCGCGCCCGGCAGCGACCGGCTGCCAGCCGACAATCCCCGCCGGCAAGACCTCGGCCACCACGCTCGCTCCGAGCAAGGCCCCTGCCCTGACGCCGACCAACCACAACGGAGCAGCCTGCAGCGCGGCCTGACGCTTACGTAACCAGTCGGCCGCTTCAATCACATTGCCGCGCCAGATCTCCCAGGTCGCATCGCCAAGATCGCCTTCGCTTTCGCCGGTACCGAACGGGTCGATGAGCAGACTCGCGTATCCCTGCGCCCGGCATTCATGCGCAGCGGCGACGATGTGACGACGCGCGCAATTGGCCTCTTCGGCGAACGGCTGCAACCACAACAGGGTGCCGCGCAGCACCGGTCCGGTGTGCGGCAGATGCAGGGCGTACAGCCCGCCGCTGTGTGTCGGAAGAAAGAAAGGTAGGAGGTCTGGTTTCACTGCGCGTGAAGGGCTGGAGGCCGGGCTAGGAAAGCTTGTCCTGCACGAAGCGCAGCAGACTGCCGAAGGTGGCAAAGCTGCTGCCATCGATTTCGTCGTCAGCGAGGTAAATACCGAAATGCTCTTCCATGCCGGCAATGATGCCGACCACGGCCATGGAATCAAGCTCGGGCAAGGCCCCAAGCAAGGCCGTTTCATCACTGAACAGTTGCGCGCGCCCCTCAAGGCCCAGCACGTCATCGAGCACTACAGCCAGTTCCTTGCGAATGTCCAACACGTGCTCCCGCATCATAAAAACTTCACTTGCATGCATTTTGATTCAACACTGCTCCCGCGCCACAGGCGAGGCACGGTCAAGGCCGGTATTATAGGCAGATGGCTCAAAAATGGCGCTCCGATGTCCTTCGGGGCGAGAACAGCATCACTTGTTTGCGAAGGCCTTGCAATTACGAATGAGCAGGAACCCCATGCCAGCCGCCTCCCGACATCCGACCTCGCTACATGAGGCCGTCGATCACCCCGTCGCAGAGCGCCGCTCGCTGTTCCTGACGCGCGAGTGGTTCGACTTGCTCGAGCGCCATGGCCTGCCAGCCGACCACGGTCGCAACGATGCCGTTGCTGGTGCACTGAGTCTGCCGCTGATGCAGCGCGGCGGCAGTTTCCATTCCCTGTCCAGCTACTACAGCGCCGACTACGGACTGTCGGGCAGCGCCATCCCCTCCATCAATGAGGCATCACAACTCGCGCGCTGGCTGCGCACACACGGTGCACGCCGCATCGAGCTGCGCCCCATGCATGCGGACGCCGCATTGCTGAGCGCCCTGATGCCTGCGCTACGCAGCCATGGTTATCTCTGCGACACCTTTCATGTCAGCACCAACTGGCATCTGCCTTGTGCTGGCCTGAGAGGGGCCGATTACGTCGCCTCGCGCCCCTCGCGTCTGGTCAATACGCTGCGCCGTTGTCGCAAGCGTCTGCTGACGGAGCCGGGCTTCCGTCTCGACATTGTCACGGCAGGCGAAGCGCTCGATGCAGCCCTCGACGCCTACGCGAGCGTTTATGCGCAGAGCTGGAAGGAGCCAGAACCCTTCCCCGACTTCATTCCGCAACTTTGCCGCTTGAGTGCAGCGCAAGGCTGGCTGCGCTTTGGCGTGCTCCACCTCGGCGGCGAAGCGGTGGCCGCACAGATCTGGTTTGTGAAGGATGGAACGGCCTCCATATATAAACTCGCGTACGATTCCCGCTTTGCCAGACTGGGTGTCGGCACCGTACTGACAGCGGCGCTGGCCGAGCATGTGCTCGACGTGGACAAGGTGTGCGAGATCGACTTTCTCACCGGCGATGACGCTTACAAGGCGGAGTGGATGACGCACTCGCGCCAACTGGTCGGCCTGGTCGCCTTTGACGCACGGTCGCCATCGGGCCTGCTGCACGCCGCACTGCATTTCGGCCGCCGCTGGCTGCGCCGCTTCAAGCCCTCAACCAACACGACAAGCACCTGATGCCACCTGCTTTTCTTCTCCACGACTTGTTGGCCATATCGGCTGCACGTACCCCGCTCGCCACTGCACTCGTCGATGGCGGCAAGCGCGTCGACTATGCGACGCTGCAGACGGAGGTCAGCGGCCTGGCTGCAGGATTGCTGTCGCTGGGCCTGCAACGTGGGCAGCGCGTGGCGATGTGGATGGAAAAGCGCGCCGAGATGGTGGCAACAATCTTCGCGGCCAGCCAGGCCGGTGCGGCCTTCGTGCCAATCAATCCGCTGCTCAAACCTGCGCAGGTCGCTCACATACTGCAGGACTGCGCGGTCAGCATTCTCGTGACCACCGCCGCGCGCAGGCCTCTGCTTGATGAGGTGCTAACGCAATGCCCGGACCTGCAACATGTCCTCGTCATCGATGGAGAAGGCGCGGCTATCTGGCAGGCACTCATCGCCGCGACACCACGTGATGGCCACCGCGTCATCGACAACGACCTGGCGGGTATCTTCTACACCTCGGGCAGCACCGGACGCCCCAAAGGCGTCATGGTCTCCCATCGCAACGTCGTCGTCGGCGCACAGAGCGTGGCGGGCTACCTCGGCAACCATGCGGACGATCGCCTGCTGGCTGCACTCCCCTTGTCGTTCGATGCCGGTTTCTCGCAGCTCACGACGGCCTTCAGCGCAGGCGCCTCCGTCGTGCTGCTCAACTACCTGCTGCCGCGCGACGTGCTCAAGGCGATGGAGCGGGAACAGATCACAGGCCTTACGGCCGTACCGCCGTTGTGGATCCAGCTTGCCCAACTCGACTGGCCCGAGGCTGCAGTGGCACCGCTGCGTTACTTTGCCAACACAGGCGGGCGCATGCCGCGTGAAACGCTCACCGGCCTGCGCCAGCGCGCACCAGCTGCCAAGCCCTTCCTCATGTACGGCTTGACCGAAGCCTTCCGCGCGACTTACCTGCCCCCGGAAGAAGCCGACCGCCGGCCGGACTCGATCGGTCGTGCCATTCCGAATGCAGAAGTCATGGTGCTGCGCGACGATGGCAATGAATGCGCAACCGATGAACCTGGCGAACTCGTGCAGCGCGGCGCGCTGGTGGCGATGGGCTACTGGAACGATGCAGAGAAGACCGCCGAACGTTTCCGCCCCCTGCCCCCGCGTGACGGCAGCACGCTTGCCGAGATTGCCGTATTTTCGGGCGACACGGTCAGGCGCGACGTGGAAGGCTTTCTCTACTTCATCGGCCGTCGCGACGAGATGATCAAGACCTCAGGCTACCGCGTCAGCCCGACCGAAATAGAAGAAGCCTGCTATGCCACGCGACTGGTGGCCGAGGCCGCCGCCATCGGTACCGAGCACCCGCTGCTCGGACAGTCGATCACCATCATCGCCAGCCCGGCCTCAGGCGCAACACTTAGCCAGGAGGCACTGCTCGCAGCCCTGCGCCCGACGCTGCCGGCCTGGATGCTGCCGAGCCGCGTTGTGGTCCTGGAGCAAGCATTACCGCGCAACCCCAATGGCAAGATCGATCGAAAATTGCTTGCCGAGCAATTCAACACGCCTCCCGCGGAAGATGCGTCATGAGCAACGCCAAGCCTGTCCACGCGCCGCTGACCCAATTCCCCATCGTGAATGGTGAGCTGTTAATCGGTGGCATGCCGCTGTCGCAACTCGCTGCACAAGTAGGCAACACGCCGTTTTACGCCTACGACCAACAGGCCATCGCGCAGCGCATTGCGCAGCTCAGGTCAACGCTGCCGGCAAGCATTCATCTGCATTACGCCATCAAGGCCAATCCCCTGCTCGCGCTGGTCGCTCATATGGCGATGCTGATGGACGGGCTGGATGTTGCGTCGGCGGGCGAACTGCGCACTGCGCTGGCCGCTGGCGCGCTTGCACAGAACATCAGCTTTGCCGGGCCCGGCAAGCGCGACGCCGAGCTCGAAGAAGCCGTCGCCGCCGGTGTGTTGCTCAACGTCGAATCCTTCCGTGAAGCACGCACTCTGGCCGCGATCAGCGCACGGCAAGGCAAGTCCGCACGCGTTGCCATACGCGTCAATCCAGATTTCGAACTGAAATCCTCGGGCATGAAGATGAGCGGCGGGCCCAAACCGTTCGGGGTCGATGCTGAACAGGTCCCTGAACTGCTGCGCGAGATCGGCCAGATGGGCTTGGCATTCGAGGGCTTCCATATCTTTGCAGGCTCGCAGAACCTGCGCGCACCCGCCATCGTCGAAGCACAGCAGCTGAGCTATCAGCTTGCGTTGCGCCTCGCAGAGAATGCCCCCTCGCCAGTAAAAAGCCTCAACCTCGGCGGCGGTTTCGGCATCCCGTATTTCCCCGGAGAACAGCGCCTCGATCTCACCCCTATCGCCGAGACCCTGCATGCCATTGCCGACGACGCGCACAGGCGCTTGCCGCAGGCACAGCTGGTGCTCGAACTTGGCCGCTACCTCGTCGGCGAAGCTGGGGTGTATGTCACGCGCATCGTCGACCGCAAACAGTCGCGCGGCCATACCTTCCTCGTGGTCGATGGCGGCCTGCACCACCACCTCGCTGCCAGCGGCAATTTCGGTCAGGTCATCCGCAAGAACTATCCCGTCGCGGTATATCCGGCGCACGCTTCGCAAACCGCCGATGCCGCGGAGGTCGTCAACATTGTCGGGCCACTGTGCACCCCGCTCGACATCCTGGCCGATCAGATCGAATCGCCCCATACAGGGCAGATTGGTGACCTGGTCGTGGTCTTCCAGTCAGGAGCCTACGGTGCGAGCGCCAGCCCAGCCGGTTTTCTCAGTCATCCGGCCGTAACCGAAGTACTCCTGCCCTGATGGGCAGCCCGTAAAGACTCCCGGTTCGTGAAGGATGAAACACGCCGAGCAATGAATTCGCGTAGCATTCAGCGTCTGTTTGCGGGAGCTGCGATCCGCGCAAGGAATTGCAGCTCGCAACACGCGCAATCCCGCCAATTTTCCGTTCTTGTCGCCACACCATGGATCTCGTAAATCGCATAGGAAATCGCCTGCGGCGTGATTTCTTTGGCTCGCTGTATCGCCGTCAGGTGCGAGGCATTCTTGACACGCCCCCCGTCGAGAAAGGCGATCGTCGCTTCATTCAGCTCTCCATGGTGCATACCCGCGACGTACTGCCCTACCTCGCTGCGGCCAAGTCCTTCGCTCGCTATACAAAACCACATCGCATAGTCGTGGTCTGCGACCCGAGCATCACGGCAGACGATCGTACGACGCTTGCACAGCACATTCCCTTCATCGAGCTGCTTGCTGCTACCGATTTCCGCCACCCGGATCTACCTCAGGGTGGCACATGGGAGCGTCTGTTCGCCATCGCCAATCTATCTCCCGACAACTATGTGGTGCAGGTGGATGCCGATACGCTGACGCTCGACACACCGCATGACGTCATCGCAGCCATCGATGCCGGCAATGGCTTTGTCATCGGCGAAGAAATCGGGCAAGGCACGATTACGTTCGAACAAGCCCGCGCACGCATGCAGCAATGGATTCACGAAGAAGATGCGCATGTTCAGGTGCTTTCCGAAAATGCCTTGCCCGATCTCGGCCTGCCCACGACCTCGCGCTATGTCGGCGGTTGCTCAGGGTTCACCGGCTTTCCACCAAGCCCGACGATGCGTGAAGACATGCTCGAATTCTCGCGCCGCATGGCCTCCAAGCTGGGCAAGCACTGGACACGCTGGGGTACCGAACAGGTGACATCAAACTATCTGGTGGCCAATACGCGCGGGTTTTCGGTACTACCGTTCCCCCGCTACGCCACGCCCGAGGTCAGTACCACTGCAACGGTCTTCAAACACTACATTGGCCACCAGCGCTTCCGGTCGGCCGCCTACCTGAAGGACACGCGCCACTTCCTGCAGTCCTATGCGTCACGCTGAGGTGACGGCATGGTGAATGTGCGCCGCTCCCTGATCATCAATTTCCTGTCGGGCTCCGGCGCAACCATCATCAATTTTGCTGTATCGCTGATCCTTGCAAGGCTGTTGAGTCCTGCAGAAATCGGCATCTTCTCGATGACCTTCGTCTTCGTCGGCATCGCGCACGTATTCCGCGACTTCGGCGTCGCAACCTACATCGAACGCGAGAAAGACCTGACGCCGGAAAAGATTCGCGCGGCTATCGGCGTGCTGTTCGCCTGTTCGTGGACTATTGCCATCGTGCTGTTCTGTGCGAGCGGCATGATCAGCGCATATTTCAAGCAGCCCGAAATTCGCCCGGTCATGCAGGTGCTGGCGCTCGGCTTTCTCTTCATCCCGTTCGGCTCGATCACGCTGGCCATGCTCAACCGCGACTATGCGGCAGGCAAACAGGCGCGCGTCATGGTGGCTGGCACGCTGAGTTATGCCGTCACCTGCCTGACCCTTGCCTACCTGGGTTTCGGTGCCATGAGCCTGGCCATCGCCAATGTCGTCAATATCGTTGCCACCTCCCTGGCCTGCGCAGCCGTACGCCCGCAGGGCATGCCGTGGATGCCCTCGCTGCGTCACTGGAGAAGCGTGGTGCACTTCGGTGCTGGTTCGCTGATTACCGCGTGCTGCGATGCCGTCAATAACGCCCTGCCCGACACCTTGCTCGGCAAGTTCGGCGATCCCAATCGTGTCGGCCTGTTCAGCCGCGCCAATTCGACTGTGAGCATCTTCACCTACGTCGCTGGCTCAACCGTCAATTACGGTGCCGTACGCTTCATCTCGCAGGCTCATCATCGTGGCGACCAACTGGGGGCCGTCATGTCGCGGATGATCACGCTGCTGACCGGCATCGGCTGGCCCGCGCTGGCACTGACGGCCGTGTTCGGTCAGGAGGTCATTCTCGCGCTCTATGGCAAATCCTGGCTCTCGGCTGTCCCCGCGATTCCGGCATTGGCCGCAGCCGCAGCGATTTCGATGACGTTCAACTACACGCCAATCGCGCTGGCTGCCATCGGCAAGCCCTATCTGGCGGCAATCCCGCTGTTCGCGACGATTGTGGCGCGCGTCGCTTGTGCACTGATCTTTTTCACCGGCAGCATCCAGTCGTTCTCGTGGATCATCTGCGCGGCTACCCTGGCGGCAGCGCCGTGCATGTTGCTGCTGCAGACGACACAGTTGAACTACTCGCACAGGCAGACACTGGACGCCGTCCGCGGCAGCGCGCTGATCACCATCGTTTGTGCCGTAGCTGGGGAGGGTCTGTTGCTCCTCCTCTCTCCGCACTTGCTGCCACGCCCCTTCCTGCTGGTTTCGGCAGTTCCGCTGGCGGCGATCTGGTATGGTTCCCTGCGGCTCATCGGGCACCCCTTGCGGCATGAGGTGGATTCCCTGGCAGCCAGTTTTTACGCTCGTCTGCCGCGTCTGCGCACCTGATTCAGCCAAACCTGGAAGCGCCCCAACCAGCCTGGAAGACATTACGACGCATGCCAACATTTTCCATCATCCTCGCCACAAGAGACCGGCCGGTACTGTTCAGCGAAGCCCTCGAATCCGTGCTCTCACAGAGCTTCACGGACTTCGAGGTCCACGTCGTCAACGATGGTTCGGCCCCCGAACATCGGGCAGCGTACGAAAGCGTCATTGCGGCTGCGCAAGCGCGCATCGGCGATCGCATCAAGAGCCACTGGCTGGTCCGGCGCCCCAAGGGACACGGACAAAGCTACTCGCTGAACTACGGCGTGGATCATGCGAGCGGCGAGTACATCGGCATTCTCGACGACGATGACGTGTGGACTGACAACGGGCATCTGGAGCGCGCGGCAAAAGCCTTGGCGAACACGCCAGCGGACATGTACATGGTCAACCAGCGCGCCTATTTGCGCGACAAGGAACTCGAAGGCCCGCTCTGGCTGGGTGAGCTGGCGCGGGAAGTCACAGCACGCGGCAAGCAACCGGACGCGGATGGCGTGTTCAGCGTCAGCATCGATGACCTGATGGCGACCTCGGGCTTCTGCCACCTTAATTGCCTGATCGTGCGCCGCAGTCTTTACCAGGGCGTCGGCAGCATGGATGAAGGCATTCGCTGGGAGTGCGACCGTGACATCTTCCTGCGACTGATAGACCAGGCGGGCACCATGCTGCATCACCCCGCTTTCATGTCGCGCCACAACGTGCCAGATCCGACCAAATCGCTCAATATGACAACAGCACTGGGCATGGTCGACAAGCGCTTGCTGCAGGTACGCGTGCTCGACAAGGCGGCCCTGTTCTCGAAGCACGCGGCGATCCGCAAGCACGGGCGCATGCACAAGGGCTACGCCCTCAAGAAGATCGTCGAAGAGCTTGCCGGCAAGGGGCAATGGCAGACGGCTTCAAGCTACGCCTGGCAGGCACTCGGTACCTTGCCTACCTTCAAATGGGCGGTATATGCGGTGCACTGCCAGTTGCGTTCGTGCTTGCAGGGTAACAAGAGCTAATCGCTGCTTCGCAGCTGCATGCAAGACGCGTAACATGGCAATGGACTCTAGGGAGCGCCGCCATGCAAATCGTCTGTTTGAACAAGCGCTGGAAACATCACTCTGCCAGCGGTGGCTATGACCGCATCGCCGAGGCACTCGGCGCAATCGATGTGCGCAGCACTGACATCCGCTCCGCACCGGGCCGTGTCGCCGCCAAGGTCTGGGAGCACTCCTTGGGCCGGAACAGCCCCGTCTGGAGCTACAGTCTCAACGATCGCCTGGCCGAAGAACGCGCATTCTGGCTGGCCTGGCGTCACAAGGCCGACATCGTGCATTCGGCATACGGTGACGAGCAGCTCAACATGCTGTTGTCCCGCGCCAAGCGCCTGCCTGGCCAACTCACCGCAACCTTCCACGTGCCGGCTTTTGCGACACGCGACCGCTTCGAGCGCACGCAGAAGGATCTATTGAAGCGCCTCGGCGGCGCCGTTGTCGTGGCATCGAGTGAAGTCGCAAAGTTCTCCGAATGGCTGGGCGCGGAAAAAGTGCTGTATGTCCCGCATGGCATTGACGTCCACGCCTTCACGCCACCAACACAGCGCCGGCCTGTCGAAACACTGCGCCTGTTGTTCGTCGGCTATCACATGCGTGACTTCGAGGTCGCCCACTACGTTGCCGATCGCTGCGCACACGAGAAGCTGGACGTCATCATCGACGTCGTTCTGCCCGAAGCGAAGTTCTCCTTCTTCACCGCATGTTCGAACATCGAACGCCACAGCAATATCGATGAGAGCGCATTGATCGACCTGTATCGTCGCGCCGATGCCTTGTTCCTGCCGCTGATCCATGCGACCGCAAACAATTCGATACTCGAAGCGCTGGCCTGCGGCACGCCGGTCATCGCCACCGATGTCGGCGGCATCAAAGACTATGTGGATGACACCTCCGGATGGCTGCTGCCGCCCTCCGATAAGGAAGCCGCGTTCGAGTGCGTGCTCGAGCTGGTGCGCAATCGTGACGCACTCGAAGCAAAACGCGCTGGCGCGCGACGAAAGTCTGAAGAATTCGCCTGGGAAAAAGTGTCAGCCACCTTGCTCAACGCGTACGAGCGCCTGCTCAAGACCGGGCGCTTCGCCGCGCTTTGAATCGGGCGCTCTAAGCGACGCCCAGCAGGCGCCGCGCCAACCACGGTGCACGTCGTGCGCCATACGCGCCCCCTTTGTGCGTCCAGCCGTGCCACAGGCCAAGCGCACAGGCATTGGCAATCTCCGGCGAATCGCGGAAGGTATTTGCGAGGCGCTTGGCCCGATCGAAATTCCACCAGCGATGCTTCAGGCGCATCCACGGCGACAGGTACTTGCGCCACATCAGCAGATCATTGCGCAGCACGAAGTAGTAGTAGTACGGCCTGCGCACACCCTCCGGCCAGTGATGCCAGATGGCTGCGTCGAACACGGTGACGTTGCGAAAACCCGCCGCGCAACTGCGCATCGAGTAGTCGGAATCCTCGAAGTAGGCGAAGAAGTCATTGTCGAAGAAGCCGACGGTCTCGATAGTCTTGCGGCGGAACAGCAAAGCCGTACCCCATAGCGCCATATTGAGCGGATTGCTCTCCTGCCAGGCTTGCGCGGTCGCGATGTCCGGTGCTTCCTCGAACAGGCAAGTGCGCTGATCGAAACGCGTCGCGCAATGCTGGATCTTCTCCGGCGCGTCCTTGTGGTAAATCACCGGACTCAGCAAACCGGTATCCGGATTCGCCTCTGCCGCGGCAACAAGCTTGCTGAGGCAATCGGGCGCCGCCGTCGCGTCGTTATTGAACACCCAGACATAATCCGCACCCGCCTCGAGTGCCGCGCGCATCGCTGCGTTATTGCCGCCGGCATAGCCAAGATTGCTGGCGTTGCGCAGCAAGCGGACTCCGGGCAGCTGAGACAGCCGCGCATACGAATCGTCGGCCGATCCATTGTCGACAACGACGATGGAGAAGTTGCCATAGTCCTGCTCCTGCAACGACTGCACGCAGGCGATCGTGTCGTCGCAGTTATTCCAGTTCAGGACGATGACATGCACGGCAGGCTGATTCGGTTGCTCCACAAACGTCTCCCGATACTGGTATTGACTGCTTCGGCGGTCAGGCAAGCAGCCGCGCCTGCAAGGCGGAGGCGCTCAGGAAAGTGCCGCCGAGGCGTTCGCTGAAATGACGGCAGACGCGCTCGATCGAGGCAAGAAAACCATCAAGCCCCGCCTGATCACGCACGTAAGGCGTGTGGCCGATCTGCAGGGACGGGCTGTGATAGGTCAGCGTAAATACGCGACAACCAGAGTCGGCCATGGCATCGAGCAGGCGGACCATGTCGTCCGCGGAGCAGCCTTCCGGCGTCAGGCGTATACGCTCCAGCATGCCACTGCGCGAGGCAATACCCGGCAGGCGCAGCTTGCGCGCGAAAGAGGAGCTCAATTGCGGAAACAAGCCCGGGCCAAGACCCTTCAAGGCGCCCGCAAAGCCGGTAGTTACGGGAAGCTCCAGCATGCGCCGACCATTCACGGCGAACCAGAACGGGTCTGGCGTGGATGAGGAAAAATCCGGTCCGCCATCACCACGAAACGAGGTATAGGGCACGACACTGGCATCGATCTCGTAGCCAAGCTTCTCGATTGCAGCAGCCGTCCCCGGTCCTAGACCGTAGCGCCCTGCTTTGAACATGCGCGGTGCACGCCCGAAATTCGTCGTGATCTCCTGCGTGATGCGCGCCAGCTTGTCGAACTCCAGTTCCGGCGGCAGGTTGCCGGCATAGGAGTTGAAAGTATTGACGACCTCGCTGTGCGGTGGCGTCACCCAGGGATGCAGGTGTGTACCGATCTCGCATTTGCCCTCATCCTGCAAGGCACGCAGGACCTCAACCGATGACTGCGTGCTGGCCACCGGCCAATCGACAACATAAGTGGGCACCACGCCAAAGGCATCGAACACACGCTGATGTGCCAGCGGCTGTGCTGCGATTGAGGTCGTCGCCACGCTATTTCGATCGAAGGGCTTGTTCCAGTCGAACTCTTCTTCCGTATCGACAACGACCAGTAATACGGGAGGATGCGAATCCGGCAGATGGGCCGGTATGCGATCGGCAATGTGATGTATCACGCCTTCACCATTCGTGCATTCAGTGCGCCGGCGACGCCATGGAGGCAATCGTCGATCTCGTCGTAGATCGCGGAGAACACCTCGACGCTCTTGCCTTCGGGATCATGTATCTCGCGCGTTGTTTTCACGCGGGCAAAAGCATCGAGTGGAAAGGTCTTGTCCACGAGATCCGGGTAGCGCCGCTCGAAGCTCAGCGCATTGATTTCATCAAACAGGAAAATGACATCGGCGCTCTCGACCAGCTTGCGACCGGCATGCAAGGACTTGTGAGACGACAAATCAACACCACGGCGCTCCGCAGCCTCCATAGCCTCCTGCGGTGAACCGCGACGATTGCGCGGCAGCAGACCAGCAGACTGCACGACAACCGGAGCGTCAGCGGGAAGCAACTGGCGGAATTTGTATTCTGCATAAGGGCTGCGGCAGATGTTGCCTTGGCAGATGAAAAGAACCCGAGAGTCCTCGTGCAAGCCCTGCAGTCGCTCGGCCAGTTTCTGGCGCAGGGCGTCCAGAGCTGCAGACCGGCTGGTTCGACCCAGGACGGCTTGCACCCGCTCTGCAATGAACTGACGCAGCTCGGCTCTGGCGGGCTTGCTGTCATCCGACACCCAGACGTCGAATGTCTCCTTGCCCGTCAGCCAGCGCCGGAACCCCCACAGCCATGACATCACCTGGCCGATCGACACCGCAGGATGCTTACGCCATTCGCCGAGCACCGAACGCAACTGCCAGAGATCCAGCACGAAGTTGCGCGCATAGCGCTCAGCCGGATAAGTCACCTCCGCAGTGACCTGCCGTTTCACCAGAAGCTGATAAAGGCGATAAGGGAAGTCCACGCCTATCGACACAGGCAGTGGCAGCGAGCCCCATGGGCGGGCATTCACTTCCAGCAGGATCCATTGGCCGTTCGCTTCATCGAGCTTGAACTCGAACATGGCCAGGCCGGTGTAGGCCACATCGCTGGCGAAGGCACTCACTGCGGCCAATCGCTGCGGATCGACCGACACGCTGCGACGGTAATAGCTGCTGCCAAACAGTTCGTGCGCGCGGCGATGTTCGAAAGCCTGCAGTACGGCTCCTTCATGACACAACACTGAAACTCCCAGGCCACTACCCGGAAATAGCTGTTCGAGCAGGATCTCGTCAGGCGCGTCGGCATGCTTGGCAATCACCGCCACGACGTCTTCAGGGCGCTCAATCAGGCGGGCGCCGTTGCGCACGTAGATGTCCGGCCACACATAGGATTTGCGCGGCTTGGCAATCAGCGGCAGGCCCAGTTCCGCTTCAATCGCCGCGGCCGTGTCGCCAGCTGCGAGCAAGCGCCCCTTGGCAACGGGGATATTCAGTTTGCCTGCCAGCTCGCGCGTGCGGTGCTTGTCGAAGAATGCATCAAGCCCGCGCTCGTCAGGAATCGCCAGCACTGTCAGGGTCTCGAGCTCGGCACGATGCACGAACAGGGGCAGCAGGCTGCGCTCCTCGCAGGGAATCACCAGATCGTAGCGCTCGGCAAGCAATAACGCCTTCATGGCCGCCAGCCACTCGCCCCCACCATCGAGGTAATAGGGCAGGAACTGCGTGCGCCGGATGTACCGTGACTGCAGCGCCGGTGCCGTCATGTCGAAAGGCGCGGCATGCACTTCGATACCCTGACGCCCGAGCGAACGCACGGTTGCAAGAAAGCTGCGTGTGTCGTCTCCAAGAACCAGCGCCTTGCCCGCAAATGTCATACGCAGGGCTCCAGCGCTTCGTGCGCTGCGCGCGGCTGCAAGCCATCGCCCGAAGCTGGTCTGCTCAAAGGGCGATGCCGATCACGCAATACGAAGACGGAATTTCGAGGCGATGAAGGCACGGAAGTGGCGGAGAGCACGTAAGCCGCCAATTGTAGAGAAATGTGGCGTGAGACGAGACGAAATTTTCCTCATCTCTCGGCGCCAAGCAGCCAATTTATCTGTAACGCGGCGAAACGTGGCGCCTGCTCGCCGGCCAGCCCCCTCGCATCTCAGAATTCGCGACAAACCAGGCCCAAGGCTTCGGGGCTACGCGCTGCACGAACCTTCTTCATGTTGGCGACCCACAGCGCGCGATTGTCACGCATGTACTGGCCGTGATTTCTGACGTAATCGATCAATTCTTCCGGTGTGCTGGCGAGAAATCCCACCGGCCCATAGCGCTCGAAGATTCCTTCCAGCGTACGGGTGCGCAAAGCCAGCAAAGGCTTTGCAGCTGCGATGGCGTCGGTAACCGAACCGCTGGCAATGAACGCATATTCCACGCTTGAGAGCGGCAGGCAGACAAAATCCATGTCAGCAAGCGCGGCGATGTAATCACGACGCGCCAGACCTCCTTTTGCCGGACGCCGCGCCAAGGCTTCAAGCCCGTCGTGGATGCCCGCATCGATGCCTATGGCATGAAACTCATAACCATTGCCGGCGCAGGCTTTCGCCAGCGACAGGAACACATTGAAACCCTTGGTGCGGCTGGCATTGCCCAGGAAGGCGATACGCGCCGGGCCGTCCACGCCCACTTGCGTGTCTTCATCTGACGGCCACTCCGAAACCACAGACGGATGCTCCAGCGTACGCACTGCCGGCAGAATTGCGGGGAAACGCTCCGCAATGGCCTCCTTGACCCCCAACTCCAGCGCAAGAATACGCACATTGGGTGGCAAGGGCTTCTGTACCTGGGCAACCATATCCATATTGCGGATCAGCGGATTGCGCGAACGCCAGCGCACGGCATCACCGAGGTGGTTATGCAGGATCATGTGCAAGGGCGCCTTGTGCAGTCTGTCCCAGCGTCTGCCAATCACTGCGTAAAGGTTCGCATCCTCTCCAAGTAATCCAACGCAACGCGGCGCACGCGACTTGAGATTCACCTGCATTGTCTGCCTGCATTGCCACGCCGCCCAACGCCCCCCGAGCGGATTGTGCCGTGACCACCCGAACGGCACCTTGAAGGACTCGATTTCCTGGAACTCGACATTCATCACGTCGGTCAATCTTGATCGTAGCTCTGCTACATGACCTTCACAGGCATGAAATACGATCAGATCCTGCGGATAAGCGCTACGCAATGAGCGTATGTAACCCTCATTGAAATTGAGGTGCATGCTGGCGTGACTTTGAAAATCAAATAGGACGATTTCGAGGCCCTGCTTATTGTCGGACATATCGTTCATCTCACAGAGCGCGAGGTTTTCGCGCGTATTCGGGCTGCTTCTTGAGTCTGTCGGCGTAATGCTTCAGTGAGATACCAATGCCGAACAGGTACCAGAAGTAGGGCTGGAAAGCGACACCGACAAAGGCTCCGCCCAGCATGTAGATCAAGGTGGAACACACCAGGCCTGTAGCCATTTCGCCCAACCAGCCTAGCTCGGCATGACGTTTGGCGAAGCTGCGTATCCGCAGTAGCGTCGTGATCGACCAGGCGAGCATGGAGAGGAACATCACAAGACCGGGAATACCCAGCTCGCCAAGAGCTTCGAAGTAAATGCTGTGGAATGCCTTGCCCTTTACCTCGAGAATCGTGCCGTCACTCATCGGCAGCGAAAAGGAGTTGATGAAGTAGACGTTGAACCCTCCTCCAAGTGGATGTTCCTTGACGTAGTCAATGGTCCACAGCCAGGCAGCCACCCGCCCCATCGCCGAGGTGTCCGAACCGGCCGTCTGGATCGTGCCCATGCGCTCTGTCCAGGTCTCCCCCATGAAGCCCCGCACGCTACTCAACAGGAACAGGACAACACAGATGTAGACGATCTTGCGCCGAGCCCGGAAGAGGCCAATCACCAGCAATAGCGCAACCGATATAACACCCGTTCTGGCAAACGTGCCCACCGATGCAATCAATGCGAGGGCCACCAGACTCCATGACAGCACCTCGCGCAACCATTTGGGGCTTATCAGCAGCGAATGGCGCTTGACCCAGAAGAACAGGGGCACCACTGAAGCTGCAACCATGGCCAGGGTACTGCTCTCGCTGATGCCGCTCCCGCTCACGGCCATGTCGGCACCATAGCCGCCACCGCCCATGATCGTCTTGATACCCACTGCGATGATATTGGCACCGATCGGGATGAGAACCAGCAGCAGCGCAGACTCGATCTGCTCCCTGGTATTGAAGTAATAGGGCAACAGGAGCGCGAATACTGCGGACTTGAAAGCCCAGTCCCACTTCGACCATGCGGCATCCTGTACTACAGCGTTGTAGGTACAGATCGTCATCCAGATGATCCAGACAATCATCATGCCGGTACCAAAGGTCACACGTTTTGGTTTGTCCTTGCAGAAGAACCATGCTCCGATGGCCGCTACGCCGAAAATCATCGAAAGAGGCAAGCCGCTCACGATCGCCTGGGCAATACCTTGCGGCCTGAACAGATCGGTCCAGATGTACGCCAGCGCGAACAGATGTGGCATGCCAAATCCATAGGCACTGATCAGGAGATAGACAAACAATACGAGCAAACCACGCAGCACGTTCAGCGCCCTCCTTCGCCAGGCCTTGGTGAGGCCTTGCGCTTCTTCTCGCGCTCAAGCATCACGAGACGCACGACCACCCAGATCACGGTCGTGCAACCGAACAGCACAGAGAGGTTATCAATCACAGGCGCACCTCGCCCGGCAGCGCGCGGCGGCGCAGCCAGGCATTCTTGACAAAGCGTTGACCGGGCAACTCGACAAAGCGATAAAGCAGGCAGGAGGCCACAAGAGTCAGCAGCAGATACCCGGAGCTCGCCAAGTACGATGCCCGCTGACCATCCACCAGGCTGAACAGCACCCAGTCCTTGATGAAGTAATGACAGAGATACGTTGAATAAGACACCACGCCCAGGCCCAGCAAGGGCTTCCACTCCAGCGCGCGCGCCACAACACTTCGGTACGCGCTCAGGGCATAGATGAGTCCGGCAAAGCAGAGCGGCACATAGAGATAGTCCCTCCAGCCGAGCCACCATCCAGCGGCGAACAAAGCAGACACGCCAATGCCTACCAGCAGAGCACTAGGGCGCGCGACACTTGATCTGCTCGACCAGCTTGCCTGCACAAGCTTGCAGACAGCCATCCCCATCGCAAATTCGCCGACACAGCGAACGATACCCAGATCAAATATCCCGGCTCCAAGAGAGACCTTGCCTGCCTGCATGAAGCACACGGCCAGCACAATCGCCGAACCCAGCAAGGTGCACAGCGAACCCCACCAGCGCTGCCTTGCACCGGTCAGCGACAGGCACAGCAAAGGAAACACGAGATACGCTGCCAGTTCGACACTGATCGACCATGACGGCACATTCCAGCCATAGCCCGACAGGAAGCCCCATGCCTGAACCAGAAACAAGCCCACCACATACTGCAAAGGATCGTAACGCAAAGCAGTATCTCCACTCTGCGAGAAGAAATGGATCGCCAGTGGATTGATGAGATAGATGATGCACATGAACAAATGCAGCGGATAGATGCGCGCCAGACGGATCACCATGAAATCATGAAAAGCAGCAATCGACAGGCGCTCGAACATCGCGCTGTAGCGCAACTGAATGACGAAACCGCTCATGATGAAAAAAAGGTCTACGGCGAGATAGCCATAACTTGCCACCTGACGCCAAACGGAGTCGTAGGCCCACAAGTATTCGCGGAAGTGAAAAGCCACCACCCACCACGCGGCGATGCCGCGCAGCGAGGTCAGGCTGTCGATCTGTCCACTACTTCGTCCGTTGTTCGTCACGCACGGCCTCTCGCTACGTGGGCCAGCGTGCTGCGAAACAAGGCGAGCTGCGCCTCGGTCGTCTGACTCCAGGCGAAGCCTTCCGCGTAACGCCTTACCGCCTCACGCGGCGGCACCTCCTCAAGCAGCCCGGCAATGACGGGCGCAAACGCCGCGCCGCTGCGCTCATCGACGAGTCGCCCGGCGACATCGCTCTGTACGACCTCCGGAGTGCCCCATATGCGGCTCGCTACGACGGGCGTACCGCAGGCCATGCTCTCCAGCAAGACATTGGCCCAGCCTTCACGGCTCGACGCCAGAATGAGCACATCGGCAGCGCTGTACCATGATGCCAGATGCGTATTTGGAATGGCGCCTGTAAAACGCACGCGTGCGCCGACACCCAGACGTTCAGCCTGTTGCTCCAGACGAGTACGTTCCTCACCCTCGCCGATGACAACCAGAGTGGCTTGCGGCAGACGCGCTACGGCGTCTATGGCTATTTCGTGCCCCTTGCGCGCAATCAGGTGTCCCACTGATAACAGCACCGGGCCTTGCGGCAAGCCTAATTTCTGACGCATCGCAGCTTTGTCGAGCGGCTGGAAACGTTCAAGGTCAACACCGTTGCGCATGACATGCAATTTGTCGCGCTCGGCACCGAGTTTGTACAACTCGTCCATCAGCGCGGCACAGACACCAATCGAGGCAGAGGCGGCATGCGCCGTTTTCTCGATCAGCTTGCGTGGCATGGGATGCTGCGGAATGAGATTGAGATCCGTGCCGCGCGCAGTGACGACGAAGGGCTTGTTGAACCAGCGCGACAGCATGGCCGCGGCCACGCCATCGGGATAATAGTAGTGGGCGTCGATAAGATCGAAATCGAAGCCGTCGCGAATCAGCTTCGCCACGGTGGCGCGGGCGCCCCAAGCCAGGGTCCAGGGTGCGATATTCATGCCGATCTTCGGAGGCAGGGCATAGCGCGGATGCCACACCCGCACGCCATTGCGCTCTTCGTAGGCGGGTGTTCTGGCCATCTTTGCATGCTCACCAAAACGCGGATTGCGCGAGGGAAACCATGGCACAGGCGCCACCACACGCGTCTCCACCTGCCCGCTCTTGAGCAATTCTCGCAGGCGCGTTTCCACGAAGATGCCATGATTGGGTCGCTCGCTGCTGGGATAGAGCGTGGAAAACAGCAGCGTGCGGATCGGCCGCCCGGCGGCACGCTCCATCAGCACATCGACGCCACCCGCGACGAGCCCGTTCACGCCAGCCCCAACGAACGATTTACGCGCTCGGCATTGCAGCGCCAGAAATGCCCATTGTCCTCAATCGTACGCAAAGCCCCTTGCCCCATCCGCGCGCGCAGCGCATTGTCCTGCGCCAGACGCAGCACGCAGGCTGCAAACGCCGCGTAGTCACCCACCGGGAAGCACAGACCATTCTCGCCATCGCGCACCACCTCGCGCAGGTTCGGCTGATCCGGCACGACAACTGCCTTGCCCAGCGCCATGTATTCGAACAGCTTCATCGGCGACGCATAAGGCGGGATGCTCGGCAGTACCGTGATGTCCATCGCCGCGACGTGATCAGGAATTTCCGAGTGACGCACGGGACCAGCGAACACGATATTGTTGCCCATGCCAAGCCGCTCGGCCTGCTCGCGCAGTGCGGGCACGGCCGGTCCATCGCCGACAACAAGCATGGCGAAATTGTCGCGATCGGGCAGCGCGGACAAGGCGTCGATCATCAAGTCCAGCCGGTGCCATTGACGCACCCAGCCGACGAAACCGACGACGCAGCGGCCTTGCAGATTGTGGCGCTCGCGTACCGTCACCGGCGACACCTGCGCATTGAAACGCGCCGGATCAACACCGTTGTGCATCACTTCGAAATGACTGACGTTGAGCCCCTTCCTGGCGTAGTACTGGCGCAGCACATCCGTCACCACGACAACACGCGTCGCCTTGCGAATGACCCAGTGCTCAAGTGCTTCTGCAAAGCCCTGGGCGACGAGTCCGCTTTGCTTCGCCATTTCTTCCGCCAATGGCGCGTTGACCTCCAGCACCAGCGGCACACCACAAAAACGCGACACGACAGCACCGGCAACCAGATGGATGGAATGGCGCTCATAGATGAAGGCTGGGCGGATACGTCGCACGGCCTGCCACAGACGGAATGCACCGACCACGTTGTAGCCGAATGACAGGAATTCATAGATGAGGCTGCCGAGCTTGCCACGCCCCTCGGAATGACCCTTCTGCATCTCGCCGGGCTTGGGCGCAGGCTTCTCGGTGCCGCCCTCGCTGGTGCGATTACCGAGGCTGACCTCGACCAATTCGTGCCCCATGGCGCGCCAGGCTGCCTGCAATTCACTGATGTGTACACCCTGGGCGTCTTCGCCGCGCGTGCGATGATGATAGATGATTTTCATTGCAGTCTTTGTGATGAAGCCCGCTGCGGCAAATCTTCCGCCAGCGGATCAAACAGATTCTCGTATGCACTCACCATGGCCTGCAGCGAATGCTGCGCGAGCGCCTCGGCACGCGCCCTTGCCGGCAAGGCCGTCACACCCGCCTCGCCATGCAGGCAGCGCGACAAGGCCTGCGCCAGTGCGGCCATGTCACCCGACGGTACCAGTATGCCGCAGCGACCATCGCCACTCGCATCCCGCCCCAATACATCCGGGTTGCCCCCCACTGCGGTCGCGACAATGGGCAAGCCACTCGCCATCGCTTCCTGCAGCGTGCAGGAAGTGCCTTCGGCGATCGACGGCAAGGCAAAACAATCCATCGCGCGCAACAGCTCGGCGACATCACCGCGACTGCCGGGCAACCATGTGCGATCCAGCAAGCCAGCACGCTCGATATGGGCTTGCAGCGCCGCGCGCTCCTCACCCTCACCGACAATCACCAGACGCAGGCGGCGCCGCGCTTCTTCATCACTGGCAACAAGTTGCGCGCAGGCGTCCACCAGCAGCTTGTGGTTCTTGACCGGATCGAGCCGCCCCACCGTGCCGACAACCCAATCGCCGTCACCAAACGGCCAGTCCGCAGGCATGCTTTCCGGCGCTGCACGCGGATGAAATCTTTCCGTATCAACACCGTTGGCGACCAACGCAACATGCTTCGACGCAACACCAATCGGGCCGCACAGATAGTCACGTAACTGACGCGACACCGCCACGAACTGCATCACGAACGGCCGATACAAACGCCGCAGCAGCCGGTAGCGTGGATTTGAGCCATCCGGGTCGGCCACCACCCAGCCATGCTCGACGTGCACGCGACGCTTCACGCCTGCCGCCCAGGCCACCGGCGTCACTTCCAGCGCGGCCAGATTGCATGTATGCAGTACGTCGGGGCGCAATTCGCGAAACAGGCGCCACAGGCGCGGATACATGCCGAAAATCTGACCCGGCGGTTTCTGCAGCGAGATGAATTGCACGCCCTTGTGTTCGACACGCCGTGCAAACTCCTCGCTGCATTCAGTCAGCGCGATCACCACGTGGGCAAAACGCTCCGTCGGCAACTTGTTGATGAGTTGCACAATGACATTTTCCAGACCGCCAGCCTTGAAGCTATAGACCACATGGGCGATCAACTTGCGCTGCGGCATGCTGCGCGCCTTCACTGCAGGCCGAGGAAGGCATCGAACATCAGCAAGGACCAGATCGGCGCACTGTGATCGCGCAGACCCGACTCATGCGCATCGACCATGCTGCGCAGCGCTGCATGGTTGAAGAAACCGGTATCGAGCAGACGCTCGCCAGTCAGTGCAGAGCGCACACGCTGTTTCAGCGGCCCGCGAAACCAGCGCGAGAGAGGCACGGAAAAGCCCATCTTCGGGCGATAGAGAATGTCATTCGGCAGCAGCGACTCGGACGCCTTCTTGAGCAGGAACTTGCCCTCCTGCCCCTTGATGCGCATCGCCGACGGCAGGGTAGCCGCCCACTCGATCAGCTTGTGATCGAGCAAGGGTTCGCGCACTTCCAGCGCGTGTGCCATCGAGGCACGATCCACCTTGGTGTTGATGTCGCCCACCAGCCAGGTATTCATGTCGATGTACTGGATCAGTGACAGCGGATCGTCGGTCTGTGCATTTGCGGCGTGCTCGCGGAACACATCCTGCGCGTGATAACCGCCAAGCTGCGAGCGCAGGTTTTCGCTGTAGAGATGATTACGCTCATCATCACGCAGCACCGACATGCTGTGAAAATAGGCCGCAACCGAGTCACGGGCGATCCCCTGGAAAGTCGTCTTGGCGCGGAACATGCGCGGCGCCCAGTCGGCCTTCGGGTAGAGGCGAGCCATGGTGCCGAACAGCGGGCCGCGCAACCATATCGGCAAGGCCGAGCGCGCACGCTCTTCCATCATGTGCAGGCGATAACGCCGGTAGCCACCGAACACTTCGTCACCGCCATCGCCAGACAAGGCAACCGTCACGTGGCGGCGTGCCAATTCGCAGACGCGATAGGTCGGAATGGCCGAGCTGTCGGCGAAGGGCTCGTCGTAGAGCCGCGCCAGCATATCGATGAGGTCGTAGTCATCGCTCGTTACCGTATCAACGAAGTGATTGGTCTTGTAACGATCAGCAACCTGCTTTGCGAACGCCGATTCGTTGAAGGCCGGATCGTCAAATGCGATCGAGCAGGTGTTCACCGGCGCATCGGAGAGGCCAGCCATATGCGCAACGACCGCGCTCGAATCGACTCCGCCGGAAAGGAAAGCACCAAGCGGCACGTCCGCAATCATGCGCAGCTTTATCGATTCATTCAGGCGGGCATTGAGTTCTTCGCAAGCCTCGCGCACGCCTACCGTCGACGTCGCTTCAAAATGCACATCCCAGTAACGGCGCGGGGCAGGCGCAGGGCTGCCGCGACGAATCGTCATCAGATGCGCGGCGGGCAACTTGCGCGCACCTCGATAAATGCAACGTGGGTCGGCCACATAGCCCAGCGCGAAATACTCCTCGACCGCCTGCGGATCGAGGCGACGATCCAGCCCGGCACATTGTGTCAGCGTCTTGAGCTCGGAGCCGAAAGCCAGCCAGCCATCATCGAGCACTGCATAAAACATCGGTTTGACGCCAAGGCGGTCACGCGCCAGGAAAAACGTCTCGCGATTGCGATCCCACAACGCAAAGGAAAACATGCCGCGGAAGCGCTCGACGCAAGCCTCGCCCCACTGCTCCCAAGCATGCACGATGACTTCCGTGTCACTACGCGTGCGAAATACATGACCGGCAGCCTGCAGCTCGGGAATGAGCTCCTGATAGTTGTAGATCTCGCCATTGAAGACAACGACGACCGACTGATCTTCATTGAACAGCGGTTGCTGCCCTGTGGCCAGATCGATGACAGACAGGCGCCGATGCGCCAGCGCCACGCCGGGCTCAACGTGCAGCCCCTCCTCGTCCGGTCCGCGGTGGAACTGGATGGCGTTCATGCGCTGCACCAGCGCACGATCCGGCTCACGCCGTCCCTTCAAATCGAAAATCCCCGCGATACCACACATGATTATGTTTTCTTGTCGATTGCGTTTGCGGCGACATCAGCGCCGGGCAGTGTCCTGCAGGGCCGCCTGGATGGCGCCCCAGTTTGCCTGCACGAAAGCACCAAGCGTTTTCTGTGCCACAGTTGGCGTCGAGTTTAGCGGTGTCCACACGACAACGCCCGCCGAATCGTCCGGCTGACGCGAGAGACGTGCTTTAAGCAGATCGAGCTTGGCCGTCCGATCCGAACTCGTTGTTGAAGCCTCGCCCAGCCAGTACGTGCGCAACGCCAGCAGGCGACCACCATCGCCGCCAATCTCGGCTTGCTGGAACTTGATGGACTCGCCGTCACGCGTCGGCAGATCGAGGCTCGTTTCCTGAATCACACCCCACGAGCGGTCATCGCTGTCGACAAGATGATTATCGAACTGCACGAGCTCGTGCCCAGGCGACTGACTGGAAAAATATGCGATCTGCACAACAACCAGCTCGCTACCGCGTTTGAACGTTTGCACGGACGCAGTCTTTTCGCCCTTGTACACCGCGCGCCAACCCGAATTTCCCGGCTCGGCCGCACTCCATCCCGAGCCTGCCTGGATCACCGGCACTTTGTATTCAGCAGCCGTTGGCAGATTTATGAGCCAGTTAAAGACAAGCACCGGGGCAATAATGGTCGCCAGCGCCACGACAACAAGCATGGCCGCACGCGCGTTGAGGCCCGAGCCCGCGGGCGCTGCGAGCTGCGTCGCGGGCGGCAGGCCGGGATCATCCTCACGCCACCTCGACCCCACCCAGAACACGACACCGATGACCAGACCGAAGAAGACCCAGCCGTAAATCAAATGATCCGCACCGACCGCCAGCTTGTTGCCGCTCAGATATCCAAGCATGACAATCATGTAGGCGCGCAACCAGTTGGCCAACACCGGCACGATCAACGAGGCCAGCACGAAATACACACGACGCTTGGTCGAGCGATAGTTGAGGTAGGCGAACAGCACGCCCACCATCAATGAGGCGATCAGGTATCGAATGCCACTACAGGCTTCGACCACTGACCAGCGCCCGGTTGGAATCACGAAACTCATGCCCTCCTGATACACCGGCACGCCCGATGCGCGCACCAGCAGCACGGTGAACTTGGCGGTGTACTGCATCAGCGTCGGCGTCAGGAATTCGCCGAAGGGCACGGCAAACAGCAGGAAGACCAGCGGAAATATGGCCAGCCATGCAGCCCGATGCCCCCACACCAGCCACACCACGGAAATCAGCATGAAGGCCACGGAGAAATGCGACACCACGGCCGCACTGACCGCTTCGCCCATCACCCACAAGGCACCGGCTCCGGCCAGAAACAACAGAGGTAGCGCCGCAGGAACAAAGCCCACGCGCTCAAGGGACGCACGCCGCTCCCACATCAGCCACAGGGAAATCGGCAGCACCAACAGGCAGTGCGTGAAGGTACCTGAGCGCATCCAGATGCTGGCCATGTCCTGCGTCGTGTCGCGAAAAACCGCCAGGACGGCAATAGCCAGCAGGGCAGTAATCAACACAGCCCATTGCGGCTGCAACCGGTTCAACCCAGCAGTCCCTGCCCCCGCTTCGACCGTGCTCGTTGCGATCGCTTCACTCATGTGTTTGTCCCGTACCTGCAAGTACCGCGTCCGCACCGCCGCCGACAACAAGCGCCGGGCCCCCTTCGCCTTCAATCAGGCGCATGAACTGCTGCAAGTGCGCTTCCCAGCTGTAATCCGCGAGAACGCGCTGACGCGCCAATCGCCCTACCCGCCCGGCAAGCGCCGCATCGGCCAGCAAGGATGACACGGCGACATTCCAGGCGACTGTGCCGTCTGCCACAAGAAGCTCCTCGCCCTGACGGGCCTTGATGCCTATGGCGCAGATGGCCGAGGCAACCACGGACCGCCCCATCGCCATGGCTTCGAGAATCTTGTTCTGCACACCACGCGCCACGCGCAGAGGCGCAACGACGGCGCGCGCATGACGCAACCATGGGCGCACGTCCGGCACCGTGCCCGTTACGTTGATGCCGGGCCGTGATGCCAGGGCACGCACCGCGTCGGACGGGTTCATGCCAACGATATGAAAGCGCGCAGCCGGATGTTGCGCAAGGATGGCGGGCCACACCTCGTCGGCGAAGAAACACACCGCATCGATATTCGGCCAGTAATCCATCGCCCCCGTAAACACCACGGGCAACTCGCCAGTGGAGTACGGCGATGCGAAGTCGTGCTCGGGTGAAAACAATTCCGCATTGACACCATTGCCGATAGCGTGGGTACGTGCCGCGGCGTCCGGTGCAACAATATTGAACAGCCCTGCTTCCGCCTCGGACACCAGCACGCTGGCTGCGGTACGCAAAGCCACGCTGCGCTCGAAAGCGGCCAGACGCGCACCTTCGCGACGATACAGCCAGGCCATTACACCGCTACGATCTTCGGCATAACGCGTCCATTTCGCCGAATCCACATCAACGAAATCCACTACGCAATGCCGCGCCATTTTCTCACCCAGGTATTGCGCCATGGGCGAACTGAAAACGACGGCGCGCTTGATGTCGTGCTTGCGCACCGTAGCCCCGACCCAGTCCGTCATGCGGCGCTTGCGATAGAAGGGCAGGCTCAGCGCTTCGCCACCGAGTAGGCCACGCAGAGACAAGACGCGAGCAAGCAGCGGATTGATGCGCTCAGCGCACACCGAAGCACAGAACTCGTCCAGCGCCGCCACGTACCGCCAGTCGTCCGCATAGTCCACGAAAGTACCAAGGTGCACTTGGTAATGCTGAGCAAGAAACTTGAGCAGGTGGTACGAGCGCACCTTGTCGCCCTTGTTGGGCGGAAAGGGAATTCGATGCACAAGAAAAAGCAGATGCGGCTTCGGTTCCTTCGGCAGGATGTCCGGACGCATGTCTTCCACCGCACTCATCCGAGGTTGCGCACGATGTGCGGGCCCAGCGTATTCGCTACCACCAGTGGCAGACGCTGCCACATGGCGATGAAGGCCCGGTACTTTGGATTCATCGGATTGTTCTGCGGCACGCTGTCGCACTTGTAAAGGACGTACTCATAAGCCAGCGGCGTCGGCTCAAAGCCCCAGTTCTTCTTGAAGCTGTAAGGGCCGGTACCGACCTTGCTGCGGCCATAGTCGAACACCTTGCAACCGCGCGCGAGCGCACGCCGCATCAACTCCCAGTACTTGAAGTCGTTGGCAGCCAGATCGCGGGCCGCGGTCATGTCCCCGGCATAGTAGGGAAGAATTTCGTCGCGAAAGTAGAAGCTCATCACACTCGACAGTGCGCGACCTTGCGCGTCCGTCACCGTCAGGACTTCGCAATCGTCACCAAAAGTATCGAACAAGGCCTTGAACCAGCGCTTCGACATGGCCGGTGTGCCATGTCGTTTCACATTGTCGGCATACACGGCAAAGAAGCGATCAACGTTCGGGTCGATGTGCGACTGCAATTCATTCTTGATGCCCTTGCGCACCATCGCGCGCTGTTTGCGCGGGATGGCCTGCATATTGGCCTCTTCATCAGGCTCCAGCGTCTTGCGGAAAGCCACATACAGATCCTGATTGGGCCAATCCGGATGCGCGGGCAAGACGTTACGGTACTCCAGATGTGTTACGCCCAGCTTGCGCGCCAGCTCGTCTGCATACTTCTCCAGCGCGGCGCGTGCCCCGGCGTCCTCACCGGCTATGCCGCCATAAACGGCAAACGGCAGCGAAGCGAGCGAATGACCGAACAAACGGCTCTTGATTTCGGCTAGCGGCAGCACGGCAAGAATCTCGCCACCGCGTTGCGCGTAGACGAAATAGCACTTGTGGCGCCACACCTTGCTGATCAGGTCTCGCCAGGCTGACAGATGAAAGAAACTGGCCTGTGGGCAGGCGCGGACAAACGCATCCCAACGCGGGCGATCACTGTCTTGCAGGATGCAGACTTGCAGCCCGTTTGGCGATAACTTTGACATGAGAGTTTGGGGATGGCCTGGAAATCGAGACAGACAAAAAACAGGTGAGCGCTTCAGATAGCGGCGAGCTTGAATTGCTCGTCGAGAAATATCTCGTCAATGCGCCCCCACTGGAAGTCGCCCAGCAAGTTCTTCAGCCGAGACTCAGTCTTTTCCAGATTCACGTAATGACGAAAACGCGTTTTCGCTGACGCAGCCTCGATGCGCGGCTGCTCGGGATCAATCTCCCAAGGATGGAAATAGAAAATCGCCGGTTTGCCATCCGCCGTGTTAACGCGCTGGATCATCCAGCGTGATGCTCCATATGGCAGGAAACGGAAATAGCCCCCCCCGCCAGCAGGCCAGTTACGTCCCAGCACGCGCGCCGTCGTCACAGGAATCTCGACAATGCCGCTGTCGTGCAGGTAGGGAAAGCGCGGCGAGTCCGGCATGCCATAGTGATCGTGCACCACCGGATACACGCTGGAGCTGTAGACGTAGCCGATTTCACGCAGACAGTCGTGCGCCCAGGGATTCTTGTCACTGAATGAAAAACTCGGCGCGCGATAGCCACGCACTTCAACGCCACCAATATCTTCCAGCACGGCCTTGGCCAGCTGAATGTCGGCGATAAAAGCACCCCGCGTCTGATCCGTGGCACGCTCATGACCGTAACCATGACTCGCCAGCTCATGCCCTTCCATGACAATCAGGCGCACCAGCTTCGGATAGCGTTCGGCGAGCCAGCCCAAAGTAAAAAAAGTCGCCTTCGCACCGTACTCGTGCAGCGTCGCCAATATGCGATCAACGTTCTGCTCGACACGGCAAGGCACGGCATCCCAGCCAGAACGCGGAAAATGCGGTGCCAGCGCGGAAACCTGAAAATAGTCTTCCACGTCGACTGTCAAAGCGTTGATCATTGCGTCCTCTTGCTAACTTTGTCGGAGCATTGCATGGCGCAGGCTACGAGCCTTTCGCCGCACGCTTATCCGGATTCAACGGCGAAACCTTGGCCGAGCTCGGCGGCACAGGCACCGCAACGCCGTTTTGCTGTAGCAATGCAAGCATCGCCGCAAAGGTATTTTCCAGACGCGAAATCCGCTCTTCCAGGCGTGATGCCTGGAAACCCGCTGCCGCATCGGCCAACTGGCGCAGCAAATCAGGATTCCCCATCAGGCCACCTGCAGCTGCCGTCGAAATCCCCGAAAGCGCAGACATGAATTCGTCTCGCGTCACATCGCCCACCACATCCGCATATCTCGATGACGACTGCGCTGTTTCCTCGCGAATCTCATTGACCACATCATCCACGTTGCCTTCCGCAACGACATGACTCTCGGTGAGAAAACTCGCCAGCAACAAGCGGTCGCACAGCGTGTTTATCTTGCGCGGCACACCGCCGGTAAAGGCATGGATGGCGGCAAACGCAGACGGCTCGAAGCGCGGGTTTCCCTTCCAGCCGACATGCTTCAGGCGATGCTCGATGTAAGCCCGAGTTTCGTCCGTATCCATCGGACCCAGGTGATATGTTGCGATGACCCGCTGCCGCAGCTGTGACATATGCTGACTCTGCATGGTGTCACGAAACTCGGGCTGGCCAACGAGAAAACTCTGCAGCAAGGCATGATCTTCAAGCTGGAAATTGGAAAGCATCCGCAGCTCTTCCACAGCGCGAGGTGTCAGGTTCTGCGCCTCATCGACTATAAGCAAGGCGCGCTTGCCTGAGGCAGTCACGGAAACCAGGAAGGCCTCCAGCGCCAGCAACAGATCGGACTTGTCGACGCCCTTGGCCGGAATGCCGAAGGACGCCGCAACCAAACGGAGAATGTCATCCGCATCGATCTGAGTACTGACCAGATGCGCCGCTACAACCTTGGTCTGCTCCAGCTTCTGCAACAGACTACGCACCATCGTGGTCTTACCTGCACCAACCTCCCCCGTAATGACAATGAAGCCCTCGCTCTGGTGCAAGCCGTATTCCAGGTAGGCCATCGCGCGCCGATGACCGCGGCTACCGTAGTAAAAACTCGGATCGGGATTCAACTGGAAAGGCCGTCCGGTCAGGCCGTAGAAGGATTCGTACATGGCGGGCCTTAGAAACGATGATTGAGGTACACGGCAATCGAGTTTTCGCGGTATTCAACCGTGCCGGTCGATCGGGAATAATTGAAGTTAACGCCGCCAGTCGTAAAGGGCGCGAGACTCGTATCGACATTCACACCAACGTTGTTGGTACGCGAAGCATCGAGCTGACCGTTGACTGCCACGCCACTCGCATCCGTGAGGGCATAACGCACGCCCAAGGTTGTCAGAGAAGTGAGCGAATGCCTCCACACAGCATCCCAGCCATGCTCCTTCACGCTCTGGTGCGTCGTCAGGTCATCACTCTGTATCTGCATGATTTGCTGCTGGGACACTGCCTGCCGATCAGACTTGTGCCCAGACACCGTCAGTGAATTGCGAACACCATTCAATACCCATGCCAGACGCATGTTACGGTTGATGGAGGCCTGACCCGACAGATAATCCAGCTGCTGCAGATCGAAAACGGAAATACCACGCGCAGCTAAATGCTCCTTGACAACCCGATCACGTTGAACCCTGTCCGGAATAGAGCTTTCAAGCGCAGCGGATTCTGCGTTGTACTCTGCTGCGTAACGTGACAAGCTGCTATTAGTCAGCGTATTGACCTGACCCAAGGACGCCGCGCTCGACGACGTGCTCAGTTCTCGCGAATAGCTCCACTGCAGTGCCGAGCGCTCAAATCGCTCGGACAGCAGGTAATTGAATCCGCGCCCAAAAAAGCGCTTGCTCGTCTGAGCCGAAATAGTTGTGCGCTCGTCGGGCTGCCAACGCAAGCCAGCGCCCCAGTTCCAGGAATGCCGACGCTGGCCGGTCTGAAAATTCTCAAACTCCTGCCCACCTGACAAACTCGCCAGCAACGCCGACGTCAGCCCATAGAGCAAGGAGCCGGAATAGCTGTTCGTAGTTCCGGCATTCGAAGACTCACTATCAACGGCATAGTGCGAGGCATTCAACGCCCAAC
>DATIDV010000045.1:0-10693 GCA_035456105.1 Rhodocyclaceae bacterium | reverse complement strand
AACTGCGTTCGTTTCGCTGCGAGAGGGGCGCATTCTACACACCCTTTTCAGCCAGTCAAGCAATTTGCAAAACTAATTTTTTGCGAATCACTCGACCTCTTAATTCAGCGCAAACCCGCACGAAACATGGATCTGCAACACACCGACACAAACCTGAAAGCCCCCTACTGAGCACCTTCAAAACCTGCTTCAGCGCCCCGCTTCAACCGCAGCGAAGAGGCAGAATTATGGCAGCTTGCAGCAGGACGTCAAGAGTTTTGTCACATTTTTTGCATGTGCCGTTTTTGGCCCATTACTCAGCATGACAACAGCAACGCGCCTCTCCCGTTTGGCGCGGCGGGTAGCAATCATATCAGCGCCAAGGTAGGTTTCTTCATGGGGGCGGAGCGTCGCACACCGCGCGCCTCTCGACCACCCCAATCGGCATGGCCATGCTTGCGCAGCCACACCTGCACGGTCGAGCGCCCCTGGATGCCGTAGCGATCCTGTGCCTCTTTGTAGGTCAGTTCGCCTTTTCTACCTCATCGACCACCGCCAGCTTAAAAGCCAGCGCGTAGTCCCGTTGTGTCCGCTTCTTGTCCCATTCCATATGACTCCCCCTTTTCTTCAAGTGAAAAGGTGTCAACTTCATTCAGGACGGCTCAGTGTCAACTTCAGTCAGGACGGGTCAAGCAATAAAAAAAGGGCGCCACGCAGGCGCCCTTTTCCATTTCATTCAGGTCAATCAAACCGAGAACGATGACCCGCAACCGCAAGTGGTCGAGGCATTCGGATTACGGATGACAAACTGCGAGCCCTCAAGGCCATCGCTGTAGTCGATTTCAGCGCCTACCAGATACTGATAGCTCATTGCGTCGATCAACAAGGTCACACCATTCTTGTTGAGCGTGGTGTCGTCTTCGTTCATCTCTTCATCAAAGGTGAAGCCGTACTGGAAGCCGGAGCAGCCGCCGCCGGAAACAAATACGCGCAGTTTGAGCTCGGGATTACCCTCTTCCTCGATCAGTTCCTTGACCTTGTTTGCGGCGTTGTCGGTAAAGACAAAGGGATCTGGCATTTCGGTCACGGCGTTCATGATCGGCACTCCTTGAATCTGAATGGTTACGGCAGGCTGAACGGCAAATAGTGCAGTGCAACCAAGTTCTTGCATTATCGAACCGATGTCGACAAGCGTCAATGTGAAGCAGCTTGGGGCGCTCTGGCACAATTCAATGCCGAGCCCCAGGTGCAATGCAAAACGCCCCGCGAGCGGGGCGTTCTGTTTGCTGCGCCGATAAATCAGGCGCGGCGGGTAAGCTTTTCCTTGATACGTGCCGACTTGCCGGAGCGGTCGCGCAGGTAGTACAGCTTGGCGCGACGAACATCGCCGCGACGCTTCAGCTCGATGCTGGCAACCAGTGGAGAGTAGGTTTGGAACGTACGCTCCACGCCTTCGCCCGAAGAAATCTTGCGGACGATGAAGTTGGAATTCAGACCACGATTGCGTTTAGAAATCACCACGCCTTCGTAAGCCTGCAGACGCTCGCGCGTACCTTCCTTGACCTTCACTTGCACGACGACAGTGTCGCCAGGCGCGAATTCGGGGATGGTTTTGCCCAAGCGAGCAATTTCTTCTTGCTCAAGTTGTTGAATCAGATTCATCGCGTAACTCCATTCAATAAAAGTTATGGCTTGTTGGTTCAAGCCTCGCATGCAGAGCAGGTCGCCACCTGATGCATGTCTTTGTCATCCACGGATCCTTTATGGATTCGTTTCCTGCTCCCGCTTGAATTCTTCAAGCAGTAACATCTCTTCGCGGCTCAACGCTCTGCCCTGCAACAGGTCTGGGCGCCTTTGCCAAGTTCGGCCCAGCGACTGCTTGAGTCGCCACCGCCTGATTTCCGCATGGTTACCCGATAACAACACTGCGGGCACCTTTTCTTCATCAAAGACCTCTGGTCGCGTGTAATGCGGGTAGTCCAGCAAGCCCGATACGAAAGAGTCTTCAACTGCAGAGTCCGCATCGCCAAGCGCGCCAGGCAGTTGCCGGATGACTGCATCCATCAACAACATGGCAGGCAGCTCGCCGCCGGACACCACAAAATCTCCGATCGATATTTCTTCATCAACACAGCGATCGATCAGTCGCTGGTCAACACCTTCATAACGTCCGCACAACAACGTTATCGACTCCAAACCTGCCAGCCTCAGCACGGTTTCGTGCGTCAGCTGTGCGCCTTGCGGCGACAGGTAAATCACGCGCCCTGCCTTGCCCTGCTCAGCTACTTGCGCAGCGTTCGCGGAAGCAATCGACTGCTCCAGCGGACCGGGCAACATCAGCATTCCGGGACCGCCGCCATAAGGCCGGTCATCCACCGTACGATGTACGTCCGACGTGAAATCCCGCGGATTCCAGCACTGCAGCGACCACAAAGAACGCTCATGCGCTCGTCGCGAAACTCCGTGCTCACGCAAAGCTGCGAACATTTCCGGAAAAATCGTGACAACGTCAAAGCGGCGCTTTATTACTCCAGCGCTCACCAGTCGGCTTCCCACTCGACGCGAATCTCGCGACTCTTCAGGTCGACCGTCTTGATGAATGCGCCCACAAACGGAATCAAGCGCACCACTTTCGCGTCACCTTCGCCATCTGCAAGCTGCAAGACGTGATGAGCACCGGTTTCAATCAATCCCTGCACGACGCCCAGATGTGCATCGGCGGTATTGATTACCGTGAGACCAATAAGATCCGTCCAGTAGTACTCGTCAAGACCCGGCTTGGGCATGTACTCGCGCGGTGCTGCGATGAACAGACCATCCAGCGCTTCCGCGCCGTTGCGATCCGACACCTCATCAAAGCTCGCGACCAGATTTTTGCCCTGGTCCTTCAGACTTTCCAGCTTGTAGGCTTTCCAGTCCGCTTCATTGGTGGAGTCGGGATTGCGTCCCAGCCACCAGTAAAGCATCTTGCTCCAAGAGTGAGGATCGTCCCCGAAGGGATGAATCTTCACGCCGCCGCGGACGCCATGGGGAGCAACGATGCGACCCAGAACGATCACGGCTCAAACCTCAGAGACAAATTGCTCAGGCTGCAGCCTTGGCGTTTTGCTTGACCAGACGTTCGACAGTCGGGGACAGTTGTGCGCCATTCTGTTGCCAGTAAGCCAGACGTTCCGCGTTGATCGCCAGCAGCTTTTCAGCGCCGGAAGCAACGGGATTGTAAAAGCCAACGCGCTCGATGAAACGGCCGTCACGGCGGTTACGCGAGTCAGTGGCAACGATATTGAAAAACGGGCGCTTCTTGGCGCCGCCGCGTGCAAGGCGGATCACAACCATGTTGATATCCTTCAGTGGAGAATTCCGATGCCTTGGCGGCAACCAAAGCGGCAACCCAAGTAACGGAATCGGAAAAACCCAGCATGCTATGCGAAAACTGCTGTTTACTCAAGGGCCAACTGTGCTGGCCGCAACCAGGCCCCCGAAGGCTCTGGCGGAACCTGATGGCAAAAGCCTGTCTGTCGGGCAAATGATGATGACTAGCCTCGGCAGGCGCGCCCTGCTGCCCTACAATACGCCTCTCCTGTCCGACCACCACCATTCACAGCGTCCCGAAAAATGTCCGTTGGTGCTCTCTCCCGCAGCGAAATCACAGCGCCGATCATTGATTGGCTGATTTCGCCCGCCTCCCGTGATCTTCATGCGGAAGCGCAGGCACTGGCAGCTCGCGTGGACGCATTGCACGCACCGCACGGCATTAGCCACGCCCAGTTTCATCGTTGCATCGAGCTGTTCTACAGCCGCGCCTTGCAGCTGAGTGGCGAGTTTCGCCGTACGCTGCGCAGCATGGAGTTGCCGCTCGCCTCGGAGTGGCTTTCCAGCGCGGCCTTGGTAACGCAAAGCCTGCTACGCATCGCGCAGGGTTTTGAGCGCGTGCTGACCAATGCCGGCTCGGGCGCCATCCGCACCCAACGTCGCCTCAACGAAACCGCTTCGGCACGCGCGCTGCGCTTGCTGTGCGAGCAGTTCGTGATCGTCTGTCAGTCTGGCCACGAGCCCGACGCTTCGCTGTGGCAAACAGCAAATCGCCTCTATTACCTGTCGCGCGCAGAAGCTGGCGCCACACAGGCGGCGGGCAGTCCCGCCGAAACAGCGCTGTTTACGTACAAGCGTTTGCTCGGCCTTGCGGCGCTTGATCCACGCACAATGTCCCCCGGCGAACTGGACTGGGCGGCCGAGTATGTCAGTCGCATTTGTGGGCAACTACATGTGCAGGAGGATCGCCCACCGTCACTCGAAGGCGCGTGGCACTGGATCGACCCTTCTGGCACCGCAGAACCGCTGGCCTGCAATCGCCAGATGCCGCCCGAGCAACTCAAAACGCATTTTATTTTCTTCACCACGACGGCGCTGGCGCGGCGAGCAGCAGAATTGCTGGCACGTCACGAAGGCGGTCGCGGCGGCCCCGACCTAGAACCCAGCGAGCTGTTTCCCGGCGTCGTGCCAGCAGCCCTGCTCGGCCGCATGCGCTCACACTGGCATGCGCCACCCAAGCGCGAACATCCGCGGCGACGTCAGCAATATTCGATTGAAGCCTGCGTCGGGCTGCCCGCGATTTGGCGCATGCTGCGCGGCGACGAGACCAGTGCCAGTGAATTGATAACAGAATGGGACGTCACCAACGAAAGCCCTGGTGGCTACGCCATCATGCAAATCAAGGGTGCCGGTTCCGGGCTCAATGCGGGGATGGCGATCGCTCTTAGGCGCGAGCCCAGGGAAGCCTGGAGCATCTGCGTCGTACGTTGGTTGCGCAGCGGCGGGACAGGACAGATCGAGATGGGACTGCAGATCGTGTCAAAAGGCGCCGTACCAGTTCAAGTCGGTTTCCGCCTCAACAACGATCGCTCGGTAGCCATGGTCGATGCACTCGTACTGCCCGTGCTGCCTGCGCTACGTCAGCACCAAGCCGTGCTGGCACCCGCAGGCACCTATACCTCGCGGCGTTTCTCGCTGGTGTCGGATATTGATCGACTCTATGTCGCACAGGGCCGCCTGCTCAGTCTCGACATGCAGACTGCCAATGTCGAACTATTCCAGTTCGAGATCGACCCCTACCCTCTGTAAGTGCGCAGCCTATCGTCATCGGCCGGGGCTGCTTGCTTCATCGACAAGTGACGCCACCGACGTATCCAGAGCGCCACGAAATCGCGCCAGAGCCGCGCTCACAACCCGCTGCTCCTCGACGCCAACATCAGGTTCCGGCCCCCCTCCCAGCGCAAGCCATGCCATGACGTCACCGAGACTCAAGGCATGCGCTGATTTGCTCAAGACCCAATCGCCGCTTTCAGTGCGCACCGACCATCCGGCCCGCACCATGTCATCAAGCATTTGCTCTGCACCGACGCGACTCTGGCCGCTTTTCTCGGCCAGTACGGCCAGGGACTGCGCCACGCCGACTTTCTGTGCGTCAGCAAGTGCCACAACCAGACGCAATGCCGCATGAATGCGACCGGACGGCGTCTCCGGAAGAAGTTTGTGGCGCGACTGAAAGTCCGGCAGCACGGCAGCAACCACAGCTCCCACAAGCACGGCAATCCAGGTGAAATAGAGCCACACAAGGAAGATCGGCACGACTGAGAAGGTGCCGTAAATCAGCGTGAAATTCGGCAGTTTTGAAAGATAGAGTCCGAACAGGCGCTGTACGAACATCACGCCCAGCGCAGCCACCACGCCACCAACGATGCTGTGACGCAACTCCATCGGGCGGTTAGGCACCTTGTGGAACAAGTAGGTGAACAGCCCGCAGATCAGCAGGGCCGGCATCAGCGTGTTCACAAAAGAACTCACCCAGGCAGGTTCATGCACGAGCCCAAGGGAAGTCTTGACCAGCATGGTCATGAACGCGATGCAGGCGGCCAGCACGAAGGGGCCAAGCGTAAGCACCCCCCAGTAGGTCGGCAACCGCACCCACAATGGTCGCGGGTGGCGAATGGCCCAGATGCTGTTGAGCGTGCGATCTATCGTCTGTAGCAGCATCACGGCCGTCACCAGCAGCATGCCGGTGCCTACCACCGTAAGGCTGGAAGCCTTCTGGCTGAACTGCAGTACATAGGTCGTAATGACCTTGCCGGCGCGATCAGGCAAGAGATTTTCCAGCAGGAAACTGCGCAGGCCCGTACCAAGGCTAGCGAATTGCGTGAATTTCGACATCAGGGTCAGCGTCACCGTCAGCAAGGGCACCAGCGACAACAACGTCGTGAAGGTCAGGCTGCCTGCCGTTTGCGCAATGCGGGCATCCGCCGACTTCGCACGCATGCGCAGCCAGAACTCTTGGAAGCCAAGCAAATGGTCACGCATGTGCGAGGGCACAGGAATCATCGTAAAGCTCCTAGGAGTAGCGCGCCTATAATGGCCGCCTTGTTCGGCAGTACTACTGCTACTCAACTGATTTAATCACAAATGAAGCGCGCAAAGATTTCAGCTCTTGCCACACCAGAATTCGCCCTGCAATGCGCACAACGAGCTCGCGTGGCGAAAACCATTGGCATAGTCTGCCTGCTTGGCCTCGTTGCGCTTGGTCTGGCATGGGAGCTGCACTTGGTGCCGATGCGCCCCGGCGCCTCATGGCTGGCCCTCAAGGTCGTACCGCTCGCCGCCGCGCTGCCGGGCTTCTTCAGTGGCAGACGCTACACCTTTCAATGGATGAGCCTGCTGGTCTGGATCTACTTCACTGAAGGCATCGTCAGCGCCACTTCCAGCAGCGGCGCGGCCAGTATGGTTGGCTGGAGTGAAACCGTACTGACCGTCGCACTGTTCATCGCCTGCGCCGTCTATGCACGCATGACAGAAACATCACGTCAGGCTGCCTGACGATCACCGCGCATTGCAGGCTGCGAGATCACGAGAAAACGCACATCACTCACCGAACGATTGAAGAACTGATGCGGAGCCAGCGCTGGCACGACAAGACTCTCACCCGCGCACAACACGAATTCCTGTCCGGCCAGTTCAATTACAGCCTCGCCCGCGACAACATAGAAACACTGCTGAGCGTGGCTGTGAAAATGACGCGACTCGCTCTTGCCCGGTGGCACGCGTTCCTCAATGACCGACAAGGCATCGCTCTTAAGCAAATGCCAGCCGTCACAGCCCTCGCCCCACGTGTAATGCTCGGCATTGCCACGCGAGCGCACTACAGCGCGCTCAGTCTCAGACATCCTCGCCCTGCGGGTCGACACGCACAGTATTGGCGTGCAGCTTGTTGAGCGCATTGATGTAAGCCTTGGCCGAAGCGACGATGATGTCGGTATCCGCGCCTTGGCCGTTCGCTACGCGCTCATCGCGTGCCAGACGTACGGTGACCTCACCCTGTGCGTCAGTACCGGATGTGATGGCATTGACCGAGTACAGTAGCAATTCACTCTTGCTGCTCACGATGTCCTCGATCGCCTTGAAGATGGCGTCGACCGGACCGGAGCCATTCGCCTGCGCCTTGCGCTCTGCACCATCCACTGACAGAGTGATGCCCGCATGTGGCGTCTCGCCGGTCTCGGAGCGCACGCTAGACGCCACCAGCTTGTAGAACTCACGCTCGGGCGTTACGCCTTCGTCTGACATCAAGGCATGCAGGTCTTCATCGAAGATTTCCTGCTTCTTGTCGGCCAGCTCCTTGAAGCGCGCGAACGCGATATTGAGTTGCTCTTCGGACTCGACGGTAATGCCGATGTCCTGCAGGCGCGAGCGGAATGCATTGCGGCCGGACAGCTTGCCCAATGTAAGGCGATTGGCACTCCAGCCCACGTCCTCGGCACGCATGATCTCGTAGGTCTCGCGATGCTTGAGCACGCCGTCCTGATGGATGCCGGATTCGTGCGCGAAGGCATTGGCGCCGACGATGGCCTTGTTCGGCTGCACCGCGTAGCCGGTGATCTGCGACACGAGTTTCGACGCCGGCACGATCTGCGTGGCATCGATATTCGTCGTCACCGGGAAGATGTCGGCACGCGTGCGCACGGCCATCACCACCTCCTCCATCGAGGCATTACCCGCGCGCTCGCCGAGCCCGTTCACCGTGCACTCGACCTGACGCGCGCCAGCAACGACTGCCGCCAATGAATTAGCTACGGCAAGCCCCAGATCGTTGTGACAATGCACCGACCACACAACCTTGTCGCTGTTCGGCACGCGCTCGATCAGCGTCGAGATAAGTCGCGAGAACTGTTCGGGTACGTTGTAGCCAACCGTATCCGGCACATTGATCGTCTTGGCGCCAGCGCGGATGACCTCGTCGAAAATACGGCAGAGGAAGTCGACATCCGAACGCCCGGCATCCTCAGCCGAGAACTCGATGTCGTCCGTATATTCCGACGCCCAGCCGATAGCCTTGACCGCTTGCGCAACGACCTGATCGGGCGTCATGCGCAGCTTCTTTTCCATGTGGATGTTGCTGGTCGCGATGAAGGTGTGGATGCGGCCGCGCGCGGCTGGCTTGATCGACTCACCCGCACGGCGCACATCGTTCTCGTTGGCACGTGCCAGCGAACACACGGTGGACTCGCGCACGGCTTCGGCAACGGCACGCACGGCTTCAAAATCACCGTTGGAGGCTGCAGCAAAACCGGCCTCGATAACATCCACACGCATTTTCTCAAGCTGGCGCGCAATGCGCACTTTCTCTTCGCGCGTCATGGCCGCGCCGGGACTTTGCTCACCGTCGCGCAGGGTGGTATCGAATATGACGAGTCGATCTTTCATGGCGGGCTCCTCAGCAGACTACTTGGCTGGTTCAGTGTTGGTTCGCGCGGGCGCTGCGCTTGCGCAGGCGGCGCACCAGCGTCATGACATAACCCGACAATGCGTAGCAAACGAATACGCCGAACAGCACGCCCGGCGGATACGAAGATACGAACAGCAAGATTACGATCAGCGCGATGGCCGCTGCGAAAGGTACGCTGCGCCGCAAATTAAAGTCTTTTCCACTATAGAAGAAGACGCTGCTGACCATGCTGATACCGGCAAAGGCGGTAATTGCACACGCCAGATATGGCACCGGCAGACCAAGGAAATAGTCTTCGCCACCGACACCGTTGTCGATCATGACCCAGACAAAGCCAGTCACCAGCGCGGCCGCTGCCGGGCTGGGCAAGCCCTGAAAAAAGCGCTTATCGATCACGTCGATATTGGTATTGAAGCGCGCCAGGCGCAGCGCTGCGCAGACGCAGTAGATGAACGCTGCGATCCAGCCAAGTTTGCCGAGATCACGCATGGCCCACTCGTAGATCACCAGCGAGGGCGCGGCGCCGAAGGACACCATGTCGGACAGCGAGTCATACTCGGCGCCGAACGCGCTCTGCGTATTGGTCATGCGCGCGACACGGCCATCCAGTGCATCGAGCACCATGGAAATGAAAACGGCTACAGCTGCATGCTCGAAGCGGCCATTCATGGCCTGCACGATGGCGTAGAAACCGCCGAACAGCGCTGCCGAGGTGAACAGATTGGGCAGGATGTAAATGCCGCGGCGGCGACGTTCCGGACGCGCGCTTGTCTCGTTCGACATCATTGGCTCCTCATCAGATCCGGCAGTACAAAAACACAACAAACGACAGTGCAAAAAAAATGGCGGGTGCAAGCAATGCCCCCGCCATTTTTACGTTACGACATCATCAGTTCTTCGATTGGTCGACCAGCTTGTTCTTGGCGATCCAAGGCATCATGCCGCGCAGCTGGCTGCCGACCGTTTCAATCGGATGCACAGCATTCAGGCGACGACGTGCTGTCATCGACGGGTAGTTGGTCTTGCCTTCCTGGATAAACATCTTGGCGTATTCGCCAGTCTGGATGCGCTTCAGGGCATTGCGCATCGCTTCGCGGGATTGCTCGTTGATGACTTCAGGACCAGTCACATACTCGCCGTATTCAGCGTTGTTCGAGATCGAGTAGTTCATGTTGGCGATACCGCCTTCGTACATGAGGTCAACGATCAGCTTCAGTTCATGCAGGCACTCGAAGTAAGCCATTTCTGGCGCATAGCCAGCTTCAACCAGGGTTTCGAAACCGGCTTTTACCAGCTCAACGGTACCGCCGCACAGAACGGCTTGTTCGCCGAACAGGTCAGTTTCAGTCTCGTCCTTGAAGGTGGTTTCGATGATGCCGGTACGACCGCCACCCACGCCGGCAGCGTAGGACAGCGCAACGTTTTTAGCGTTGCCGGATGCGTCCTGGTAGATCGCGATCAGGTCAGGGATACCGCCGCCTTTCACGAATTCGGAACGTACAGTGTGGCCTGGAGCCTTAGGCGCGATCATGATCACGTCGAGGTCGGCGCGCGGCACGATCTGGCGGAAGTGGATGTTGAAGCCGTGCGCGAACGCGAGCACGGCGCCCTTCTTGATATTCGGCTCGATCGACTCGCGATAGACCGCCGCGTGGTTCTCGTCGGGGAGCAGGATCATCACGATGTCCGCGCCCTTCACCGCGTCGCCCACTTCCTTGACCGCGATCTTCGCCTTCTGCGCCTTCTCCCACGAGGCGCCGCCCTTGCGCAGCCCCACCGTGACCTTCACGCCGGAATCCTTGAGGTTCTGCGCGTGCGCGTGGCCCTGCGAGCCGAACCCGACGATCGTCACCTTCTTCCCCTTCACCAGGGAAAGATCCGCATCCTTGTCGTAGTAGACCTTCATGTGTTTGTCCTTGTGGTTTCTATGCTTTGAGCACC
>DATIDV010000044.1:0-33802 GCA_035456105.1 Rhodocyclaceae bacterium | reverse complement strand
GTGGCCACGGATGCCACGGATTTCCTTGCCACGCGGGTGCAGCTGGGCCAGATCGACCACGGCACCACCGGCCTCGCCGGTGGCGTTGTAGACCATCTGCCCGCCCATGATGCGGCCGGGCGGATCGACGATCTGCAGGATGGAGCGGGCGGCCACGGTCTTGCCCGAGCCCGATTCGCCGACGATGCACAGGGTCTTGCCGCGTTGCATCTGGAAGCTGACGTCATCGACCGCGCGCACGGCCTTCTCGCCCGTACCGAAGTAGGTCTTAAGGTGGCGCACGTCAAGAATGATGTCGCTGGAGGGGGTTTTCACGTTATCAACCATGTCTCTTCAACCGTCAGTGTGAGTACGGGTCAGCGGCGTCGCGCAGACCATCGCCCATGAAGTTCAAGGCCAGCACGGCGACCACCACCGCGAGGCCCGGCACGAACAACCAGGGGGCCGCTGCAATCGAGCGGATGTTCTGTGCTTCCCTGAGCAGCACACCCCAGCTGATTGCAGGCGGCTGCAGACCGAGGCCGAGAAATGACAAAGACGTTTCCGCCAGCACCATGAGGGGAATCGAAAGGGTCACCGCCGCGATGATGTGTGAGGCCATCGAAGGCAGCATGTGGCGGAAGATGACACGCGCCTCACTGCAGCCATCGAGCTGAGCCGCCACCACGAACACTTCGCCCCGCATGGCGAGAAGACGCCCGCGCACGACACGCGCGAGGGAGGTCCAGCCGATCAGCGAGATGATCACCGTCACCGCCATGTACTGGTAGTGCGTCGGCCAGTCCTTGGGCAGCGCAGCGGCCATCGCCAGCCAGATCGGGACTGTCGGCAGCGAGACAATGAATTCCGTCAGGCGCTGGATGAACCAGTCGATCTTGCCGCCGTAATAGCCCGCCATCCCGCCAAGAATCAAGCCGAGAATCACCGACAAGACCACGCCGATCAAACCGAGGGACAGGGTGAAGCGGCCTCCGTAAATGACGCGGCTGAACATGTCGCGGCCATTGCGATCCGAGCCGAACAGGTAGAACACTTCACCGTGTTTCTTCGGGCCGAAGAAGTGAAGGTTGGTCTTGAACAGGCCCATGAAGTTGTACTCGAAGCCGCGCACGAAAAAGGACACGTCGATCTTGCGGTCCGCATCGCGGATGTAGGTTTTTTTCAGTGTCTCGGGATCGACCTGCTCCTTCAGCACAGTGACATGCGGCCTGAAGCTGACCGAACCGTCCGGTGCCGTATGGAACAGATGTATGCCTTGCGGCGGATGGTAGGCCTTGGCCTTGTATTCACCGTCAGCACGCAAGGCCTCTTCCGGGTTGAAGGGTGCAAGGAACTCCGAGAAGATGGCCACGACGTACAGGCCCAGCACGATGTACATGCTGACCAGTGCAAGCCTGTGCTTCTTGAAGCGCAGCCACATCAATGTCCATTGCGAGGCGTATTCGATGCCGCCGCGCAGGTTCGCCATGTTCACCTGGACAGGCGCCACAGCTGTGATAGTTGATTCGCTCATGATTCGCTAACCTCTCTTTTCACTTTTCCAGCCTGATACGTGGGTCAAGGATCACCAGCAGAATGTCGGAGATCAGCGTACCGACCACCGTCATCATGCTGAGCAGCAGCAGGAAAGCGCCTGCCAGATAGATGTCCTGCGACAACAGCGACTGGTAGAGCAGCGGGCCGGCCGTCGGCAGATTCAGCACGATGGAAGTGATCACCGCGCCCGAAACGAGATTGGGCAAGATGAAACCAATCGTACTGACGAAGGGGTTCAGCGCTACGCGAACGGGATACTTCATGAGGAGACGCACTTCCGACAATCCCTTGGCACGTGCCGTCACGACGTAAGGCATGTGCAGCTGATCGATCAGGTTGGCGCGCATGATGCGGATCAGGCTGGCGGTCGAACTCAGGCCGAGAATGATCATCGGAATCCACAGATGGCTGAGCAAATCCTGTGCGCGTCCCCATGACCATTCGGCATTGGCAAACTCGGCCGAGAACAGGCCGGTCACGTCCAGGCTCCAGTACTTGACCGACAGATACATGAGGACCAGTGCGATCAGGAAGTGCGGGACGGCCAGGCCGATGAAGCCGACAAAAGTGAAGAAGTAGTCACCGATGGAGTAGCGGCGCACGGCGGAGTAGATGCCGATCGGCAGCGCGATACCCCAGGTCAGGAACAGCGTCCCGACCGACAGGATCAGGGTGAGATTCATGCGCTCGCCAATGAGCGCGGAGACCGGGCTGTTCCACTCGAAGGAGTAGCCGAAATCGCCCTGCATGATGCCAACGATCCAGTGGAAATACTGAAGCATGATGTTCTGGTCCAGGCCATAGCGACGACGCATATCGACCATGGAAGCCAGATCGACCACTTCGCCAGATGCCGACTTGGCAGCGGCCCAGCTATCGACGAAATCGCCGGGCGGTAACTGGATGAGAACGAACACCGTCAACGACACCATGAACATGAACGGTATCGCCGACAGCAGACGTCGGAATATGTAGGAAGACATGGCGTAGCTCACTCCTCGATCGGTGCGGAGAGGGAGCCCGGGAATTCATCCCGGGCAGTTCATGGGTAATGACGGTCGGGTAGTTCAGCTGTCTGCGGCGTGCCGCTTCATCGCGACAGCATGCTGATGGACGTCATCCAGTCCTGACAGAGTCGGGTCCAGAGCGCGACCGGTTTGCCCACGGCCTTGCTGATGGCAAAGCCATGCTGGCCTTCGCGGAAGATGTGCAGTTCGGCGCTGACACCGGCTTTGCGCAGACTGTTGTAGAAGTCCATATCGGTCGTCGGGTCGACACGGCTATCGTCGTTGGCAGCCACCATGAAAACGGGGGGCGTTTCCGGGTTCACGAGCTTGTCCGGCTGGTGGGTGAGGACAGGAAGTGGCAGTTTTGAAGGTGGAAAGCCGACGTTGAGCGACATGACGCCGTAGACCAGAATTGCAAAATCAGGACGTGCACTCAGGTCATCCGCGGCATCCCTGCGCGCATAGCTCAGCAGTTCAAAGCTGGTGCTGGATAGCGCGGCGAGGTGGCCGCCGGCGGAGAAGCCGGTGACGCCGATCTTCTGCGGATTGAGTCCCCATGCGCCCGCGTTGAGACGCAGCAGGCGTATCGCACGCTGGGCGTCTTGCAGGGACACGTCTTCAGGTCTGGCATGGCCTTCGCCGGGCAGGCGATACTTGAGCACAAATGCCGTTATCCCAAGTGTGTTGAACCACTGCGCAATCTCGGTGCCTTCCTTGCCGTAGACGAGTTTCGTGTAGCCGCCCCCGGGCATGACGATCACGGACGTGCCATTTGGATTTTTCGGCACGAAGGCGGTGATCGTCGGGGAGATGATGTCGAGGACGTCCGATGACGGCGGGTTGGTCGTATTGGCCGGCGCCTTGGTTCGCGGCTTCAGACCCTCAGATCCGGGGGCGGCTGCATTTCCCCAGAGGGCAATTTCCTCTTCGTTGTGCAGGGCTGCGGCCTCAACTGCGCCACACGCGAAAACGAGCAGCAAGGCTGCAGCACGGTGATACATGGATTTGTATGTATAAGTCATATGATGGGCTTTCTGAGTGTGGCTCATGTCATGCATCCGTCGTTCTTGTGATGTTCTGTCAGGTGTATTTTGTTCTGACAGGACATGCACGAAGCGTACGGCTGTCACCTGCAGCGGGGCATGCCGGATATGCAAACCTTGTGTGCAGATCGGCAATGATTGAGGGATCAGCTTGCGGCGCTGTGCGGGTACGTCGCGAAGCTCGATGTGGCGGGCGTAGTGCGGCGCAACATGATTACGCGACTATGCGTATGGGATGTATGTGCGGGAGTGATGCGGCGTGTGACTGCCCTGCATGCGCAGCGTCGGAGGCGCGTGCTTGCACGATTGAGTCGCCAGTTAGAAGGCGTGTCGTGGATCAGAAGAAGGGTGTGGCAAGGACGTGCCACACCCGTAGTCAGTCAGGCCGTTTCCTTGCGAGCGGCCGCTGAATGCATATGAAAACGCCCTACGGCTTGGTCACCCAGCACTGGGCCGTGCGATAGTCGCGCGGCGAAGCGCCGATGGTCTGGCGAAAGGCGCGTGTGAAGTGACTTGGATTCTCGTAGCCGACGCGGCTCATGATTTCGGCTACAGGCAGCCCTGTATCGCGTAGCAGGCCAGCGGCCATTTTTATGCGCAGCGAGATGGTGTACGCGCGCACCGTCATGCCGGTGGCTGCGCGAAACTCACTGTTCAGCGTGGTGCGATTCGTGCAGCAGACGCGCGCTACCTCGCTGAGCGTGAAGTCGCTGTGATAGCGCTCCTGGAGAAAGCTCATGGCCCGGGCAACGCGACTGGCCCGCATGTCATCTGCAGGCACGAAGACGCTTGACGATGGCATGGGCTCGAGCATGCGTAACTGAAACAGCGCTTCGATCAGAAACGAGCGGATGCGACACGGCCAGTATTTGTCGGGCTGGATGCGCATTTCAACCGCTCCCAGATCAATGGACTGGCTTACGCGTTCGTTCACATGAGGGGGGAGCTGAGCCACGCGATCGCCGACGCTGCTGGCGAAGAAGCGTTCGAGCAGGAACAGATCCTGATGGATTGAGCCCTTGAGTGCATCGCGGCCCCCTTGTGACTGGATCTGCTCAAGAGAGAAGGCGTTGTTGATCAGCGAAGGATGAAAATACAGGCTGACGATCCGCAGATCCCGGGCGTGGAGAATTTCGGGCCGCAAGGTTTCGTCCAGGAGGATCGTCGCGGGCGCCATGACCGGAATGGCCACGCCATCCATGACGAACACCGCGGAACCCGCCCGCACGTGGCAGAGCACGTAACGCGGCTCCTCTTTGTTGGTGGGAATCCACTCTGCTCTCTCATGAACCGCAAACCGGACACGCTTGCCGGCGTGGAATACGGTCCCGAAAGTGTTCAGTAATGCGTCCGGGAGATCCTCTTTCAGCGCCTCACTTACAAGTGCTTCCACTTTTTGTCTCCTTATTTGGGCCTGTAAATCTCGTCCTGACCGGGAGCCCCGACGAGGCGTTTCTGACCGTTCTTGGATTCATATTTCTTATATAGGTATTTACCAGTACGCGAGACGAAGAATAGAAGCTGTCCTTGCTATCGGCATACCGAAATCACAAAAAAACTGTGCATTTCTGCAATTCGCTGTGATGAAGGAGACGGGGCATACGCCACGCCTGAACCTGAAGCGTTCATCGCATGCTGAATGGTTCCTGTGACCGCTACTCACTCGCGAGCATCTGACTGGTCAAACAGACCGCTGGCCTGGCGGTAGTGGGGCAGTCTGCTGGAGGCGCAGCGCAGCAACTTTCCACCCGTTGTGGCCCTTGGTTCGCTCGCTGGCTGACCGGGTTACATCTAGGAACCTGTTCACGATCTTTCGAAACTCGTGAAAATAGGGCAGGAATTTTCTTGAAACGCCGAAAATAAGTTCGTCATCCCGGCGAAAGCCGGGATCCAGTACCGGGCGTGCGAGCTGGATCCCGGCTTTCGCCGGGATGACGATGGTTTTACAGAGATCGTGAACAGTTTCTAACTGCGGTCGTTTGCGGCGACATGCCGTCGGCAAGTCATCGGGCAGGGCGGACGGTGAAGCTGCATTTCATGACCGGCCGGCGTGTAGTGCGATTTCTGTCGTTTGTCGCCGGCGGGCGCACGCAAGGACATCGGCGCGCAGGCACTGCTCGCTCGCGGATGGTTGCAGTACTCCCCGATGCACAGGCCCGGTCCGAGGTGATCTGCGGCGGCTGCTCGACGCGAGCGCCGAACACTCGGGAAAGCAGACGCACATGTCCTGACAACCGACGTGGAAAAGGAACACGCCCTAGGCTTCCGCACGTGCAAGCTTGCGCTCGATCCTGCGGTCCGGGACCAGCCAGAGAAGTGCTACGCCCACATACGCGATGAGGGCTAGCTGGGGAGCCGAGAAGGTAGACGCGATGGCGAGAACGTACAGGATCAGCGAGAGCTTGCCCTTCCAGTCCATTCCCAGCGCTGCCTTGAGCTTCGATTCAGGTCCCTGGACCGCGATGATGGCTTGCTGAAGAATCCAGTAGGCACACGCGGCCATGAGCAAGACCACGCCATAGAGCGCCGAAGGCGTCGCGGCGAAATGGTTTTCACCCATCCAGCCGGTTGCGAAGGGGAGAAGGGACAGCCAGAAGAGGAGGTGCAGATTCGCCCATAGAACCATGCCAGTGACATTCGTGCAGGCATGTAGCAAATGATGGTGGTTGTTCCAGTAGATGCCGACATAACCGAAGCTGAGCACGTAGCTCAGGAAGACCGGAAGCAGCGGCTTCAATGCATCAAACGACTCGCCGTGAGGCACCTTCATCTCCAGCACCATGATGGTGATGATGATGGCGATCACACCGTCGCTGAACGCTTCAAGTCTCGCCTTGCCCATCTTGCCCTCGTCGGTAGATGCCAGGCCCGACTCCGCGGCATTCTTGCTGGAGTCCGGCTGCGTTTTGCAGTAGCCGCTAAAGCGGGTAAAGCTCGCTCGCCCGACTGCTGTCCATAGGCCTGCGCCGTCGTGGAGCGGCGCTAGCCGAGCGGCAGCGGCGCTTGCGGATGCACCAGACCGGCCTGGCGCAACTCGCGCCAGAAGTCGGCAGGGATGGCGGCTTCCAGTGCGGCGCGGTCCTCAGCGATACGCTCGGGCCGACTGGCTCCGGGAATCACGGCGGCAACGGCCGGATGCGCCAGCGAGAATTGCAGCCCGGCCGCCTTCATGGCGACGTCATGGCGATCGGCAATCGCCTTGATGTCCCGCACTTTGGCCAGGATTGCCGGCGTGGCGGGGGCGTATTCGAAGTTGGGCCCGCCGACCAGCGCACCCGAGCTGTAGGGGCCACCGACCACGATCTCCAGACCTTTGGCGATCACCTGCGGCATCACTCGCTGGATTGCCCGCTCGTGGTCGAGCAGCGTATAGCGGCCTGCAAGCAGGAAGCCGTCAGGCCGCGGCCCTTGCAGATCGAGCAGCAGTTCAATCGGCTCCACCCGGTTCACGCCCAGACCCCAGGCGCGGATCACGCCTTCATCACGCAGCCTGTCCAGCGCCTTGAACGCACCTTTTCGCGCGGTCTCGAACGCCCCGAGCCACTCGTCGCCATTAGAAGTCCTGCGCGACGTCGTGCACCCAGACGAAGTCGATGCGGTCGGTCTTCAGGCGCTTCAGGCTGTCTTCGATCGAGCGCAGGGTTGCGTCTTCGGAGTAGTCGTTCACGATCCGGTTGGGGCGACCGTGCCTGAACACATCGCCCTTTTCGCCGAGGTCGCGGGTTCCCGCATCTTCGATTTCGTCGAGGATCAGGCGACCAACCTTGGTGGCAAGGACGTAGCTGGCACGCTCGCGGCCACCTAACGCCTCACCCAAGCGGGCCTCAGCCAGGCCAGCGCCGTACAGGGGCGCGGTGTCGAAGAAGCGGATACCGTCGTTCCACGCGGCGTCGACGGTCGCCTGTGCTTCTGCTTCCGGAATCGCGCGGAACATATTGCCCAGCGGCGCAGTGCCAAAGCCCAGCGGGCCGTGGCGAAGGTATTGGCGGATGCTCATGCGAACTCCCTGGCAGATTGATGGATCACGGTAGTGAAACGTGCCTGTTCAGCAGCGCGCTGCCCGTCGCCATGCGCCGAGTCAGATGGCATGACGAGCGCCAGGCCCCAGGACAAACCACCAATGGGCAAGCAGGCCAATACCCCAACCCGGTAGAACGTACGCCACCCAGTAAGGAGCCCCCGTCCAGAGGTTGATACCGAGAAGCAGCAACATGCTCAGCACGAACACGATTGCATGAATTTGGAAGCCACGCTTCCGCTCGTATGGGCTGTGACTCTTCAACATGATGTCCTCACTTTCGCTGTCAGTTGTTGATGGCTGCAGTGCGCCACCAGGCTCATTGAGCCGCTGCCCGTGCTGCGTCGTCGATGGCCTGGGCCACCGCATCGGGCTGCGAGATGTAGACGGCGTGGCTGGCGCGCACCTCCTTGATCGAAGCCTTCGCGCGACCGGCCATCTTGCGCTGCGCGGGCGGCGGGATGATGCGGTCCTCGGTGGACAACACATACCAGCTTCGGCGCGTCTTCCAGGCGGCCTGCGATACCTTGGCCTCGAAGGCGGCGGCCGCTGGCGGTATCTGCGCTGCGGCGAGGAAAGCGCCTTGCGCCGGCGGCAGGTCTTGCGCAAAGGCTTGCGGGAAAATGGAAGCATCGAAGAACAGGTAACCGTCAGCCGAGGGTTGTACTGGCGGCGCTGCACCGCCATCAAGCAGCGAGGCCACGGACTCGCCCGCATCGGGCACGAACGCTGCCACGTAGACCAGGCCCGCGACGTTCGGCGCGTTGCCGGCCTCGGTTATCACCACGCCGCCATAGGAGTGGCCGACCAACAGGGCCGGTCCGTCCTGCCGTGCCAGCACGCGCTGCACCGCGGCCACATCTGCCGCCAGTGAGGTAAGCGAGTTCTGCACGATGCTGACGGCGTAACCCTTGGCCCGTAGCAGCTCATGCACGCGCTGCCAGCCCGAGCCATCAGCCCATGCACCGTGAACGAGGACGATGTTTTTCATTTTGAGTTTCTCCTGGGCTTGTTGGGCGGTAGCAGGGGCTGCCGTCAGCAGCGCGGCGCCGAGCAGCAAGAGCAGCCGCAGCAGATAGATTGGGTTCTTCATGACAGGGCTCCTCGTGCTGGTGAAAAAGGTGATGGCAATTGCATCAGCGCGCCAGCCAGCCGATGGCCGGCGCGTGCAGGCTGTGGATGTAGAGACGCTGTGCGGTTTCGGTGGCGCCGGTGGTCTCCGGGTAAGCGCCAGTGGGGTCCTGCAGGTCCTCGACGACGTGGCCGCTTTCGTCAATCGCGAAGACGTGGCTGTAGGGCTTGCCCAGCGGCAGCCATGCGCGCGGCAGTCGCAGCAGCACCTTGCGCAGGAAGGGCCGCTCGGCGAGGCTGTCGGCGGCCGGGTTGCGCGGCTTGAAGAGGCCCACCCAGATGCGGCCCTCGCGGCCACGCATCAGGTTGTCGGGGTAGCCGGGCAGGTTGTCCAGGAGCACGCGCGCTTGCGGCGTGCCGCTCTGCACGTTGATGTCGCGCGCCGCCGCATCGAGTTTCCAGACCCGGTAGCGACCCGTCTCGGCGACGAAGATCGAGCGCCCATCGGCCGACAGTGCTATGCCATTGGCAAACGAGAAGCCCTTCGCGACGACGCGCGTGGTGCGCGCCACCGGGTCATACGCCAGCACGCGGCCGGTGGCGGCCTGCTCGAGGATGTCGAACACGCTGGCCTCCAGCGTTCCGCCCCATTCCGCTGGCGCGAAGCGCCCGGATGCATCAGTGAAGTAGGCCGTGCCGTCGGGCGCCATGACTAGCGAATTGGCATAGCGGATCGGGTCGCCCGGCCCCACGCTGTCGGCGAGCAACGCCACTTTGCCATCGCGGCCGATGGAGAGCAGGCCCTTCATCGCATCGGCGGCCAGCATGCGGCCCTGCGCGTCGAAGTCGAAGCCCAGAACCCGCCCGCCGGTGCTGGCGAACACTTCGCGCTGCTTGCCGTCGGCATCCATGCGCAGCAGCGCACCGCTGGTCATCGCGGCGTAGAGCTTGCCGTCGGGGCCAAAGGCCATGTGCTCGGGTCCGAATTCGGTGCCGATATCGATCTTCTGCAGCTGCGCCAGGCGCGTGTTCGGCGCGAACGGTCCCACGTAACCGGGCGGCGTTTGCGCGGACCAGGCCACCGGCTCGATAGGCACCGGCCACAGGCAGAGATAGGCCAAGGTAGCCGCGACAAGCAGCGCCACCGCAGCCACCACGAGCCGGACCGCGGAGCGCCGCTTCACAACGGGCCGCGCCATCGCGCCGGCGCCGCGCGCGGCCATTGCGTCTGCGTTCTTCATGACATCACCTCCGGGCGGCGGATGAAGGAGCCGTGGAAGCCCAGCGGGATCGCGGCGGGCACTTCGGCCGTGGCCAGCAATGCCATCGTCCTGGCATCCAGGATTGCGAGCGCTGAAGATTGTGTTCGCTGGCTACAACCCACCGTGAGCAGTACGCCGTCATCTTCGTCGACGCCGCCCGGCCGGGCGACGAACACGGGCTCGCCGTAGATGCGATCCCCATCGCCGAAGGCGCGGCTATCACCGCTGTGCAAGTCCACCTTGACGATGGACGACGCATAGCCACTTTCGGCCTGCGGGCCATCGGCCGCGCCCCACGCGTAGCGGTAGTCGTTGCCGCTGGAGCGGCGATAGTGGATGCATGGGAATTCGAAGCCCGCGTCGCCGATCGCCTCCACTTCGGCGCGGGCTTTACCGTGGCGCATCGTGATGCGCACCAGGCGCGGCCTGAGATCCGGCAGCCGCTCGGCCATGCGGGCGACACGCAGGTCTTCCATGATCACGGCGTCCGGATAGGCCAGCGCGTCGAGCACCGTCTCGCCACCGCGCTCGAAGGCGTTGACCGTGTGGAACACGAACATCGCCTCAGCCTCGTATTCGGTGGTCGCCCCGTTCGCTCGATTCACAAGGATCAGCCGGGTGCCGTCCTGCGGGCGCCACTCGAAGTGGTCGATGTAGCCGCGGTTGGACCAGAGCATGTCGCGTGGCCTCACCACGAATGGATGCGCGAGCAGCACTGCGTGCGTCGGCGTGAGACCAAAGGAATGCATGTAGGGCACGCGGTCCGTCCGCCACGATCCGACGACCCGGCGCACGCTTTTTCGCTCATCGTGCTCATAGACCGAGACGACACCGCCTGTGGCGCCGAAGGTCGTCGCCAGATTGGCGACCTGCTGGCGCGCGAAGTCGCGATGCGGGTGAGCGCTCATCAAGGTGCCATTGAGTCCGTCGCGCTCATACGGCCGCACACCCAGCGAGCGCAGCGATGTCGAGTCGATGCGCAACTGTTGCTCCCCTTCGGTGAGGGCGACGAGTTCGTCGCCAATCTGCAGGATGTTGACGTTGGTGTTGTCGGTGCTGCGTTGCACCGGCTGCAACAGCCTCTGCCAGGCCGTGCGTCCTGTCGGCGTGCCGAACGACGAGCGCTTCGCCCGGCCGGCAGCAATCTCGCGCGCGGCCTCGCTGTCGAGCAGGCGCGACTGGAATCGAACCGTCGAGGCGCCGATGCGAAAGGCATAGATCTGGCCGAGCCCGTCGAACCAGTGGCGCGCCTGCCACGTGCCCTGTGCGAATACGGCTGGGCAGGTGCGCAGCAGATCGCCCTGCAGCCAGGCGGGCACTGCGCCGGTAACGGCGGCGTCCTGCGGCTCGTGGAGATCAGGCGAACGACGGAACGGCGCCATCGATTCGAGCTCGCGGGAACGGAGTTGGGTCTGCAGCATCACTCGGGCCCTCCCGGGAAAGAGTGGTCGCCCACGGAGTGGTGCGCCACCAGAATCCCATCGATAGCCGCGACGTCATTGGCGGTCATCGTCAATGGGTTCTGCATGACGCTGGCCTTGCAGCCGTGCGCGCGGAGGACGTTGTGGGTGTCCTGCCCGACAGAGCCGTTGGCACAAGCGCCGTGTATGAAAACGATATTCATCATGCGTACGAGTGTGGTACTCGTCCGCATGGGCAGAAAGTTAATCGTTGCTAATTCTTGTGAAGCGGCCAGGCAAAAAAACGCCGCAGCTCACATGGACCGGAGTGCCTGCGCGGCGGCTCTGAGATCGCTCGTGTCGAATCCTTCCGTGAATCGGGAATAGACGCGCTCGAGCGCCTCCCTGGCTTCTTTCTTCTTCCCCTGAGAGGCGTGGACGCGTGCCACGGTCAGCGCGACCCTGAGCTCCCAGATGAGCGCGCCCTGTTTTCGTGCGCAGTTCTCCGCCTCGGAGAGTGCCGCCTCGACCTCTTCCGGTGCGACTTCAGGGAGGCTCATCAGGACCTCAGCCCTCGTTCGCAACAGGTCGGGAAAATTGAACTTCCCTTGGGTGTCCTCTGACAGATCGATCGCCTCGTTGATTGAATCCAGTGCTCCCTTCGCATTGCCACTGGATCGCTGGGACTCCGCCAGTGCCTGCAGCGCATCGGTCCGAACGACGCTCATCTTTGGGGGCGGCAGCAGCGCCAGGCACTGCTGGAGATGATCAATCGCTGCCTCGTTTTGACCTTGATGGCTCAGGAGGAAGCCCTTCACCACATTGATTACCTGGCGTCGCACCGACGTGTTGTAGTCGATAGAGAGATTCTCGAGATCTTCGATCAAGTCCTTCGCCTGCTCGTGCAAGCCATGACTCAGAAGGATGTGAAAGCACAAGGTCACGCGCATGGCGAGTGAGCCCGGCAGGCTGTGACCCGCCCGAATGACGTCCGAGGCGAGCTGTAATGCTTGTGTCGGCATGCCCAGCGCCCATTTGACACGCGCGGTGTTGATGCTCGCGATGATCTCCTCCATCACCTCGAAGTAGTGGAGCGGACGCAATTCATGCTGGGCGACGAGCCGGGCACTCACAGCGAAGTCCGCGTCGGCGCCCACCAGATCGCCCGTGTAGTGCTTCGATGAGCCCGTCATCCAGCCGGCGATGGCGAGCTCAGCCGTGCCGCCGGACGTGACCGCCGACGACGAGTACTGCTCACAGATGATCAAAGAATCCTGAAACTCGCCGTTGGTGATCATTCTCAGATGAAGACCGGCGAGGAAATGGAGCTTCGACCTGGTGTCGCCCAGCTGCCGGGACAACTCCAGACCCCGCTCCAGAACCTGCTTCATCGCCGCGTCGTAGTCCGCTCCAGCGAAGTAGGTGATGGCCGTCAGGTCCAGCAGACGAAGCTCGGATTGCGTCGATTTGAACTGGTCCGGCAGCTCTTTGATGGTCCGCTCGCAGGTCCGCCCGCACTCCCGGACCAGACCCAGTTCCAGAAAGAAGGGGGCTGCCATGCACCACATCCTTGTCGCCAGCGCTGGATCATGCCCAGCCGAGAACGCCCACTCGATCGCGGTGCGAATGTTCCCGACTTCCAGTGTGGGAAGCTGCGCGCTTCGAGCCCGCGACGTGACGGAACTTTCCGAGAGCTTGCGCAGCTGATCCGCGTAGTACAGCGCATGTCGTCGCGAGAACCGGTGCCCGGCCGGGACTTTAGCCAGGCGCGCAGTGGCGTATGCCCGGGTGGTCTCGAGCAACCTGATATGCGTTTCGCCATTTTCGACGCTGATGGCGACCAGCGATTTGTCCACCAGATCACCGACAGCCTCGCGCACCTGGAATGCATCGACCGCGTCGTCCGCGGTGACGGCCACGGCGGCCTCGAGGGGAAATGCGCCGGAAAAGACCGAGAGCCTGTAGAGGACCTGGCGGTCTCGCTCCGGAAGAAGATTGTGGCTCCAATCAATCAGGGTTTCGACCGTCTGCTGCCGCGGATTGTCATCGCGCCGCCCCCGCCAATGCAACGCAAACTGACTTGAGAACAGGTCGGCAACGCCTTGCATCCCATAAGCGCCCACCCGACTGGCAACCAGCCCGATCGCGTGTGGGTTGCCATCCAGTTGGTGACACAGTGCCGCCACGATCGGGGCATCGTCGTCACTCAGGGCGCCTCTGGCGCCTCCTTCCCGGGCGCGCTCCATGAAAAGCTGAATCGCCGGCCAGACCATTGCCTGTTGCGCGGTAAGCCGCCCCGTATGCGGCGGGGACGCCAGGGGCGGCAGCAAATAGACGAACTCGTCCTTCACCCGCAGGGCTTCCCTGCTGGTGTTCAGGATGGACACGTTGCGGGTCCCTTGAACGATCTGCGAGCAGAGGGCCGCTGTCGCCGCGATCACATGCTCGCAGTTGTCGAGGACGATCAGCGTCCTTCTTGCCGACAGGACTTCCAGGAGCCCCGAAAGAAGGTCGCCCGTCGACGGCATGTAGCCGATCGCGGAGGCGAGCGCCTCCACCACCATGTCATCGCGGTCCACGATGCTCAGGTCCACGAAGAGCATGGCACCCTCAAAGGAGCCAATCGCATGTGCGACGAGTACGGCCAGGGTCGTCTTCCCCGCACCAGCAGCACCGACTACCGTGGTCAGGCGCCCCGTCGTCACGATCTGCGCCAACTCTGCGACGCATTCCTCGCGGCCGATCGCGCCATCCAGAGGCAGCGGGAAAGTCGAAAGAGATCGAGGCGCCTGTACCTCGGCCGCCGGGCGCGACGTTTCAGATGCTGCGTCAGGTCCGGATGTGCCTGACGCGAGAAGTTCGACGGACTCGAGCCGCCTTATTGGGGCGACGAAGCAATACCCCCGCCCTGCAACATTCGCGATATAGCGCGCGCCGTCGCGGCCGCATCCCAAAGTGTTGCGAAGCTTCGCGATCTGCACGCGCACGTTGGAGGCTTCAACGATCAGCCCCGGCCAAGCGACCGCCATCAACTCTGCGGGTGTCAGGACCTTTCCGTCGTACTCGACCATTGCCACCAGCATGTCCAGGGCGCGGCTTCCCAGAGGCACGACGGAGCCATTCTTCCGCAAGGTTCGCTCACCCGGATCCAGGTGGAATGGTCCAAACAAGAACGTGTCCTTCATGAACGCCCTTTCCGTGAAGATTGGCCGTAGCTCGCGTCCTCGCCTTTCTCGTGAGCCGACAAGCCGGATCCACTTGCCATCAACTGCCTGGTGAAGCCGCGACTCCCAAGCCCTGAATTAGCTATTTTTCATGAGCATACAAGAGCGCGTCCGCCGTCACACGCAGATAGCAAAACGTACTTGCCGTTGTTCTATGTCATTGGCGTGACCGCCGTATTGCAGACAGGACTCGCCAAGCTATCGACACTCGCAGGCGGAAGACCGGCCTGAACCACTCGCGCTTCTTCGCACGAATGGCTTCACTCGCCAGGCAGCCATTCGGCCTCTCCAGAACGGGACGCCTCTTTGGCCGAAGATCTCGGCGCCAACGGAGATCCAGCTTTCGCGCGACCATCGCTCGGTAGAGTTTGGCGGTGGGCATTGGGCAAAATTTCGGCCGAAGCCGTCACTCAGCAAGCGGTCATTTACTCGCCGAGACCGCCTCGGACAACGTCCTGGCCAGAAGAGCTTCCGTCACGAAGCGGAGGCCCCATTTCCTGGTTATGCCACATGCCGGAAAAAGCGCGCTAGGACGTTTCTCGCTCTACCGCATGTTCTAGCAAATGCGCGACAAAGCGGGTGAGCTTCGGCAGTGGTCGCCGGTCGTGTCGATACACTATGTGGATGGGGCGCGGCTCGGGCAAGTAGTCTTGCAAGACCCGCACCAACGTCCCATTTGCCAGATCGCCGGCTACCAAAACCTCTGGTTGCAGCAGCAATCCTGCGCCTGCGATGGCGGCCATACGCAGGCCGTTTCCATCATTGCAGGTGAATGCCGGCTCTATGGAAATGTGCTGGGCGTCCAAGCCCTCGAACTTCCAACCGTTACGGCTATTCCACACCGTGTGAGCCAGACAGCGATGCACGCTCAAGTCCGGCGGCGTCTCCGGGCGCCCGTGTTGAGCGAGATACTGCGGCGACGCACAGATCACCATGCGATACATGGCCAAGGGTTTTGCAATCAGATCGGTATCGCCCAATTCGCCAATGCGGATAGCCAGATCGAAACCTTCGTCGATGAGGTCGACGTTGCGATTGCTCAATTCCAGTTCGACGCGCACACGCGGATACATCTGTTGGAACGTCGCAGCCAAAGGAGCGACGACACACGCGCCAAAGGTGGTTGGGGCACTCACGCGCAACTTGCCGGATGGCGATGCGTGCAACCGTTCGATCGAAGTCTCCGCCATACGCACATGTTCGAGCGCGCGCTTGGCATCTTCGTAAAAAACGCGGCCAGCATCAGTCAGGCTCTGGCGTCGCGTAGTACGTTCCAGCAAGCGCGCGCCGAGACACTCTTCAAGTTGGCGCACGTATTTGCCAACCATTACGGCCGATATTTCTAGCCGCTGCGCCGCCTCGGTGAAGTTACCTCCATCCACGACGGCCACAAAAGCTTCCATGCTACGCAGCTTGTCCATATTGCTAACTATGAGTTAGTAGTGTTTTAAATTTGAGCATATTTATCGCCTTTTTGGTTTGGTAAAGAATGGTGGCGTTCTAAATCTAAATTTGAAAAGGAGCGTTTTATGAAGATTGTTGTGATCGGTGCCGGCGGGGACGTCGGTCGTTCCGTGGCGGATGAGCTTGCGCGTGGCGGCAAACACGAAATCATTCGCGTCGGTCGCATCCGAGGCGATCACCTGGTTGATATCACCAGCGATGAGAGCGTCGTTGGGTTGTTCAAACAGATCGGAAAAGTTGACGCCATCATTGCTGCCGCCGGCAACGTAATCCTGGCTCCAATCGAAAAGATGACAGCAGCCGACTTCAACAAAGGCTTGCAGGACAAGCTACTAAGTCAAGTACGCGTCGCGCTGGTTGGGCAGCATTACCTGAATGACGGTGGGTCGATCACGCTGACCTCCGGCATCGCGGTCGATGACCCGATTGCGCAGGGGACCAATGCCGCAGCGTCGAATGCCGGGATTGAAGGGTTTGTGCGTGCCGCCGCGTGCGATCTTCCACGGGGCATCCGCATCAACGTAGTTAGCCCGACGGTACTGACCGAATCAATGGACCGGTTCGCCCCTTTCTTTCCTGGCTACGAAAGTGTGCCGGCGACACGTGTGGCAATGGCCTATCGACGCAGCGTGGAGGGCGTGCAAAGCGGCCGCGTATATCGGGTTGGTCATTGACGTAAAGGCTCGCGGCGCTTCGCGGTACGTCACACCTTGCCGATTTCATCACGAGGCGATGAAAGTCTCAGGGCCAAAATTGGACCATATCTTGGTTGCATACGTAGAGGGCCGTGTCTGACGGTACGCCGATCTTGTGAGGCGCAAACAAATCTTTGTGTACCACGGCAGCTGACCGCGCCTGTCAGCGGCCGCTTCCAACCCTGTTCATCCCGCGAATGGGCGCGGTCCTCCGAAACGCACAACAGGGGTCACGCGATGGCGGCCGGCAGCAGTGGGTCGGAATCCGCCATCAGTTCTCCACTCGCCGACTGAGCACTTCAGCCGAGGATCTGTCCCTTGGCATCGTCAGCTCGGCGCTCTCTTTTCGGCCATTTCAGCTCTGCGGCACTTCCCACGCAAACGGCTGGTATGGGGAGAGAGGCAGGCTTCGTCGTGACCAGGATTGTCGGGGCCGAATCACAGGGGCTTCTCACGGGAGTTACAAAGGGAGTTTTTGGTTTTTCGCAGAGATTGTTCGCGTCGACTCGCCTATTCTTCGTCAGACCGGCCGCGAGGCGCCGGCCAGCCAGCTGGTAACGACGGAGTCCCTGCAATGCAACGTACGGAAGTGACCAACACCCCTTCTCCACGCCCCTCGCTGCTCGACCGGCATTTCGGCATCCGCGCTGCGGGTTCCAGCCCCCGGGTGGAAGTGATCGCCGGCATCACCACCTTCCTGACGGCGATGTACATCATCGTGGTCAATCCCGGCATCCTGTCCCAAGGCGGCGTGCCCTTCGCCGGAGCGCTGACGGCGACAGTGCTCGTCAGCTTCCTGGGGAGTTGCGCGATGGGCCTGTATGCGCGCAATCCGGTGCTGGTGGCGCCGGGCATGGGCATGAATGCCTTGTTCGCGTTCGTGATGGTGCATGGTGGTGGCATGCCGTGGCAGACCGCACTGGGCTGCGTGTTCTGGTCTGGCGTGATCTTCGCGGTGCTTGCTGCATTCAACGTGCGTGCGCTGATCGTCGATGCGATTCCGGCCAACCTGCGCCACGGTCTGTCCTGCGGCATCGGCCTGTTCATCAGCATGATCGGACTGGTCAACGCCAAGTTCATCATCGGCGACCCGGTCACGATCGTGCATGCCACCAAGTTAAACCCGATCATCATCACCTTCCTCATCGGGCTGGCACTGACCATCGTGCTGGTGCAGCGGCGCGTCGCCGGGGCCCTGATGATCGGCATCGTGGTGACGACCGTGCTGGCCATTCCCGTTGGCCGCTGGTGGGGCGACGGCAGTGCCTACTGGCCGGCAGCGATGGCCACGAAGACCCTGGTCAACTGGAATGGCCTGTTCGCGATGCCGGACTTCTCGGTCATTGGCCAGCTTGACCTGCTCGGTGCCCTGAAGGTTGTCTACTGGCCCTTCATCTTCGTGATGCTGTTCACCTCCTTCTTCGACGCGCTGTCGACCTTCATGGCGGTGTCGGACGCCGGCAACCTGCTCGACGAGAACGGCGATCCGCGCAACATCCGTCAGTCCATGTTCGTCGATGCCCTGTCGGCGCTGGTGTCCGCACCGCTGGGCACGAGCCCGGCCAACGCCTACATCGAATCGGCGGCGGGGATTTCGGCAGGCGGTCGCACTGGCCTCGTGGCGGTGGTCGCCGGCCTGTGCTTCCTGCCTTTCCTGTTCCTGTCGCCTTTGTTGTCACTGGTACCGGCCATTGCGACCGCGCCTGCGCTGATCCTTGTCGGCGTGTTCATGATGGAATCCATCACGAAAATCGAATGGCATCAGTTCGACGAAGCGGTGCCGGCCTTCCTCGCGATGATCCTGATCCCGCTGACCTACTCGATCACCGACGGCGTGGTGTGGGGCTTCCTGAGTTTCGTCGTGCTGAAGCTATTCACCGGGCGGGCGCGCGAGGTGCGGCCGGCGATGTGGGTCGTGGTCGCCTTGTCGGTGCTGTTGCTCACGCAATCGTAGTACAGGCCGGTGGCTCGGAGCTTGGCCGGAGCAGCCTCGCGCGCGACCCACCGCGGCTGATGTGCTGACTCTCGATGACGCCGAGACAGGCTGCTTGCCTGACCAGGAGCGGCTCACCCCATGCGACCCGTTTGCGTGAACGGGCCGAACGACTGCCGTGGTCGAAATTGGAGGGCTGCGCTGACTATGCCAGGAGGCTGATCATCGGCCAAAGCGGTCTGTCGCAACATTTGCCGATAGCGTCCGCTTCTGTTCAGAAAGCAGCCAGCCACCGACACGTTGAAACGCGCTCATATCTGCCTGAGGCTGGCGTTGATGCAGCCTCCCGAGCAAGATAATGGGAGCCTCTAAGGGAGAAACCGTATGGCAAATAATCAGCAACCGCCCAAGTTGCTCTACAAGTACCGTGGCTTCAGCAATCTGACACTCTCGCTGCTGGTCGACGACACGATCTACTTCGCCACTCCCACGACCTTCAACGATCCGTTAGATACGAGACCCGCGCTGGAGACGGATCTCGACAGCGAGGCGCTCGAAGAAATACTCTCCAAACTGATAGAGGAGCGCACTAGCGCCGAAATGTCAGCGGCAGCCAAGGCGATCCGTTATCGAGGACCTAAAACCCTAGATCACATAGCCCGTCAGAGCCGCATAGCAGCAGAACGGCTGCTGGCCGACATTCGCTACAACGCTACGAATCCGGACTTAGTAGTTAACGATCCCGTGCGGTTCCTTCTCGGCCAGTACATCGAAGACGAACTGCTACGCCGCTACGACAAGGGCATTTTCTCATTGGCGCAGCGCGCGACCTGCCCGCTAATGTGGAGTCACTATGCCGACCAACATCGGGGCCTTTGCTTAGGCTATTCAATCCCCGAAGCCGCGATGCCCAACATACACAAGATTCACTATGGCGGTAATCGCTTGGTTCAGGCGAGCGTCGTCGAAGGCATGCTTAGTGGAAATGACACCGATAGACGCACCGTCGACAAGGCAGTCCTTCTGAAGAAGGCCAAGCCGTGGGCCTATGAGCGCGAATGGCGGCTGATCGGCCCGCGTGGAAAGCAGGACTCACCGCTGGAGCTTGAGGAGGTGGTATTCGGAATGCGCTGCGATTCGGCAGTCAAGTACGCAGTTGTCCAGGCTCTTGAAAAGCGCGACCGGCCGGTTCGATTCTTCGAGATTCGAGAGCAGCGAAGTAGCTTCATTTTGGTGAAACGCCGCGTTGACATCGACGAGTTGGCTTCCGCTCTACCGAGGCGGTGCCGCGCACTTGATGGAGTATTCGATGATCTGTCCGAGCCAGTCATCCCTGGTCACGGCGCCAATTAGTTGCAAGCGGGCTTTGCTGTTGCACGGCCCCGATCTCTCTATGATTGCTTTGGGTCGATGTTCGGCTGATAGTAGGAAGTTCTGATGCTTCGATCGGTATTCGGTCGACTGGAGCCCTCACGGTGGAGTCCTTATGCAGACTTATCCTTACGACATATGAGCCAAGAGCTTGGTACGCAAAATCCCGATCCTCACCTTGACGAACTCGTCGCGAAGGCCCGTCTCATCACAGAGAACTGGGCTAAGCGGCACGATCTGTGGCAGGACTCCGTACACAAAGAACCGATAGCGCACTACAACTCCGAGCCGGGCAAGCAAAGCCCAATCCTTCTCCTGTGCTCGGACGGTCCAGCAATGACCTCGCTCGAGTGGGATGATGAACACGCGATGGAACTGCGCGCGGAGCTCGAAGAGGTCGGGATCTACATGGAGCTCGACGACCGAGTGACGGCCTGCTATTACCTCATTGACCAAGAGTCGGAGTTGCAAGAGGCGTTTGATCGACGTGCTGCATGGATGTGGACATGTAAGCTCATCGAAGCAGATGCCGCGGATGTTACTGGAGACCTTTACCAGTACTTCGCCGACCACCCCGACGATTTCCATAGGCTCCATCACCGCGATTTCGAGAAGCTCGTGAGTAGCGTGTTTGCAGCGCGAGGATGGAGAACGGAACTTGGTCCCGGCTCCGGAGATGGAGGTGTCGACCTTCGACTTTGGCAAACGGACCCGATCGGGGACTTACTTACCCTCGTCCAGATTAAGCGACAAGCAGCCCACCGACCTGTACATCTAGACGCTGTGGCAGCGTTGGAGACGCATGTAAATCGGGAGGGTGCGAACCGTGGTTTAGTCGTTACTTCGTCGCGCTTCTTACCAGGCGTTCGAGAATTCGCCAGCAAGCAGAGCTATCGCCTTCAGTTAGCCGAGAAGGCAGACCTGCAATCGTGGTGCGCACAAGCTGCACAGGAGCAAATCTCAGCCAGAAACAGGGCCCTAGCACTAGATGCACTCGTACCGCTTATGAAGGAGCTGCGCAGCGCCATCACGCACCCGCGCCTGTTGGTCGGTGACAGACTGTCTCCCTCTTTCTGCGTGGTGCTCAGGGAGACTAGGACGTCAGCCCTGTTGGCACGCATCCCGAGCGTTCGCGTGTCGGGCGATACCTACCGAGGTGAGATGGCCCCTGAGCTTGACGGCTCGGTCACTGAGGACCCTTGGGATGGATCGAAGGTCTTTCGAGCTCAGCGCTCGGAGAAGGACGGACGTGTCACCTATTGGGGGTGCCGGGCCTTGTTTTGGCAGTGGGATGGTCGGCCGTACGGCTATGACTACTGGGACTGATGCTGCTTCGCGCCGGCACATGTCGGTGAGAAGGGGGTAACTTGTCCGCTGCGGCGGCCCCTCAGGTCAAGCGCTGGTTGCCTACTCTCGAAGCAATCGAATGGCTGCATTTGAGAAGATGGCGGTCGTTGAGGACTATTGATCTCAACTTCCGCTTTGGCCGATGATGAGCTGGTTGGCATAGTCGGCTTGGCGCTCACTGTTCTGCCAGAGCGGTCAGTCGGCTCATGCTGCCGCCAAACCCGATTTGCAGGAGAGAGCGGCTGTTAGTGATGCAACACTCGCATCACTTGAACTTGCGACAAGCCGAAGTAGTTGCACACCTTGCTTGAGGAAATTCCTTGAGCCTCCGTGTCGATGTCGATCAGCGGAAGTAAGGGTGCCCATTCGTCTGCCTGAAAATTTGGCTTAACCCCCCTCGTCAGGGGGGAGGTTTAGAGACTCAGTCTGCTAGTTTTTTTTGTAACAGGGCCGTGCGACGTACGCCTTTGACCCTGGCGCTTACTCGGGAGTAAGCGGACCACCGACTTGGGCTGGTCGGGCTTGACCATGTGTTTCAGGAGCTGCGCGCCTGGTTCCACCAGTCCTGTCCAACGGAGAAAGGCACATGAACAAGATCACTCAGTCGGGCCTTTGCTACGAGGAGTCCGGGCAGTTGATGTTGGTGACCCAGGGCCTGTTTGGCTACACGCTGGTCGCCCACAAGAAGATCCTGTTCCGGCTGTACATGGATCTGTCCGCGACGCGGTGCGTGACAGTGTTGGCCACCGTCACGTACAAGGTGTTCGGATTCTCGATAAAGAAGTCCTTCGTGATTCCGACGGAATCGCTTCTCATCGAAAGCGGCGGGTTGCTCGGCGACAGTGTGGGCATCCTGTTCTCCGGCGACGTGTTTCCCTTTTTTGCGCCGGTCATCAGCTCGGTGGCGTTCGACGTCTTTGGCAACCCGTCATCTGTTCCGCACTTTTCGATCCCTGAGCTGGTCTTCCTGATGCCTGGCCGCCTGCGACTCATGATTCACAATCTCACGGGGACTGCGCCCTGGGGCACGCAGATCGAGTCGAATTTCTCGTGGCTGGTCGATATGTTCCAGTCGTTGGAGAGACTGTCCGCGATGATGCCGGTTCGCGACGGCGTGAAGCTTGGGTTGAGGCACACCGATGCCGGCCTCTGCTATGTGTTCGGCGAGAACCTCGATCCGTGGCCGGCGGTATGTCCCTCGGGAAGTGCACCGCCTTGCACGCAAAGTGAAATGGTCGAGTTCGATCTGCGCGAGACCAAGGAAATCAACGCCGGCGGAACGGCGGATCGCATCGACGCGACCGTGGTCTGGCGGCCGCGAGATCTCTTCTTTCCGGCACCGGGCGGCGAGGGGGTAGGCGGCAAGGCGATTAACTACAACTCGCCGCCGGGTACCGGGCTGGCAGCTCTGGTGGGGGGCAACCTGAATGGCAAAGAGTTCACCGGCGCCATCCTGGCTCAGGAGATCGGCCATCTGTTCGGCCTCGAGCCGAAGGATTCTCCGCACTTCGAGGATCCGCTCGACGGACTGCACTCGAAGGACCCTGCACACAACGATCCGTTCGCGTTTGACTTCTACCTGCTCAAGACGTATCAGCCGCCCGCGTTCGGCTTCCTCGGCGACGTCATGAACAACTTTGGGGGAGGCGTGGGGCAGGGACGTGACATGGTGCTCTACAACGCCTTCGACTGGGAGCATCTGCGCCAGCAGTTCGTGAAGCTGCCCGGCGTGGCACGATCCGCAACGGGCGCAAAGCGATCCCCCAAGGAGTCGCAGAAGGCAATGACGGCGACGCTGGACGCAAGCTTTGCCAACGCAGCCGCGATCAAGGTGGACAATCCCGGCAAGGCCTTGCCCACCCGGAAAGGCTACGCGTGGCATTGGACCGAGCGTGGATTCCAGCCTGCGGCAAAAGGCGCCTCCAGCAAGAGCCGATCCGCCTTGGCGCCCAGTGTCGAAGGCATCCGCAGCTGGCTGCGCGACCGGGGCGTCACCGAGTTCTACGCACCCGTCGGCGCCCGTCCGCTGCCGATGGTCATCAATCCGAATGCCCACACGACGCTTGACCGGGAGGGCTTTAGCGAGCGCAACGGGATCTAGTGGCGGCCGAACATTGCGTGGCCGTTATGCGAAACGCCAAACGTTTTGCGTCGATGCAATAAATGCGACTAACCCGTAGTTCGAGCGGATGCACCGGAGCTGTGCTTCCTGCCCGGCCATATCGGCGGCGGCGTGCCGTTCAACTTGGGCGCTGAACGCCAATACTCCTCATAGGTGACGGGCAGCTTCTGGAGCGAGAGCTTACGCAGTCTTTGGTGTGTTGCAACCGCCGGTCAGCTGTCTGTTAAAAAAACAGGCCCCGGTCGCAGCTGAAACTGCTCCCGGGGCCTGCGTGTTTGATGCGCCTGGAACGGCGAGTTGCGGCGTGTCAGCTGGCGTTACTGTGCGTGCCCTTGACGGGCTGGAGGTGGAGACGCTTCACCCATTCCGGGTAGTCATGGCTCAGCAGGTCAGCCGCTTCGGTGGTGTACCAGTTGTACTTCACGCGGCGCTCGTAGGCGACTTGGTCGAAGCTTGAGCGTGGCGCGCTGTCGCGGGATGAGAAGAGCGGCTTGCCGCTAACCGGATCGTAGAAGCGCGCCCATAGCGGGCCTGCTGCCGGGTCTGTTTCGAGCACGAAGTCGAAACCGTATTCGAGCGTGCGGTCTTCACGGCGGGCGCGCTTGACGCCGGTGAGCTTGGCACTGTCGAGCCAGGCAATCGCGCTCTGCACGGCCTGTATGACTTCCCGGGAGGGCTTTTCGATACGCATGAGGAAGCGCACCACGTTCACACTTTCACCGCCGCTGATCGAGGCCAGTTCGAAAGCGCGGCCCATGGCCGGGAGAAGCGTCTTTTCGTCGTACTGCGCGCACCAGCCGGTCTTCTTGCCCTGCACGACGAGCTGGGTCTTGAGGATCATGGCGAGGCCCGTGTCGTACGCTGCGCCAGCACGCTGGACCTGGCTGGTGGAGACGAAGCTGAAGTCGCCACGCGCGGCGGCCACGTCGCCGAGGATATCGAGAACGTTGGCGATGGCATCGTCATTGAAGGTGATGCGTGCCTTGTAGCCCTGCGGGTCGGGCCAGTACTGTTGCCAGCCGCCATTGGGTAGCTGCGCTGCGAGGAGGTACTCGAGACCCTTGTCCACGCCTTCGCGGAAACGCTCCTGGCCACTGGCCTTGTAGGCGCGTGCCAGCACGATGATCTGTTTGGTGGTGGAGTCGTTGTCGATGGTCGACTTGGCCTTGAAGCCGGACAGGGCACTGCGGTTGATCGGCGTGCTGAGGCTGACATCGCGCTCGACCTTGGGCCAGCCGCCGTCGGCATTCTGATAACCGAGTACGACCTCAGCCACCTTGATGCCGTCCGGCGTGGCCCAGAACGCGGGCTTCTGGTCCGTCAGGTTGGCCTCCGTCACCGGGCCGCCCTTGGCGAGGCCTGCCGACTTCTTGCTGTTCGGGAGGACGAAGGCGGCGCTGTAGCGTTGCCGTGCCTTGTCCCACTTGCTGTAGGCGCCCAGCTGGTCGAACACCCAGAAGACGGGCACCCACAGATTGCCGTTGCGCCATTCGGGCGCTACATCGCTGCGTACGCTCTTGCCATTGAGTTCCCCGTCAAGCTGACCGGCCTTGAGCACGAGGCTGCGACCGGCAAGCGCGAAGCGCGCGCTCTGCTGTTCCGCATCCAGCACGGCTTCGCCGCCGAGGTTGAGCAGGATTTCGTTGATCGGGGCGAACATGCGCTCGCCTGCCAGCAGTTCGGGCTGTGTGTAGAAGCCTTCTTCGAGCTCCTGATAGGCGCCATCGATGGAGTAGTTTGGCTCACCCATGATGAGTGCCACGGTCTTGAGCGAACCATCGCTACGGCTCGGCGAAGTCCCCGATGGCGGTGCCGGCACGGCGGGCGGCGTTTGCGAGAAGGCGGGGCTGGAGAGCGCGGCCGCCACAAGGGCGATCAGGAGGGAGTGTCGGAGCATGGGGTTCTCTGCAAAGGGCGGGTCATAAAACTCGCGTTGTCGTGTAGGTGTTTACCCTATGACGAGGAAGTTCTGCGGTGCAACATCCACCGGTCAGCCGGTAGTGCAAGACACACTTTGTTGCAAATAAGTGCCTTGAGCCTGCTTATCGGAGTGGAATCAGCGGCCGGAACATGGGCGGCTGCCCGCCGCAATGAGGTCACGCGAGGGGGGCAATGTGTAGCGCATTCGCCTGATTTGCCCCAAGCCGGCGTGGCCGCGTGCGGGTGGCGAAAATCAGCTGGGCGGGGTGCCGAAAAACTATTGGAAATTTTTCGTCTGGCCGTGTCGATTCGCTGACTGTCGTTCGTCGTAGGAGTGGAGAGGGATCAGACTGTGGCCATCCCGGCCCGTCGATCCGGTTCTCTGTTCAAATCAAGGAGCACTGAAATGCGATTCATGATGCTGATGATTCCCAAGGGATATGAGCGCGCCACGCCGGGCACGATGCCGGAGGCGAAGGCCGTCGCGGCGATGATGAAATACAACGAGTCCCTGCAGAAGGCCGGGGTGTTGCTGGCGCTGGATGGCCTGCATCCGCCCTCGATGGGGGCGCGCGTGAGCTTTGCCGGCGGCAGGGCAAAGGTTTCGGACGGGCCGTTTGCCGAAGCCAAGGAAGTGCTTGGCGGCTACTGGATGATCCAGGTGAAATCGCGCGAGGAGGCGATCGAGTGGGCCTCGCGCTGCCCCGGCGGTGACAACGAAATCATCGAGGTGCGGCAGGTACAGGAGATGGAGGATTTTCCTGCAGACGTGCAGGAGGCGGCTGCCGGCTTGGCGGAGATGCAGGCTGGGCAGCACACAGCCAGCCACCGTCACGCCAGACCGGTCTAAAAGTGAAGCGGGAGAAAGACATGATCAGGAAAATCATCATCAGGGTTGTGGCCGTCCTGGCCGTTGTGGTGATCGGCATTCTCGTCTTCGCGATGACGCAACCGGACACATTCCGTGTTGAGCGTGCCGCGAGCATCAAGGCGCCGCCAGAGAAAATCTATGCCGTACTCACTGATTTTCATCAGTCGATTGCATGGTCGCCTTACGAGAAACTCGACCCGGGGATGCAACGGACCTTCAGCGGTGCGCCGAGTGGCAAGGGCGCGGTGTATGAGTGGAGCGGCAACAAGGATGTGGGCGCAGGGCGCATGGAGATCACCGAGGTGACGGCGCCTTCCGGCATCGTGATGAGCCTGCGTTTCCTTCGCCCTTTCGAAGCGCACAACACGACCGAGTTCAAACTGCAGCCGCAAGGCGCTCAGGGCAGTGAAATGACCCATGTGACATGGAGCATGTCCGGACCGATGCCTTATATCTCGAAGGTGATGTGTCTGTTCTTCGATATGGATGCGATGATCGGTCGTGATTTCGAAACCGGTCTGGCCAATCTGAAAGCCCTTACCGAGAAGTGATGGAACACGTCGCAGGACGGATTTCTCAAATTGAATATTGATTGCGGAGATGTCAGATGAAATACATGTTGATGCACAGGACCAATGCCAACTGGGAAGCCGGCATGCTCCCCAGCCCCGAACTCATCGGCCGCGTCGGCGCGCTGATGGGCGACATCGCCAAGTCCGGGATACTCGTTGCCGGTGAAGGTCTGCGCGCCAGTTCGCACGGCGTGCGCCTCAACTTTACGGGCGGCAGCATGCGCGTCACGAAGGGCCCGCTCACGCCTGGTAATGAACTGCCCGGCGGCTTCGCCATCTTCCAGGTCGAGTCCATCGACGATGCGATTGCCTGGACGAAGCGCTTCGGTGAAATCCTCGGCGACGTCGAGGTGGATATCCGACCGCTGACCGAGCCCTGGGACATCGGCATCGGCAGCAAGCCGGCAGACATGAAGACAACGCGCTACATGGCCATGCACAAGGCAGACAGCAAGTCCGAAGCGGGTACGCCGCCGACGCCCGAGCTGATGGCAGCCATGGGCAGCCTGATGGGCGAGATGGCGCAGGCGGGCGTGTTGCTGTCTGGGGAAGGCCTGGCACCCAGCTCGCAGGGCAAGCGCTTCAAGTATGCCGACGGCAAGCGGACGGTCGTCGATGGCCCGTTTGCGGAGTCGAAGGAGCTGATTGCCGGCTTCGTCATTCTCGATGTGCCGGCGATGGCAGACATGCTGCCCTGGGCCGACCGCTATGCCGAAGCGATCGGCGACATCGAGTTCGACATCCGTCCGGTGGGCTGAGGCGTTGAATCCGGCGTAAAGCATGAGCGCATCCTCGACGCATCGCGCCATCGAAGCGGTCTGGCGCATCGAGTCGGCCAAGATCATCGCCAGCCTCGCGCGCATGCTGCGCGATGTCGGCCTGGCCGAAGAGCTGGCGCAGGATGCACTCGTCATCGCGCTGGAGCGCTGGCCGGCTGCGGGCGTGCCCCACAATCCCGCAGCCTGGTTGATGGCCGCCGCCAAGCGGCGCGCGCTCGACCGCTTGCGCCGCAGCCAGATGCTGGAGCGCAAGCATCAGGAACTCGGGCCCGAGATCGAACTGCAGCACGAGATCGCGACGGCGGAGTTCGCGGCAGCGGTCGACGAGGCGATCGATGCCGGGCGGCACGGGCATGCCGTCGTGGAGGAATCCGAGGCCGAGCTCAGCGACAATCTGCTGCGTCTGATCTTCACCTCATGCCACCCGGTGCTCTCGTCCGAGGCGCGTGTGGCCTTGACGTTGCGCCTGCTCGGCGGCCTGAGCACCGACGAGATCGCGCGTGCCTTCCTCGTGCCCGAGGCGACCGTCGCGCAACGCATCGTGCGCGCCAAGCGCAGCCTCACCGAAGCGCACGTGCCCTTCGAGGTGCCGCGTGGCGATGCGCTCGGCGAACGACTGTCATCCGTGCTGGCGGTGCTCTATCTCATCTTCAACGAGGGCTATGCGGCGACGGCGGGGCAGGACTGGATGCGCCCCATGTTGTGCGAGGAAGCGCTGCGCCTGGGCCGTATCCTCGCCGAGCTGATGCCGCAGGAAGCTGAAGTCCACGGCCTCGTCGCGCTGATGGAGATACAGGCTTCGCGCACACGCGCGCGGACCGGATCGAATGGCGAGCCGATCCTGTTACTGGAGCAGAACCGCGCGCGCTGGGATCAGCTGCTGATTGGTCGCGGCCTCGCCGCACTTGAGCGTGCTGGCAACCTGAGCCACGCGCAGGGCACACATAACGGGCCGTACACTTTGCAGGCGGCGATTGCGGCCTGCCACGCGCGGGCGCGCACGGCTGCAGAGACGGACTGGGTACGTATCGCGGCGATCTACGATGTGCTGGCGCAGCTGACGCCGTCACCCGTGGTCGAGCTCAACCGTGCGGTCGCAGTGTCGATGGCCTACGGGCCTGCAGCCGGTCTCGAGATAGTGGACGCCCTGGTCGACGAGCCCGCGCTGAAAAACTATCACCTGCTGCCGGGTGTGCGCGGAGATTTCCTCCACAGACTCGGGCGTGTCGACGAAGCGCGTGAAGAGTTCAGGCGCGCAGCAGACCTCACACGCAATGCGCGCGAGCGCGAACTTCTGCTCGCGCGCGTTGCGAGTTGTGTGGGCGGCTCGTGATCTTGCATCTTTGAGAATGACAATGGCGTCCGTCTCGCCTCCGCCGCGAGTTCGCCGATCAACACACCATTCAAACTGTGGTCGGGCGTGCGTACGCGACAAATGCCTTCAGCTTCGAAGGCGTGGGCGATGCCGACGTCTTCGTCGTTGGTCAGTTCGAGGCGCACGTTCGGGTTCTCGCATGCGAGGTACGCCTGGCTCTGCCATACCCGTTCAGGGTGTAAGGCTACGATTCTCGAAGTCCCCGCTTTCCTGCCAGGCGCGACTGCCTGCCGAGGTACGCAATTCGCATAGTGATGCAGTCAGGCGCGAGAGGTGCAGGACGTCGATGGTGCGCTGGCGACCGGTGAGGACGAAGCCGGCCAGATCGACGCGTGCCGCGTCGGCGCGCAGGGCGGTTTCGCCGCTGAGGCTGCCTGCGGTGCCGATGAGTTCCGAGTTCGTGACATCGAGCGCGGGCCCGCTCAGGTCTTCGCCGCCAATTCTTGCGTTGAGCATGCGCACGCTGCTGTTGCGCACCACGACGCGATCGGCGCTGAACTGTTCCAGGCGCGCATTGGTGCAGCCGTCGATGAGAACTTCGCGGAAGCGGCCGGTGATGAAACGGTCGGCTTCGCCTTTGCACTGGATGTCGACGGCATCGTCGGTACGCGTATCCAGCAAGGCAGGCTGGGGCGCTTGCGTGAGAGCGCGCTCGAGCAGGGGCAGGAAGGCGGCCGCGGTCGGCGCGTCCATGGGCGTATGCCCGGTGCCGGGCATGACGACGAGTTGTGCGCTGGGCAGGCGGCTGGCGAGAGTCTGGCCGGTGCGCAGGGGCGCGATGGGATCGTCGGCGCCCCAGATCAGCCAGGTCGGCGTGGTCATGGCGGGGACTGCGCGGCTGTAGTCTTCCTCGACGAGGGCCATCGCTGCATTGACCTGCGCGCGATTGCCGAGCAGTGAGTCCCAGATCAGGTCGCTGGCGCCGAGAATGCGGGTCACGTCAGGCAGTGCCAGGACTTTGTCGACGGTGTCGCCCAGGAAGCCATTGAGGCGCGCCACCGCATCCTTGATACCGGGGATGTCGCCGTATTGCCGCGGAACGCGGGCGCCATGCTTGATGAAGGCCGTGCGCTGCAGGATGCCGGCTGCGTCGACCAGCACGAGCTTGTCGAGCTGTCCCGGGTACTCGCTCGCAAAGCGCAGCACGACGGCGCCGCCCAGCGAATGCCCGACGACGATGGCCTTGCCATGACTGAAGCGCGTCAGCAGCCAGCTGAGGACGCGAGCGTAGTTGGCCGGTGAATACTTGCCCCCGGGTGCGGCGGAGTAGCCGAAGCCGGGCAGGTCGAGCGCGATGACGTGGTACTGGCGTGCCAGCTGCGGCATGACAGTCAGCCAGTCGGTGAAACCATTATTGCCGAGGCCATGCACGAGCAGCAGGGTTTGGGCATTGGACTGGCCCGCCTGAACGGTGAGGATCTCAGAGTCGAACACCGGCTCGCGTTCGAGCTGCACCCGCCAGTCGGCAGGCAAGGCCTTGCGCAAGGCGCTCAGTGTCTGCAGTTTCTCCTTGCAGTGGGTGCAGTTGGGTGGCGGCGGCGCGGGGGTCTGTGCGAGGGCGTGACTCGTCTGCAGGACACAGCCGAGCGCGACAAGACCGGTCAGCAGCTGTGCGCGGATGAAAGTGATGAGGGGCATGGCAGCATCATAGTGGATCGGGACTGTGTCCAGACGTGGCCTTTCGCAATGCGCACGCTCGCGTTCCGGTCAGGGCGCAATCTGCCCGTGGCGCGTTCTCGCTGCCCGATCCGATACGTTTCATGATGGTCCCGATCAAGGCTACGCCTGCTCCGCGCCAGGTCGGGCCCGTCGAGCGTAATCAATGAATGCCTTCAACTTCGAAGCCTGATCGTGCCTGCTGGGGTAATACAGGTAGAAGCCGGGGAAGGTCGGCGAGAACGGGACCAGCACGCGCCTGAGGCGCCGGGCCTTGATGTGGGGCAGGGCCAGCGGCTCGAAGGTGTACGCGATGCCGACGCCTTCCAGTGCGGCTTCCACGCTGAACAACGTGTCGGTGATGGTCAGGTTGCCTTGCACTTCGTACTCGATCACTTTCTCATCTACCAGGAATTCCCATTTGTGGATCGCGCCGGTGCCGGCGAAGCGGAAACGCACGCAGTTGTGCTGTGCGAGATCATCCGGATGTAGCGGCACGGGGAAACGCTTCAGGTAGTCGGGTGAGGCGACGATTGCGACGGTGATCGGGCCGCCGAGGGGAATGGCGACCATGTCCTTGTGCAGGCTCTCGCCCATGCGCACGCCCGCATCGAAACCCTGCTCGACAATGTCGACGAAGCCTTCGTCGTTGGTCAGCTCAAGGCGCACGTTCGGGTTCTCGCGCAGGAAGCCTTCCAGTAGTGGTTGCAGCACCATCGCGGTGGAGATGCGCGCGGCATTGATGCGCAAGGTACCGGTGGGGCCGCCTTGCAGCACGTTGAGTTCTTCACCCGCGACGATGACCTGACTTAGCGCCGGGCTGACACGCGCAAGATAGGCCTCGCCGGCTTCCGTCAGGCTCACGCTGCGCGTGGTGCGATTGAGCAGGCGCACGCCAAGGCGCGCTTCGAGTTGGCGGATCGCCTGGCTGAGTGCGGAGGGCGACACTTCCAGCTCGGCCGCTGCTGCGGTGAAGCCGCGACGCTCTGCCACTTTCCAGAAGGCCATCAGGCCGTCGAGTTGATTGAGTTTCACGCTTTGAAGCATAGCTTCATACGGCGTGCAGTATCAGACCGTTTTTCTGCAAGACGCCCGCGCCTATAGTTGCCTTCATCGCATGAAGGAGCTTCGCCATGAAAGCCAATCAGCAAGACCACCATCCCCTCAGTCTCAGCAGCAGCCGTCGCCGCAATTTTCTGGCGGGCGCGGCACTGCTGGGCGCAAGCGCCATCGTGCCGCAGATGTCATGGGCCGCAACGTTAAAGGGAGAAGGCAGGATGAAGATGCGCAAACTCGGCAAGCTGGAAGTGTCGGAACTCGGTGCGGGTTGTATGAGCATCAGTGCGAATTACGGGCCGCCTGCTGATAGGAGCCAGGGCATCGCGCTCATCCGTAGCGCTTATGAGAGAGGCATCACTTTCTTCGACACGGCAGAGGTGTATGGGCCATTTACCAGCTAAGATCTGGTGGGCGAAGCCATTGCGCCGTTTCGCGACAAGATTGTTCTAGCGACGAAATTCGGTTTTGACATGGATGCGGGTGGCGCACTCAACAGCCGCCCCGCGCATATTCGCAAGGTGGTCGAGGCATCCTTGACGCGCCTGAAGACCGACCGCATCGATCTTTACTACCAGCATCGCGTCGATCCGGACGTGCCTATCGAGGACGTGGCGGGCGCAATCAAGGATCTGATCGGGCAGGGCAAAGTGCTGCATTTCGGCCTGTCGGAGGCAAGCGCGAAAACCATTCGCCGTGCGCATGCGGTGCAGCCTGTGACGGCTGTGCAGACGGAATACTCGGTGATGAACCGCGACCCGGAACACAACGGTGTGCTGCAGGCGTGTGAAGAACTGGGGATCGGTTTCGTGCCATGGGGGCCGATGGGCATGGGCTACCTGACGGGAACGATCGATGCCGGCATCAAGCTTGATCCGAAGACGGATCTGCGCAGCGGGTTCGATCGTTTCTCGCCCACAAACCTGAAGGCAAACGAGCCAGTGCTTGAGTTGCTGAAACGCGTCGCCAGAAGGAAGAACGCAGCACCCTCGCAGATCGCGCTTGGGTGGTTGCTGGCGCAAAAGCCATGGATTGTTCCCATTCCGGGCACCCGCAGCCTCGCGCACTTCAATGAGAACGTGCAGGCGATCAATGTGCAGTTGTCCGTAGCGGATTTGCGCGAGATCGACGAAGCGCTGAAAAATATCGCCGTGCATGGCGGCCGCATGAATGCGGACCAGATGCGTGTTGTAGATCAGACCATTTGATAGAAAGAACGACGATGAAGAACGTACTGATCATCAACGCGCACCAGTTTTTTGAAGGAATCTCCGGCGGTCGGCTGAATAACACCATGGCCGGGGTCATCAAGGACGAGATGGAGCAGCGTGGCTACGCAGTGCAGGAGACGCATATCGAGCAGGGCTACGATGTGGATGCAGAAGTTGAGAAGCATCTGTGGGCCGACATCATCATCCTGCAGTCGCCGGTCTTCTGGTTCGGCATGCCGTGGATCTACAAGAAGTACGTCGATGAAGTCTTCACGGCAGGCATGTTCCAGCAGAGCTTCATCTCGGGCGATGGCAGGACGCGTGATGACCCGCGCAAGCAGTACGGCACGGGCGGAAAAATGCAGGGCAGGCAGTACATGCTGTCGCTGACTTGGAATGCGCCGCACGAGGCATTCGGCGATGCCGCGCAGAGGCTGTTCGAGGGCAAGACCGTTGATGATGTGTTTGTCAGCAACACCGCCAATTACAGGTTCTGCGGTGTCGAAGTGCTGCCTTCATTTTCGTGCTTCGATGTGATGAAGGAGCCGCATGTCGAGGGCGATGTCGCGCGGCTGCGGGAGCATCTGGTGAAGGTGGTTTGTCGTGAGGAGGCGGTCGCCTGCACCGGATGAGGCTTCGGTTGTCGGGCTACAAACAGCAAAAGAAAAGCGGCCACCGGGGCTAATGCCGTTCACTTAGGTGAGCGGCATTTTTATTTTTATCATCAATTGTAAACGCAAGGAGAGGTTGTTAACGTCTGGCTCAAATGTTATCGAGCCAACTAAGCGCTGCTGTAGATGTAATACCGCCGATGGGTTTTGATCGGCTGTCAGAACATCTTCCGATGGAGTGGATCGCGAACGCACTGA
>DATIDV010000043.1:0-220046 GCA_035456105.1 Rhodocyclaceae bacterium | reverse complement strand
CACCGTCGCCGTCGCCGTCGCCGTCGCCAACACCCACACCCACACCCACACCCACACCCACACCCACACCCACACCCACACCCACACCCACACCGACACCGACACCGACACCGACACCGACACCGACACCGACACCGACACCGACACCGACACCGACACCGACACCGACACCGACACCAACGCCAACGCCAACGCCAGACCAGCCCGTCGTGCTGGCAACGGATAGCTTCACGCAAGGCACCACCAACTGGAAGGTCGAGCAGGAGAATGCGGCCGGTACCGTGACGGCCGCCGACGGCGTGCTCGACATCGTGCAGCCAGCAGGCGCGACGATCTGGTTCAAGCAGAAATTCTCGGGCAATTACGAGATCCGCTTCACCGCAACGCCCATCCCCATCACGATCAGCGGCTTCACCGATCGCATCTCGGATCTGAACGTGTTCTGGGCAGCCACCGTGCCGACGGGCACCGATCCTGACCCCACGCACAAGACCTACGACGCGGCGCTCAACAGCTACAACCCGCTCTACCTTTACTACGTGGGCTTCGGCGCCAACGGCAACAAGACGACGCGTCTGCGCCGCAACGATGGCACGGCCACGCGTCCGCAGATCACCGGCTATGCCGTCGCGGGTTCGGCTACTGCCGATGACAAGGCCGGTGCGATGACACCGGCGACCAGCCTGGTGGCCAATACGCCGGTGAAGGTGCGCATCGTGTCGCGTGCAGCCACGGCGGATGATCCGGTCACGCTCAAGTGGTATGCCAATGACGTGCTGATCTTCGGTTACGCCGATCCGGCACCGTACAAGGAAGGCTGGTTCGCCTTCCGCACGACGACAAGCCACTGGCAGTTGCGCGACTTCTCCGTCGTACAGCAGTAAGTCAGGCCTCTCCCCATATTTGGTGCCCGGCCCGCTGGCGGCATGCCGCGGGTCGCGCACCTGCTCATCCAGGAATTCATGATGCAAGCTACGAAACTCATTTCCCTCTCGCTGATGGTGGGCGCGCTCGCCGCTTGCGGCGGCACGGACGACACGACGCCAGACATTGCAGGATCAAACACCAGCGCCAGCAGCAGTACCGGCAGCAGCAACAGCAGCAGCGCAAGTAGCGCCAGCAGTAGCGACGCCAATAGCACCAGCAGTAGCGGAAGTAGCGCCAGCAGCGCACCACCAGCCATCGTCGCCACTTATGACGACGTCAACGAAACGGAGCCCGTTGCCAGGCTCTACCAGGCGGCCGATGCGCGCTTGGTGGAGCGGCTGGATCGCGGCCTTGTGGCCGTGCAGTCCGGCAAGGGATTTTTCCTCTCATGGCGCGTGCTCGGCACCGAATACGGTTCCGACATTGCCTTCGACCTCTACAAGGGCGAGCGCAAACTGAACAGTGTGCCGCTGACGGCGACCAGCTTCCAGGACGACAGCGACGGTGATGGCGAATACACCGTGCGCGCCATCGTCGATGGCACGCGCAACTTCGCGCGCAGCAAACCCGCGCTACGTTTTGCAACACCCGACAAGCAGGGCAACGGCTATCTGGAAATTCCGCTCAAGGAAGTGCCGAGCGGCGTCGCGGCCGACTACTACGTGCAGCACGCCTGGCCGGCAGATCTGGATGGCGATGGGCGATATGAAGTCGTCATTTCACGTCTGCCCTATAACGACAAGTTGCCACTTCCCTGCTACGTGGAGGCTTATGCGCTGGACGGGCGTTTCCTGTGGCGTGTGGACATGGGCCCGAACTCCTATACCCAGGCTCCCGGCATCGGGCTGAATGACTCGCCGCCTGCTTCGATCAGCGGCTTCGGCAACATTGCCGGTTATCGCAACGACGATATGGTCACGGTCTTCGATCTGAACGGCGACGGCAGGGCGGAGGTGCTGGTGCGCACGGCCACGGGCGTCAGTTTTGCCGATGGCCGCAGCATCACTTCGGCCAGTGCCAGCGATCAGTTCATCTCCGTCATCGAGGGCAGCAGTGGCAAGGAAATTACCCGCACTCCGATCACCGATCTGGTGGAGCACGGCCCGGCCGGCGGTCAGTTCGGCATCGGCTATCTGGACGGCGTCCGCCCCAGTCTGCTGACACAGCTGACCACGCGCGGCATTCCTGCAAAGAAGGGCATTTTCCACTTCATGGTCGCGGCATGGGACTTCGACGGCAAGACGCTCAAGCAACGCTGGAAGTGGTTCGCCGACAACGAAAAGACTGTGACGACCGTACCGGAACGCTATCACCAGATCCGTGTGGTGGACCTGGATGGTGACGGCAAGGACGAGTTCATCGGCGGCAACTACGCGCTCAACAGTGACGGCACGCTGCGCTACGTCATCGACCAGGTGAATCACGGCGACCGCTTCCACATCGGCGAGTTCGACCCCACGCACCCGGGCCTCGAAGGCTTCGGTATCCAGCAGTCCGAACTGGGCATCTGGAGCGTCTTCCCCTGGTACTACTACGACGCCGCATCGGGCACGCGTCTGATCACCGGCCAGCACCCGGCGCACACGACTGAAGAGGAAAAGGAGAAGGCCTACGACGTCGCACGCGGCACGATTGCCGATATCGACCCGCGTCACCCCGGCTACGAGTTCTGGACCAGCCTGACCGATCCTGCGCTGCCAGCCTCGGGCCTGTTCAACATCAAGGGCGAACGCCTGACCTACAAGGCACCCGGTGCGAACTTCCGTATCTGGTGGGATGGTGACGAAGGCTCCGAGCTGCTAGACGGCGTGCAGCAAGGCGCGGCCTATGTTGGCAAGTGGGACCCCGCGACGGAAAGCGTGCAACACCTGTTCGACCCGACTGGCGTGATCCTGTCGTGGCGTGCGGCACCGCCCTTCTATGGCGATGTCCTGGGCGACTGGCGCGAGGAAGTGCTGCTTGAGACCAGCGACCGCAAGGCGCTGCGTCTGTACAGCACCAATATTCCGACCACCAGGCGTTTCTACACGCTGGTGCACAACCCGGAATATCGCCTGAGCCTGACCGTGCGCGGCTACCTGCAATCAACCCTGGTGGATTACTACCTCGGCTACGGCATGAGCGAACCGCCACGCGCCAAGATCCGCGCCTTGCCCTGATCCGTTTCTGCGGCGCATCGCTGACGGCGCGTGCCAGGCGAGGCGCGCCTGATGGGTAGAGGGGAGGGGCGAGCGGGGCGACAACCCGTCCTCGCTCCTCTCCGCACCCGACAACCGTGATTCGAGGAAACGCGGTGGGTTGCTTCGAAATGCTTCGGCCATGTCGCGTTTGAATATCCGGCGTGCGCTCGGCTTGTCCATAGCCACGCGCCAGGGCGGGCGCAGAGCCTGAGGACTGGAGGGCCTGGCGAGTCCGGCCAGCCAGCGTGACACGGAAATTTACAGTTTTTAACTGCCTTGTTGTGACGGTCGTTTGAATCATCCGTGCTAGCCTCCGCGCCGAGTTTTACCCAAACCAATAATGGCCCACAAAGGGCCGGTGACAGGACCGATACAGGGCCTGCACCATTCGAGGAGACAGACATGCTTTGTGCAGCAAATGCGCAAAGGGCGGCGCGTGCCAGCCTTTTGCTGATTGGACTCGCCCTGACCGCTTGTGGCGGTGGTGGAGGCGGTGGCGGTGAAACGAGTTCCACCGGCGGCAATCAGTCGGGTTCCGCAAGCAGTGTCAACAGTAGCGCGATCAATAGCAGCGCCAACAACAGCAGCACCAACAACAGCAGTGCCAACAACAGCAGTGCCAACAGCAGCGCGCTCAGTAGCAGTGCCGCTAGCAATGCAAGTTCGGCGGCCGCCAGCAGCGGCGCTTACTTCCTCGAGACTTTCGACACAGCCACCAGCAGCACGCTCCTCACCACCGGCTATCGCGCGCTGAAGAGCAACACCAGCGTAGCGATGTTTGCCAACAAGTCAGGCACCATCAGCGTGTCCAGCGGCGCTGCCGTTCTCGATGGTGCCCGCATGACGATCGGGGCGCTTGGCAGTGCTGACACAACCAGCACCACTACCCCCGGTGGTGAGCTGGATCTCAGCAAGCCTTACAACATCATCATCGACATTGCCTCGGTCAGCGGCACCACGAGCAAGGCCTTCCAGGTCTATATCGACAACAACACCACCAGTTCCAGCGCCTCGCCGCGCGGCTCCGACTCCAAAATCTACAGTTCGGCGATCTCGCTGCTGACTGCCGGCAGCACCATCACCATCTCGGACTCGGTCGGCTCCAGCGCTTCCTTCATCACCCTGCGTACCGAATCCGGCGCTGTCGTCAGCATCAATTCCATCCGTATCGAATACACCGGTGGCTCCAGCACCAGCTCGGCAAGTTCTGCCGCCAACAGCAGCGTCGCTTCCTCGACCGGTTCGTCGTCGAGTGCTGCGGCAGCCAACTCGTCCACGAGCGCTGCGCCGGCCGGCTCAGGCACCATCAGTGTTGCCGCGACGCAATCGACCCTGGCCGGCGGCTTTGCCCAACCGGCAGCAGGTGGTCTGCCCTTGTTTGATGCCAACGGCAAGATCGTCGGCAGCACGCTCGCCGGTGCGCGTGTCAAGTACGCAGCCACGTTCGACGAGATGAACGCCATCATCACCGCCGCGCGTGTTGATGACGGAGGCAAGAAGATCACCGCCGGGGCCTACCCGTTGCTGATCGTCTACAGCGGCAACGAAGATGCACTCATCGCCAAGATCGTCGCTGACAGCACCGTTGATGCCAACCACAATTGCCCGGCAGGTCACTGGGCCGATGCCTATCGCGAAGTGCCGCTCAAGGACTACACGGCTGGTATCACCATCATCGGTACCGACGGCTCCTCGGCCAACTTCGGCATCACGGTCGTCAACTCCGGCAACGTGATCATCCGCAACATGAAGATCGGCGCGCTGGCTGGTGCCAGCAATGATGCCGACATGGTCCGCGTCGACAATTCGTCGAACGTGTGGGTTGACCACAACGAGCTGTTCGCGGTGAACAACGAATGCAACGGCTCGCCTGACGGTGACCTGACCTTCGAGTCGGCGATCGACATCAAGAAGAACGCGCAGAACATCACCGTGTCGTACAACTACATCCACGACAGCAAGAAGGTCGGCCTGGATGGTCACACCCAGAGTGGCGGTACGTCGGATTACAAGCGCACCATTACCTACCACCACAACTACTACCGCAACGTGAATGCCCGTCTGCCGCTGCAACGCTGGGGCTGGATCCACGTGTACAACAATCTGTACGACGGCATCACCAGCTCCGGTATCAATGTGCGTGCCAGCGGCTCGGCCCTGATCGAAAACAACTGGTTCCAGAATGCACTGAACCCGATCACCTGCCGCTACGACACGACCGGCTGTGGAACCTGGGATCTGCGTAACAACAACGCTACCAGTGCGGCTGACAATGCCACGTACAACATCACGTGGGACGACCCCGGCACCGGCGGAATCAACGCTACGAACTGGGCAACTACGGGCGCTTTCACCGGCACGCTGACTTACACCTATGCGCCCGCCACGGCGCAATGCGTGAAGAACAACCTCGCCTCGGTCGCGGGGGCGGGCAAGGGCTTTGCCGCACTCACGTGTAACTGAGTCAGGTTTTCCGGCATGGAATTCAGGCCGCCTTCGGGCGGCCTTTTTCTTTGGGTTGGCGCGTCCTGCCGTGCATCGCAGCCTCCGAGCGCAGCGAAGACGTGTCCTGTCGAGATGGCGCAACGGCCTGAACCATGCCCCACAAACCCGACTTGCGCGCCGCTATTGTGTGGGCAAGGTCAGCTTGCCGGCAGCCTCGAATTTCACGGAACCGAAGAACGGACCGTTGAGCTTGCCGTGCAGCTTGTAGGGCAGATCGCTGATCTTCTCGTTGTCCATCAACGCGCCAAATGCGCGCATCGCAACGCGCAGGGCGGAGATCGTGACCGGCACGCCGATCACCGTTTCGCCAAAGCGCGGAATGCTACCTTTCTCGTCGCTGACCCCGCTGCCGAAGGTACTGTCCAGCACGTCCAGACTCACGAAGACGCCATCGAACTCGATCGGTGTGTCGTTCGGATTCTGCACCCGCAACTTCACCAGCATACGCATCTCCATCCCTTCCCCGGGCAGGGACTCGATCCCAGCCACTGTCACCTGCACCGGGTCGTGGCTCTGCAGGAGCGCGCAGGCGCCAAGCTGCAGCACCAACACCACCAGCATGATTTTCCGGAGTGTTACCCGAAGTGGCTGACTTGACAGTGGCATGGTGGCGCTCTTTCTGCATGGCTGACGACGCTAAGGACAGTATCGTCACCGAAACGTGGTCTGTCCATGCGGCAATCTGCCAAGCCCGCCGCGGAGCAAGCAGAGGGGCTCATCAAGACAAGCCTCACATCCCGGCGGAGGCCGGGATCCAGTGCTGGACGAGCAAGCGGGCTACTAGCCGGCGCCTTCATTCGCTCCTGTTGACGACTCAAGCCCCACCGCGTACCGCCGCTTCGATCTTCGCTACGTCAATCTTGCCCATATCCATCATCACGTCGAACGCGCGCTTCGCGACCTCGCCGCCCTGAGCCATCGCCTCGCTCAGCACGCGCGGGGTGATCTGCCATGACAGGCCCCACTTGTCCCGGCACCAGCCGCAGTAACTTTCTTCACCGCCGTTGCTGACAATCGCGTTCCAGTAGCGGTCAGTCTCCGCCTGATCGTCAGTGGCGATCTGGAAGGAAAAAGCCTCGCTGTGCTTGAACGTATCCCCGCCATTGAGGCCGAGGCAGGGCACGCCACACACCGTGAACTCCACCGTCAGCACATTGCCCGCCTTGCCGCCCGGGTAGTCCGACGGCGCCCGGTGCACCGCACCGACCACGCTGTCGGGAAAGGTGCGCGCATAAAAGTTTGCAGCCTCTTCCGCATCATGGTCGTACCACAGACATATCGTGTTCTTGCTCATCGATACTCTCCTTGGTTGGCCGGTCCTCGGGACAAGGGCCGCGCCTTGCAGACCGGTGTGACCACACGGATTGCATTTGGTTGTCGCAATGACGACCGGGCGCGTGGAGATGCAGTGGAGCGGAATCCCAGATGGCCTGGCTGCTCATGATTGACGGATCAGGAGGCTCCGGCGCTTGTGCGCGGCCGCGGCTTGCCGAAGTGATGGCCTGAGTAGCGTTCGATACCACGGCACGGAGAGTGCTTTAGCTGCACGGCGCTGGCGACTGCGCCAGCACTGGCATAGCGCGCAGCTGGCAAGAGTCAAATGAAAACCGCCCGGTTTGCGCTTGGAATACCTATGCATCGGGGGTTGAGACCGCGATCGCGTTCCTGCGCCAACGTCGAACACAGCTCCACTTGCATGAAAAGTTTATGCAAGAACAGAACGAGAAGTTTTCCATACCTCAAGATTCCGTCCTCGCGGTAACATGCCGGCGCTCCGGCAACCGGGAGCAATAATTTCAAAACATATGGCCGTTTGTAGTCGAGGCTGAGGGGGATGGTATGACGACCGGATTTCGCTTGTTGAGTTTGTTTGTCGTGGCCGCAGTTCTGGCCGCTTGCGGAGGTGGAGGCGGTGGCGGAGGAGGCGGTTCTGCAGGCACTCCGGCGCCGGCGAATTCATCCTCGAGCCAGAGCAGCAGTATCTCCTTCACCTCTTCATCTTCCTCCTCCAGTTCATCGAGCGCGGCCAGCTCGGCAAGCTCGTCTTCACTGATCGGTCCTCAGCTTGCGCTGCTGGCCGGGCGCCTGGGTGGCCGGGGCAGTCTCGATGGCACAGGCGCTGCGGCGCGCTTGGCCGACCCAAGGGGCCTGGCGGTCGATAGCGCGAAAAATGTCTACGTTGCCGACGTGCTCAACTGCACGATCCGCAAGATTTCGCCTGCCGGAGCGGTATCCACCTTTGCCGGCAAGGCGGGGGTGTGCAATAACACCGACGGCGGTACAGCTGTGGCGCGATTTGCATCTCCATCCAGTCTTGCCGTGGCGCCGGATGGCTCGCTCTACGTGGGTGATGCGACTACGATCAGAAAGATCTCGACCTCCGGCAACGTTTCCACCATCGCTGGGGCGTCCGGAACGTCCGGCCTGGTCAATGCGGTAGGCACGGCAGCTCGCTTTTCTTATGTGACAGGCATAGTGGCCGACTCTGACGGCACCCTGTATGTCGCGGACGGAGCGAATAACGTCATCCGCAAAATGGCGACGGATGGCACGGTCACTACCCTGGCAGGTAGCGGTGTGCAGGGTTACCAGGACGGCCCCTCAGGCACTGCGCAATTCTGCCAGCCCACCAGCATTACCTTCGGCCTTGCGCATGACCTGATCGTGGCCGACGGTTGCTGGGCAAGGATACGCAAGGTTTCGCCGTCATCGGGAGCGGTGTCCACCTTGGTCGATCTGTATGCCGCAGGGCATGGCATCGTGAATGATGTTGTCCTTGGCGCCGATGGCAACTACTACGCTGCCGAGCAGACACGCATATACGCCATTACACCCGCTGGCAGCGCCACGCTCTTTGCTGGTGGTGGGCTCACCGGCCCTGGTGATGCCACCGGTGGCGGTGCCCAGTTTTACGCAATGTGGGCTCTTGCCGTCGATACGGACGGAAATCTCTACGTGGCCGATAGCTCCGGCGAGCACACAAATATCCGGAAGGTCACGCCTGCCGCGAAAGTGACAACGTTCGCGGGGCCGCAGGAGATCAGTGAGTACACCGTATTCGGTACTGGCAGTACGGCCAACTTCGGCCGCCCCCGCGCCGTGATTCCCGGAGCGTCCGGCAGCCTTTACGTGCTGGATGGCACCAACAGCGCCGTTAACAAGGTCGACGCGAACGGAGTGGTCACCGCAGTTGCCGGCAACCCATCGACCTACGGGCATCAGGACGGCGCAGGTAACGTAGCCACGTTCCACGACGTTTACGGTATGGCCAGGGACGCCTCGGGCAACCTGTATGTGACCGAAAGGCTTGAACACTCCGTCCGGAAAATCGACACCAGCTCTGTCGTCAGCACCTATGCAGGGGCCGCAAGTGTTTCTGGCAAGGTCGATGGTGCCCTCAGCGCCAGCCGCTTCAATATGCCCACCGGCATAGCAGTCGATTCAGCCGGCAACATCTTTATTGCCGATAGCGGCAACTACGTCATCAGGCGAATTTCAGCCGGTGGCACGGTCACCACCTTTGCCGGAACGGGTGTTCAGGGCACGCTCGACGGCGCGGCCACCTCGGCGCAGTTTTACGCGCTGGGCGCCATGACGGTCGACAGTGCCGACAACCTTTATGTCATCGACAATAATGCCATTCGCAAAATCACGCCGGCTGGCGTCGTCAGCACCGTAGCAGGGGTGGTGGGCATTTCGGGCCATGTCGATGGCCTTGGTTCAAGCGCGCGGTTCTACGCACCGCAGGGCTTGGCCGTAGATAGCAATGGCAACCTGTTCGTGGCCGACTCCACGTTCATCCGCAAGATCACACCCGTCGGCAACGTGACAACCGTGATCGGCAGTACCGAAGCGCAGGGGACGACGCTGGGCCTGCTGCCCGTATCTTTGGGCACCGTCAGCAACGTAGCGATCATCGCAGGCGGGCAAATTGCCATCACGACCGAGCATGCCCTCGTCGTGACGAAAGATGTGAGCTTCTAAAGTTGTGCTCCGGTGCAGCGGGAACGCTGCACCGGATTGCCTGCCCGCGAGGGCTGTGCGCGGCGACAACCCACCGGGATCGCCTCCGGAACCCGCCTTACGCGTTCAGCGTAATTTCCCGCAAAGATCGTCCATTGCGTGTTGCCTCGTCGCGGCGCGGCATGGCCGCCGTCCGCAGCATATGGTCATATCCCCTTGGTTGCTGATACGCTTGCGCTGCCACGTCTGGCATACAGGAGGCAGCATGTCGTATCCGACCCGCATTCGCACCGCATTGATGTCCGTCCTGGCAGCGAGCATCTGCTTGGCCACCCAACCCTCCCACGCAGCCGAGCCCGACTTCGGTTCGCTCAAACTGCTGACGGGCGACAGCGACACGTCGCCTGTCCCAAGCGGTTTCGTCGCCGGCGCCGTCGCCATCGGCTTCACGCCGCGCTACAACGGCAATTCCAACAACTCGACGATCATTCCTGGCGCTGTCTACTTCGGCGACAAGTTCATGTATCTGGGTGATCGCGGCCGCTACTACTTTGCGCAGGGCGGCGGGGCAGCCGGCTTTGTCTATGGGCGCTATCGCTTCGGTAACCTCGACCCGGAGGACAGCAGCGAGTTCACTGGCATGCATGAGCGCGAAGGCGAGTTCGAGATGGGCCTTGGCGCCAACTTCGTGACGCCTTACGCGCTGCTGACCGTGCGTGCTGCAGGTGACGTGACGGGCACCAGCAAGGGATCCGAATTGCTGCTGTGGTCGGACTTCCCGATTGTGCGCGGGCGCTGGCTGTTCATGCCCGGCATTGGTCTCATGTGGCGTTCCAGCAAGATGGCCAATTACTACTTCGGCGGCGTCCGACCCGACGAAGCCACGCCCACGCGGGCAGCCCACGACACCGGCTCCACGATCTCGCCGATGGCATCGCTGGTGACCACCTACCGCTTCGCCCCCAACTGGCTTGGTACGCTCTCAGCTGGTTACGAGTACTTCGATAACGGTATTGCGAACAGTCCGCTGGTCAATCACAGAAACGAATGGACCTGGTTCGCAGGGGTTGGCTACACCTGGTAGCGCCCGGCGGCGTTCACTTTAGTGCCGCGAATGGCAACCTCGTCATCCCGGTTTTTTGCCGCGATGACGTTTTTTTTGAACCTGTTCACGATCTTTCGAAACTCGTGAAAATAGGGCAGGAATTTTCTTGAAACGCCGAAAATAAGTTCGTCATCCCGGCGAAAGCCGGGATCCAGTACCTGGCGTGCGATCTGGATCCCGGCTTTCGCCGGGATGACGATGGTTTTACAGAGATCGCGAACAGTTTCTTAGAAATTTTCGACGTTGAGATCGTTTGAGGGCTCTTCGAGCAGCAGGGTATTGCCACCTTTGGCGAGAGCGTTTAGCAAACGAGACGACGAGCAAACCTGGATCAGGCGATCCCGTCCAGCTTAGCAAGCGAAGCGATGGCAGCTTCCGCTCCCCTGCGCATCGCCTCGTCCATCCTTACGTCATTCCTCACCGCTTCCCACCACCCCAGCGCCACCGGTCGCATGGTGCGCCAGGCATCGAGTGACGGCGGTACGCGTATGCGGATCGTCGGTGCCGTGTCGGGCACGACGCCCGATGAGCGTGGTGCGTAATGCATGGGCAGCATGTCGTAGGCGGGGGCAATGCCGAGCGGCATCTGGCCGGCATGCAGGAAGCCGAGATTGCCGGCATGCATGTCGGTGTTTGCGGTCATGAGGCCGAAGGCGTAGAGCTGTTCGGCCTGCCTGTGTGCGTCGGCGCTGATGTAGCCCTGACGCGCCAGTTCCGCCGTGATGACCGGCCACGACTGATCGGCCTTGCCGACCCATGCGCTGTCGAGAGCGAGCAGGGAAATGACGCCACGGCGCCCGAGGCGTCCCGACCCCTGCCTCTGCACGCGGTCGAAGCGCTCGACTTGCAGGAAGGTCTGGCCGTTGGCTTCGAAGAGTTCGCGGTGGCTTGCGGGCAGACCCGCGGCGCTGAGCGCTTGCAGCGCGAGGTGTTCGGCGACGAGCAGGCTGGCCCAGCGTCGTGTCGCCGGGTTGTCCTGCGCAGCGCTGAACTTGATGAGGACGCTGCGGCGCAAGCCAACGTTATCCTGAAGCACGCAGGCGAACTTTGGTTGCTCACCACCGGCCGACGACCCGACCACTTCTCCTGCCATCGCAGCCGCTGCGAGTTCGGCGAAGCGGGGGGCGCGTTCGTCGTACTGCACAACGGGGCCATCCGCTTCGTTAAGAAAGTGCGTCAGCGCGGTCTCACCGACAAGGAGATTGCCGACGCAGTCTTCGCCCGAAGTAGTGAGCGCGATGAGCGCATGGTCGTCCGTCCAGCGCAGTACATCTGCGGGCAAGCCGAGGGTGGCGGCTCTCTGTTGCGCGAAGGCCCGACCAAGAAAGCCTTGCGGGCGCATGTCCTGTAGCCACCAGGGCAGCCCCTCCCAGAACTCGAAGCGCTGGTGTTCGTGCAGCTCCGTCAGGTAGCCGCCGAGAATGGCATGCAGGGTGCCAATGCTGACAGCGCGCCCATCGTCATCGATGCGATAGACCGGCCAGGTGCTGTTACCGGCCAGGCTACGCCGGGCTGCGTAGGTAGTGGCACGCGCCGAGCCGTAGCGGAAGACCTCGCTGCCTGCAGCCGTAACGAGGCGTGAGAGCGTCTGACGGCTGACACCAAGACTTTCGATGAGCGCGCCTGCCGGCTGTGGCCCCGCGCTGAGTGCGGTGAGGAGATCGGTGGTCTGGCGCATGGCGGTTCTGTCGATTTGCGGAACGATAAAAGTGACGATTGTCGAGACGATATTATTGCGTGATCCTGCTCATTTGTTGTGAAAAATGCAATTAAAACATTGCATTGCAGTCTTTGTGCAATTCATGCACGAGTTTGTGAGTGCTATCTTGGAACGATTACTAAAAGAAAAAGCCCGCTGGTAGCGAGCTTCAAAAGAGAGACACTGTATTCGCGCCTGCGCGGGAATGGTGATTCATCGGTGGAGCGCTCACACGGCGATCGTCATCCATGCGAAAGCAGGGGGCAGTGAGCTTGCCGTGTTCGAACAACGCCCTTCTGCCTTCGCTGGGATGATGACGTGAGGCGCTTCCCGCGATGCACGCTATTCGCTACGCACGACCATCGTCTCGATGATGGTCACGAGCTGCGGGCTCATCGGCAGGTCAAGGCTCGTACCGTTCGGTAGTTTTCGCAGGAACCAGCGCGTGTAGCGCCGCTCGATTTCGCCGTCCTTCGCCAGGGAATGGAAAGTGTCGTTCACCAGTCTTGCGAGCTGGGCGTCGCCCTTGCGGAACATCAGGCCGTAGGGGTCGTACGACAGGAAGTCGCCGGTGACGACGTACTTGCCCTGTTGCCTGTTCTGCGCGAGCTGGCCATACAGCAGCACGTCGTCGGTCGCAAAGGCATCGGCCTGCCCGTTTGTGAGCCGAGCGAAGGAGGCGGCGTGGTCGGGGGCGCTCACGATCTTCATATCGATCTGGAAGCGGGCCGCCAGGTCTTTCATCGTCTTCTCGTTGGTCGTGCCTGCAGTTACCACCACCGTTTTGCCGGCCAGATTGCGAAAGGACCGGATGGGCGAGCCCTTCTTCACCAGCAGCTTGGTGCCCGAGACAAAGAAGATGGGCGAGAAACTCACCTGCTTCTGGCGCTCGAGGTTGCTGGTGGTAGAGCCGCACTCCAGGTCGACCGCACCCGAGCTGACCGCATTCAGGCGCGATTCCGCTGTCACCATTTGCCAACGGATGACGATGTCGCGTCCCACCTCTTCAACCATGGCCTCGACAAGCAGCTTGCACAGATCGATCGAGTAGCCGATCGGCTCGCCCTGCGCGGAGAGGTAGGAGAACGGGACAGAGGACTCGCGGTAGCCGAGCACGATGGTTCCCGATTCGCGCACTTTGGCCAGCGTGCCGCTGAGCCGCGTGGCGTCGGCATTGTCTTGCGCTGCGGCCCAGGTCGATGCCGCCAGCAGCAGGATCGCAAGGAGGCGCGTTTGCCAACGGTCAGGCATCGGAATGCGCATGGCGGTTTGCTCAGACGTGGCTGGAGTGCGGATCGGAAACAGGATGGGCCTCGGTATCGAGCGTGGCGGCCAGCTTCTCGGCCTCGGCCTCGGGCAGCAGCTCGCCTTCCCATTTGGCGACCACTGCCGCGGCGATTGAGTTGCCCACTGCGTTGGTAGCCGAGCGACCCATGTCGAGGAAGGTATCGATGCCCAGGATCAGGAGCAGGCCCGCCTCGGGGATGTTGAAATGGTTGAGCGTGGCAGCAATCACCACCAGCGAGGCACGCGGCACGCCGGCCATGCCCTTGGAGGTGAGCATCAGGATCAGCAGCATGGTGACCTGCGTGCCGAGCGGTAGCTTGATGTCATAGGCCTGTGCGACGAAGAGCACGGCGAAGGTGCAGTACATCATCGAACCGTCGAGGTTGAACGAGTAGCCCATGGGCATCACGAAGCTCGATATCTTGCGATTGACGCCGAAGCGGTCGAGCGCATCGAGGATCTTCGGGTAGGCAGCTTCCGAGCTGGCGGTGGCGAAGGCGAGCATGAACGCCTCCTTGATGAGCACCAGTAGTTTGAATACGCGCGGTCCGAGGAAAATGAAACCGGCGCCAATGAGCAATGCCCACAGCAGGAAGAGCGAGATGTAGAAGTCGCGCATGAAGACAGCGAAGCTCAGCAGGATCTCCAGGCCATTGACGGCCACGGTCGCGGCCATCGCGGCCATCACGGCAAGCGGCGCGAGTTTCATCACGTAGCCGGTGATCCTGAGCATGGCGTGCGAAAGCTCGTCGATCGCGGCTATCAGCGTCCGGGCCTTCTCGCCCAGCGCCGAGAGCGCCACGCCGAAGAATATCGAGAACACGACGATTTGCAGGATCTCGTTGTTGGCCATGGCCTCGGCGAACGACTTGGGCACAAGGTGGCTGACGAAATCCTTCAGCGTGAACTTGGCCGTGGCCAGATTGGCGGAGGCCCCGATGTCGGGCAAAGGCAGGCCGAGGTCTTTGCCGGGCTGCAGCAGGTTGGCCATGACGAGCCCCAACAGCAGCGAGACCAGCGAGGCGGTGATGAACCAGCCGAGCGACTTGCCGAACACGCGGCCCACTTGCGCCGCATCGCCCATGTGCGCGATGCCCACCACGAGGGTGGAGAACACCAGCGGGCCGATCAGCATCTTGATCAGCCGCAGGAAAATGTCCGAGATGATGGCGATGTAGCCGGCGATCTCGGCTGCGGTCTTCTTGTCGGCAAAGCTCGTGAAGATCATGTAGCCGAGGACGATGCCGATCACCATGGCGACCAGGATCCAGAAGGCAGGCGGAAGTTTCTTCTTGTTCATCGCGGATATCCTCGTGGACCAGCGCTGCGCCCGGTGCGGGCCATTTCAGAACTTCATAGTAGAACAGGCAAAGCCCCTCCACCGTGGATGGCTCCCCGCATTGCCTGTATCGAGTCACAGCCGGTTCCGGATCGGGGCCGTTGAACCGCGGGCAAGAAACCTTGGTGTTTTGCACGCCGAGGGCACGGAAATTGGCCGCTGTGCGGACCCGCTTACGCGTTTGTGATACGCCGGAAGGGCAGGCGTCGGGAGGGGGCGGAGAAACGGTGGGCTGCTTCGCAAACCCATCCTGCGCATGTCGTTGCGCGTATGTCATTGGAGGTAGGGTGGGTTCGGAGCAAAGCAAGGCGACAACCCACCGTGTGCCTCACGAAGCTCGACATGCCCGCGATTTGAGCGCGTGTTGGTGGGTTGCTTCGCGAACCCACCCTACGCATGTTGTCACCCTAACGTCATTTCGAAAGCAGGGTGGGGTCGGCGCGAAGCGAAAGCGACAACCCACCGGGATAGTCGCTGGAACCCACCTTGCACGTTGTCCGTTTCCGGGGGCTGGTCGGAACCACCGATCAGGGGCGCCAGGTCAGCGTGGTCTTGCTGTTGATGTCAGTGGCTGAGCCGAGCGTGGAAGTGCTGTCAACGAAGCCGCTACGGTTGCCGGTGCTGAGATTGAGGCCGTCGCCGCGGTATTCCACATCGCCGTAGAGATTCAGGCTGCCGGAGGCGCCCTGATTGGCTTCGAAGAAGCCCAGCGGATAGAAGGCGGTGCGCACCTGAGCTGAGCCCGACACGGAGAAGGCGTTGTTGCCGTAGGGGTTGCCCGTCTCGCCGATGATGCTCAAGCCGCCCACGATTCCGCCGCTGACCGAGCCGTTGGCGATGATGGCCTGATCTTCGATACGTGCCGTGCCGCTGGCGCTGCCGCCCGCCAGGATGCTGGCGTACGGGCCCACATACACCGTCGCAGGCGTGGTGCCGGGCGCGCAGCCGCCGCCGTTGCTGTGGCGCACCGTGCCCGAGGGGCAGGCGTCGCGCTGCCCGTTCTGGAAGCCCTGTGGCCAGGCGTTCGCCACCTCGATCATGTAGCGGTAGCGCCAGATCGTCGCGTAGTCCTGATCCCAGACGATCGTCTTGAACACCGAGGGCGTGGCCGTTACAACCAGGAACAGGGGCTCACCCGCATTCACCTTGAAAGTCAGATCTGCGTCCAGACCCTTTTGCAGCGCGCTGTAGCGTGCCGACGTAAACGCCGTGTTGGTGGCCACCAGAGCCCAGCGGAAATCGGCGTCGGAGCCCGTCTGGTTGATGCCACGGAACTTGACCGTAACGGTGCTTGCACCGTTTTCGGGGTACAGGCGCACGACGTTGTAGCCAAAACGCTGCGGCGCCCCGTAGAACGGCGAGGCGAAACGACGGTTGCTAGCCCAGCTGCTGTCGAGCGCTTCGAGCGGCATCAGGCGACGCAAGCGTTCCGCACGATCGATCTGGGTGATGGCGCCGTAGCTGCTGCGGAAGGCGTCGGGCGTGGCTTTGTAGTCCCACACCACGTTGTGCAGCGCCCAGTCGCCGATGAAATCGTTGAGCTGCGTCAGGCTCCAGCCGCGCGACTTCTGGATGTTGGTGAAGGGATCCGCTCCCGCCGTGGTCCAGATCTGCGTCACTGCCTCGGGGCCGTACTTGTCCTTGAGGTATTCCATGAACTGCCAGTTGCAGTAACGGTCCCGCGTCGAGCCGAGGTACAGGTGCGGCGCATTGCCCAGCATCTCGGAGCAATGCACGTTGCTCTGGTACTCCGGCAGCTGGTGGGGCGTGAAATTGGCGTGACTCTCGAAAATCCAGCCGCAGGTGTTTGTCTGGCCGCAGGCCATGCCGCCGTTATTGGCGCTCCACGACTGCCAGCCGTGGGTGAATTCGTGCGTGAGTCCCCAATGATCCTGCAGGGCAGCGGGCGCAATCCACATGCCCATGTGCAGCACACCCGGCGTGTCCGTCCAGGCGCCGCCCGTGAGACCCCAGCCCGAATGGATATGGATTGCCGGTTTGATCTTGTCCGTCTTGTTGAAATATGGCTCGGGCATGAACAGATTCGCGTTGAACAGGTTCTGCCACACCGTGTTCTCCAGGGTGTCCGCCGCCATGGTCAGATCGGATGCGGAAATCGTCTCGTCCGAGTAGAAGGCGAAATGGGCCGACTCCTTGACCAGCTGGAAGCCTGAGTTATCGGGGTGAGGGCCGGCGGCCCGCCAACTACCGGCGGTGACGGCAGGCTTGGTGCTTGTGCCTGTCGCCCAGGCGGTTGTGGTGCTTCCCTGATCGACCACCGTTGTTGAGCCAGCGCTACTGCTATTGCTGCCGGCACCGTTGCTACTGCTGGCGCTGCTGGTACTACTGGCACTGCTGGCATTGCTGGCATTGCTGGTACTGCTGGTACTGCTGGTACTGCTGGTACTGCCCGTTGTGCCCCCGGTGTTGCTGTCGCCTCCACCGCCGCCTCCGCAGGCCGCAAGCGCGGCGCTGAGCATCAAACACAGAAGGGCGTGTAGCCCGCGGCGGGAATTTTTTTGCATGCCGGATTTCCTTTCTTTCTTTGCCTGATCAGCGGTCTGACGGAGGTGTGACTGGCGAGATGCGGCCACTGTCAGCCGCCGGTTCTGCTCTTCGAGGGTGACGTTAAGCTTTCTTTCGCGGGGAGTCCCGCGCCGGATGGATCGGTGGCCCCATATGGCGGTTGCATGGCGCCAATGGCTAGGATGACGCGGTACTTTCCGGTGTGTTACGCAAAGCGCGTGCCAGGAAGAGGAAGGCACTTCGCAAGCGGGAGAGGGGGAGGTCGTTTGAGGGTTCGTCGAGCAGCAGGACGTAGCCGCCTTCGACCAGTACCTTCGCGGGGTGCAGGTGACCGCGCTCACTGCCGGAGAGGTTGGCCAACTACTACTTCGGCGGTGGGGCCGGAGCGGAACGACAACTTGCTGCGAGTCCCACGAAACTTGTCGTGCTAGCAATTGAACGCGTGATGGTGGGTTGCTTCGCGAACCCGTCCTACGCAAGTCGTCGTTCGCCCGTCACTGGAAGTAGGGTATGGGCTCGGAGCGAAGCGAAGCGACAACCCACCGGGACAGCCACCTGAACCTGCCTTACGCGTTTCCTTTCGGCCCATGAGCAGCGCAGGCTTTGCGTCAGGTGGTCAGCGAGCGCACCGCCTCTGAAAATGCACTATTTCCGAAATATATCTCGGCACTTTTTCTGCCCTCTTCCAGACTCTTCAAGTTTTGCTTCTGACGCATGGCGCGATCGAATCCATCTGCAAATGAGGCGGCATCTGCCGTGTCAAACAGCGTGATATCAGGGATCAGTTCCTTGAGCTCCTGATGAGCCGGAATGTTGCTGAGAAGGACTGGGTTTGCCACCAGGATTGCTTCGATGGCGGCTAGATTCTGTGTCTCGTTGAGGGCTGCGCTGATCAGGCCGCAAGAGCTAGCGATGATGCTCTTTGCCTCAGCTAAAGGCACCTGACCGAAGTAGTTGTGCTTCGTGCTATCGAGGTCGTCGGGTTTGCTGGCACCCACGAAGTTGAGTTTGATGTTGAGGTCTGTGTCTCCGATGAGTTTTAGTAGGCCCACTTGGTTTTTCCTCACCTCCCACGTTCCGCTAACGGAGAAATGGTCAGAGTAGGTATTGCTTCGTTCGATGCCTGTCATCGATACGACGTTGCGCAATTGGTGCAACTCGCAATCTGGCATCAGGTCCCGGTACTCGTTGATCTGGAATTTGGACGGGAAAACCGCACGCCTCAAGTGGGAGAGTCCATACTGGGTTTCGTCCTTGCCATAGAGGGTGAAGAAGCTCCTCGATTCATGTATCCAGGCAACGATCTTATCCGCGGAAGGTGCCAAGTGAAGCGCCAGCGGGACGGTGAGAAATGTATTAGCTATGTACAGGTCATACGCCTTCGCCATCGACGGATTGAACTGTTGTACCCCGATGTTCACGAACTCCTTGCCCAAAGGCCCATCCTGCTGGGTGCCGAGCGACACGCTGTGCCCTTGATCCATCAAGGTTTGTGCGAGACGGAAAAGCGCCAAGGGTGCCCCAGAGTAATCAAGCTGATGACTTAAAAGGAGTACGTTCATGTTGATAGGCAAGTTTTGTGTGTCCTCGCGGCGACCAGACCTGCATCAATGGACACGGGGCAGTGCTTCTTGCGACAACAGCTTGCATGTGAAAGCGAAATTGCCAGCCCCGTTCGGGGCGGCAATGATTTCCGTCTTTGATGAAATAAATCGTGAAAGAGCCTGGATCCCCCGAATACACAGGGATGATGGCTATCGGCTAATCGGCTTATACCGAATCCGCTTAGGCTTAGCCGCTTCCTCACCCAATCTCTTCTTCTTGTCCTCTTCATACTCCGCGTAGTTACCCGCAAAGAACGTCCACTGCGAATCTCCTTCGCAAGCAAGGATGTGCGTCGCAATGCGATCCAGGAACCAGCGATCGTGCGATGTCACCAGTACGCAGCCGGAGAATTCCAGCAGGGCGTCTTCGAGGGCACGCAGGGTTTCGACGTCGAGGTCGTTTGAGGGCTCGTCGAGCAGCAGGACGTTGCCGCCTTCGACCAGCGTTTTCGCCAGGTGCAGGCGACCGCGCTCACCGCCGGAGAGGTTGCCGACGATTTTCTGTTGGTCGCCGCCCTTGAAGTTGAAGCGGCCGATGTAGGCGCGGCTGGGCATTTCGAATTTGCCGACGGTGAGGATGTCGGCGCCGCCTGCAACAGCGTCGAAGACGGTCTTGGTGCCGTCGAGGCCTTCACGTGTTTGATTCACGGCAGCGATCTTGACGGTGGTGCCGATGTCGATGCTGCCGGCATCGGGCTTGTCGAGGCCCTGGATCATGCGGAACAGGGTGGACTTACCGGCGCCGTTCGGGCCGATGACGCCGACAATGGCGCCGGGCGGGATGCTGAAGCTGAGGTTGTCGATGAGCAGGCGGTCGCCGAAGCCTTTGGACACGCCATTGAACTCGATGACCTGGTTGCCGAGGCGCTCGCCCGGCGGAATGAAGATTTCGTGGGTCTCGTTACGCTTCTGGTATTCGACGTTGCTCATTTCTTCGTAGCGGGCGAGACGTGCCTTGCTCTTGGACTGGCGTGCCTTGGCGCCCTGGCGCACCCATTCCAGTTCTTCCTTCATGGCCTTGCGGTGGGCGCTCTCGGACTTCTCTTCCTGGGCGAGGCGGTTTTCTTTCTGCTCCAGCCATTCTGAATAATTACCCTTCCACGGGATGCCTTCGCCGCGGTCGAGTTCGAGAATCCATTCGGCGGCGTTGTCGAGGAAGTAGCGATCGTGGGTGACGGCGACGACGGTGCCGGGGAAGCGCACGAGGAACTGTTCGAGCCATTCGACGGATTCGGCGTCGAGGTGGTTGGTGGGTTCGTCGAGCAGCAGCATGTCGGGCTTGGATAGCAGCAGCTTGCACAGCGCTACGCGACGCTTTTCACCGCCGGACAGCGGGCCGATCTTGGCGTCCCACGGTGGCAGGCGCAGTGCGTCGGCAGCGATTTCGAGTTGTGTCTCGAGATCGGCACCGCTGGTGGAGATGATGTTTTCATACTTGGCTTGCAGCTCGGCGAGCTTGTCGAAATCCGCATCGGGCTCGGCATAGGCTGCGTACACTTCTTCGAGCTTGGTCTTGGCTTCCATGACTTCGCCGAGGCCGGATTCGACCTCTTCGCGCACGGTCTTGTTCGCGTCCAGCTCGGGCTCCTGCGGCAGGTAGCCGATGGAGAGGTTCGGCTGCCATTGCACCTCGCCGTCGTACTCCTTGTCCGCGCCGGCCATGATGCGCAGCACGGTGGATTTACCCGAGCCATTGAGGCCGAGCAGGCCAATCTTGGCGCCGGGGAAGAAGGAGAGGGAGATGTCCTTGATGATGGTGCGCTTGGGCGGAACAATTTTGTTCACGCGAAGCATAGACATGACGTACTGAGCCATTTTTTTTGCCTCGGAAGTCCCAAAAACGTTTCCGGCGTTGTTGCCGCCTCCTTGCCGTACCTCAGTACTGTCAGCGTCGGCGCGCCTAGCCGGAAACGTTTTTGGAACTTCCCTGATGGGTTGGTGGGAAAGGCGTAAGGATACCTTGTGGCGGCGTGCGGGGCGATGCGAAGGGTCAGTTGCGCAGATTTTCGTGCGTGCCGTGCCCGGCATTCAGGGTGGGATCAGGGCTCAATGCCTTGGGCGGTGCGGTACTCGCGCACGGTGCGTAGTAGTTCGTGGAGCAGGGGGTTGCTTTCGTTGCGGCGGTAGGCGCAGTGCAGAAGCATCATTGGCTTCTCTTCGTCTTCCAGCGGGCGGTAGACGAGGTCGGGTAGTTGCAGGGTGGCCATGGAGGCCGGGGCGAAGGAGATGTCGAAGCCGCTGGCGGCGAGGATGGCTGCGGAAATCATGTCAGCCGCGCGCTGGGTGAAATTTGGCAGGAAGCCGTGGCGCTGGAACAGGTGAGCGGAGCGCTGATAGGTCTGCCCCATCTCACCGATCAGGGCGTGGCCCTTGAGGTCCAAGATGCGAATGCTCTCCTGGCTGGCCAGGGGATGGTTCTTGTTGAGGGCGAGCATGACGGGTTCGCGGTCGACCAGCTCGACGGCGATCTCGTCGGATTCTGGCAGATGGCGGTCGAAGGCGAGCTGGATGCGGCCTTGGGTGAGGGCTTCGATCTGCGGCCCCTTGGGGGCACTTTGCAGGATTAGCTCCACGTCTGGATGGCTGGCCGAGAAGCGCGCCAGGATGCGCGGGATGACGTTCAGCATGGCCGTGCCATACACGCCCACCTCGATGCGGCCCAGCTGCCCCTTCGCGACCTGTTGCGCCTGGTGCGCGGCGAGCTCCACATGGGCCTTGATGTTGCGCGCGTGCTCCAGCAGCAGTCGCCCTGCCTGGGTGAGTTCCACGCCCCAGTTGGTGCGTTTGAAGAGTTGTACGCCCAGGTCTTCTTCCAGGGTCTGGATGTGGCGCGTCAGCGGTGGCTGCGAGATGTGCAGGCGCGCGGCGGCACGGCTGATATTGCCTTCTTCTGCGACGGCGATGAAGTACTTGAGCTGGCGGATTTCCATGCGGGAGGTGGCTTGCGAAAGGATGGGCTGTGCTGAGGGATTCGTCCAAGCTTGCCTGCTCGGGATGGGCCTTCACGATAGGTAGTTTCAGCAGGCGAGAAATGAGTGCAAAAGGAGTGCAAAAAGCCGCCCCGTTGCCGGGGCGGCTTGCATCAATTGCGCTGCGCTTGCGTGCTCAGTAAGTCAGCCCGTGACCGAAGGAGTACAACTCGCCACCCTCCAGGGCGGAGCCGTCGGGCTTCTTTGTTTCCTTGAAACCCGGTACGTCGGACTGGTTGTAGATGACCGCATCGAGTGTCTTCGGCAGGGCGAAGGGCATCCTGCCTTGTGGCTTGAACTTGCCACTCAACACTTCGAGCAAGGCCGTGTCGCTGGCGCCGAAGGTGGCCACGATGGCGCCGGCATCCTTCACGCCGCTGGCGTCGTCCATCACGTAGGGGGCGCGGAAGTAGATGCTCAGCACGACCTTCTTCGCGTCACCGATCTCGGCCATGATGGCCTTGATGTCCGCCAGCGAGGGGCTCATGGTGCGCGAGGTGGTCGTGGCGATGGTGGAGAAGGAGAGCATGTTGTTCTCCCACGGCAGGGCACCGCCGAAGTTCAGGCCGGTGTCGGCACAGGTGGCGTTGATGGCGGGGAACATCACGCACGGATCCTGGCTGCCCCAGGTCTTGCCAGTGAGCGGGTTGAGGAAGGCCGGGTTGGCGCCGGTGCTGGCATTGGTGCTGGAGTAGGGCGAGTTGGCATCCTTGATCAGTACGCGGATCACCGCGTAGTCGTTGCCGGCTGCGCTGGGGCGCACGGCAGGTGCCGTGTAGTTGCCGTCGATGACGGTGTAGCCGTAAGCCTCGACGTCAGCCTTGCCCATGCCGATGGTATAGACCTTGGCGCCCGCCTTGAACGGCAGGGTCTTGCTGCCTGTGCCGAGGTCCTGGTTCTGCAGCAGCACGATGGACTTCTTCTGCATCTCCATGCCCTTGGCGCGGTTCGCGTCGCTGCCGATCGTGGCGTTGGCCTTGCTGGCGTCGATGTAGGGGTTCTCGAACAAGCCCAGCTTGAACTGCTCTAGCAACAAGCGCTTGACGGCCTCATCCACGCGCGCCGTTGTCACCTTGCCAGCTGTCACCAGGTCGGTGATGGTCTTGTTGACATGGAAGCCGGACAGCGTCTCGGTGCCGCCGTTGATGGCGGTGGCGACGCGTTCCGGTACGGTCTTGTCTTCCAGGCCCCAGGCGCGGTCGTTGATGATGCCGGTGTCGGAATTCACATAGCCCTTGAAACCCAGCTTGCCGCGCAACAGGTCGGTGACGATCTGCTTGTTGAAGGCGAAGCCGACCTGGTCATAGGTGACGCCTTCGTAGGTCACATTAATCGGCACGCCGTAGTAGGGCATGATCGCCGAGACGCCGGCGTTGATGGCCGCCATGAAGGGCTTGAGGTGGTAGGCGAAGTTATTGCCCGGATACACCTGGTTCTTGCCGAAGGAGTAGTGCGGGTCCAGCCCCAGCTCCTGCGGGCCGCCACCTGGGAAGTGCTTCATGGTCATGGCGACGGCGGTCTTCGGGCTGATCGGACCACCCTGCAGACCTTCGACCAGTGACTTCATGATGTTCGCATTGAGGTCGGCATCTTCGGAGAAGGTTTCGTGCACGCGGTACCAGCGCGGCTCGGTCGCCAGGTCGGCCATGTAGCCGTACATGGCGCGCAGGCCTACGGCGTTGTATTCCTGACCCATGACTTCGGTGAAGGTCTTGATCACCGACATGTCGCCGGTCGTGGTCTTGCCGGTTTTCAGGTATTCCTCACCCAGCGCGGCAGCGGCCAGGCCAGCTTCTTTTGGAAACTGGGTGAACGAGCCCGCACCGGCCGAGATGCCGAAGCGTGGGTCAGTCTCGAAATGGTTGCGGGCATTGTCCTTGAACACCACGGGGATACCGAGCGGCGTGGCTTCCGCCAGGTTCTGCACAGCGTTGGCGAACTCGGCCAGTTGTTGTGGCGTCACGCTGCTTGCGGCACCACCTACCGTACAGGCCGGGGCGCTGGCCAGGGCCGTGGAGCGCAGGATGAAGCGGGTCATTTTTTGCGTCTTGACGTAGTCCTCGGCAGCGGTGCCGGTGGTCAGGCCGCCGCAGCCGGCATTCAGGGTGTCAATCATCAGCATCCCTGTTTTTTCTTCCAGCGCCATGCGCGGAATCAGGTCGTCGGCGCGCTGTTCGGCGGTCAAACGCCAGTCTTCATACGGGTCGAGCTTGCCGTTGGCATTGAGGTCCTTGAACTGTTTGCCGTCGATAACCATCAGGTTCTTGGCGCGCGCCGTGATGACGGGCTGGGCCGGCTCGGCCGCAACGGGGGGCGTGGTTGGCGGCGCACTGTTGTTATTGTCCGATCCGCCGCAGGCAGCCAGCAGAACGGCACTGCCGGCAAGGGCGAAGCCCAAGTGTGCGCGGTCGACGAAGGCGGCGCGGCGACGTGATTTGGTGCGGTTCATTTTATCTCCTGGAGTGCAATGTGTATTCATGTGGCATGGAGCGCGGTCCGTGCTGGAGCCCATCATTGCGGAAACTGATTCGAGCTCTCCAATGCTATTTCTCTTGAGCCGTCATACCTGAACCGGTATGGCGGCAGGGAGTAAGTCGCTCGAAAGGCGCGCCACTGCTTGCGTGGAGGCTGCGCTCAAGTGGTGCTGAAGAAACAGAGGTGCGGCCTCGTGCTGATGTAAACCACTAGGCGTTTTAGCGATATGACGTTGATCGTTCGCGCTGTGGCTGGCACAGTGCGCTGCCCGTTTTGAGTTCTGGAGGTCTGAGTGCGGTCTGCGTTTGGTTCGGTAGTGCTAGTCGTGGTGGGTGTGCTGTTCCTGTTGAACAATTTGCATATCCTGAGTTTCCGCATCGTGGGCGACGTACTGCGCACGTGGTGGCCGGTGATCCTGATTGCCATCGGGGCCTGGGGTTTGATGAAGAAGGGCAAATGAGGGTGTCGCTGGCGACAAACATAAAGTCGGTCCGCGCGCGCGCATTTCTTTGGTTCGCGCCGTTGATGCTGAGCGCTTGCTCAGGCCTCGGGCCGGGTTATTACTGGCAGGCCGCGCAGGGGCAGCTGGCTCTGGTGCGCAAGGCGCAGCCCATTGAGACGGTGTTGGCCGATCCTGCGACGACGCCGGAGATGCGATCGCGTCTGTTGCTGGTCGAGCAGATTCGCTCATACGCGACACGCGAGCTGGGCTTGCCGGACAACGAGAGCTATCGCAGCTATGCCGACATCGGACGTACCTCGGTGGTGTGGAATGTGTATGCCAACCCGCCGCTGTCGATGGAGCCGCGCACCTGGTGCCCGCCGGTGGTGGGCTGCGTGGGTTATCTCGGTTTCTTTTCCGAGGAGGATGCACGGAAGCGCGCCAACGAGCTGAAGGCTGAAGGCCTGGATACGCTGGTGGGCAGCGTACCGGCGTATTCGACACTGGGCTGGTTTGCCGATTCAGTGCTGAACACTTTCGTGATGTGGCCGGAGAGTGACTTGGCGCAGCTGCTGTTTCACGAACTGTCGCACCAGTTGATCTACGCCAAGGGCGACACGGAGTTCAACGAGTCCTTTGCGTCGACGGTGGAGCAGGTCGGCGTGCGGCGCTGGCTGACGCAATATGGCAAACAGGGAGCGATTGCGCGGCTTGCCCTGAGCGAGCGCATGAGCGCCGATTTCGCCGCGCTGGTGTTGAAACACCGTGAGTTGCTGATCGCAATCTACAAGGGGCCGGGTACAGATGCCGACAAGCTGGAGCGCAAGCGCCTGCAGATCGAGGCGATGCGCGCTGAGTATCAAACGATCAAGGCCGAGCGCTGGGGCGGTGTGCCGGGATATGACAGGTGGTTTGCGCAGGAGATCAATAACGCGACCTTTGCCTCGGTGGGTTTCTATCGCGGACTGGTGCCGGGTTTCATGGCCTTGCTAAAAACGCAGGGCGATGATCTGCCGAAGTTCTACGCCGAGGTGCGGCGGCTGGCGACGCTGACGCCGGCAGAGCGGCGCGCAGCGTTGAAGGCGAGCGAGGCGGCGCTGGCTGCCAAGGTGGCTGATCCGACCGAAGCAGCCGTGTCCTCAGGGGGACAGAAATAGTTCTGGCCTGGTATTCCGGCAGATCCCGTAGCCGTACTTGAGTTCGCGGTCGTTGCGTATCTCGATCACGGTCTTTTGCATCATCTTGCCCAGGGCGAACCTGGTCTTGTCGTAGTCGCCATCCGTGGTGATTTTTTTTGCGAGCCGCTCTATTTCCGCGTGCGCTTCGGCCGCGCGTCCTACATCCATCAACACGCCTGGCAGATTGTTGGACACGACCCGCATGTTCGCTGAGCCGCCTTGGGCCTCCATTTCTCTGAACACGGCGATCGCTTCGTCCGTTTTGCAGTTGATGGTCAGATTGTTGGCGTCCGCACGCGGCAGGAGTGTCGTGCAAGCACTCATGAGCAGGCCGGACAGGGTCAGGGCGGGAACAAGTGTGCTGATCTTCTTCATGGTCAGACGCATTCAGATGGCTCCAGAGAGAATGAAAAACCGCGATGCCGGATTCATCAACAGTCATGCGGCCTGAAGGCAGATCATACCGTCGGTGCAAAGAACGCGCCGGGAGCCTGGGCGGAAAAAAAACGGCACGCGGGAGGGACGCGTGCCGGACAAGCTTCGGTCAAGTGTGTGGGCACTTGCCGAGGGAGTGGTAGAGCTGCAGCGCGGGGGACGCTGGAGCTCCGAGCGCTGTGGTCGGGCTAGCCGAGCACAGGGCTGAGATGAGATTTAATTTGCGTATTGGCCTCCTTTTCGAAAGTTGCAGATGGGTTGTTGCGTGATGAGGTTTCGCCCGCAGACGTGTTCAGGGAAGTGCTGACCGAGGCGCCGAGTGACTGGACGTCGCCGGACAGTGTGCCGCCCGTCTCGACGAGCAATTTGCCGTAGCGGATGGTGCCGCTGACCCGGCCCGTGGCGTGGATGATGAGTTGTTCTCGTGCAGTCAGATTGCCGTCGAATTCACCGAATATTTCTGCGACATCGACGCCGACCTTGCCTGAGAAAGCCCCGTGTTCGTCGATGCGGATGACGCGGCTGTCCATGGTGGCTTCGACGCGGCCTTCAACAACCAGCGTGTCGCAATCGAGAATCTCCGCACCCCTGAGCTTCACATCGGGGCCGACGATGAGGCGACTGGCGGATGTGCCTGATTCGGCCTCTGCCGCAGGCGGCGCCTTGGCGGGGGCCGAGGTACTTTGCGGGGCTGGATGCAGCGGTAACGGGGTGTTGCTGGATGGCTGGGCCGAGCCATTTGTGTTGGCGAGCGGGGAGCCGGTGAGTGGGACGGGACGGCGATCTGCCTGGGTGTCATTCTTGCCGAGAACGGCGGGTTGCTTAGCGAACATGCGTTTCCTTTCAGGCCGGGTTGCAGAGGTCTGCGATCTGCGGGCTACGAATGTGAGAAGCCCTCTGCTGGTCGCTTGGCAGGCTTGTTTGCAAGGCATGTGCCAGCCAATAAAAAGGCTTGGGCAAACAATGCGTTACAGGGCTGCGAGGCCCTGTGCGGCGAGATGTTGTGGGGAAATGAGTGCTGTGCGCAGCGAATCTGTCGTGTGCAAGCGTCGGGTTCGACGGCCTGCAAGGCAGGTGCTTGATGTTCAATGAATTTTTATGTCGTCGGGCGACGACAGGCGTAGCGGCAGTGTGCCGCCTGATGCTCAGGGCTGACGGCGCTCAGGTGGCGCTTATCTTTCTGTGCGTGTCATGCAATCGTGTCGCTGGCCTGCGCGCTGACATTCTTCTGATGGAAACGCGCCAGTTGCTGTTTGCGCAGATGCGCTGCAATCACTTTGAATTCGTCGTTGCCGATCTCATCCACGAGGCCGAGGACCTGAACTGCGTATTCCGGCTCGGCGACAAAGCGTTGCACGTCGACGTGGAAGTCGAGTTCCGCGGTGAGAAACATGCTCAAGCGCGCGAGTTGTTGGGTGACTACGCTATCCATGACGATCCTTGGTAACAGGGGCTACGGTTTCATTTGAGCAATATGTGTGCCGTAGCTGAATCGATGGCTGAGACATCAGTGAGCATTAGTGACGTTTCTCACAACGGCATAATCTGCGCGTGAAAGTGCGGCACAATGCCGCTCCCAAAAACCTGAAATTGCGGCAAGAACATGAGTAATTCAAGCGACCAAAACAGCGATGTGAGCACTCTTCCACGCGATCCGCTCATTTCCCTGGCGCCGCGCGATGTGCAGCAACAGGCCGCGCGGCTGGTGCAGGAGGCGTTTGCTGCCGCTTTTCGTCTCTCCATCGAGGCAAGCGCCGAACAATGTCAGTCGGCTATCGAAAAACTGACAGCTCACCTCGTGGAGTGGACCAGCATGGCGTCGCGCGATGAAGCATTGCTGCGCCGCACGCTGTTGCTGACGGGGCTGGATCAATGGGGGCTCGCCTTCAGCGACACCTTCGGTACCAAGGCCCTGGCGGGTGTGAGCACCCTGGTGAGCCTGCTGCGCAATGAGCTGGACGTGCAAGAGGAGGCGATTTCGCAGGGCTACCTCACGCGCTTGCAGGACGAGGAGGGCGCGGCTTTCGACTTCAAGGTGCTGCTGCGCCGCGAGCTGCACCTCTCCCTGTGGCACGCGATGATCGCCACGGAAGAGCGCGAAGAGGCGGAGGCCATCATGCGTCACCTCGGCGGCCTGCTGCTCGGTGTGTATGAGCAGATGCCGACGCTGGGCTGGCGCCTCATCGCCGACGCGCTGGCTTCGATCCAGATGCGCTGCCTGTCACAAGGTCTGGCCGTTGAAGGTATCGGTCAGGAGACGACCCAATCGCTGTTCGTATCGCTGGCGAGTGCCTTGCCGGATGAGGTTTGTACGCAGGTGATGGAGCAGTCGTCGAACGCGGTGCGCGCTTGGCAAGAGGCGCGGCGTTCGGTTCAGCATTAAAGAAGAGTAGCGCGGGTTGCGCCGACGGGTACGTCCCGCTCGGACAGGCCGCTGATCGTTCAGCGGCCGCTCAAGGTTCCGACTTGGCCGAGCCAGCGCTGCGCGTCAAGCACCAGCCAGTCGCCCGCATCCGCACGCTTCCGCAGGACCAGATCGAGAAACGCCAGACTGACTTGCCGGATTGCGACGCCGGCTCGTTGATCATTTTGCGCCCCGCCGTGTGATGGGCCTTCACCGCCACGCGAGTGCCCGCCCTCATTGTCCGGCATGCCGCCCGCGGGCTTGCTCTTGCCGCCTTCACCGAAGCTCATGCCACCTGGGCTTCCTCCTGCGCCGCCACCCGATCCGCCGCGCTTGCCTCGTCCGCCACGTCCGCCTTCTGGCTGCTTGTGCGCACTGCCATCGGCAGGGTGATCAAGGTCATGCTTGCCCGCGAGAGTCCGGTTGGATGCGACTGCGAGCATCAGCAGAAACTTGTCGCCGGCGGGTACTGACTTGAATGCCTCCGTGCGCTCATCGAGATTCTTGATCCAGCTGAAGGCATCGAAGTCTGCGCGAGAGCTGATGAAGAGTTGTGGCCGAGTTGCCTCTGCGAAACGCTGGTTTGGCGCGATGTCGCTGCGATCGGCCCACGGGCTGATCATGACCGCGCCTTGCAAGCCTGTGATGCCCACCGAGGCCTGCGCCGGATGTGCCTCGCCCATGATCAGTTGCGCAACGCGCGCGCCCAGGCCGTTGCCTGCCACGACGATGCTGTCGGCATCAATCCGTGCGAAGACTGCGTCGCCTGCCTTGATGCGACGACGAACTTCCGCCACGGCAAAGGCGACGTCTTGTTGCTCGGCGATCAACTGTTCCGTCGCGAAAGCCTTCTGGGCCAGAAGATCAAAATTGCCATTGCGGGCCTCCTCTGACGTGAAGATTCTCGGCCCAGTCCGCCGCGGTTGCAGGCCCAATACTGCGTAGCCCGTGCCGGCCCATGCCGTGCGCCAGGGCGAACCTTCAAGCGCGCTGTCGCCGAGGTCGGGGATGTAAAGGATCAGTGGCAGGTGTTCTCCCTTCTCAGGTATCAGCAGGCTCGTATCCATGCTGCCGCGCGGGGTGTCCCAGTCAGCATTGATTGGCGCAAGCAGTGGCTGGCGGTGGGCCTGCTCGTTGTGCCGCTGCATATAGCCTTGCGCTTCGAAGCGGTCGAGGGCTTCCATTTCCTGGGTCCGTTCGGGCGCACTGCGGCATGCGACAAGCGATGCGGCGAGCATGAGAAGACACAGGCTTCTTCTGAGCGTCGCGCAATGGAAAGCGACTTGCCGGGTGATGTGCAAAGAAGAGTCTGGGCGTGCCGGAAAATGCTGGATGGGTGCCATGGCAACGGACCTTGGTGCGGTGATACCGCATGCTAGGCGTGGAGCGCGCTAATTCCCGTTAAGAGCCTGTAACAAATTGGAATTGGAGAAGGCACCACGAAATGTGTTTCCCCTCGGTCAGGTGGGTCTGACAGAGTAGGTCGGGTTAGCGCAACCTAACCCGACAGGTCTCATCATCACGGTCGCGATGGTCGGGTTACGCTGCGCTCACCCGTCCTACGAGATCTCAGCTCTTCAACTCCCCCACCGCAAGCGGACACTTTGCCGCCAGCCACTCCTGCAAGAAAGCCGCAAAACCGCGCACCTTGGCCGACAGGTGCTTCCTGCTCGGATAGGCCGCGTAGATCGTCAGCGGCGAGGGTGACCATTCCGTCATCACCTCCACCAGACGTCCTTCGTCGACTGCGACCTGGAGGATGAAGTCCGGCGCCATGGTGAGGCCCATGCCTTGTGCAGCCAGCTCGCGCAGTAACAAGCCATTGTTCGAATGTGTGTTGCCGCCGACGCGCACAGTGATCGGCCCCTTGCCGTCGCGTTTGCCGCCTTGCTCGTTCGGATCGGCAAAGCGCCAGATGTGGTTGTCACTGGCGTAGGCGTAGGTCAGGCATTGATGATTCTGCAGATCGTCAGGCTTCCGTGGAATGCCATGAGCATTCAGGTAGTCCTGCGCTGCGCACAGCATCATGCGCGCCTTGCCGATGGGGCGCGCAACCAGATTCTGCGAGCCAAGCGCGCCGACACGGATCGCCAGATCCAGCCCTTCCTCGACGAGATCAGTCTGCTGATCCGATAACGAGATGTCGAACTTCACCTGCGGGTGCAGCTGGGCGAAATCTGCAATGGCGGGCGCCAGGTGCCAGGCCCCGAAGCTGATCGGTGCTGTCAGGCGCAGGGTGCCGCGCAGCTCCACGCTGGCGCTGCCAACCGATTCTTCCGCCTCTTCCAGGTCCGACAATAATTGCAGGCAGCGCTCGTAATAGCCACGGCCGTCTTCGGTCAGGCTGATGCGTCGCGTGGTGCGGTTGAGCAGGCGCGCCTGCAGCGTGCTTTCCAGCTGCGCAATCATGCGCGAGGCGGCCGAGGTGGAGATGTTCAGGCGCTCCGCCGCCGCGGCAAAACTGCCCAGCTCCACGACCTTGCAGAACACATTCATGGCTTCAAAGCGGTCCATCTATTGTCCCGACAATAGGAATAATGAATTGCATTGTAGGTTGTTTATCTCAAATGCGAAGCTCTCCAGAATCCGTTCCATGCCTCACCGAATGCTGTTCAACGTTTTCCCAAGGAGATCGCAAATGTCACGTACTACTTCTTCAGCAGCCGCATTGAATTCCGGCCCGAATTCCACTGCCGAATACGGCGCCTTTGCCTTGCGCGTGTCGCTCGGCGTGATCATGATTGCCCATGCACTGCTCAAGGTGCTTGTTTTCACCATTCCCGGTACGGTCGGGTTCTTCGAGTCCATCGGCTTGCCAGGTGTGCTCGCTTACCCGGTCATCGCAGGTGAGTTCTTCGGTGGTGTTGCCTTGATCGTCGGTTTCCAGACGCGCCTCGCCTCGCTGCTGCTTGTCCCCATCCTGTTGGGCGCGACTTCCGCGCATACGGGCAATGGCTGGGTCTTCAACGCGCCCAACGGCGGCTGGGAGTACCCTGCGTTTCTGGTGGTTGGCGTTGTAGTGCAGGCGTTGCTGGGTAGTGGCGCGTTCTCGTTCGATGGCTGGCGGGCGCAACAAACAGGTGTTCTGGCGCGCGCCTGAGTCGGGCTCTGATTGACGGCGCTCCAGCGGCGCCGTCTCCGTTTTGCAAAAAAGGAGATTCACATGAAGCTGTTCTACGCACCCGGCGTTTGTTCCCTGTCCCCTCACATTGCCCTGCGCGAAGCGGGCTTGACGTTTGACCTGCAGAAGGTCGACACCAAGACCAAGGCCATGGAAGGCGGTGGCGACTACCGCGAAATCAACCCGAAGGGCTATGTGCCCCTCTTGCAACTTGACGATGGTAGCTATCTGAGCGAAGGCCCTGTCATCGCGCAGTACATCGCCGATTTGAAGCCCGAATCGAAACTGGCACCCGCCAACGGCACGATTGCCCGTTACCGTTTGCAGGAGTGGCTTGGTTTCCTCAATTCCGAAGTTCACAAAGCCTTTGGTCCGCTATTCAAGCCGACCACGCCGGAAGACTACAAGACCGGGCTGCGTGAGCAGATTGGAGGGCGTTTCGACTACATCTCGGATCAGCTCAAGGGCAAGCAGTACCTCATGGGCGATACCTTCACGGTGGCCGATGGCTACCTCTTCACGCTGCTGGGCTGGACCAAGTGGACCGGTATCGATCTCGCCAAGTGGCCCGTGCTGGCCGAGTATTCGGCGCGCGTTGCGGCACGCCCGGCCGTGCAGGCTGCCTTGAAGGCCGAGGGTTTGTTGAAGTAGGGCAGTCGTTTTGCAGTATCGCGGGCAGCCCCAGTGAAGGGGCTGCCGCACAGGAGAAATATCGTGAGTACCCCGTCAGTTCGTGCATCGGCCCGCCTTCCCTCGTTATTCATATCGCATGGCTCACCCATGCATGCGCTTCACGCCGGTGCCGCCGGTGAAAGCTGGACTGCGCTGGCACAGCGCATCGGCAAGCCGCGTGCGATCCTGATGGCATCGGCGCACTGGGAGACCAACATCCCGATGGTGACGGGTGCAACGGCGCCAGAGACCAATCACGATTTCGGCGGCTTTCCGGCAGAGTTGTATCGCATCCAGTACCCGGCGCCGGGCGAGCCTGCCCTGGCCGAGCACGTGCAGGCGCTGCTGCGCAAGGCGGATATCTGCACAGGCATTGAGGCAAATCGCGGTCTTGACCACGGTGCCTGGTCACCGCTGCTGCACATGTACCCCGATGCGGATGTGCCGGTGCTGCAACTTTCCATCCAGTCCGATCGCGGTGCGCGTCATCACCTCGCCTTGGGGCGTGCGCTGGAAAGCCTGCGTGATGAAGGCGTGCTGATCATCGGCTCGGGTCACATGACGCACAACTTGCGCGACTTCTTCATGTCTCGCGGACAGAGCCGTGGTGCGGTGGCCACCTCAGTTGCCACCTATGCAAGCGAGTTCCGCGATTGGGTAGACCAGCGTGTGCAAGACAACAGGACTGACGAGCTGGTGGACTGGGAGTCGCAGGCGCCATCCGCCTTGCGCGCGCACCCGACGCCGGAGCATTTCCTGCCGCTCTTCGTCGCGCTGGGTGCTGCGGGCGAGCACTGGAAAACAGAAACGGTGTTTGAGGATTTTGAAGGCGGCGCATTAGCGATGGATGCGTACGCTTTTAGCTGAGCTTTCAACTAAGCCCAAGCAATTCAACGCAACGAAAGGCCACGCAATGCGTGGCTTTCTTCATTGCGGCGGAGCAAGCGATTCTGTGTGGATTGAAATCGTCGCGCGCACGCACGGCGCCACTTCAAGGTAATGTACGGTCTATGTCGTGCTGATCTCAGCCATCCCTGTCAGCGCTTCCACGCTGATGACTTTCTGGAAAAGAGCTAGAACATGCCATATCGTCCTCCGTTCATCGCCCCGATGCGTTTCAGCGATGCTGACGCGGCACTTGCCCAGGTGCAGACCATCTACAACAACAGCATCAATCATCTGCGTGAATCCATGCAGCGTTTTGTTGCAGGCGAAGAGATCGCTGTTGATGAGGGGAAGGCCTTTCCCCGCGTGCGGGCGTGCTATCCCTTCGTGCGCATCCATACCGATACTGTCGCCAAAGCGGAAGGGCATGACAGGCATCTTTCCTACGGATTCGTCGCCGGCCCCGGCCACTACGAAACCTCGCTGACGCGGCCCGACCTTTTTGCCAACTACTACCGTGAGCAGTTCAGCCTGCTGTTGCAGAACCACGATGTCGAAATTGAAGTCGGCACCAGTTCGGCACCCATTCCCATTCATTTCTCGTTCGGTGATTACGATCATATCGAAGGCAATATGACGCGCGAGCGTCGTCGCCTCATGCGTGACGTGTTCGACTTGCCCGACCTGTCGGCGATGGACGATGGCATCGCCAACGGTACGCACGTGCCCAAGCCCGGTGAGTCGCAGCCGCTGTCCCTGTTCACCGCACCACGCGTCGACTACTCGCTGCAACGCTTGCGTCATTACAGCGGCACCTCGCCCGAGCACTTCCAGAACTTCGTGTTGTTTACCAACTACCAGTTCTACATCGACGAATTCGTGCGCATGGGTCATGACTTGATGAATGATCCGGCCAGCCCGTACATCGCCTTCGTTGAACCCGGCAATGTCATCACGCGTCGAGTGGGCGAAGCCCCTGGCGAATATGATGCGCTGGGCAAGGCACCACCGCGCCAGCCACAAATGCCGGCCTATCACCTCGTGCGCGAAGATGGTGCTGGCATAACGATGGTCAATATCGGCGTGGGGCCCGCCAACGCCAAGACCATCACCGACCACATTGCCGTGTTGCGCCCGCATGCCTGGATCATGCTTGGTCACTGTGCGGGTCTGCGCACCACCCAAGAGCTTGGCGACTACGTGCTCGCCCACGCTTACGTGCGTGAAGATCATGTGCTCGATGAAGAACTGCCGGTGTGGGTACCCATTCCTGCGCTGGCTGAAATCCAGGTGGCACTTGAATCCGCAGTGGCCGACATTACCGGTCTGTCGGGGCCGAAACTCAAGCGCGTTCTGCGTACGGGCACCGTGGCCACCACCGACAATCGCAACTGGGAACTGCTGCCCGACAACACCCCGCAACGCCGCTTCAGCCAGAGCCGCGCCGTGGCGCTCGACATGGAAAGTGCAACGATTGCCGCCAACGGATTCCGTTTTCGCGTGCCCTACGGCACCTTGCTATGCGTAAGCGATAAGCCCCTGCACGGCGAAATCAAACTGCCGGGCATGGCGAATCACTTCTACCGTGAGCGCGTCGACCAGCATCTGCGCATCGGCATCCGCGCACTGGAGATGCTGCGCGAGCAGGGCAGGAATGTGTTGCATAGTCGTAAGCTGCGGAGTTTTGCCGAGGTGGCGTTCCAATGAAAAGCAGGGGGGCGTGCAAGCTCCGCCGTGCGCCTGAACACGTGTAGTAATCGATTGGAGATGCGGTTCGGCGGAGTGGGCACTCCGCCCGACGATCATCTTCCTTCACCCATATTCCTGTGGATTGAGCCGCCTGGCCAGCTGCGCGCGCGTTCCACTTTGTTACGAGCGCTATGCTTCGATTCAACAAGCAAAAGGCCACGCAATGCGTGGCCTTTTGCTTTGAGTGGCGCGCATGAGTTCACCGCTTTTCACCTCACCGTATAGCCGCGCCCGTCCATGCAGGCGCTCAGCGCGCGTTGATAGTCGGCGCTCTTGCTGTTCACCTGATCTGCACTCACGCCGCCATAGGCCTGCGTCGGGTCGAAGCCGCTCTGGTCGACGGCCCAGGCGTGGCATTCGTAGTGGTCCTTGTCCTGCTGCTTCTGCGATTGTCCATTGCGCGGGTAGACGAATGACTTGTCTGCGGGAGGTGCCGCCTCGGGGGTGTCGGAAGGTGGCGCGCTGGCGATGTAACCATCCCCCGTCGGCGTGGCGTGATACCAGGCGCCATCGGTGATGTAATAGGTTTCGCCACGAATCACGCGCGTGTCGTAGTAGGTCGGCAGGAAGGGGATGACGATACCCACTGGCGGCGCAACCACGACGAAGCGTGGGCCGTAGGGCCGGTACCACACACCGGACGCGAAATAGAAATGATCGTGGCCATATACCACCACGCGTGGGGCCGGCGGCAAGAAGCCGACGCTGACGCCGATAGCGGGGCGGTAATAAGGGAAGCGGGGGCGATACCCGTAATAATGATGGTCGTTGTAAGGCGAGCCACCATAGTAGCCGCCGTGGTGGCCGCCATGGTGCGGGTCGGCCTGCGCAATGCCTGAGTAAGCCAGCAATGTTGCCGGCACCGCCGCCACGATGGCCAGCAGACGAGCTCGATCAAGAAATGTCGTAGTCATTTTCAGGAGGTCCTTGTAAGCGGGGGCATCAGCGGACTATGTAACCGCGGCCCTCAAGACAGGCGCCCATGGCGCGGCGATAGTCTGCGGCACGCTGTGAAAGTTGCATGTACTGCGCTTGTTGACCAGAGTTGGCTGCGCGCTCGATGTGATCTGCCGTGGCCTCGCGATTGGCATCCGATGCCGAGCCTGCGGCTGCGCCGAGCACGGCGCCAATTGCCGCACCCCCCCAGGCATTCGACGGCTGCGAAAAGGCCGCGCCGATGATGGCACCCGTTACGCCAAGCACCGCCGCGTCGTGATTGGGCGGCACAGCGGGATTGACGTGCACGACGCGCAAGTTTGTGACGGTCATTCTGGCCGGATCAAAACCGGTCTGCCTGACTGACCAGTTATAGCATTCGAAACGATCACGCTTCTGTTCGTCCGCGGGGCGTTCATCGCGCGGATAGGCATATACCTCCGTGCTGATCGGCGGCAGGGTGGCGGGCGCTTCCACGGAGCTGCGGTGTGGCGTTTGTGCACAAGCTGTCATCGCGATGGAAATCAAGGTGCCCAGCGCGGGGATGGCGAAGCGCCGATTGCTCAGGCTTGCGCGGAAGTTCATGAATGATTCCTTCTCAATGAGCCCGCCTTGCTTCAGCATAGGCTGCCCGTATCAGGTGGCGGTCAGGGTCTGTTTTCACTTATCCGCAGGGCTTGGGAGAGTTGAACATGGCCCTGCGTCGCAACTCCTCGTCAGGGGGCTCCCTGTCGTCGTTGCTACGCCTTGTTCCGTGCTCAACGCTCCGCGAGCGCGGCCGTCGGATAAATATAAACAGACCCTAGCATTGATGAGTGTGCCAATCCTTGCTGTAATGGACTGTATCTGTTTGTATCCATAAGGCGTCTTGCCCGTCGACGGGGCAAGTGCATGTCGGTGTGTCATGGGCTGGTCTGGCCCGAGAGAATGGAGTGAATCTCGCATGAAGTCCTTCATACCAATGCACGCATTGCGGCGCATGGCGCTGACCCTCTTTGCAATGACGACCCTGATCGCGGGGTTTATCGCTCCGGCGCAGGCGGACTTCTTTGACTGCAAGGATTTTGACGACCGCAGCCTGTGCAAACAGCTCAATCGTTACCCCATCGTGAAGGATCTGCCGCTTATTACGGCCGGGCGTGCACTGGAGCTTTATCGCACCAAGCCGGGTTATGCCGGGGATTTGATGGATGGCAACCCGATTGCAATCGAGGGAACCGTCGCCACGACTGAGGAAAAGTCGGGGCACGTTTCAGTCTCTCTGGCCGCGGGTGTCAATCCTGCAGATGTTGTGGTTCTTGGGCTGTTTGCCGCGCAGCCGGTTGCGGGCAAGGACGGTCGTGTGGCCAGTCGCACAGCGAAAGATGCACGGGCCAGCCTGCCCGCCGGGACCAAGGGCGTGTTTCAGTGCGTCGGCGATGGATTGAATAAAAAGGTGCCGATGTTCAAGAATTGCGTGTATTGGCGATAGCGGTGGCTCGCGATATTCGCGGGCATGGAAAAGAAACGCGCTGGCGACCCTGAACCTCGACGCACTTCAAGCGTCGCTGATCTCCAAGGATCACAAATCTCTCTTGTGCAGTCCATCTGCTGCACAATGGCGACCCCCTTGTTTCCAGTCGTGATTCCGCGATGCTTTTCGTCCTCCTTGCTGTCGCTTGCAGCGTCCTTGTCTCTGTCCTGCTTAAGATCGCGCGCCAGCGCGGCGTCGACACGGCACAAGCCATCACCTGGAACTATCTTGCGGCTTCTGCATTGTGCGCGCTCCTGCTCAAGCCGCCGATGGCGAGCCTCGAACAACCCGGTGCGCCCTGGGCCTCGTTGCTCGCACTGGCGGTGATTCTGCCGTCGCTATTCCTTGTGCTTGCCGCCAGCGTGCGTGCTGCGGGCATCGTCCGCACCGACATCGCTCAGCGCCTCTCGCTGTTGCTGTCGCTCGCAGCGGCCTTCCTGTTCTTCGGCGAACAGACCGTTTCCCTCAAACTCGCGGGTCTTGCGCTTGGCATGCTGGCCGTCGTCGGCATACTCGCGCGTCCGGCACAGCAGGCAGCACACGGTAGCCTTCGCATGTGGCCCGCGCTGCTCACCGTGTGGGTCGGCTTCGCATGCGTCGACGTGCTGCTCAAACACATCTCTGCTGCAGGCACGCCATTCGGTGCGTCCCTGCAAGTCAGTTTCGCTCTTGCCTTTGTCGGCATGCTCATCTGGCAAGGTATTCGCGTCATGCGTGGCCAGACGAAACTCACGGCGAAGAACTTCGCGGCTGGCCTGCTGCTTGGCCTGATCAACTTCGGCAACATCATCTTCTACGTCATGGCCCATCGCGCAATGCCGGGTCAGCCCGCTGTCATATTCGCCAGCATGAACATTGGCGTCGTCGTGCTCGGCACGCTGGTGGGTGTGATCGGTTTTGGCGAGAAGCTGAGCTGGCTCAATCGCGCGGCGATTGGCCTGGCGATCGTGTCGATCGGCCTGATTGCAATGGCGCCGCGAGGCTGAGGACGCCGGCACGACACCCGCATTCCCGCATGGCGGGTTCTGCAGATGACGTGACGTCAGGCCATGGCCTCAGCCGCCGTGGTTATGCAACACGGCATTGCGCCGTGCGTAGAGGAAGTAGATCGCCAGACCCAGCGCCAACCAGATGCCAAAGGCCATCCAGGTCACAGCCTGCAAGTGAGCCATCAGGAACACGCAGAAGGCCACCGACAGCAGTGGCACGGCGGGTACGCCCGGGCAGCGGAAGGCGCGCGGCAAGTCCGGGCGTGTGCGGCGCAGGACCAGCACAGCGATGGAAATCAGCGTGAAGGCCGCCAGCGTGCCAATGTTGATCAACTCTGCCAGCACGTTCAGTGGCACGAAGGCGGCGATGGCGGAGAACACGATGCCTACTGTCCAGGTGGCGAAATAGGGCGTGGCATGCTTCGGATGCACGCTGGAGAGCCGCTCGGGGAGCAGGCCATCACGTGACATTGCAAAGATGATGCGCGTCTGCCCGTACATCATCACCAGAATCACCGTGGTCATGCCGAGTATGGCCCCCAGGTCCACGAAGCCTGCAACCCAGTTCTGACCGGCAAATTGCAGTGCCAGCGAGACGGGATGGTCTTCGCCGGCAAACTGCGCAAACGGCACGATGCCCGTCATGATTGCGGCCACGATCGCGTACAGCACGGTGCAGACCACGAGCGAGCCGATGATGCCGATGGGCAGGTCGCGTTTCGGATTGCGCACTTCCTCGGCTGCCGAAGTCACGGCATCGAAACCGATGAAGGCAAAGAACACCAGTGCGGCCGCATTGAATATGCCGCTGGCGCCGAACGGTGCAAACGGCTGCCAATTTTTTGGCTCCACATGCCAGACGCCTACGGCGATGAACAACAGCACCACAGCGACTTTGATGGCCACCATCACATTGTTGATGCGTGCGGATTGGCGCACGCCGCACGACACCAGCCAGGTGATGGCCATCATGATCAGCACGGCGGGCAGGTTCATGAAGGTATGAACCCCCGGGATCGACCCCGGCGCTGCGGTGAGCACCTTCGGCAAGCTCAAGCCGAAGCCCGACATGAGCGACTGAAAATATGCCGACCAGCCCACGGATACCGCCGACGTGGCGAGTCCGTACTCGAGCAGCAGATCCCAGCCGATCATCCACGCTACGATTTCGCCCAGTGTGGCGTAGCTGTAGGTGTAGATGGACCCCGAAACCGGAATGGTTGAAGCAAACTCGGCGTAACACAGCGCGGCAAAGCCGCAGGTCACGGCGGCAAGGACGAATGAGACGATGAGCGCGGGCCCGGCGGTCAGCGCACCCGTTCCGGTGAGCACGAAAATGCCCGTGCCGATAATGGCGCCGATACCCATCAGCACGAGGTCTACGGGCCCGAGCACCTTCTTTAGGCCATCTTCGCGGGCCACGGCGAGCATGGCATCAATGTTCTTCGTGCGGAAAAGGCTCATCAACAAAGCTCCCGATAACCGTTGCTTGAACGGCTTTGCGTTCCGTTGGAAAAATGGATCGGAGTCTAATATGGAGAACTTTGTCTGAACCCGACGAAGATCAAAGTCACGCCGATGCTTCAGATCTAGTCAATCAAGATTAATGTTGTCTGTGGGGACTATAGTTGCTCTCCGCGGTCACCGAAACCCGCATGGATGCTGGCCGCGGTGTTTTTCCATCGCTGCCCCGAGAGCAAACAGAGGAACAAGCCAAGGTGACGAAATCTGTGCCCGCTGATTCTTGGGGCTGGCTCTGAGCGACCATGCTCATCTGCTTCGGGCAGACCGTTGCGGACATCATGTTCGATGAGTGCTACCGTTCTTCACGTGCTTGTTATATCGCTCGGTGCTTCGGTGCTTATACTGAGGCGTCGTTTGTTGTCCGCAGTTTGTTGCCCGCAGTTTGTTGTCATTTCGCCGCAGGTCAGCCGGGAGAGACAGGTGATTTCAGTGCGTACCTCAAGAGGGGCCTTCATGCGGAGGCTGAAGTTAGCGTTTGTTCTTGCGATTGCGTCACGGGCTGCATTTGCACAATCAGCGGACGAGAAACCCGCTGTGGGGTCGGAGAAGTCTCCCTGGCTGTTTGCCCCACAGTTCAGCTCCAGCCCGAAGCTTGGGACTTCGCTGGGGGCACTTGCGGGGTACCTGCATTTCTATGACGAAAAGTCCCGGCCATCCATATTCATTGTTCAGGCTCAGTACACGAGCACCGATTCGATGACGGTAGGCGCCTTCGCAAAAACATCCTACGACGAAGACCGGCAACGTTTCATGGCCGGCTTAATGGGCGGCAATATCAGGAACGACTACGGCGACTATCTTGGAACCGGCGTCCCGTTGCGGAATAACGCTGAACTGCGTTCTTTCTTCACGCGTTATCTATACCGCGTATCGGGGGACTGGTTTTTTGGCGCGCAGGGCATGTACCAGAATTTCAACATCACGGGAGAGTCAACGTTCGATGAGCAGTTGCTCAATGTTCTGGGCATCCAGCCATACAAGTCCGGCGGTCTCGGCCTCGTCGGGTATCGCGATTCGCGGGACAGCGACAACATGCCTACGCGGGGAGCATTGGTCAGCCTCAGCAACATGGCTTACCGTGAGGCACTGGGTGGCGAAAGCGACTTCGGTATGTATCGCATTGATTTGAGGTACTACGCGGGGCATGGCAATGGCCACGTCTTTGCGATTCGCCAGCTCAATCACCTCACCAATGACGCCCCTCCACAGAACCGTGCTCCGGTGCAGTTACGCGGCTACAAAACAGGTCAATACACCGCCAATCAGATGTCATCAATTGAGGGCGAAGAGCGTTTCAAGCTTGCCGAAAAGTGGACTGCAACGGTTTTTGCGGGTGTCGCAGTGCTGTATGGCGGGGGAATGGATCAGTCCAAATCTTCGAACACTTATCCGGCCTTCGGTGCAGGTGTTCAATATGTTCTCAAGCCCAAGGAAGGCATTGTCCTGAACCTGGAGTACGCCAAAGGCAGCGGCGACAATTCAGGCATTCTGCTGAAGATGGGCTACGCCTACTGATGAAGCTGGTGCCCAGTCCGGATGACGCCTGAATCGCTGACCAGCCGGAGCTAACCCGGCTGCAGCTGGCCTCTTAAACGCCAGAAGTCCGTCGATAGGTCGCAGCCTGGTTCCGCAGAATTACTTCTTTGTCATTTTTTCGATCATCGATGCGGTGACGGAGAGCTTCCGTTAATGCAGCACCTGGTGCCACCTGATGGATACACGCGAATCCAGAAGGCAATCGCCTCTCGGTGGGTAATGCGTTCAGTTAAGAAATTTCTAAAACAAGTTCGCAATCCCGGCGAAGGCCGGGATCCAGGCACTACGCGTGAGTCTGGATCCCGGCCTTCGCCGGGATGACGCGGTTTTGCCATTCAGGACATTTAAGGGCGCAGCATCAGCGCTCGGTGGGCTGGCCGTTTGTCTTGCACCCGCAAGAGTGGCTGAACGACCTTTGCTCCTTGCCGCCTCTGATTTGAGACAAGGCTCCTCCACGCCTGCCCGTCTATGATTAAAGCCACCTCACATCAAGAAAGGATCGAGTTATGTCCGGCGAAAGCAAGTGCCCCTTCCATTCCGGTCAAGGCCCGACGCGCACGCAATCAGTTCGAGACTGGTGGCCCAACCAGTTGAATCTGAGCGTCTTGCATCAGCACACGCCCGAATCCAGCCCGCTGCCCGCCGACTTCAACTACGCCGAAGAGTTCAAAAAACTGGACCTCGCCGCAGTCAAGAAAGATCTATACGCGCTGATGACTGACTCGCAGGACTGGTGGCCCGCCGACTGGGGGCACTACGGCGGCTTCTTTATCCGCATGGCCTGGCATAGCGCCGGCACTTACCGCACGGCTGATGGCCGCGGTGGCGCAGGCACTGGCAACCAGCGTTTCGCACCAATCAATAGCTGGCCGGACAACGGCAACCTCGACAAGGCACGCCGTCTGCTGTGGCCGATCAAGAAGAAATACGGCAACAAGCTCTCGTGGGCTGATCTCATGATCCTCACTGGCAATGCCGCGCTGGAATCCATGGGTTTCAAGACTTTCGGTTTCGGTGGTGGTCGTGAAGACATCTGGGCGCCGGAAGAAGACATCAACTGGGGCGCCGAAGCCGAATGGCTGGCCACCAGCGATAAGCCAAATAGCCGCTACTCCGGCGAGCGCGTGCTGGCCAACCCTCTGGCCGCCGTGCAGATGGGCCTGATCTATGTAAACCCGGAAGGCCCGGATGGCAATCCCGACCCGGTTGCCTCTGGCCGTGACGTGCGCGAAACCTTCGCCCGCATGGCCATGAACGACGAAGAGACCGTAGCGCTGATCGCCGGCGGTCACACCTTCGGCAAGGCGCACGGTGCGGGTGATCCCAAGCACGTCAGCCACGAGCCCGAAGCGGCACCGATCGAAGCCATGGGCCTGGGCTGGCTCAACGCCTTCGAGACCGGCAAGGGCGTGCATACCACCACCAGCGGCATCGAAGGCGCATGGAAGCCAAATCCCACCACCTGGGATATGGGCTACTTCAACACGCTGTTCGGCTACGAATGGGAGCTCACCCGCAGCCCGGCCGGTGCCAAGCAATGGGTGGCCAAGAACGTCAGGCCCGAAGACATGATCCCGGACGCGCACGATCCTTCGAAGAAGCACGCGCCGATGATGACCACGGCCGACCTCTCGCTGCGCGAGGACCCGGCCTACGAGAAGATCTCGCGCCGCTTCCACAAGGATCCGGAAGCTTTCGCCGATGCCTTCGCTCGTGCCTGGTTCAAGCTGACTCACCGCGACATGGGCCCCAAGGTGCGCTACCTCGGGGCGGAAGTGCCGGCTGAAGATCTGATCTGGCAGGACCCTGTCCCCGCCGTGGACCATCCCTTGGTCGACGTGCAGGACATCGCCGCTCTCAAGAGCAAGCTGTTGGCATCCGGCCTTTCAGTGACCGAGCTTGTGTCGACAGCCTGGGCCTCGGCTTCGACCTTCCGCGGCTCGGACAAGCGTGGCGGCGCCAACGGCGCACGCATCCGCCTCGCTCCGCAGAAGGGCTGGGAGGCCAATCAGCCCGCGCAACTCGCGAAGGTGCTGGAAACGCTTGAAGCCATCCAACGTGACTTCAATGCCGCACATTCGGGTAACAACACTCGTGGCAAGAAGATCTCGCTGGCTGACCTGATCGTGCTGGCCGGGACGGCCGCCATTGAACAGGCTGCGAAGGCCGCCGGTTATGCCATCGCGATTCGCTTCGCGCCGGGCCGTACCGATGCCTCGCAAGAGCAGACCGATGCCGAATCCTTCGGCGTACTCGAACCTCTGGCAGACGGTTTCCGCAACTACCTCAAGGCAGACTACGGCATTCCGGCCGAGAAGCTGCTGGTCGACAAGGCACAGTTGCTGACCTTGACGGCACCGGAGATGACGGTGCTGGTTGGCGGTCTGCGTGCGTTGGGTGCCACGGTAGACGGCAAGCACGGCGTCCTCACCCATCGCCCGGGCACGCTCAGCAATGACTTCTTCGTGAACTTGCTGGACATGGGCACGCTGTGGAAGCCGATCTCCGAGGAGGCCCAGCTGTTCGAAGGCAAGGACAGCGCCACTGGACAGCCCAAGTGGACGGCCACGCGCGCCGACCTCATCTTTGGCTCCAACTCCCAGTTGCGCGCCCTGGCCGAGGTGTATGCCAGCGATGACGCGAAAGAGCGCTTCGTGCGCGACTTTGCGGCAGCCTGGAGCAAGGTCATGGAGCTGGATCGCTTCGATCTGACGTAAGTGCTGGGCACAGCGTCCCGCTGACTGCCCCGCGAAAAACGGCGCTCCATACGGGGCGCCGTTTTTCATTCTGGTGAGCTTGTCCTCGGCGAAGGTGCGCCTGATGGAGGTCGTCGAACCGTTCCCGCTGCGCGTGGTAAAGAACCTCGATCCGGTAAAGTCGGTCACGGGGATATCCCCAAAAACTGTGGATAACCCTGGGGGCGGCAACTGCATAGGATTGATAAGCTCTTGAGATAAAGACGATTTATCCCACCGCACGAAAATTGGGCACCGTCTGCGAGATCGAGATCTGCCTGGACGACGAATTCGATCCGGATGGGTTTGTTGGCCGGGTATCCCACTCGAAATGAAAATGGCCGGTCCGTAATCAGAACCGGCCATATTGCGCATCCCGGGAAGTTTGATCATCCGCGCTGGGCCAATGTGATCACACCGCTGTTGCCATCAGGTCGGCGTGCTGGTCATTGCGATCAATCGGCAGCCATTGCGCCAACAGCTGAATTGCGTGGGAGCTTGCGCGTCACCGTCCGAATGGCTGCTCCACTCCGAAACCTGCCGGTTCGGCTACGCGCTCATTTTCGGCCTTTACAGCCGCTGGAGATCTTTTATCTCAACGTCCGCAATGCGGCCGGTTGCGGACCGGCAACTCGAAGGCCATGAACTCGAAAGGCTGCCGCGCGGGGCGAGATCGCTTATTCCGCGGCACGTGACCCCGTCAGCAAGACCATCAGCACATGGTCGACTAGCTTGATTAGATGCTCTCGCGGGATCGCTGCACCAGCCGGTCCGGCGTAGTGGGCCAGGAGCGCGACTACCGTATCAACCAGGCCATCAAGCTCAACCTCCGCCATGGGCGCGTGTCCAGCATCGGCGGCTCGCGTGGAGAGTTTGTTCAGTTCTGCCCGAACAAACGTGCCGAAGCGCGCGGTAAGGGTTCGATACAGGTCTGGGTGCAAGCGCGCCATCTCCATCGTCGCGGTAACGATCTCGGAACTGTTGTCACACTTGCCGACCTGCTCCATCAAGGCGAGAAGATCGTCTCGCAGAGATGTACCAGGATACTGAGGCGGAACCATCGGATTGAGCGTGGCAACGGCATCAGCCACTACATCGGCTTTCGCCGTCCAGCGCCGATAGAGCGTCGCCTTTGATACCCCCGCACGCGCTGCCACATCGGTCATCGTCAAACCGTGGTATCCCTTTTCACCGAGCAGCTCCAGCGTTGCGCTGATGATGACATCGTCGCGGCTTTTGTCTTGGGAGCGCCCCCGTTCTGCTGGTGGAAGACGGCGCTGGTGGTGGATGGATTGATCGTTCATGACCGCATTATAGGGGATATTCGAAACACATCGTTTCCGAAACGCTTGCGTTTCGTATAGTGCGGATTTACTATGCCCGAACTCCCCTGGCGCTGAGCGCGCCTGCATTCTTTGAAAGGCTTCTCATGTCCCCCTCGATTACTTCCCCTATTCTCGTCATGGGCGCCACTGGCAAACAAGGTGGTTCTGTTGCCCGTGCGCTGCTGAAAGCGGGTCGCCCTGTGCGCGCCTTTGTGCGCGATCCCGCTTCTCCTGCAGCACAGGCACTCGCAGCCCAGGGCGCCGACGTTGTGAAGGGCGAATTCACCGATATCGCCAGCCTCGACGCGGCATTGGTTGGGGTGGACGGTGTTTTCTCCGTGCAAATGGGATCGCAGCCTGGTGACCCGGAAACCGAGATTGTTGCGGGCAAGGCGCTGGTCGAGGCCGCTCATCGCGCGAACGTACGCGTGATCGTCCACAGCTCTGTTGCTCGTGCTGGCGATCATGAGAAATTCATCGGCTGGAGTGAAGGGCGTTGGGAGCCGCTGTACTGGCAGAACAAGGCGGCCGTCAACGAGATGGTCAAGACGCAGGGCTTCCGCCACTGGGTGATCCTGAAACCGGCCTTGATCATGGAGAACCTGGTGCCACCGATGGTGGACCTTATGTACCCCTCGCTTGCCGAACGCGGTCGGTTCGAAACCGCAATCGAAGCGGATACCCGCAATGACTGGATCGCGGCGCAGGACATTGGCGCATTCGCGGCTGCCGCTTTCGCTGACCCGGAGCGTTTTCATGGTCATGAGATTGACCTCGCCGCAGAATCCCTCACTTTGCCCGAGGTCGCAGCCAAGATAACCAAGGCCACGGGGAAGCCGGTTTCGGCCGTCACCTTGTCGGAAGAAGAGACTCTCGCGAAACCCTATGGTGCGATGATCTTCCAGCATGAGTCATGGAACAACGTCGAGGGCTATAAGGTGGACCTCGACGCCGTTCGTGGCTGGGGCGTGCGGCTGACTACGCTCGACCAATTCATCCAGCAGCACCGCGATAAGTTCGTCATCGGCTGAGCACTCGCGCACCCGTATGGGGTGCTGCGTTGATCAATTGAATCCGCCACCAGAAGCGGATATTTCCTGTCGCGGCGGTGAACTTCCGCTATGGCCGATGACTTGCCGATGGCATGTCGTCGCGAACGATCGTTGTAGGATGTAACCCCGTCAGCCAGCGAGAGAACCAAGGACAGCAACGGGCCGAAAATTGCTGCTCTGCGCCTCCAGCAGACTGCTCAAGTGCCGCCAGCGCAGCGCTCAAGTTGGCCAGACAGGAGCTCGCGAGTGTGCAGATTTCGCGATATTTCATTGAGCGCGGCACTAGCTGATTTTTGGCTGATAACACCCCGAATGAGGTCGTCAAAGCCGACGCGTACTGATTGTCCTTCGCGCCCGGAAAACGCGAATTTTTGTGGCGACAGCAGCGTCGCTTGCCAGGAACTGCGAGAAATGAAAAAAGCCCGGCGTCGCGTCATGCGAGCCGGGCCTTTTATTGCTGAGCCGAGCTAGTTCAAGCCTTGGCTGCGCTACCAAACTTGTCGACGGCTTCCCAAAGACCGTTCAGATATACGGCGCCAAGTGCGCGATCGTAAAGACCATAGCCGGGCTTGCCGGTTTCGCCCCAAATCATGCGGCCGTGGTCCGGGCGCACGTAGCCGGTGAAGCCGACGTCGTGATAGGCCTTGACGATGGCGGCCATGTCCAGCGAACCGCAATCGGAACGGTGCGCGGTTTCTTCGAAATCGCCGCTCGCCGACACCTTGACGTTGCGCAGGTGCGCGAAGTGGATGCGACCGATGCCGCCGAATTCGCGCACCAGCGCTTCGACATTGTTTTCCTGACCAGCGCCGAGCGAACCCGAGCACAGCGTCAGACCATTGGCCCGGGTGTCGACGATTTTCAGGATGCGCGCGAGGTCGTCGCGATTCTTGACGATGCGCGGCAAGCCGAAGATCGGGCGAGGAGGATCATCGGGGTGGATCGCCATCTGGATGCCGGCCTCTTCCGCGACCGGAATGATGGCCTTGAGGAAGTATTCCAGATGCGACCACAGCTTTTCCTCGTCGATCTTGCCGTACTCGGCGAGCAGTGCCTTGAGTTCGTTGGGCTTGTAGCTGGCATCCCAACCTGGCAGCGAGATGCCCTTGGAGATGTCAATCTCTTCGACTTCCTGCGTGGAGAAGGCGAGCGTCGTGGAACCGTCCGCGAGCTTCTTGGCCAGGGTGGTGCGCGTCCAGTCAAAAACCGGCATGAAGTTGTAGCAGATCACCTTCAGACCACAGGCGGCCAGATTGCGGATGGTCTGCTGGTAGTTGGCGATCAGGCCATCGCGCGTTGGCTTGCCGAGCTTGATGTCTTCGTGCACCGGCACTGATTCGATCACGTCAAAGGCCAGGCCTGCGGCTTCGATCTTTGCCTTGAGGGCCTGGATCTTGTCGACCGGCCACACTTCGCCAACGGCTACGTCATACACGGCCGAGACGATGCCGTGCATGCCGGGTATCTGGCGGATGTATTCGAGGCTGACGGGGTCGGTATCGCCATACCAGCGAAATGACATTTTCATGAGTTATCTCCTTGACTGTTTAAGCTGGGTGTTCAGTGGGTTGCGTTGGCGTTGAAACGCTGTGGCGCGCTTGGGGTGGGCACGAATGCTTCGACCGACTCGCCCGGGTTAAGGCCGGTGGGGTTGCAGGTCCAGCGTGCCCCGGCCTGATTGCGGGCGATATAGGCGCGCGCCCGTGCTTCGGAGGAAAAGGCTGCCAGCGGCTTGTCGCTCCATACGATCCACACTTGCATCATCTCGTCGGTCTCCCTCAAACGCTGGAACAGGCAGAAAAGCCGGCGGCGGGGATTTGGACCGGCCCAGCTTCTGCGGCGTCCGATCTGAGGTCCGGAACAGCGATGGGAGCACTTTGGGTTACGACCGCAAACTTGTCGTTAAGGCCTTCGGGAAAAGCTAGTCGCACGGAAAGGACCTCCCTGATTGCTTGAATATAGTGTCAACAAGGCCGAATAGATCTCTTTACCGCAGAGGTACGAGTGGCCTATTGCAAGAGATCAGCATCGCCCAGACGCTCCATACCGTCCAATTCAAAATAGGTCTCCCTGAATACCTTTTTCGTATGAAGGTGGGTGTCGGCCTCAGGTATTGGCCATCGCTGCGTGTTGTTGCTGGAATGTCCGCACGGTCTCGAGCAGCGCAGTCAGTAGCGGGCTGGATTCGTTGCGCCGATACGCGCAGTGCAGCAGCACCCGGGTTTCCACCGCGCCGATGAGTGGGCGATACACGACATTGGGCAGTTGCAGGCTGCGTATCGATTCGGGCACCAGCGCCGTGCCAAAGCCGCCCGCGACCATCACCGCTGCGCCGATCATGTCGGCTGCTTTCTGCTGGACGTGCGGTTCGAAGCCGGCCTGTCGGAAAAGTTCGCGAGTGGCGGTGAATACGCTGGCGTCCTGTTCCCCGATCAGAGGCTCTTCGCGCAATTGTTCGACTCTGACCTCGTCTTGCGAAGCCAATGGATGGCGGGTGTTCAGGGCTACATATATGGCTTCGGCGCAAACGGTTTCCACGCACAGTTCGGGCGTCTCCGGCAGGTAGCGATCGAACGCCAGCATGATCCGGCCACGATGCAATGCCTCCATCTGCGGCCCCTTGGGCGTGCTGTGCAAAACCAGCTCGACGTCAGGATGGCTGGCCGAGAAATGGTTCAGGATCTGCGGCACGATGTCGAGCATGGGGGAGCCGAAAACGCCCACATCGATGCGCCCGATCTGCCCTTGGCCGGCACGCCGGGCAAGCTCGCTGGCTTGCTCGATATGCGCTTTGATTTGTCGGGCATGCTCAAGAAAGATCGTGCCCGCTTCCGTGAGTTCCACACCCCAGGGCGTGCGCTTGAACAAGGCAGCCCCCATCTGTTCCTCGAGCAGCTGTATCTGCCGTGTCAGTGGCGGCTGCGAGATATGCAGGCGTGCTGCAGCGCGGCTGATGTTGCCCTCTTCAGCCACTGCGATGAAGTACTTCAATGGGCGAATTTCCACCGTGGGGCCCTCATCTTGAAAAATTACTTGGGAAGCGTTCGCTGTGGTCTTCCGGCAGGTGCGGTCACCACAAATTATTCATTCAACTGAAACGATTTAAGCGGCTATAAATATGTCGTAAGGATTGCGTGTGAGTTTCGCCAGAAGTGGCACATTCCGTTCGCCCGCGGCCGGGCGAGAAATCGGGCAAGCAACAATGACAGGAGATCAATCAATGCCGGCATCAATTCGCTACCTCTCTGCCCCGATCATACTGCTGGCCGCCGGTGTGGCCCATGCCGATGGTTGTGCCAATCTGGTTCAGGCCTTCGGGAACCGGCTGGCTGATGTCAGCTGCATCGAAAGTACCGACCTGACTACGGCAAATGCGGCAACGACGCCGGCCAATAACTCGTTGCCCGGTTTGCCCGCATTGGCCTTCACTCCGCAAACGGATCGGGCGACGATCGCGCCAGATCCGGCCAACCGGACGCCCATCAAGGGGCCCGTGCCCGGTATCCAGCTCAATGCCCGCATTGCCAGCGACCCGACAGGCCAGGCGCGTTTCCTGTTGCGTCTGCCGAGCAACTGGAACGGTCGTCTGGTCGTGGCGGGCGCTTCGGGTACGCGCAGCGAGTTCAACGGTGATTTTGCCTGGAGCGACTACGTCGTCCAGAAAGGCTACGCCTACGCGTCGCAGAACAAAGGAGTGCTCAATCTCAAGCTGAGCGATGCAAGCGATCCGCTGGCCTGTCGTCCGAACCCGGCGTCGCCGACCTGGGTCCACTTCTTCGATAACGATCCGGGTCAGGAATTTACGCGTTGGCGTGATTTCATGGTGCTCGCCTCGAAACTCGCTCGTCAGGGGGCCGCCGCCCATTACGGCAGGGCGCCGCGCTTTACCTATGCCGTCGGGACTTCCAATGGTGGCTATCAGGTTCGGCGGGCGGTTGAATCGGCGCCGGAATGGTTCGATGGTGGCGTCGATTGGGAAGGCACCTTTGTTGACGCCGGCGGCGCCAATCTATTGACTGACTTGCCGGCCGCCGTTCTCAATTTCCCCGACTATGTCGCCAGCGGCATGTATCCGACGGGGACCGCCGCGAAAAATATACGCGCGGCTGGCTATCCGCCGGATCTGGGGAGTGGCCCTGGTTCGCTGTGGTCATTGAACTCCGCCGCTTTCTGGGAAGTGACGTTATGCCAATGGCAGAAACGCCTGGACCCGACCTACAGCACCTACGGCAACGGCCCGGAAAATTACAACTACATTGCCCGCGAGGCCGTCTCCAAGGTGGGCGATAACGTCGCCGATTTCGCCACCAGCGGTCGTTTGCAACGTCCGCTCATTACCGTTGCCGGGACCATGGATGCGCTGCTTCCCATCGACCACCACGCCCGTGCCTATGCCCGCAAGGTTGCAGAGGAAGGTCGCGAGCAGACGGAGGGGCACGAGCGTCGCCAACGTCCCGAACGCAATCCGGCCTACCGACTCTATGAAGTACAGAACGGTAATCATATCGAAACCTACAAGCTGACCCTGCCGCAGCTTGAGTTGATCCAGCCACACGCGCTACAGGCTTTTGATCTGCTGGTTGGCCACGTTGAACAGGGCAGGGTGTTGCCGCCCGATCAATGTATCGGACGTGGCAGGAACATCGTTGCTGACCCCGTCCAGCCGGGTCATTGCACCGAACTGCTCGCACCCTGAGTTCAGGTGAGCTTTCCTCTGCTTGCAGATGCCGATTCAAGTGGAGGATGCCGGCAAGCCCCGGCGCACGGCAGGGCCATCGGCCGCGAACTCAAGAGGCTTGAGAAGCTCCGAAAACTCGTGCAATAGGGCCGGTATTGCCTTTAAACCCTGCAAAGAAGCTCGTCATCCCGGCGAAAGCCGGGATCCAGTACCGGACGTGCAATCTGAATCCCGGCTTTCGCCGGGATGACGATGGCTTTTCAGAGATCGTGAACAGGTTCTGAGAAAGACATGCCGCGTTGAGATGAGGGCCCGGCGAGAGATTCGATTTGCGCATCATATTCATGATGACTTATTGAAGCAGGGGGGCGACGAGCCTCCAGTCTTGTCGGGCCCGTCGCCGTCAGCAGATATTCGTCGCACATTACTTGTTGAGGAAGTCGACCAGCTTCGGCACGACCTGACTGGTGGCCTCTTCCATCAGCCAGTGACCGGAGCCCGGGATGATCACGCCTTCGACGTTGGTAGCGACGAGACGGCCCTGGTCGATCAGTGTGTTGCCGGAGGCCTTCTCGCCGGCCAGCACGAGCATTGGCATCGGCAGTGGTGTCTTGGCCAGCTTCTCGAAATCGGCGGCATCCTGCTCGAACGCGCGGAACACCTCGAAGCCGGCGGCCATGCGGCCAGGCTTGCCGTAGGCCTTGGCGTAGAACTGCCGATCAGCTTCGGAAAGCGAGTGCTTGGGGTTCGCCGCAAAGTCGTTCCAGAAGTGCTCGAAGTAGATGCGCTCGCGACCAGCAACGAGGGCCAGTGGCGTCTTGCCGTAGAAATGGAAGTGCCACAGATCGCGCAACAGCCAGACCTTGGTCCAGTCGCCGACGCCCGGCAGGAAGGCGTCCATCAGCACGATGCGGTCCACCTCGGAGGGGTATTGCGCGGTGTAGGCATAGGCCACCATCAGGCCGATGTCATGACCGACGATGCGTACCTTGCCGAGCTTCAGCGTGGTCGCCAGCGCGTGCACATCCCTCGCCATTGCTGCCTTGGTGTAGCCGGAAGGCGTCACTTCGGAATCGCCGAACCCGCGTAGATCCGGCGCGATCACCAGGTGGTTCTTCGACAGCTCCTTGATCAGCGGGAGCCACATGTGGCTGGTCTCCGCATAGCCGTGCAGGAGGATGACGGGGTCGCCCTTGCCCGCTACCAGATAGTGCATGCGAAGGCCGCCGGCATCGGCAAACTTGCTTTGCGGGGTCTGTGCCGAGGTCAGGCCCGAAAGCGCCATGGCGATGAAGATCAGCCCGGCGCGCGTGCAGCGCGTCAGGAGCGAGAGCGTCGATACGGGCAGGAACGGGTGCAGGATAGTCATGACGGTTCCGATCAGGTGGATGAACAGAGCTCAGTATCTGTATCCTCAATCGCCTGCGCCTCTCCCATGTGAGGGGGGAGGGCATCACTCCGATGGCGCTCGCGCGTTTATCACAGGGAGGTATCGTGCTTTCTTCCAGTTCATCGTCATGACGACTCGCCTTGAAGCATCGGGGGATGTGCCCCCGGACATTGAATCACTGCAGCGTGAGCTCGAACGTATCCGGCTCGAACGCGAAGTGGCACAGAACGAGGTGGAGGCGTTGCGGCGCGCAAATGCCATGCTTGAAGAGCAGTGTGCTGACACCACGACACGCAATGCAGCGCTTGCCTCGCGCGTAGAGCATCTGACCCATGCCATGGACTCCTGCGGCGTGGGCTTGTGGACCTGGGATTCGTCCTCGGCCAACAACGCGGGGGAATGGTCGCCGCATTTGCGCACGATTCTCGGCGTGCCGCAGGACATCGATGTCACGCATGAACTGTTTCTGCAGTGCGTGCATGAGCAGGACCGGCAGCGTGTCGATAGCGCCATCTTTGCCGCCTTCAGTGGTGCCACGGGGGGCAGATACACCGAGGAGTACCGCACCTGTTCTTCGCCAGAGCGGCCGGAGCGCTGGGTGTCGGCGCAAGGTCAGGCGTTTCCGGATGCTGCAGGTAATGCAGTCTGGTTTGTCGGCGTGCGCGACGTCACGGAAGGTAAGCGCCTTCACGCAGAAATAGAGCGTCTGGGTGAGGACTTCCGCGACCTGTTCGACGAGGCGCCGATTCCTTACGTGCACGAGGCTATGGACACGCGCTTCATCCGTGCGAACCGCGCCGCGATGAGCCTGCTGGGCGTCGGTCCTGACGATCTCTCCGGAACATTCAGCAACTCATTCGCGGTCGATAGTCCGGAGAATCTGCAGCGGCTCACCAGTGCACTTGAATCGGTCGAGCGCGGCGAGGCCGTACAGGGCGTCGTTCTCGAACTGCGCCGCAAAGACAATCAGCCTATCTGGGTGGAGTGGTGGTCGCGGCCTGCTGCGGGCGGAGGCTTCACGCGCACGATGCTGGTCGACATCACGGAGCGCGTGCTGCTCGAGCAGGCAAAGAATGCGCTGGAGTTCACGCTGAAATCCGGTCAGGTCGGCGACTGGAGCCTGGACCTGATTCACGACACCTCACGCAGATCGCTGCGTCATGACCAGTGCTTCGGCTATGACGCGCCGATTCCCGAGTCAGACTGGGGCATCAAGCAATTCATCGAGCATGTGCATCCAGACGATCGCGTGCGTGTGGAGCAGAGCCTTCGCCAGGCTGTGCAGGCATTGCAGGACTGGGGCTCGGAATTCCGCGTGATATGGCCGGATGGCAGCCTGCACTGGCTTGCCGCCCGCGGCAGCATCTACCGTTCCGACAAAGGCCGGGCAACACAGATGCTCGGCATTGTCATGGACATTAGCGAACGCAAGAGTGCAGAGGAGGCGCTGAGGGTTTCAGGGCAGCTCGCACGCGGGCAGGTCCAAGCGCTCGGCAGCTCGCTGGCCCTGCTCTCCAGAGAGCCGTCCGCAGAAAGACTTGTGGGGCACATGCTGTGCGCGCTCAACGAGCAGTGTGGCGCGCACAGCTGCAGCGTCTGGTTGCGCAACAAGACGACGGGCCTCATCGAATTCGAGTTTGCCTTCGAGGATGACGTGGTCGTGCCGAAGAGCGATGCGCGCTTCGCCGGCATGTCGTTCGGCCTGCCGATGGAAGAAGTGTGGCCGTGGCCCGAGGTGTTCCGTACCGGCAAGCCGAGCTTGATCGAAGACATCCGCAAGGTGCCAGCCTTTCCCCTGCGCGACCGCTTGCTGCAACTCGGCATCGTGACGGTGCTGCTGGTGCCGATGTTCAGCGGCGGCGAACTGGAGGGCGCGATCGGCATACGTTTCGTCGGCAGTCGCGAGTTTCGCACCGAGGAAGTGGATATCGCCCAGGCACTGGCCAACCAAGCCATGCTCGCCATCCAGTTGGCCAGACTGTCGGCAGAAAGCCGCGATGCGGCCGTCATGGCGGAGCGTAACCGCATGGCGCGCGACATCCATGACACGCTGGCACAGGGCTTCACGGGCGTGATCGTGCAACTTGAGGCTGCCTCCGAGGCTCGCTCCAAGAACCTGCCAGCCGAGGCCGACATGCATCTGCAACGTGCCAGCGAGCTGGCGCGCGAGAGCCTCAACGAGGCGCGGCGCTCCGTGCGTGCGTTGCGGCCCCTGGCGCTGGAAGACAAGGATCTGGGCTCTGCCCTGGATGGCCTGCTAACACGGATGACGGCAGGCACGATGTTGAAGGCGGAATTCAGTGTGACAGGGCCGGTGCGGAAACTGCCGCCGGAGTGGGAAGACAATCTCCTGCGCGTCAGCCAGGAAGTGCTCACCAATGCGCTGCGTCACGCGAGCGCCAGCCATTTCCTGGTCAGCCTGACTTTCGCGGAAGGCACGCTGTCGCTGATATTGCGCGACGATGGTCAGGGCTTCGATCCAGTCGGCCTGCATGATGGTTTCGGTCTGGTCGGCATCCGGGAGCGCGTCAACGTCATGGGGGGCGCAATGAAAATCGAGAGCGAGCCAGGGACTGGAACGAAAATCTCGATTGATCTGCCCTTCAGTGGAGATTCGTCGCGCAGGCTGGATGGGCAGGCGACAACATGACGAAGAGAATGTCCCGTGCTGTCGTCGCACATGCCCCCGCAGTCCCCGAACCCGCGTCGGTCCGCAGCATCGGCGTGCTCGTTGCTGATGACCACGTTACGGTGCGCGAAGGCCTCGTCGCCATCATCGGCAGGCAGGCAGACATGCATGTCGTCGCACAGGCCGTCAATGGTCGTGACGCGGTGACCCAGTGGCGTGAGCATCGGCCGGACATCGCCTTGCTCGATCTGCGCATGCCGTTGCTGGATGGTGTGGGCGCTATCGAAGAAATATGCCTGACGGATCCGTCGGCGCGCCTCATCGTCCTGACCACCTTCGATACCGATGAGGATATTTCGAACGTCATCAAGGCCGGTGCGCGCGGCTACCTGTTGAAGGATGCGCCGTGGGAGGAGTTACTCGACTGCATCCGCAAGGTGCATGCGGGCGAGGTCAGCATTCCGGCGTCAATGGTGGCGAAACTCGCGGTCGGCATGAGTCGCGAAGCGCTGACGGCACGCGAAACCGGTGTGCTGAGTCTGCTGGTGCAAGGCCAGAGCAACAAGGAAATCGCCGCCAGTCTCAAGGTCAGTGAGGCAACGGTAAAAACGCATCTGCGCAATATCTTCACCAAACTCAACGTGCTCAGCCGGACGGAAGCGATCTCGGTCGCCATTCAGCGCGGACTGGTGCAGGTTTGATTCGCGTCTGCTGACGCATTGGCGTTGCACCAGTTCTGACAAAAATGGTTGCGTCATCCCGGCGGAGGCCGGGTTCCAGCGCCTCACCGGGATGACGATGATCGAGAATGGCATCTCATCCAAAAGGATGAGGTCCGGCTAAGCCTTTCTCCGCACTTGAATCCGATGCGTCTCATCTATGGCGCTCGCGGCTGCATGAGGCCATTCTGCGCAAAGTGTCAGTGTTACTACGCAGCAGAGGCCGCGCGCCGCAGCGGGATTCGGCGACGCATCACCGGGAGAGAGATATGTCTGAGAGCAAGCTCATCAGGACCCTCGTGCAGTATCAGGATCCTCTCGTCGCGGCTGGCTTGCTGAGTGCGCTGGACCGGCAATCGGATATCGCCACCGTGGAAACGAAAAGTGTCCCACACGGCGAGTACGACTCGCGAAGTTACGAAGCTGATGTCATCGTGGCCGACTACATCAGCGGGCTGCGCCTTCTCGCCAACGTGCACACGGCGTCTTTCTCTGCGCGCTTCCCCTATCCCCGCATCCTCATCCTGACGGACCGCAACAGCGAGTGCGAAATACGTCATGCGCTGGAGCAGGGTGCGCGCGGCTACCTCACCCTTGGTTGCGGTGTCGACGAACTGGCCGATGCGGTACGCGCCCTGCATCGCGGCGCACGCCATATTGGTAGTGCCGTCGCAAGCCGTCTTGCCGACAGCGTCGCATTTGAGTCGCTGACGGGACGCGAGATGGATGTATTGCGGCTGCTCGTCGAGGGCTTTCCCAACAAGGCCATCGCCACGCAGCTGAACATCGCACCCGGCACGGTGAAGTCGCACATGAAGGGCATCTTCCAGAAGCTCGGCGCGCGCAGCCGCACGCAAGTGGCTACCGTGGCCGAGCGGCGCGGTTTGCTGTCCGTTGACGGGCGAGGTCCGACGCAGATTAGAACCGGCGCGGTACTGCTTGCAGCAGGGCCGCGCACGCATCGATATGCCGAGCAACTGGCTGCCGATTGATTCGATTGAATGCGTGTACGAATGGACGGGGCCCCAGCGACTACGGTGCAATTCATCAGCAAGTTCCTGGGCTCAGATTCGTAGGAGGCTTCTCCAGGTTTCACGAGAACATCGTCATCCCGGCCTTCGCCGGGATGACGAGCGTCTTGCGAAAAAGGGCGCGAGAAACAAACTCGGTATCGTCGCGCATCTTCCCCATCCGTCATTCCCGCGAAGGCGGAAATCCAGCGACGTTGCAGCGCTAAGCCACTGGATCCCCGCGTTCGCGGGGATGACGAGACGTTGGTTCATGCCTGGAAAAGTGTGCGGACGAAGCGCGAAGCCTATTTGCGCTTACCGACTTCGAAGGGCATCTCCGCGCCTTCGTCGCAGTTGATGTGACTCTCATCCTTGAGCTCAAACACCGCACAACTGCGATTCCCCGCAGGATCTTCAAGATCCGGATGAACCGCAACAGCATAACTACCGGACGACCAAACCCGATCCGGCGTAAACCGCCACATAGTCTCCGCATCGCCCAGCGAAATGCGACCCCTCACACGCTTGCCATCCGGCCCGCGCACGGCAATCAGCGATTCTGAACTGGAGCTGATTGCCGCATTGAGACGCACGGTCAGCGCCTGTCGACTACTCACTGCGGGGGCATCAAAACTCCAGCGCGTCGGTATGGGCGCTTCTGCATCGAAAGGCGTCACCTGCCAGGTCTTGCGCACGGGCTGCGCCAATGCCGGGTCATCGATCACCAGCGTGACGGCTGAGCCGGCGCTGAGCGCGCGCCCCAGCAAGACGTTCGCACCCACGCCAGATTTCACGCGACCCGGATGCAGCAATAGCGTCACGCGGCGACCATCAGCGCTGGGCAAGGGCAGGTCGAGAAAGGCGTCTTCAATGGAACGCCCCTGGACATCGACCAGCTTCACGTGCCCGATGCTCAAGGGCGTTAGCAGCGGAGCCGAAAAGCGCAGTTCAATGCGCAGCAGGTTTTCCGGCACCGCTGGCCCTGAGGGGTAAACAACGGCGGTAGCTCTGGGGGGCGTACTTGCCGCTACGCCCGGCGGCGTCACTGCGCACAACATCAACACGCACGACGCCAGCCCGCTTCGCACTATTTTCACGGCGCAGATCTTGCCGCCAATTCCGGATAGCCCTCGTCCGTGCGGAGCACCTGATGCACGCCGCGGAAATAGTCGGTCGGCAAGTAAGTGAAGTCCGCAAAGTCGTACTCGTTGATGAAGTCGCTCACGCGCAGGAAGGCGCCCTTGCGGATTGACACGAGCTCCATGCGACCTGTGGCTTCATCGCGACGCATCGCGCCGAGAAAGTCCTTGTTCTGGTTGCCAAGCCTAGCGATGCCGGAGATCGGCACAGGTATCGCCTTCACGCCAAGGTAAGGCTCGCTCGGCCACTTGATGGGGCTGCTCAAGCCGGCCTGTTTCGAGGCTGCAGCAATCGATTCCAGCGTCATCAGATCGGCAGACTTGTGCGAGTTGGTCAGCAACACCATCGGCCCCTGGCCCGCATCGAATGTCACCATGTCGACCGGCGCGCTGCCCCAGCCCAGTTCGGCAATCGTCTTGCCGACGATGTGCGCGCCATCCTTGAGATCCTTCAACGCTACCGTCACCAGTGGCGTGCAGGTGTAGGCGGCAATCAGCGTGGGCTCGCCGTCGAGTGTTGCAATCGTCATCTTGCGGATCGGCGCGCGCGTCTCCACCTGATTGTGCACGGCGTGATACATCTCGATGCTGGTCGTGCTCGACTTGCCATTGAAAGGGAAGTCATAGACTCGCAGCGTCGACGCGAAGCTCGCGTTCGACAGCCCGGCGACGTAGAGCTTGCCCTCGTTGAAGACCAAGTCCGTCACCGTGTAGCTTGCGGCCGGAATGTCATTCCAGAACTTCTGGTCAGCGGTAGGACGTTGCTTGATCGCGACGGAGGTCTGCGGCGTCTTCGCCAGATTGATGACATTCACCTTGCCGCTGCTATCGACCGACACCAGCGCAGGCTCCAGCGCTTTGCCACGCTGCACCGACAAGGTGATGTACGCCAGTTCGGTGCCCGGCCGGAATGCCATGTCCTCGAAGCGCAAGGCATCGGGCTGGACGTGCAGGGCCTGCGCGACAGGCGATGAAATGTTCTTCAGTCTGTAAGGCTGTGCGGCAGCCGGGGCCGCTGGCGTGAGCTTCAAAGCGTGAATCTCGCCACCCACCCAGTCGGCCACAATCACCGTGTTGGCATCGGCGAAGGTCATCGAACCCACCGAACGAACCGGCCCGGCGGAGGCTGGACCGGCTACTGCACTGAGCGACATCGCGAGGATGATGAACTTCAGGTGCGGTGCGCGTGGAACCAGTGCGGACAATCCGATCATGGTAGTCATGAGGTGAATCCTTTCGAAGCGGGGAGTGCTGATACGTGAGCGGCAAAGCAGGATCACGAGGTGATCCTTAACAGCTCTCTGTCATGAGCCGCCCTTCGAGTCTCAGCGCAGGCGACCCGATGCGCACGACCCGCGTGCCGGTGGACGAGCTCTCCCATATGGAAGAGGCTCCATTTGCGGAATTCTTCGAAGCTCCGGGAGGTGTCGTGCAAATGCATGCGGTAGAAAGAATGTGTGCCCTGGCGAGGGCTCTCTCTCTTCGCCGCGGCATGCACGGGCGTATCGACCGCCTCGCGTACGAGGCTGCGCTTCACGGCAGGTTCGACAGAATCAGTAAATTCGGGAACAGCCCTATGAAGATTTTCTTTCGCGCCATCGATTTATGAGTCCAGGCGCGAATCTTTTCCTATGATTGAGTGGCAGTCCGCTGATCACCGCAGGGGACTGGTTGAGTCGAAAACGCAGGATCTGTCGTGCGAGCTTCAGGCTGCTGGTTGTGCAGATGATTGAAGGCCAAGGGCTGCATCTTTTGCGGTGTGGTCGCTTGCAGCAATCGATGCGGAGGTTCCCGAACCAGCGTCCATCGCCTTGGTGGGCGTGGCCGGTCTGGCTTTGGGTTGGTCGCGGCGGCGTCGCCGAATCAGCCCCGAGGATGAGTAGTTCAGTTAGACCCTAACAAACCCGATCAATAGAAATGAGGTAGCCATGGCAAAGATTCTTGTTCTCTATCACAGCATGTATGGACACATCGAACGCATGGCGCAGGCCGAAGCCGAAGGCGCTGCCGAGGTGCCGGGTGCCGTTGTTACGATCAAGCGCGTGCCGGAACTGATGTCGGAAGATGCCTTGCGCAAAGTTGGTGGCAAGCTGGATCAGACCGCGCCGGTTGCCACGCCAGGAGAGTTGGGTGATTACGACGGCATCATTTTCGGGACGCCCACACGCTTCGGCAATATGACTGGTCAGATGCGCAACTTTCTTGATCAGACAGGTGCCCTGTGGATGAGCGGCGCACTTGTCGGCAAGGTTGGCAGCGTGTTCACTTCCAGTGCCACCCAGCACGGCGGTCAGGAGAGCACGATTCTCACCTTCCACCCGACCCTGCTGCACCTTGGCATGGTGGTCGTCGGCATGCCCTACAGCGAGCAGCGACAGATGGGGCTGGATGAAATCAAGGGCGGTAGCCCCTACGGCGCATCGACAATTGCCGGTGGCCAGGGCGAACGCCAGCCGAGCGAGCAGGAGCTTGGCATGGCGAAATTCCAGGGCCGACACGTTGCTTCGATTGCTTCAAAGCTGGCGGCCAAAAGTTAGTCGACTTGATCGCGTCGAATCCCGCTTACGGATCAGGGTGGATTTCTGGTTGAGTCAGCGTCCCGTGCATGCATTGAGCCGCCATTCGAAAATTCCCACCCGATCACCGCGCTGAAGATCTTCACGATCAAACAGAAGGCCACGTATCGCGTGGCCTTCTGTTTCAGGCAGAGACCTGGTCAGACCGGGTCCTCCATCGGCCCACACGCGCAGAGCAGACTCCTGTTAGCGGAAGGGACGACTCCATCGAGCCGTCTCTTCCTCAGTTCTGTGCGAGGCGTTGCCGGAAGCTAACGCCTCACTGGATGTGAAAAAAATTCTTTCACTGGCTTGTCCAACGCCCGAACCCACTGGAATTCGGGACGAGGCTCGGCTCTCACTCGCGTTCGCGCCAGTGGAGGATTCAGCACACCCATGGAAATGGTCACGCATTGCGGGGTTTTTTTGCGCATCAGAGCTGATATGAAGCGTGTTCGTAACGCCATGTTTCGTGACACTTGTTTTCGGATGGTTGGCCAGAGTTGTGCGCTAGTACTCAAGCGCAGTGTCGATATCGGGCGCGCCACAGAGTTTCACTAAAGTGCTGACCCGCAGCGTCGATATGCGAGTTCTCAGACAGAAGTGTTTGAAGGATGCCCTGTCATCCGACTGTTCGTTGGTCCGTCTTTCATGGAGTCAAAAAGAATGCGCTTTTCTACTGTTGCGACCAGTGTTGCCTTGGCAGTTACCTGTCTTTCCGTTTCAGCTGCCGAGGTGCGCCTGAACGGTGCGACGACGGTGGTGAACCGCGTCATCAATCCATACCAGGCAGAGGTGGAAAAAAACACCCGCCATACACTCGTCGTGGTCGGCAACGCGACGGGGCGTGGTCTGGTTGATCTGGTGAGTGGCAAGTGTGACGCGTCGATGACCTCGGAGCCGCTGGAGATCGCTGCCGCCGCTGCGGATGCGGCGGGCAAGCAAGTGGATCCTTCCAAGCTCGTCATGACGCTAGTGAAGACCGATGAAATCGTCTTTGTCGTGCACAAGAGCAATCCCGTCAAAACGCTCTCGTGGGCCCAGGTCCGTGACATCTACACGGGCAAGATCAGCAACTGGAAGGAAGTCGGCGGCAAGGACGCGCCTATCGCGCTGTTTGTCGATGAGTTCACCGGCGGCACGCGCGCGATGATCAAGAAGGTCGTGCTCGGGGGCAAGGAGTACGACGTCTCCGCCACGGCAGTGCCCTCTGTGAAGGTGGTCGCCGAGCAGGTCGCTATCAAAGAAAACGGGTTTGGTGGCGTCGGCATGGGCTTCGTTGACTCTGCGAAGGTCTCGGTGGTTGACACCGCGAAGCTGGAGCGTCCATTGGGCTTCATTACGGTGGGCAAGCCGACCGGCAACGTGGCCGCCGTGATCAAGGCGTTCCAGGATGCAGCCAAGAAACAGCCGTAACGAGAACAAAGGGGCCGGCCAGTAGCAGGCCTCGTTTTGTCTTCTCTTCGCGCGCAAATTCATGCGCGATGGGATGCGATCACGCTGCGGAAGCCTCTGACAAGCGCTTTCCGTGAAACGGGCTGGCTCGATGGGTAGCAGCTGCCAAAACTGTTTGAGATCCAGTTCGCTGCGCCGCCATCGGTGCTCGCTCTGCGGGCCTGCGTAGCAGCGGCTCGAACAGCGCTATGGCGCCTTGCCTACGATCACCGTGTCGCCTGCCTTCAGTGCTTCGACATCCCTGGCGATGACGCCGGTGCGCCCATTCAGTCCCGAGACAATCTCGATCCGGCTGTCGACCGTGCGGCCAAGCTGCACCTTGTTGGCTTCTACCTTGTTGGCGGCATTGACTGTGAATACCTGATCGCCCTTTTCGTCATGTCGCACGGCGCTGGCTGGCAGGTTGAGTGCCTTACGTTTGAGTGCGAGTGTGCCGGACGCCTGGAATCCAGCCTTGAAATGCGTGTTGGCTGGCAGGTCGACATATACCAGGCCCGTGCGCGTTGTCAGGTCAATGGTGGGCGCGATCTGGCGCACGCGGCCTTTTACGGAATCGCCCAGTGGGCTGTCGAGTGTGATTTCCTGACCTGGCGAGAGTTGCAACAGCACGTCCGCCTTGACCTCTGCCCGCCACTCAAGGCGCCCGTAGCGAATCAGACGGAAGAGTTCGCTGCCGGCTTGAATGATGGCGCCTTCGGAGGCTGACCTGGAGGAAATCACGCCATCGTCGGGGGCGACCAGCGTCGTCGATTCCAGTTTGAGTTCTTGCGTCTTGACGCGCGCCCGTGTGGCGTTGAGGCGTGCCTCGGCCGTTTGCTTCTGCGTCTCGTAGAGCGTCATTTCCTGCTGGCTGACACCCCCCGAGGGCGCAAGGCGCTTGGCCCGGGTCAGGGTGGCGTCGGCTTGCGCCAGCGCTGCCTGTGCTTCCATCAGTTGCGCATTCGTCGCTTCCAGCTCCGCTTCTACCGAGGTCGGATTCAGTTGCGCGAGCACCTGGCCTTTCTTCACGACATCGCCGACATTGGCCCGCACGCTGATCAGGCGCAGCCCGCCGATTTCGGTGCCGATGTGCGTTTCCTGCCAGGGCATGATGTTGCCATACACCTCAACCTCGTCAGGCCACATCTCGGTTCTGGCGGTCACCAGCACGACAGCACGCGGGGGCTGTGGCTGAGCTTGCGGGGTGGTGGAGGTGTTGGCGGAAGTATTGGCGGAAGAGGCGGGCGCGCCTTTGCTGCCAGCGCTGCTCTGGCTGGTGGCGGATAGCGTGCTTGATTGCGCGTGCGCTGCGCTTGCCGGCATGAGCAGCGAGAGGCAGGCAAGGGTGAGTACAGTGGCATGGGCGCTGCGGTGACTGCGGTGGCGGCTTCGGCGCGAATGAAAGTAGGGCATGGCGTAACTCATTTGACGGGTGCAGTGGCCGCAGGGGTATTTGTTGCGGGGGTACTTGTTTGTGGCGTGATGGCCGCCGGCGCGTACTGCGCGGCACCGCCCGTGGCGCGGTTCAGTGCGACCCAGGCCTGCAGCAGCTCCTGTTGCACGCCCAGAAGGGTTTGTTGCGCGCCAAGCATTGCGCGTCGCGCGTCTTCAAGCTCCATGAGATTGCTTGCCCCTTCACGGTAGCGCTCTTCGACGCTACCAAAGAAGCGCAGATATTCGTTGGCGGCCAGGCGTGCATTTTCGGCGCGATCGTGCGCAGCTGCATAGCGTGTCAGCCCATCCTCTACTTCCTGGATGGCGTTGCGCGTCTCTGCCTTGAAGTTGGCGAGCGATTCTTCGTATCTGAGCCGGGCGATCTCGACTTCGGCCTTACGACGACCTCCATCGAAAATCGGCAGACTGAACGATGGCCCGAAGGACCACGTGCCGAACGACAGGGATCCGCCTCCATCCGAGCTGACCGCCGAATAGCCGAGCGTGCCGTTGAGTGCCAGACGCGGGTAGCGATTTGCTTCGGCCAGACCAATATCGGCCGAGGCCGCCGCCAGGCGACGCTCCGCAGCGCGGATATCGGGGCGCTGCATCACCGCTTCGGCCGGTATGGCGACGCTGAAGTGCCTGGGGGCCGGCAGTCGATCGAGGCCGACAGGCTGCACCGCCAGAGTCTTCATCAACTCAGGGCGTGTAATCCCTGTGAGCCGCGTGAGCAGATTCTCCAGTTGCTGACAGCGCGCTTTGGTCGCAGCCACGCGGGTTTTCGCTTCGGCAATGGTCGCGGTGCTGCGGATGCCCTGGTAAGGCGCGGTGAAGCCGGATTCCACGCTGGCGACGGTGAGTTTCCCGGTCGCCACGCGGGAGTTCAGATCCTGATCGCTCAAGGTCACGAGAGACTGACAGGTGCGATGGTTCAGATAGGCGTCCGTCACATCGGCCGCCAGGCTCACGCGCGCATCGGCCAGCGTTGCTACTTGCGCTTCTTCGCGGGCATGCGCTCCCTCCTGGCCACGCCGTACGGAGCCGAACAGATCCAGCTCCCAGGACGCGTTCATGGACAGCCAGGAGCCCAGGGCGCTCGATCCTTCAGTTCCGCTGCGCTGAGTCGCCCCCGAGGCATCTGCCGTGGGCAGGCTCGCCGCGCCGGATTGGACAGACTGCAAGCGCGACTGGCCAAGCTTCGCCATCGCCACCTCAAGCGTGGGACTGCTTTTGAAGGCCGCGTCTACCAGGAGGTTCAGGACCGGGTCCGAAAGCTCGGCCCACCACTGTGCCGCGGGCGCCGGCGTGGTGCCGCCTGCGGCGCCATCCCTGGCCGCATTTGTGGGGGAGGTCCATTGGCTCGGCAGGTCCGTGGCCGAGAGTTCCGGAGCCTTGTAGTCCGGGCCTACGGCCTTGCATCCGGCGAGCACCACCACCAATAGACAAAGCGCGCTCCTGGATTGGCGCGCAATACTGCTGAGCATTCTGATCCTTTGCTGATGAGCGGGGAGGGCGATGCGTCGGAATGGAGTCGCTGTGGTCCGGGCGAACCGACTTGCGAAGATGACGTCCTTGCCGCAGAACGTCAAGACAAGGATTACTGGTGTTTGTTTCAAAATATTGCTGATCGTGCACTGTCGACCGGGTAGCGCATTCGCGTACCGCGTGCGCGAAGCTTCCGTTCGCGCACGCAGGCATCGCAGAAGGTGGCTGGCCGTACTGGCCGGACTCAGACGAGCCCGGCCTTGTCGAGCCCGAAGGCTTTGTCACCCGTGCCGGGTGTGGTGCGGAAGGCCACATTGGCGCGATTCCACGCGTTGATGCCCATGATGCGGAAGACCAGCGTAGACAGTTCCTTCGCAGTGAACTGCTCGCGCGCTTCGGCATAGAGCTCGTCGGAGAGGCCCGTCGGCGCAATCTGCGTCAGCGCTTCGGTCAGAGCCAGTGCGGCGCGTTCCTTCGTGCTGAACAGTTGTGACTCGCGCCAGATCGCAACGTGATACAGGCGCAGCTCGCGCTCGCCATGCAGCCTGGCTTCCTTGACGTGCATGTCCAGGCAAAACGCGCAGCCGTTCATTTGCGATGCGCGGATGTCGACCAGATGGGAGATCAACGGATCGATGTGACCGCTGTGGGTGATGGCCATGCTGAAGTCGACGAGCTTCTTGACCAGCTCGGGCGACTGCTCGGCGAAGCTCAGGCGGGGCAGGGTGTCTTGAGAATGTGCATTGCTCATGATCGTCTCTTTCGTGTGAGTGATGAAGGGTGGATGCATTTGTTTGTGATCACACCCTCAAGACGATCCAGTCGCACGACGTGTGACATCGAGGCAGGAAAAACTTCCCTGTCGCAGCCATTCATAAATGTCGTTCTCGCCAGCTTTGCAACTGGCACAGCCACCCAGCGCGAACGGACTCATGTTCGCGCGGCCAGTACGCCTTGCAGCTTGTCGGGATTGCGCTGGATGTAGAGCGTCCCGATACGGCCTGGCTCGGTGGCCGACGGGGCCAGCGCAATGGTTTGCACCAGCTGGCCCGTCGCGTCGTCGAAGATCAGGCAGCCTGGCAAACCATTGATGTGTGTCGGCTCCCAGCGCCAGGCAATGCTGCCGGGCAGCTTCGCGAAGCCGATGAGGGTTTGTGCAATCACCTTGCCACCATGCAGGGGACGCGATACCGCACTGACCTTGCCGCCGCCATCCGCCAGCATGACGGCGTCCTCACTCAGCACCTTTGCCAGAGCTGCCACATCGAAGTCGCGCACGGCTTGGCTGAATGCACTGAACAAACGCTCGCGTTCTTCTTCCTGCACTTCGCGGCGCGCATAGTCGGCCTTCACGTTGTTGCGCGCACGACTTGCCAATTGGCGACATGCGGCCGGGCTGCGTTCCAGGCGTCGGCCGATCTCGTCGAAATCCACATCGAATACTTCGTGCAGCAGGAAGGCCGCACGTTCCAGCGGCGACAAGCGCTCCAGCGCGAGCATGAAAGCGATGGACACATCCTGCGCGAATTCGGCCTGCACCTGGGGGTCAGGCCACCAGCCTGCGTCCTCATCCAGTAGCGGCTCCGGCAGCCACACGCCGACATACTGCTCGCGTCTCGCCGCCGCCGAGCCCAGCTTGTCCAGGCATAGATTGGTTACCAGACGCGACAGGAAAGCACCGGCATGGTGGACCGTGCTTTCATCCACCTGAGCCCAGCGCAGCCAGGCCTCCTGCACGATGTCTTCGGCCTCGGCGCGCGAGCCGAGCATGCGGTAGGCAAGGGCACGCAGGCTGCGTGCGTGTTCGTGGTCGTAGCGTGAGGCGCGATCGGTGAGGGGGCTCATGAGGGTGGGTGTTGGGGCCGGGTTGAACAGATACTTTGTAGACGGAATGGCCTCATTGTTTGTGACAAGCAGCGGCCAGAAAAGCGCGCTTGGTTCCCGGCCCGAGCAGAGAGTGCCTGACGCGAACATTCAATGCGTCGAAACGCCACAGTCTGTGTCGCGCAGTTGCGTCGGCCGAAGGGAACGCGGCCGACGCAACGTGCTACAGCGCCGCCATCGCCCGCCCGACAAATTCCAGCAGCGGCAGATCAAGCCCCGTTGCGCGCAATAGCTCCGGTTCCTGAGCATAGGCCGCACGCAGCTTCAGGCGCAGACTGCCATCGTCCCCCTGATGGGTGACATCAAACAACTTCTGCCACTGGGCCGCCAGCTTGCGTACCTCTGCATCGTGTATGCCGGCACCGGCTTCGACGCGCCTGCGCATGGCGGCAACCAGCGGCGGCCATTGTTCGCCGATCTTGTTGCGGCCCTCCATCACGCGCTGCACCTCGGCGGGCGTCAGGTACTTCGCATAAAGCGCCTCCTGCCGCGCCTGCATGCAACGCATGACGTACGCGCGCAATGCAGGCGTCATGCCCATCTTCTCCTGCAGCGCCGCTTCCTCACTCAGCATCGTGCGCAGCTTCATCATCAGTCCCGGGTCGTTGCCCGTCATGTCTTCGGAGAGCTGCATCCACTCCCCGATGCGTTCCTGCGCGGAAGGGTCTGTCGGCAGCGTACTGCGCTCCATCAGCTCGTGCATCGCTGTGATCACCGCAGGCCAGCGCGCGTCGCTGCCCGAGCGTTGCTTGTGTTGTTCGAGTGACTGCAGTTCGTCAGGCGTAAAGTATTTCTCGTACATGGTCATTAACTCCAGAGTAAGTAGCCAGTCGGCCATCTCTGGTTGTTCGCCTCGGCGCATCTGCTCCTGCATTCGTAGCAATTGAGCGCGCAAACGCGCCGCCTGCTCGATCTGCTGGTCCAGCGCGGCAAGCTGCCGGCTGACGATGTCTTCAAGCGCCTCACCATCGCTGGCCAGCGTTCCAGCGATATCTGCCAGCGCAAACCCGAGCTGTTTCAAAGCCTGGATCTGGTGCAGCCGGGCCACGTCATCGCGCGTGTAGAGGCGATAACCGGCTTCGGATCGATGGGAAGGCGTGAGCAAACCGATCTCGTCGTAGTGGTGCAGCGTTCTTACCGTCAGGCCTGTCTGCCTGGCCAGGGCACCAACTCTCAACAACATCGTTTGCTCTCCTTCAGTGCTCACTCTGAGACCTCACGTAACGTGAGGGTCAAGCCCGGATTTTGCGCTCATGCGTTCCTGTCGTGCCCGCAACGCCACGTGTTCACAGGCCCCGAGGATCCGGCGCTGGCAAGGCTCATCGGCTCGGTCTTCCTACTGTACCCGGTCGCCGTGTCCAGCTTGGACTGTGCCACGGTGGGGCGGGGGAAAGCCGCCCGCTATCCCTGTCGACCCGAAAGAGCTCCGCCCTCGGTGGAGCACCTTTTGTATTGAATGCGCTATTCCTTCATGTCCTCAAGAGCTACACGTTGCAAATATCCGATGAGTGATGCTGGCTGTGCCATGCGCAAGCAGACCGTGGAACGCGGCAATGCGTTGCGGCTTGTGCTCACTCACGGGGTTCAATGTGGTCGAAGAACTCTTGGCTTGGCTGGTTTCTGAACGAAAGCTGCCCGTCGCAGGCCATCGGCGGGCCTTGTCAGCCTCGCTGTCCTTTCCGCCCGATCTGTCCATGCCTATTTCATCACAGAATGTGGCGAACACATGTCATTCGAACGGGAGGTGGAGGCTCCATGCGCCAGGGCCGCATATCGCGAGCATTGTCATGCCACCGACGATGGACATGTGTTCCAGAAAAGTCGTCTCCTGACTTAAGCGCGCTTTGCCGGAGAGCTTGAGGAAATTGTGGCCCAGAAATGTCGCCAGTAGCGTGAAGCCGGCCAGCATCAGAGCGCCGATGCGTGCGCCCAGGCCGGTCGTGATCGCTAGGCCGCCGAGGACTTGTGTGGCGATGGTCAGCGCGAGCATCAGTTGGGGGCAAGGCAGGTTCAAGGCACGCACCTCCATGACGCTGTCTTGCCAGCTATTGAGCTTGCGCCAAGCGCTGTCGAGAAAGACCAGTGACAGCAGCACGCGTGCCAGAAGTGTCAGACCAGCGAGCAGTGAGGGCCAGTGTTCCGCCACGGAAGTCATCCGTTTTCCGTCGCTGGATCAGATGGCCCAGCACGAGCAGCCGAACACACCCCAGAAGGCGCTGAAGTCGGAGATCGGCACCTTGCTTTTGCGCGCCTTGTCGTGGCCATGACCGTGTGCCGTGCATGGGCCGCTGCATTGGTGCGGCAGGGCGGCGACTGGCTGCGCGGAGCGGTGGCTGTAGTGGCCCGGCACGCGCGCGACGGGAGACCAGTCCGGCAGCACCGGCAGCGAGGCTGGCGCAAGGGGTGAGAATTCGTCGCAGGCGTAGACGATCTTTCCACCGACCACGGTAAGCACGGATTCGATGTCTTTGATGGCCTCGTCGGCCACGCTGAAATAGTCGGCGCTGAGTGCTGCCAGGTCGGCAAGCTGGCCCGTCTGAATACGCCCCTTGCGCCCTTGGTCTGACGAGAACCAGGCGCTGCCAGCAGTCCACAATTCGAGTGCAGTTTCGCGCGACAGACGATTGCTTTCGTCATATAGCGCCAAGCCGCCGACGGTGCGGCCGGCCACCAGCCAGTAGAGGGCGGTCCAGGGGGGGTAGCTGGCGACGCGCGTGGCGTCGGTGCCGGCGCCTACCGGCAAGCCAGCATCGAGCATGCGGCGGATCGGCGGCGTGTTGCGCGCGGCATCCGCCCCGTAGCGCTCGACGAAGTATTCGCCCTGGAAGGCCATGCGGTGCTGCACGGCAATGCCGCCGCCGAGGGCTTTCACCCGTTCGATATTGCGTGGCGTGATCGTCTCGGCATGATCGAAGAACCAGGGCAGGCCGGCGAACGGGATGTCGCGGTTGACCTTCTCGAACACGTCGAGCATGCGACTGATGGATTCGTCATAGGTGGCGTGCAAGCGGAATGGCCAGCGCTGCTCGACAAGGTGCCGCACCACGCGCTCCAGATCCTCTTCCATGTGCGGTGCGAGGTCGGGGCGCGGTTCAAGGAAGTCCTCGAAGTCGGCGGCGGAGAACACCAGCATCTCGCCCGCGCCGTTGTGGCGGTAGAAATCAGTGCCATCGCGGTAGTTGACCTGCTTCGTCCAGTTCTGGAAATCGGCGAGCTCTTCTTTCGGATGCTGGGTGAAGAGGTTGTAGGCAATGCGTACGGTGAGTTGCTCGTCGCGTGCCAGCTGGTCGATGACGGCGTAATCCTCCGGGAAGTTCTGGAAGCCGCCACCCGCATCGATGGCGCTGGTGAGCCCGAGGCGATTGAGTTCGCGCATGAACTGCCGCGTCGAATTGACTTGGTACTCGATAGGGAGCTTCGGCCCCTTGGCGAGCGTGGCGTAGAGAATCAGCGCGTTGGGACGTGCGATGAGCATGCCGGTCGGCTCGCCCGATGCATCGCGCTGGATCTCGCTGCCCGGCGGCGCAGGCGTGTCCTTGCCGAATCCGACTGCGCGCAGTGCGGCACGGTTGAGCAGTGCGCGGTCGTAAAGATGCAGCACGAATACCGGCGTGTCGGGCGCGGCGGCGTTGAGTTCAGCCAGCGTGGGCATGCGTCGCTCGGCGAATTGAAATTCGGTCCAGCCGCCGACTACACGTACCCATTGCGGAACGGGCGTGCGGGCAGCCTGCTCGCGCAGCATGCGCAGCGCGTCCGCCAGCGAGGGCACGCCTTCCCAGCGCAATTCGAGGTTGTAGTTGAGGCCGCCGCGGATCAGGTGCAGGTGCGAATCGTTGAGGCCGGGAATCACGCGCCGGCCCTGCAGGTCGACGACTTGCGTGTGCGCACCGCGCTCGGACATGACAGCGTCGTCGTCACCCACGGTGGTGAATACGCCATCGCGAATGGCAATCGCACTGGCGGTGGGCGCCGCGCGGTTGCCGGTGTGGATGCGTCCGTTATGCAGGATCAGGTCGGCGGGCATGTCGGGGTTCCTTGCGGGTCAGGATTCGGATTCGGTGTCGGTGTCGGTGTTGGTGTCGCGGATGCAAGCGTGCAGCTGCAGCCTACGGCACTCGTGGGTGCAGCCAGGTGTGAGCCGCTTTCACCAGCAGCGGCATCACGCCCCAGGTCAGCACCAGCACGATGCCCGCGGCGACTGCGCCTGCGAAAACGAGGTGGGGCAGACTCGCACGCAGCGGGGAAAGTACGATCGGTACGAGCATGCTGATCGGCCACACGGCGACCCAGGTCAGCAGCGCCATCTTCCATCGCGGCGGTGGCCCGCCGGGCGAACGGAACCATGCTTCCAGCCCGTTGAGCGGGCGGCTGACGGGCTCGCCTTCCGTCAAGGCGCGGGCGCGTTCGTTCCATTCCTTGAACATGGGCGAGCGGTAGAAATCGTCACGCTCGCGCTCGTCGCGGAAGCTGCGCAAGATTCCATATTCGCGATCGTCCGAACCGGGCAGCGGTACGACCATATTGGCGCCCAACACGCCGCCGTGCTTGAACGAGGCTTCGATGAAGTCGTGCAGGCCTTGCTGAAATTCGGCTTCGCGTCCGGGGCGGACACGGCGGGTGATGGCGACGTGTATGGACATGGTTGAGGCTCGCGGTGGCGGTTGCGCCAGATCGGCGAACACCCGCCCCCACGTGAGTGGAGGCGGGCGACGGGCTCAGTGCGACTTGGCGCCTACCACTTGCGGCTTCTGGGCCGACTGCGGCGCCTTGTGCACCATGGTATAGGCATATTCGACGCCGCTGCCATAGGCGCCGGCGTGCTGCTTGAGGAGGCCCATGAGCGCGTCGTAGTGCTCCCTGTTCTTCCAGTCGCGCTGGAATTCGAGCAGCGCCGCGATGGTGGTGAGGCGTACCGCGCCGGCCTGCACCATGCGCGAGAGCGCCGCGTCCTGCGCTGCCGGCGAAGTGGCACCACAGCAATCTTCCACCACGTAGACGTTGTAGCCGGCGCCCAGCATCTCGAGGGTGGGCCAGGTGACGCACACCTCGGTCCACAGCCCGGTCAGAATGATGTTCTTGCGCCCCGTGGCTTCGATGGCCTGGCGAAAGCCGGAGTCATCCCACGCGTTCATGGAGCTGCGTTCCACCACGGGCTGGCCAGGAAATACGTCGAGCAGTTGCGGCCACACATAGCCGCTGAAGCCTTCTGTCTCGACCGAAGTCAGTACCGTGGGGACGTTGAATTCCCTGGCAACCTTGGCGAACAGCACGACGTTGTTGATGAGTGCGGCGCGGTCGATACTGGCGACGCCGAACAGCATCTGTGGCTGGTGGTCGATGAAGACGACGACACTGTCCTGCGGGGTATAGAGTTTCTGATACGTATTCATGTCGAACTCCTGAGCGTTGTTAGGGGGAATGAATGGGGTCGCGATTTCGAGAGGCCGTTCAGCTCTGGATGAAGGCGAGCAGGTCGGCGTTGATCTGCTCGGGATGGGTGGTGCACATCCCGTGCGGGAGGCCCGGATAGACCTTGAGCGTGCCTTTGCGCACGAGCTTGGCGGCGAGCAAGGCAGAGTCGGCGATGGGCACGATCTGGTCGTCTTCGCCATGCAGGATCAGCACTGGCACGTCGATCGCCTGGAGGTCTTCGGTGAAGTCCGTTTCGGAAAACGCCTTGATGCAGTCGTAGTGCGCTTTGGCGCCACCCGCCATGCCCTGGCGCCACCAGTTCTGGATGACGCCCTGGCTCACCTTCGCGTCCGGCCGGTTGAAGCCGTAGAACGGGCCGCTCGGCACGTCGAGGAAGAATTGGGCGCGGTTGTCGACCAGCGCCTTGCGGAAGCTATCGAACACCTCGATCGGCAGACCGCCCGGATTCTTGTCGGACTTGACCATGATCGGCGGCACCGCGCCGATCAGTACCGCTTTGGCGACGCGGCCGGCGCCATGCCGGGCGACGTAGCGCGCAACTTCACCACCGCCGGTGGAGTGTCCGATGTGCACCGCATTCTTCAGGTCGAGGTGCTGCGCGAGGGCGGCCACGTCGGCGGCATAGGTATCCATCTCGTTACCGGTGGCCGTCTGGGTCGAGCGTCCGTGACCACGCCGGTCGTGGGCGATGACGCGATAACCCTTGGCGAGGAAGAACAGCATCTGCGCGTCCCAGTCGTCCGAACTCAGGGGCCAGCCGTGGTGGAACACGATGGGCTGGCCGCTGCCCCAGTCCTTGTAGAAGATCTGTGTGCCATCTTTCGTAGTGATGTAGTTGCTGCTCATGGTGGCGGTTCCTTTCTAACGGAGTGAGCGGTCGTAACCGGTTCGGGCGGTTACGGCCTGTGCGGTCGGAATCAAGCCTGCGCCCTGAGTATCAGATCATGGCGAAAGCATATTTACGAAATGGTGTGCCAGTCGTATTTCAGTCGTGTGTCAACTATTACCCTAGTGGTCGAATCTGGTCAGGCGCAGAAGGAGGGGGGCGATCTGCCCCTTTTGACGGAGGCAGACGGAGGCTCGCGACCGAACCACACTCAACGTGTAGTGAGCACAGGTTTGTTCAGTGCGATGTGATGGCCGTTTCAGGATGCGGTCAGAAGTTTTTTTCGCGGATCCGGATCGCCGCCGCGCTGAATCGTTCCGGCCCGGCTCTTGATTCCGATCAAGGCCCGTCGGTATCCCTGGCGTGCTTGTTCGATCATCATGTCAGGCTACTTTTCACAAGGATCGAACCATGCAGAAATCCAGACTGGCCATCGTTGGCTGCGGCTTTCTTGGCAATATCGTGGCGGATGCCTGGCGTAAGGGCGTGCTGGCCGACTATGAACTGGTCGGCTGCCTGGACCGGAACGCCGAGGCGGCTGCCGCGCTGGCGGAAAAGAACGGCTGCAAGGCTTGCAGCACGCTGTCCGATCTACTCGCACTGGCGCCGGACTATGTGATCGAGGTCGCCTCGCCTGTGGTTCTGAAGGAAATCGCCGAGCCCGTGCTGAAGGCGGGAGCGAGCCTGGTCGTGCTGTCGATCGGCGCCTTTGCCGATGCGGCCTTCCTGAGCCAGACCGAAGACCTGGCCCGCCAGACAGGGCGACGCGTGCATCTCGCATCGGGCGCCATTGGTGGCTTCGACGTGCTGCGCACCACAGCACTGATGAGCACGATCGAGGCCAGCATTACCACCGAGAAGGGGCCGGCCTCGCTCAAGGGCACGCCGATCTTCACTGAAGCCCTGCTCACCGCGAGCGAGCGCAGCGAAGTCTTCGCCGGCAGCGCCAAGGACGCGATCGCGCTGTTCCCGACCAAGGTGAACGTGGCGGTCGCGGCTGCACTCGCAACGGCCGGCGTCGACGCAACCCGGGTCAGCGTCAACAGCGTGCCGGGCTTTATCGGCGACGATCACCGTATCGAAGTGCGTGGCGAGGAAGTGCACGCGATCGTCGATATCTATTCGCGGACCAGCGCGATTGCCGGCTGGAGCATCGTGGCGCTGCTACGCAATCTGGCCGCACCGATCATGTTCGGCTGAGAGCCCAGACCTGATGGAGAATAGGCGCCAGTTGGCGCCTTTTGTACGCATGCATTGGCCTCTGGAATGCGCTCAGAATCAGTTCACGATTCCTGAAAATCATCATCCCGGCCGGCTTTACTGACAGCCCGGCTGCTCAGTGCCCCGTCGCCCGCTTGCGGGAGAGAGGGAAAGGCAGCCGGGATATGGGAACGGCGAGCACGGAGACGCGGATCTCGTTGGCCTGTACGTCAGGGTTTGCGAACAACCTTTGCCAAAGTGAGGCTTCCGTCGGTGTTTCGCTCCAGATTCGTCCATTTGAGGTTCGGCCAGTAGGCGTGACTGCCAACCAGTCGGATGGTGTAGCTGCCTGCTGGCACGACGGGGTTCCAGGTCAGATCGATGTTCTGCTTGGAGCAGGCTCCCGGGCTGTCTTTCAGGCTGATGGCGGTTGGCGTGGAAGCGACGACCGCGCCATCACCATCGAGCATTTCAAGCCGGACCGACCAGTCTTCATAGCTCGGAGTATTGCCAGCATTTTGCAGCGTTGCTTGAATGAGCAAGCTGCCGTCGCTTGCGAAGTTCGTGCTGCTCTTGCCGATCAGGTAGCGATAGCCGGTTTCCCTTCCCGCCATCAGCATGTCGGATTTCTGAGCATCATCGAGAAGGCCCCAACGGGCGTTCATGTCTGGAATGCTGTTGCCGAAACCCCCGTTCCCAATGGTGCTGATGTGAAACGATGCGATCTGTTTTCGAACGAGCTTGGTGTCGACAATGAGGTTTCCTGAATCCGGCGCGCAAAGCTCGGCGACAAAGGGTGCGAGCTTCCAGCGGTCTTGAATGGCAGCGAAGTCTGCGGGGAAGGCATTCCATTCGCCGAGTGGGGAGCCTGGATAGACATTCTTGCCGAGACAGTTCGTGCGCAATCCGACGGGCTTTTTCGTGATGGTCTGCGTGAACGCCCAAGTTAAGGTGCTCGAGTGCTCGCGCAATGCGTGCATGAGCAGTTGCTCATTCGGAAAGGTCTCGAAATACATCCGCGCGAATGCTTCTTTTGATGCGCTGGTGATCGGCTCGATTCCTGCAGGCTTGGTTCCGATAGGGGGAGAGAAATAATAATTGGGGGACGTGTACCACTCTCCCCATTGTCCCCAGAGAGCCACGTCGAGCCACGCAAGCTCGATCTTTTCGAGCGCCAATCGGTCGCGCAGGGCTTCAAGCAGCTTGCGGGCCCGCCCCTGAAGCCAGGGGTCATTCCAGTCAGGGACGAAGGCAGACACAGGTGCGGCAGAGCCTGCCGTGAAGATGGAGACGAAGCCGCACTCATGCGCGCAGAGGGGGTTTTTGTACGCGTAGGCCGGCAGGTAGACCGTCGTCTCTGCGGGGCCGATCATCATGCGCAAGGCGAACGCATATTTCTTGCCTGCGGCCTTTGCCGTGCGTGCTTCGTTGATGAGTGCCGAGAAATCGTAGTTGTCCTGGCTGGGTTCGAGATCCCGCCAGATAAAGCGGTTGTACACCACAGGGGCAGGAGCTGCCTGGGGCACCAGTTCACGATCGATCCATCTGTGATATCCCCGGCCGGGATTGATCGTATCGTCGCCCGCTAGCGGGATTTCCGAATAACTGCGCGACGCACCAGAGTCGATGGCCCAGCGTACGGATGTTCCGCTTACGCTGCTCGACGAACTCGCCGTGTCAGGTGGAATGCAGACCGTTGCGATGGCGACTTGGCGCGCCGCCTCTGCGCCGGGGTCTCCGCCACTTCCGCCGCCACCGCAGGAGCCAAGTAGCACAGCGGCAAGTGTCGTGATTGCAATCGAAAGTACGCGCGATCGCGCGTTGGCCCCGGCTTGTCTCTTCTTCATATACCAACCCCCTGGTTCGCTTGCTTGTTCTTGCTATTTGCAGCGTGCCATGATAATCGCATTTTTCGTAACTAGAGGTCTGGCCTGTAATTCCAGATGAGTATCCGGGGAAAAGGCCGGGTGGGAGCAAAGAAAGCCATGCATTGCGTGACCTTTTTTGCCTTGCAGAGAGAGCTTATGCGTCGTCACCCACTGGTGCACACACGCAGAACAAATTGATGAGGTTGCCCTGCGTGTGCGGGGCGGTCTTCTGCGGGTTGTTTTCAGTGCCCAGTTCGCCACGTTCTATGCGGCGGATTTCTTCGTGGATGCTCGTCATCGCAGCGATGAAGCGGTCCGGCTTTGCCTTGGATCCGCCCCACCGCTGACATAGGCACACCGTCTTGACCTGTCGCTACTGCCGGCAGCACTAGCGCAGATCGATCCGCCCGTATTCGCCGTTCGCTTCGTCGTTCGGCCCGGCTGCGAAGAACAGCGTATTGGAAGGCTGGTTGTTGCGGTCGTTGCCGAATGCGATGCCCCACAGCCCGTCAATAACGATCGGACTGCCATTCGCTTGCGACAGCGTGCCCACCATGGCGCCGCTGGTGGGGTTGTAGGCGTTGATCTTCCCGTCGCCGAAGTTCGAAACCAGGATGTCGTTGCTGAAGCTCCCGAAGTTCGCCGGTGCCATCGCGATGCCCCACGGCGCATTGAGGGCACCGCCGGTGACGAGGCGCTGCAGGAGCTTGCCATCGGTATCGAACACATCAAGGATGCCCAGCCCGGCGCCCGTGATCTCGTCGCCCGTCGCGGTGTCGACTTTGGCGAAGGTCACGTACAGCTTGCCGCCGATGGCCTGAAGACCAAACGGTGCATAGCCCGCTGGCAAGGTTGCATCCGCGAAGCCGCCGGTCGTAGTGGTCCTGGCAAAGTTCGTATCGAATACATCGATCCTGCCGTTATGAAAGTCGGCGGCGTACAGGAAGTTGGCGCCGCCTTTGCTGGCCAGCGCCAAGCCTCGGTAGCTCGCGCTACTTGCACTGCCGTCGTAGGCCGTGATCGCGTTCGTTGCGTCGACGCCCGGCGACCAGCCGGAAATAGTGCCGCCCTCACCGGCGAAGATGAAGGCGCTGCTGCCACTCAGCACTCCTTTCTTGACCGTGAACCCGCCGCCACCGTTGAAGACAATGCCAACGGGATTGCCTGGCACGTTGACAACGAGCGTCTGCGGAACGCCATTGCCATCGTAGAGAGTTGATGTATCCGAATCCGCATTGGTCACCCAGACGAACCCGTTGGGGTTGAAGGCGACGCCCCAGGTGTTCTTCATGTGCGTGTCCGCATGCGGCGCTGATACGCCACCGTCTGAAACGAGGGCAGTCATCATGAAGGAGGAGGCTGTCGGCGCTGACGATGAAGACGATGAGGACGCCGGAATCATGGAGCCGTTGCCCCCATATGGACCACCCCCACCTCCACCGCCACACGCGGCCAGCCCGAGAGCCACGAGTAGGGTAATGAACCCGTTCGCGAGTGTGCTATAGCCTTTCATGTTCGATTCTCCTTGCTGGTCAGGCTTGCGAGAAGCAGGACGTCGATGCATCTCGACACGAACCGGGCGGCGCTTCTCTGCGGCGATGCTGATTTCATATGCCCGAGGCCTCCCGATTCCTGTTCGCTAATCGCGCGCAGTCGCAAGCGCTTCACAGAAACGTCTTCTGCAACAGTGGGTGCACCGGGCGCTGCAAAAAGTTGCTCGGTGAATCAGAAATGCCGGCGGGAAGAGAACGCTCGCTATTCAAGCGGGGGTGCGAGCCGGTGTCCCGCTCAATGCAGGCCGGATTGCGCGGCTTTCTCGTTGGGTATGGTGGTGGAGTCATTGCACGCGATGGACTGAGTCTGCAGGGCATTGAGTGCCAGACATGCGTCGATGCTGAGGCCTCCCGCAGTCCGCCTTGCGCTGCCCTTCAGCATGGCGAAAACCTGGCGCGCATCGAGATGCGGACTCCTGGCGAGCAGCAGCGCCACCACCGCACTGACATGGGCGGCCGCCAGCGATGAGCCGCTGTCATAGTCATAGTGCGCACCCGGCATGAGCGTCAGGATGTCCTGCCCCGGGCCGCCCAGTACGCGCTCCTGTGCGACCGGACGATCGGCACGCGCCACGGCAATCACGCCCGCCACACCGAGCGGGAAGCCGTCGAGCCGGCCATCCGGCGGCATGGCCCCGACCACGATGCGTCGCTGCTCAAGCGCGCGTTCGAGCAGTCGCGACAGCAAGGGGTCGGGCGGCCCGCCGAGGCTCAGATTGATGACTTGCGCATCGCTCTCGATGGCCGCTGACAGTGCCTGTGCGAGCGTGAACGAATTGCATTGCGCGGCGCTCTCATCCGGCTTTGTCTGCCAACAGGCTTTGAACAGCAGCAGGCGCGCTTCCGGCGCAATACCGACGATGCCTTCGCCATTATTGGCGACGGCGGCAATCACGCCGGCCACTTCCGTGCCGTGGCGATCATGCTCGAATTGCCGCACGTCCTGGTCCACGAAATTACGCGCTGCGGCCACGCTGGCCTTCAGGTCCGGATGCCCGGTATCGGCACCCGTATCGATCACCGCAATGCGCACACCTGTGCCGCGCGAAATGCGATGCGCATCGACGGCGTCAAGCGTGACGAAGCCGCGCTGGAGCATCGCGTAAGGATCGTTGTAGCCCTCATGGTGGTCAGGGGTGCCGCTCGCGAAAGTGCTGAAGCGCTGTAAGGGTTGGGCAAGCTGCACGCGCGGATCCTTCTGCAGCGCAGCCAGAATCGCCTCGAGTGATGCGCCCGGCGGAAGCTCGGCGACGACGCAGTGCAAGCGCAGCGGGACGATGGCCCACGCAGCCTGCTCGCGCAGACCATATTCCTTTTCCACGGCGGCCATATTCGCGAGCGCACCGGCACCTGAGGCGTAGCGGCTCTTCATGCCGTAAGCGCCCGCGGTGGAACCTGCCTGAGTGCTGATCGGAACGCTGGGGTTATCGACTGCGAGGACGACAAAGCGCTCCGGTTGCGTCTGCACGCTCGGCGTACTGATTGCAGCGCTGGCGCCCAGGGGCGGGGTCGCGCAGGCCGCGAGCACGCCGAGCAGACACAGAATGCAGATGTATCGGCAGATCATCGGGCGACGTCCAATCCAGAATCCAGTCCCGCTATCGGCTCCGCGAGTTGCACGCCGGGCGTTGCACGCAAACGGGCGAGCCGATCCTCCTGAACCCGGCTTGCCGGGCGTGGCGCCAGGGCGTACGCGCCCGCTTCGTTCGGCCCCGCGACGACCTCAAGCTGAAGTGCATCGAGCAGCGCCGCCAGCTCGCCGATGCGCATCTCGGACCGCAGCACGACACGGATCTCGCCACGCGCTGCAGCCGGTTGCGCTTCCGATAAGGTGCGATACCCCTGAGTCGATTCATCGTGGCTCAGAATGCCCGTGCCAAACAACACGAGCCCGGCCGCTTCGATCACGACCGTGGCGGCCAGCGCTCCCACGAGAAAACGAGTGTCGAATCGCCTGCCTGCGGAGGCCCGCGCAGGCTTTGCCGGCGCTGCCACGCTATCGACCCCGGCCCAGAAGCGTTGCAAGCCGGCCTCGGCATCTCCATCCACCGAGGTGTCCGCTTGCAGCGCGGCATGCACCTGCTGCTGATGCGCAAATTCGGCTCTGCAGTCCACGCATTCCTCAAGATGTGTTTCGACACGACGACGTTCCGAATCGACGGCTGTGCCATTGACGACCCACGGGATCTGCTCCCAGATCTGGCAATGGTCCGGACCACGCTCATTCTTCATCGCGGTACTCCTTCCAGTCCCTCGTAAGACCTTTCTTGCCGACATATTCCGACAGCTGCGCGGCGGGTGTGGTCGACAGCGTCGGCAGCACATTGCGCAGCTTGATCCGTGCATGGAACATGCGTGCTTTCACGGTACTGACCGGACAGTCCATGATCGCTGCGACCTCCTCGAGCGAATGCCCCTGCCCGTAGGCGAGCTCCAGGGTCATGCGCTGCTCCAGCGGCAAACGCGCCAGCCCCTTGGCCACCCAGTCGGTCCGCTCATGATCGAGAAACGGCTCGTAGCTGGACTGCATGGATTCGTCCAGGCCCGGCTCGCCGGCGCCGGCATCGTGCCGGCTGTGCAGGTTCTTGAGCATGCTGCGCCAGGCAATGCCCATGAGCCAGGTTGAAACTCTCGATTCGCGACGAAAACTGTCCGCGCTCCGCCAGACAATCCAGAAGATGTCATTGATGACCTCATCGATCACATCCTGGCGACGCGTCTGACGAGCGAGAAAGCGCCCGAGCCGCGGGCGATACATGCGGTAAAGCTGATTGAGGGCCGCGCGTTCGCCAGCAGCGATCTGCAGGATGAGCGCGCACTCTTCTACGTCACTGGTGCGAGATGCAGGTTCCTGATGGCTGGACGATGGCTGCGACTTCAGCATGAACGCTCCGGTTCGGATGCACGATTGCGAGTGGCTTCAGACGTGAGTACCTGCGCGAGGCCAAAGAGTTGCGAGCGCAGACTCTTTTTTCGGCTCGCTCTTCAGAATCTGTTCGCAATCGGTTGAAAGCCGTTCAACGAAGGGGCTGTCTGGATAGAGAAGGCCTTCGAAACCTAGTCGTCATCCCGGCGAAAGCCGGGATCCAGTACCGGACGTACGATCTGGATCCCGGCTTTCGCCGGGATGACGATCATTTCTTGAGGTCATGAACTGCCTCTCAAAAATGCCACATGGCACTGGCCGTCCAGCGATCGGAGGCCTTCCGGCCGAACAGGGTTTTCGCCTCACTGCTCGTCGCAATATAGGACAGCGCAAGCTGAAGCGAGCCCACCAGCAGCTCGACACCGCTATTGCCATACAGATAGCCGCTTCCCAGTACGCGGTGCAGGTCGTAATAGCCGACGCCCGCCACGACGGAAATCTTGCGGGAGAGGGGATAGCGGGCCGTCAGATCGTAAGAAAAACTGGGCTCGCGGGCATCTCTGCCAAATCGCGCATTCGGCGAAGCCGAAACGCTCAGCACGAGCTGATCGCGCCAGGCCAGGCTGCCACTCAATTCGTCATGCGCGTAGTCGCTCAGGTAGTCATCCCGGGGATAGGCGTAATGCAGATAAGTGATCTGCATGCTCCAGTCGCTCGCGAGCGACCAGCCGTAGCCCGCCCGCGCAAGTAACTGCAAGGATTCGGCGGAGTCGTCGAGCGGCCTGACCTGGTTCGCTGCGATACCGAGCAACCAGCCGCGTGCAGCGTAGTAGTCCGCAGTGAGTTGAGGCGAAATGGCGTTGCCGCTCAGGCTGACGCCGCGGATGACGACATCCGACGTCGCACCCAGGGCCAGATCCAGGTCTTCAGCCTTGGCGGGCAGCGCCGCAAGCATGGCGAGGCCGCAGGCGACTGCGGGCAGGCCTCTGTGCATGACAGCCGGACGCGGCAAAGCATCCGGCCGAAGACGCTTGCCGTATTGCTGCCACTGCGCTGCAGGTTGCGGAAACGGCATGGGGCGTGCCCGGTCGGGATCGGAGCGCTTAAAGATACTTCAAATGGATACTGCAAATCGACCCGGATCCCGAACGCACGGACGCCTCGCGTGGGGCCAAGCTCGTCGCGGAGCGTGCGGGGACGCGGCTACGGACATGATCCGCAGCGACGATCTTCGCCTATGCTCGTGCGACGCGCCGCTGGCGTTTGATCCGGTACATCTGTGCGTCGGCCTGGCGAAAGGCTTCGTCGGCGTCGGCGCGTGCAGGATCGATGATCGCGACGCCAACGCTTGCGCCGCTGTATGCCAGATGGATGTCCTTGAGCTGGTAGTCGCCGATGGTGGCGGCAGCGACGCGCTCCTGCAGCAGCCGCGCAGCTGCCGCCGCACCGCTGGCCGGGCCCGGCGCAACGATGCCGAATTCGTCACCGCCGAGGCGGCCCACCGCATCCATGTCACGCAGGGCGGTGCGCAGGCGGCGGGCGATTTCCTGCAGGAACAGATCGCCAATCTGGTGGCCGTGGGTGTCGTTGATCTGCTTGAAGCCGTCCAGGTCGACCAGCCCGACCAGCACGCTCCTGCCTTCGCGCTTCGCACTCGCGAGCGCGCGATTGAGGGTGTCGATGATGGCGCGCCTGTTGGGTAGCTCGGTCAGCGCGTCCATGAGCGCGATGCTGGCCAGACGCGTATTCGCTTCGGCAAGCGCTGCGAGCAATCGCTCGCGCTCCAGCCAGGTGCCGATGATTTTCGAGGAGAGTTGCAGGAGTTTCTCAGTATCCATCGTCAGCGGTCGGGTAGCCGCACTGGCAGCGCAGAGCGTACCGAGCAGCTTGCCACCCTGGTCACGGACGGGTGTGCTGACATAAGTCTGGATGCCCAGCGCGCGAGCCGCGGCCGAGTCACCCCAGTGTTCTGGCACGTTGGGCACGTACGGGCGGCCCTCGTCGAGGGAGCGCTTGCACAGCGTGTCTTCCCAGGGCACATCCAGCCCTTCCGGAACCTGCATGACCCCGACGTTGCGCGCATAGCGCACATGCTGCATCCCGGCGTCGAGGTCTATCGTCGTCAGATAGGTGGATTCCATGCCCGCGACAGAACTGAGGATTTCCAGCAGTGGCCGCGTCAGTTCCTCCGTCGTGCCGGCACCCGGTACCGTCGCGGAAAGCTGGGAGAAGAGAGAGTCCATATGAGCCATTGGCGAATTCCCCGGTGTTACCTGAAGAGCCCCGATTGTGATCAGGAATCGGCAGAACTGTCGAAGCGGGTTTTCCGCAAGGCCGTTCATGTTTGCGGCGGCTTGCGTTCGCCCTTGGGGTTTGTAACCCGGCGCCCGCTGCTCAGAACCTGTTCACGATCCATGAAGAAATACCGTCATCCCGGCGAAGGCCGGGATGACGAGTGTCTTCCGTGCTCCCGTCAGACCGACAACCCCGTAGCACGGCACTTGTCACAATCCTCCCAAGGAAGGCAAGCGCAGACGCGCGGCAATTCAACATAGCGGCTGCCGACAATCACGATGCCCTCGGACGAGGTTGCTTTCGCCTTTGCAGGTGCGCGAGCTGGCGCAGCGGAAGAGGGGGCCGATCCATCGCGCGGCGTCGGGCTCCACTTCGCGAACGGCGCCATGTCCGCCTTGTCCTCCACATACCAAAGCTTGCTCGCCGCATCCCAGCGCGCGCCGAGCTGCTTCGCTGCGTCTTTCTCGGCGAAGGGCACTTTCAGGTTGAATCTCATGAGGTGGCAGGGATGAATGGGAAGGGCGGGATGATACGGGAGGTAGGGTGGGTTCGGAGCAAAGCTAAGCGACAACCCACCATGATCATCACGATTGCTGGAATGTCACGATTCGAGCGGGCGAAGAGCGGTGGGTTGCTGCGCGAACCCACCCTACGGGGCCGGATTCCCGTTTTCGCGGGCGCCTGAACTGCAGAGATGATTCAGAGGCGCTTGAGCGCCTCGCGCCGCGTCAGGCCGGATACCCGATCTGCATGTGCATCCAGCCAGTCGCGCACCCAGTCCGCATCGTGGCGTGCAAACTGGCGCAGCGCCCAGCCCATTGCCTTGCGAATGAAAAAATCCGCTTGATCCAGATTCGCCGTCAGGATCGCAGCGAGGCGCGCACGATCCGTCTCGCCCGCGTAGTTCAGCTGATGCAGGATCGCCACGCGACGCAGCCACATATCCTCGCGCATCGCATACGCATCCAGCCGCACCTGCAATGCCGGCGCGCGACGGCACAGGCTGCCATACACATGCGCCGCGATCAGATCCACCGAATCCCACCAGGCCTTCGCCTGCACCAGCGCTGCCAGTCGCGGCTCGTGCGATGCCTCGAAACGCGCCGCGAACTTCACCAGCAGATCGACCGCCACGTACTGACACTCGCGCTCATCGAAGCCCCACAAGGCTTCCGCTACCGCCAGCAACCAGTCCGCAGCCGGCGCGCGTCCCAGGCTCGCCACCTGTACTTTCACCGCAGCCCGCCGTGCCGGCGTGGGGATGCCGAAGAACACGAAACGCTGCTTCATGTACGCCGCCATCGGCGCTGCGCGTGCGGGGTCTGCCAGCGTGGCGAGCCGTTGGCGGAGGCCGGTGGCGAATTGGTCTGCGGTGGGCGCGGATGAGGGGTGGTTCAGCATGGGGTGCCTGTCTGCTTGGACAAGATGCTCACTTTCAACAGCTAGTGGATTGGTATGCTGCTGATCTGGATGTAACTGTTTGGGTTTTCATACTCGAGGAGCAATAGCGTTCATGCAACGTCAGATCACACGTGACAACCACTATGTGCCGCAGTGGTATCAAAAGGGCTTTCTCGCCAAAGATCAGCACAAATTGCATGTACTCAATTTGCATCCGGTAGCTGCTCGCTTGGAGCAAGCGGTGGAAGAGATGGGCCCGAAGCGGGCTTTCAAGGAAGTCGATCTTTACACTGTTCGTTTCGGAGAAATACTCAACGACGATATCGAGACATTTCTGTTCGGGAAAATCGACAAGAATGGCGCTGATGCTGTTCGCGCATGGATCGCAGGTGACTTCGTAAAGATGCATCGCGGATTCCAAGACTTCTTTATGTACATCGACGCACAGAAGCTCCGAACTCCTAAAGGTCTGGACTGGATTCTCAAACATTTCCAAGGATTGCCGCAAACGGAGTTGATGGTGCAAATGCAATCGCTACGGCAGATGCATTGCACCATGTGGTCAGAATGTGTGCGAGAGATAGTGTCGGCTGTGAAGTCGCCGGTTAGATTCTTGGTGAGCGATCATCCCGTTACCATTTACCATCCGAAGTTAGCTCCCGAAGCCCCCGCGTGCCAGTATCCGAACGATCCGGGCGTCGAGCTTGTGGGGTCGCAAACTATCTTCCCGCTAAATGCGCACTACTGTTTGATTCTCACCAACCTTGAGTACGCTGAAAGTCCGGACAAAGCAGCTCTCCTGTCTCGACGAACAAACGCTCGATTCCGCGGCGAATCTATGGCACGGACCGACGCCCTAATACGTGGTCGCGAGTTGTCTGAGGCCGAAGTCCAAGCTATTAACTTGGTGATCAAGTCTCGTGCAAAACAGTACGTGGCGGCCTCTAACCCTGCTTGGCTATATCCCGAGAAGCACTGCACCCTTTCTTGGGAAGGGATAGCGTCCCTTCTTTTGCCCCGAAACGAACTGTGGCGATTCGGCGGAGAGATTTACATCGGATATGAAGATGGTTCGTCGGCATATCGAGACCCGTTCGGACGGACTTCCAAGGCACATGAATTTCTAGCCAAACCGCCGATGGTGGAAGACCCTGCGCCAGATGCTCAATGCGGGTGTGGCGGCGGACTCATGTTTCGCGATTGCTGTTCGGGTGTCGCACCTCAAGACCGACCTTCTTGGACGGTAAGGAGTATCCGTGAAAGGAATTTGGTTCTCATACGTGGGATCAATCGCATTCTTGAGTTGAACGCTGATACGTCGTGGCTTGATGTTCGTCGTCAGCTCTCTGATGAGCAGGTGCGCAAAATTCATGAACTATTCGCGGCGCTGTGGCCTACGGATACGCGACTGGTCGAATTACTTCCACGGCCACAGAGCCAGCGTTCTCGCGCTCTTTACCTGGGTATGACAGATGCGCGTACTGCGTCAAATGTAGTGGGCATGCTGGCGTATATAGACGAGCTTGTGCTCGTACATCCTTTCGTAAATGCAAACGGCGTCCGACCGGAATTCAGCCCTACCCATCACCCCGCGAAGTTTCGAGAACAGACCTTGCGCAGTGTGTTCCTGCTCTTGATTCTGGAGCCTTACATAAGGGATGGGAGGGTTCATCTCATCCCGGATCCGCTCGACTACGACGCAGGTTTCCGGGGCGAAATCATGGGTATCGCGGAGGACTCTTCCCTTGATGAGGTGGAGCTTGGCCCTATCGATAAGGCGTTAGCCGACGCGTTCAGCCGCGACGAGATGATGCGAGTAATCAAACGACTCCCTCCCTCCAACATGAAGGCCTACATAGCGCAGCACTCTCCAGAGGAGTCGGAGGCAACCATTGACGCGGTTGTTCGTATTTGGAAAGAAGAACTCGAATCCGACCCTCTTGCACTACTGGATCCGCCGCCGTCTTCGGAAGCGGGGGGCGAATTCAAGATACTTAAAGGTTTCGCTCGCGAAACCGGGTTGTTTATTGCCACATTGACGGGGTCCTTTATTTACACAGACTCAGACACTAACTGGAGGCGATTGCACGAGACGGATGGCGTTCGCCGCTACGAAGAAGATCCTTTATCAGCGGATGTGGTTCGTCATATGGGCAACCTGAAGATTGAGGTTCCGACACTTACCTATGAACATCAAGTAGAGCCTCCAGGTGCAGCCGGCATTCGGGAGTTCTTCCGAGATATCGTGCGTGCGCTGCGGACAACTACGGCGCTCGATGTTGGCGCGCCGGCCGTGGTGGAAGAGTGGGCTTCTTCTCCCGAACAAGGACTACGTCCATACAAATTGCAGGCATCAATGCCTGTTAAGGGATTTCAGCGGACTGATGTCTCACGGCTGGTTTTGACGTTTGGTCGCCTTGATGACGTCGCACCAGTTCGGCTGGCTGTATTCCTCGATCCAGTGACCAAAACTAGCGGAGTGCGCGACTCTAGCAATTAGAGAGGGAAGCTCGGCGCCAGGTGAGCGCGACTACCAAAGAAAAAGCCGCGCAGTGCGCGGCTCTTTTCGGAGGCGGAGCGGAGTTCAGCCTGCGTACTCTTCCATCGGCACACAAGCACAAAACAGATTCCGGTCGCCATACACATCGTCGATGCGATTCACTGATGGCCAGAATTTGTTCTCCGCGACATATGCCAATGGGAAAACCGCTTCGTCACGCGAGTAAGGGCGATCCCACTCGCTGCTGATGACGTCGCCCTGCGTGTGCGGAGCGTTTTTCAGCGGGTTGTTTTCCGCAGTCAACTCGCCACGTTCGATGCGGCGGATTTCTTCGCGGATGCTGGTCATGGCGGCGATGAAGCGATCCAGCTCAGCCTTCGATTCGGATTCCGTCGGTTCGACCATGATGGTGCCGGGCACGGGGAAGCTCATCGTCGGGGCGTGGAAGCCGTAGTCCATGAGTCGCTTGGCGATGTCGACTTCGCTCACGCCGGTCGCGGCCTTGATCGGGCGAATATCCAGGATGCATTCGTGCGCGACGCGGCCTTGTGAGCCGGTGTAGAGCACGGGGTAGTGATCCTTCAAAGCCGTCGCGATGTAGTTGGCGTTGAGGATGGCGATTTCGGTGGCGCGCTTCAGACCCGTGCCGCCCATCATGCGGATGTACATCCACGAGATTGGCAGGATGCTGGCTGAGCCGAACGGAGCAGCGGAGACTGCGCCTTGGCCAGCTTGTGCGCGACCTTCAGCGCCGGTCGGTGTGACGACGTGGTCGGCCATGAAGGGTTCGAGGTGCGCAGCGAGGCCGATCGGGCCCATGCCGGGTCCGCCGCCGCCGTGCGGGATGCAGAAGGTCTTGTGCAGGTTCATGTGGCTCACATCCGCGCCGATAGTGGCGGGCGAGGTGAGGCCGACTTGCGCGTTGAGGTTGGCGCCGTCCATGTAGACCTGGCCGCCGGCGGCGTGCGTGAGCGCGCAGATTTCCTTGACCGCTTCTTCGAACACGCCGTGCGTGGATGGGTAGGTGATCATCAGTGCGGCGAGGCGATCCTTGTACTGCTCGACCTTGATCTTGAGGTCACTGACTTCGACGTTGCCGCTGTCATCGCAATTGACGACGACGACTTCGAGGCCGCACATCTGCGCGGTGGCCGGGTTGGTGCCGTGCGCGGATTTCGGGATCAGGCAGACGTCGCGATGCGCATCGCCACGTGCTGCGTGGTAGCGGCGGATGGCGACGAGGCCGGCGTATTCGCCCTGCGCGCCAGAGTTGGGCTGCATGCAGATGGCGGGGAAGCCGGTGACGGCGCGCAGGTAGTCGGCGAGGCCTTCGATCATTTCGAGATAGCCCAGCGTCTGGTCGTGCGGCGCGAAGGGGTGCATGCGGCCGAACTCGGGCCAGGTCACGGGAATCATCTCGCTGGTGGCGTTGAGCTTCATCGTGCAGGAGCCGAGCGAGATCATCGAGTGATCGAGCGCGAGGTCCTTGTTCTGCAGCTTCTTCAGGTAGCGCAGCATCTCGTGTTCGGTGTGATGACTGTTGAACACGGGGTGGCTGAGGATGGCGCTCGTACGGACGAGATCGGCGGGCACGGCACTGCCAGCGACGGCGGCGTCGAACGCATCGATGTCGCTATCGCTGAACGTGGCGGACAGCTCGCACACATTGGCGAGGCGACCCGCGTCGGCGAACACGTTGAGCAGGCATAGCACTTCAGCGCGTGTAGTCGTCTCGTCGAAGCTCACGCCCAGCACGGCGGGGGAGACCTGGCGCAGATTGAAACCGGCAGCGATGGCAGCGGCATAGATGCTGGCCGTCTGTTCGCCGGTGGCGATGTCCAGCGAGTCGAAGAAATTCGTCGTCAGTGGCTTGAAGCCAGCTTTCTTGACGCCAGCGGCGAAGATCGCGGCGAGGCGGTTGATGCGCGTTGCAATCGTCTTCAGACCTTCAGGGCCGTGATAGACGGCGTACATGCCGGCCATGTTGGCGAGCAGCACTTGCGAGGTACAGATGTTGGAGTTGGCCTTCTCGCGGCGGATGTGTTGCTCGCGCGTTTGCAGTGCCATGCGCAGCGCGGTCTTGCCGCGTACGTCTTTCGATACGCCGATGATGCGGCCGGCCATCGAGCGTGCGTTCGATTCGTGCGTGGCGAAGAAAGCAGCGTGCGGACCGCCGAAACCCATCGGTACGCCGAAGCGCTGGCCGGAGCCGAAGGCGATATCGGCACCCATTTCACCGGGGCTCTTCAACAGCACGAGTGCCATCAGGTCGGTGGCAACAGCCACGCTTGCGCCCTTGGCCTTGTTGGCGGCGATGAGCGCGCTGTAGTCGGCGACGTTGCCGTGCACGTTCGGGTATTGCAGCAGCAGGCCGAACAATTCGTGATTCACGGAGTCATCGGCCGCGCCGAAGACCAACTCGTAACCGAAATACTCGGCACGCGTCTTAACCACGTCGATGGTCTGCGGGAAACAGGCGGCGTCGACGAAGAACTTGTTGCTCTTCGACTTTGACATGCGGCGTGCCATGGTCATGGCTTCTGCAGCGGCGGTCGCTTCGTCGAGCAGCGAGGCGTTGGCAAGTTCGAGACCGGTGAGGTCGATGACCATCTGCTGCCAGTTGAGCAGCGCTTCCAGACGACCCTGCGCGATCTCTGCCTGGTACGGCGTGTAGGCCGTGTACCAGCCGGGATTCTCCATGACGTTGCGCAGGATGACGGCCGGCGTCAGCGTGTCGTAGTAACCCATGCCGATCAGCGAACGCTTGATGACGTTCTTGCCGGCGATGGCCTTCAACTCGCCCAGCGCGACATGCTCGGGCACTGCGTCGGCAATCGGCAGCGGCGCGGAGAGGCGGATCGCGGCGGGCACGGTTTGCGCGATCAGGTCGTCAACGCTTTTCGCGCCAGCGGCAGAAAGCATCTCGGCGATTTCGGCGTCGTTCGAACCGATGTGGCGGCTGATGAAGGCGTCGCGTTGTTCGAGAGAGGTCAAGGTCTTGGTCATGGTGAATCCGGTACGAACGTAAATAAGGGTGATGTCTTGCGTAGGGTGGGTTCGCGAAGCAACCCACCGTTTGAATGCGGAACTTACAACTCCGTCATTCCCGCATCGGCGGGAATCCAGTGGCGTTCAACACGTGATTAAAGTCGCTGGATTCCCGCCGACGCGGGAATGACGGCTATGGGCGATCTTGCTTGGCTGCTCGCTTGAAGCGAATTACGGTCGCCAGCAGCCACACGCCGAGCACGGCGCCCGTGAGCCACTTGCCACGCGTGAGCACGAGCACGATCAGCACCATGCCGCCCGCCACAATGGCGTAGCGCAGCAGCTCCTGGATCGGGTCGCGCTCCTGGCGGGCCACGAGTGCTATTACGCTGCGTCGATGATGGCCTTGTAGCCGTCAGCGGTCAGCAGTGCGTCGATGTCGTCCAGGTTGGCCGGCTTGATCTTGAACAGCCATGCAGCATATGCATCGGTGTTCACGCTTTCAGGTGCATCGATGGCGTCGCTGTTCGCAGCGACGACTTCACCGGCAACCGGCGCGTAGATGTCGGACGCGGCTTTCACCGATTCAACGACGGCGATTTCTTCCTTAGCTGCGACGCTGCGGCCGGCTTCGGGCAGTTCGAGGAAGACGATGTCGCCGAGCGCGTTCTGCGCGTGGTCGGTGATGCCGATGGTGATGGTGCCGTCCGGTTCCTTGCGGACCCATTCGTGGGATTCGGTGTAACGCAGATTGGCTGGGACGCTCATTTATTGCTCCTTTTCTAAGAGAGGGGTGAGGAGGCGGGAGTGAGGAGGGGAGTTTCCGGTCGGTTTTATTGACCACATGCGACCGCATGCGTTAACTCCTGACGCCTTACTCCTCACTCATCACACAAGTACTTTTCCGTGACGCACGAAAGGCGTTTTGACGACGCGTGCCTTGAGCTGCTTGCCGCGAATGTCGACGTGCACCGTGTCGCCGATGGCAACACTGGCGGGGACACGTGCAAAAGCAATCGAGGCATTCATGCTCGGCGCGAAACTGCCGCTGGTGGTTTCGCCAAGGCCGCCTTCATGGGTGAACACCTGCATATGGCTTCTCAGTACGCCACGCTCTTCGAGCACGATGCCGACTAGGGCGCGCGCTGGCGGGGCAGCTTCCAGCGCAGCACGGCCTACGAAGTCGCGACCTTCCGTGAAGTCGACCGTCCAGGCGAGGCCGGACTCCAGCGGGCCGACGTTGTCGTCCATGTCCTGGCCATAGAGATTCATACCGGCTTCAAGACGCAGCGTATCGCGTGCGCCGAGGCCTGCAGGCTTTACGCCAGCAGCAGCCAGCGCATTCCAGATTTCAACGACGCGGGTTGCAGGAATGATCAGCTCGAAGCCGTCTTCACCGGTGTAGCCGGTGCGGCACAGCGTGATGTCCTTGAACTGGACGGCCTGGAAATACTTGAGTGGTTCCGACACGGCTTGCGAGCCGGGCAGGGCAGCCCACACCTTGGCGCGCGCTTCGGGGCCTTGCACGGCGATCATGGCGAAATCGCGGCGTGCGGTGATGGTGACATTGCCGCCGCCGGGCATCGCTGCGGCCTGCTTGCGCATCCAGGCGATGTCCTTATCGGCCGTGCCGGCATTGACAACGATGCGATAGAAATCGGGAGCGAAGAAATAGGTGATGAGGTCATCGACCACGCCGCCGCGCTCATTGAGCATGCAGGAATACAGCGCGCGGCCGGGCTCTTTCAGCTTGTCGATGTTGTTGGCCAGCAGGCGGCGCAGGAAGGCTTGCGCACCGGCACCTTCGATATCCACGGGCAGCATGTGCGAGACGTCGAACATGCCGGCGTCGTTGCGTACGAGCTTGTGTTCTTCGAGCTGCGAGCCGTAGTGAATCGGCATATCCCAGCCAGCGAAGTCGACGAGCTTGGCGCCGGCGGCAATGTGGGTGGCGTGGAGCGGGGTTTGTCTGGACAAGAGTGCTTCTCCGGCGAAATCAGGGCAATTAGCAGGAACAGGAAATGAAAAAGGGGCCGGACACTTCACGGATTTCTCCCTTGGTGTTCAGCCCCCATCTGTCCTTGGTACCTGAGAGATTACGACTTGAAGTCGCGTGCCCCTTCGGTGGATGCACGTCCATTGCTGGTGGCACCGCTCTCCAGATTGTGATTTCCCGTTCGGTCCTTTTGCCTGAGCGTTCCCGGGGGGTTGCGCCTTCGGCGGCCCGGCGAACCAGTCAAAACCGGCTGCGAGCGCTCTCCCGAACAGACGGCGACTGTACCGGAAGCCAAGGGCGCGAAGCAAGCGTTTGCTATGATGCTTGCCTGCCCGGCACTTCCCGGGCGCCTTCCTGTCAGACCTTAGTCATGTTCGTACCGCAGAACGCCGATCTTCATTGTCACTCTACCGTTTCCGACGGCATGCTGAGCCCGACCGCCTTGGTCGAGCGCGCGCATGCCAACGGTGTCGACCTGCTGGCGCTGACCGACCACGATGAACTCGGCGGCCTCGCCGAAGCTCGCGCTGCCGCCGAAGCGTGTGGCATGCGTTTCGTGAATGGCGTGGAAGTCTCTGTTTCCTATTGCGACCAGACGGTGCACATCGTTGGCTTGGGCATCAAGCTGGACTCGAGCGTGCTGCGCGACGGGTTGGACGCCGTGCGCGGCGGTCGTGATGGTCGTGCCAAGCGTATCGGCGCGGAACTGGCCAAAATCGGCATCAAGGACGCTTTCGAAGGTGCGGCCCGCTATGCCGACAATCCCGAGCTGATCAGCCGAGCCCACTTTGCGCGCTACCTCGTCGAGATCGGTATTGCGCGCGATACCTCTGCAGTCTTCGATCACTATCTCGTGCGCGGCAAGCCGGGCTTTGTTGATCACGAATGGGCGACCCTGGCCGATGCCGTGAACTGGATTCACGCGGCGGGCGGCATTGCCGTGATTGCTCACCCCGGCCGTTACCGTATTTCGGGCACTGAGATGAAAGCCCTGTTCGAGGAGTTCACCGATCTGAAGGGTGAGGGCGTCGAGGTTGTGACCAGCTCGCATACGCCGCAGATGCGCAACCAGTTCGCCACCTTCGCGCGTCGCTATAACTTGCTGGCATCGCGTGCTTCGGACTTTCACGGTCCGGGCGAAAGTTCTATCGACATCGGCAAGGCCGAGGCGCTGCCGCCTGACCTGACGCCGGTGTGGACGGCTTTGGTCTGAAGTTCTCCCTGATAAAAGCACGCATGCTTCAGCTCCGGAGCATGGCGTCACATAATTTGCGTCCGAATTTGCGTCCTAACGAATATGTCTCAGTTCTTTGAAATCCACCCCGATCATCCGCAAACCCGCCTGATTCGTCAGGCTGCGACCATCCTGCGCGACGGGGGACTGATCGCGGTGCCGACCGATGCAGCCTATTCGCTGGTTGGCCACACTGGTGACGCCAAGGTGATCGAACGCATCAGGCGCATTCGTGGCGTCGACGAGCGCCACCACTTCACGCTGATGTGCCGCGACCTGTCCGAGATCGCGACCTATGCCCGAGTCGACAACGCGCAGTTTCGCCTGCTCAAGGCCACGACGCCGGGCGCCTACACCTTCATTCTCGAAGGCACGAAAGAGCTGCCGCGCCGCCTGTTGCATCCCAAGCGCAAGACCATCGGCCTGCGCGTACCGGATCACGCCGTTATGCTTGCGCTACTTGAAGAGCTGGGGGAGCCGCTGATTTCATCGACGCTGTTGTTGCCCGACGAAGATCTGCCGCTGAGCGATGCAAGCGAGATCCGTGATCGTCTCGAACGCGAACTGGATCTGGTCATAGAGTCCGGCCCCTGCGGCCTGGAGCCAACGACGGTCGTGGATCTGACTGGTGGTGCGCCTGAGCTGATCCGCCAAGGCAAGGGCGAGCTACGGCCGCTCGGCCTGTGAGCTGCCTCCCGAAGCATTCACGGTAAACTGCATCCCCATGGATCAAATCATTCTGAACATCACCCTGTGGGCCGTGCCGGTTATCTTGGCAATCACCCTGCACGAGGCCGCACACGGTTACGTCGCCCGCATGTTTGGCGACCCGACTGCTTACGAGCAGGGACGCATCACCCTGAATCCCCTCAAGCACATCGACCCGGTCGGCACCATTCTCTTGCCCGGCGGCATCGTCCTCATGAACGCCTTGACCGGCGCGCAGTTTCCGCCTTTTGGCTGGGCCAAGCCCGTACCCGTGAATTTCGGCCGCCTGCGGCACCCGAAGCAGGACATGCTGTGGGTCGCAGCAGCGGGGCCGGGCATCAATTTTGTTCAGGCGGTGGTGTGGGTGTTGTTCGGCAGCCTCGTTTTACCAATGGTCAGCAACCCCGGCGGTCTGGAGATGCTGGGCGCCCTGTGTCGCAATGGCCTGATGGCCAATCTGGTGCTCATGCTGATCAACCTGATCCCGATTCCTCCGCTCGATGGCGGCCGCATTCTTGTGAGCCTGCTGCCGATCAAGGCTGCCTGGCAACTCTCCCGCGTGGAGCCTTATGGCTTCTTCATCCTGATTGCGCTGATGTATTCTGATGTGCTGAACAGGCCTTTGCTGTGGGCCATGGACAGCGTTGCGCGGTTCATTTTCCTGATCACGGGCGTCGCCTGATTTTTTTCGGCAGCCTGAAGATTTCAATCCGAGGTTTACTTCAAACATGTACGCAGATCGAGTCCTCTCCGGCATGCGCCCCACCGGGCGTTTGCATATCGGCCACTATCACGGCGCGCTCAAGAACTGGGTCAGGCTGCAAAACGAAATGCCCTGCCTGTTCTTCGTCGCTGACTGGCATGCGCTGACGACAGCCTATGACTCGGTCTCGATCATCGAGGAAAGCGTGTGGGACATGGTCATCGACTGGCTCGCCGCGGGTATCGATCCGAACCAGTCCACCATCTTCATCCAGTCGCGCGTGCCCGAGCACGCCGAGCTGCATCTGCTGTTGTCCATGATGTGCCCGCTCGGCTGGCTCGAGCGCGTGCCGACCTACAAGGACCAGCAGGAAAAACTCAGCGAAAAAGACCTGTCGACTTATGGCTTCCTCGGTTATCCGCTGCTGCAGAGCGCCGACATCCTGCTGTACCGCTCGACGCATGTGCCCGTCGGTGAAGACCAGGTGCCTCATATCGAGTTGACTCGCGAAATCGCGCGCCGCTTCAACCATCTCTATGGCAAAGAGGTTGGGTTCGAAGAGAAGGCGCGCGAGGCGGTGAAGAAGCTCGGCGGCAAGCGCCCCAAGCTCTACGAGCAACTGCGCGTGCGTTTCCAGCAGGAAGGCGACAAGGAAGCGCTGGAGCAGGGCAAGGCGCTGCTCGACGATTCGCAGAGTCTGTCGATGAGTGATCGCGAGCGCCTGTTTGGCTATCTCGAAGGTAGCGGCAAGATGATTCTCGTCGAGCCGCAAGCCAAGCTCACCGAAGCTTCGCGTGTGGTGGGTCTTGATGGCCAGAAAATGTCGAAGTCATACGGCAACACGATTTTCATGCGAGAGGATCCCGAGGTCGTCAGCAAGAAAATCCGCACCATGCCGACCGACCCGGCGCGTGTGCGCCGTACCGATCCGGGCGAGCCGGAGCGTTGCCCGGTGTGGCAGTTCCATCAGGTCTATTCGGACGAGCCGACGCGCGAGTGGGTGCAGAAGGGTTGCCGCAGTGCTGGCATCGGCTGCCTCGAATGCAAGCAGCCTGTCATCGACGCTGTCGTGAAAGAGCAGGAGCCCTTCCATGAACGTGCCCAGCAATACATCGACGATCCGGCACTGGTGCGCAGCGTGCTCGCCGACGGTTGCGAACGCGCCCGCAAGCTCGCGCAGGAGACGATGCGTGATGTGCGCGAATCGATGGGTTTGTCATACAGCTAAGCCTTGATGAACGACAGCGCAGCTCCTGAAACGCTCGCCCTCGATCTCCGCTTCCACGCGAAGATCTACGGCGAGCCGTTGCTCGATATGCCGACGGATCTGTACATCCCGCCGGATGCGCTGGAGATTTTCCTCGATACCTTCGAGGGGCCGCTCGACCTGCTGCTGTATCTGATCCGTCGCGCCAACGTGAATATCCTCGATATTCCGATGGCGCCGCTGACGGTGCAGTATCTGGCTTACATCGACGCAATGCGTTCGACCAATCTCGAACTCGCTGGCGACTATCTGCTGATGGCGGCGATGTTGCTCGACATCAAGTCACGCATGTTGCTGCCCAAGCCGCCGAGCGAAAAACCGGAAGACGACGAGTCCGACCCGCGTGCCGAACTCGTGCGTCGTCTCGTCGAATACGAGCGCATCAAGCGCGCGGCCCTGACACTGGATCGCATGCCGCGTGTCGAGCGTGACTACGAGTGGGCTGCCGTACATATCACCGAGGTGATTGCCGAAGAGCGCCTGGCCGAGGTCAGTCTCGCGGATTTGCAAGGCGCATGGCTGACGCTGCTGCAACGTGCGCGTAACAACCAGCATCACCACGTACAGCGCGAGGAGCTGTCGGTGCGTGAATACATGGCGCAGATCCTGCGGCGCCTGCAGGACGGTGAATACGCCGAGTTCACCAGCGTGTTCGACCTGACTCATGGCGTGGCCAGCCTTATAGTGGGCTTCCTCGCCGTGCTCGAGTTGGTCAAGGAACGGCTGGTCCAGCTGATGCAGAATGCGCCGATGGAAATGATCTATGTGCGCGTGTCTCGTCACGAGACCGCACATGAAACCGGAGACGCGGATGACGCCCAGTCCTACGCCTGAGCTGGCTTCATCTGAGTTGAATCCCGAAATGCCAGCGGAAGCTGTCTCGCGTGGGATCAGCGCCGAGCCCGTCGTGGATCAGCTGCTTGAGTCGGGTGAGGCTGACAACACCCTGCCGGCGCACGAGATCACGAACATCGAATCTGGTATTGACGTTGCACACGCCAAACAAGTCCTTGAGGCGGCATTGCTCTCAGCCAACGAACCCATGCAGAGCGGCGAGTTGCGGCGCCTGTTCGAGCCCGATGTCGGCGCCGAACTGGTTGGCCGTCTGCTCAATGACATCCAGCAGGATTGGCAGGGCAGGGCGGTCGAACTGATGCGGCTGGCCTCGGGCTGGCGCTTCCAGACCCGGCCAGCCTTGCAACCGTATCTTGACCGTTTGCGTCAGACACGAGCGCCGCGTTACTCCCGTGCGGTACTGGAAACCTTGGCAATCATCGTGTATCGTCAGCCTGTCACACGCGGGGACATTGAAGAAATTCGCGGCGTGGCCGTTTCTGCAAACATAATAAATGTGCTCGAAACGCGCGGTTGGATCGACACCATTGGTCACCGCGACACGCCGGGACGCCCGGCCCTCTTCGCCACTACCCGCAAGTTTCTTGATGATCTCGGCCTTCGCAGCCTGACTGAGCTGCCGCCTTTATCGTCCCTATCCGACATCGAAGGAGTACTCGATCTTGTCGATACCGCAGAAAACGCGTCGCCGTCCGACGCGTCCCGGCAATAACACGGCCAATAAGGCCAACAACGGCGCGCCGCAGCGACGCCAGAGAGCTCCCCGCTCGGACCTGCCGCCCGCCGGTGTGTATGGCGCAGCACCTGAACCGGAATTCAATTCCGACGATCCATACGAAGACGACGACAGTCAGATTGCGTTCCTGGGTCGCAAGGGCGACAACCTGCACGCCAACGCCAAGCCTGAAGGCACTGGTGGCCCGCGTGGTCGCGGCGGCTTCGGCCCGCGCGGTGGTGGTGATCGCGTCAAGGCAACGGGCGAACTCGTTGATGACGGCGAACGCATCCAGAAGGTTCTCGCTGCTGCGGGCTATGCCTCGCGTCGTGAAGTGGAAGAATGGATTACTGCCGGGCGTGTTAGCGTCAATGGCCTGCCGACTTTCCTCGGCCAGAAGATTTCCGCCGGCGACCGCATCAAGGTCAATGGCAAGCTGGTTAACGTGCGTTTTGCCGAGCGTCCGCCACGCGTTCTGATTTATCACAAGCCGGATGGTGAGATCGTCTCGCGCGACGATCCTGAAGGTCGCCCGAGTGTGTTCGATCGACTGCCAAAGATCCGCCGCGGTCGCTGGATCGCGATCGGTCGTCTTGACTTCAATACGAGCGGCTTGCTGTTGTTCACCGATGACGGTGATCTGGCCAACCGCCTGACGCATCCGCGCTACAACCTGGAGCGTGAGTACGCCGTGCGCATCGTCGGCCTGCTCGACGAAGCACAGGCCAAACAACTGAAGGACGGGATCGAGCTGGATGACGGCCCGGCGCGTTTCAACATGGTGCGGGATGAAGGCGGCGAAGGCTCGAACCACTGGTACCGGGTGTCGATTTCCGAAGGCCGCAATCGCGAAGTGCGTCGCATGTTCGAAGCGCTCGGTCTTACGGTCAGCCGCCTGATGCGTGTGCGTTATGGCCCGGTGGAGTTGCCGAGCCGTCTCAAGCGCGGCATGTACGAAGACATGCCGCCAGAGATGATCAAGTCGCTGGCAGGCAAGAAAGCCGTTGCACGTCCTGCCGATGGCGAAACACGTCGCACCCGTAACCGGCGTGGCCCGAAGGTTGGCGGGGCGAATACGAAGGCCGGTGGGCCGAGGAATCGCAATACGGCCGAGAATGGCGCCAGCGATGGCGAAGCCGCCTTCGTGCCGAACGCTGCGCCTGCTGGAGCGCTCGAGGGGACTACGGGTAGCGCCCGGCGTAACGATAATCGTCGTCCGCGTGGTGGCCGCAACAGGAAGCCAAAGCCGAAGCCGGTTGTAGCTGTCTGATATGTCCGTGCCGCGCAGCCTGATGGTGCGCGGCACGACAAAGGCTTACTCGTTACGCTGTTTGGATGTACTGCGGCGTAGCAACATGCTAGAATCGAGTGGTTAATGCGTCGTGTGTCCTGTGCAAGCAAGCGTGGGCCGCGGCGTTCTTTCCGGATTTGTTTGATCGGGATGGGCGTTTCGCCCATTTTTTATTTGTGGCGCGCAAAACGTGATTGATCGCGATGCGGGCGCCTAATTTGTTGAAACAGTATTGCAGATGGATATCGCAAGCGTTGTCGAGCAGGCCGTGAATGGCTTGGGTTTCGAACTGGTGGATCTGGAGCGCTCGCCCAAGGCGAGACTGCTGCGTGTGTTCATCGATATCGAACGCGGCATTACAGTCGAAGATTGCGCGGTGGTGAGCAATCATCTCGTGCGTGTTTTCGAGGTTGAAGGCATCGACTATGATCGTCTTGAGATCTCGTCTCCGGGTTTGGAGCGACCACTGCGCAAGGCCGCTGACTTCGAGCGCTTTGCTGGCCAGGATGTGCAGATTCGCATCCGTCTGCCAATCAACAACCAGCGTAATTTCGCAGGCCAGTTGCTTGGCTTGCGCGACGGCAAGATTGTGGTTCGTACCGAGAAGGGTGAGCAGCTGCTTGAACTCGACGATGTCGAAAAAGCACGTCTGGTCCCCAAGTTTTGATTCAGGGTTTGTTCATGTTTGAACAAGCTGAAATATTCGCTTTCGAGGGAGTTAAGCAATGAGCCGCGAAGTCTTGCTGCTTGTCGATGCGCTGTCGCGCGAAAAGAACGTGGCCAAGGAAACTGTGTTTCTGGCCATGGAAATGGCTTTGGCCGCCGCGACCAAGAAGCGTATCAATGATGAGGCCGATGTGCGTGTATCCATCGACCGCGAAACAGGCGTGTACGAATCCTTCCGTCGCTGGGTGGTGATGATCGATGCTGAAGTCGAAAACGACGAAGCCGAGATGGGCATCATTGACGCTCGCGAGGATTATCCAGATATCGCGGTCGGCGACTATGTGGAAGAGCCATTGGAGCCCATCGATTTCGGTCGCATCGGCGCACAGGCTGCCAAGCAAGTCATCCTGCAGAAGATCCGTGATGCCGAGCGCGAACAGATCCTCAATGACTTCCTCGAGCGCGGCGAGCATCTTGTCACTGGTTCGGTGAAGCGTATGGAACGTGGCAATGCCATCGTCGAGGCGGGTCGTCTCGAAGCTGTGTTGCCGCGCGATCAGCAGATTCCGAAAGAGAATCTGCGCGTCGGTGACCGCGTCCGCGCTTACCTGTTGCGTATCGATCGCAATGCCCGTGGCCCGCAACTGGTCTTGTCGCGCAGTGCACCGGATTTCATATCGCAGCTCTTCGAACTCGAAGTGCCGGAAATCGAAGACGGCCTGCTGGAGATCAAGGCAGCTGCGCGTGATCCAGGCCTGCGCGCCAAGATTGCCGTGAAGTCGAATGACCCGCGCATTGACCCCATCGGTACCTGTGTCGGTCTGCGCGGTTCGCGCGTGACGGCTGTGCGTAATGAACTTGGCGGTGAGAACGTCGACATCGTGTTGTGGTCTGCGGACTCGGCACAGTTCGTTATCAGCGCTCTGGCACCGGCAGAGGTCAGCTCCATCGTCGTTGATGAAGAAACGCACACCATGGATGTGGTAGTCGACGAGGGTAACCTCGCCATGGCTATCGGTCGTGGTGGTCAGAACGTGAAGCTTGCTTCGGAACTGACCGGCTGGAACATTAACCTGATGACCGAAACCGCTGCGGCTGAACGCAGCGAAGCGGAGCAGGGTCGTCTGCGCCAGATATTCTGCGAGAAGCTCGATGTCGACGAGGAGGTTGCCGACATCCTGATCGAAGAAGGCTTCTCTTCGCTGGAAGAAATCGCCTATGTGCCGATTTCCGAAATGCTGGAGATCGAAGCCTTCGACGAAGACACTGTTAACGAGTTGCGTCAGCGCGCACGAAACGTGCTGCTGACCGAAGCCATCGTCAACGAGGAACAACTCGAGGGCGTTGCAGAAGACTTGTTGAGTCTTGAAGGCATGGACAAATCGCTTGCTGCAAAGCTCGCCACGCATGGTGTGAAGACGCGTGACGATCTGGCGGATCTGGCGGTTGACGAGCTGACCGAAATAACGGGGCTCGACGAATCGAGTGCGAAGGATCTGATTACCAAGGCGCGTGCGCACTGGTTTGAGCAAGCGGGGGAGTAAGAACAGATGGCAGAAATGAGCGTGGCGGATTTCGCCACGGAACTGAAGATGCCGGCTTCTGCGCTGCTTGAACAGCTACAGAAGGCAGGCGTTACCAAATCGACACTGAACGACGGTGTAAGTGAGCATGACAAGACACGTCTGCTTGATTACCTGCGCCGTTCGCATGGCGACACTGCAGCCAAGTCCAAGATCACGCTGACGCGCAAGCAGACCAGCGAGATCAAGGCCGCGGACTCTACAGGAAAGGCCCGTACCATCCAGGTCGAAGTGCGCAAGAAGCGCGTCTTCGTCAAGCGTGATGATGCGGACGCAACTGTCGAGTCATCTACTGCCGAGCCTGAAGACGAAATCGTCGTTATGCAGCCTGAGCCGGTTGTCGAGCCAGTCGTTGTCGTGCCGGAACCGGTCGTCGAAGTGGTCTCTGCACCTGAGCCCGAACCGATTCCTGAACCGGAACCCGAGCCCGAGCCCGAGCCGATTCCTGAACCGGAACCCGAGCCCGTCGTTGTTGTTGAGGCGCAAGCGCCCGCCGTAGCTCCAGTTGCCGAGGCGCCACTGACGGCACGTCAGCGTGCAGATCGCAGCCACGCCGAACTGATGGCGCGCCAGGCCGCTGAAATCAAGGCGAAGCAGGCGCGTGAAGCTGCCCGCAAAGCTGCTGAAGAAGCGCGCAAGCTCGAAGAAGAGCGTCTCAAGGTTGAGCAGGAAAAAGCACGCATTGCCGCTGCTGCCGCTAAGCCTGAAGGCAAGGTTGGCACGCTGCACAAGCCGGCCAAGACCGACGAAAAACCGAAGAAGGCGCAAGCGCCTGATCGCAATGCCAAGCAACAACCGGAGGACAACAAGCGTCGTACTATCAAGACGCGTGGTGATACCGGGACTGGTGCAGGCTGGCGCGGCGGTCCCCGTGGTGGCAGCCGTCATGGCAAGCAGTCGCAAGAGCAGACCAACTTCCAGGCGCCGACCGAAGCCATCGTGCGCGAAGTGCATGTGCCTGAAACGATTTCAGTTTCTGACCTCGCGCACAAGATGTCGGTCAAGGCTGCGGAACTGATCAAGAAAATGATGATGATGGGCCAGATGGTTACCATCAATCAGGTGCTGGACCAGGAAACCGCGATGATTCTCGTCGAGGAACTGGGCCACACCGCCGTGCCGGCCAAGCTGGATGATCCGGAAGCCTTCCTCGAAACTGGTGAAGAGCAGAAGGATGTTGCTCTGGAGCCTCGCGCTCCGGTCGTGACCGTCATGGGGCACGTCGATCACGGCAAGACCTCGCTGCTCGACTACATCCGCCGCGCGAAGGTGGCTGCAGGCGAAGCGGGCGGCATCACGCAGCACATTGGCGCATACCACGTTGAAACCAGCCGTGGCATGATCTCCTTCCTCGACACGCCGGGCCACGAGGCTTTCACGGCCATGCGTGCCCGCGGTGCCAAGGCAACTGACATCGTCATTCTGGTGGTGGCCGCTGACGACGGTGTCATGCCGCAGACGAAGGAAGCGATTCACCATGCGAAGGCTGCAGGTGTGCCCATCGTGGTGGCGATCAACAAGATCGACAAGCCGGATGGCAATCCGGAACGCGTCAAGCAAGAGCTTGTTGCTGAAGGCGTGATCCCGGAAGAATACGGCGGCGACGCCATGTTCATGCCTGTGTCGGCAAAGACCGGTGCAGGTATCGACGAATTGCTCGAGGCTATCCTGCTGCAAGCCGAAGTGTTGCAACTGACCGCAGCGAAGGATGCGCCTGCCAAGGGCTTGATCATCGAAGCGCGTCTCGACAAGGGCCGTGGTCCGGTGGCGACAATGCTGGTGCAGAGCGGTACGCTCAAGCGTGGTGACGTGATCCTGGCCGGTGCGACCTTTGGTCGTGTTCGTGCCATGCTGGATGAGAACGGCAAGCCGATCAACGAAGCAGGTCCATCGATTCCTGTCGAAATTCTCGGTCTGTCCGACGTGCCGGGTGCTGGTGACGAAGTCATGGGCATTGTTGACGAGCGCCGCGCACGAGAGATTGCGCTGTTCCGTCAGGGCAAGTTCCGCGACGTCAAGCTGGCCAAGCAGCAGGCCTCGAAGCTCGAGTCCATCATGGATCAGATGAAGGACGGCGAAGTCAAATCGCTGGCCCTTATCGTCAAGGCCGACGTGCAAGGTTCGCAGGAAGCATTGGTGCAGTCCCTGTCCAAGCTTTCCAACGAAGAGGTGCGCGTCAAGGTCATCCACGGTGCGGTCGGTGCGATCTCTGAGTCCGACGTCAATCTGGCACAGGCTTCGGGTGCAGTCATCATCGGCTTCAACACACGTGCTGATGCCAATGCACGCAAATTGGCTGAATCCTTCGGTGTCGATATCCGTTCCTACAGCATCATTTATGACGCCGTGGATGAAGTGAAGGCGGCGCTGTCGGGCATGCTCTCGCCAGAGAAGCGCGAAGAGGTTATCGGCATGGTCGAAGTGCGCCAGGTCTTCCATGTATCCAAGGTTGGTACGATTGCCGGTTGCTACGTGCTCGAAGGCCTGGTCAAGCGGAATTCTCTGGTACGTGTGCTGCGTGACAATATTGTCATTCACACCGGCGAACTGGATTCGCTCAAGCGCTTCAAGGACGATGCCAAAGAAGTGCGCAGCAACTTTGAATGCGGCTTGTCGCTCAAGAATTTCAATGACATCGTCGAAGGCGATAAATTGGAAATTTTCGAGATTCAGGAAGTCGCGCGTACGCTATAACAGGTGCTTGCCTGCATGGATAACAACGGGCCTTGAATGGCCCGTTGTTGTTTGTAGTTGAAACAGAAAAGAGGCTGAACATGCCAAAAGACTATTCAAGAAGCTCCCGCGTTGTCGAACAGATCAAGCGTGAGCTTGCCGAGCTGATCCGTCAGGAAGTGAAGGATCCGCGCGTTGGTTTCGTGACCATCACCGATGTCGAAATCACGGCCGACTACGCACACGCCAAGGTGTTCTTCTCCTCGCTCAAGGGCAGGGATGGCGCAGACGAAATACAGGAGGGGCTGCGTCGTGCCAGCAGCTTCCTGCGCCGAGAGCTGGGCCGCCGCGTGCGCATCCATACGACGCCGGAATTGCACTTCGTCTATGACAACTCCATGGAGGAGGGTTCGCGCTTGTCGGCACTGATCGACAAAGCGATGGCGGATACGCCTCCTGAAGATGCTGACGACGATATGGCCAACTGAGTCGATGAATCAGGCTGCTCCACGCAAGAAATGGTGCATCGTCGACGGCGTGCTGATGCTCGACAAGCCATCCGGTATGACGTCAAACGCCGCGCTGCAAGCGGCGCGGCGTCTGCATTCAGCGGCGAAAGCGGGCCATACCGGTACGCTGGACCCTATGGCGACCGGCTTGTTGCCGGTGCTGTTCGGCGAAGCCACCAAGTTCTCCCACATGCTGCTTGACGCCGACAAGACCTATCGCGCGACGCTGCGGCTTGGCATCAACACCAGCACAGCTGATGCTGAAGGAGAGATCGTCCGCGAACGTGAGGTGAAGTGTTCCGAGGCGGATGTGCAGGCTGCTTGCGCGCGCTTCTTGGGGGCGATCGAGCAGGTGCCACCCATGTATTCGGCACTCAAGCATCAAGGCCGCGCGCTTTACGATTACGCGCGACAGGGCATCGAGATCGAGCGTGAAGCGCGTGCCGTCACGATTCACGAACTCGAAGTCGAGCGCATCTCTTTGCCAGAGATACAGCTGCGCGTTCGCTGCAGCAAGGGAACCTACATCCGCACGCTTGCCGAAGACATTGGCGAGGTGTTGGGCTGTGGCGCACACCTGACAGCACTGCGTCGCCTTGCAACGGGACCGCTTAGCCTTGAGTCCGCAGTCACGCTGGAGACTCTGGGCGAAATGGAAGAGGGAGATCGGGTTGCCCGCTTGCTGCCCCCGGATAGCCTGCTGGCACATTTGCCGCGACTCGTACTGGATGGTGCTCTCGAAGAGCGCTTCTCACACGGAAATGCAATCTCATGTGCGGGGATGGTTCCTGTTCCGCATGGTGAGGTGCGTGTCTATGGCACGGTCTTCATGGGGCTGGGACGCGTTGATGATGATGGGCTGCTGCGCGCAGTCCGGCTTGTATCGACTCTTCACCCGGGCGACGCTGCAAGCGTCTGAGCGCTGCGTGATCTGACAGGCATCGCGACGATCGTAAACCCAGAACAGCAAAAAGCCCCGCATGCGGGGCTTTTTGTTTGGTAGCGCTTTTGCAAACGTCTTGCTAGCGCTTTACGAACGTGTTTCCACTTGCTGCAGCGGCTCGTCTTGTGCGGGCACGACGGCACGGCGTTCTCGTGGGCGGCGTGCCGGCTGCGGTGGTTCCTCTTGTTGCTGTGGGGCTGCTGCCTTCGCGCCAGGCGCCGTCTCAACCATCTCGAGGCTGCTGTCTGCGAGGAAGGCTGACAGATCAATTGGTGAACGAGCCACCGGCGGTGTTGTCGGCGCCGGAGCAAGCACCGGAGCGTTGATAGCAGCTGGAGCTGGTTCGACAAATGGTGGAGGCTCCACGACAGCTTCTGCCACGGTGGATGCCGCTTGTGCGACCGGTTCAGCAGTAACTGCTTCGACCGCGATCAAGCTTTGTGGAGCAGTCTCTTCAGTTTGGGGCGTTGCAACAGGTTCTGCAGCGATGAAGCCGAGCTCCTGCTGTACGGCTGCTGGCGCCGGGCGTTCGATAGCAACTGACGTCACAGGAGATGAGGCAGCTTCTGCTGCAAACGTAGTTTGCGCAGTATCTTGATCCTGGCTGTCTGCATCAGGCGCGGACGACTCGACTTGTGCGATGCCTTCGGCATTATCAGCGTTACTTTCCGCTGCGCCTTGTTCACCATCTCCGCGACCACGGCCACCACGACCACGACGATTGCGGCGGCGTCCGCCCTCGCGTTCGCCGTTGGCCGCTGGTACGGTACCGTCCGCTACGGGAGCGTTGTCGGCCTGTTGTTCGCCTTCGGCGCTAGCAACGATTGGCTGCACGTCGCGTGGTTCGCGGGGCTCGCGAGGTTCACGTGGCGGACGCTCGCGACGTGGCTTGTTCTGCGTGACCACCTGACTTTCGATGGCATCCACGGCAGGGGCCGCATCGGTACGCGTGCGTTTCTCGCCGCCCTGACGCTGACCGTCCTGACGATTGCCGCGCTCCTTGCGGTCCTCGCGTGGCTTCTGACCGTCGCGCGCCTTGCGCTCGCTGTCACGACCACCGGCATCTCTACCATCGCGGCGACGGGTGTCGCGGCGTGCATTGCCGCCTGCCTTGGCGGGTGCAGCAGGTGCTGGAGTAGTTTGTTCGCTACCACCCAGCCATGTGAGGAAGCGTGCGACCAAGCCCTTCTTGGCCTTGGCGGATTCGATAGGTTCGACGCGCGCTTCGACGATGGGAGCAGCCTGACCCGGCGTAATCGTCTTGACGGCGGCTTCCTGGCGGCCAGTCTTGGCTTCCAAATTGGCCGAAGGCGGCGTGTAGCTTGGTTCGGTTGGTGCCGCGGCCATGCGATAGCTTGGCAACGTGACCTCTTCCAGATTCAGTTGGTCGTGGCGCAGACGCACGATCTCGTGCTGCGGCGTTTCCAGATGGCGATTCGGGATGATCAGCAGGTTGACCTTGTGGCGCAGCTCGATCTTCGCGATGTCATCGCGCTTTTCGTTGAGCAGGAAGGTGGCGACATCGACCGGCACTTGTGTGTGCAGTGCGCCGGTGTTTTCCTTCATCGACTCTTCTTCGAGAATGCGCAGGATGTGCAGCGCAGCTGATTCGGTCGAGCGGATGTGGCCCGTGCCAGTGCAACGCGGGCAGGTGATGTAGCTGGTCTCAGCCAATGCTGGACGCAGGCGCTGACGCGACAATTCGAGCAGGCCGAAACGGCTGATCTTGCCAGTCTGCACGCGGGCCCGGTCGAAGCGCAGCGCGTCACGCAGACGGTTTTCGACTTCGCGCTGGTTGCGCGGATTGTCCATGTCGATGAAGTCGATGACGATCAGGCCACCCAGGTCGCGCAGACGCAACTGGCGGGCGATTTCGTCGGCAGCTTCGCTATTGGTGCGCAGCGCAGTTTCTTCAATGTCACTGCCTTTGGTGGCGCGGCCGGAGTTCACGTCGACCGAAACGAGAGCTTCGGTGTGATCGATGACGATGGCGCCGCCTGAAGGCAGGTTCACCTGACGTGAGTAAGCGGACTCGATCTGGTGTTCGATCTGAAAGCGCGAGAACAGCGGTACGTCGTCGCGGTAACGCTTCACGCGATGCACGTTGGCTGGCATGACGTGCGCCATGAACTGGCGAGCTTGTTCGTAGATTTCATCGGTGTCGATGAGGATTTCACCGATGTCTGGCTGGAAGTAATCGCGGATAGCGCGAATCACCAGACTGCCCTCCTGGTAAATCAGGAAAGCGCCTGATTGCGACTTGGCGGCGCCGTCGATGGCAGTCCACAGTTGCATCAGGTAGTTCAGGTCCCACTGCAGTTCTTCGGCAGCGTGGCCGATGGCGGCAGTGCGGGCGATCAGGCTCATGCCGTTGGGCACTTCGAGCGAGTCCATGGCTTCGCGCAGCTCGGCGCGATCGTCGCCCTCGATGCGGCGCGAGACGCCACCACCACGCGGGTTGTTGGGCATCAGGACGAGATAGCGGCCAGCCAGCGAGACGAACGTGGTCAGAGCCGCGCCCTTGTTGCCGCGCTCTTCCTTTTCCACCTGGATGATGATTTCCTGGCCTTCGCGCAGGGCTTCCTTGATGGTCGCGGTTGAGGCGTTAACGCCTTCGCGGAAGAAGGAGCGTGAGACTTCCTTGAAAGGCAGGAAACCGTGGCGCTCTGCGCCGTAATCGACAAAGGCGGCTTCGAGGCTGGGCTCGATGCGGGTGATGATGCCCTTGTAGATGTTGCTCTTGCGTTGTTCCTTGGCGGCCGATTCGATGTCGAGATCGATCAGTTTCTGACCATCGACAATGGCGACGCGCAGTTCTTCGGCCTGCGTCGCGTTGAAAAGCATGCGTTTCATTTTGGTTCTCCCGCGCGCGAGCGGGCAGAACAACACACCGACCGCCTGCGAGGAATCCCCGGAGGCGGCCTGATTACTCAGAATGTCAGAAACTTGGTGTTCGTCATTATCTGGTCATCAAGTGAATCGGCTTGTTCTCTAACTACGCTCAGGACGGTGCGGCTAAGCCTGCGGTGTCCGGAGCGTTTTGTGTATTCTGCGACGCGCGCTCGTTATAGTGTTTCTATTCAATCAATCACGTGATTTACGTGGTTTGGCATGGATTGCTGTGTGCTCTTTGCGATAACATCGCGGACTTTTATCCGGGATGGCATTGCCTTCTCGCACGGTGTTTTTCCGACATCATTCCCCAGCAGCACGACAATTGGTCGACTGTGTGGCATGCCCTTGAACCGGGCCGGTCGAGCCAGCGACAAGATCGCAAATGGCAAGACGCTGAGGCGGCAGAAACGGGAGCTTGTGGCACAGCGAACGTGCGCATGGAAGCCGTTACCCTTTGCTGCTACGCGACAATAAGCTCTCTCTGGAGAACCCCTCAGGGCATACTTATCGTTCAAACTGGCGTAGAACCGGTCGGCTCCGGGCACGTGTATCGGCACACAGGATTCCGTTCTGTACAACCCCGGCGGGGTTCAGACGGGCAGCGCACCGGACGTTTGTCCGGAAAAACAGATGCAGTATATGGGAAGAACGTGATTTTACGCAAAGCAGCATTGACCGGCGCCGCAGCGCCGCTGGCGGTCCGGCGTGTAGTGGTAGGTGAGGAGGATGCCGGTCAGCGCATCGACAACTTCCTGTTGCGCGAATGCAAGGGCGTACCGAAGAGCCACATTTACCGCATTCTGCGCAGTGGTGAGGTGCGCGTAAACGGAGGCCGCATCAGCCAGACTTACCGCATCAAGGCTGGTGACGAGTTGCGCATTCCGCCGATGCGTCTAGCCCAAAAAGAAGATGGCAACGCGGCAACGGTTGCTGTCGCCTCAAAAACGCCCCCACGTGATTTCGATATCGTCTTTGAGGATGACTCGCTGCTGGTCATCGACAAGCCCGCTGGCGTGGCCGTGCATGGCGGCAGCGGCGTGAGTTTTGGCGTGATCGAGCAACTCAGAGCACAACGGCCGGAAGCGCGTTTCCTGGAGCTTGCGCATCGCCTTGACCGTGAAACCTCCGGCCTGCTCATCATCGGCAAGCGTCGCGCTGCGCTCAACGATGTGCAGGACCAGATGCGTGCCGGCAAGATCGAGAAGCGCTATCTGACAATGGTGCGTGGTCGCTGGATGAACCCATTGCAGCACGTGAAACTGTCGCTCTACAAATATCTGACGCCTGATGGTGAGCGTCGGGTCAGCGTTAATGCTGAGGGTAAGCCTTCACACAGCATCATGCGTTTGGTTGGTCGCTGGCAAGACTACAGTTTGCTTGAGGTGGAGCTGAAGACTGGCCGCACCCATCAAATTCGCGTACATCTCCAGCACCTCGGCTTTCCCCTGCTGGGCGATGACAAGTATGGTGACTTCCCGCTCAACAAGGCTCTGGCGAAAGAAGGCTTGCCGCGCATGTTCCTGCACGCGGCCATCCTGCGCTTTCATCATCCCGTGAGTCAGCAACTGCTTGAACTCCGCTCGCCGCTGCCTGCGGATCTCGACAGCTTCGTCGCGCATGTCGAGCGCACCCAACAACAGGACGCATTAACTGGAGTTCGCAATAGTGACAAACCGGGCGTTTGACCTGATCGTTTTCGATTGGGATGGCACTCTCGTCGATTCGACGGCCTTGATTGCCGGATCGCTGCAACTGGCCGCTGCTGATCTGGGTCTGCCGGTGCCCTCGAATAAAGATGCACAGCACATCATAGGTTTGAGTCTGATGCATGCGCTGACATGGTTGTTTCCTGGGCTCGGCGCTGATCAGTACCAGATGTTGATTGAACGCTATCGCGTGCACTATTTGAAGCGCGACAGCGAGATTGCGCTCTTCAACAATGTGCGCGAACTGCTACGTGCCTTGCGGGAAGATGGCTATCTGCTCGCCGTGGCAACTGGCAAGGCGCGCCAGGGCCTGGATCGCGCCTTGCTGCAAGCGGATCTCGCTCAGTGCTTCCATGCGACGCGCTGTGCCGACGAAACCTTTTCGAAGCCGCATCCGCAGATGCTGTTGGAATTGATCGACGAGCTGATGGTTGAGCCTGCTCGCGTATTGATGATTGGCGATACCACGCACGATTTGCAGATGGCGGCCAATGCGGGCACGGCGGCACTGGCTGTGACGTGCGGCGCGCATCCGTCTGAGCAGTTGCAGGGTGAGCCGCATCTGGCAATGCTGTCCGACGTGAGTGGCTTGCGCGAATGGTTGGCGGGCGTTTGAATGAATGACCAGAACGACGCCGCGTTATGTGAATCAGCCGCCCTTGTCGATGGCGGTGATGGTGTCGTGTTCACGCTCAAGCAGGATGATGAGAATGTACCTGCCTTCATGATCCGTCATGAAGGCGTGGTACATGCCTATGTCAATCGCTGCCGCCACATCCCCGTCGAGCTTGACTGGATGCCAGGCAGGTTCTTCGATGGCGAGGGCGTATACTTGGTCTGCGCGACACATGGCGCACTTTATGAGCCAGGCTCGGGGCTCTGTGCAGGCGGACCCTGCTCAGGTCGCGGGTTGGAGCCAGTGGCAATTGAAGAGCGCAGCGGCCATATTTATCTGAAAGTCATCCATGACAGAGAAGGACGCAATGAGTGATCCGGTAAATGAATCATCGGCCAACGCCCCCGGTTGGGAGCGAGGCCTTCTCGAAAAGCTGGCGTTCGAAAACCTGAAGGAGCTACGCCGTCGGCGTCGCTGGAGCATTTTCTTCCGCCTGCTTAGCTTTACCTGGATTTTTATTGCACTGTTCATCGTCTGGAACTGGCAGCACGGTGATGGCGAGAAGCCGGTGGGCATCGGCCCGCACACTGCACTCGTGCAACTCGAAGGCGCTATCGGTCCTGATGGAGAAGCCAGTGCCGAGAAAATCATTGCCGGATTGACGGCCGCTTTCGACGACAAGAACACCAAGGGCGTGGTGTTGCGCATCAACAGTCCCGGTGGTAGTCCAGTGCAATCCGGCATCATCAACGATGAAATCGTGCGCCTGCGCGCGAAGCACCCGACCATTCCGCTGTATGTCGTCGTTGAAGACATCTGCGCCTCGGGTGGCTATTACGTCGCGGTCGCAGCTGACAAGATTTTCGTCGACAAGGCCAGCATTGTTGGGTCTATCGGGGTGCGCATGGATGGCTTCGGCTTTACGGAACTCATGAAGAAGGCCGGCGTCGAGCGTCGCCTGATCACCGCTGGCGAGAACAAGGGTTTTTTGGACCCCTTCACTCCGGAAGAACCACGCCAAGTCGAACATGCGCGCGGCATGCTCGGCGAAATTCACCAGCAGTTCATTGACGTGGTGCGCAAGGGGCGCGGCAAGCGTCTGAAGGAGACTCCGGAAATGTTCTCGGGGCTTTTCTGGAGCGGGGCGAAGAGTATTGAGCTTGGCTTGGCTGACGGCTACGGCACGGTGAATTCCGTGGCGCGTGATCTGATCAAGGCCGAAGATATTCAGGACTTCACGCAGGGTGAGAATATTGCTGAGCGCTTTGCCAAGCGCTTTGGTGCGAGCGTGATGTCAGGTGCCACTTCGAATGTGGATAGCGTGCACTGGCGTTAAGCACATGACAAACAAGAGCCCCGAGAGACGAAAGTCCTCGGGGCTTTTTTATTGCCGCGAAATTCATTCAGCTATTTGCGAGGACGAATGCCTTGACCTGTTCGGCGTCTACATCAACCACAGTCGAGCGTTGCGGTAGTGCTTCGATATTCTCGTAGGCCTTTGGCCGCCAGGGCTTCTCGCCAAGCGCTTCGATGATAGTTTCTTCGAACTTCGCAGGAAGGGCCGTTTCCAGCACGATCAAGGGTATGCCAGGTTCGCGATTCTCCAGGCCGACCTTCAGGCCATCGGCCGTATGCGTATCAATCATCACACCGTACTGCTGGGATACACGGCGGATCGTCCTGATGCGATCTGCATGACTGCTGGCGCCTGAAGTGAATGCGTAATCATCGATGCGCTGGAAGTAGGGCGTCTTCGACAGATCGAATGCACCGCCCTTGTCGACTTCCGACCACAGCTCACGCACGACGGCAGGGTCGCGACCGACGAGGTCATAGACGAAACGTTCGAAATTCGAGGCCTTGGAGATATCCATCGACGGACTCGACGTCTGGTGTGTTTCCGCCGAACCGCGTGGTCGATAAACGCCCGTGCGGAAGAACTCGTCGAGCACATTGTTTTCGTTCGTGGCGAGGATCAGGCGACGGATCGGCAGCCCCATCATGCGCGCGATGTGGCCCGCGCAGATGTTGCCGAAGTTGCCGGAAGGCACGGAGAACGCGACTTGCTGATCGTTGCTCTTTGTCGCCGCGAAGTAGCCCTTGAAGTAATACACAACCTGCGCGACGACGCGCGCCCAGTTGATCGAATTGACCGTGCCGATGCGCTGCTTCGTCTTGAAGTCGAGATCATTGGAGACGGCCTTGACGATGTCCTGAGCATCATCGAATACGCCACGCACGGCGAGGTTGAAGATGTTCGGGTCTTGCAGCGAGAACATCTGCGCAGTCTGGAAGGCGCTCATCTTGCCGTATGGCGACAGCATGAAAACTTTCACGCCCTTCTTGCCACGCATGGCGTACTCGGCTGATGAGCCGGTGTCGCCCGAAGTCGCGCCGAGAATGTTCAGCGTGTCGCCGTTCTTCGCCAGCGCGTACTCGAACAGATTGCCAAGCATCTGCATGGCCATGTCCTTGAACGCCAGGGTCGGACCGTTCGACAGCTCCTGCAGGAAGAGGCCGGGTTCGAGTTCGCGCAGCGGCGTGATCGCTTCGGCGTCCGAATCCGGGCGGCCGTTGCAATACACGGCAGCGGTGTAGGTCTTGTCGATCAGCGCGCGCAGGTCATCGGCCGGAATATCGTCGGCGAACTTCGACAGCACGGCAAAAGCCAGCTCGCGGTAGTTCATGCCGCGCATCGCCGTCAGTTCGGCTGCGCTGACTTTCGGGTATTCAACCGGCAGCGCGAGGCCGCCATCTTCCATCAGGCCGCCGAGCAGGATTTGCGTGAAGCTCTTGCGAGGCGCGTTGCCGCGCGTGGAAAGGTATTGCGTAGGCATATTCTTCTTTCATCCGCTGCGGGCTCGGTGCTCGCAGCGGGTAATGCCTCGGCGTGGATTAGCTGAGGTCTTCAAGGCGAATGCGTTTGACGTTGCCAACAACGGTCGACAAAGCTTCGATGCTGGCGATGGCGACGTTAGCCTGACCTTCGATGGTGCGATGTGTCAGCACGATCAGATCGGTTTGCGATTCGCCTTCGGCGGGTTCCTTCTGCAGGATGGCGTCGATGGAGATCTTGTTGTCGGCGAGGATGCGCGTGATGTCGGCCAGCACCCCGGGTTTGTCTTCAACGCACAGGCGCAAGTAGTAGGCGGTTTCGATCTGCTCGATTGGCAGGATGGGCAGGTCAGCCAACTGATCGGCCTGGAAGGCCAGATGCGGCACGCGATTGCCGGGGTCAGCGGTATGCAGGCGCGTGACGTCGATCAGATCGGCAATGACGGCCGAGGCGGTCGGTTCGGCACCGGCACCCTTGCCGTAATAGAGCGTTGCGCCGACGGCGTCGCCATTGACCAGCACGGCGTTCATGGCACCTTCGACGTTGGCGATAAGCCGCTTGGCCGGGATCAGCGTCGGATGCACGCGCAGCTCGATGCCTTCCGCACGGCGCTTGGCGATGCCCAGCAGCTTGATGCGATAGCCGAGTTGCTCTGCGTACTTGATGTCGGGGGCTTCGAGCTTGGTGATGCCTTCTACATACGCTTTGTCGAACTGCACCGGAATGCCGAAGGCGATGGCCGACATGATGGTGGCCTTGTGAGCGGCGTCGATACCTTCGATGTCGAAGGTCGGGTCCGCTTCTGCGTAGCCGAGACGTTGCGCTTCCTTGAGCACATCACCGAACGACAGGCCCTTGTCGCGCATCTCGGACAGGATGAAATTCGTCGTACCGTTGATGATGCCGGCGATCCATTCGATGCGATTTGCCGACAGGCCTTCGCGCAGCGCCTTGATGATGGGGATGCCGCCCGCAACGGCTGCTTCGAAGGCAACCATCACGCCTTTCTTCTGGGCTGCGGCGAAGATCTCCGTGCCGTGCACGGCGAGCAGGGCCTTGTTGGCCGTGACCACATGCTTGCCGTTCTCGATTGCGGCGAGCACGAGTTCCTTGGCGATCGTATAGCCACCAATCAACTCGACCACGATGTCGATCTCCGGATCCTTGACCAGTTCGAATGCATCGGTGGTGATGCGCGCGGCGCCCCCGGTGACTTGTTTGGCCAGCTCGACATTGCGTTCCGCCACGGCCGTGATGCGGATCGGGCGTCCTGCGCGGCGGGTGATTTCTTCTGCGTTGCGTGCGAGCACCGTCCAGGTGCCGCCGCCTACCGTGCCGATGCCGAGAAGGCCTACGTTGATGGGTTTCATACGAGTGGTTTCTTGAAGCTGTGGGAAATGATGGAGAAGCCTTCGCGGAAGCAAAAGCGCTGGGTTTCGTGGCGCTGTACGCCGACGTCGAGCACGAGGTTGGTGGCGCCGAATGCACGCGCCTTGTCCGCCAGTGCAGAGAGCAGACTGCTGCCGATTCCACGCAAACGATGCGCTTCATCGGTAACGATGTCATCGATATAAAACTTGACGCCATCATGCGTGTCTTCGTAAGAGCGCCAGATGGCGACGCCGAGTACCTGTTCGCCGTCGTGCGCTACGGTCATGCGTGCACCCGCGCGTAGCGCGCGCACCAGTCTGTCGCTGTACTCCTGCCCCTGTGGCAGGCGCGTGCGCAGCTGACGATGGACTGTCTCCGCGCGCGCCAGCCAGTTCACATGCAGTACTTCGCCTTTGTCGTTGCAGATGTCCAGAAGTTGCCAATCGCTCATGGGATCAGGTGCCGTATCGTTTTCTATAGTTTTCGAGGAAGCGGGCGATGCGCGCGATGGCTTCGCGCAGGTCGTCTTCATGCGGCAGGAAAACGACGCGAAAATGATCCGGTTTTTTCCAATTGAAGCCCGTGCCTTGCACTAGCAATACACGCTCGGCTTCGAGCAGTTCCAGAATGAACTGCTGGTCGTCATCAATCGGGTACATCTTCGGATCGAGACGCGGAAACAGGTACAACGCGGCCTTTGGTTTGACGCAGGTAACGCCGGGAATGGCGGTCAGCAGCTCATACGCGAGATCGCGTTGGCGACGCAGGCGGCCACCGGGCGCAACGAGGTCCTTGATGCTTTGATAGCCACCGAGCGCGGTTTGGATGGCGAGCTGGCCAGGCGTGTTGGCGCACAGGCGCATCGAGGCCAGCATGTTGAGGCCCTCGATGTAGTCCTTCGCATGACGCTTCTCGCCAGAGACGACCATCCAGCCAGCGCGATAGCCGCATGAGCGGTAGTTCTTTGACAGGCCGTTGAAGGTCAGGAACAGCACATCGTCAGCCAGCGCGGCGATGCTGGTGTGCGTCTCGTCGTCGTACAGTGTCTTGTCGTAGATTTCATCGGCAAAGACAATGAGCTGGTGCTCGCGTGCCAGATCAACAATTTGTTGCAGGATCTCGCGTGGGTAGAGCGCGCCGGTCGGGTTATTCGGGTTGATGATGACCAGCGCCCGCGTGTTGGGCGTGACTTTGCTGCGCATGTCGGCGATGTCCGGCATCCAGCCGGAGGCCTCGTCGCACAAGTAGTGCACCGGCGTGCCGCCGGACAGGGCAACCGCGCCGGTGTAGAGCGGGTAGTCCGGTGCGGGCAGCAGCACTTCGTCGCCACTGTTGAGCAAGGCGTTCATGGCCATGACGATCAGCTCGGATGCGCCATTGCCGAGATAGACGTCGTCGATGGTCACGCCAGCGATGTGCTTTTCCTGGCAGTAATGGACGATGGCCTTGCGCGGTGCGAACAGGCCTTTCGAATCGGTGTAGCCCGCGGCATCGGGCAGGTTGCGGATCATGTCCTGCACGATCTCGGTAGGTGGTTCCAGGCCGAACGCGGCAACGTTGCCGATGTTCAGCTTCATGATGCGCTGACCTTCTTCTTCCATCTGGCGCGCGCGCTCGAGCACGGGACCACGGATGTCGTAGCAGACGCTCGCCAGCTTGGCTGACTTGCTGACAGTCTTCACTTTGCGTCCTTCGGTAGTTGGTTCTGCGGCACGCAGCGTCGTCACTGGCTTCATCTGGAGCTCCCCCGGCAAGGCGCCGGGTTGTGAAAACCCTTATGATAACAAGCCCCACCTTGAAGCACACGCTCATGAAGCTCTACCGCGACGATGTTGAAGGCCTGCTATTGGTCACGAGCTACGACGCCAGTCATGTCGCGATCAACCGCGAACGCCACGAGGCAAGCCTGCTGGTCATGCCGGGGCATGAGGTGGCGCCATGGGCGGCGAACGGTTTCGATGCCTTGAGCGAGGCGGATTTCGCGCAGATTCGCGACTTGGCACCAGCGTTGGTGATCGTCGGGACGGGAGCGCGTCAGCGGTTTCCGAAGCCAGCCTTGTTGCGACCATTGATCGATGCCGGCATCGGTTTTGAAATCATGGATACAGGCTCGGCCTGCCGTACTTACAACATTCTCGCGGCCGAGGGCCGGGAGGTGGCTGCTGCGCTGATGCTCGATTGAGGTGGAGCTGCGGAGGACGGGGCGGGACGTCCAGTATGCCAGCACAGGGCACGGTTGCGGCCGTTACGGAATGTGTTTAGGCTGACCTTAAATCATACGAAGGAGGCTGTGCATGTTAGGCAAGCCCGTACCCGAGTTCAGTGTGTCCGCGACCAGCGGTCAGACCGTATCTCTGTCAGGCCTCAAGGGCAAAATCATCGTCCTGTACTTCTATCCCAAGGGCAACACTCCCGGCTGCACCACTGAAGGCGAGGATTTCACCGCGCTCAACGCTGATTTCGACAAGGCTGACGCCGTGATCTACGGTGTATCGCGTGACAGCCTCAAGTCACATGAGAATTTCAAGGCCAAGCTGTGCATGCCTTTCGAGTTGCTCTCGGATGCGGATGAAGCGCTGTGCAAGCTATTTGGCGTCATCAAGATGAAAAACATGTATGGCAAGCAGGTGCTGGGCATCGAGCGCAGCACGTTCGTAATCGACAAGACCGGAAAGCTGGCACGCGAGTGGCGCGGCGTGAAAGTGGACGGTCATGCCCGGGAGGTGCTCGACTTCGTGAAGACCCTTTAAGCGCTGTGTCCTGCCGCGCGGGCCAAGGGGAAACCCAGAGCCGCCCGCTTTTCCAAATGGTCTGATCCCGGGACCTTTTTGAGACACATACGAGAATATGGCCACCAAGCGCACACCCAGATCTGAAACGAACACCAAGCTGTTCGTACTCGACACCAACGTGCTCATGCACGATCCGGTCAGTCTGTATCGCTTCGAGGAGCACGATATCTACGTGCCGATCATGACCCTCGAAGAGCTCGACAACAACAAGAAGGGCATGACTGAAGTGGCGCGCAACGCCCGTCAGGCCAGTCGCACCATGGACGATATCGTCCGCTCGCACGCTGGCGACATCGGCGAAGGCATCTCGCTGACCGGGCCGTCCAGCGAACTGGCCACTGGGCGCCTGTTCCTGCAGACCGAAGTCATCGATGCGACCTTGCCGGCTGGCGTACCGACCGCCAAGGCCGACAACCAGATACTGGCCGTTGTCATGTATCTGAGTCAGCACTTTCCGGGACGCGATGTGATCCTGGTGTCGAAAGACATCAATATGCGCATCAAGGCGCGTGCGCTGGGTCTGCAGTCGCAGGACTACTTCAACGATAAGGTTCTTGAAGACGCCGATCTGCTCTACAGCGGCATGCGCGAATTGCCGCCGGACTTCTGGGAAACCCATGGCAAGGAAATGGAATCCTGGAAGGAAAACGGCCGCACCTACTTCAAGGTCAAGGGTCCGCTTTCCGCCGATATGTATGTGAACGAGCTGGTGTATCAGGATGGTGAAAAGCCCCTGCACGCCATCGTCAAGCAGCGCAACGGCCCGACTACCATCATCGAGACGCTGATCGATTACGGTCATCAGAAGAACAACGTGTGGGGCATCTGCGCACGGAATCGCGAACAGAATTTTGCAATGAATCTGCTGATGAATCCGGAGATCGACTTTGTCTCCTTGCTCGGTCAGGCCGGTACCGGCAAGACCTTGCTGACGCTGGCGGCAGGTCTGACGCAGGTGCTCGAAACCAAGCGGTACTCGGAAATCATCATGACCCGCGTCACGGTGCCGATGGGCGAAGACATCGGTTTTCTGCCCGGTACTGAAGAGGAAAAGATGGCGCCATGGATGGGGGCACTCGAGGACAATCTCGATGTGCTCAATGGCGGCGCGGAAGAGGGGGGTGGTTATGGTGGCGAATGGGGTCGTGCGGCAACGCGTGACCTGATCCGTACGCGCATCAAGGTCAAATCACTGAACTTCATGCGCGGTCGTACCTTCATCAACAAGTTCCTCATTATTGACGAAGCGCAAAACCTGACGCCGAAGCAGATGCGCACGCTGATCACGCGTGCTGGCCCAGGTACCAAGGTGATCTGTCTGGGCAATATCGCCCAGATCGATACGCCTTATCTCACCGAGGGCAGTTCGGGCCTGACTTATGTGGTCGACCGCTTCAAGGGCTGGCCACATGGTGGTCATGTGACCCTGCAGCGGGGCGAAAGGTCACGTCTGGCGGACCACGCGGCAGATGTCTTGTAGCGGGTTCTGTAGTCCCCAGAATTTGAAGCGAGGCTGACAAGATCTCTTATCGACCTGACGAGCGGTGCGCTGCGCAATCTTGTGCAGCCGCACTGCCTCTAGGTTTGCCGCGCGTCGTTCAGGGTTTACCGTCAGGAACGAGACGGCTATAGTCCAGCCCATGCTACGAAAGACCCTACTTGTCGTGTGCCTGTGCGGTATCCCTTTCAGTGCCTTCAGCGCTGAGGAGCCGAGCACGCAGACACCGCAGCCCTCGAAGATGCAGCGTTACGCGCTGAGTGCCCAGGATGTGTACTCGGCCACCAAGAGCGGTATCGAGTCGCTGTTCGACAAGAGCTTTTCCCTTCTTGGTATCCGCTATGTGCATGGTGGCGATAGTTTGAGTGACGGCGGTTTTGATTGCAGTGGACTGGTCAAGAAGGTCTTCGGCGATGCTCTGGGTCTGAATCTGCCGCGCACTGCGGCCGAGATGGCCAAGCTGGGTAATCGCGTCAATAAGGAAGAGCTCAAGCCTGGTGATCTGGTGTTCTTCAACACCATGCGTCGTGCTTTCTCTCATGTAGGCATTTACGTCGGCGAAAACCGCTTTCTGCATGCGCCGTCGACTGGTGGTGTGGTGCGTGTCGAGAGCATGGATACTTCTTATTGGGCCAAGCGCTTCGATGGCGGTCGCCGCTTGGCGCCCGAAGCACAGGCGGCTGCGCTGACGCCTGCCGAAATCACGGCCGACATCAAGCCCTGATTCCCTTTGTAGTTCAGTTTTTATCCAGACTGCCTTACCGTAGCGCGCTGTACTGGCGCGGATAGACACCTAGCGCGCGTATCCAGTTCGGCATTCTTGCAATTGCCGCTGTTGCTTCCTTGGCGCTGGCATAGTCCCCGAAGATCACTCCATAGCGAATCCGCCCGTCTATCGTTGCCTGGTACAGCCTGAGCTGTGTCGGGTCTAGTGACGCGCGTGCGCGTTGCAGGAAGGCTTCCAGCGACGGAGCGTCGTTGGCGGAGACGTGCTGGATCTGTACGAAGTAGCTGGCGGGCGAAGATTGCGCGATGTGCGGGCGCGATTCTTCAAGCAGGCCCGCCGCAACGGGCCCCAGTCCTGTCGTAGCGCTTTGCGTTCTGGCTGGGGCAGGCGTGGGGGCTACGACGGTGGCAGAAGGTGTTGCTACCGGGGCGGATGTCGCAGGCGTCGCTGGAGCGGTTGTCGATGTTTCGCTAGGGACTGCCGTGCTTGCTGGCGCGGCCATGACTGATGCTGGCGCCTTGTCCTGTCTCAGCACGTGCATGCCGATCATCATGGTGCCCGCGATGCCACTGGCGACACCGATGCCGATAAGGGCGGGTGCGCCGAAGCGCTTTGCTGGTGGCAGGCTGTAGCGCGCATCGGTGGCGGCTTGTCGCACATGGCGCGGTGAGATGTTGCGTGTGCCAGAGGCAAATGCCGCCATCAGCGTCTTGTCCGCAAGAATGTTGATACGCCGGGTGAGCCCTCTCGACGCGAGCGTGACCAGGCGAATCGCCTGCCTGTTTAACAGGTCCGGGCCGCGGTAGCCTGCGGCGTCCAGCCGGTGATGCACATAGGCAGCCACCTCGGTTTCGGACATTGGTGTGAGCGTGAAATGCTGGGTGATTCGGTCGTGCAAGGAGCGCATTTCACGCAATGCCAGCAATTCATCCAGCTCTGTCTGGCCGAAGAGAACTATCTGCAGCAGCTTGCGATTAGCGCTTTCGAGATTGGACAGCAGGCGCACTTGTTCGAGTGACTCCTGCGGCATGGCGTGCGCTTCGTCAATGATGGTCACGACCCGCCGGCCTTCCGAATAACGCTCGATGAGCGCTTCTTCGATCTGCCGCAAGATGTTCAGTGGATTAGCGTCGCGAATGCCGAGCTCGAGCGCAACGGTTTGTAGCAGGGCTTCTGGTGACAGACTGGGATTGGCAATGTAGATGACTTGCGCATCCGCGGGTAGCCGCTCGAGCAGCATGCGGCACAGCATGGTCTTGCCGACGCCAACCTCGCCACTGATCTTGATGATGCCTTCGTCATGCGAGATGGCGTAGAGCAAGGCATCAAGCAGCGCGCCTCGCTGGGCGCCGGTGAAGAACCAGGCAGTCTGCGGCGTGATCCGGAAGGGGGGCTCGGAGAGTCCGAAGTGGTCGAGGTACATCGCGGTCATTGGCTGCCTTGCGGTTCGGTGTTGCCGAAATCTTCGCCGTGTCGCGCGAGCGTTTCCATGCGGTTGTAAAGCGTTGAACGATTGATGCCCAGCAGGCGCGCCGCTTGGCTCATGTTGCCGTGCGCCTGTTGCAGAGCTGTCGCAATGTAGTCGCGTTCCACACGGCGCAGTACGGCTGGCAAATCGACGCCGCCGGGTGCGATGCTTGAAATGGCCTCTGGCGCGGATGTGGTCGCGCTCGCCGGATTGGCTTCGCCTTGGGCCGACGAAACAATGGCGGGCGCTATGTCGGCCTCCTGCTCGGCTTCGAGTTCTTCACGGCCTACAGCTTGTCCTGCGTGCCGCACCAACAGGCGGATGATGATGTTGCGTAATTCGCGTACGTTCCCAGGAAAGTCATAGGCCTGCCAGCTTTGCAATGCATCCATGGTCAGGCGGAATGGTTGCAGGCCCATCTGCTTGCTGAAGATGCGCATGTAATGATCAAGCAGCACCAGTCGGTCATCGCCGGTCTGGCGCAAGGCCGGCATGCGGACCCGCAGCACGCTGAGGCGGTGGAAAAGGTCGGCGCGGAATCTGCCGGCGCGCACTTCCTGCAGCAGGTTGCGATTCGTTGCTGCAATGATGCGTGCCCGCACGATGCGTTTCTGCGTTTCACCCACGCGTTGGTACTCGCCGTTTTCCAGAACACGCAATAGCTTGGGTTGCAGGTCCAGTGGCAGCTCGCCGATTTCATCCAGAAACAAGGTCCCGTCGGCCGCCTCCTCGAAATAGCCGGGTTGAGCCGCCTGCGCGCCGGTGAAGGCGCCGCGGGTGTGGCCAAAGAGGGTGGCTTCTATCAAGCCTGGAGATATCGCCGCACAGTTGAGGGCGACGAAGCGTTGATGGGCGCCTGACAATTCATGCAGAGCTTGGGCTGCGACTTCCTTGCCGACGCCGGATTCACCTTCGATCAGTACCGGGAAATGCGAACTGGCAAAACGCTGCAGCTGAGCGCGCGCTGCAAGAATGATGGCGCTTTCTCCTACGATGCGTTCTAGCGCCTGGCTTTCCGAGACGACACTCAGTTCCTGACGGCGTAGTTGCAGGGCGCGTTGTAGCGCTGCGCGCAGGGGGGCCGGTTGCGTCGGCTTGGCGACGAACTCGAGCGCGCCAAGGGTGCGTGCGTGACGTGCGTGGGCTTCTTCATTCTGTCCCGACAGGACGATGATCTTGCACTGTGGGTCGTGCGCCAGAAGTTCGCCGATCAGGGTAAGGCCCTCGTCGGGGCGATTTGGCAGCGGTGGCAGGCCGAGGTCGATCAGGGCCAGATCAAGACGTCCGCCGCGTTGCCGCACCGCTGCAATTGCCATGCTTCGACTGTTGGCCGACAGCAGGTCAAACTCGTCCTCAAGCACATAACGCAGGGTGTCAACAATGAGTGGGTCGTCATCGACAATCAGCAGCGAAGGCGGGGCGGCAGAGGGGGCCGGACTTGTCATGTAATTGAATGGCGATGCAGAAAGTACGCTAGGTTGATTTGCAGAAGGCGAATCGGTACGTACCGATACAGGCAGGCAAACTGCCTCATGCGTTGCGGGGCAGTGTAGCGCATTCTCATGCAGCACTTGGTGCTTGGCCGGGTGCTGCGGAACAGCGTGTTATCATTCGAATCCGAGGTAAAAACAGCATGCACGACAATACGTACGGGAATGGTTTTGGACAATCAGGCTGAAGACTCATCGCCGCTGGTCGAGGTCAAAGACCTGCGCTTCGGCTACAACGCTCGCAAGGTTTTGCGTGGCGTTAATCTCTCTGTGCCGCGCGGCAAAGTGGTTGCCATCATGGGCGGCTCCGGCTGCGGCAAGACGACGCTATTGCGCCTCATCGGCGGACAGTTGCGCGCACGTGGTGGCGGAGTGAAGGTTTTCGGCGAACCAATTCACGATCTCGACCGCGAAGGGCTTTATCGCTTGCGCCGTCGCATGGGTATGCTGTTCCAGTTCGGCGCCTTGTTTACCGATATTTCAGTGTTCGACAATGTGGCATTTCCGTTACGCGAACATACAGATTTGCCCGAAGAACTGATTCGCGATCTGGTGCTCATGAAGCTGCACGCAGTGGGGTTGCGCGGCGCTGCCCATTTGAAGCCAAGTGAGTTGTCGGGCGGCATGGCGCGGCGTGTTGCGTTGGCGCGTACCGTGGCGCTGGACCCGCAGATCATCATGTATGACGAACCGTTTGCCGGCCTTGATCCGATCTCGTTGGGTGTCATCGGTCAGCTAATACGTCGCCTGAACGATGCCCTCGGCGCCAGCTCGATTGTGGTGACGCACGATGTGCAGGAGTCGCTGAAGATCGTCGATTACATCTATTTCCTGTCCGAAGGGGCGGTGGTGGCTGAAGGCACGCCGGATGAAATTCGCGCCTCAAGTGACCCCTGGGTGCACCAGTTCCTTTGGGCTGAGCCGGATGGTCCGGTGCCGTTCCAGTACCCGGCGCCGGCTTATGCGGACGCCTTGCTGAGGACAAAAAATGCTTGAGGGCACTGCTGGAGTCTTTCGTGGTGTGGGTGCGCGCGTCATCAACGCAGTGTGGCGCTTGGGCTATGCCGCGCGCTTCCTCGTCCGCATCCTCTTGGCGTCAGGGACAAGTTTTCGCCGTTTTCAACTGACTCTGCGCGAGATCTATTTCTCGGGCGTCCTGTCGCTGATCATCATTCTGGTGTCGGGCCTGTTTGTCGGTATGGTGCTTGGTCTGCAGGGCTATGACACCCTGCAGCGTTATGGTTCGGAAGAGGCGCTTGGTGTGCTGGTCGCCTTGTCCCTGGTGCGGGAGTTGGGACCGGTTGTGGCGGGGCTGCTGTTCGCGAGTCGTGCAGGTTCGGCCATTACGGCAGAGATCGGTCTGATGAAGGCCACCGAGCAACTTGACGCCATGGACATGATGGCGGTGGACCCGATTGCGCGCGTCGTTGCGCCGCGCTTCTGGGGGGCGGCCATTTCCCTGCCCTTGCTGGTTGCAATGTTTTCTACGATGGGTGTGTATGGCGGCTTCCTGATTGGCGCGGTGCACATTGGCGTTGATGCGGGCTCGTTCTGGGGGCAGATGCAGACGGCTATTGATTTTCAGCGCGATATTCTCAACGGGGTGACCAAGAGTGTGGTGTTCGGTTTTGCAATAGCGCTGATTTCCGTGTTCGAAGGCTACGATTCGGATGCGACTGCCGAAGGCGTGTCGCGTGCGACAACGCGTACTGTCGTAACTTCTTCTCTGGCCATTCTCGGGCTGGACTTTATTCTGACTTCTTTCATGTTCAGAGGCTGACGTGAATCGCACAACAATAGATTTGTGGGTAGGTGTTTTTGTCGTCCTGGGTGTTCTTGCCCTGGTTTTTCTTGCGCTGAAGGTGGGAAATCTCAATGGTGCACAGTTGGAGCAGCCTTACGCGCTGACGGCAAAATTCGACAATATTGGTGGTCTCAAGGCGCGCGCGCCAATCAAGAGTGCGGGTGTTGTTGTCGGGCGCATCGAATCGATCAAGCTCGATCCGGACAACTTCCAGGCCGTTGTCGCCATGCGTATTGATAGCCGCTACAGTTTTCCGCGCGATACGTACGCGACAATCAATACGTCGGGCTTGCTCGGCGAGCAGTACATCGGTCTGGATCCTGGTGGCGACACTGACGTGTTCAAGGACGGGGATGTCATCAAAAAAACCCAGTCTGCGGTCGTGCTTGAAAAGCTCATCAGCCAATTCATGTTCAGCAAGGCAGCTGAGCTGCCTGAGGCCAATCCCGCCAAATGATTGCGAACCCAGTTCGGTCTGATAACCGCATGACGAAAATGGGTCTGTTGAAATTTATCCTCGGGCTGGTGCTGCTGGCCTGCCTTGCCGGGTGTGCCACCGGGGGCAATCCCAAGGATCCGTGGGAGCCTGTCAATCGTAAAGTTTTCGTGTTCAACGAAAAGCTCGATTCCTGGGTGCTCAAACCGGTCGCGCAGGGCTACGACGCCGTCGCGCCCCTGCCAGTACGCACTGGCGTGTCGAATTTCATCGCGAACGTGGACGATGTCTGGATTGGCCTCAACAATGTGCTGCAGGGCAAGCCGCTGCAGGGCTTTGGGGACTGGGGGCGTTTCCTGATCAACTCGACGCTGGGTATTGCAGGAGTATTCGATGTGGCCAGTGAGCTGGGTCTGGACAAGCACGAAGAAGATTTCGGTCAGACCCTGGGTGTCTGGGGAGTCGGCGACGGTCCCTACGTCATGTTGCCCTTTTTCGGTCCTCGTACGTTAAGGGATGCCGGCGGCTATGTCTTGGATGTTGCAGCGGGTCCGTTTGGCTACATCAAGGATATTCCGACGCGGAACATTGCGCGCGGGGTGCGCATCGTGAGCGAGAGAGCAGATTTGTTGGCCGCGGAAGGCGCGTTCGATGCGGCTGCGATAGATCGCTACGCATACCTGCGCGACTTCTATCTGAGCCGACGCAAAAGCTTGATTCGTGATGGCAAGCGCGTGCGTGATGAAGATGATGATGCGCGCATCAACACGCCGATTCGCATTGCGCTGGATCGCATGAATAGCGATCTCGAGATTGGCGAGCGCAGACTGATGCTTGTCAGGCTTGATCATGCTTATCCCGAGTTCCATGTTGAGGTGCCTGCGCCGCAGGCACTTGCCGATGTGGATGCCGGTAATACCGTTGAAAACTGATGACAGGATGAACCATGTTTGAATCCCTGAAGCGTTTTGCCATGATCATTGCGTTCGGTGCCAGTTTGACTGCGCATGCTGCGGATGAGGCTCCCGATGTGTTGATCAAGAATGTGACGAACGAAGTCATAGAGTTGATCAAGACTGATAAGGCTATCCAGGCCGGCGATACGAAACATATTCAGGATGTGGTTGAAAGCAAGATCCTGAAATATTTCGACTTTAACAAGATGACCGGCTCGGCAGTCGGACGCGAGTGGCGCAATGCCACGCCCGATCAGAAGGCGCAGCTGTCGAAGGAGTTCCAGACCCTGCTGGTGCGCAGCTATTCGAATGCGCTGACGCAGTACAAGAATCAGACTGTGGACGTGAAGCCTTTCAAGGCGGCTGCGGCCGATACCGAGGTCACTGTCAAGACCGAAGTGAAGCAGCCCGGAGGCAAGCCGGTTGCAATCGATTACGACCTGATCAAGTCTGCGGAGGGCTGGAAGGTTTATGACATCTACGTCGCTGGCGTGAGTCTTGTTGCCAACTATCGTGAGACCTTTGGCCAGGAGATAAAGGCCAATGGCATTGATGGCCTGATCAACTCGCTGCGCGAAAAAAATACTGCGAAAGTCGCCGAGAAAAAATGATCTGTGAGTCGACGACGACCGAGGATGTGCTGGCTGCGCAGGATGGCAAGCTAACCATTCTGACCCCAATGCGGATGGATTCGGCAGCGGCCGTGCTGGCTGCTGCGCAGTCCTATGTACTTGCGGGAGATTGCGTGCTCGATTTTGTGCAGGTCCCCGCTGTGGATTCTGCCGCGTTGTCAGTCGTGCTCAGCTTGCTCCGCGCGGCGCGTGCAGCGGACCATCGCCTCTCTCTTGTCAATGTGCCGGCAGCATTCGGCAGTCTCGCGGCGCTGTATGGCGTCGACGATCTTTTCTCTGAACACCTTCACGTTTCAATGTCCGACGCTCATGCCTGACTCTGATGGCATTGCCATCCGGGTGCAGGGAGCGGTCAAGCATTACGGCAGTCTCCAGGCGCTTGCGGGTGTTGATCTCGAAGTCCGGCAGGGCGAATTTTTCGGCCTGCTCGGTCCCAATGGCGCGGGCAAGACCACGCTGATCACGGCGCTTGCCGGTCTTACGCGGCTGTCTGCCGGTCGCATTGCCGTCATGGGGCGGGATGTTGTTGCGAACTATCGCGAGGCTCGGCGCATGCTGGGTGTGGTGCCGCAAGAGCTCGTGTTTGACCCCTTCTTCTCCGTGCGCGAAGTGCTGCGGATTCAGTCCGGGTATTTCGGCATCAAGGACAATGAAGTCTGGATAGATGAGCTGCTCGACAATCTCGATCTGACCTCCAAAGCCAACGCCAACATGCGTACTTTGTCGGGTGGCATGAAACGTCGTGTGCTCGTCGCACAGGCGTTGGTGCACAAGCCGCCTGTCATCGTGCTCGATGAGCCGACGGCAGGTGTCGACGTCGAGTTGCGCCAGACCTTGTGGAAGTTCATCCAGAAGCTGAATGCGGCGGGGCACACGATTGTCCTTACCACGCACTACCTCGAAGAAGCCGAGGCTTTGTGTACGCGCATTGCCATGCTCAAGGCTGGCCGCGTGATCGCACTTGATACGACCGCAAACATTCTGAGTCGTGTCAGCAGTCATGCACTGAAAGTGCGGCTGGCGCAGAGCATTGTTTTGCCTGAGACCCTGCAAACACGACTGGTGAAACAGCAAGCCGACGAGATGAGTTTCAGCTTCGAGCACTACGATGAGGTCGAGAGCATGCTGTCGTCGTTGCGCGCCGCAGGTGGTGATCTGCAGGACGTTGAAATCACCAAGCCAGATCTTGAGCAGGCCTTTATCGGCCTGATGAGCAAGGGCTGATGCGATGATCGCCTTCCGCACACTGCTCTACAAAGAAACTCTGCGTTTCTGGAAGGTTGCCTTCCAGACCGTCGGCGCGCCGGTGCTGACCTCGGTCATGTATCTAATGATCTTCTCGCACGTGCTGCAGGACCGTCTCAAGGTCTACGGCAGCGTGCACTACACCGACTTCCTGATTCCGGGTTTGGTGATGATGTCAGTGCTGCAGAACGCTTTTGCGAACAGCTCCTCATCGCTGATCCAGAGCAAGATCACCGGCAACATTGTGTTCGTCCTGCTGCCACCAATTTCCTATCAGGAGTTTTACGGTGCCTATGTGATCGCCTCGATCACGCGTGGCCTTGTCGTCGGGCTGGGTGTGTGGATCGCCTCGTTGCCGTTTGCGCAGGTCTCCGTCGCTTATCCGCTATGGGCTTTGGCGTTTGCCTTGCTGGGTGGAGCGATGCTGGGGACTTTGGGCATCGTCGCAGGTATCTGGGCCGACAAGTTCGACCAGCTCGCGGCCTTCCAGAACTTCATGATCATGCCGCTGACCATGCTGTCTGGTGTGTTCTACTCCATCCATTCTTTGCCGCCTTTCTGGCAAGGGGTCTCGCATCTGAATCCGTTTTTCTTCATGATTGACGGTTTTCGCTACGGCTTTTTCGGTGTGTCCGACGTTTCGCCTTGGTTAAGTCTGGGGGTTGTTGCGGCTGCGCTGGTGGTTTTTGCAGGTGTTTGCCTGGAAATGCTGCGGCGGGGATATAAGCTAAGGCACTAGAGGTGTGCATTCAGATGCGCACGTCACGTTCAAAAATCCGGAGTACAAATGTTTCAGGCAACAGAAATCAAACGCCTCATCGAACAAGGTCTGCCTTGCGAGTTCGTCGCCATAGAAGGTGATGACGGCGTGCATTTCAGCGGTGTGGTGGTCAGTCGCGAATTTGAAGGAAAAATGCGCGTGCGTCAGCATCAGGCTGTCTACGCGGTGCTCGGCCCGTTGATGGGTAACGAGATTCATGCGCTGCAATTGCAGACCCATACGCCCGCGCAGTGGGCTGAACTGCAGAAGTCCTGACAATAGCTCCAGATCGGAACAGATCGCTTCGGGCGTTCGCCCGAGGCGTGATTTGATTAAGCGGACCAATAAAGTGACCGGAATTACCCTTGCCCTGTCGAAAGGGCGCATCTTCGAAGAAACGCTGCCGCTGCTTGCTGCGGCTGGCATCGTGCCGTCCGAGAATCCTGAGTCGTCGCGCAAGCTGATCATCGGGACTAATCGCCCCGACGTGAATCTCGTCATCGTGCGCGCGACTGACACACCGACCTATGTGGAATACGGTGCGGCCGATATTGGCATCGCCGGCAAGGACACCTTGCTCGAACACGGCGGGAGCGGCCTCTATCAACCGCTTGATCTGAACATCGCCAAGTGCCGCATGAGCGTTGCCGTGCGTGCCGACTTCGACTACCAGGCGGCCGTGCAGCGCGGTGCGCGCATCCGCGTGGCGACCAAGTACATCAAGACCGCGCGTGAGCATTTCGCGGCCAAGGGCATGCACGTCGACCTGATCAAGCTGTATGGCTCGATGGAGCTGGCGCCGCTGGTTGGGCTGGCGGATGCCATTGTCGACCTTGTCTCTACGGGTAGCACCTTGCGCGCCAACAAGCTGATTGAAGTCGAAGAGATCATGCAGATCAGCTCGCGCCTGGTGGTGAATCAGGCGGCGCTCAAGCTCAAGCGCGAGTTGTTGCAACCTGTGCTTGAGGCCTTTGCGGGAGCGATCACGGCATGACCAAGCCACTTATCAATCGCCTGTCTTCGGATGACGTCGATTTCAAGTCCGACCTGGAGGCCTTGCTGGCTTTCGAGTCAGCGCTCGACTCCGGCGTGCAGAAGGCGGTGAGCGAGATCATTGCGGACGTGCGTGTGCGCGGTGATGCGGCAGTGCTCGAACTGACGCGCCGCTTTGATGGTGTGAATGCCGACAGCATTACGGCCCTCGAGATTCCACAAGTCGAGTTGCAAGCGGCGCTGGATGGGCTGCCTTCCGAGCAACGCGCCGCGCTTGAAATCGCCTGCAAACGCGTGCGTGACTACCACGAGCGTCAGGTCCAGCCTGACTGGGAAATGCGGGAAGCCAATGGCACGCGCCTGGGGCAGCGTGTCACGCCGCTCGACCGCGTCGGCATTTACGTGCCAGGTGGCAAGGCGAGCTATCCGAGCTCCGTGTTGATGAATGCCATGCCGGCCAAGGTGGCAGGCGTGCGCGAGATAATCATGGTCACGCCAACGCCACAGGGGGAGCGTAACAAGCTTGTGCTGGCGGCAGCGGCATTGGCTGGTGTTGATCGCGTGTTCACGATTGGCGGTGCGCAGGCCGTGGCTGCGCTGGCGTATGGCACCGAAAGTATTCCGGCGGTCGACAAGATTGTCGGGCCGGGCAATGCCTATGTGGCCGAAGCCAAGCGCCGCGTATTCGGTCGTGTCGGTATCGACATGGTGGCCGGACCTTCCGAGGTGCTGGTGATTTCGGATGGCTCCGGTGATCCCGACTGGGTGGCGATGGACCTGTTCGCGCAAGCCGAACACGATGAAAAGGCACAGTCGATCCTGCTGTGCCCGGATGCGGCGTATCTGGTGCGTGTTGAAGAGTCCATCGCCCGCTTGCTGCCGACCATGCCGCGTGCCGAGATCATCCGCACCTCGCTGTCTGATCGCGGTGCATTGGTGCAGGTGCGTGATATGGACGAGGCCTGCGAGATCGCCAACTACGTTGCGGCCGAGCACCTGGAGTTGTCGGTCGAGGATCCTGAAGTGCTGCTGCCGAAGATCCGTCATGCGGGTGCCATATTTGTCGGGCATTGGTCGGTCGAGGCGCTTGGCGACTACTGTGCCGGCCCGAATCACGTTTTGCCTACCGGCCGTAGCGCACGCTTCTCGTCGCCGCTGGGCGTCTATGACTTCCAGAAGCGTACCAGCGTGATCCGTATTTCACGCGAAGGCGCCGCTGAGCTGGCACCTGTCGCTGCAACGCTGGCGTATGGCGAGGGGCTGCAGGCGCACGCCCGATCTGCCGAATACCGCAAATAAGCGAGAGAATCCCCGTACAATCGAGCGGTCCGGCGCTGATCCTTGCAGCGCCGGATCTTTCCATGACCATCTCGAGCAAGCCATGAGTGCAAGTCCGCAAGATCTCGTTCGTCCTGAAGTGATGGCGCTTTCCGCCTATCACGTTCCCCCGGCCAGCGGCATGATCAAGCTCGATGCGATGGAAAATCCCTACCGTCTGCCGGAGGCTTTGCGCGATGTGGTCTCTGATGTGGCGCATGGCGTGTCGCTCAATCGTTACCCCGATGCGTCGTGCACGAAGCTGAAAAATACGCTGCGCGATGCGATGCAGATTCCCGCGAGTGCGGGCATCGTGGTCGGTAACGGCTCGGACGAATTGATCCAGATCATCGCAATGGCATTGGCCAAGCCCGGCGCGACGATCCTGTCGATCGAGCCGAGCTTTGTCATGTACCGCATGATCGCCACCTTCTGTGGCATGCGTTATGTGGGCGTGCCGTTGCGCGAGGATTTCAGCCTGGACGTTCCAGCGGTGCTGGCGGCTATCGAGCAGGAAAAGCCTGCCGTCCTGTTCATTGCCTACCCGAACAATCCGACCGGCAACCTGTTCCCCTCCGAGGATGTAGAGGCGGTCATCAAGGCTGCGCCTGGCATCGTGGTCATCGACGAGGCTTACACGCCATTCGCTGGCAAGAGCTTCATGCCGCGTCTGGCCGAGTTTCCGAACCTGGTTGTCATGCGCACGCTTTCCAAACTTGGGCTCGCTGCGCTGCGCCTGGGTTACATGGCAGGTGCGACGGAGTGGATGAACGAGTTCGAGAAACTGCGTCTGCCCTACAACATCAACACCATGACGCAGGCCATCGCCACACAGGTGCTCGAAGCGGGCGATGCGCTGCAGGCGCAGGCTGAAAACATCATTGCGGAACGCTCGCGCGTCTATCATGAGCTGGCTGGTCTGAAGGGCGTCAAGGTGTTCCGCAGCCAGGCGAACTTCCTGTTGCTGCGCGTGCAGGATGCCTTGCGGGTTTTTAATGGATTGAAGACGCGACAAATTCTTGTCAAGAACCTGCATGGTGCGCATCCGATGCTGGAAAACTGTATTCGCGTCACCATCGGCACGCCAGCAGAGAACGACGCCTTTCTCAATGTATTGTCCGAGCTGCTCTAATCGCAGTTTGCTGAAACAGATTCTGGAAATTGAACATGACTCATTCGACAACTGAGCGTCAAGCCGAAATCGTCCGCAACACGCTCGAAACGCAAATTCGGGTTGCCATCAATCTCGACGGCACGGGTAGCGCCAAGCTCAATACCGGTGTGCCTTTTCTCGATCACATGCTCGACCAGATCGCACGTCACGGTCTGATCGATCTCGAAGTCGAAGCCAAGGGCGATCTGCATATCGACGCGCATCACACGGTTGAAGATGTCGGCATCACTTTGGGGCAGGCTTTTGCAAAGGCCGTCGGCGACAAGAAGGGCCTTGTGCGTTATGGCCACTCCTATGTGCCGCTCGACGAAGCCCTGTCGCGCGTCGTTGTGGATTTCTCTGGCCGCCCCGGTCTGGTGTTCAACATCGACTTCACACGTTCGCACATCGGCGAATTCGATGTGGACCTGACGCGCGAGTTCTTTCAGGGCTTCGTCAATCACGCCTTGGTGACGCTGCATATCGACAATCTGCGCGGCGTGAATTCGCACCATCAGTGCGAGACCGTGTTCAAGGCTTTTGCGCGCGCATTGCGCATCGCCACCACACTTGATCCACGCGCTGCTGGCGTCATTCCTTCAACCAAGGGCGCGCTTTAATCCTGTCTACTACGTGAGCGCTCGCTCACGCCATGCATAGGCTGAAATGAAAGTCGTTATCGTCGATTACGGGATGGGCAATCTGCGCTCGGTAGCCAAGGCTGTCGAACGCGTTGCACCAACCGCACAAGTCCTTGTCAGCGACCAGGCGCAGGCCTTGCTGGATGCTGACCGCGTCATCATCCCGGGGCAGGGCGCCATGCACGATTGCATGCGCGAATTCATGGCACGCGGTTTGCATGATGCTTTGCTGAAAGCAGCGGCGGAAAAGCCTTTTCTGGGGATTTGCGTCGGCATGCAGATGCTGTTCGATCACAGCGAAGAGGGCGATACCAAGGGGCTGGGCATTCTGCCTGGGCGTGTGAGGCGTTTCCGCAATGACATGGTCGATGCGCAAGGCGTGCCCCTCAAGGTGCCGCATATGGGTTGGAATGAGGTCATTCCTGTCGCGCCACATCCTCTATGGGCTGGCTTGGCAGTGGATACGGCCGTCGCAGACGGGGAAGATGGTGGCAAAAGCGATGTTGCAACGGGTGGCAAGGCCGAAGGTGAACGCTTCTACTTTGTGCATAGCTATTACTGCGATCCAGCCGACGAGGCCGCTGTTGCAGCAGTTACGCACTACGGCACGCCCTTTACCTGTGCGGTGGCCCAAGCTAATATCGCAGCCATTCAGTTCCATCCGGAAAAGAGTGCCGCAGCCGGCCTCAGGCTGCTTGCAAATTTCATCGACTGGCAACCCTGAACGAAGACACGCTCTCGCTGACGGTTGTAGAACCCACGTAGAAATTCCCGCACACACTTTCCGTACTCCCATGCATGCCCATTTCACGAAGCAGCTCACGCTACTTTCGCTCCCGATTTTTGACTCCCTGACAACGCGCTCACTGCCATCATGCTGCTGATCCCTGCCATCGATCTCAAGGACGGCCACTGCGTACGCCTGCGCCAAGGCGACATGCAGGACGCTACCGTATTTTCCGAAGATCCCCGTGCCATGGCACGTCACTGGATTGACCAAGGCGGCCGACGCCTGCATCTGGTTGATCTTAACGGTGCCATTGCCGGCAAGCCGAAGAATGAGGCGGCCATCAAGGCCATCATCGAAGAAGTTGGTGATGAAATCCCGGTGCAGTTGGGTGGCGGCATTCGCGACCTGGACACCATCGAGCGCTATCTCGATGATGGCATTTCATACGTCATCATCGGTACGGCTGCGGTCAAGAACCCTGGTTTCCTGCACGACGCCTGCAGCGCATTTGCCGGCCACATCATCGTTGGTCTTGATGCCAAGGACGGCAAGGTTGCCGTCGACGGCTGGTCCAAGCTGACGGGCCATGACGTCATCGATCTCGCCAAGAAGTTCGAGGACTACGGCGTTGAAGGCGTGATCTACACGGATATCGGCCGCGACGGCATGCTCAACGGTGTGAACATCGAAGCTACCGTCAAGTTGGCGCAGGCCCTGCGCATTCCGGTCATTGCCAGTGGCGGTGTCACCAATCTCGCTGACATCGATGCGCTGTGCGCCGTCCAGGAAGAAGGCGTTATTGGCGCCATCACTGGCCGTGCGATCTACGAAGGCACGCTGGACTTCCGTGCCGCGCAGGAACGCGCCGACGAGCTCAACGGCGAGGACTAGTACCCGGCCGGATGCTGACAAGAGCAGACGGCGTCGCGGTAAACAAGTGGTCAAGTGGTAAGAGAGCATGCTCGCAAAACGCATCATTCCCTGTCTGGACGTCAGCGCCGGTCGCGTCGTCAAAGGTGTCAACTTCGTCGCCCTGCGTGATGCGGGTGACCCTGTCGAAGTTGCGCGCCGCTACGACGAACAGGGCGCAGACGAAATCACCTTTCTCGACATCACGGCCAGTTCCGATGACAGGGACATCATCCTGCACATCGTCGAGAAGGTTGCTGATCAGGTCTTCATTCCGCTGACTGTTGGCGGTGGCGTGCGCACCGTGGCCGACGTGCGTCGCCTGCTCAATGCAGGTGCTGACAAAGTCAGCATGAACAGCGCTGCCGTGAATAATCCTGATCTCGTCGCTGAGGCTTCCGGCAAGGTCGGCAATCAGTGCATCGTGGTGGCCATTGATGCCAAGCAAACCTCGCCGGGAAAGTGGGAGGTTTTTACCCACGGCGGACGCAAGAATGTCGGTCTGGATGCCATCGAATGGGCCAGGCAGGTCGAGTTGCTGGGGGCTGGCGAAATCCTGCTTACCAGTATGGATCGTGATGGCACCAAGAGCGGTTTCGATCTGGCCCTGACGCGCGCCATTTCCGATGCTGTAAAGATTCCGGTGATTGCCAGCGGTGGTGTTGGATCCTTGGCCCACCTTGCCGATGGCGTGCAACAGGGCCGCGCCGATGCCGTACTGGCGGCCAGCATTTTTCACTACGGCGAGCACACGGTGCGTGAAGCCAAAGAGTTCATGCGTGAGCGCGGTATCGAGGTGAGGTTATGAGCTGGCTCAACAAGGTTGCGTGGGACGATCAGGGCCTGGTGCCGGTGATTGCGCAGGATCACGTCACCGGTGAAGTGCTGATGTTCGCGTGGATGAACCGCGAAGCGCTGGAAACCACGGCCACGACTAACGAAGCCGTGTACTGGTCACGTTCGCGCCGCAAGCTGTGGCACAAGGGCGAGGAGTCGGGCCACATTCAGAAAGTGCACGAAATTCGCCTCGATTGCGATAACGACGTGGTGTTGCTGCGTATCGAGCAGGTGGGTGACATCGCCTGTCACACCGGGCGGCGCAGCTGCTTCTTCCAGAAATACCTTGGAAACCATGGCTGGGAGGCTGTTGATCCGGTTCTCAAGGACCCAGCATCGATTTATGGGCACTCTGCGCCGCACGCTGCGGGTGATGACAAGGGGCAGCTCGAATGATCGACACCGAAATTCTGCAACGTTTATCTGCGACACTTGCCCAGCGCAAGACTGCGCCTGCCGAGTCTTCGTATGTGGCCAAGCTCTACGCCAAAGGGACCGACGCGATTTGCAAGAAGGTTGCCGAGGAAGCCGCGGAAACGATCATGGCAGCCAAGGATGGTGACCTTCGTCATATCGTTTATGAGGTGAGCGATCTGTGGTTCCACTCGATGATCTTGTTGGCGCAGTTCGGCTTATCTGCAGATGATGTGCTCGCCGAGTTGCGTCGTCGTGAAGGTATTTCGGGAATTGACGAAAAAGCCGCGAGGACCTAGAAATGAGCGACTGCGTGTTCTGCCGTATTGTGAGTGGCGAGATTCCGAGCAGCAAAGTTTACGAAGATGACGAAGTCATTGCGTTTCGTGACATCCATCCACAGGCGCCGCTGCACGTCCAGATCATTCCCAAGCGTCACATTGACAACCTGACGCAGACACAGGAAGACGATATTCCACTGCTTGGCAAGATGCTGGCGCTGGCGCCGCAAATCGCCGCAGAGCAGGGCAGTCACGGTGGTTTCCGTACCATCATCAACACCGGCAGGGTGGGCGGACAAGAGGTGTATCATCTTCACATTCACGTGCTGGGCGGGGACAAGACCCTGCCAGCCATGCTCAAGTATTAAGGAGAGCTGTTATGGGTTTATCAAGCGTCACTCACTGGCTGATTGTTCTGGTCATTGTCTTGCTGATTTTCGGCACGAAGAAGCTACGCAACATCGGTGAAGATCTGGGTGGGGCCATTAAGGGCTTCAAGCAGGGGATGAAGGACGGCTCCGACGCGGCGGCGCCATCTGCGCAGCAAGTCGGCCAGACTGTCGACGCCGAAGCACGCGAGAAGAAGTCCTGATCTGCGGTCTTCTGTAGCGAGGGGGGCGCTAACAGAGCGCCCTTCGTCTTTTCAAGCACCTTCGTTTTTTCCAGGTCTTCGAGATGTTTGATGTCGGTTTTTCGGAACTCGGTGTAATCGGTCTGGTGGCACTCATTGTCATTGGCCCTGAGCAATTGCCGCGTGTTGCACGCACGACAGGGCATCTCATGGGGCGCTTGCGGCGTTACGTATCGGACGTGAAATCCGACATCAGTCGCGAGATGGAAATCGCTGATCTGCAGCGCATGTCGGACGAAGTAAAGGATTCCGCGCGCAGCCTGGAGGCTTCGATCCGTGAGCAGGTCGCTGGTATCGAGTCCGAAGTGCATCAGTTGATCGCATCACCTGATATGCACCTCGAAACGCATCAGCTTGCCGATTCGCCCATAGTGCCTGCGGCTGATTCTGAAGTGTCCGAACCTGCCGCACCAATGCTTGGAAGCGATGTTGCTTCCCCGGACAGTGCGCCAGAGTCCGCAATCGAAGCGCCGATAGAAGTCCCTGTTGAAGACCCCGTCGATCCTAATCAGATGGATCTGTTCGGCGCGCCTGTTGCGGCGTCCAGCCAATTACCGGAAAAACACTGAGTCGTGGCGTTTCTTGAAGACTCCTTTCTGTCGCACCTCGTTGAGCTGCGCAACCGCCTGATTCGCGCTGTCGCCGCGATCATTGTTGTGTTTCTGTGCTTGATGCCCTGGGCCAGTAACATCTATGACCTGCTGGCGGCCCCCATGCTGCAGAGCCTGCCGGAAGGCACGAAGATGATCGCCACGGGCGTCATCACTCCGTTCTTCGTGCCTGTAAAAATTACCTTGATGGCGGCCTTCGTCATCGCCTTGCCGGTAGTGCTGTATCAGGCTTGGGCCTTTGTTGCGCCAGGGCTGTATGCGCATGAGCGCCGCTTTGCATTGCCGATGGTTGTGGGCGGTACGCTGTTGTTCATTACCGGCATGGCTTTCTGTTATTTCTTCGTCTTCCAGACGGTCTTCCATTTCATCGCCACGTTTGCACCGAAGAGCATCACCGTCGCGCCGGACATCGAGCAATACCTGTCTTTCGTGATGACCATGTTCCTGGCGTTTGGTGTGACCTTCGAAGTGCCCATCATCGTACTGTTGCTGGTCAAGACAGGTCTTGTCACGGTCAAGCAACTGCGCGAGGCACGGCGATACGTGATCGTCGGCGCCTTCGTGGTGGCGGCCGTCGTGACGCCACCGGATGTGACCTCACAGATCATGCTGGCCTTGCCGATGTGTGTGCTGTATGAGGTGGGCTTGCTGATAGCGGCAGTCATGAGCCGCAAGCAAGCCACGGGAGAGGCGTCAGCCTGATCCGGCCCGCAGGTATGCAGATCAGGGCATTCCGAGCCTCCGACGAGGCCTCCGTTATTGCATTGTGGACTGCATGCGATCTGGTTCGCCCGTGGAACGATCCGCGCAAGGACATTCTTCGTAAGCTTAGCCACCAGCCGGAGATGTTTCTTGTCGGAGAGGAGGGCGGCGAGCTGGTAGCCACCGTCATGGCGGGCTATGAAGGCCATCGTGGTTGGCTCAACTATCTTGCCGTCGCGCCTGCTTGTCGCAATCGCTCATTTGGCCGACAGATTGTTGCCGAGGCAGAGCGACTGCTGACCGAGCGCGGCTGCCCCAAGCTCAATCTACAGATTCGCTCGTCGAACGCAGCGGTGATCGCGTTCTACGCCAGACTTGGCTACGTGCAAGATGAGGTCGTGAGTCTTGGCAAGCGTTTGATCGTTGACTAAGCGACTACTCTGCAGCGCTCCGCGGGTCCGGTGCTGGTCGGCGGCCGACCTCAATGCTCAGGTCAAGCGCTTGGCCACGGCGAATGAACCCGAAGTGAACTGATTTGCCTGGCTGCTGTGAGGCAATATGTTCCAGCATGCTTTGTGGATTGCTGATGGCTTGGCCATCGACTGATACCAGCGCATCACCTGGTTGCACGCCGGCCTTGTCTGCTGGGCTGTTGCGCGCCACGCCGGCAATCAACGCGCCTTGCGGCGGCAGCTTGAAGGACGAGGCCAACTCTGGCGTGATCTCTTGCACTTCCACTCCGACCCAGCCGCGCGTTACACCTCCGCTTCGGATGATTTCGTCCATGATCTTGCGCGCCCCGGTTGCCGGGATGGCGAAACCGATGCCGAGCGAGCCGCCGGAACGTGAGTAGATGGCGGTATTGATACCGACCAGCCGGCCTTGAGCATCCACCAGCGCTCCACCCGAATTGCCGGGGTTGATGGCTGCGTCGGTCTGGATGAAATTCTCGAAAGTATTGATACCGAGATGTGAGCGCCCAAGGGCACTGACGATACCCATGGTGACGGTCTGCCCCACACCGAAGGGATTGCCGATGGCCAGTACTATGTCGCCAACATGGAGGGCGTCGCTATTTGCAAAGGTAATGGCGGGTAGCGGACTGCGAGCGTCAATGCGCAGTACGGCCAGATCGCTTTCAGCGTCGCGACCGACGATCTTGGCCGGTATCTTGCGTCCGTCCTGCAGGGCCACTTCAATTTCGTCGGCGGCTTCGACGACGTGATTATTAGTAAGGATGTAGCCCTCGGGGCTGACCACCACACCCGAGCCGAGCCCGGAGCTGCGGCGTTGTTGTCCGCCGTCGGAGTTGTCACCGAAGAAGTGGCGGAATAGCGGGTCGTCCATGAAGGGGTGACGCGGCGTGCGCACATCCTTGCTGGTAAAGATGTGCACGACCGATGGCAGCGCAACGCGTGCCGCTTCGCCATAACCCGCTGCCGTGATGGGTAGGGGGGCTGCACCGACCGGATTGGCAGGAAGGACGCTGATCGTGGGGGAGGCAGGCGCAGTCTTGCCCGGTAACCATTCCGGTCTGAGCGTGGAGATGACGAACAGCACTGCCAGCGCGACGGTAACGGTTTGTGCGAAGATCAACCACAGTCGTTGCATGTAGGAATGCCGGGCAAAAAAGGCCGAAAGGGAAACGCGTTGTGAAAAGACAGGAGCTGCAAACCTATCTGGATGGCCTGCTGGAATGCGGGCATGTGAAGGATTATTGCCCAAACGGTCTGCAGGTGGAAGGCAGGGACGAAGTGCGCCGCATCGTCTGCGGCGTAACTGCCTGCCTGGCGCTGGTTGAGCAGGCTGCGGCGCTGCAGGCCGATGCCATTCTCGTGCACCACGGCTGGTTCTGGCGTGGAGAGGATGGGCGCGTCACCGGTTTTCGCAAGGCGCGTATGGCAAAACTACTGGCGCATGACATCAACCTGTTTGGTTACCATCTGCCGCTCGACTTGCATCCGGAGTTGGGCAACAACGCCCAGCTGGCCAAGAAGCTCGGTTGGAAAACCACTGGTCGCTGCGGCGAAAACGATCTGATCTTTCTCGGTGAGCCGGCACTGCCAACAACCGCCTGTGCGTTTGCCAGCGACGTTGCCGTGGGCCTTGGACGCGAGCCCCTGCTGATCGGTGACGTTGAACGTCATGTCAAACGCATCGGATGGTGCACGGGAGGCGCACAAGGCAGTTTCGAGCAAGCGATTCTTGCTGGCGTGGATCTATACATTTCGGGCGAGATATCGGAACCGACGGTGCATCTGGCGCGCGAAAGCGGGGTGGCCTATCTGGCTGCCGGGCACCACGCGACGGAGCGCTATGGCATTGCGGCGCTCGGCGAACATCTAGCTGCGTGCTTCGGGCTTGAGGTGCACTTCATCGATCTGGACAACCCCGTGTAGCCTTGTGCGCCGCGGGCTGTATCAAGTCTCTTCAGCTTTGCGTGGCGAGGGATCGGTCTGCGTCGATGAGTCGGGCAGGTCGTCCAGATTGATGTGCAGGGTGCGCGTCAGGTCTTCGGTGTCGAGGCCCAGGTCGAAATCACTCTTGCCTATGTCAAAGTCGAGTGCCGATCGTTCGTGCGCGCGTGCAGGGATGGCTGCCGGCGCCGGAGCAGACAGTGTCGGAGGAAAGATCGGGGGCACTGTACGTGGCACGCCCGGTGTGGTCATGGTTGGTGAGGTTGGTTCGGGGACAGGCTGAGGATCCGGTTCGACGTCGTACTTGTAATGACCGAGGTGAGACTCAAGGATTGCCAGCAGTAGCAGGATTTCATCGACGATGGCCAGTGGAAAGCCTTGGCGCGTGCCCTGGCGATTGTCTCGCAGCAAACCATGCAGGAACGCTTGGCACTCGCGCTTGCCCCATAGCTCGCACACCTTTTGCGACAGGTGGGCAATGTTCTCAAGTGATTCCGGAGCGCGCAGGGCGACATCGAAATCGTCCCAGGTCACCGGCTTGACGTTGAAGGTCTTGTTGAGCTGTGAAGTGAGCGCATCGAACTCCGTGCGCATATTGGCAGTTTTGTAGACTTCAAGCAGTTTCACCCAAGGTTTGACTGCCTGCTTGGGGTTGGCGCGGATAAAGTCTGCCAGTGTTTGCGCTGCCCCCTGCACGCGACCGAAGGACATCATGATCTCGGCAAGTTCGACTGCCGAGTTGTGCTCTTCGACATCTTCATCGATATGCAGGATGGATGTTGGTCCCAGTTCGGAAAAATCGGGTAGCCCGGTGCCCGTATTGGCGCCAGCCGGCCGTTTGAGGGTGCTCGCATCGGGCCAGATGTCTTCCTCGGAGAGTGGCTCGAACAGGTCGTCGGCAGGCTGGCCCGCAGGCGGCGTGCCGGTTCCGGAGGTGAGTTTAGCGACCTCCTCTATGGTGCTCTCCGCATGGCCGTTCCTGCGGCGACGCCAGATCGTGAGCAGCAGAAGCAGGGCGGCGATGCCGCCGGCTGGCAGCCTCCAGTCTTGCCAGGCAGAAAGTGCGGTGATCTGGTTTGTCCTGGCTGCAGACTGGATGGGGGGCGCATTGGCCGGGAGCGGCTGTGCGGCTACCGGTGCCGAGGCGCCTTGCAGAGTGGCTTGTTGTTGCACGCGGATGCGAGTTTCCAGTCCCTGCACATCGGATTGCAGCTTCGCCTGCAAGGCTTCAAGTTGGCGCAGCTTTTCGCTCAGCTCCAGCTGAGTGGCGATCTTGTCGTCCAGCGAAGCGATCAGCTGCATTTCAGTGCGTAATTGGTTTCGGTCAGCCTCGGAAAGCTCCTTGCGTCCCGATAGATCTGTTGCCATTTGCAGGCCCGCGCGCTCCTCCCCGCCGATGATCAGGCGCTCACGAGGAGGTCCTGTACGTGACTTGTGCGGTGCTATCGAGGGGCTGGAGTTGCTGCTCATGGCCTGCGTCGGTTCAGCCGCAGGGCGGGCGGCTCGTGTGCGCCATGCCGGCGTCGTGGCGACAGGCGCGTTATTCAATTCACTGGTGTCGGGCACGCTGAGTTCTGTGCCGACGGGTAGGGGCGTTGCATCGCTGATCCCTTGCAGCTTGTCGGCATTGCGCTGGCGTAGCAGCATCACGTAGCGGGATTGCAGGTTTTTGTCAGCGGGGAACAGACTTCGGCCGATGCTTTGCACGCTCTCGCCCCGCGCCGTGCGCCATGTGTTGCCGGTGTTCGGCAGGGACGCTGGTGGTAAAACAGCAGGGTTTGCTTCTGCGGTGCCGGGCGGATTGAGCAGCAGCGTGTATTCGCGGCGGAGCGTGGCATTACAGTCGACGCGTACCGCCAGCATGATGATCGGGGACTGTACCGACTGCAGTGAGGTGATCAGCAAGGTTTGCTGACCATTGGCTTGGGTCGTGAGGCGCAAACGTCCGGCGCGTAACCAGGGCAGGTCGTCGCTGCTGTCGCCGCGCGGACCTTCGAGGTGGATGCAATCCGCAGTGACGTTGTCATCCGCATTTGCCGATAGCGGGACACGAACCTGCAGAACGTCGCCGATCCGGCTACTGGTCTGAACTTCGCCGAGACTGATTGCCGTTGCCGGGAGGGCCACCTGTAAGAGCGCCCCGCCCAGCAGGGCGGGTAGTAGCGTCCGCGCAAGGCCAGAGGCCTTGCTGGCACGGGGGCTGACCTGTCTGGAGCAGGCCGAAGCGGGCATGCGGATTCGGGCGAATTTCGTCATGTAAGCGCGATTTTAAGCGACGCAAGTCGCCCGCAAGCCGTGAATAGGCGGTGCTAGTGCCACGTTCTTTGTATTTCGCGCTTGCAGCAGGGCCGTAGAGCCTGGTCGGAATGGCGTTCTTTGTGCGTAACAGCATGCCTTTGGGTACAATACGCGGCTCATCCTGCCGCTGCGCCAATTCAGCCTTCCCCCTAAGAAGCTGCGTGTCGTGTTCAGGCCCTGCGCTGTTTTCTGGGGCGGAACGGTCCGGGTGATCGACAAAAAATCAAAGTGACTAATCCGTGCGTGTTGACCGCCACGTGGGTGGGCGGTTCGTGCCAAGCGCAAATTAAGGGCAAACATGAAAATTCATGAGTACCAGGCAAAAGAGATTTTGCGTAAGTTCGGCGTTGTGACCCCGCGGGGCATCGCCTGTTTCAGCGTTGATGAAGCGGTCGCAGCAGCGGACTCGCTTGGTGGCTCGATCTGGGTGGTCAAAGCCCAGATTCACGCCGGTGGTCGTGGCAAGGGTGGCGGCGTGAAGCTGGCTCGCTCCAAGGATGAAGTGAAGAAGATTGCTGGCGAGATTCTCGGCATGCAACTCATCACGCACCAGACCGGCCCTGAAGGCCAGAAGGTTCGCCGCCTGATGATTGAAGAAGGCGCCGACATCAAGAAGGAATACTACGTTGCCGCGCTGACCGACCGCGCTTCGCAGAAGGTTGCCATCATGGCGTCTTCCGAAGGCGGCATGGACATCGAGGAAGTTGCACACAACACGCCCGAGAAGATCATCAAGATCTTCGTCGATCCGGCGACCGGCCTGACCGATGCGCAAGGCATCGAACTAGCCAAGGGTATCGGCGTGCCTGAAGGTTCGATCGACAAGGCTGTCGACACCTTCAAGAAGCTCTACACCTGCTACATGGAAACCGATGCTTCGCTGGCGGAAATCAACCCGCTGATTCTTGAAGGCAACGGCAACATCAAGGCGCTGGACGCCAAGTTCGACTTCGACAGCAATGCGCTGTTCCGTCATCCTGAGATCGTTGAACTGCGCGATCTGGAAGAAGAAGATCCGGCTGAAATCGAAGCCTCCAAGTTTGATCTGGCCTACATCTCGCTCGATGGCAACATCGGCTGTCTGGTGAATGGCGCCGGTCTGGCCATGGCGACCATGGACACCATCAAGCTGTTCGGCGGCGAGCCGGCCAACTTCCTCGACGTCGGCGGTGGCGCTACGACCGAGAAGGTGACCGAAGCCTTCAAGATCATGCTCAAGAACCCCGCCGTGACCGGCATTCTGGTCAACATCTTCGGCGGCATCATGAAGTGCGACACCATTGCTAATGGCGTGGTTTCCGCCGCACGTGAAGTGAAGCTGTCTGTGCCGTTGGTGGTGCGCATGAAGGGAACGAACGAAGATCTGGGCAAGAAGATTCTTGCCGAGTCCGGTCTCCCCATCATCGCTGCCGACACCATGGCAGAAGCCGCCCAGAAGATTGTTGCCGCCGTGGCAACCAAGTAAGCCACAGGCCAGGAGCTCAATAAATGTCGATTTTCATCAACAAAGATACCAAGGTTATTACCCAGGGCATCACGGGAAAGACCGGTCAGTTCCATACCGAGAAGTGCCAGGAGTACGCGAACGGCAAGAATTGTTTCGTTGCCGGCGTGAATCCGAAGAAGGCTGGCGAGTCCATCTTCAATATTCCGATTTTCGGTTCCGTGAAGGAAGCCGCTAGCACGACTGGGGCCACCGTTTCCGTAATCTACGTACCACCGGCTGGTGCCGCGGACGCAATCTGGGAAGCAGTCGAGGCAGATCTGGATTTCGTGATCTGCATCACAGAAGGAATTCCTGTTCGTGACATGCTGTTGGTTCGCAACAAGATGAAGGCCAAGGAAGCGGCTGGTGGCAAGAAGACCCTGTTGCTTGGCCCGAACTGCCCAGGCTTGATCACGCCAGACGAAATCAAGATCGGCATCATGCCGGGTCACATTCACCGCAAGGGCCGTATCGGTGTCGTATCGCGTTCCGGCACGCTGACGTACGAAGCTGTCGCTCAGCTGACCGAAATCGGTCTGGGCCAGTCCTCCGCCGTCGGTATCGGTGGTGACCCTATCAACGGTCTGAAGCACATCGACGTGATGAAGGCTTTCAACGACGATCCTGAAACCGATGCCGTCATCATGATCGGCGAAATCGGTGGTCCGGACGAGGCTGAAGCTGCGTTGTGGTGCAAGGACAACATGAAGAAGCCGATTGTTGGTTTCATCGCTGGCGTCACTGCACCCGCGGGTAAGCGCATGGGTCATGCCGGTGCGTTGATCTCTGGCGGTGCTGATACCGCTGACGCGAAGCTGGAGATCATGGATGCCTGTGGTTTCACCGTGACGCGCAATCCATCGGAAATGGCCAAGCTGCTAAAGGGCCTGCTCTAAGCTGCATGTGGTTCGAGAACGGGCAGCTGTGGCTGCCCGTTTTTGTTTCTTGTTTTTGTTTTGTGTCTTTGCTGGATCAGTGATGCTCGACCCGTCACTGCAGAACTAAGGAAATTCTCGTGGAAATGCTTTCGCAAAGTACCTTCTGGCTTGGCCTCGCCAAGATCATCTGGGTCAATATTCTTCTTTCCGGCGACAATGCGGTCGTCATCGCATTGGCAGCCCGGTCGCTGCAACCCGTGCAACAAAAGCAGGCTGTGATCTGGGGTTCGGTCGCCGCCATCGTCATGCGCGTGATCCTGACGATTTTTGCGGTGCAGATGCTGCAGTGGCCTTGGCTCAAACTTGTTGGTGCTGTGCTGCTGGTGTACGTCGGCGTGCAACTGCTCAAAGACGAGGACGACGCCGCAGACATCAAGCAGTCCTCCTCGCTGCTGGAGGCCATCAAGACCATCCTGATCGCAGACTTGGTGATGAGCCTCGATAATGTACTGGCGGTTGCCGCTGCTGCCGATGCGGCGCCAGCCGAGGCAAAGCTGGTGCTGTTGATCATCGGTCTGGCCCTATCGATTCCGATCGTGATCTTCGGCAGCAATATCGTGCTCAAACTCATGGAACGCTTCCCCATCATCATCACGCTGGGGGCGATGCTGCTGGGCTGGATCGCTGGTGAAATGCTTGGCGCCGAGCAGAAGTTCGAGGAGTTCGTCATGCCGGTGACGAGCACCGTGCACTACGCGCTTGCCGTGGGCGGCGCGTTGCTGGTGCTTGCATTGGGGCGCTTGAAGCTGTCCAGATCGGGCGAGCAAGCCAAACCCTGAAACTGACACGCACGACGCGATGGCCATCTATCTCACCGAAGCAGATGTAGCGCGCCTGCTCGACATGCCGCTTGCACTCAAGGCTGTCGAGACGGCGCATGCGACGCTGGCGCGTGGTGAGGCCAGTGACGTGCCGCGCCGCCGGGTGCGGGGTAGCGGGGCCATGCAGCACCTGTTGCAGGCGGCCTGGCCCGCTGGTGGGGTGATGGGCTACAAGGCCTATACGACTTCGGCGGCCGGCGCGCGCTTCTTACTACATTTGTTCAGGGCCGATTCGGGCGAGCCGCTGGCGGTTATTGAGGCTGATCTGCTTGGAATGATGCGAACGGGAGCCGCGGGCGGACTCGCGGCGCGTTGTTTGTCACGACCCGATGCCCGGGTGGCAGGTATCATTGGCGCAGGCTGGCAGGCACGTGGCCAGATGCTTGCACTTGCGGCGGTGCGCGACCTGACGCATTTCAAGGTTTTTGCACGGCGTCCTGACAAGTTGCAGCAATTCTGTGCCGACATGACTGTCGAATCCGGTGTGCGCGTCGAAGCCGTAGAGTCAGCAGAGCTGGCCGTGCGTGGCAGTGACATTGTGGTAACAGCTACGACTGCATCGTCGCCTGTGCTTCAAGGCGCATGGCTGGCTGATGGTGTGCATGTCAATGCGATGGGCTCGAACTCGCTGGCACGTCGCGAACTGGATGAAACTGCTGTAAATCGTGCTGATCTGATCTGCGTGGATAGTCGTGAAACGGCCTTGCTGGAGGCGGGCGATATTGTGCCCGGGCTTGAAAAAGGGCGCTTCACGACACGCAAGCTGGTCGAGTTGGGCGAGCTTCTGGCCGGTTTCCGTCCGGGTCGGCAATCGGACACGGACGTAAGCTTGTTCGAGTCGCAGGGCCTGGCGATTCAGGATGTCGTGTTGGGTGCAGCCTTGCTGGAGCGGGCGAAACTATCCGGTCTTGGGCAGACTTTGCCATACTAGGCGGATCGACTGACGGCTCATGGCAGCGCTGGTCGACGTTGCCGCAGAGATATACCGACGCTGAAGTAAGCGGATATTGGCTTTTTAGCTTGGGGAAATGATGGCGAAGCTGGTTCTTAGCATGGATGGTCTGGTGCTCAAGGAAATCATGTTGACCAAGGAGCGCACGACCATTGGCCGCAAGCCGCACAATGACATCCAGATAGACAATCTGGCGATCAGTGGCGAGCACGCGCTGATCGTGTGCATTCTCAACGATGCTTTTCTCGAAGACCTCAACAGTACCAACGGCACCTATTGCAATAGCCAGCCGGTCAAGAAGCACGTGCTCAAGGATGGCGATGTCATCGAGCTCGGCAAGTACCGCCTAAAATTCATCAAGGACACGCCGGAATTCGCTGCCGGCAGCACGTTTGAAAAGGCTTTCGTGGCTTCGCCTGACGCGGCGAAGTTGAGCAGTGCACCGCGTGGGCACACCGAAACGATGGTGGGCTTCGGCGTCGAGACTTCGGTGACGGACGCTTCTTCGACGACGGGTTGGGCGCCTCCGGATGGCAGCCCAAAAAACGAATCGATGGGCATGGTGCAGATACTCTCAGGCCGCAATGCCGGCCGCGAGCTCGAGCTTTCCAAGTCCCTGACAACGCTCGGCAAGCCCGGCTCACAGGTGGCAGTCATTACGCGCCGCCCACATGGCTACTTCCTGACGCACGTTGAAGGTGACAGCTTCCCGATTCTCAATGGCCGCCAGCTGGATGCGCAGGCGCATCTGCTCAGCGATCAGGATGTGATCGAGATTGCTGGCGTCAAGATGGGCTTCTATCTGCGGCCGCTGAGTTGAGCGCGAGCCGAATCCGGTTCTGACCCCTCATTACCCATACGCGCCCGCATGGATATCCGCGTTCTCGGCTGTAGCGGTGGTATCGGTGGTCTGACCAACCGCACCACTTCGCTGCTGGTCGACGATGACATTCTGATCGACTGTGGCACAGGTGCGGCTGCGCTGTCGTTCGAGCAGTTGCTGAAGATTGATCACATCTTCATCACGCATTCCCATCTCGACCACATCGCCTTGCTGCCCTTGCTGGTCGATACAGTCGGGGACTTCCGCACGCGGCCGATTACCGTGCACGCGACGGAAGAGACGGTGCGCATCCTGCGTTCGCATATCTTCAACTGGCTGGTATGGCCCGACTTCACCGCGATCCCCGATCGGGACCATCCATTCCTGCGCCTGCAGTCATTGACTGTTGGTGAGACGATCACTCTGGGCAAGCGCCGCATCGCGGCCGTACCTGCCCTGCATGCCGTGCCGGCCGTGGGTTACCGCCTTGCGGGCGCCACAGGCAGTCTGGTGTTCTCCGGCGATACGACCCTGTGCGACGCGCTGATCGAAGCCCTTAACGCGATGGCTGATCTGCGCTATTTCATCGTCGAAACCGCCTTCCCTGACGCACAGCATGATCTGGCGCTGGCTGCGCGACATCTCTGTCCGAGCATGCTGCGCGTGCTGTTGAGCCGCCTTACGGTCGAGCCCGAAGTGTTCGTGACTCACCTTAAGCCGGGCCTGGTAGAGCAGATCAGCGCCGAACTGAAGACCGGGTTCGTCCGTTTGCAGCCCGGCTTGCTCCACAACGACCAGACTTTTTCGCTCTGATCGCTGCTTCGGGCGCATTGCTGCGTTCTGAAAATTTCTGCATATCTGCCGATACAACTTATTACACGCCTGCAAGGGCGTAGTGGCCGTATTCTCGTTTCACTCAGAGACCGGTCATCGCGGTCGCTGAATGTCAGTCTGGAGACGAAATGAGTGCAATCCCCAAGAGCAACGCGATGGCGCGACGCCTGGCCTTCTTCAAGGGCCTGCAAACGCTGACTGCGCGGGTGCATGAAACAGGCAATATCGACGAGATCATCGCCGAGGTGTCCAACGAGATATGTGCGCTGTTCGGTGCTGAGCGTCTGACGATCTACGTCGTCGATGAGTCGAAGACCAGCATCAGTTCGCGCGTGAAGACCGGCCTGCAAGTGACACGTTCGATACGCCTGCCGATCTCGGACAAGAGCGTGGCGGGTTTCGTGGCGAATCGTCGGCAGCTGTTGAACATCCGTGATGTCTATGACGACGCCGAGCTGGCAGGTATTTCCCCCGAGTTGCAGTTCCGTCACGAGGTGGACGAGCGTAGTGGTTTTCGCTGCAAGCAGATGCTGGTTGTGCCGCTCGTTGACTCGGAGCAGGACGAACTGATCGGTGCGGTTCAACTCATCAACACCGCCGACGGCCAGCCCTTCTCCACGATAGAAGAGGAGGGTGTGCTGGCACTGGCGCAGACGCTGTCCATCGCGTTTGCCCAGCGCCTGCACGCTGAAGTGCCGCTGCGTTCGAAATACGATTTCCTGGTACGTGAAGGCAAGCTGGCCGGGCAGAACCTGGAAGATCTTGGCGAAAAGGCACGCCAGCGTGGCGTGTCGCTGGAGCGCTACCTCATTGAAGAGTTCAATTGCACCGTGCCAGAGCTTGGTGATTCGATGGCGCGCTTTTACGGTGTGCCTTATGAGATATTCAAGCCCAATCGCATTCGCCCCATGGATCTGCTGCGCAATATCAAGCGCGAATACGCAGTCAAAAGCGGCTGGTTGCCCCTCGAAGAAAATACCGAAGGTGTCCTGATTCTTGCGGTGGACCCGGAGAGCGTAATGGGCTCGCGCGTAGCCCAAAACGTCTTCCAGCACCTCAAGCTGGTCTATCGCGTGTGCACTCAGGTCGAATTTGATCAGACCGTTACCCAGTTCTTTGATCAGCTTGCCGACGACTTCTCGATGGGCGATCTGCTGTCGGATCTTACCGATGACGAAGGCACGCCGAATAGTGAAGATCTGAACGCGGCGGCCGACAACGAACTCGTCAAGCTGGTCAATCGCATCATTGTCGACGCGCATCGGCAGGGCGCATCGGACATCCACATCGAGCCGCGCCCCGGCAAGGAAAAGACGCTGGTGCGCTTCCGCAAGGATGGCGCGCTGAGTCCCTATATCGAGGTGCCCGCCAGCTACCGCAATGCCATGGTGGCGCGCATCAAGATCATGTGTGATCTGGACAGCTCCGAGCGTCGCAAGCCGCAGGACGGCAAGATCAAGTTCCGCAAGTACGGCCCGCTCGATATCGAATTGCGCGTCGCCACAATACCTACCGCGGGTGGCATGGAAGATGTGGTCATGCGCGTGCTGGCCCAAGGTGAGCCGCTACCGCTCGAATCTCTCGCGTTGTCAGATCACAACCTGACGCGCCTGAAGGAAACCGTCGGCAAGCCCTATGGTATCTTTTTTGTGTGTGGTCCGACAGGCTCGGGCAAGACAACGACGCTGCACTCGATCCTCAAGTACATCAACACGCCTGACACGAAAATCTGGACCGCCGAAGATCCGGTGGAAATCACGCAGAAGGGCCTGCGTCAGGTGCAGGTCAATCGCAAGGCGGGGCTCGATTTTCCGACCGTGATGCGCGCATTCTTGCGCGCTGACCCGGATGTCATAATGGTTGGTGAAATGCGCGACATCGAGACCGTCACCATCGGTCTCGAAGCCTCGCTTACCGGTCACCTCGTGTTCTCAACGCTGCACACCAACAGCGCACCCGAATCCATCGTACGTCTGCTCGACATGGGCATGGATCCGTTCAATTTTGCAGACGCCCTGCTTGGCGTGCTCGCGCAGCGCCTTGCGCGTCGCGTCTGTAAGAGCTGCGGTGAAACACATCAGGCCAGCGAGCAGGAAATTGCCGTCCTGCTCGATGAGTACTGCGAAGACCTGCGTCACTCAAAGCGTTTTGCGGCCGATCCTGCCGCTGCGCGCAAGTTGATCATGGACGACTGGCTTGAACGCTTTGCCGATGAGCAGGGGCGTTTTACGCTCAAGCGTGCTGTCGGTTGTGCCGAGTGCAACAGCACCGGCTATCGCGGCCGTGTCGGCCTGCATGAACTCATGCTCGGCACCGACGCAGCCAAGCGTCTCATCCAGACACGTGCGTTGGTGTCAGAGCTGATGCTCTCGGCGATGGACGACGGCATGCGCACCTTGCGTCAGGACGGCATTGAAAAAGTGCTGACGGGCGACACTGACATGGTGCAGGTGCGCAAGGTGTGTTTGCGCTGAAGCGCGCACCTTAAACCGGCTGACAGGCATGCCGCGAGCGGGGGTGACAAGCCGCACGGTATTTTCATGGCTGGTACGCAAACCGTGAACGATTGTGTATTCCACCCATGATCAACTTGTGAAGCTCGCCGCCGTTGACTATCCAAACAGTATGGCCTCGTCGAAGTACCGATAAAGCTGCACCCAAGGAGAGCAAGTATGGCCCGGTTGATGGAACGCTTCAGTGATACTCCAGTTCGCCCCCTGGGCGTACAATCCGTCCCGCATGGCACGGACAGCCAACTCGCCGTTGGAGCGCGCGCACCGATGTTTTCACTGCCGGATGCGGACATGGAAATGTTCGATCTGGCTGATGCGTTGAACCGTCACAATGTGGTGCTCTACTTCTATCCGCGCGATGGCATGCCATCGAGCTTGCGTCAGGCCATCGCGTTTTCCGATCACGAATCGGAATTCCTCGACTGTGATGCCGAAGTGATCGGAGTGAGTCTCGACGATTGTTTGCGGCACGCCCACTTCCGCGACGAACACGGACTGTCCATGCGACTGCTCTCCGATGAAGATGCCGAGGCCTGCCGTTTATACGGCGTCTGGCAGCAACAGGAGATCGGTGGGGTGCCAAAGGCTTCGGTGCAACGTACGACCTTCATCATCGGGCGAGACGGCGTGATTCATCACGTTCTCCACGATGCAGGTACGCGAGAACACCTGGCAGAGGTGCTGCAACTATTGAAAAAACTGACCAGGAGTAATCATGGAGATCGTCAAAAATACCGTCGTAACGCTTAACTACACCGTCCGTGATACAGACGGCAAAGTGGTGGATGACGGCGCTCAGCCACTTGTCTACCTGCATGGTGGTTACGATGGAATTTTCCCGTTGCTTGAAGAGCAACTGCACGGCAAGAATCTTGGCGACAAGCTACAGATCAAGCTTCAGCCAGATGATGCCTTCGGCGACATTGATGAAGAGCTGATCATGATCGAAGAGGCCAAGCTGTTCCCGGACAACATCGAAGTCGGCATGGCTTTCGAGCGCGTCGGTGAAGATGGTGAAGAGGACATGATTTTCCGCATCACGGACATTGCTGATGGCAAGGTCGTCGTTGACGGCAATCATCCCCTTGCGGGCATGGCCTTGTTGTTCGATGTGACCGTGGCAGATGTGCGCCAGGCGACGCTCGAAGAGCTTACCCACGGTCATGTGCACGGCCCCCACGGCCATCACCACTGAAATGTACGAATAAAGCTACTGCGGGTGGTGGCATCTAAGCCGATCTCGAAGCTGCGGTGCTCAACGTACTCAAGTACATCTCCGCTCCTCACTTCGACTCGGGCCGCTCGCTACGCTTTCTTCGCGGATTTCTCGAGCGCTTCAAGGTGAAAAGGCTCGAAGCGCGAGGCGTGTGAAAAAAGATGCGTGTAGTGTTTGACGCATTGCATCGATTCACATAGAATTCGGCCTCTTCGTCGGGGTGTAGCGCAGCCCGGTAGCGCGCTTGCTTTGGGAGCAAGATGTCGAGAGTTCGAATCCCTCCACCCCGACCAGTTTTACCCGAGGCCAACCGGGATCCCAAGAATCACTTCCCGGCTTGCGGTTTTTAAAGATCTGCCCGTAGCTCAACTGGATAGAGCAACGGCCTTCTAAGCCGTAGGTTAGGGGTTCGATTCCCTTCGGGCAGGCCACAGTTTTACGTGGTTGGTATTTAGCCAATGGCGGCATTAGCTCAGTTGGTAGAGCACTGGATTGTGATTCCAGTGGTCACCGGTTCGAACCCGGTATGTCGCCCCAAGATTTAGAGCGGCCCTGTGAGAGATCACGGGGCCGTTTTCATTTTTGCGCTTAGGTTTCAAGGCTTTCGTGCCTGCGTACATTTCGTCACCGGCTTGCCGCCTGCCCGCAGGTTGAGTGCGGAAAACATGGACCAGAAAAGGACCAGACGTCGCTCCCCAGTTGCTGACTGCATGTCCGGCGCATGAAGCCGTCACCGCAGGTACTCACGCTTTCGTTGATGAGATTGAATGCCTCGGCAGCCACTTCGGCTTCCATTGCCGGCCGACACCAGCAGGCGCACATGAATCCCGTCTGCTCGTACAGATAGTTCCCATCCTGCACGTTTTTGTTCTGCGCGTTATGGCGCATTTACGAGCACCGCATCGGTCAGGACGACATGCCGCTCGTTCTCAATGGCGCGCAGCTCACCACCAAATTCATCTGCGACCAGCGCGACTGCGTGCATCTAGATAAATGCCTTTGTCATTCAGCGAGAGCGGCAGTACGCCAGATCACCTTCTACCGTGGCAGGGCCGACCCCGAGAAGGAGAGTTTTACGGACAGGATGAAACGCGCGATTGATAGCGAGCGCGGACGAGCACTGCACGGCCGGCGCTTTGCCAATTTGAAGCACTTGACCGCACTCGCTGTGGCCTATGGTGCGGGACTGGACGCCAGCGAAGTGGTGGTGCTCAAGGCGAGGGACGTCGATAGCCAGTGCGACCTTGCGCATCGAGCCCACAAGCATCGCTAGGTGCTTTCCTTGGGGGCTTGATCGGTGGTGCTATTGGATGCGTAGCGGGTTCCACGCTGGGCGAAGTCGTCGATGAAAAGGTGTTCGGCAACTGCGAGTGCCTCACCAATTTATTGCGGTGAAGCCCCGCGGCGGAACATCAACGAGCAAGCCATGAGATCGTTGATTGCAGGAGAGCCGGGACTGGAATCGTCTTTGTGCAAGAGATTGGTCGGCGTTCTCGGGACGCAGGAAACGACGCCGAGCCCTTAGCGCCCCTGCAACCCACCATCTCACGCGGCCAATGTGTGATGCCCGAAGTGCTCGGAGGGGGTCACATGCTTGCTGGCGGGAGCCTGTCGGTTTTTCTTGCACTTCGAATTTCAGTGATTGTCAAAACAATCGTAAGTCATTGAAGTGTTGAGAAAATAAATTTCAGGCACGGTTGATGCGTTAAGACGTTTGCCCCTTCCAGGTGTGCGAGTACGATTGACTAAGCCCCTTGAGTCAAACTTTGATCGGAGAAGCAAAATGCAAAATCTCTTTATCAGAAAGTCGCTGGTGCTCGCCGCCAGTTCTGCAGTCCTTGCGCTGGGTGTATCAAACCCCGCACAAGCGATATTACAAATTTCGTTCGATGCGAACGGTAGCGGCCCTACCACGATTCAGGATAATCAACCTGGTGACACGAATGGCGCTCTGGGCACACTTCAACTTGCCAACACCACCGCTGGCGGTATTACTTTTCTGGGTTCAACGCACATATCGACGACCGGGGCTACCAACGTTCTGAACAGTTCCTCCCTGAACGTAGTCAACGGTAATGCCACAGGGGTCCACGACGTGGTGGCTGTGAGTGCGACCGGCTTTGGCCCCGGGGCCAACTTGGCTTTTGCCACGGCCAGTGGTAATTGGCTAGGTGGCGTCGCAAATGGCATCGCATCCAGCATCACGCTGAGTTACTGCATCAGTTCGACCAATCAGCAAGGCGCCACCAACCCGACTGATTGTGCAGGAGCCCTGATTACCCCAGCGGTCACCTTTACCTCGACGGGGGTTGGTGTTGATGCGTTCTCCTATACTCCCGGCGCCTTCTCAATAGACGCACCCGGCTTTTATTCAATGACTCTTCTGTTCGACATCTTCCTCGCTCCCGGTGCCACTCTGAGTTCCCGCGGTCAGACCTTGTTGGCAGAACAAGTGCCGGAACCCGCTTCTCTGGCGCTGCTCGGGATCGGTCTGGCCGGGCTCGGCCTCTCCCGCCGCGGACGCAAAAATCAAACTGCATAGAACAGCAACCTTTTACTGTGCAATGCGTGAGGGCGACGGGGGCAATCCTGTCGCCCTTTCTTCTTGCTTGTTATTCTTCGCCACCGCCTCGAAGCCGAAGTGCGCCGACGTAGCTGGCAAACTCGGCCCTGTGTCCTGAGAGTGCATACCGAACTCCACCGAGGCTTTTATCAGGCTCCTTCAGCCGAAAAAGCGGCAGGTCGTGTCCGGCAGTTCTTACCTCTGCTTCTGGCCGAAGGCCGCCGGTCGCCATCGGGCGCCCTCCTGGAACGGCGCCGAAGCAGCTGGCGCGAATTCGACCAGAAAGGGTGGCGGGTTTGAACCAGAGCGCATGGCTGGGTTGGGGTGCAATATTCAGCGAATCTTCGGGCTGAGCAAAAAGCCAATGCCATGAAAACTTAAGGAGTAGAAATGAGGCTGGAAGTCTGCTCACAAGCGAGAACGCGTCCGGCGTAAGTGGCAACAAAGGGGCAATGCCACAGCTAAATGTTGTTGTTCAATGTCGAACGACGAGAACAATTCCTTGTATTGGCGACCAATGTCGCGCAACACGAATCGCCAAAACGGATTGTGATTCCAGTGGTCGCCGGTTCGAACCCGGTATGTCGCCCCAAGAATAAGAACAGCCCTGTGAGCAGTCACAGGGCTGTTTTCCTTTCTGCGCATGGGTTTGTGGCGTTTCCTGTCGGTGTGAATGCCGCCACGAATGTTCGAGTTCATCGGATCCGCTTCCGGTTTCATGGACCAGACGCACCCTTTAAAGACCAATGGGGCTATAGAGAACATGAGCTTCCTTGGCAGATCGCGTCGTTATACGAATCGAATTCAATGCTGCGGTAATCGGGCGAACAATGCCCCTTGGGCGCCTGCTGTCAGCGGGCTGTTTCGCCCATGCAATACATCATCACTTTGCGAACGACTTTCACCTTGGCAGCAACGACGCCAGCGGTAAGGCAACTTACTCATCGTGGATATTGCTTGAAGTGCTCTTCGGGCCCGACGCTCAAGTCATTTGTCAAGGCAGGATAGAGGTAATGCCGCGACCAAGCGCGGCCTTGCAGAGGAGAGTGCACCCGGACAGCTTTCGGGGCTAGGCGTGTGTGACAGGAGCGAGCGTCAAAGGCGATGCTGATCAGTGGTCTTTGCAAACCGCCACCCAAGCACCGTGCTATTTCTGCCGACGACCCGATTTCATCTACCCACCGACAATGCAATCCGTGGGTTCAAAACGTGTAGTGCGGTCCGAAAGGTCCGTGCGATTCAACACGGCGTGGGTCGGCATATTTCGGAAACATCAAATTGATGGTGGGCAATTCCATCAGCTAACTGACGAGCGGCCGAAATAATGGGCCAGGTTTGGTAGAGTAGTGTCCCCACGCCCGCTCCATGCCTGCAGGCTCCAAAAGCTAATAATCCGGGCGGCGTTTTGCGGTTTATTTGTAATTCCATCCGAGTTTTGGTTGATATGCATTCGCTCGCTTCTACGCCCAACTTTCCGTTACGAGCTTCGCTGAAAAACTCTTTTCCGTGGCTGCGATTTGCGGCGCCGCTGCTGGCCATTTCGGTGTTGGTCGCGAGTCTTGGGGCCATGGGTTATCAGTACCTTGGTGAGGAAATCCGCCGTGAAACTCAGCGCACGCTGCAGGTTATCTCCGAGCAGAAGCGCCAGCAGATCGAAGACAGATTGGCTGAAATCCGTACTGACGCGAAGCTGCACTTTGCTGGCCAGGCGGAGCTCAGGACACTGCTTAACCAGTGGCTGATAGAGGGTCACCGCGAGGACGGGCCGGCACTGGACCGCATGCGTCTTCGTATGCAAGAGATCATGCAGGCGCGCGGATGGAGTGGTGTGGCCATATTCGATGCCCACGGAGCCGAGGCCACCGTCGTCGGCGAAGCGCGTTATGGCGAGCATGAGGCTCTGATCCAGGACATCTTGCGTCGGCCTCGAGTCGAGTTCATCGATCTGCACCGGCCGGATGGCAGCGATCAGGCTTATTTCGGTCTATTGACACCCATTGGAGGGAAAGACGGCGTACCGCTCGGTGTCGCGTACCTGACGTGGGAGGCGGGGCGGGCGCTCTTTCCCCTCGTCGGATCCTGGCCCGTGCCGACCAAGACCGCCGAGACCTACCTGGTTCGCAGCGATGAGGGGGGCGTGCGATTTGTTACACCGCTGCGTTTTCTCCATGGCACCGTGCTGGCCCTGACCCTGCCTCTGGATACGCCGCATTTGCCTGCCGCGAGGGCCTTGCGGGGCGAGCGCGGCATCATTACCGGAGGGCACGATTATCGTGGCAACGCGGTGCTGGCCTATGCATCCGCCGTGAGAGGTACGCCCTGGCTGCTGGTGACCGAAATCGACGAGCACGAGGCATACGCTGGTATCCGCACGATGACCTGGGCCACGGCACTGGTGGCGGGACTGCTGCTGTTGCTGCTGTATTCGGCTGGCCACCTCGTGTGGCGCCGCGATCGCCAGCGCCAGGAGCTGGCTTCGCTACGCGCCCAGCAGGCATCGGAAGCGCGTTTCCGCGTGATCTTTGAACAGGCGCCGCTCGGCGTGGTGCTGGTCGATGCCGTCAGTGGCCGCGTGATTGAAGCCAACCGGCATTTTGCCGACATCGTCGGCTTGGCGCCGGAGGAGATGCCGGGGCTGGACTCTAACCGGGTCACGTATCCGGAAGATCTGCCCGCAACGCTCGACAAGCTGACCCAGTTGGCGGGCGGTGAAATATCAGATTTCCGCATCAACAAGCGTTACCTGCGCCCTGATGGCAGTGTGGTCTGGGTCAGCGTTATTTCCGCGCCTTTGACGGTCGAGGGCGAGCAGGCGCCGCGCCAGCTGTGCCTCGTTGAGGACATCACGGCGCGTCGCCAGATGGAAGAGCAGTTGCAGCAGGCCATGGCGAATGCCGATGCAGCCAATGCATCGAAGAGCGAATTTCTTGCGCATATGAGCCACGAGATCCGTACGCCGATGAACGCCGTGCTTGGCCTGGCACAGGTGCTGGCGCGCGACACGCTTACCGACAACCAGCGCGATATGGTCAGTCGCATCCGGCATGCGGGTCAGTCGCTGCTGACCATTCTCAACGATGTGCTCGATCTGTCGAAAATCGAGGCGGGCCAATTACGCATCGAGCCGCGTGTGTTCGATCTGAAAAGTCCGCTTGCCAGTCTCGATAGCCTCATGGGGCAAGCCGCGCGTGCCAAGGGGCTAACGCTGCGCATAGATGCTCCCGCCGAGACGCTGGCACCACTGCGCGGCGATGGCTTGCGCCTGGAGCAGGTGCTGCTCAATTTGAGCGCCAATGCCATCAAGTTCACCGAGCGGGGCGTGGTCACGGTGAAAGTTCGGCAGATTGCAAACGATGCGACTTCCGTGCGACTGCGCTTCGAAGTGCGCGATTGCGGTATTGGTATTGCGCCCGAAGCGCTGACCCGTCTGTTCGCCCCCTTTGCGCAGGCCGATGTGGGCATCAGCCGCCGTTTCGGCGGCACGGGGCTGGGGCTCTCCATTAGCAAGCGTCTCGTGGAGCTCATGGGCGGAGAAATCGGCGCCGAAAGCGAGCTCGGGCAGGGCAGCACCTTCTGGTTCGAACTGCCATTCCAGCGTGCGACAGTGGATGAGCTGGACACGCAGCCCGCCATTCAGGTTACGGGGCCCGTCGAGCCACGCCTGCAAGGCGTCCACCTGATGGTCGTGGACGACAGTGCGATGAACCGGGATCTCGTCGAACGGGCACTCGCGCTGGAGGGCGCAACCGTGACGCTTGCGGCTGATGGCCAGCAGGCGATAGAGCTCCTCCGTACACGCCCGGACGGCTTCGATGCCGTGCTGATGGATGTGCAGATGCCGGTCATGGACGGCCTCACTGCAACCAGCCTGATACGCGATGAAATGGGGCTGACCGAACTGCCGATCATTGCCTTCACCGCGGGCGTGCTCGCCGAACAGCAACGCGCAGCGCTCGCCGCAGGCGCCAACGACTTGTTGCCCAAGCCGATGGACCTTGAGCAGATGGCGACACTCTTGCTGAAATGGGTGCAGCCGCGTCAGCCAGATCGCGCCGCGCAATCAGTCGAGGCGCGACCGGTGGAGGCGGAACCCGACGACGAATTTCCGGACATCCCTGGCATCGACAGGCGGGCAGCTGCGAAGCGCCTGGGGCGCAACCGCGACATGTTCATCAGCCTGTTGCAGATGTTTGTAGAGGACAACCACGACATCGCCGAGCGCACCTTCGACGATCTGGCAAGCGGCGACCGCGAATCAGCTTCGCGCCGCATGCACAAGCTGGTTAGCAACGCCGGCTTTATCTGCGCGCTTGAGCTGATGACGTCCGCGCGCGCGCTCGAAGAAGCCATCAAGCGTGGCGAAACCGGTCTCGATGAACGGCTTGCCGCCCTCGGCCACGAGATTGCGCATTTGCTCGAGGCCAGTGCAGTGTGGCGCTAGCTACCCCATTGCGCAACACCCCTGCAGCCCTCGCGCAATCAGCTCCGTGCTCGGCCCTGCGTTCGGGGGGGCGCGGGCTGACTGCGCCACGCATTTTCTGAAAACAGAGCAAACGTTCAGCGCAAAGGCATTCTTGCTGACGGGAGTTTCTCGGCTGGCGGTCGATCGGAGTCGTTTAAGGCCGGCAGCGGCTGGACGCAAGCGGCAGCCCGAACGACGCGAGGGGCGCTTGTTCCAACGACGTCACGACGCACCGGCCGCGCGGGAAGTCCGGGAGGCGATTGGCGGCGCGAGCTTGGGTGCCCGGTAGCGAGCGTGATTGGCTTATTTCGCTCCTGCCGCCAGGGCGTCGACCATCGCCCGCAAGGTCTGGATCTGCACGGCATTCTTGGTCGCGTAGTCGGCTCCGGTGTAACCCCACCAGTCCCAGCAGCCATTGGGATTTTTGAGGGGAATGGAAACCGCTTGCGGATAGAGGATGACAAGATGGTTCTTGTCGGCCCAACGGTCGTAGCCGATATTCTTGACGAAGGTTGTGCCGTTGTAGAGACCACCGCCGGGAGGCGGGGTGAGGGGCAGGAAGCTCTGGCCCTGCTTGCAGCCGTGGAGGGCAATATGGATCCTGCATTTCTCGCCTTTCGCACAACTATCGGGCACATAGACCCAGGCCGTGTTGTCGAGGCCGGTGCTCCAGTTGAAGAGGCCGGCGCTCTCGGCGGGGATGTAGGCGCGCTGGTCGTACTCGATGAACTTGCCAGCCGGCTTCGTGCCGACCGCCTTTAGCGGCCCGTAGATCCAGCTGAGGATGTGGTTCGCGCTGTCGTAACCACATTTTCCAATGTACGGCGAAGTTTCGGTGCTACAGGTGGCGCCGTAGCTCTGGGTCGGCATGGTATGCGCGGCATTGGACAGGCTGACCAGAGACAGGTTGGCAGCAGGTACGCCCAGGCCCGCATAAAAGGCCGATAGCTGATGGGCAATGGCCGGCGGGACCAGCGTGTCCTTGGCGCCGGAAAGAATCAGGATGCGCTGGGCGGCCACGTTCCCGGTCGGATCGATCTGCCCCTGACGAGCCATGCTCTCGGCGCCGGCTACCAGGGACGGCACATCGGCGCTACTTTCGGTAACTGCGCAGGGCACGTTGGGTTCGCCAGTGCAAGAACAACTGGATACTGCGCGAAAGACATCCGCCTTCGAGCAATTGAAGGGCCCTCCGGCCACCACACCAGCCCCCTTGATGATGGACGAATGCGCAACCTGGAACTGGACTGTCATGAAACCGCCGGACGAGATGCCTGAAATGGACGTCTGCTTGACGTCGATGTTCAGGGCGGGCAAGGGTGGTACAGCGTGGCCTGAGGGGGACAGCGCGCTGCCAAGGAGTGCAATGCTGAGGCGGAGCGCCAGAGACCAGTGCGGGATGGAGGAGGATTTGTCTGGCATGAGAGGCTCCACGTTTTCATGGGGTGAGGGGGCAATTGACCTCCATGCCATGGCATCTGCATCCGGTATGCAAATCAAGTATCAGACGGGGCAGATTCCTGGCACAGGTACGTAAGGAAGGGGCGGTGAAAGTGGTGTGGCGCTTCAGCGCCGGCGTTAGCAAGCGGTTCCTGCATCTCGCGCGGCCTTCCTGTGCAGGCGGTAATTGCAAGTAGCGAGCCAGCCGCTCGTCGTGACGGGAAGAAGCATTGAATCAATAATTTGGCGCTGTTGTGCACGGCAGCATCGCCAAATCGTAAAGAATGCCGACAGTTTTTATGTGTGCTTTTTTGTGTCCGGCGTGCGCGCGGCAGTCGGAGGTTCGGCTGCATCGGCCGACCGCTTCAGAGCAATGCGCGAAGCTTGGCGCAGAGTCGAGCGCGTGAGCAGCAGCTTTTGAAAAGCTACCACCCGGATCCATCGTGTACCGTTGCGGTCTGTCGATTTACCCAGACGCCATGCCGGCTTCTTCGCTGGTGGTAGCGAGAATGTCTCGCTCTGGCAGTGATCGCGATGCGACCAAAGCTGCGACGGTGGAAGGCTTCAGTGGAGAATTCCAAGCCCAAGCTCGTGCGTGACAGCTTTACGTTTCCACAAAGCGACTACGAGTTGATCGCCGTCCTGAAGCAGCGCGCGCTCTCGGCTGAGCGCGAAATCAAAAAGAGTGAAGTGTTGCGCGCCGGGTTGGCCGCACTGGCTGCGATGGCCGACACCAGTCTGCTCAAGGCGCTCGACGGCGTCGTGCGCATCAAGACCGGGCGCCCTTCCAGGTAGCTAGCTGACCTGCACGGCAATTGCCGTGTAGTTGTCAGCGTTTTCCTTGGCCAAGGCCTCGACCTGGCGAGCCATCACCTGCAGCCATTCTTCGGTTGCCGTCGTGTCGTGGAGCATTTCTTCCATGGCATGCTCTTCAACGTATTCCCACCAGCCGTCAGTGCACATCAGGAACACGTCGCCTTCCTCGACGAGGATGGGCGCGCCGGATACGCTGATCTCCATGTCATCGCCAGTGCCGATGGCCGAGGTGAGCATATTGCGTTGTGGGTGACTGCGGATTATGTCCGTGTTGCCATAGCCGGCGTCGATGAGTTGTTGCACAAGACTATGATCGCGCGTCTGCATGGTGAGCTTCCCGCGGCGGAACAGATAGATGCGCGTGTCTCCGACATTCGCCCAGACGGCTTGACGCGTCTCCGCGTCAATCAGCAGGATGGCGACCGTCGCGTGCATGTCATCACCCTGCGGATTGCGGTGCTTGTGATCCATGACCGCGGCATGTGCGCCTGTGGTCAGATCGGTGACGACCTGCTGGCTTATTTCAGGCTTGGCTTCGAACTGGGTTAGCGTGGTGTCGACGACCAGCTGGGAGGCGATGTCGCCGCTGCCATGCCCGCCAGCGCCATCCGACACGACCCAACAACAGGCCGCGTCAGAAGTCCAGTAGCCGCAGGTGTCCTCGTTGCGTTTGCGTTGTCCGGTTTCCGAGATGTAAGTGGTTTGAAGTGCCAGCATGTGCGTCTCGATACGTTTTAATTGTGCTCTCGCAAGTGGCTGATCTGTGCTTTGCAGGCATTGATGAGTTCGCGGCCAAATAGCGCATGGAACTGGTCTTCCGCTTCATGCGAAATTTCGGCGTGGCCTTGCTCGAAGAGTTCCCACAGCTTGCTCTTGCGATCAAGTGGCGGGGCCGTTTCGAGCAGGGCACGGTCAGCCAGGCGCTTTTCAAGGTCTTGCGGTGTGAAGCTGGCCAGCACGCTGGATAGCGCATGCTGCATCGCTCTGCGCATCACGATGCCCATGTGATGTGGGCGCATGGCTCCCGTACTTTCCGGAGCAGGGACGCCCAAGCCCAGACACAGGGCTGACAGCAGAGCGGCATAGTTCTCTGGCGTCTTGTCTTGAGTCTTTTCCTGCATCTTTTCCGGCGAGAGTTTGCGTGCATCGCGTAGTGCGGCCGGGGGCATGTCTGCTGCCATGCTCGATGCAGATTGCAAGGGGGCGTCGACGCCGAGCGTTGAGGGGATTGCCTCATGCTCATCGGGGTCATCGAGGTTGTCGAAGTCGACATCCAGATCGAAGCTCATGTCCGGCTCGGCGTCCAAGGGGCCGATCTTCACCGCAGGCAGGATGTCGTTAAGCGGGGCGCCTCTGAGTTCATCAGGGTCGAGCAGGATTGGGGGAATCAGGTCCAGCATTGGCATGGTGGCGTTGGCGCGCATGGGCAGCGTGTCACCGCCACTTTTTCCCGCCGTGCCAATGGCTTTCACGCGTAGCTTGTAGTCGCAGAGTTCGATGATGTCGCCGTCGTACAGTACGCGCGACAGGCCTTTGCCGACCCGCAAGCTATTGACGATGGAGGGGTTGCCGCCTTGGTCAACGAGGCTGAATTCGTTATTGGAAAACACGATCTGTGCTTGTACGCGAGACAACATGTGCGATTCGTCGGGCAGGGTCAGGTTGCAGCCTTCGCGCCCAATGCTGCCACCGCGCTCATCAAACATGTAAGCGAGCGCCGCCATGGGCGGTTCTCCTTTGTATTGAAGGACGGTAATGCGCAGCAACACTTGAACTCTCCGTTATCGAAATAGTGGCGGCAATCATCCTGCATGTGGCAGCTGTTACTGCCGGCCATGCCCGTAGGAGCATGTCCGGGTCAGCTTGCTTACTGGCCGAGCAGGTTGTCGAGATCCTTGTTGAGACGCTTCATGTATTCGCGTTCAGCGTCTGGTGTCTTCTTGGCCTGACTTGGTGAGGCACGCAGGGCTGCCGGTTTTTGCGCGGGTGCTGCGGGTTTTGCGACGGGGGCTGGTGCCGCTTCTGTCGTGATGTTTGCGACGCCGATGGCGAAGTGGTCTTCACAGTGAGTGCCCGCTGCACATTGCGGAGTACCGAACAGGCCGGGCAAACCATCAGTCGCGAGTTTCGCTTCAAGCGCGCTGCGCGCGGCGATCAGGAAATCTCCATCGCGTGCGAAGACGGTGTTCGAGAAATCGCGCGGCTTCTCCGAGGTCATTGCGATGATGCGCCAGCTACCCGACGGCTCGCGTGCCGCGAATTTCGCGACATCCTTATGCGGAATGGCGAAGCTGTCGTTGGCTTTGATTGCGTTGTCGCTGTCCTGCTCATTTGGCGTCAGGCGATAGACCTTGTCGGAGCCCTGATCCCACAGGAACAGGTACAGCAATCCGTCCGATTTGCTGTGCGCTGTCAGCGTTAGATCCGTGCCAACCATGATCGTGGCAGGTGCCTCAATCGTTGTCTGGAGGAGAAGATCTGTTTCTTCAAGTGCGCCGTCGATTGCTGCTGCGAGGGTGGTAAAGCGTGACAGCGGTGGGGGCGCAGGAGCCGCTACCGGAGACGGGGCAGAGGCCTCGACCGCAGGCGTGAGTTGCAGTGCTGCAATGGTCGCCGTGCTGGCTGGTGATGCCTTGGTCTGCTGGCTGGCGTAATAGGCATAGCCACCGGCAAGTGCTGCGACTATTACCGCGACACCGATAGCTGCGGGAAGCTTGCTCGATCTTGCGGGCTCGCGCCTGCCAGCGACGCTGGCGGCAGGCTTGAGGGTAGTGTTCGGTGCAGATGCGTGCGCTGCGGCCGTATTACCGAGGCCGAGGGCCTCGCGCATCGCGGCCATGCTTTGCGGGCGATCCTCTGGTTTGACATTGAGACAGCGGTCGATGCCTTGCAGAAGCCGATCACTGTAGAGGCCGGCCATTTCGCTGAGCATCAGTGGCTCGTAACTGTCTTGCACCATGCGGCCAACTGCAGGCGGTGGCTTGCGGTTGAGGATCATGAAGTAGACCACCGCAGCCAGTGCGTACACGTCTGTCCACGGACCTTGCTTCATGCCTGGCATTTCCGCGTATTGCTCGATCGGTGCGTAGCCAGGCTTGAGAATCACCGTCAATGCCTGTGTCATGTCGCTGATGACGTGGCGTGCGGCCCCGAAATCGAGGAGCACGGGCCGGTCGCCGGCCAGCAGCATGATGTTGTCGGGCGCGATGTCGCGGTGATAGATGTGGTTTTCGTGAATGACGGCCAGTGCATCCATGACCGGCGACAGGATCTTGCGGATCCACGCTTCGTCGGGCGCATGGCCACGTTGTCGCAGTGCGTCATGCAAGGTCTGGCCGCTGAAGAAGGGCATGACCATGTAGGCCGTGCCGTTGGCTTCCCAGAAGCGGTACACCTTGACCAGGGCAGGGTGGTCGAACTGGGCCAGGATGCGAGCTTCATTGATGAAGCTGCGCAGGCCGATGTCGAAGGTTTCGCGCTGGCGTTCCGAGCGCACCGAGACCGAGGCATCGTGGCCGCGCGAGGCCAGCGAGGCAGGCATGTATTCCTTGAGCGCCACCTTGCGATGCAGGGAGCGATCCTCGGCGAGGTAGACAATGCCAAAACCGCCTTCGCCGATCAGGTCGATGATTTCGAATTCGCCCAGCATCGTGCCGATCGGCAGTGCGTTCTGATGAACGCGCGATGGCGTGGCCTGCGGGGTGGCAGCGCCAAGAATTACGGTGCTATTGCTGTCGCGCTCTTCTGCCACCGTAGGGTTCCATCCTGGACGTCATTGTGATTGTGTCGAGCCTGTATCCTGTCATATCGGACTCTAGTCGCTCGCGCGGCTTTCCATCAAGCGTGCAGGAGAGCACGGGTCTCCCGCGGGGCCGCGCCGAAAGGAGCCTGTCGGCCCCTCAGCGGTCGCACGCTCCCTTGAACCAGTTCTTGATGTCGGTGGCCGGGATGACCTTGCCCGCATACTTGTCGATGTTCGGATCGAACGTGCAGCCCTGTTGCTGGCAGTTATAGACCAGCTGGATTTCCAGCGTCTGCGCGCGACAGCTGTACTTGATACCGATCTTGCGGGCCTGTGTGCCGTCTCCGGAGCGCAGCCACGAAAACACATTGCCTGCCTCCAGCTGGGAGTTTGCGTCGACTTCGAAAACCGACCCTTTGCCCTTGCCATCCTTTTCCGATGACATGGTCTGCCACCTGTTCACGAACAGGGTGTCATTGAGCACGCCATCGGCCACCTTCGTTGCGCAATCCCTGCCAGCCTTGCGCAAACAATCATTCAATTCCCTGGCGACCATCGGGATGGCAAGCAGCTTGGCGCGATCCACCGATTTGTCTTCGGCTTTTCCTGTTTGCAGCTTGCCAGCATTGGTATCTGTCACGGCGCTGGTTTGCTGGGCGAGCTTTTCGACTTCGGCGCTGGTTGCTGTACGCGTAGGCGTAGGCGTGAAGAACAGGCGTCCCGTTTCGGTCTGCTTGTCGTCAGCAAATTCGCCCTCCCAATAGTCGCCACTCGTCCAGGTGTAGCGACCCATGCCGGTCTTCTTGCCTTTCTGCCAGCTGCCCACATAAAGATCGCCGCTCTTCCACCGATAGCTGCCTTCGCCATGAGCTTCACCCTGCACGAAATCGCCCTCGTAGCGGTCCTGCGACGAGGCATAGGTCTTTGCTCCCTTGCCGTGCGGCAAGCCGTTGCTGATCTGTCCGTCATACTGGTCGCCGTTTGCGAAGTGGATGCTGCCACGACCCTCTGGCTTGTCGGCAACCCAGGTGCCCTGGTAGATCTGGCCGTTGGCCCAGACAAACTTGCCTTCTCCATCGGCCATGTCGTCGCGCCAGTTGCCCTCATAGGATTGGCCGTTGGCCCATTTAAAAAGGCCTTTGCCTTCACGCTTGCCGTTGACCATGTTGCCGTCGAAGACGCTGCCGTTGTTCCATTCGACGTGAACCTGGCCCGTCACGGCGCCGCTTTTCTCGTCAGTAACGAAAGAGCCACTGATGGTGGAGTCAGCCGTGCGAGTGGCTTGCGCTGCGGGAGGCGTCGCAGGCGTGGCAAGCGCAGGTGCTGGAGTTGCCACCGGCGCGGACGTTTCGTTACGGGTACTGGCCACCGTTGGCGCCGTAATGACGACAGGGGGGGGCACGCTTTCTGCGCTAACGGGTGTCGAGATCGTTTGCGCGGCTGGGCTGTCGGCGCGGCTTAGCGAGCCGTCATGTCGGTCACTCTTGCAAACCTCCGCGTAGCGCCGGAAGTCACTCGAAATCTGCACCGTACAGCCCGGCAGGCAGCGCCCGGCCTTCAGTTCGGTTCGGAACACGAAGCCGGCGGGAGTTTCGCCCGCGTAGATCAGATCGCCCTCGCAACCCAGCGTTTCGTAGCGGAAGCTGCCGCACAACTTGTCCTTGAGCAGGCAGTCGATCGTGATTTGCGCTTTCCAGCCATCGCTTTCGACAAAACGACCGCTTTCCAGTACCGCCGCTTGTGCAGCGCCAAAGAGCGTCAGGTATGTCGCGGGCAGGACAAGAAATGCGGCGACGAGAAAGGCCCGCCGCAGGCATCGTGTGGTCATTCCGGAGCAGAACGTGGTATTCAAACTGCTACGACTCCTGTAGGCGGGCATATAGAGCCAACAACGGATGAGATGGTGCGGGGGGAGGGCGTCGGCCCCGCATCTGCCCCGTATCTACTGTCCGACGGTAACGCTTGTGCGGAAGCAGCGTAAAGCAATTTGCAGGTCACGGGCGATAGCGTCGGCCGAGTGGCGCAGCCGGTCGGCGATGCGCAAGGGACTGCCACGATCTGCAAGGTAGCTGCCATAATTGCGACCTGCTTTGTTGCGACCTGCCTTGCCGCCGCATGGAATCGCGTGTCGCTGCACCTCCCTCTGCACTATTGACGATTCGCTGCATTATCTGAAGCCTGCCGAATTGCACGAATCGCAAATTTCTGCTTTGATTTCAATCTGATTCCGCCGCACATGCATAACGAGCAAGAACCTGATCTGTTTGGCGACGAAGACGTCGCAGCACCTCCGCAAACCGCCACTCCGGCCGAGCCACCACCTCCGCCCGAGTTGCCGGCTGGCCTGGCCGAGCTGCCTGACGATCACCTGCCGATTGCCGCCTTCGCCGAGCGCGCCTATCTCGCCTACGCTATGAGCGTCGTTCGCGGCCGTGCCTTGCCGCAGGTCGAGGACGGCATGAAGCCCGTGCAGCGACGCATTCTCTACACCATGCACCGCATGCGTCTGGCGCCGACGTCCAAGCCGGTCAAGTCGGCGCGTGTGGTCGGTGACGTCATGGGTAAGCTGCACCCGCACGGTGACTCGTCGATCTACGACGCCTCCGTGCGCCTCGCACAGGACTTCTCGCTGCGCTATCCGCTGATCGATGGTCAGGGCAACTTTGGCTCGCGCGATGGCGATGGTGCTGCCGCGATGCGCTACACCGAAATGCGCCTGACGCCGATTGCCGAGCTGCTGCTGTCCGAGATTGAGATGGGTACGGTGGATTTCGTGCCGAACTACGACGGTGGCGACGAAGAGCCCAGGCTCTTGCCTGCGCGTTTGCCGATGCTCTTGCTCAATGGCTCATCGGGTATCGCCGTGGGTATGGCAACGGAGTGCCAGCCGCACAATCTGCGCGAAGTCGCAGCGGCTGCGCAGATGCTCATCAAGAAGCCCAACGCCACGATCGACGAAATCCGCACCGTGATGCCGGGGCCGGATTTTCCAGGTGGCGGCCAGATCATCTCGCCGGACAGCACGATCCGCGATGCCTACGAAAGCGGCCGCGGCTCGATCCGCATGCGCGCGCGCTGGCGTGTTGAGCAACTTGCTCGTGGTGCCTGGCGCATCATCGTCGATGAAATGCCGCATGGCGTGTCGACAGCCAAGGTACTCGCCGAAATCGAAGCGGTCACCAACCCGCAACCGAAAGCCGGCAAGAAGGAGATCAGCCAGGACGAGAAGAACAACAAGGCGCTGCTGCTCGGTGTGCTCGACGCCGCGCGCGACGAGAGTTCCGACAAGGCTGCTGTGCGTCTCGTCCTCGAACCCAAGACACGCACGCAAGAGCCTGACGAGCTGATGCGCGTGCTGCTCGCACACACTTCGCTCGAAGCTTCGGTGCCGATGAACTTCACGGCGATCGGCCTTGATGGCCGGCCGGGGCAGAAGGGCATCAAGGCGCTGTTGTGCGAGTGGATCGGCTTCCGTTTCGCCACTGTCGAACGTCGCACGCGTCATCGCCTCGGTCAAGTCGAGCGCCGCATCCACATCCTCGAAGGCCGCCAGATTGCCTGGCTGCACATCGACGAGATCATCAAGGTCATCCGCGGCTCGGATGAACCCAAGGCCGAACTGATCGCGAAGTTCGGCCTGTCTGAAATGCAGGCGGAAGACATCCTCGAAATCCGCCTGCGTCAGTTGGCGAAGCTTGAGTACATCGCCATCGAGAAGGAGCTGAGCAATCTGCGCGATGAGCGTACAGGCATGCTCGAGTTGCTCGAGAATCGCAATTCGATGACCAAGCTGATCCTCAAGGAAATCGCCGAGGATACGAAGAAATACGGCGACGACCGTCGCACGCTCATCGAAGCCGCAGCCTCCGTTTCGAACATCGAAGCGCCCGTACTCGACGAACCTGTCACCGTCATCCTGTCGAAGAATGGCTGGGTGCGCACGCGTCAGGGGCATGGCATCGATCCGCAATCACTCACTTACAAGAGTGGCGACAGTGCCTTCCTCGTTGCCGAAGCACGCACGACCTGGCCGCTACTGCTTGTCGATTCGATGGGTCGTGCTTACTCCGTACGCATATCCGATCTGCCGGGTGGGCGCGGTGATGGCGTGCCGATCACCTCACTGATCGAGTTGCAACCGGGCGCACGTATCGCTCAGGCGCTCGCTGATGATCCGGTCGCCGAATACTTCTTCGCCAACTCCGGCAGTTATGGCTTCATCACCAAGCTCGAAGAACTTGTCAGCCGCCAGCGCGCTGGTAAAGCCTTCATGGTTCTGGAAGACAAGGAAACCGTGCTGGTGCCCACGCGCGTATTCGGCGAATGGATCGCTGCCGTCTCCGGCAACGGTCGCCTGTTGTACTTCCCGCGCGCTGAAATGAAAGTCATGGCACGTGGTCGTGGCATGGTCGTCATGGGTCTCGACGAGAAGGAGGAACTCATCGCGGTTTGCTGCCCACCGACCGACGCCGTTAACGTGATCGGCGCTGGCCGTGGCGGCAAGGAGATCGACATGATCGTCAAGGGCGTTGCGCTCGAAGCCTGTCGTGGCAAGCGCGCACGCAAGGGCGGCACGCTCGCGCCAAAGGTCAAGCCGGTTGGTCTGGTCACGCCGTAGGGCGGAAGGCTGAAAGGCGTTCCGCCAGCCGCCGAAAAGGCGGCATCAAACACCACGCAATTATCGGACAGCGCACCATGCCCCAATGAGAACGCCCCCCAGACTTCTTCCCCTCGTGGAAGAAGGCCTCGTAGATGAAGTGATTTCCCAGCTCATGAGTGGCAAGGAAGCCACCGTCTACATCGTGCGTTGTGGCGACAAGATCTGCTGCGCCAAGGTCTATAAGGAAGCCAATAAACGCAGCTTCCACACCAACGTTTCCTATCAGGAAGGCCGCAAGGTCAAGAACAGCCGCGAAGCACGGGCGATGGCGAAAGGCAGCAGCTACGGTCGCAAGAAAGCGGAAGAAGTCTGGCAGAGCGCCGAGGTCGATGCGCTCTACAAGCTCGCCGCAGTCGGCGTGCGCGTACCACAACCGCATATCTGTTTTGAAGGCGTGTTGCTGATGGACATGGTGGCCGATGCCGACGGCAACGCCGCACCACGTCTCAACGATGTCGAGTTAAGCGAAGAAACGGCGCTGGCCTATCACGCCATGCTCATTAACCAGGTCGTGCGCATGCTGTGTGCGGGCGTCATTCACGGCGATCTTTCCGAATACAACATTCTCGTCAGCGAAGACGGCCCGGTCATCATCGATCTGCCACAAGCAATCGATGCTGCCAGCAATAGCCAGGCCTTCGAGATGTTCGAGCGGGACGTGATCAATCTGCGCAGCTATTTCAGCGCTTTTGCACCGACGCTCAAGGACACCCGCTTCGCCAATGAAATCTGGGCTCACTACGAAAGTGGCTTGCTGACGCCCGAGCTTTCGCTGAGCGGTGAGTTCGCCCTCGACGAAAGCGTTGTCGACACCGAGGCGGTACTGCAGCAAGTCGAGATGGCCATCCGCGAGGATGAAATCCGGCGCATGTGTCAGTAGCTGGATTGCCGCCTCACCAGGCTTGTGGGGCTGCGATGCAATTTGTTGGTGAATGCAAAACGCCCATCACCCGGGCCCGGGTGATGGGCGTTTTTACATAGGCCTGATAGAGGGCTTACTCGGGAATCGAGCTGAGCACGTAGTTCGCCTGGTTGAGGGCGTCCATTGGCCCCAGTGAGCCAAACCATCTCTTATGGAGCGAGATGATTTCGCCGCTGCTGTAGAGCTGGGCCAGTCCGGCGTTGACGGCCAGGCGGAACGAGGCGTCGCCGCGAGGCAGCACGATGGCATAGGGTTCGAGCGACAACTCGTCACCCAGCAGTACCAGCGAGCCCGGGTCTTTTGCCTTGCTGACAGCGCCCAGCAAGAGCAGCTTGTCACTGGCAAATACGTCGGCACGACCTGCTTCAAAGGCAGCGAAGGCACCTTCGCGGGTCTTTACCGGAATGATGGTCGCTGCAATGTCGCGTCTCTTCAACAACTCCGTGACGGCAGTTTCATTCGAGCTACCAGCCACGACTACGATCCTCTTGCCTGCGAGATCGGTCGTGGTGCTTATGTCTGAGCTGCGCTTGATCATGAGCCCCGTGGTCTCGACAAAAACATAGTTGGAGAAATCGACGAGCTTCATACGCGATAGCGTGACGCTGCTTGCACCGCACTCCATGTCTGCCGTGCCATCGGCGATGGCAGTGAAGCGCGTCTGCAAGGTCACGGGCACCCATTTGACGCGCAGTTCCGATACGTTGATCTGACGCTGGAGTGAGTAGACCAGACGCTTGCAGATATCGACCGAGTAGCCGTCAGGTGATTTGTCCAGCGCCGAAAATGAAAACGGGACCGCGTCTGTACGGTATGCGATCGCGATGGTTTCGGCCGCAGCGATCTTCTTCAGGCGACCATCCAGGGCTTGTGCCTGGGTTGCCCCGGTGGCAAACAGCAGGGTCGTGGCGATAATGACGGAACGCAGCATGAATATGTCTCCGGGGTGGGTGTCAGGACAGGGTAGCTACTTTTAGTGGCGACAACAATCGTGCATGAGCCGCCTGCGTTTGATTACAGAAGCGGGCTCGCCACGCGCAGCGCATTCTCCAGTAGTCGTCCTTTGAAGGCGCGTGCGGCCCAGATCGTCGCGTCGAGGCGCCGTGATTGCTCGAGATAGTCTTGTTGCAAGCTGCGCAGGGTCTGACCGAACTCGGGGTCATAGACGAACAGCGCGAGTTCGTAGTTGAGCCACAGGCTGCGCATGTCGAGATTGACGGTGCCGAACATGGACAGGGCGCCATCGACAAGTATCGATTTGGTATGCAGCAGACCACCGTAAAAAAGATGGATTTGCACACCTGCATCGAGCAGGTCGTCGTAGTAGGAGCGGCTGGCGTAGCGCGTGAGGAAGGAGTCCACCTTTTCGGGCACGATGATGATGACCTTGACGCCACGGCTGGACGCGCCGCGCAGGGCAAGAATCATTGCATCATCGGGGACGAGGTAGGGCGTGGTGAGGATGAGTTCTTCCTGCGCTGCATTGATCAATGCGAGCAGCATTTGCAGCAGGCCGTCTTCGGACAGACCGGGGCCTGACGGGATGACCTGGACATCGGCAGTGCCAGGCGGCGCTTCACGCGGCTCCTTGATGCTGTCGATGAGCTCCTGGGTGGATTCGCCACTCTCGAGCAACCAGTCGCCGATGAGTGTGGCGCTCAGCGGGAGCACGGCAGCGCCTTCAATGCGCACCATGGCGTCTACCCATTCGCCGAAGCCACGCTCTTGCTTGAAGTAACGCGGGTCGACCAGATTCATGCTGCCGGTCCAGGCGAGCTTGCCGTCGAGGATGGCGACCTTGCGATGCATGCGCAGGTCGGTGCGGCCGATAAGCGTATGGAAGACACCGGCAGGTAGCGCAGCGCGCAGCTCGACGCCCGCCGCACGTAGTTGCCCCGGTTGTTTGCCTTGCCACCACTGACGTGCGCCTAGGGCGTCGATAAGGATGCGGCAGCGCACACCGCGGTGCGCAGCGCGGAGGATGGCGTCAAGCACTTCGTCTGCGGCGCCGCCTGCGTTCCAGATGTAGAACTCCATCAGCACGCTTGTCTGGGCCGCATCAACGTCGCGGGCAATCGCCTTGAGGATAGCCTGCGTGTCATGGAACAACTCCAGTCGACTGCCTCGTACGGTCGGGCTGCCGAGTAGCCTTCGACCCAGCTTGTCCATTGAGCGGGCAGCGGGGGCATGCAGCGACCAGTCCACATGGGTGATGCCGCCTTGCAGCGCGGCGCTGGCGATATTCCGGTATTCGAGGCGCAGATTGTCGAGACGGCGCGCACGGTTTCGGCTGATGCGGCGTTCGCCGACGAGCAGATAGGTCAGCGCGCCGGCGAATGGAAAGAGTGAGACAAGAAGCAGCCATGCCATGGCGATGCCGCGCGCCGGGCGACGCATGATGACGCGCAGGGCAATCGTGACGACTATCAGCACGTGCGTCACTTCAATGATTGTCGGCGTGTCGAGTGGCAAGGACATGCGCCTATTGTCGCCGGGAAGTGATGCCAATGGCGATATTCAACACAGGTCGAAGGGGCTTTAGCGGGTCCCCGGGGCGATGCGGTTTGCCTATAGCGGACCGCGCAGGGGATGCACGACGCGGCCGCTGGCGTCGAGGTGGGCGCGTTCCTCGGCGCATTCGACGCCGCCCATGAGGTAATCGCGGCACACGCCCGGTCGGCGTTCGTAGATCGTGCACAGCTGGGTGTCGCGATCGAGCGCGACACACCAGCCATCGTCGAGGCGACGCATGACTTCGCCCCCCCATTGATCCTGGCGCGTGAGGTGGCGCGGCACATCATCCTCACCCATGAGAATGACCTCCAGCCTGCAGCAGCAGGCCCGGCAGGTGTCGCAGGTCAGTGCGGGGTCGGGGCTGTCCGCCAGGTCGTGGGTGTTCATCGCCATGCGACCTTACTCGGCCTGCTCATCCTGTGCTTCGAGGTCGGCGCGTACCTTGTCCATATCCAGTTGACGAACCTGTTCGATGAGCTGTTCCAGCGCGCTGGCGGGCAGGGCGCCCGATTCACGGAAAACCATGATTTGATCGCGCAGGATCATCAGGGTCGGGATCGAGCGGATATCGAATGCGCCACCGAGTCCCTGTTGCGCTTCTGTATCGATCTTGCCGAAGACAATGTCCTGATGTTTTTCGGAGGCCGCTTCGAAGGTTGGCGCGAAGTTCTTGCACGGACCACACCAGGCTGCCCAGAAGTCGAGAATGACAATCGGGTTCTGTTCAATGGTGTCGTTGAAGTTGTCTTCGGTGATTTCAATCGTGGCCATGTTGGTCTCGCTTCGTGGTGTCCGGTTGTGAGGGTGAAAAAGGAGGAGCGGGCGTTAGCTGGAGCAGCTGACTTCCAGTCCTGCGGCCCAGTCGGGCGGCAGGGCTGCGTAAGCCTGAAATTGTGGTTGTTCGTCGAAGGGTTTGCGCAGACATTCGAGCACATTCGCCACTTCGGAGTAGTCGCCGGCGCGTGCCTTGCGAATTGCGGACTCGGCAAGCCAGTTGCGCAGGATGTATTTGGGATTGGTGGCGAGCATGCGTGCCTGCCTCGACGCATCGTCACTGTCTTCGCGCGCCAGCCGGGCGCGCCATAGTTGCAGCCAGGCGTCGCCGCTCTGGCGGTCGAGGAACTGGTCGCGCAGACCTGCATCGTGCGCCTCACTGCCTGCACTGCCGGAGAGATGACTCAGCGCGCGGAAGAAGCTTGTGTAGTCGAGGTGCTGGGCCTGCAGCAGGTTGAAGGTGTCGCTGGCGAACTCTTCATCATCGTCCTGCTCGGTCGCAAAACCAAGCTTGGCGCGCGTGAGGTGCATGAAGTGCGTTTCAAAGGCGCTGACGTAGGCCTTGTCGATGATGTCGCGCGCTTCTTCGAGCGGGCCGACCAGCGAGCGCAAGGCGTGCGTGAGAGCGAGCAGGTTCCAGTGACCGATGCGTGGCTGCTGGTGAAAGGCGTAGCGACCGCGGTCGTCGGAGTGGTTGCAGATATGTGCAGCGTCGAACGCTTCCATGAAGCCGAACGGGCCATAGTCCAGCGTCAGTCCGAGGATGGACATATTGTCGGTGTTCATCACGCCGTGCATGAAACCGACGGCCTGCCACTGCGCGATCATGATGCCGGTGCGCTGTGCCACATCTGCAAGGAGTGCTTCATACGGCCTGTCGGCGTCGCGCAGCTCGGGGCGGAACGTGTCGATGACGTAGTCGGCGAGCTGTCTCACCTCCGTATCGCGGTCCAGCGAATTCCAGTGCTCGAAGGAGCCGAAGCGCACGAAGCTCGGCGCGACGCGTGTTACGACGGCAGCGGTCTCCATGGTCTCGCGTCGCACCGGAGCGTCAGAGCCGATGACGCACAGTGCGCGCGTGGTCGGTATGCCCAGTGCGGCCATGGCTTCGGAACACAGAAATTCGCGGATCGAGGAGCGCAGCACGGCGCGGCCATCCGCATGACGCGAGTAGGGTGTTTCGCCCGCGCCCTTGAGCTGTATCTCCTGAATGCCATCTGCCGTGCGCACACCACCGAGCAGATGCGCGCGGCCGTCGCCAAGTTGCCCTGCCCACACGCCGAACTGGTGACCTGAATAGACGGCAGCGAGCGACTCATTGCCGGGCAGGGGGCGATTGCCAGAGAAGTATTCGGCGAACTCCTGTGCCGCCGCAGCCTCAGTCAGGCTTGCGGTGTCGATACCCAGCAAGGCGGCCATTTCGCTGCTCACGCAAACGAGATAAGGCGCCGGCAGAGGTGTTGGTGCAAGCCGCGTATAGAAGCTCGCGGGTAGCCGCGCGAAGCTGTTGTCGAAGGTCAACTGCGGCGTCCACGCCGCGCTGGCTACACTGGATTCGGAGGAGACTGGGGGCGTCACGGGGAAAGCCTTTTGCTTGTGCCACACGGGCGCAGCGGTAACGGATGGGCGGGAGGTATCCGGTCAGAAATTCGCCGCGGATTCGGCACCCGGAAACTGGAATGATGCTTGCTAATTCCTTCAAGGGTAGCAGCCAATGTGATCCCGGATCTCACGGCTGCAGTCGTCCGATGATATCGCGCTTTGGAAGGGGAGGTTGTCATGCCATCCGTCGGTCACAATCCATTGCAGACAACAGGGCAGTCCTCATCCCGCCGCGCGCATTCCGCGCACCTCGTTCCCTCGCTTGTCGGCCTTGCCAAGACGCCGGAAAGCAGTGTTAACAAGGGTTTGATGGCACTCGCGGCGCGCCCGGCATACGGCGTGACGCTGGCACTGGCGGGCACCATCACGCATAGCTGGCATGTGCGTGGCATGCGTTATCTACCGCTGTTCGGGCTGGATGCTGAGGCGACTCATCGCCTGCTGTCGAGCCACTTTCCGGGAATTGACCGCATGATGGGGGTAGCTTGGGACGACCTGTTGCTGCCACACGTATTCGAGGAAGCCTGCGCGCTGACCGATCTGGTCGAATTACTCGATCGGAACCGCACGGTTTTGGACGAAGACAGCACCTGGTTGGCGCACGCCATTGCCACCAGTTGCCTTGGCGAGCAGGCCTTGTGGCGCGACATGAACCTGCCTGCCGCCATCGTCCTGCAGGATTTGCTGCACGACTTCTTTACGACCCTCGCCGCGCGCAATCGTACCGACATGTCGTGGAAAGACTTCTTCCTGCAGGAGCTGACACAGCGGGCAGAACGTCGCTTGTATCGTTCGTCAGCCTCTGCCACTATTCCAGATTACGCGCGCTGCTTCGGTTGCTAGGGCCTTGTGGCAAGACTCCCATGCCGAGGTGTGTGGTGGAGCCAGCGTCAGATCGTTCACGCTAAAGCCCGGCCCGATGCAGATCGGCAGACCACGCAATCGCCAAGAGTATGCAAATGGTATTTACAGTGGCCGCTGTTGTCAGCGAGTTAACCCGGCGTGCATCTCACGCTGCGTCGACGTGAATTTAAAAAGTGCTTGTGAAAATTTTTGGGGCGTGTAAAATCGCGGCTCTTCTCCTGGCTCACGGCTTGAATGTGAGTGCGGCAGAGGCGAAAATTAGTAGAAGTTTGCGGGAATAGCTCAGTTGGTAGAGCGCAACCTTGCCAAGGTTGAGGTCGAGAGTTCGAGACTCTTTTCCCGCTCCAGATTCGAAAAAGGAAGGTTCAAGTGTTCAACTTGACCTTCCTTTTTTATTTTCCGATCTTGTGTGTTTCTGTTTGACGATCTCCGCCCGACCCCTCTCACGCGTCTTGTGCACGGCGGCTTGAATGCGCTCGCCTTTGCGGTTAGGGTCCGGTGGCTTTGACGCGATGTTCGCGTGACGGTCGGCACTCAGTGAGGCGCGCAGGTTTCTGGTCTGGTAGCAGCATGTTAACTCGAGTAAAGAATTCAGCGTTGGCACAACGCACGGGTCTGACCGCAGACTGGTATGCGGACGGCTTGGTGTTGCCCGACTATTCGGGTGGTGGCTTGTTCAACCTGGCGGTCTCGCTGGCGCGTGTCTGTGGCGCCGATGTGCCCGCGGACTATCGCGACCTGATGCTGGGTGGAGGCGTTGCTGCTTCATCGCGCTGGGCAGCAAACGACACGTTGGTCTTCTTTCTCATCGATGGTCTTGGTGATGGATTCCTGTCACGCAATCGCGATATCGCGCCTAATTTGTGGCGCGAGCGCGTGCAATCGCTGACCTCTGTTTTTCCTTCGACTACCGCTACCGCCATTACTACGCTGATGACGGCGCAGCCGGCTTCCGTACATGGCTTGCTTGGCTGGTATGTGCGTGACGAAGAGACGGATTCCATCGTAGCCCCTCTGCCGATGCGCCACCGCAGCGGCGTTTCTATCGACGATGTGGCCTTGCTGGAACGCCTGCTGCAAACAGCGCCAATGCTGCAGACCGCCAAACGCGAGTCGCGTGTGGTGACTTTGTCCGATCTCGCCAATGGTCCCTACAGTCGGCATCATCGTCGCCAGGCCCCGGTACATTCTTACGAAACGCTGGACAGTCTGGCTTGGAGCGTTTTTCGCGCTGAGCGCGAAATGCGTGCGACGCCCCGCAAGCAGAGATTCATTTACGCCTATTCGCCCCTGCTGGACGCAACGGGGCATGACTTTGGCATGGAGTCGCAGCAGTCGCGCGATGTACTTGCGCGTCTGGACGAAGTCTATGCGCAGATGCGGCGTCTGCTGCCGGAGACGCAATTCGTCGTGTCGGCGGATCATGGCTTTATCGACAATCCACCCGAAAAGCAGATCGTGCTGTCAGATCATGCGGATCTCTATGCGATGTTGCGTGGGCCACTGACCGGCGAGCGTCGCGCCGCGTATTGCCATGTGAAAGCCGAATACCAGACCGTGTTCGGTCTGCAGATTACCGAGCGCTTCGGTGATCGCCTGCATGCCATGCCGGCGGCCCTGGCATTTGATGCGGGCTTGTTCGGGCCGGGGTCTGCCGCGGAGGCCGTGCTGCGTGGCGGTGACTGGCTGCTTATTCCGCGCGATGACTGGACTGTGCTTGACCGTGTCGAAGGCGAGAAGAGTCACACCATGCTGGGCGTACACGGCGGCCTGAGCGCTGCCGAAATGACTGTGCCGTTGATTTTGTCGCCAGCGTCCATGTAATCGGACTGCAATACGGCTGTCAGCCTTTTGTCACTTGCGCTTGATAGGCTCTCTCAAACTTGCAAGAGGGAGGGTCCGATGAAATTCAAGCCTGCAAGCTGGAGTAAATGGAATTGGCGTGCAAGTCTGGCACGCAAGCGCGCAAAGCGTGCGGCGGGGTCCCTCGATAGTCTTTTTCCCATGTGCTTCGTGCCGGAATCGTCCGGTACGCGTCGCACACCCGTCTAGGGGCTTCGCAGAAGGTCTAGTGCAGGTCTTCCTTGGCGATGGGCAGAGGCAGGACGCTGATGCCCTCTTCGAGCAGGGCTGTGACTTCGCTGTTCGTGGCTTTGCCGCGAATGGCACGCTCTTCGGCATCGCCGAAGTGAATACGGCGTACTTCCTCCGGGAAGTCTTCTCCGACATCTTCTGATCGTTCTGCGCTCTCCTGCAGTTTCTTCACGAGCAGTTGCAGCAGGTGCTGCGCTTCGGGCAGTCCGGCGTTGACCGGCGTTCCCGCAGATGCCTCAACTGAGGCTCCAGCCGCTGTTTCGACACCTGGCTCGTCAATGCTGCTTGAGCTTTGCACGTGCGGTGCCGAAGGCAGGCGTCGCATATTGTGCGAACCGCAGATGGCACAGGTCAGCAAACCGCGCTTCTGTTGCGATTCAATATCCTCGCTGCAGGCAAACCAGCCTTCGAAACGGTGTTCATGCTCACAGATCAGGTCGACAACAATCACGATTTTTCCTGAGTATTCCTGGCGGGCCTTGCCACGCAGGGTGTGGCAACAGAGTCCCGGCGACTTTGCTATTGAGGGGGCGCAAAGATAACATGACGCGCCTATGCTGTCCCGACCTGCCGTTCCTCACCGAGCACCTGCTGTGCCGTTTGTCTCTTCATCACCTGATGCGCCGCGCCTGCTGCTCGCGCCCATGGAAGGCATGGTCGACGAAATCATGCGCGATGTGCTCACGCGTGCCACGACTTACGACTGGTGCGTCACCGAGTTCGCGCGTGTTTCCGGCACGCTATTGCCCGCGCGTTTCTTCACACGGATCGCCCCCGAACTGCACGAGGCTTCGCGCACAGCCGCAGGCACCCTGGTGCGGGTGCAGCTGCTCGGCTCGGAGCCGGCCTGCATGGGCGAGAACGCGGACCGTCTCTCCGAACTCGCGCCCGCCGGTATCGATCTGAATTTTGGTTGTCCTGCGCCGACGGTGAATCGCCATCGTGGCGGTGCTGTGCTGCTGGACGAACCGGAGTTGCTATGTGATATCGCCGGCCATGTCGGTCGTGCAATTCGTGGCCGCGTGCCGTTCACTGCGAAGATGCGTCTCGGCGTGCACGACAAGTCGCGTGCGGTCGAAGCAGCCCAGGCGCTGGCTGACGGCGGTGCAGAGATGCTCGTGGTGCACGCCCGCACCAAGGAAGAAGGCTACCGGCCGCCAGCACACTGGCCATGGATAGCGCGCATTGCCGAGGCGGTGAAAATTCCGGTGGTCGCCAATGGCGAGATATGGACGGTCGATGACTACCTGCGTTGTCGCGCCGAGAGTGGCCTGCATGATGTGATGTTGGGGCGTAGCGCCGTTGCCGACCCCTTTCTGGCGGGGCGCATCCGCAATCATCTGCGCGGCGTCGAAGTGCGCAGCATGGACGAGGACTGGCTGGCACTGCGGCCCTTCATGCACGATTTCTGGCGAGGCGTGCAGGCCAAGGTCGAGCCGCGTCATGCACCGGGTCGTCTCAAGCAATGGCTCAACCTGCTGAGGCGTAATTACGCGCAGGCCGAGCTGCTGTATCAGGCGGTGCGCCCGTTGCGCGAGCCGCATGACATCCAGATCATCCTCAACGCCTTCATTGGTCCGGCCGATGTACGCGAACTCGCGCACCATTGACAGCGCGCAGAGCGGGCCGCATGACAAGCTCGCCGATCTGGTGCTGCGTCATCGCGACGCGTCTTTTCGCAAGCCGATCTCGCCTGCCAGTCAGGCTTCGTTCGACGCGGTAATGCGGGAGTGGGATGGGCGTGCGCCCATCCTTCTTGACGCCGGTTGTGGTGTCGGCTGGAGCACGCTCAAACTGGCTCAGGCGTACTCCGATCATTTCGTGCTCGGTGTCGATCAGTCCGAAGACCGCCTGTCGCGTGGCAAGCCCGGGGAGGTGCCGGCCAATGCCTTCTTCGCGCGCGCCGATCTCGTCGATTTCTGGCGCCTGCTGTTGGCGGCCGGCATCCGCCTCGATCGTCACTACCTGCTGTATCCCAATCCCTGGCCGAAGATCGGTCACTTGTCGCGGCGCTGGCATGGTAGCCCGGCGTTCCCGGCCCTGCTGGCGCTGGGCGGCCGTCTCGAATGTCGCAGCAACTGGGCCATCTATGTTGAGGAGCTGGCACTGGCGATCGGTCTGCTGAGCGGGGCCACACCTTCGGTCGAGACTTTCGAGGCTGACGAGCCCCTCACGCCGTTCGAGAAAAAATACCGGGATTCCGGCCAGAGCCTGCATCGCCTTGTCTGTTTGCTGGCCTGAGGTATTTGCGCCAGACGTGCCGTCAAGCGACCACGCGCGGGATCGATCTGACATATTCCTGACGTGCTCCGCGCCCGGGCATTTACAATCTTGGGTTGGCGGTGGTGGCTGCTGGAGCCGGGCTTCACCTCACTCTCATGCAGTACCCCTAGTTCCCTTCTTTTCTGGAACCCGTAATGTACAGCTTGTTCAAGGAAAGCGTTGCCGCCGCGGTAGTTGCCGGTCTGGCAATGCTGAGCGCATATCTTCTGGCATTGCCATCGCTTGCCGCCATGTTGCTGGTCGCCGTGGCGACCGCAGCAGCGCTCATCTTCATTGCGCATCGCGCACGCGCGCAGCAGGCGCAGCGTAGCCATGCTTTCATCCAGCGTCTGATCGATGGTATTCCCGATGCGTTTTACATCAAGGGCGCGGGCAGCCGTTATCTGATGGTTAACAAGGCCTATGCCGAGGAACGGGGCATGGCGGTCGAGGATATCGTCGGCAAGACGACCTGGGACATCGTGGGCGAACGCGTGGCCGATGAGTGGACGCAGGAAGACGTGGATGCCTTTGCGGGTATCGACGTCTATAAGGAGCAGCGCGTGTTGCATGTCGTGACGGGAGAGGAGCGTTTCCGCATCCTCTCCAAACGCCGCGTCGAGAACGAAGAGGGTGTCGGCGTGGTGGTCGGTGCGCATTTCAACATCACACAATGGAAGCTGGCTGAGCGTGAGTTGCAGGCGGCGCTGGCACGCGAGCAGAATCATCGCGAACGTGTGCACGAGTACGTGCAGCGTCTGTTCGACACCATCCCGATGCCGGTGTACGTGAAGGATGCGCGCAGCCATTACCAGATCGTCAACATCGCGCAGGAGCACGAATGGGGTAAGACCAAGGACGAGCTGATTGGCGTGAATTCGATTTCGCTGGCGCCTAACGAGGCTGTGGCGTCGACCATTGCGCGCGAGGATGCCGCTGTCCTGAATGGCGAAGTGATTTATAAGGAAGAACACAAACGCCACGCGGCCACACGCCATGAACAGTTCCGAGTCGTCAGCAAGGGGCGCTGCCTTGATCCGTATGGACAGTATGTGATCGTGTGTACGTTGTTCGATACGACGCAATGGCGCATTGCGGAGCGAAAGCTGCAGGCCGCGCTTTTGCAACAGACGACGTTGCGCGAACACACCTTGTCGTTCATCCAGCGCGTTATCGACGTGATCCGCGATCCGTTCTACATCAAGGATGCCGAGGGACGCTACCTGATGGTCAATGAAGCGCTGGCGCGTGAGCATCGGCAAGACAAGGCGGCCTTGATTGGCAAGCTGTCATACAGCGACAGGCTGTACGCTTCCGGCGCTGAAGATTCGCTGCGCGAAGACCGTGATGTCATTGGCGGTGCCGAGCTGGACAAGGAGTTGCACCTGACCGACTCGGGTGATGAGCGCTTCCTGCAGGTCGTGAAGCGGCGGTGTACGGATGTTGATGGTGCGCCGGTGATTGTTGTCGCGCATTTCGACATTACGCGCTGGCGTGTGGCCGAGCGGGAGCTGGCGCGCATGGCGCACGAGGATCCGCTGACCGGGCTGGCTAATCGGCGCAGCTTTTTCAACGAGGCCAAACGCGTTTTCAGTCGCGCTGATCGTTATGGCGAAGCGCTATCGCTGCTGTTGTTCGATCTGGATCATTTCAAGCACGTCAATGACCAGCATGGGCATCCGGTTGGCGATGAGGTCCTGAGCGAAGTGGTGCGCCGCACGCGCGCGAGCTTGCGTGGCGAGGACATTCCTTGCCGCTGGGGCGGTGAAGAGTTTGTTGTGCTATTGCCGCAGATGCTGGCTAGCCAGGCGAGCGTCGTGGCCGAGCGCTTGCGCGAGACGATTGCTTCACTTGCCTTCGGAACCAGCGCCGGAGAGCTGGCCATGAGCATCAGCTGCGGGATTGCCGAGCGCCGGCCGGATGAGTCGATCACCTCACTGGTCGCTCGTGCCGATGCCGCGCTGTATCGGGCCAAGGATGCCGGCCGGAATACCTGCATCCTCGCAGCCGACACCAGCCCGATCTGATTTCAGTCCGGGTTCGGGTCCTGCTTTGCTTCGCGCCTGCACTGCTCGCGCAAAGCCAGCCAGCCTTCCTGCCCCAGCGCTTCCAGCGTGCGCATATTGTGGGCGTAGATCGCCTCGGGGTCGGGGAAGGCCGCGACTGCGCGATCAATGCTCTGTTCGCGCAGCAGGTGAAGCATCGGAAATGGCGAGCGGTTCGTCGCGTTGCTGATGTCGTCGGTGTCGCTGTCTGCAAACGTGTAGTCGGGGTGGAAGCTGGCAATCTGCATCTGGCCGCGCAGGCCGAGTGACTTCAGCAGGCGGTCGGCGGTCGGCAGGAACAGCGTGTAGTCGACGAAGTCCGCCAGTATTTGGGGATGGATCAGCAGGGTCGTGTCGAGCTTCGCCGGGTCGGTGGCGGCAAGCAGCTCCAGCTCCGTGTGCAGGTCTGCCAGCAAGGCCTCGGTGTCCGTGGCCGCGCTGACGGTATAGCGCACCAAGCCTTTCACCTGTACTGCCTTGGCGAAGGGGCACAGGTTCAACCCGATGACCGCGCGGTCAACCCAGGCACGTGTTTCAGCAATGATTTTTTCTGTGGCTGGGATCATGGGGTGGCGTGTGATGGGTGCAGCTGGAATTGGCGCAGCTGGATGATACAAGGGTCGCGATGTGCCGTAAAACAAGCGCCTACGATGACTTCTTCTTCGCAGGAGGCGCGAAATCCTGCTTGAACGCAACGTCAGGCGCGATGCCGAGTTTCTCAAGCACGCGCGTGGCGTTCAGCGGTGCGGCTTCTTTCATCGTGTTGTCGAAGTAGCAGAACACGTCACGCGAAGCACGTTTCGCTGCGGCTGTGCCGCTGATGCGCCTGGCATCTGCAGGCTCCTTGCCGAGCGACCATGTCCTGATACGTTCGGCCCAATGTTCGAGCGCGGCTTCGGGGTAACCGCTGATGTACTGCTCATCCGCGCCATGCAGACGCAGGTACATGAAGTCGCTGCAGACGTCCTCGAATTCCGGCCAGCGCCTGGCGGTATCGGCAACCACTAGGGCAACATTGTGATGTCTCAGCATGGCGATGAAGGCGGGATCGACAAAGCTGTCATGACGTATCTCGACAGCGTGGCGCAGCTTGCGAGGTGCGGCGTCAGCCGCTTCAGTCTTGTGCGGCAATAGCGCTAGAAAGGCTTCGAACAGACCCGGGTTGAACTGCAAGTTCGGTGGGAATTGCCACAGGATGGGGCCGAGCTTGTGTTGCAGCTCAACGAGCCCGGAAGTGAGGAAACGCGTGATGGATTCTTCCACGTCATGCAGGCGTTTTTCGTGCGTGATGCGCTTGGGGGCTTTGAGGCTGAAGACGAAATCGTCGGGCGTCTGGGCAAACCAGCTTGCGAAGGTCTTCGGTGTTTGCGGCCCGTAGAAGGTGCTGTTGATTTCGATACATGGCAGGGCGCGCGAGGCGTATTCAAGTTCACGACGCTGGACGAGCCCTTCTGGATAGAAGGTGCCACGCCAAGGGGCGTATTGCCAGCCGGCAATGCCGACACGGATCTGCCCTGCGGCAGCTTTCTTCCCTGTCACCTGCCGGGCCTCATTTGCCGAGCTTCAAAGCGCCACCGCGCTCCTCGGCGCGCTGCCAGGCCGCGCGCTGACGCAGGCGGCCCAGCAGGTGCCACAACTTCGGGCGCGACTCGTTGAGGCCCGCACGGGCGACTGCTGCTTCCAGCGGAAAACTCATCTGGATGTCGGCAGCAGAGAAATCTTCACCGGCGAAATACGGGCCTGCAAGGTCTGCCTCCATGAAGTCGAGCATGCCGGCGAGTTGCGCATCGATGCGTGCCAGCATCGGTGCAGCCGGCTCGCCAAGTCGTGCCAGATAAAGCTTGAGCAGCAATGGCGGCATGGCGCTGCCTTCGGCGAAGTGGAACCAGTACTGGTAGCGCAGGTGCGCTTGTGTGTCTTGTGGTGGCACCAGCTTGTGGCCGCAGTAGGTGTGGAGCAGGTATTCGAGAATCGCGCCGGATTCGGCCAGCACCACTTCGCCATCGCGGATGACGGGCGATTTGCCGAGCGGGTGCACCTTCTTCAATTCGGGCGGTGCCAGCATGGTCTGCGGGTCGCGCTGGTAGCGCACGATTTCGTAGGGTACGAGGAGCTCTTCGAGTAGCCACAACACGCGGTGCGAGCGCGAATTGTTGAGGTGATGAACTTCGATCACGGCGGGCCTCCCGGTTGATTGACGAAACCTTCTGCAAGGCACATGTCCGCAGGCCAGCCTGTGAATCAGTCCTGCAGCGTTCTTACCTTGACGCTCTTGCCCTTGACCTTGCCTGCCGAAAGCTTGCGCAAGGCTTCCCTGGCGATGCTGCGTTCGACCGCGACGTAGGTGGATTGTTCGGTCACGTTGATCTTGCCGATCTGCTCGCGCGTGAAGCCTGCTTCGCCAGTCAGCGCGCCGAGCACGTCACCTGCCCGAATCTTCTCCTTGCGGCCGCCCAGAATCTGCAGCGTGACCATGGGTGGCACCAGCGGTGCATCGTCGCCCCACTGCAAGCCACCGAGGCCATGCCATTCGGGTACGATGCCAGTCGCCTGTTCGATGGTCGCGACGCGGCGCTTGTCGGCCGGGCTACACAGGCTCAGTGCCCAGCCATCCTGATCGGCGCGGCCGGTGCGGCCGATGCGGTGCACGTGGATTTCCGGGTCGGGCGTGACATCGACATTGATCACCGCTTCGAGCTGATCAATGTCCAGCCCGCGCGCGGCGACATCCGTCGCAACGAGCACCGAGCAACTGCGGTTTGCAAACTGGATCAGCACCTGGTCGCGCTCGCGCTGCTCCAGATCGCCATTCAGGGTAAGTGCGTGAAAGCCTTGGGCGTGGAGCACGTTTAGCAGATCACGGCATTGTTGCTTGGTATTGCAGAAGGCCAGCGTGCTCACCGGGCGATAGTGTTTGAGCAGAAGCGCGACGGTTTGCAGACGCTCCTCGTGTTTCACTTCATAGAAGCGCTGGCGAATCTTGGTGTCTTCGTGCTGCTCCAGCAGCTTCACTTCCTTTGGATTGCTCAGGAATTTCTGCGCCAGGCGCCCGATACCCTCCGGGTAGGTGGCGGAGAACAGCAGGGTTTGTCTGCGTGGAGGACATTGCTTCGCAACGTAGGAAATGTCGTCGAAGAAGCCCATGTCGAGCATGCGATCGGCTTCGTCCAGCACCAGTGTGTTGAGTGCATCGAGCCGGAGGCTGCCGCGCTCGAGGTGGTCCATGATGCGGCCGGGCGTGCCGACGACAATGTGTGCGCCGTGCTCCAGACTCGTGACCTGCGGGCGCATGGTCGAGCCGCCGCACAGGGCGAGAATCTTGATGTTGTCTTCGCCGCGGGCGAGCCGACGGATTTCCTGCGTGACCTGTTCGGCCAACTCGCGCGTCGGGCACAGCACGAGGGCTTGCACGGCAAAGCGGCGCGGGTTGAGATTGGTCAGCAGGGTGAGGGCGAAGGCGGCTGTCTTGCCGCTGCCGGTCTTGGCCTGGGCAATCAGGTCGTGGCCAGCCAGCGTGATCGGCAGGCTGGCCGCCTGGATGGGCGTCATCTGCAGGTATTCGAGCTGTTGCAGATTGGCCAGCATGGCTGGAGACAGCGACAGTTCGCTGAAGGAAGGTGCTGCAGGTGGTGATTTGGCGTCGGTCATGCGCAATTATCCGCTGCCACGCCGACGCTCAGGCAATTATTCGATCAGGCTTGCGTTCAGCGCGAGGGTTTACCGGGTTTACGCGCCATCGGGCGACGTCCGGGGCCTGCACGCTTGTTGTCAGTTTCCTTGGACTTGATCGGCATCAGCAGATTCTTGCCTGCGCCTTGAGATGAAGCGCGATGCGTTCTGATGGCGGTTTCGATGTCTTCCGCGCCGACAATGATCGAGGTGCTTTCGCTCGGCGGGTTGTAGGCCGCCAGCTTCTCCTTGAGGCTGAAGATGTGCTCGGCCACGGCGCCGCGCTTCGGCTGTGTTGCCATCATTTTCTGCGCCTCGGGAGTCAGTGTGAAACCGTCTTCGGCGGCCAGAAGGAGGCCATTCGTGCCGAGTCGGTAGAAGGCTTCGCCAAGCTTCGCCTCTGACGGAATGGCGCTGTGGAGGAGCTCCAGTGCCGAAATGATCGCCGCGAGCGAGGCTGGCTTGCGCTTGGCGGCCAGCGTGGTGGCGAGCAGAAGCTGAAGATCTGTGTCGTGAATCGGGTGCATCGAGAACTTTCTCTGTACTGAAAAGGGACTTGCAAGGTCTGGTAGATAACAGGTTGTGAGCAAATCGCCAAGCGCGATGGCAGGGGCCGCCGTGGTGGTGACAAACCCTCGTGCCGGGCCCTCGCGCACAAGGGTAATCCCTAGTCATGTTCATGGCATCAACTCGGGCACACTGCGCCACGCTTTCGAATTGGTTTTTTTTGCGCAGTTTGTCCATTAACGGGGTGCCTCACGACCCGTCCTACAGCTCCAGGAGACTTTTCATGCAAAGACGTACTTTCGTTTCGGCCGTGACGCTTGCCTGTTTTGGCCTCGCATCTGTTTCCGCCTCTGCACAGACGGCCGACTTTCCGAAGAAACCCATCACGGTGATCTGCCCCTGGGCGGCCGGTGGCGGTACCGACGTCCTGTTGCGTGCGCTGGCGCGTGAGGCCGAGAAAAATCTTGGGCAGACCATCACCGTCGTCAATCAGACAGGTGGTGCCGGGGCTGTGGGTCACAACGCGATTCGCGCGGCAACGCCTGACGGCTACACCGTCGGCATGATTACCTTCGAATTGAATTCGTTGCCGCCACAGGGGCTGGTGCCGTTCACCTACAAGGACTTCGATCCGCTGATGCGCATCAACGTCGACCCTGCAGCGCTGACGGTGAAGAAGGATGCGCCATACAACACGCTCAAGGAGTTCGTGGAGTATGCCAAGACGCATCCGGGCGAAATCACCATCGGTAACTCTGCTCCCGGCTCGGTGTGGCATATCGCCGCGGGCCTGATGGCCGAGAAGACTGCCATCCAGGTCAAGCATGTGCCCTTCGATGGCGCCCAGCCTGCCGTGACGGCGCTACTTGGCGGCCACATCAAGGCTGTTGCCGTGTCGGTGCCGGAAGTGCGCGCGCAGGCTCAGGCGGGCAACCTCAAGATCCTCGGTGTGATGGATACGGTGCGTGACGAGGTCTTCCCGAATGTGCCGACCTTCAAGGAACAGGGCGTCGACGTGGAGTTCTACACCTGGCGTGGCCTGGGTCTGCCCAAGGGCGTGCCCGCCGACGTGAAGGTCAAGCTCTCGGATGCTTTCAAGAAGGCTTTCGACTCGAAGGAATTCAAGGAGTTTGCCGCCAAGGCTTCGCTCAATCTGGCGTACCAGAACACTGCTGAGTTCAGCAAGTTCCTCGACCAGAACTACAAGGACGTGGATACGGTGATGAAGGGCCTCGGGCTGGCGAAGAAGTAAGTACAGCGCCCTCATCGACAGGCCGGTTCGCCGGCCTGTTTTCTTGTGATCGTGCCTATGACGGGCAACAACCATGAAAGTGGCGGTACATGAAGCAGGCAGATCTGGTTTCGGGGGGCATCGGCGTGGCGATTGGTGCGTACGCCATCTGGGATGCACAGCATATGCCGGAGGACGTGGTCATGAAGATCGGTCCCGGATTCTTTCCAACTATCCTGGCTGGCGGCCTCATCATCTTCAGCCTGGCGCTGATCTTCAATGCGCTGCGCGGGCGCAGCAAGGGCAGCGTCGAGCGCTTGCGCTGGTCCGATCCGGGCGTTCGCAAAGGGCTCTTCCTGCTGGTCGCGGCAGCGCTGTTTTGTGCAGTGCTCAAGCCCCTGGGCTTCATTCCCACAGCCATCATTTTCATGCTGGTCATGATGCTGGTGCTCGGCAATCGCAAACCACTTGCGCTGACCCTTGCGCCCTTGATCGTTACGTTGGGCGTGTGGGCGATCTTCGAGAAGCTGCTGCATCTCAATCTGCCGGCAGGCGTTCTCGTATCAATATTGGGTTAAGGAGGCCATCATGGATATCAATTGGGGTTTGATGGCGAGCAGTTACGGCGCGGTGTTTACACCGAGCGTGATGTTGTTGATTGCAGTGGGTGTGACGGCGGGCATCGTCATCGGTGCGCTGCCGGGGCTGACCGCCACCATGGGTGTGGCGCTGCTGGTGCCGCTGACTTTCGGTCGGCCGCCGCTGGAAAGCCTGTCGATGCTGATGGGCATCTATGCCGGCGCCATGTACGGCGGCGCCATCTCGGCGATCCTGATCCGCACACCGGGTACGCCTGCGGCGGCGGCGACGGTGCTTGAAGGCTACCCGATGGCCAAGCGCGGCGAGGCTGGACGCGCCATGGCGATGGCGCTGTTCGCGTCGTTCTTTGGTGGTGTGGTGGGTGCCGTGATCATGACGCTGGCCTCGCCGCTGGTATCGAGCTTCGCGCTGCGCTTCGGTCCGGTCGAATACTTCGGCCTGGCGCTGTTCGGCCTGTCAGTGATTATCTCGATTTCGGGACGCTCGCTGATCAAGGGCTTCATGTCGGCCTTCTTCGGCCTGCTGATCTGCACCATTGGCTTCGATCCGATTTCCGGTTTTCCGCGCTACACCTTCGGCGCGATGGAGATGATGGAGGGCCCGCCCTTCATCCCGACCCTGATCGGCTTGTTTGCGGTTTCCGAAGTCTTCAACGAGTCGCTGAAGAGTGGCGTGGTCAAGAGCATTACCGCCAAGCTTGATCAGTACTTGCCGAGCTGGGCCGATATCAAGTACTGCTTCAAGGAGCTATGCCGCTCCAGCGTGATCGGCACGATCGTCGGCGCGATTCCGGGCGCGGGTGGCGATATCGCCTCGTTCATTTCCTACGGCGAGGCCAAGCGCGCCTCGAAAAACCCCGAGCTGTACGGCAAGGGCCAGATCGAAGGCCTGGCAGCCAGTGAATGCGCCAACAACTCGTGCCAGGGCGGCGCGATGATTCCCTTGTTGTCTCTGGGTGTGCCGGGCGATGCGGTGACGGCCGTGTTGCTGGGGGCTTTCACCATCCAGGGTTTGCAGCCAGGGCCGCTGCTCTACACCGAGCATATCGACATCGTCTATCAGATCTTCGCGTCGATGATGGTCGCGCAGTTCGCCATGCAGTTCATCGGCATGGCAGGTATCCAGCTGTTTGCACGCGTCATCATGGTCGACCGCTCAATACTGACACCGGCGATTTTCGTCATGGCCATGGTCGGTGCCTTTGCCATGCGCAGCAATATCTTCGATGTCTATACGACGCTGGCGTTCGGCATGATTGGCTTCCTCATGATGCGCTACGACTTCCCGCTGTCACCGATCCTGCTGGCGCTGATTCTTGGCCCGATGGCTGAAGCCAATCTTCGGCGCGCGATGGTCATGTCAGGCGGCGAGTGGAGCATTCTGGTCACGAGCCCGATCGCCGTCACGATGATGGTGCTGGCCGTGGTGTCCTTGTTCCTGTCGATCAGGAAGCACAACCAGGTCGAAGCGAAGCTTGCCGAGATGGAGGAGGCGTTCGAGAAAACGATAGGCGAGCAACCAGCAGGTGCGGGCGCGTGATGCTGTCGCTCAAGCACTTACCAATCGCAGCCGAGTGATTTCCGAGGGGGCGCCGAAGCGTTTCGGTGGCCCCCAGTAACCCGTGCCGCGACTGACGTAGAGCCACAGGTTGCGCAGGCGATGCAACCCGGCGGTATAGGGCTGTTGTAGCGGAACGAACAAATTCCACGGCCAGAACTGTCCTCCGTGCGTATGCCCGGAGAGTTGCAGGTCGAAACCGGCTTTCTCGGCGGCTTCGGCCGAGCGTGGCTGGTGCGCGAGCAATATCTTGATGGCATTTGTCGGCGCGCCTGCCATGGCTGCTTGCGGGTCACTGCGATGGGCAGGGTCGAAATGATCGCCGTTGAAATCGGTGACGCCTGCCACGACAAGTGGCGTGGCGGCATGCGTCAGCACGACGTGTTCATTCAGCAGCACGTGTAGACCCAGACGCTGCAATTCCTCAATCCATTCCTGGGCGTTGGCGTAGTACTCGTGATTGCCAGTCACGAAAAAATGCCGTGATGTGCGTGCAGGTTGGCTATTGGTGCGGTGTGCGCAGCGAGCTGGACGACGCTGCCGTCGACCAGATCGCCGGTGACGGCGACCATGTCGGCGTTCAGCGCATTGACGCGTTCTACGATGCGTTCGAGGTAGTCGCGTTTGATGGTCGGCCCGACGTGAATGTCGCTGATCTGCGCAATGGTGAAGTCCTGAAGGCCCACGGGCAGATTGGTGATGGGTACGTCCACATTCACTACGCTCGCCACGCGGCGCGCATTCAGAAAGCCGGCGAGGCTGGCCAGCATGGCCAGTACCGGTACTGCAAGGGCGGAGTTGGCGGCGAACGCGGTCGGCGTGGCGAGAACACCAGACAAGTCCAGTGCACCGAACAGCAGCAGAATGGCGTCGCGTAACACGGTCAGTACCAGCAGCGAGGAGAACAGCCCCATCGCCAGCAAGCCGATCCACGCCAGACGGTCAGAAAGCGGTTGTCGCGTGATGCCGCCTGCCAGCAGGCCGAGCGGCAGCAGTACGCAGGACGCCAGCAGCCAGGCCGCGCCGAGCAGTTTCCAGAGATAGGTGACGGGAAGATCGGGCAGCAGACGCGCGCCGATGTAGAAATGCAGAAGGCCAATCAGCGCCGTGGCAAAGACGAGAAAACGGAGAGGGGGCATGTCATCACGTGTGCTGTGCGGTGTGCGCCGCGTTCACTGCATGTTGTGCCATCGCGCCCGCATTCAAGAGCCCCGGCGCGCAGCGCGCCGGGTGTGAAAGGCCTCAGTGCTTGTGATCGGCGGCAGGCGCTGCCGGCGCCGCAGTCAGGCTTTCGACTTTGACATCTACCGTTACTTCGCCTGCTTTCTCAAACTTGAGCTTGAGCGGAAAGCTCGTGCCTTCCTTGAGTGGTGCCTTGAGGCCGACCAGCATGATGTGCAGGCTACCGGGTTTGAGTTCGATGGTCTTGCCCGCGGGCAGTTCGACACCCTTGTCGAGTTTTTCCATTTTCATGACGTTGCCTTCCATGCTCATGGAATGCAGCTCGGCAGCTTCGGAGACGTTGGTGCTGATCGACACTAGACGGTCAGCTGCGCCATTGTTTTCCAGCTTGAGGTAGCCGCCGCCCGTCTGTGCACCGGGTGTCGTTGCGCGCGCCCAGGGATGGCCGATCTTGATGCTGCCGAGCGTGTATTCGTGCGCGTTGCATGCAAGTGCCAACAGGCTGAGGCAGACAAGGGCAAGGCCGCGTTGAAGCGAGGGTTTGTGCATTTCGGTTCTCTCTTGAATGGGGATGCGTGATCAGTGGTGGTGTTCGTGGCCAGCGGCGGGCGCAGCGGGAATGATGTCCAGTGTCGGCGCCGGGAAGCGTGGCTTCTCCTGTCCTTCGACGGCGATGGCGGCCCAATCGTTCTGGCTTTTCTCGCACTGCTGCAGGACACGGATTGCGCGTTTTTCCGCGCTATCGGGCAGGGGCATGACGACCACGAACTCGTCGTATTCCGCATCCAGCAAACGGCCGCCACTCCACGTGAACTGGGCTGCGCGTTCACTGACGGGTGTGCCGTGCGAATCGTAGGGCTTGTCGAGTTTCTCGGTCTTGATGTCCAGCTTCCACCCAGCCTTTGCCATCGGTTTGGCGCCGACGAAACCTTCAGGCATGAACACGCTCAGCGCAGTAGTGGGCGAGCCTTCGCAACCATGGCCGACGCGGAAGACAGCCTTGTAACTCGTGCCCGCAATGGCGCTCTTTTGTTCCAGGGTGATGTGGGCTTGTGCGGTGGACAGGCAAGCGAGGGGGTACAGCAGGACTGCAGCAAGTTTTTTCAGCATGAATCTCTCTCCGGCAATGCAGGTGCGCGCCATGTCGGCGCAACGTTTCAATGCATTGCAATGGGCAGCGGTAATAACCGGCACGAATGACCAGCACGAACTGCTGGCGAGGGTATGAACCAAGTTCAGGCCCGCATCGGCGGGGCGCGCGGCGAGAAGTTCAGCCAGGCTGAGACATGTGTGGCGAGGAGAAATGCGACGGGGGAGTGAACGTGGGCAAGACGCGCGTCGGGCACGAAGGCGCGAGTTGTCACATCGAACAGGATTGCATGCGCGCCACTGGCACATAGCGGGCACTGATTGAGCAGGTCGACCTTGGCCGCATCCGGGCTGTTTGCCGGCAACTTGATGAGTTCCAGTCCCGGTGTGCCTGTCGTGCAGATCGTCGACAGCACACCTTGCGGCGCACTGGCGGCCGAATTGGCGGCATGCGCCAGGGGCAGCAGTGCATGCCACATGATCGCCAGAATGGCGAGCCATGCAGTGCGGGAGGTGGAGGTGCGTGACTTCATGAGCGGGCGGATTATAGCGGCGCAGGGTTCTGACCTCCATGCGCCCCCAGGATCTAGCCTTGGCGTGAAATTGCCAGCGGACCCGCTGCCTGCGTGACGGGCATGAGCTCGAGTACATTTACATTCACATGCGCGGGCAGGGTGGTGACCCAGTACACCGACTCGGCAATGTCTTCGGCCGTCAGCGACTGCGTGTTGGCATAGACCTGCTCGGCCTTCTTGTCGTCGCCATGAAAGCGCACGTTCGAGAATTCCGTGCCGCTGGAGAGCCCCGGCGCGATGTCGGTGACGCGAATTGAATTGTTCACCAGATCGGCGCGCAGATTGAGCGAGAGCTGGCGCACGAAGGCCTTTGTCGCGCCGTACACATTGCCGCCGGGGTAGGGGTAGTTGCCTGCAATCGAGCCGATGTTCACCACATGGCCACGACCGCGTTCCACCATGCCGGGCAGCACGGCGCGGGTCACGTACATCAGGCCCTTGATGTTGGTGTCGACCATTTGCTCCCAGTCATCGAGTTCGGCGCGTTGCGCAGGTTCGAGGCCTAGGGCGAGCCCGGCGTTATTGACCAGCACGTCGATGGCCGAAAATTCGTCCGGCAAGCCTGCGACGGCGCGTTCCACCGCTGCGTTGTCGCGTACATCGAGCATGACGGTATGCACGCGGTCTGCGACGAATTCATCGCGCAAGGCGTCAAGCCGGTCCTGACGTCTGCCTAGCGCTACGACCTGATGACCTTCATGGACGAAGCGGCGAACAATGGCAGCGCCGAAACCGGCGGTGGCACCTGTGACGAAGACGATCATGCTGAAACTCCTGCTGGATTCGTGGGGAATGCGTTCAGTGCTGGGCCGCACGATACTACGGACGGCATCTTGCTACGCTTGCGCATCTGCCGATGTAATTGTCGAGTGTATCTTTATGAAGAATTGTAAAGTCGCAGCAAATCCCTGCCGCGCGCTTAGAATCGGCGCTCGCTTGTCGTGTGTCCGCTGTCCTGGCGGGCCTCCCCTATACAATCTGCATCGAACTCCTCTGTGGCTTCTCCGGTAATGACCTTCGTGACTGTGTTCGCGCGTTTTTCATGTCTACAACGATCGCTTCCATCGAGCACGCTCGCCACCGCAATGAGTCTGATGCTGGCTGCATGCGCAGTCGGTCCGGACTACAGGCAGCCTGATGCGGGCATGCCGTCAGCTTGGCAAGCTGCCGTGCCACATGGCGGGCAACAGGCCGGGCTGATCGGCTGGTGGTCACAGTTCAATGACCCGGCCCTCACACGACTGTTGCAGGCAGCCGAAACAGACAGCCCGACCCTGGAAAAATCTGCTGCGGTCATCGCGCAGTCACGTGCGGCCATCACCTCGACGCGCGCCGGTTACTACCCCACGCTGGACGGCAGGGCGTCCTCCACCGCTGCCAGCGCCACCCCGCCTTTGACCGGCACGCAGACCACCACGGGTGTGGCGATAGACGCGGCCTGGGAGATTGATCTGTTCGGCAGCGTGAGCCGCGCGACGGAAGCAGCACAGGCGCGATTGCAGGGTGCGGAAGTTGATTGGCATCAGGCGCGTGTGTCGCTGGCGGCTGAGGTCGCAAGCAATTACACCAACTACCGCGCCTGCCAGCGTCTGGTTGCGGCGACCCAACGCGAGACAGATTCGCGCCGTGAGACTGCGCGCCTGACGAGCATTACTGTCGACGCAGGATTTACGTCGCCAGCCGATGGCAATCTCGCCATTGCAAGCGCGGCGAGCGCGGCTTCCAGCCTCATCGCGCAGCAGGCGCAGTGCGATCTGACCATCAAGGCGCTGGTCGCGCTGACCGGCATGGACGAAGCCGCCTTGCGCGGCGTGCTGGGCACCAGCGATGCGTTGCCTGTACCCGGAGAGTTTACGGTGACCAGCCTGCCGGTCGGCCTGATCAGCCAGCGACCGGATCTGGCCTCGGCGGAACGCGCGCTGGCTGCGGCGAATGCTGAAGTGGGTGTGGCCGAGGCCAATCGCTACCCGCGTCTGGCGCTGACCGGTTCGATCTCGTATGGCGTCGTGACGCTCTCGGGCAGCAGCAGGGAAGCGAGCGCCTGGTCCTTCGGGCCGTCCCTCACCGTGCCGCTGTTCGACGCAGGCAGGCGCCGTGCCGAAGTCACAGCAGCAGAGGCGCGTTATGACCAGGCCCTCGCCAACTATCGGCTGGCCGTGCGCAACGCGGTCAAGGAAGTCGAGCAGGCGCTTGTGAATCTTGACAGCTCTGCACGTCGTGAAGCCGACGCACAGACGGCGATGGACAGCTCGCAACGCTATTACCGCGCAGTCGAAATCAACTGGCGCTCGGGCGGCGTCAACCTGCTGACGCTGGAGGAGGCACGTCGCACAGCGAACACGGCCGAGGTCACGCTGATCGGCGTGCAGCGTGATCGCGTGCTGAACTGGATCAGCCTTTACAAGGCGCTCGGCGGCGACTGGCAGCAGAACGCGGGGACGGGCCCCGTCGCACAATCACAAGCAACGCGCAGTAACGGAGAAACGCGGTGAAAGACGTCATGAAGACAACAGGCATTCCGGGGCAATCAGCGGGGCGATCAGCCAACCGCAAACGCTGGCCCATCATCGTCGCCGTACTCGTCGTCATTGTCGTGGTGCTTGGCATATTTCTTCGTCATGGCAAGAGCGGAGTGCCCGCAGCTGCTGCGAGCACCACGCGCCCGGCGCTGACGGTCAGCGTTACGCAGACTTCGCGCGCTGACTGGGATGACAAGCTCTCGCTGAGCGGCCCGCTGGCAGCCTGGCAGGAGGCCGTAGTAAGCGCCGAGGTGAGCGGTCTGCGTATCGCCAGTGTGCTGGTCGACGTCGGCACCGAGGTCAAGCGCGGTCAGCCCCTTGCAACCCTGTCGCAGGACACGGTCCAGGCCGAATTGCGCAAGCAGGAAGCGGCCGTCGCCCAGGCCAAAGCCAGCCTCGCCGAGGCCACCGCCAATGCGGATCGTGCGCGCAAGATTCGCGACAGCGGCGCGCTGTCCGAACAGCAGATCAACCAGTACCTGATCAGCGAAGAGACGGCCAAGGCCAGCCTTGCAGCCGCCACGGCTCAGCTCGATAGCGAGAACATTCGTCTCAGGCAGACCAGCATCAATGCCATCGATGATGGCGTCATTTCCGCCCGCACGGCCACGCTGGGTGCCGTGGTGTCGGCTGGCACCGAGTTGTTCCGTCTCGTGCGTCAGGGCCGCGTCGAGTGGCGTGCCGAGCTCAGCGCACAGCAACTGTCACTGATACACGTCGGCCAGAAGGCGCGCGTCTTGTTGCCGGATGGCTCCAGCGTGGTCGGTACGGTGCGTGTCACGTCGCCGACGCTTGATGCCAATTCGCGCAACGCGCTGGTGTATGTCGATGTACCGAGCCGCAATGGCGTGCGCGCAGGCATGTATGCGCGTGGTGAGATCCTCATCGGCAAGCGCGCGGCGACGACCTTGCCGCAAGTGTGTGTCGTGCTGCGCGATGGGCGCAGCTATGTGTTCGAACTTGGCGCCGACAAGCACGTCATTCAGCGCACCGTGACGACCGGCAGAAGAGTGGGCGAGATGATCGAGATCGTCGAGGGCCTGTCCTCTGGTGTGAGTGTCGTTGCGACGGGAGCGGCCTTCCTCAATGACGGCGACCTGGTGAATGTGACGGATGCTGTCGCAAGTGTGTCGCAGAGCGCACCACAGGCTCCCGCGAGCGTGCCTGAGACGCCGGGCCAGAGCACACAGAGCGGAGCGCGTTGATGAATTTTTCCGCCTGGTCGATCCGCAACCCGGTTCCGGCGTTATTGCTTTTCGTGGTGCTGGGCGTTGCCGGTATTCTCGGCTTGCGCAATCTGGGTATCCAGAATTTCCCTGACATCGAGCTGCCGACCGTCATCATCAGCGCCTCGCTCGAAGGCGCTGCGCCCGAGCAGCTTGAAACCGAAGTCGCGCGCAAGATTGAAGACCGGATTGCCTCGTTGGGCGGCATCGAACATATCCGCACCGTGCTTACCGACGGCTCGTCGCAGATCTATGTTGAGTTCAATATCGACAAGAATCTGGAAGAGGCGCTCAGCGAAGTACGCAACGCCGTTGACGGTGCGCGCGCAGACCTGCCGGCCAATATGACGCCCCCGGTCGTGTCGAAGATCACCACCTCGGGCATGCCTATCGTGACCTTTACGGTGCAGTCTGACCGGCTCGACGAGCAGGGTCTGTCATGGTTCGTGGACAACGAAGTCTCCAAGGCGATGCTCGCGACCAAGGGCGTCGGCAAGGTCGGGCGCGTCGGCGGGCTCGACCGCGAAGTACAGATCAATCTTTCACCAGCGCTGATGTCGGGACTCGGTGTCACGGCGCTGGAGGTTTCGACGCAGCTCAAGCAGACGCAGCAGGATGCCTCGGGTGGGCGTGGTGACATCGGCAGCGCCATTCAGTCGGTTCGCACGCTCGGCGCCGTATCCAACGTAGCGGAACTGGGCGCGCTGGATGTGCCGCTGGCCGACGGGCGCCATGTGCGTCTCGATCAACTCGGCGAGGTGCGCGACACCGTGGCTGAGCGCAGTGCGCTGGCTTTGCTCGACGGCAAACCCGTGGTCGGTTTCGAGATCACGCGCAGCAAGGGCGCGAGCGAAGTGGCAGTTGCCAATGACGTGCGCAAGGCCGTCCAGAAACTCGCGGCAGCGCATCCCGAGGTGCGCATCGTCGAAGCCTTCAATGCGGTCGAGCCGGTGCAGGACAACTATCGCGGCTCGATGCACCTGCTGCTGGAAGGCTCCATCCTTGCCATTCTGGTGGTGTGGTGGTTCTTGCGCGACTGGCGCGCCACGCTGGTGTCGGCAACTGCCTTGCCGCTGTCCATCATCCCGACCTTCGCGGTGATGTATTTCTCGGGCTTCAGCCTGAACGTACTGACCTTGCTGGCGCTGGCGCTGGTGGTCGGCATTCTGGTCGATGACGCCATCGTCGAGATCGAGAACATCGTGCGCCACATCGGCATGGGCAAGAAGCCCTATGACGCTGCCATGGAGGCGGCGGACGAAATCGGTCTCGCGGTGATCGCCACCACGTTTGCGCTGGTTGCCGTGTTCCTGCCGACGGCCTTCATGGGCGGCATCCCGGGCAAGTTCTTCAAACAGTTCGGCATGACGGCTGCAGTGGCCGTGGTGGCGTCGCTGGTCGTGGCGCGCCTGCTCACGCCGATGATGGCGGCCTACTTTCTCAAGCCGACCAAGCACATCGAAGAAGACAGCGCGCTGATGGTGCGTTACCTCGCCGTGGCGCGCTGGTGCATGGCGCATCGCAAGGCTACGGTCGCGGCGGCGGTTGCTTTCTTCATCGGTTCGCTCGCCTTGATTCCTTTGTTGCCCACCGGTTTTGTACCGCCGGCCGATCTGAGCCAGAGCCGCGTCACACTTGAATTGCAGCCCGGCAGCACGCTGGAGCAGACGCGTGAGATTGCCGAACAGGCGCGTCTCATCCTCAAGGACACGCCGGACGTGACGCAGGTGTTCTCTGCCATCGGTGTCGCCAGTTCGGCCGGGGCGTTCGGCGTCGGCGGCTCTTCCGATGTGCGCAAGGCGACGCTCACCGTGAGCCTCACGCATCGCCAGGATCGTCCTCGCAAGCAGTCCGACATTGAAACGGACATCCGCAACAGATTGCAGGTGCTGCCCGGCACGCGTGTGTCGATCGGGATTGGCGGCAGTGGCGAGAAACTGCAGATCGTTCTTGCAGGCGATGACGCGGCCGAGTTGCAGGCGGCGAGCCGTGCGGTGGAGCGCGACCTGCGCACGCTTAAGGGCATCGGTAACGTGACCTCCGGCGCGAGCCTGCAGCGGCCCGAGATCCAGGTGCGCCCTGATTACGCGCGCGCAGCCGATCGAGGTGTGACGGCGCAGGCCCTGGCAGGCGCTGTGCGCGTCGCCACATCGGGCGACTTCGCCACCAATCTGCCAAAGCTCAATCTGCCCCAGCGCCAGGTTCCGATCCGCGTGCGTCTCGACAAGAGCATGCGGCAGGATCTGGAGACTATTTCGCAACTGCGCATACCGGGCCGCTCCGGCAATGTGACGCTCGGTTCGGTGGCTGAGATCAGCATGGGCAATGGCCCGGCGCAGATCAGCCGCCTCGATCGCTCACGGAATGTCACTATTGACGTGGAATTGGCGGGTCGCAGCGTCGGTGACGTGACCAGGGAAGCCAACCAATTGCCTTCGCTCATGAAACTGCCGCCAAGCGTCAAGCAACTGACCTCGGGCGATGCCGAGCGCCAGGCCGAACTCTTCGGCAGCTTCGGCACCGCCATGATGATCGGCGTGCTGTGCATCTACGTTGTGCTGGTCCTGCTGTTTCATGACTTCCTGCAACCGGCGACGATTCTCGCTGCCTTGCCGCTGTCGGTGGGCGGCGCGTTGATCGCATTGCTGCTGACCAACAACGCCTTCTCAATGCCGTCCATCATCGGCCTGCTGATGCTGATGGGCATCGTCAGCAAGAACTCCATCCTGCTGGTGGAGTACGCCGTCATGGCGCGGCGTGAGCACGCCATGAATCGTTACGATGCCTTGATGGACGCCTGCCACAAACGCGCCCGCCCGATTCTCATGACCTCCATCGCCATGGCCGCAGGCATGCTGCCGATTGCACTGGGCATCGGCGCGGATCCGAGCTTCCGCTCACCGATGGCGATCGCCGTGATCGGCGGTGTGATTACCTCCACTTTCCTCAGTCTGCTGGTGATCCCCGTGATCTTCACCTACGTGGATGACTTGCTGCAGTGGCTGAAAAAGCATATGTCCAAGCTGAGGCACCATCACCCCGAGACGGGCAAGGCACCCCAGGAGCCGTAGATTGTTTGCGATGTGCGGAGAGGCCGCATTCATGCGCCTCTCCGGATATTTTCATCAGAAATTGTGCTGTTGGTCAGAACGATAGAGTCGTTTGCTGTTCGTGATTCGTGCGGATCAACGTACACTCCGCTTCCTGCTCCGCCCGGAGCCTGATTCAAACTCCCCAATTTTTCCGACAGACAAGGCATGAAAGATCATTACGCCGTACTCGGCATCGAGGCTGATGCGTCGCTCGCCGAGATCAAAAGCGCCTACCGGAAAAACGCCGCAAAATTTCACCCGGACAAGAACTCCGCGCCGGACGCGCCGACGAAATTTCGCGAAGTGCAGGAAGCCTACGAGCTGCTGTCGGACGCGACAAAACGGCTGGCCTATGACGAAAACCGGCGCCGCGGCCTACTGGAGAATCCTCTGGAAAGCGCGCTCGGTATCTGGAAAAATTACATACATAAAGTGCTGCAATGAGAATCTCCCATTATTTTGAAGACATGCATGCCGCCTACAAGGCGGAGCTCGAAGACCTGCAGACTGACTCCGAAGGCAAGAACGTCTTGGCCGCGCGCCTGAAGGAAAAGCGCAGCCAGTTTTCCGCTTTGATGTCGATGATCGAATTCGCGCCGGAAATGGTCGCGCCGGCTTTCCATGGCGGCATCAGCTTCGTTAATCCGCATGCGCTGACCCTGCTGTCGTCCAACGAACCGGACGAGTTTCCGGAGTGGGACCGTCTGGAAGACGCCATCCAGTTCGAACCCTGGGCGGCGGACCTTGCCGTCATCGCCTTGCGCGAGCCGGGCGGCGAGCAATTCATGACCACGGTCGTCTGCCTTGAATTCCTGCACGAGCGGGATTCTGCAAAATCTGCCAAGTCCGCAGCGCATGTCGCCAGCGCCGCGCATGACGATGCTGATGAAGACAGTGAAAAAGAACAGGGTCACGACAATGATGATCTTGAAGACGACGAGCGTGATCTCGACGAAGCGGGGGCTGGCTGGATGGAAGAACAGGGCTTCGACCGTCGCGAGTAGCAAAACTGAATCACATACGGCCGTCATTCCCGCGCAGGCGGGAATCCAGCGACGGTGTGGTGCTGAAGCCACTGGATCCCCGCCTTCGCGGGGATGACGAACTTGGGTTCATGCCCAAAATTGTCGAACTCATTTTTCCGAATTGCCATGTCAAATTCTCTCGTTGTAAAAGCTGCCCGACTCATTGGTGCGGGTGATATTTCCGGCGCGGAATACGCGCTGGTCTCGCTGGTTGATACCGAAGGTGACCACGCACTCGTCGAGGTCCTCGAAGAGCTGCCGCCCAAGGATCTGCTGGCCGTCATCCGCGAGTTCGACGCGTCCAAGGAATCGGTGATCAATCTGCTGGTCACGCCCGAGCAGTTTGCGCGTACCGTGATCATCGAAAAGCTGTACGCCGATCACACCCATGTTTATCTGCGCGGCATGATCAACTCCGTGATCTTCCGCGACGAGGACGAGACCGCCGAATTCATCGAGGCGATTGGCGCGCTGGATGGCGGCTGCGAAGCACTGGTCGACTACCTGTCTGACCATGATGAAGAAGTCATGCACTTTCAACGCTACGACACCTTCAATCTCTTCGTCGATGAGGAAAGCGACGCCATCGAGCGCTCGGAAGCGAGCGATGGTGACTGGAAGGAGCTCACCTGGCGCCTCAAGCACGAGCATCCGGACATGTTCGAGCAGATTTGGCCCGTGCTCAAGATGCGCATGAAGGAGCGTTTGCGTCAGGAAGCCGAGGAAGAGGCCGAACGCGTTGCACGCGCTGCCGGCATAGAGGGCGCTGCGCTTGCTGCCGAACCGAAGAAGGCGCCACCGGCGAGCTCTTCGGAAGAATCAGCGCTGTAACAAAAAGGCTCGTCATCCCGGCCTCCGCCGGGATGACGGACTTGTCTTGATTTGCCATCAATAAAAGCCTCGCGCATGTCAGACCCACAACACAACATTGCCATCATCGACAAACGCCCCTTCTTTGAAAGGGTGCTTTGCCACGGCGTGCAAAAGGGACTGATCCCGCCCGGCGTCGTGGACACCATGATTGCCGACGGTGCCAAAGGCAGCGTCCAGATCGCCGACTATTTCGGCGGCAGCCATCTGCAGACCGACCTCGACAATGCACGCAAGCGCATGGTCCATCTCATCAGTCTCTATCTGGAGAACAGTTTCGGCGACGACCTGACACGCGCAGCCGAATCCCTGCGCGACAACAGCTTCCTGTCGCATTCGCGCGGCGGCAATGAACTGCTCAAACAGCTCCATGCCATGCCGGACTCCACCCTCTTCGGCGAGGGCAAAGGGCGTCCGCTGAAAGATTTTCAGGATGAAGCCACGCTGGCCAAGCCCATGTCGCTGGCGGCCTATCGCAAGGCATTGCAGCACCGTCAGGCCAACGTCGCCACCATGGCGGCTGCCCGCTGGTTTGCGCAAGACATGCGCTTGCCACAGACAGAGCTGGACTTGTCGCTGGCGGATGGCGTCATCCGCACGGGCCTTCTCATGCGTGTGCTGAAGCAGAAGGCCTATCCAACGCGTCAGCTGTTTGCGCAACTCGTAGACAAGCTGCGCGCCGAGTCGCAAGCAGCAGGCAAGCTGAAATTCCCGACCACGCTTTTCAAGGACATCCCGGCCGAACACGGCGAGGTTGCGAAGAGCGTCAAACGTGAAATCGAAAAGCACGACGCGCCGCTGATTCTCGACGCGACGCTCAAGCTGGAAGCCGTACTCGACGTTTTCGAGTCATGCTACTTCCTGCGTGAAAGCGGCCTCGAAGAAGTCGGCCAACACGACAGCTTTGTCTCCAAAGAATGGCATCAGCTCACGCAGGGAAAGGAAGATCCTTACTCTCGCCTCACGCTATTCATGTGCCTCGCGGCAGGCGTCAAGCCCAAGACCTCGCTGACCGAAACCGAAGCCCGTGCGCTGATACGCAAAGTGCAGGAGGGCGGCTTCGACGAACTCGTCGTCCCCAAACTCATCCAGGATTTCGCTCCATTTGAAATCAAGCAAGGCCTGCTGACTTTGTGGGAAGAAGAGTTCTTCCCCGAAGCGCAAAAGTACATGCAGGACGACTCCGACTGGAACGGCAAGGAAGCGCTGCGCTTCCTCAAGGACAACTGCAACGTCACGACAAAAAGCGCAGCGAAAAAAAAAGGCTTAGGTCGCATCACACTGGTTGGGAGTAATAGCCAGTAGTCGCAGCCCAATATCGTTTTTGCGTGGTTCGCAGATCGTCTGGGTCGTTCTGCTGGTCTTTTCGTGATGTCAGCCATGTCCAGCGCAACCGATGCATGTTCCACGTGCACGAAGAGTGTTCCTCCCTTGCGGGTTCGAACTACGGGCAGCATCAGAGAAAGTCAGAAATTTTGCTTTGGTTTTTTGCAATGCCTGATGCTTCTTGCGTGTGCAGAAATGCACACCGAATCTCACATTGATCCTCGCTCCAACTGGCAGATTGAAATTTGTGACCTCTGCCAGGCAAGGGCCCGAATTCCTCGGGCATAATCCTCGCCGCTTTAACAATAATTAACCAGATTTTGCCGGGGATATCATGGTGCGTGGATTGAAATGCCTGCTGTTGGCAGTGATGGTGCTGCTCGTTGCTGCATGCGGGGGAGGGGGGGGTGGTGACGAGACGCCGACCGGAGATGTCTATATCTCCCTGAGTTACAGCCCGCCGTCGGGCACGGTTGGTACGTTCTACAGATACTCGCCGTCATACAGCTCCAGCCAGGGAATCAGTGAACACTTCGAACTTTCCGGTGGCTCCCTGCCGCCCGGTTTGGGTATCAGCGCGGGTGACGGCGTCATCAGCGGCACGCCAACTACGGCTGGTACGTACACTTTTTACGTAACCTTGTCGGCCAAGAATGTGGATGGCAACCTTACGCGATCCGGTTCGATTACGATTCGTGCGCCAGCTGGTAGTGGGAGTAGCAGTTCCACGGGTAGCTTTGTTTCCAGCAGCACCAGCTCTGTTTCAAGTAGCGCAGGTAGCAGTTCGACAGGTGCCTCTGCTTCAAGTAGTGCCACCTCATCTTCGATCTCTTCTGTGGCGACATTATCGACATCTGTAAGCGTTGTTACGCTTGGGGGCAGTACGGGTCGTACAACTGGCGATAGCAGCACTGTCAGTCTGAGTCTTGACCGTGGTGGCGCTTACACGTGGACGGTGACGGGCAAACCAACCTGGCTGAGCATGAGCAAGACAACAGGGACTGTTGGATCGGTTAGCGACTCCATCAGTCTGTCAGCAATTCCAGCATCGTTAGCTGTCGGGACACAGTCCGCAACTCTGACTTTTCAGACCACTGTGGGAAGTGCCACTGTGACAAAGAACGTCATGGTCACGGCGAACGTCGACAAGCACAAATTGATCGCATCGGAAGTGGGTTTAGCGTTTGCAAAGACGCCCGCCTGGTCTCGTTTGACCAGAACACTGACTGTGCGCGATAACTATGGCACGGGAAGCTGGACTGCCGCGTCAAATCAGAGCTGGCTTACGGTCACACCGAGCGGAGTTTCCGGCGGGGCGCTAACGCTCACCGCGGACACTACTGGTTTGACGGCCGATCAGATTTACTCCGCATCCGTGACGCTTACATCCTCCAGTGGTGCAAGCCCTGAAACCGTATCTGTCGGGCTCTGGAACGGTTCGATAACGCCTGCGGCTCGCACAACGATTGCAGCGTCATATACCAAACTTGTGGCAGACCCCGTCCGGCCTCTTGCATATGTTCACGGCGGTAGTGCGACCATCGATATCTACAACATCTACACCGCTGCAAGCGTGGGATCCATTCCGGTTTCAGGCACGCTCAGCAATATGGCGATGAGCCCTGATGGCAAGCGCTTGTACATAGTTACCGGCACAAACACCATCGCCGAGATTGATCCGGTTGCAAAGACGATTGTCGGCACTTGGTCAGCTCCGTCGGTGAACGCCTATTCCGAGTTGCTGTACGTACGACCTAACGGGGACGGAATGCTGGTTGCCGGTGGCAAGGTGTTTGCCACAAATGGCAGCGCTATTTCCGCGACGGCAGGCATTGCGGCAGGAGGGTTTGCCGTCAGCCCAGCACAGGACACCTTGGTTGCGATGTCTCTAGGACTTTCTCCAGCGACAGTATATGTCTATGGAATTGACTACTCGGCCGTGTCTCCATCGCTATCTGTAGTTGCAAAGGCTACCGGCTATGCAGGCGGAAATGGCAAAGCGATTGCTGTCAGCCGCGATGGTTCGTCGGTTATCACTGCGGGTGGTGGCGCATACGAGTTCGGTCGGCAATCCTTGCCGGGTCTCGGGGTGATGTCCGCCCTTACTGGTGCGGCCTATCCTAACAATGTCAGGGTAGGGAGTGACGGGCGAATTTTTGCGGCGATTTCTGATTGGTACGGAACAACCGACTTCTGGGTCTATCGTGCAGATGGCTCTTTGCAGAGCACCTATCTTTTGAGGGGGTATGCAAGAGAAATACTCGATAATGAATTGACGCCGTCAGGAGATGCGTTGATGGCCGTTGCTCTTACTGCTGTCCCCAATCTTCAGTTCGTAGCCGTGGGACCATAGAGGCTGGCGCTTCGACTGAAGGCATGACGAGCCCCGAGGGGCTCGTTTTTTTTTGTGTGTGTTGGCGAAGGCGTTGGATCAATGCGCCGGTAACGGAATTCGCTCCATTTCGCCGGGCACTTTTGGAAATTGCGTAGCATCCTGCTCCGCCCAAGCCTGCTTTGCGGCTTCGAGACGTTCCTTGCTGCTCGAGACGAAGTTCCACCACAGCGTGCGTGGCCCATCCTGCGGTGCGCCGCCGACCAGCATGAGGCGGGCGTCACTCTGCGCGCTGACGGTGACTTCGACATCGCTCGCCAGCACGACCAGCGTACCGCTTTCGATCGCTTCCCCGTCGATTGCGACCGAGCCCGAGACGACATACAGCGCGCGCTCGGCGTAGCCCGCTTCCACGTTAAAGGCGCTGCCCGCGCTGAATTCCAGCGCGGCGTAAAGGGTCGGGCTGGCGGCTTTGACCGGCGAGGTCTGGCCTGCAAAGTTGCCGACGAGGACGTGCACGCTGACGCCATCCTGCGCGATGCGCGGCAGATCGGTGCCGGGGTAGTGCCAGAAGCCGGGCTCGCACTCTTCCAGTTCGCGCGGCAGCGCCACCCACGTCTGCAGGCCCTCGACGTTTGGCTGCGCGTCGCGGATATCGGCCGGGATGCGTTCGGAATGAACGATCCCGCGCCCGGCGGTCATCCAGTTCACGTCGCCGGGTTCGATGCGCTGTACCGAGCCAATACTGTCGCGATGCATGATCGCGCCCGAGAACAGGTAGGTGATCGTCGCCAGACCGATGTGTGGGTGAGGGCGCACATCACCCGTGGTCACGCCTGCCGGAAACGTTGTCGGCCCCATGTGGTCAAGGAACACGAACGGGCCGACGCTGCGTGCCTTGATGTTGGGTAGCAAGCGACGCACGGGAAAACCGATGTCGCGGATGTGCGGCGTGATGCGATGCAGGATGCTGCTCATGTTCTCTTTCCGGGCTCAGGCCGCGAGTTTCGTTGTGATCTCGATCGTTGCCGTCGTCATGAGCTTGTGAATCGGGCATTTGTCGGCGATGGTGAGGAGTTGCGCGCGCTGGGTGTCGTCGAGTGCACCGTGCAGCGTCAGCGTGACATCCAGTTTGTATTTACCTTCTCGCTCTGCGCTGGCATCGCTGCTCAGTGTGACGTCGACGTGCTCAAGCGGCCAGCCCTTGCGCCGTGCGTAGAGCGTGAGGGTCAGTGCCTTGCAGGCGGCCAGTGAGGCATCGAAGAAGTCATGCGGGCCTGGCGCGCTGCCCGAGCCACCCGCAGCGATGGACGCATCGCAATGGATGGTGAAGCCTGCGAGGTCAATCTTGTGGCGCAGTCCATCTACGGTGGTGTTGTCATTGGTCAGCTGCAGTGTGCTCATGGGGTTCTCCATGTGAGGGGCTTTCATGATGCGCGAAAAGCGTGATGCGTTGGACTTGGTTTCGAATCAGGCGCACGCTTTTGTCATGGCGGCGCGGCCATTGCGTTCAGGCAAGCGCCCTCTCGATGTCACCACGCAACTCGTCCGGCGTGGTTTTGGGCGCATAGCGAGCAAGAACCTTGCCGTCGCGGCCGACGAGAAACTTGCCGAAATTCCAGCTGATGTCGGCATTGCCGCCTTCGCCCGGTGCGTTCTGCTTGAGCCACGCAAATAGCGGGTGGGCTTCCGGGCCATTCACATCGGTTTTGGCGAACAGCGGAAAAGTCACGGAGTACTTCGTGCTGCAGAAGCTGGCGATCTGTTCGGCGCTGCCGGGCTCCTGCGCGCCGAACTGGTTGCTCGGAAAGCCGAGGACGATCAGTCCTTTGGGACCGTACTCTCGGTGCAGGGCTTCAAGCCCTTCATACTGCGGCGTCAGACCGCAGGCGCTGGCTGTGTTGACGACCAACAGCACTTTTCCGGCATATTCTCCGAACGTGGTCTGCTGCCCGTTTAGGCGTTGCAGGTGCATGTCGTAGGGTGGATTCGGGGTGGTCATCATGATGGCTCTCCTGGTTAGGGCGTGTTCACAGTAGGCGAGGGGTTGCGCTCGTACGAAATGACCACAGGGCAAGGCACGGTGACGACGGCAGGGTGGTCCCCTGGCGAGGAGCCGTAACGTAGCCATGCGGTCATTGCGTGCGAGCCCTTCGGGTTGAGGAATAGGGCCTGCGCTACGGCGTTGCGCTCCTTGTCCGGGGTAACCACCCCGTACTGCGTCGCGCGCCTTGTCCCGCAAGCCCTATTCCTCAACGCAATCCCCTCGCCTACTGTGAATACGCCCTAGGGGCCGTAGGAACAGGCCCCGGTCATAAGCTGCGCAGAAAGCATTGCTTCGTGCGCACTGCGATCAATACTACGATGTATGCCTGTTCTGCATTGTTCCCCGTTTTCAATTACTCATCTCATCCGGAGCTTCATCATGGACCTTGGACTCAACGGAAAAGTAGCCCTCATTACAGGCGGCAGCGAAGGTATTGGCAAGGCTGCGGCCGAGGTGCTGGCGGAAGAGGGCGCGCATGTCGTCATCGTCGCCCGCCGTAAGGAGGTGCTCGAAGCGGCCGCGGCAGGTATTCGCAGCAAGGGGGGCTCGGTGCTGGCGATCGCCGCCGACGTCACCGATCCTCAAGCGGTCGAGCGTTTTGTCGGTGAGGCTGTCGCGCGTTTCGGTCGGCTCGACATCGTCGTCAACAACGCCGGTACTTCGAGCGCCAAGCCCTTCCAGAGCGCGACGGACGAGATCTGGCAGGAAGACCTGGATCTCAAGCTCTTTGCAGCGATTCGCGTCAGCCGTGCAGCCATTCCCCATCTTCGCAAACAGGGCGGCGGCCGCATCATCAATATCACCACGGTCAGCGGCAAACAGCCGGGGGCGAAATCGGTGCCGACCTCGGTGTCGCGCGCGGCGGGCATTGCGCTGACCAAGGCGCTGTCGAAGGAGTTTGCTGCCGACAATATCCTCGTCAATACCGTGAGCGTCGGTGTCTTCAAGAGCGGTCAACAGGAGCGCGCCGCTGCACGCCAGAATCTCGCGCTCGATCAGCACTACGACAAGCTGGGCGACGGTGTGCCGCTGGGGCGTGTTGGCGAGGCACGCGAAGCGGCCAACGTCATCGCCTTCCTCGCTTCGGAAGCGGCGAGCTATGTGACAGGTGCGAGCGTGAATGTGGATGGCGGTACGTCTGGCGTGGTGTAAGCAAGCACTCGTAAGCCCATTTGCAAGATGCGGAAGTCGGGCCTGACAATACGGATCTCATGAGCTTCAACAAACCTTCCATTGACGCGGTGTCGGCCGCACTGCGCGAACTCTCCGAGCTTTACGTGATGCCACGCTTTCGTCGTCTGCGCGATGACGAAGTCATGGAAAAAGGCCAGGGTGACATCGTCACCATTGTTGACCATGAGGTCGAGCGGGCGCTGGCACCGCAGCTGATTGCCTTGCTACCGGGCTCTCGCGTGGTCGGTGAGGAGGCGACTGCCGAAAATCCCGCGCTGCTCGACGAACTCGATCAGGGCTGGGTGTGGTTGCTTGACCCGCTCGATGGCACTTCGAATTTCGCGGCAGGCCGTGAGGCGTTCGCGATGATGGTGGCGCTGCTGCGTGATGGTGAGGCGGTGGCCTGCTGGATCTATTCGCCCATCAGCGGCCAGATGGCTATTGCCGAGTTGGGCGGTGGTGCGTTTGTCGATGGCGTCGCGGTGAAGATGCTGCGACCTGCAGATATCGCTCAACGCAAAGGTGTCGTGAAGACCCGTTACCTGCCGCCGGATGTTATTGCAGCGCTGGGGAGCGGAGAAGGCGGGCTGGCGGCGTTCAACGCAGGCAGTGGCTCGGCCGGCGTTGACTATCCGGCATTGGTCGCTGGGCAGTGGCGCTTCCTGTTGTATTGGCGGACGCTGGCCTGGGATCACGTTCCGGGTAGCCTCTTTGTCACGGAAGCGGGTGGCCATGTCGCGCGCCTCGACGGCAGCGTGTATCGCGCAGCCGATACGCGGCCCGGCTTGCTGGCAGCGCCAAGTCACGAGGCCTGGCAGGCAGCGCGAATCTTGCTGCCGGCATAACTGGCGAGCAGGGCGTTCGCTCTGTCGTAGCGCCGTTTCAATCTCCCGGAAATGCCCATTCGGACTATCCGCGTTGACCGGTCCGATACACGTCGACATACTTGCCTGCCACACACCACCCTCGCGGCATCGCTCGCCAAAGCCACAAGCCCACCGCGCGCCCTGCTCAAAGTCATGTTCAATTATCTTGAAACCCGCATTCGCGGGACTGCCTCTACGGGCCTGGGCACACCGCCCGATACCCTGCTTGCCTTCTACTGGTACTTCGTTCGCCAGACGAAGTTCTGGTATGGCGCCATGCTGGTCACGGCGCTCAGTGTGGCTTTTGCCGATATGTCGATTCCATTGTTTCTCGGGCGTCTGACGAAGCTCGTGGAAGCGCAGGATCGTGCGGCCGCGCTGCATGCGCAGTGGCCAGTGCTTGCCGCCTTGCTCGGTTTCATCCTGATCGGGCGCCCGCTGTTGCAGGTTGCCGATGTGGCCGTGCGCCAGAATGTGCTGATGCCTGGCGCCACCAGTCTGGTGCGCTGGCAAAGCCATTGGCATGTTGTCCGCCAGAGCTGGCCGTTTTTCCAGAATGACTTTGCCGGACGTATCGCCAATCGCGTCATGCAGACGGCCAACTCAGTGCGCGAGAGCGTGATGGCCAGCATCCGTGCAGTGCTGTTCCTCTCAGCTTATGGCATCAGTTCGCTCGGCTTGATGCTGTGGGCCGACTGGCGTCTGGCCATGCCAACCGTTCTGTGGGTTGCAGCGTACATGGTGTTCCTGCGCCACTTCGTGCCACGTTTGCGACACCTTGCACGCGAGAGCTCGGAAGCGCGCTCGCTGGTCATGGCACGCGTGGTGGACAGCTACTCCAATATCCTGACCGTCAAACTGTTCTCACGGGCTGTCGATGAAGACGCGCACGTGCGCGAAGTCATCGATGAGCATCAATCTGCCATCTCGGCGCACATGCGCGTGACTTCGCAGTACCTGCTGACCTTGTCGGTCATGAATGCGCTGCTGATTCCCTCAACGGCCATCGTCGGCATCCTGTTGTGGTCGCAGGGCATGATCAGTGCTGCCATCGTGGCGACCTCGGTGCCGCTGGCCTGGCAGATCGCCAATATGTCCGGCTGGGTGTCGTTCGAAATCGCCGGCATCTTCGAGAACGTCGGCACCGTGCAGGACGGTATGCAGTCCATCGCTGTGCCGCACACTCTGGTCGATGTGCCGAATGCGCAGCCGCTGGAGGTGTCGCGCGGCGAGATTCGCTTCGAGCAGGTGGACTTCGCCTACGACGCGGATCGCAAGGTGCTGCAGGACTTCGACCTCGTCATTCGCCCCGGTGAGCGTATCGGCGTGGTCGGTCGTTCGGGGGCGGGCAAGTCCACGCTGGTGAATCTGTTGCTGCGCTTCCATGAAGTGCAGGATGGGCGCATCAGCATCGACGGACAGGACATCAGTGCCGTGACGCAGGAGAGCCTGCGTGCCGCGATCGGAATGGTGACGCAGGACACTTCGCTGCTGCATCGTTCGATTGCCGCCAATATTCGTTACGGCAGGCCGCAGGCCAGCGCTGCGCAGATCGAAGCGGCGGCGCGCAAGGCTCAGGCGCATGACTTCATCGTGCAACTCGTCGACTGGCAGGATCGCAAGGGTTACGAGGCGCATGTCGGTGAGCGTGGAGTGAAGCTCTCCGGCGGTCAGCGGCAACGTGTCGCACTGGCGCGCGTGATCCTGAAAGACGCGCCCATCCTCATCCTCGATGAGGCGACCTCGGCGCTCGACAGCGAGATCGAAGTGGCGATCCAGGAACAACTCATCGATCTCATGGATGGCAAGACGGTGATTGCCATCGCGCACCGCCTGTCGACCATTGCGCGCATGGACCGGCTCATCGTGCTCGATCAGGGGCGCATCGTGGAGGAGGGCACACACGATGAGTTGCTCGCCTTGAACGGACACTACGCGTTGCTGTGGCGCCACCAGTCGGGCGGCTTCCTCAAGGAAGAGTGGGTCGAGGAAGATGCTCCCGCCTGAGCGCATGCGTTTGTGACAACGACATAGGGCGTGGCAGACTGCTGCCGCGCCCTTTCATTCAAGCCGAACCTCAATGCCGACACCTGCTGAAATCTCCCTGCTCGCGAAGTACAACGCGTGGATGAACACGAAGCTCTACGAGGGCGCAGCAACATTGCCCGAAGAAGTGCTGCAGGCCGATCGGAAGGCCTTTTTTGGTTCGATCGTCGGCACTTTCAATCATCTCGTTGTTGCCGACACGATCTGGCTCAAGCGCTTCGCCACGCACCCGCTGGGTTTCGCTGCGCTTGCACCAGTCGTGGACCTGCCTGCACCAAAAGCATTGAACGAAGTCGTTTTCGCCGACCTGTCCACGCTTACCGAACGGCGTCGGCTGCTGGACCGGAGCATCCTCGATTTCGGCGCCGAAATGACGGACGCGCATCTGCAGACCGTATTTCACTATCGCAATACCAAAGGAATTCCGTCGCAAAAGGCCTTTTCCAGCGTGCTCATGCACTTCTTCAACCATCAGGCGCATCACCGTGGCCAGCTCACGACCCTGCTGTTTCAGGCTGGTTTTGATCCGGGGGTGACTGATCTGCTGGCACTGATTCCCAACGAGGCAGATATCTGAGGCGCCATGGCCGGTGTCTTGCTTTAACCCCAGTGACAAGGCTCTTACCGCTCATCCGCTCTTTTCTGTCGCTTGGCTAAGCAAATGCAAACAAGTGTTTTGCGCCATGACAGCAGGGCGCCAGAATGGGGTGGTCGGTGTTAACTTTGTGACAACACGGACGTTAGAACCCGTATAGACAAGACAAAGTCGTCTGGGAAAAACGAGTACATGTGCCAGTTGTTAGGGATGAATTGCAATAAGCCCGCCTCGATCAGTTTTTCGTTCGAGGGCTTTTGCCGCCGTGGTGGTCAGACGGATGAACACAGCGACGGTTGGGGCATCGCTTTCTTCGAAGACCAGGGTTGCCGCCTTGTGATCGACGACAAGCCCTCTGTCACTTCGCCGCTGGCCGAGCTGATCAAGCGCAATCCGGTCAAGGCCTGCAACGTCATCGCGCATATCCGCAAGGCCACCGAAGGCCCGGTCGCTCTCGAAAATTCACATCCATTCAAGCGCGAGCTGTGGGGGCGCACCTGGGTTTTTGCGCACAACGGACATCTCAAATTGTTCACCCCGGAGCTGTCCGGCAGTTTTCAGGCTGTCGGTGCGACCGATAGCGAGCGCGCCTTCTGCTACCTGATGCAGTCACTGCAGGCGCGCTTTGGCGACACGCAGCCGCCTGTTGAGATCTTGCATGAAGCATTGCAAGCGCTTGCCTCAGAGATCGCCACGCATGGCGTGTTCAACTTCCTGCTGTCGAATGGTGAGGTGCAGTTCGCGCACTGCTCGACGCATCTGCACTACGTCACGCGACAATATCCCTTCGCACGCGCACAGCTCGTCGATTGCGAATTGAGCATCGATTTCAACCAGCACAATCACCTCGACGACTGCATCACCGTCATTGCGACCAAGCCGCTGACCTCGAATGAGAACTGGGTAGCTTTTGCCCCCGGCAAGCTGAAGACGTTCCAGAACGGCGTCGTTCGCGCGGACGGTGAGCGCAAGGCTCGCGAGTTCGTGGTGGCTTGCTGAGCGCCAAGCTCATTCACGTGCAGGATGCAGTTCGCTGTGTTCGCCGACACATTCACCGGGCACACGCGTTAGTCAAAAAAACCGGGCCGCGTCGCCGCGTGCCCGGTTTTTCTTTTGGTCAGACGAAGCGTCAGGCAGCGGCCAATGCAGCCACGCGCAAGGGTTGGCGCGGCAACAGGAAGGACACCAGGACACCCAGTACCGCCAATGCGACGACGTAATGCGCCGGTGCCAGCGGGTTGCCCTTGAGCATCAGCGTGACGATCATGGGCGTGAGACCGCCGAAGATTGCATACGACACGTTGTATGAGAACGAGATCCCCGAGAAGCGCACGGCAGGCGGGAAGGCGGTGACCATCGCGTAGGGCACGACCCCGACGATGCCCACGCAGAACCCCACGAGTGCATACAGCGGCAGCAACATGTCGGGGCGCGCGACGATTCCCGAGTAGAACAGCCAGACGGTGATCGCCAGCAAGGCTGAACCGATGCCGATGGTGAGCGCGGCACCGAGGCGATCGACAATGAGGCCCCACACCACGCAGCCAGCGGTCAGCGCCAGTGTGGCGAGGCAGTTGGCGCGCAGCGCCGTAGCGGCGTCGAAGTGGTACACCTTCTGCAGCAGGGTGGGCGTCATGAGAATTACCACGACGATGCCGGCCGACAGCATCCAGGTGAGTGCCATCGACAGCACCACGCCGAGGCGATGATCGCGCACCACGGCCTTGAGCGGCAATTCGCCGGCGAGCTCGCGCCTGGCCTTCATCTCCATGAACACCGGGGTCTCTTCCAGCCAACGACGCAGATACATGGCCACCAGGCCGAATACGCCGCCGAGCAGGAAGGGCAGGCGCCAGGCCCATTCACGGGTGACTTCCGGTGCGAAGGCCGTGTTGATGCCGGTCGCCACCAGCGAACCGAGCAGAATGCCGGCCGTGAGTCCACCGGTAAGCATGCCGCAGGCATATCCGATGTGGCGCGGCGGTACGTGCTCGGATACAAACACCCAGGCACCCGGCACTTCACCGCCGACAGCAGCACCTTGCAGCACGCGCAGTACCAGCAGCAACACGGGCGCCAGCATGCCGATGTGCGCGTAAGTGGGCAGGCAGCCCATCAGCAAGGTCGGTACCGCCATCAGCAGGATCGATAGCGTGAACATGCGCTTGCGACCGAAGAGATCGCCGAAGTGCGCCATCACAATGCCGCCCAGGGGCCGCGCAAGATAGCCGGCAGCAAAGATGCCGAAAGTCTGCAGCTGACGCAGCCACTCCGGAATGTCTGGCGGGAAGAACAGGTCGCCGACGACGGCGGCGAAGAACACGAAGATGATGAAGTCGTAGAACTCCAGTGCCCCGCCGAGCGCGGCGAGCGACAGGGTCTTGTAATCGGATGTGCCCAGAGGGCGCGCCGCGTTGAGCGCTTGGTTTTGCATGGATCTCTTTCTTCAGTGGCAGCTGGCGAGTTGGGCCGCGTCGATTGTAAGCGGGGCAGTTCGCTGGGGCAGCGTCGCGATTTGATAGCGCTCAAGAAAGGTCAATTCACCATAGTGGACTTGTGTTTCACATTCAGAAATTTGAGCGTGAGCAATGACCGCCGCGCTGGCGAGCGTGGGCGCCAGTTACAACGGCTCGGGGTGAAGGAACTGGTGGATCGCCTGCACCACCACCGAACCTTCGCCGACGCTGGAAGCGACACGTTTGACCGAACCTGAGCGCACGTCGCCGACGGCGTACACACCTGGCAAGGTGGTCGCGTAAGGTGAGGGCAGCAATTGCCCTTCAGCGTCGTGTCCTGTTTTTACGTAGCCATTGCAATCGAGCTTGAGGCAGCCGTTGAGCCAGTCGGTATTGGCGCCAGCGCCAATCATGACGAATAGATTGCCGCAGCGGCGTTTCTGCGTTGCGCCGGTGTCGCGATTCGTGAAACCCACCTGCTGAAGATACGTGTCTCCTTCAAGCGATGTCACTTCACTGCGCGCGTGCAGGGTGATGCGTGGCGACTGCATGATGCGCTGTACGAGGTAGTCGGACATGGTGGCGGCCAGTCCGTCGCCGCGCACGAGAATGTGCACATGCGCCACCGTGCGCGACAGGAACACGGCGGCTTGCCCGGCAGAGTTGCCGCCACCCACGACGACCACTTCTTCATTCACGCAGAGCTGCTGTTCGATCGGCGTGGCCGCGTAGTGAATGCCTTGACCCTCAAAGCGCGCGTAGTCGGTTACGTCGAGCTTGCGATAGCGCACGCCGGAGGCCACGACGATGGCACGCGCCTTCAGGCTCTGGCCATCCTCAAGGTGCAGCGTATAAGGGTGGGTCTTGCAGTCGAGACTGACCACTGCGCGCGAGATGGCGAGGTTGGCGCCGAACTTCATGGCCTGTACTTGCGCGCGTCCGGCGAGGGCTGCACCGGATATGCCGGTCGGAAAGCCCAGGTAATTCTCGATCTTGGAACTGGTGCCGGCCTGGCCTCCCGGTGCCAGGCCTTCTATGACGATGGTGTCGAGCCCCTCAGAGGCTGCGTACACGGCGGCAGCCAGCCCGGCCGGACCCGCACCCACGACAGCCACGTCATGCACATGCGCCGGGTCTATCGTTTCTGCCAGTCCGAGCTCATCGGCCAGCGTGGCATTCGATGGGTTGAACAGCGCGGGTTTGCCCGGTGAAAGCACGACCGGAAATTGAGCCGGCGCGAGTGGGGTGTTGCCCAGCAATTCGCGCGCATGCGCATCGACATCGACGTCCAGCAAGTGGAAGGGATAGGCATTACGCGTCAGGAATTGCTGCACGCGCAGCGTATCGCCACCGTGGCCGGAACCGATCACCGAGATTGCGCCGCGGCGACGTTGCAGGGAACCGACGCGGCGCAGGATCAGCGCGCGCAGGATGATCTCGGCAATGTCCTGCTCGCCATTGATCAAGCGTCGGAAGCCAGCAGGCTTGATGCGCACGAGCTGGGTGTCAATGCTGGCGCGCGCACTGAGCATGGTCTGCCGCCCGTTGAGTAGATGCAGCTCGCCAGTGAACTGCCCGGCGCGATGCGTCGTGACGATGTGGCATTTGCCGCGATCATCGATGTCGAAAATCTCGATCTCGCCATCGAGAATCAGGAAGAAATCCAGAGCGCGCTGACCGCGCTCGAAGATCAGCGTGCCCTGGGCGACAAGCTCTTCTCCGCCATAGCTGGCGACGCGTCCCGCCATGTCGATGTCGAGTTGTGGGAAGGCCTGGGCCGCGCGCTCGTAGGGCTCGTCCGGGCTTTCCTGGGTGTCGATTGCTGGCGTCGTCATGTCAGCTGACTACGCGTAACGCGGAATCGGCCCGTTCTGCGGCGTCGTGTGCTCGCCGAGATCGAGATAGACCTCATCGACGTAGCACCAACCCCAGCCTTCGGGAGGGTCGTAACCTTCGATGACGGGGTGCGCGGTGGCATGAAAGTGTTTGGTTGCATGCTTGTGCGGAGACTGGTCGCAGCAGCCGACGTGACCGCAAGTGCGGCACAGGCGCAGATGCACCCAGCGGCTACCTGTCTTCAGACACTCCTCGCAACCGAGTGCGCTGGGCGTGACCTCGTTGATACCGGGAATATGCGTACAGTCTTTCGCCATCGCGTCCTCGCTTGCCTGAGTGGATGCTGGTTGCGTTGCGGTGAAGACCGTCAGCGCATTTCGGTAGCGTATGGGGCGACGTGCTGCCATGCAACAGCAATTTTTTTATGGAGCGGAGCAAATGAAAAGGGCGCTGTTTTCACAGCGCCCTTCAGGTGATTTTCTACAAGCTTTGCAGGCTCAGGCGCCCTCGGTCGCGCTGTCTGCATCCTTGTTCTCCGGCTTCTTTTCCGCCAACACCTTGTCGATGCGCTTGCCGTCCATATCGACGATCTCGAAGGTCCAGTGCTCCCACTCGACCTTGTCTGCCGTGCGCGGGATGCGGCCTAGCATGAGCATCATCATGCCGCTGAGGGTCTGGTAACGCTCCTTCTCTTCCTCCGGTACCGACTTCAGTTCCAGGCGGTCCTTGAGTTCAGGCACCGGGATCAGGCCGTCGAGGAGCAGCGAGCCATCTTCACGTTGTACGGCCCAGCCGTCCTGTGCATGGCGCGTCTTGAACTCGCCAGTGATGGCTTCCATAACGTCCTTGAGCGTGACGATGCCCTGAACCTCGCCGTACTCGTCGATGATAAAGGCGAGTTGCACACCCGAGGCGCGGATGTTCTGCAGCAGCTCCATGCCAGTCAGGCTTTCGGGCACGAAGACCGGCTGCTGCAGATTCTGTGACAGGTCCGGCACGCCACCACGCAGGGTTGCGGCAAATAGCTGCTTGGCATTGATGACGCCGATGATGTTGTCCAGCCCGCCGCGCACCACCGGGAAGCGCGAGCGTTCCGACTCCGCGATGAGGCGCAGGTTGTCTTCCCAAGGGCGTTCGACATCGAGATAGGTGATGTCACTGCGCGGCACCATCAGCGAGGTGATCTGACGCTCATCGAGGCGGAAAACGTTGCGCACCATGGCATGTTCCTGGTGCTCGATCACGCCGGAACTTGAGCCTTCGGCGAGCAGGGCGTGAATCTCTTCTTCCGTCACCTTGTTGTTGCCGGTGTTGTTGATGCCAAGCAAGCGCAGGATCAGGTGCGTTGATGCTGTCAGCAACTGCACGAAGGGTTTGGTGAATACGGCCAGCAAGGTCATCGGCCGCGACACGATGCGCGCGACGGTTTCCGCCTGCAACTGACCCAGGCGCTTGGGCACCAGTTCGCCGAGCACGATGGAGATATAGGTGATGGTCAGCACCACCAGGATCGTCGCCACATAGCCCGAGGCGGGTGCCTGCAGACCGACGCGCTCCAGCCAGTGTGCAAAGGGCTGCGCGAAAGCGGCTTCACCAACGATACCGTTGAGCACGCCAATCGAGGTGATGCCGATTTGCACGGTCGAGAGAAAGCGTGTCGGGTCTTCGCCGAGTTTCGCTGCTGCAATGGCGCCCACGTCTCCTTCTTCGATGAACTTCTGCAGTCGCGCCTTGCGGGCCGTGACGAGCGCGATTTCCGACATTGCGAACGCGCCATTCAAGAGGATCAGTACAAGGAGTATTGCAACTTCCATTTTCGAACGTGCGCGCCCTGATGCGTGCGGGTGTTGAAGGAGCGCTCAGGCCGGGGGGCAATGAGCATCTGCCATTGTAGGCCAAGGCTTGTGTTCGGGGTGTCGGAACGGGATCGGCTCGGGCAAAAGGCGAGCTTGAGACGAGGGCTTTCGGCCCGGCAGACGCGCTGGTCGCTGAGGATGGGGAGTGAGGAGGCGAAGAGGGGGCGGGCTGGTCCGCCCCTTCCGATCAATTGAAGAAGCCTGTCAGCTGACTGGCCACGGCGACCAGCCCGGTGAGGTTGATGACGGCTCCGATGGATTGGCGTACGTGTTTCATATGACCTCCTGTAATTAACTCAAGGCGGCGAGCTTGGTAGCCACTGCCGCGCCGTACTCCGGATCAACCTTGGTGAAATGGCTGAGCTGAAGCTGCTTGTCATCGTCGCCGACGCTCTTCATCGCGCCGGCGATATTGCTGGTAAGGCACTCACGTGCGTTCCTGTGGTGCAGGGGCGTCGTAAAGCCGATCATATGGGCATCCGCCTGCGCGTTCCAATTGGCGCTGCCTATAGAGGCAATAGGGCGAAAATCCGCCCCGCCGACCAGGCTTGCCGCTGTCGGTTACCATCGGGTTTTATCTGATCCGGAATAAGGGAATATGACAATCGAGCAACGTTTGACACAGCTGGGCATCACATTGCCGCTCGGGACCGCACCTGCGGCCAACTATGCCAACGCTGTCCGCAGTGGCAATCTGATGTTCCTCTCCGGCAAGGCGCCGCAGGCCGTCGACGGAAAATTTCCCAAGGGCAAGCTCGGGAAGGAGTTCAACGTCGATGATGGTTATCTTTTTGCACGTTCCGCTGCGCTTGATTTGATCGCAATCATGAAGACCGAGCTTGGTTCGCTGGAGCGGGTTGCCCGTGTGGTCGATCTGCAGGGCTTTCTGAACACGACAGACGATTTCGAAGACCACGCCAAGGTGCTCAACGGCGCATCCGACCTGCTCGTTCAGGTTTTTGCAGAGCGCGGCGTGCACGCACGTTCGGTGCTCGGCGCGAACTCTTTGCGCGCGGGCTCGCCGGTGGTGTTGAGGGCTGTTGTGGAAGTGGAGTAATGGGGAGGGCGCTCCTCCCGAGGTTCCGCCGGGTCAGGGCCGATACGTACGTTGCATGCAGCCTCCTCGCGGCGGCTGGCGGAACCTCCGAAGGAATTCCGCCCTTGTATCTTTAAGGCTGTAGCGAATAGCTCCCGCTACACGAGGCGAAGGGAAGCTTGTTTCCGCCCTGAAGGCTTTGACCTTGTTGCGTAGATGAAGGCCTTCGCCTCACCTTCACGCCATCGAATCACACTG
>DATIDV010000042.1:0-34805 GCA_035456105.1 Rhodocyclaceae bacterium | reverse complement strand
TATTTCCCACGTCTCGTGCAATGCCTGCCGAGCGGCTTACTTGCTGGCAGCCGCCTTGACTTGAGCCTGACCCTTGGCGCCGACGGCCTCGGTTTCAGCTGCGGCCTTTGCCTTTTCGCCCGCGGCCTCAACAATTTTCTTGTCGGCCTTCACGACTGCGTCCACCGTTGTCTGGTTGGCTTTGGCGTCCGCTTCGACGGCGGCTTTCTCAGCCTTGGCGTGTGCCTTGGCGGCATCTTCCGGGTCCGCCTTGGCTGCCTTGGCATGAGCTTTTTCCTTGGCCTTGGCAGACTTTACGTTTGCTTCATCAATGGTCTTGTTGGCCTTTTCTACTGCTTTGTCCGCCTTGGCATCGGCCTTGAGGCCCGTTTTGACTTCGGATTCAACGGCCTTGCTGTAGGCCACATCGGCGCTGGCCTTGGCCTTCTCCACTTCAGGCGACGTCGAGCCGGGCGTTGTCTGGGCGAATGCGGTGGTGGCAAAAAAACCAGCGAGCAGAGCTGCAGTAATCTTGGTCATATGCGTGATCCCTTCAAGTGGTTGTGGACGGATGCTGTGCATCACGCTCACTTTTTATGCGCTTCCCAGACGACGGTCTGTCTGTTGGCACACATAGACGCCGATTGTGATTGCCACTGGGGGAATGCATCGGTGCTGAACGCCGTTTCAGCCGAGCAGCCGGTCAAAATGCCTGGTTCACTATCGAATATTGCCAACGGCATAATCTGTTGCTATGAATAGCAGGGGGCATTGAGTGTCGTGAGGCTAAAGCTGCTTGTGGGAAGTTTGCAGCGGGGCTGGTGATTGCAAGACTCGCGTGCGATTGAATGAATGGCGTGTCGGGGTCGCCCGGGCTGGTGCATGTAGTTTGCGTAGTAGGGGGTGTCATGTATGAGTCGCTTCAGGCCGTGCTCAATAATCCGGGCTTCATGCCGCATGGGCATTGTTTCCTGTGGACGCCGAAATTGTTGTGGCTGTTCGTCATTGGCGACGGGCTCACCGTTCTCGCCTACTACAGCATCCCGGTAGCGCTCTGGTACTTCGCACGCAAGCGCCCGGATTTTGGCTACAACTGGCTGCTGGTGCTGTTTGGCGTATTCATCTTCGCGTGTGGAACAAGCCACCTCATCAAGATCTGGGATATCTGGAACTACGCCTATTGGGCTGAAGCTTATGTCACGGCCTTTACCGGCGTGGTGTCGATGATTGTTGCCATTGCTGTCTGGCCCGCCATCCCCAGACTCCTCGCCATTCCAGGCAGTGCCCGTCTTGAGCTGGCTTTGGACGAGTTGCGCGACAAGCACGAAGCCTTGCAAAGCAGCGAGACAAAATATCGCTTGTTGATCGAGACGGCCTCTGAGGGTGTGTGGGTCACCAATACGGATGGCAGTACCCAGTTTGCCAACCGCAAGATGTGCGAGATGCTGGGTTGTGAGACGCTCGAAGGAACTCATGTTGAGGATTTCGTGTTCGAGAAGGACAAGGCTGCGGTCAGCACCACGCTCGAACGACACTCCAGGGATATTGGTGAACGCTACGAATTCACGTTTCGGCGGCGCGATGGCAGTGCGATACACACTATCGTGTCGGCACAACCGACCCCGGGCCGCACTGGGGAAATCACCTCCATCCTTGGCGTCATTACCGACATAACTGATCGCGTGCAGGCGGAGCAGAAACTGGAGCAACTCAATCGTGAGCTGGAGGAACGTGTTGCCCGGCGCACCAGTACGATTGCCGAGGTCAACGAAACCTTGCAACTCGCCGTCAAGACGCAGGAGGCCACTGCCGAAGAGTTGCGTAACTCCAATGCCCAACTACATCGATCCATCGAGGCGATTGAACGGCAATCGCGCTTCGTCAGCGGACTGAATGAATTGAATGAAATCCTTGGCGTCTGCGTCAGCCACGAAGAGGTACGTGATGCGGTTTGCATTTTCGTATCGCGCTATCTGGGCGCGGTGGGTGGGGCGCTTCATGTACGTGTGGATGCCGGATATGAACGCGTCAAGAATGCCTGGGGCAATCACGCAGAATTCAGGGAGTTCTGGACCAATGACGCGTGCTGGGCTGAACGCACGGGCAAAGCCTATGCATTTGGAGGGCCGCATAGCGACGCGCATTGTGCGCATTGCCAACCATCGCCCGGTTACTACATTCACTGCCTGCCATTGGTAAATCGCGAAGGCTGTATTGGTGTACTTTCATTGGTGCTGGAACACGACGCCGTCGTCGATCCCGTGGTGCCCGACAGTGGCGAGTCCGAAAATCTGCGCGCGCTGCGCGAGCAGCTCACGACCGCACTTAATGGTCTTGAAATGCGGACACGCCTGCAGCAACTTGCGCTGCACGATTCACTGACAGGGGCCTACAACCGCACCTATCTGGTGGAGCAGCTTGGCAGGGAGGCGCTCCTGGCGCAGCGCAGCGGCAAGATGTTGGCAATTGCATTCATAGACATTGACCACTTCAAAAGTGTCAACGACCAGCATGGGCACGAGGCAGGTGATCTCGTGCTGAAACACTTCGTGGAGGCTGCGGCAAGTCGCACACGCAAGACCGACGTGTTCGGCCGATACGGTGGTGAGGAGTTCTTGCTGGTCATGCCGGATTGCGATGTGGAATCAGCGATGCAACGTGTTGAAGAAGTGCGAGACGCCGTTGCGCAGATGTACTTCGAGGAACCCTTGCTGAAGAACTTTCACCTCACTTTCACCGTGGGAATCGCGATCATGCCGCGCCACGGGCGCAGCCCGACGGAATTGCTTGCCGCTGCCGACTCGGCAATGTATCGGGGCAAGCAGGCCCGCAATTGCACGATTGTCGCCGATTCGCATTAAGGCCCTGCTGCCTGTGACGGGCCCCTATCTCCCCTTGCGGCGCTGGCCTCGCGGCTTCGCGCGGCAAGACGGCTGACGCGGTTTCAGGCCGACAACCGTCGCAATATTTGATTCCAGAGCACGGCCTCACATTCTTTGACCACAACTTCATCAAGCACGGCGAATACCCGCCGTAGTTTGAGTTTGCGCTTTTGTCGCGCAGCCCGTAACCCATTTCACCAGGAAGACCACGCATGAGAACCAATCTGCCTATCACGCAAACGGAGCGTTTTCTGGTGTCGGGTAAACCCATCGTCACCAAGACGGATCTGCAAAGCACGATCACTTATGCAAATGAGTCTTTCGTCGAAATCAGCGGCTTCACGCATGCCCAGCTAATCGGACAATCGCACAATCTGGTTCGCCATCCGGACATGCCACCGCAGGCTTTTGCGGATATGTGGCGCACCGTGAAGGCAGGCAACCCGTGGCGGGGTATGGTCAAGAACCGCTGCGTGAATGGTGATTTCTATTGGGTCGATGCGTATGTCACACCCATCACCGAGAACGGCGAGCCGGTCGGCTACATGTCGGTACGCTCGGCTCCGTCGCGCGCGGCCGTGGCGGAGGCTGAAGCGCTGTATGCCGCTGTGCGTGAGGGGCGCACGCCATTTCCGCAGACACCCTTGATCGGTCAGTCGGGCAGCAAGCGCCTGCAAGCCTGGATCATGCCGACGCTCGCAGCCGTGTCGTGCCTGGCCTCGGCGTTTACCAGCGGAGCGCTGGCCTTCCTGTTTGGCGGAGCAGGAGCAGTCCTGGTGCTGGCTTACGCAGCTTGGGTGACGCATGACCAATCCCGCATCGCGGCGGCGATTCTCAAGGCACTGCAGGCGATTGACGAGGGCAGGCTGGATCGACCGGTGCCCATGCACAAGGGGGCTTTCGCGACGACGTTCTCCTTGCTTGAGAGCACCCGCATCCACTTGCGGGCAGTGTTTGCCGACGTTCTGCTGTCAGCACAAAACGTCGAGACGCGCGACCGATCTGGATACCACCGTGCATAATCTGGTTGGCATATCGGAAACGCAGTCTTCACGCATCATGGAGGCAGCGGCAGCGATGGAGGAGATCAGCGTTTCGATCAACGAACTGACCGAGAATAACAAGCTGGGATTGCACGCGGTGGAGCAGACGCGTGTCCGCGCTAGCGAGGCGATCACAGTCATCCGTGCCGGGATAGAGAGCACCGAAAAAGTAGTTGGTGAGGCCAACGAGGCTCAGGAAAAAATACGCCAAGTGAATGAGGCGGTGACGCGCGTCACGCAGATCACCGCGATGATTCGCGAGATTGCAGACCAGACCAACTTGCTGGCCCTGAATGCAGCGATTGAAGCTGCGCGCGCTGGCGAACAAGGCCGTGGCTTTGCCGTAGTGGCCGATGAGGTACGCAAGCTTGCCGAACGCACAGCGGGCAGCACGTCGGAAATCAATGATGCGATCGGAGCCATCACGGCAGATGCGTCCGGCGCAGTCGTCGCAATGGAAGCAGTGGCGCGAAGCATCGCCAGGAATACGGAAGAGATTCGTCTGAGTGGTGACAGTCTCGACCAGATTCACGCCGCGAGTGAAGAAGCCCGGCATGTGTCCGCTGGCATTGCCGAGATGCTGCAGCAACAGTCCGTGGCCTCGCACGAGTTTGCCAACAGCATGGAGCGGATTTCCGGCTCAATCGAAAGCAGCACCGTCACCGTCGGCAACGTGGGAGAGGCGGCGACCCAGATGCGCGGCACCTCGACGGAGCTCATGCGGCTGATCGAGCACCTCAAGACTGCGTTGAAGTAGTACGGCTCATTGGAGTCGTGAAGTCCTGCCCCGCGCTCGCCGGGCAGTCTTCACACGGAGATGCTGAGAGTATTCATGTTCTGGCAGTATTGCGCCGGTCTTCACTGTTCAGTCAAAAAGCCCCGCAATGCCACTTGATCCCCGTGCCAGAGAACTGCTGGAGATGCTTAACCGCATCGAGGCGCCACGTCTTGAAGATCAGCCCGTCGCGTTTGCGCGCCGTAATTTCGAGAAGCTGATGTTTGCTTATCGTCCGGACGCCCCGGCTATTTATAGTGCGCTGGACATGGAAATCGTACGCCGGGATTTTGCGGGAGGGCCGCTGCGCGCGCGGCTTTACAGACCGGCAAACCATGCAGGCGCCTTGCCGGTCTTGCTGTGGTTGCACGGTGGTGGCTGGACGCTCGGCGATCTAGCCTGCTACGACACCTTCTGCCGCAGCCTGTGCGCCGAAGCACAGTGTGCGGTGTTGGCGTTGGACTATCGCCTGGCGCCCGAAAACCGCTTTCCTGCGGCACTTGACGATGCGCTGTGGGCCTTGCGCTGGCTCATGCGAGAAGCGTCAGGACTGGGGCTGGATGCTGCCAGCATGGCGATCGGCGGTGATTCGGCGGGTGGAAATCTGGCAGCAGCGGCGTGTCACATATTGCGCGATGCGGATGCGGACGGCATTGCTCTGAAGTTTCAGCTACTGGTCTATCCGGCGACAGACCAGACTAGCCAGCGCGCGTCTCACGAGAAATATGCCGAGGGACATTTTCTCGATCGTGCGTCGATCAACTGGTTTCAGCACAACTACCTGCCTGCAGCTTCGGATTATCTGGACTGGCGCGCTTCGCCCTTGCTGGCGACGGATTTCTCCGGCCTGCCGCCCACGCTGATCGTGACGGCCGAATGCGATCCTCTGACGGATGATGGCCGTGCCTATGCCGAGAAACTGGCAGAGAGCGGCGTATCGGTTCGTTACAGTGAATACGCCGGCATGATCCACGGCTTTGTGACGATGGGGCGCATCCTGCCCGATGCAGGGCGCGCCCTTACGGAAATGGCCGGCGCTTTACGCGAGGCCCTGCGCTAGGAGGACCGCACGACGTTTGTTGAGGACACGACGTCGTGCTGCGCGTGCCTGCGTCGTCCAGCCGAGGTAGAACCAGCGCAACCACATGGCAATACCGCGTACGCATTCGTCCGCCAGATAGCCGATCCACAAGCCCGGCAGCCCCCAGCCGAAATACACGCCCAGTAGCCAGGCGAGTGCGGTGCCGAGGACGACATTTACGACGACGCTGATCTTGACCGGCCAGCGCGCATCGCCGGTGGCGCGCAGGCCACCCATGACGATTACATTGGTCGTGCGCCCTAGTCCGGCAACGATCTCGATCAACAGGATGGTCGACAGCAGGGCCGAGATGTCGGGGCGATTATTCAGCGCACCGACGGCATGCGGTGCGATCAGCCAGGCCACCACGCCACCGGTCAGGGTGGCCAGCAGGCTGATTCGCAGGGCCCGTAGCAAGACGCTGCGGGCGCCATGCAAATGACCGGCACCGACATGGTGGCCGATGATGATCTCGGAACCGGCGCCCACTGCCACGACCACGATGTTGATGATGGAGATGACGTTCATGGCATAAGCGTGCGTGGCCAGTGCGCTTGCGCCCATGCTGCCGGCCATGGCCACTGTGGCAATGAAGCACAGGCGGAAGGCAATCTTCTCGCCTGCGCTGGGCAGACCAATGTGGGTGATGGCGGAGAGTGGCTCACGTGGCACAAGCAGAGCGTCACGCCAGCGCAGGATAATGCCGAGGCGCCGTGCCCAGATGATTACCAGCAGGACGAAGACCAGTGCGCGCGATGCAAGCAAGCCATAGCCGAGGCCCATGAGCCCCAGCGCGGGCATCGGGCCGAAGCCGAATACCAGCGGAAAACTGACGAGCACATGGAGGATGTTCATGGCCATCACCAGACGCATCGAATCCTTCGTGAACGTGAAAGCGCGCAGCACCGAGAACATGGTGATGTTGATCGAGTCGAGCGCCAGCGCCACGCCCACGACTGCGATGAAGGGAATTGCCAGGTCCATAAGTTCTGCAGGTAACTGCAGAAGCCTGAGCAGGGCACGTGGCCAGATACCGACAAGCAGCAAGGCGGCAAGGCCGGTCCATACGGAAGCCGCGAAGCCCGCACGCGCCACGGCCCGCGCACCATCCGTATCGCCAGCGCCGCGATGTTGGGTCACAACTACGCTAGTACCGATACCGACCACGCGGAAGAGGCGGTCGAACATGGCGCGCAACTGATTTGACAGGCCGAAAATGGCGACGGCAGCGGGGGAGACGTGACCGGCCATCCACAGGCCCAAGGTGCCAATCAGCGTCATCAAGGCGGTTTCGACAAAGATCGGCCAGGAGATGGCGAACAGATCGAGCTTGCCGGATTTTTCTGTTTTGCTGTTTGCGCTTGTCATGGGTGGGTGATAGGGCGTTACGCTCTGCGCGTAAATGCGTCAGGAGTTTTTTTGAATGCCTTGTTTAGTCTTTTTCAAACCAGTTCAACTGATCGCGCAAGCTGACGACATGGCCGATGATCAGCAGGGCAGGCGGACGCAGCCCCGCATCGGCAACGGCTTGCGGCAAGGTGGCGATAGTCGCCGCGACCGTCAGTTGCCCCGGCAGCGTGGCGTGGCGCACGCATGCAGCAGGTGTATCGGGTGGCATGCCGTGAGCAATCAGGTGACGGCTGATTTCTGGCAGCGACAGTACGCCCATATAGATCACGACAGTCTGGTGGGCGCGGGCAAGCGCGGGCCAGTCCAGATCGCTGCTGTCGTCCTTGAGGTGGCCGGTCACGAAGATCACGGCTTTGGCGTGGTCACGGTGGGTCAGTGGAATGCCTGCATAGGCCGCCGCGCCACTGGCAGCCGTAACGCCCGGCACGACCTCGAAGGGAATGCCTGCGGCGGCTAGTTCCTCACCTTCTTCACCACCACGACCGAAAATGTACGGGTCACCGCCTTTGAGACGCACCACGCGCTTGCCTTCACGGGCAAGCTTGACCAGCAGGGCGTTGATGCCTTCTTGCGACAGCGTGTGCTTGCCAGCCTGTTTGCCGACGTAGATACGTTCGACGTCGCCGCCCGCCAGGTCAAGTACGCCATCGCTGACGAGATTGTCGTAGACCAGCACATCCGCCTGTTGGATGAGACGGGCGGCGCGTACGGTCAGTAGCTCGGGATCGCCAGGTCCGCCACCGACAAGGGCAACGTGGCCAGGTAATAGCGTGGTGATGCCGTTCATGCGAAAAAACCGGGGAAAATGAATCAGCTCGCCAGTTTAGCGGATTGGTTGCGCTTGGCCTGAGCGAATGGTTTTGTCCGCGAATAATTTCTGCCCATAAGGACGTGAGCTACTGTTTGTAACCCACGCAGCTATACAATGTGATTGTTGCGTCGCACTATAAAAACCAGTGCTGAAGCGTTGCACATGTTCTCGACATAAATACATGGGGCATGTGTGGTGGCGAGAGTGGGGATCGAAGCATGCATGGCATACAACGATGCGCGGCGTTCTGCTACGCAGGCCCTTGTGAGGGGGGCAGTCACATTCCAGTCGGCGTCACACTTAAAGAAACCGTGCCGCAATCTGCGCAAAGACAGCACAAACTTTCCGCCGGGGAGATTTGGCTGATCCGCACTCCGACCCCTGAATGTATGCCAGCAGCACTGCCGGGGGCGAAGAAATCATGTCCACAAGGGCAAAGTGCCCGGTTGGGCAGAGCTTCCCGGACCGTCCGTGAACGGCATCACGGCATCATCTGGATCCATCGAATAAATTTGTGTTTGCTACGTGCTACTAGTGTTGCCTGCCTTATGTGGCGGTGCCAGACAGCCTCCCTGCCTCAAAGAGCTTTATCCAGGCGTTTGAATTTGGTTTCAAGAAGAACCGGGGATCAGAATGCTTCGTCTGTTTAATCACTATTTCCCATCCGGTGCGGTCTATCAGGTGCTGATAGATGTCCTGGTTCTCTTTTTTGCAATTCTGTTGGCCGCCTTCTATTTCGGTGGTGAAGCTGCCGCCACCATGACCAGCGTTGTTCCTTCGGCGCTGGTGTTCGCAGTGGTCATGATGGCACTCAGCAGCGCACTGGGCATCTACGGTTCTCATCGTGATGCTTCGTTTCGTGATCTTCTGGCCCGCATCGTCCTTACCGTGCTGTTCAGCGTGCCGGTCGCCTGGGGTGTGTTCCGCATGCTGCCTTGGGGCGGGGAGCGTTTTCAGGCGTTGGATGTGACTGTCATCATGTTGCTCGGCGGCGTGTTGTTCGTGCGCGGGGTTTCGCGGCGCACAGGTGCGGCTTCCATGTGGCGTCGCCGTGTGCTGGTCATCGGGACGGGACGCGAGGCCGCCTCAGTCGAATATTCGCTCACACACCCGCATCACCCCGGTCTGTCCATCGTCGGTTTTCTGTCTGTGCCAGGTGGCGACGAGTCCTTGGTTCATCCGTCGCGCGTCTTGCCGTCTGGCCGTTCGTTGCTGGAAACTGCGCGTGCGCTGGATGCCGACGAAATCATCGTTGCTGTGCGCGAACGTCGTGGCGGTACCTTGCCACTGTCAGAACTGCTTGACTGCAAACTATCTGGCATCAAGGTGCTGGACTTGCCATGCTTCTTCGAGCGTGTTCGTGGGCAGGTGCGTCTGGATTCACTGCGTGCCAGCTGGCTGATTTATGGCGAAGGTTTCCGTCAGGGCACCTTGCGCACGATGATCAAGCGCGTGTTTGACGTGGTTGCTGCGCTGACATTGCTGACGCTGGCCTCGCCGATCATGTTGCTGGCTGTCATTGCCATCGCTATCGAAGATGGCTTTCCTGTGCTCTACCGGCAGGAGCGTGTCGGGCAGGGGGGGCGTCTTTTCAAGGTCATCAAATTCCGCAGTATGTGGCGCGATGCCGAAAAAGATGGCAAGCCGCGGTGGGCCAGTGCCAACGATAATCGTGCCACGCGTGTTGGCCGCATCATGCGCAAGACGCGTATCGACGAACTCCCGCAGCTGTTCAATGTGTTGATGGGCCAGATGAGTCTGGTGGGCCCACGTCCTGAGCGCCCATTCTTTGTCGACCAACTGACCAATGAAATTCCTTTCTATGCTGTGCGCCACTCCCTCAAGCCAGGGGTTACCGGATGGGCGCAGGTGCGCTATCAATATGGTGCGTCGGTGGATGATGCGGTGCAGAAGCTGCAGTACGATCTTTACTACGTGAAAAATCACACCCTGTTCCTCGATATGATGGTGTTGGCCGAGACAGTGCGTGTGGTCATGACGGGTGAGGGCGCACAATAAGGTCAGTCGTGTCGCTGCATGTCGCGAACTGTTCCTTTCAAAGCCCCGCCGTTCAGGCGGGGCTTTTTCGTTGGGCTTTGCACCTCGGTTGTTGGCCGTGCCCGGAGAGTTGATGTAATGGTTCTGAATGATGCTTTTCGTTGCCATGGGATAGCAGGTTGATGGAAGCCTCTCTCAACGAAGTCCGTGTGTGGTCCAGCGCTATTGCAGCCGTTGTTTTCGGCTGTCTGTCGCTCTATTTGCGCTTGGGCTGGCGAGGCGGGATGCTGGGAGGCCGTCTGATGACGGCAATGTTGGTGTCATGTGCGTGGGCTGCTCTGGATGCATTGGCGCCGCATGGCGTTCTGTGGGCTTTGCTGGCGCTCGTCCTGGATGTGCTGCGCCCGGCCGTGTGGAGCTTTTTTCTCGTCGGTTTACTCTCTGTGGCCACGCGCACGGAAAGCGGAGACTCATCTTCAGGGTGGATCAATACGGTGGCGCAGGCTGTCTTTGCGGGCGCCTTGATGATGTGCCTGGCTGCAGTTCTCATCCCCGATCTTGGTCGATGGCTCTTCTATGCACAGCTGCTGATGGCGGTCTGGCTATTGGTGTTGTTGGAGCAGGTCTACCGCAATTTTCCGGCCGGTTCACGCTGGGGTATCAAGCCGCTGATTCTTGGATTGGGCTGTGTCCTCTGTTTTGATTTCTACCTGTTTGCCGAAGCGGCCTTGCTTGGTCGTGTGGACAGCGATGTGCTGTCAGTACGCGGATTCGTACACGCAATGGTGGCACCGCTCGCCGCGATGTCGGCAGTGCGCAGTCGTGACTGGACATTCCGCATTACCGTTTCGCGACAGCTGGTTTTTCATTCGACTGCGCTGGCGGCGTCAGGCCTTTATCTGCTGTTGATTGCAGCAGCGGGGTACTACATTCGCTGGTTTGGCGGCAGCTGGGGACGAGCACTGCAGACCGCAATGATTGCCAGCGCCTTGTTCTTGCTGGTTTTCGCTGCGTTTTCGGGATCCTTCCGGGCGCGCATGCGTGTGTGGCTCAATAAAAATCTGTTTGCCTATCGCTATGACTATCGCGAAGCGTGGCTGCGTTTTACCAAAGCGCTCAGCGGTGCTACTGCGGGCGGACAGGCGGGACTGACGCTGGAGCAAAGCGTCATATGGGCACTGGCTGAACTGGTGGAGAGCCCGGGGGGCGTGTTGTGGTTGCGTGACTCCGACGACGTGTTCCGGCCACGCGCAAAGCTCAACTGCCCGCTTAACGAGGGTGAGGAGCATGTTGATGCCCCTTTGGCCAGTTTCATGCACAAGCATGGCTGGATCGTGAATCTGGAAGAGTGGCGCAGTCGTCCGAGCCTTTACCAGGGATTGACTGTGCCGTCGTGGCTGTCGGCCGCGACGGATGCCTGGTTGCTTGTGCCACTGATCAGTGGTGACGAGATGGTTGCCTTCGCTGTTTTGGCAACAGCACGCGCGCCGATCGAAGTGGATTGGGAGGTGCTGGATCTGCTCAAGACTGCGGGGCGTCAGGCGGCGAGTTATTTGGGGCGAGCACAGGCTACGGCGGCGCTGCTCGAAGCGCAGAAATTCGACTCCTTCAATCGCATGTCTGCTTTCGTCGTGCATGACCTGAAGAATCTCGTTGCGCAGCTGTCGTTGATGCTCAAGAACGCCGCGCGCCACAAGGACAATCCCGAGTTTCAGGCGGACATGTTGCTCACCGTAGAGAACGTGGCTGAGCGCATGCGCGGGCTGATGACGCAGTTGCAGAACAAGGAGCCGATCGAGCACAAGCGCTGGATCGATGTCGGTGAGTTGTGCGCCGCTGTCTTGGCGGAGCGTCGCGCAAGCGGACCGAAGGTGGTGCTGGAGGCTGAGCCCGAGCTGGGTGTTTTTGGGCAGGTGGAGCGACTGCAACGGATAATCGGGCATGTCGTGCAGAACGCCACGGAAGCCACGCCGGAGCATGGTAAGGTTTCGCTTGCCGTGCGGCGCGCGGGCCGAGACGTCTTCGTCGAGGTGCACGACACGGGCTGCGGCATGACGAGCGAGTTTGTACGCGAACGCCTGTTTCGTCCGTTCCAGACGACCAAGCAAAATGGCATGGGCATCGGTGCGTTTGAAGTGCAGCAGTACGTCCGGGAACTCGGTGGGCATGTTGAAGTCGAGAGTGAGCCGGATGTCGGCACACGCTTCGTCTTGATCTTCCCGTTGAGTGAGCGCGGTGAAGCATCGGTTGTCTGACTGGTGCATGAATTTTCAGCCTGAATTGTGGTGAGAAAGTAATGGCAGAAAGCAACCCCGAAAAAGCCCGGGTGCTCCTTATCGTCGAGGACGACCCGGCCTTGCAGAAGCAGATGAAATGGGCGTTCGACAGCTATGAGGCTGTGCTGGCGTCGGACCGCGAGTCGGCGATTGCCCAGCTGCGTCGACATGAGCCGGCCGTTGTCACGATGGACTTGGGTTTGCCGCCGGAGCCGGATGGTGTCAGCGAAGGTTTTCGCTTGCTTGAGGAAATCCTTGCTCTGGCACCGGATACGAAGGTGATCGTGCTCACCGGCCAGCACGACCGCGACAACGCCGTACGTGCCGTTGGCTTGGGTGCCTACGATTTTTTCGGCAAACCGTTCGAGCCGGAGCTGCTCATTCTGACCATTGAACGCGCCTTCCGCCTCTATGACCTACAACAGGAAAACAAGCGTCTTCTCTCGACGCAGACCGGCAGCGCACTCGGCGGTCTGATCACGCGCGATGCGGGGATGCTGCGTATTTGTCGCACCATCGAGAAAGTGGCCAATACCAATGCGACAGTCATGTTGCTCGGGCAGAGCGGCACCGGCAAGGAATTGCTGGCGCGTGGAGTGCATGAGAAATCCAGTCGCAAGGCCGAGCGTTTCATTGCAATCAATTGCGCGGCCATTCCAGAGAATCTGCTCGAGAGCGAGTTGTTCGGCTATGAGCGCGGCGCCTTTACTGGCGCCGTGAAGCAGACGCCGGGCAAGTTTGAACTCGCGCACAAGGGAACGCTGTTCCTCGACGAAATCGGTGATTTGCCGCAAGCGTTGCAAGCGAAGCTGCTGCGCTTCCTGCAGGAACGCAAGGTCGAACGCATTGGCGGGCGCGAAGAGATTCCGGTGGACGTACGCGTGGTCTGCGCGACGCACCAGGATTTGCGCCTGCGCATCAAGGATGGCAGTTTCCGCGAGGATTTATTTTATCGTCTCGCCGAAATCATCGTAGATATTCCCGCTCTCGCCGAACGGCAGGGCGACGCCAGCTTGCTGGCTCATGCCTTCGTGCAGCGCTTCGCGCAGGAGATGAAGCGCGGCAGCATGAGCCTGACTGATGATGCCGTTGCGGCAATAGAAGCGCACAACTGGCCGGGCAATGTGCGCGAACTCGAGAACTGCATCAAGCGCGCGGTGATCATGGCTGATGGCAATCGCATATCGACCGACGATCTCGGCCTTGATGCGGTCGAAGAAGACTTTGCTGTACTCAATCTGCGTCATGTGCGTGACGAGGCGGAGAAGCGCGCTGTGGTCTGCGTGCTGTCGCGCGTCAACGGCAATATTGCTCGGGCGGCTGAAGTACTCGGCGTGAGTCGGCCGACACTTTATGACTTGATGAACCGCTTCGGCATTCGCAGGGACGCCGGTACGGCTGAGCAGTAGATGCTCGCTTGAAAAGACTGTGGCCACTTTTCTGGTTTCGCGGTCAAGACGACACCATCGATCAAAATCCAGAGACAAAGGAATAACCGTATGTTCAAGATCGACGCGCGCAAACTGGCGACAGCCTGTCTCTTCGGCTCCGTGATCAGCCTGAGCGCATGCAGCGACAATCCTGACAAACTCGTAGCATCGGCCCAGACAGCTTTTGACAGGCGAGATCTCAACACTGCGACGATTCAGCTCAAGAACGCCCTGCAGGTCAAACCGGAACATGCCCAGGCGCGCTTTCTTTTTGCACGCGTGTTAATGGCGCAGAATGATTTCTCTGGTGCCGAACGTGAGTTGCGTAAGGCACAGGATGCTGGCGCCAGACCTGACGATGTCATGCCTCTTCTGGCGACAGCGCTGTTGGCCCAAGGGCATGCTGACAAGGTGATTGCCGAGTTTGCCGACAAGCAAGCGACAACTCCGCAGGGCTCGGCCGCATTTGCCGTAGCGCTCGGTAATGCTTATTTAAGCCAGCGTGATCTTGACAAGGCGGGCAAGCAGTACGCAGCGGCCCTGCAGGCGCAACCCGGTATTTCTGCAGCAGCTATCGGACAGGTGCGTATCAAGCTTGCCGGTGACGACATCAAGGGCGCTATGGAAATGCTTGATGCCATCATCAAGACTCAACCAAATTCACATGAAGCCCTGTTGCTCAAGGGGGACGTGCTGATGGCGCAGAGCAAGCGTGATGAGGCCATCGCGGTCTTCAAGACTGCGGCGCAGGCCGCGCCAGAGGATGGGGGGCCGCTCCTGCGTCTGGTGCCGCTCTATCTCCAGTCAGGCAAACAGGCTGAGGCTGCGGCCACACTGGCGGCTTTCCGCAAGATTTCGCCGAATGATGCGCGTGCAACATATTTCGAAGGTGTGGCAGCACTTACTGCGGGCAAATTTGCTGCGGCTCGCGAGGCGGCGAACAAGGTGTTGCGCGTGGCGCCGGACAATGATCTTGCGCTTGTGCTGGCCGCAACTGCGAACATTCAGCTGGGCGATGCGCTGACCTCTGAAACAATGTTACAGAAGGTGATTCAGCGCCGTCCGGAGTGGCCGCTGCCACGCCGTCTGCTGGCTCAGAGCTACCTTTCCGTACGTGATGCGGCGCACGCGCTGGAGGTGCTAAAACCAATGCTGGAGAAAGCCAGCAATGACGGTGAGTTGCTGAGTCTGGCGGGCCAGGCATACATGTTGTCGGGCGATTTTGCGAAGGCGACCGAATACCTGGCGAAGGCTTCGGCGCTTGCACCGACTTCGTCTGCCGCGCAAACCAGCCTCGGCTTAGCGCGTATGGCCGCTGGTGATGATGCGCGTGCCATGCAGGATCTGGAGGCCGTGGCCACGCGAGATACCAGTAACGTCGTTGCGGACATCGCCATCATTTCGACGTATCTGCGCAAAGGCGATAACGTCAAAGCGCTTCAGGCCCTGGCTTCGTTGGAAAAAAAGCAGCCGAACAATCCGGCAACTTTCAACATCAAGGGCACTGTCTTGCTGGCAACAAAGGACGTCGCGGGCGCGCGCAAAGCATTTGAGCGTGCGCTTGAACTTCAACCAGACAATATTGGCGCTGTCACGCAACTGGCGCGGCTGGACGTTGGCGATGGTAAACCGCAAGAAGCTCGCAAACGTTTTGACAAGCTCATTCAGCAGGAGCCCAAGAATGTCCGGGCCTATGTGGTTCTCGCTCAACTGCAGATAGAGACTGGGGCATTGCCTGCAGAGGTGAAGGCAACACTGGAGAAGGGGGTTGCGGCCGACCCGACGAAGAATGAGGCGCGATCCGCGCTGATCCTGCTTCTGCTGCGAACGGGTGACGCCAAGCAGGCCCTCGACGTTGCCCAACAGGCGCAGGCTGCCGATCCGGATAACAATGCCACGTCACGCTTGTTGGGGCGGGTGCAACAGGCTGCGGGTGAGAAGCAGCAGGCGGTGACAACTTTCCAAAAGCTGCAGAGCGCTGAGCCAAACAGTCCTACCGCGCTGATCGATCTGGCCGACGTGCAGCATGGCGCTGGCGATGCTGCGGCCGCCGAGCTCAGTCTGCGCAAGGCGATCGAGCTCAAGCCGGATTTCATTGATGCCTATCAGCGCCTGACCAACCTTCTCCTCAAGAGCAAGCGCTTCAGCGAGGCCAGCGCATTGGTCAAGGAATTGCAGGCAAAACAGCCAACGTCGCCGGTCGGCTTCATACTGGAAGCGGAAATCGAGGCCGAGAACAAGCGCTGGCCGCTAGCGGAGTCCGCGCTACAGCAGGCCTATCAACGCGCCAAAACGCCGCAGATCGCTCTGGCCTTGCGCACTGCATTGAAGCAGCAGGGCAAGACGGCTGACGCGCAGAAGCTGGTTGCCGAATGGATCAAGGTGAATCCGAAAGATGGCATTGTGCGCATGCAGCTGGCTGATGAGGCATTGAATGCAGGTAAGTATGCCGAGGCGCTGGAGCAGCTGAAGGCAATCAATACGGTAGCTTCCGGCAATTCTATTGTCCTAAATAACCTGGCTTGGGTTGCCAACAAACAGTCTGATCCTAAAGCTGTCGAATATGCAGAGCAGGCTTTGAAGGCTGCGCCGAAAACGCCAGCGGTCATGGAAACGGCCGGTACGATTTTCTTTGAACACGGCCAGCAGCAACGTGGTCTGGTGCTGCTCAGGCAGGCGGTTGACGCTGGCCCGAAGAATTCCGCAGTGCGCCTGGGTTATGCCAGGGCGCTGGCCAAGTCTGGCGACGCTGGCGCTGCGCGCAAGGAGGCCACAACCGCGCTTGAAGGCGTGCCGGTCGAGATGGCTTTGCGCAAGGAGATCGAGGCGTTCATCAAGACGCTTTGATATGTAGCACCACGCGATGTGTGTGAGCGTAGGCAGATGTTTTCAGCGCATCGTCTCTCGCATCGCATACGCGACCATATCAACCCGATTTTCTTGTGGGCTCTCGGTCGCTTGATCGTAGTGTGTGGGGCGCGGACGCCCCTGTGATGCCGCTGTCGTACCATGGGCGTGCAGCTATCTTGAGCGGGCCGAAGCTCACGACCCAGATTCGGTACGGGCTGCGCGCTATTACTGCGCCGTGGCACGCTTGGGCGACGCCGAAGCGCCATGCTGGTTACGCGGAGACGCTGCTCTCTGCGGCTTGCGCGCATCAGCGCCTCGGCGAATCGTCAGTTGAATTGCCTGAGCGCATGACAAAGAATCCGGCAACAAGCGAAGCGGGCAAGTCGACACCAAGTGCCAACAGCATGGCGCAAGCGACACGCGACGAACTCGTGCACGCTGATGTTGCCGAACTCGACAGCCACATGGCGGGCCTGTCTTCCAACAAGCAGAAGATTGCAGACTTGATCCGGTACGGTATCAATCGGCGTCTGACACAGACCGCTACCGTGTTCTGGATCTAATCATCGATCTGATGGCGTGGTCCTCGCGCGGCGCACTTGCTGTCACGCAATTCATCCCGGATATGGCTGCGCGCTTCAAGGCGCGCAACGCATTCGATCCGGGCCAGAACATTCGCGATGGCCTTTCCTGTGGTGTTGGCCTCTCGCCTGACATCGCGGGGATGTGTTGCTCGCCTTCGCCGCCTACAATGCGGGGGAGGGCGCGGTTGATCGCTTTTGCGGCATTCCGCCCTTCATGGAAACGGCCTTCAACGTGAAAAGGATCTATGCCTTCTACAAGCAGCCATTGCATCTGTTCGACACCGCGCTTACCGAGCCGTCTCCGATCGTGGAAGCCGGCGTTGTGGCGCGTCGAACCGAAAGCAGTCCGCACTGCGCTGCGAGGCTTCCGGTTTGCGCTCGTTGCTCTGTGCGCTTTGCCGGGCTTCAATCTCGTCGCGTATGCGGCCTTGCCGGATGTCGTACAACGCATCAAACCTTCTGTGGTCGTGGTGGGCACTTACCAACGTACGCGTAGCCCGGCCTTTGCATTCATGGGCACGGGGTTTGTGGTCGGCGATGGTAGCCTGATTGCAACCAATGCTCACGTGAAGCTGCGCCAGCCGCTTAACACTGAACAGCTTGAGATGCTGGTGGTGGCTGTGCCGGGCAATGGGGCCACGGGCGAGGTGCGTGAAGTCATGCGCCTTGCCGTCGATGAACCGCACGACTTGGCTTTGCTCAAATTGAAGAGTGGCCCGGCCTTGCCGGCTCTGGGCTTTTCGACAGCAGAGGTGCGCGAGGGACAATCAATTGCTTTTACCGGCTTTCCGATAGGCAACGTCCTTGGCCTGTTTCCGACTACGCATTCAGGCGTCATCTCGGCAGTGGCACCGACCGGCATTCCGCAGGCAAGCGCAAATCGTCTCGATGGCCAGCTCATTCACCAACTGGCAGGCACGTTTTCCATCTACCAGCTCGACGCGATTGCCTACCCGGGTAGTAGCGGCAGTCCCTTGTTCGATCCTGAAACAGGGTTGATCATCGGTATCATAAATTCAGGCTTGGTCAGGTCGGCGCGGGAGGCTGGGTTGAGTGCTCCGACGGGCATTACCTACGCCATCCCGGTCGAACATCTGCAACGTCTGCTGAACGAACAACGGGGTGGGGCGCGTTGAGTGTCTTGCCGGAGCAGCCACATCACGGCGCCATCTTGCGTACCGCTGAAGTACGTGCATTCGAACGGCTGCATGCGGATGTGCTGCCAGGCTTGATGGAAAGAGCCGGGCAGGCGGCCGCCGAGCGGGCGCTGGCACTTCTGGCGGACAAACAAGGCTGCGTGCTGGTGCTGGCGGGCCCCGGAAATAACGGCGGCGACGGGTTCGTGGTGGCGCGCTTGTTGCGCGCTGCCGGTCACGATGTTGTCATGGTGTGCGCGGCGGATGACAGCCAGATGCCCGCGGATGCCCGCGCAGCGAGGTTGGCGTGGCAGGACGCTGGCGGCCAGACGGTCACTGATTTTCTCGGTGGGCAATGGGCGCTGGTCGTTGATGCGTTGTTTGGTATCGGCCTGACGCGAGCCCTTGACGGGCGCTACGCGGACTGGATCGCGCGTCTCAATACGCTGAGTTGTCTGGTGCTGTCGCTTGACGTGCCCTCGGGTATCGATGCCGATACGGGGTGCGTCATGGGTGTCGCCGTGCGTGCAAGCCACACTTCGTCCTTCATTGCGTTCAAACCGGGTCTGCTCACTCTCGATGGCCCGGATCATTGCGGTGAGCTCGTGCTGCATGCGCTGGATCTTCCTGTGCCAACGGCGTCCGGACAGTTGCTTGCGCGGGCACATTTCACGGCGAGTCTGCAGCCGCGTGCCGCGAATTCGCACAAGGGCAGCTTTGGCCAGGCGGGTGTAATTGGCGGGGCAGCGGGCATGCTTGGTGCAGCCTTGCTGGCCGCTCGAGCTTGTCTATATGGCGGGGCTGGGCGCGTCTATGTGGGCTTGCTTGATCTGCAGGCGCCGACGGTTGATCCGGTACAGCCTGAATTGATGTTGCGAGCGCCTGGCGATCTGCATCTCTTGTGCACTGCCCTGGCGCTTGGGCCCGGCATGGGGCAATCGGAAGTCGCCGGTCAGCAGTTGCGGCGCGCGCTGGGTTTCAGCGGACCTCTGGTGCTCGATGCCGACGCGCTCAACCTGCTGGCCGCGACGCCCACCTTGCAGACCATGCTGACGCAACGCGATGGCGTCACGTTGCTGACGCCTCACCCGGCGGAGGCCGCACGTCTCATGCAGTGCTCGCTGGCTGACGTGCAGGCTGATCGTGTGAGTATGTGCTGCGCGTTAGCGCGTCGTTACCGCGCATATGTTCTTCTCAAGGGCGCGGGCAGCATCGTGGCTTTTCCGGATGGGCGCTGGTTCATCAACACGAGCGGCAATGCCGGTCTGGCGAGCGCGGGGAGCGGCGACGTTCTTACCGGCTTGCTCACGGCCTTGCTCGCACAAGGATGGGAAGCCGGCGCAGCCTTGCTCGGTGCGGTTCATCTGCATGGCGCAGCAGCCGACGAGCTCGTGCGTCAAGGCATCGGCCCCATCGGCCTGACAGCAGGCGAACTCGCCCCGGCTGCGCGGCGCTTGCTCAATCAATGGATTGCCGCGGAGCGGAGTCCGGTTGGGTCTTCTCTCTCCCCTTCTGCTTAAACCGATACTCATCATGCCAGCCTTGCAATGGATTGCTCCGCTCGACGAAAACGGTCGCATACCGGGTGCTCAGCACATCGACTCTCCCAATCAGGATGTACGACCAGAAGGTTCCGGCATTGACCTTGTGGTCATTCACGCCATCAGCCTGCCACCCGACGAGTTTGGCGGCCCCGGCGTCGAACAGTTGTTCACCAACCAGCTCGATCCGGACGAGCACCCGTATTACGCCAGCATTGCGCAGCTACGTGTGTCGGCGCACTTCTTTGTTCGTCGCGACGGTAGCCTGCTGCAGTTCGTGCCGGTTACGCAGCGCGCCTGGCATGCCGGCGTATCAAACTGGAAAGGGCGCGAGCGCTGCAATGATTTTTCCATCGGCATCGAGCTTGAAGGCTGCGATACGCAACCCTTTCGCGCCGAGCAGTACGACAGCCTGAGTCGGCTGCTCTCGCGCATCCGCCAGCGCTATCCACAGGTCGACATCTGTGGTCACAGCGATATTGCGCCTGGTCGCAAGACCGATCCCGGGCCATTCTTCGAGTGGGCGCGTTTGAGCGCCTTGCTGGCCACGCGGCCAGGCTGAGCGTCGCCGTCGGCATGTAGTGATGCCATCAACGATGCTGGCTGATCACAGCCGGCATCGTGCCTTGCGGCTGCTTGCAGCGACATCGCATCGTCCGCACATTTCTCTCTCGAACCAGTCTCGCGTCGGGGCATGAATCCGTATTGACGCTCGCCGGATTTTCCGCTCGCCGGCGCCGCTCCTGGTTCTGCGAATCCTTCCTTGGGGCGCGATCACATCTTGACGCAATGCACAACGCCAAAGCGACAAAAATCCTGCTTGTCAGTTCCACGTGCGATCACTAGAATTAGTCGCAGGTAGTCACTTTGCTACTACATATAGTAGGTTTTCGATGCGGCGGATTTTTCGGCCCATAGCTCCTGCCAGTAGCGAAGAACAAGATAACAAGCCAGTTTTTACGCGTTCTTCAAGTCATCCAGTCACCCATATTCAGTTGCCAACCCTCAGGGAGTTGAAGCAACGGAAGCATTACCAAGGAGAGAGTTCATGCAGCTTGCGAGCGAAGCGCAACAGCCGTCCTTTGTCGCCTCCGGCGGCGTTATTCCCACCAGCCAGTCCTCGGTGACGAATTACGCGGACTACAAGATCATCCGTCGCAATGGTGCGGTGGTGCATTTTGAGCCAGCAAAGATTGCTGTCGCGATGACCAAGGCGTTTCTGGCCGTCGAAGGTTCGCATGGTGCAGTGTCGGCGCGCGTGCGCGATGTCGTTGCCCAGTTGACCGATGCGGTCGTGAACGCGCTGGTACGTCGCCAGCCAAACGGTGGCACTTTCCATATTGAAGACATCCAGGATCAGGTCGAACTTGCCCTGATGCGTTCGGGTGAGCACGATGTCGCACGCGCCTATGTTCTCTATCGTGAGAAGCGTTCGGCCGAGCGCGCTGCTGATGTTGCGCAGAATGTGCCGGTTGCTGAACCAGCACTGCACGTCATCGAAAAGGGCGTGCGTCGTCCGCTGAATATTGCCGCGCTGAAGGCGCTCGTCGATTCGGCCTGTGTCAATCTGGGTGATCATGTCAGTGCCGAGCCTATCCTTGATTCGGCCCTGCGCAATCTGTACGACGGCGTGCCTGGCGAAGAAGTGCGCAAGGCACTGATTCTTGCCGCACGTACCCTGATCGAAAAAGATCCTGACTACAACTATGTAACGGCCCGTCTGCAACTGCACGACATCCGTCTCGAAGTGCTCGGCGAAGAAACCCAGCATGCCGAGATGGCCACGCGCTACGCCGAATACTTCCCGAGTTACATCAAGATCGGTATCGCTGCCGAACTACTCGACCCGAAGCTCGGTGGCTACGATCTGGACCGCATTGCTGCCGCTATCGACTCCTCGCGCGACCTGCAATTCGGCTACCTCGGTCTGCAGACTTTGTACGACCGCTACTTCCTGCATATTGAAGAGCGCCGCATCGAGCTGCCGCAAGTCTTCTTCATGCGCGTCGCCATGGGCCTGGCCCTTGGTGAAGTGGATCGCGAAGCGCGCGCCATCGAGTTCTATAACGTGCTCTCGAAGTTCGACTTCATGAGCTCGACGCCGACCCTGTTCAACGCAGGCACGCTGCACTCGCAACTATCGTCCTGCTACCTGACGACGGTCGACGACAGCCTCGAAGACATCTATGGCGCGATCAAGGACAACGCCATGCTGCAGAAATTTGCAGGCGGCCTGGGCAACGACTGGACGCCGGTGCGCGCCCTCGGCGCCCGCATCAAGGGTACGAACGGCAAGAGCCAGGGCGTCATTCCTTTCCTCAAGGTTGTGAACGACACGGCCGTCGCGGTTAACCAGGGTGGCAAGCGCAAGGGTGCGGTATGCGCCTACCTCGAAACCTGGCACCTCGACATGGAAGAGTTCCTCGAGCTGCGCAAGAACACAGGTGACGAGCGTCGTCGCACCCACGACATGAATACGGCGAACTGGATTCCTGACCTCTTCATGAAGCGCGTGATGGAAGCTGGCGAGTGGACGCTGTTCTCGCCATCCGACGTACCAGACCTGCATGACAAGTGGGGCAAGGCTTTCGAAGAGGCTTACACCGGCTACGAGCGCAAGGCCGACTCCGGCGAACTGAAGCTGTTCCGCCGTGTGCCCGCTCAGACCATGTGGCGCAAGATGCTGTCGATGCTGTTCGAAACGGGTCACCCTTGGATTACCTTCAAGGATCCTTGCAACATTCGCTCGCCACAGCAACACGTCGGTGTGGTGCATAGCTCCAACCTCTGCACGGAGATCACGCTCAACACCTCCGAGACCGAGATTGCCGTCTGCAATCTGGGTTCGGTCAATCTGGTGGCTCACCTCAAGGATGATGGCAAGGGCGGCAAGGTGCTGGATCACGACAAGCTCAAGCGCACCATCCGTACCGGCATGCGCATGCTCGACAATGTGGTCGACATCAATTTCTACGCCGTCGGCAAGGCACGCAATTCCAACGTGAAGCACCGTCCGGTCGGCATGGGCATCATGGGCTTCCAGGACTGCCTGCATGCCCTGCGCGTTCCGTACGCTTCGCAAGAGGCGATCGAGTTCGCTGACCGTTCGATGGAGACCGTGTGCTACTACGCATACTGGGCTTCGAGCGATCTGGCCGAAGAGCGCGGTCGTTACTCCAGCTTCAAGGGCTCCCTGTGGGACCGTGGCGTCATGCCGCTCGATTCACTCAAGCTGCTCGAAGAACAGCGTGGCGGTTTCGTTGAAGTCGATCGGTCCGCGACCCTGGATTGGGAAGCCCTGCGTCAGCGCATCAGCAAGGTAGGCATGCGCAATTCCAACTGCGTGGCTATCGCGCCGACCGCGACCATCTCCAACATCGTGGGCGTGGATGCGTGTATCGAACCGACCTTCCAGAACCTGTTCGTGAAGTCGAATCTGTCGGGCGAGTTTACCGTCACTAACGAAAGCCTGGTGCGCGACCTCAAGGCACTCGGTCTGTGGGACGAAGTCATGGTTGCCGACCTGAAGTACTTCGACGGTTCGCTCGCCAAGATCGATCGCATTCCAGAAGAGCTGCGTCGTTTGTACGCGACCGCTTTTGAGATCGAACCGATGTGGATTGTCGAAGCTGCTGCACGTCGTGCGAAGTGGATCGACCAGGCGCAGTCGCTCAACATCTACATGGCAGGTGTGTCGGGTCGCAAGCTGGATGAGACCTACAGGCTCGCATGGTTGCGCGGCCTCAAGACGACGTACTACCTACGTGCGATGGGTGCGACGGCTGCAGAGAAGTCGACCGGTCGTGGCGGCGAACTGAACGCAGTGCCGGTGAGCGGCGGTGTTGTTGCAGCGAGCGAGCCTGCTGCTGAAGCGAAGTTCTGCTCGATCGACAATCCCGAGTGCGAATCTTGTCAGTGAGTCGTTTCGGTATGTCGTTGGTGGCAGCTCACGAAGTGACGTTTATTGTCACTTCGTGAGCGATGCGATGCCTCTCGTGTGCGCGAGAGACATCGCGGAGAGATCGAATGACCTCGCGAGCCGATGTGAGGAATGCGATTTGCGAATGCGATGAGTTGGTCGACGACGAAGATGCGCCTCAACGACACGTTCTCCGTCGATCAGAAAGTGTTGTGAATCGCGCAACTTGCACCTTGAAGGCTGTTGCGCTGCAATGGTTTTTTGGGTGCATCTCGCAAAGCCTTATTTGGCGCGGCTTCGCGAGCAGTGGCATTGTATGACGATTGAGTTGATGCCCGGAGAGCCGCGCCAGCGCTCGCGATACGCGGTCAACTCAAAGTAGAAAAATGTTTGCATTCAAATGCAAAATCATCTAAAGGATAATGGCATGCTGAACTTTGAAAACGATATTGATGTTGCGAGCTCCAACTCATCGCAGGCAAGACTGCAGACACAGTCATCCCTGCCGCAGGGAACGCATTCGCCCGTGAGTGCCAAGACCATCGCTGCATCCGCATCGTCCGCTTCAGCAGCAGAGCCGGATGCCGAATTTCGTCGCATCAATCTCGCCGACAAGCGCATCATCAACGGCGCGACCGACGTCAATCAGCTCGTGCCGTTCAAGTACAAGTGGGCTTGGGAGAAGTACCTCTCCACCTGTGCCAATCACTGGATGCCGCAAGAGATCAACATGTCGCGCGATATCGCGCTGTGGAAAGATCCTAACGGCCTCACTGACGACGAGCGTCGCCTCGTGAAGCGCAATCTTGGTTTCTTCGTGACGGCCGACTCTCTCGCCGCGAACAACATCGTGCTCGGAACCTATCGGCATATCACTGCCCCCGAGTGCCGTCAGTTCCTCCTGCGTCAGGCCTTTGAGGAAGCGATTCACACGCACGCTTACCAGTACATCGTCGAATCGCTCGGCCTGGATGAAGGCGAGATCTTCAACGCTTATCACGAAGTCGACAGCATTCGTGCCAAGGATGAGTTCCTCATCCCGTTCATCGACATCCTGACCAATCCGCACTTCAAGACCGGCACGCACGAGACCGACCAGCAACTGCTTCGTTCGCTGATCGTCTTCGCCTGCATTATGGAAGGTCTGTTCTTCTATGTCGGCTTCGTACAGATTCTCGCGCTCGGTCGTCAAAACAAGATGATGGGCGCTGCCGAGCAGTACCAGTACATCCTGCGTGACGAGTCGACCCACTGCAATTTTGGTATCGACCTGATCAACACCATCAAGCTCGAGAATCCGCATCTCTGGACGCCGGAGTTCCGCGAGGAGATTCGCGATTTGATGCAACAAGGTGTCGAGCTCGAATACCGCTACGCCGAAGACACCATGCCGCGTGGTGTCCTCGGACTCAACGCTTCCATGTTCAAGGAATATCTGCGCTTCATCGCCAATCGTCGCTGCCAGCAGATTGGCATCGATGCGATTTACCCCGGCGCAGAGAATCCCTTCCCTTGGATGAGCGAGATGCTGGACCTGAAGAAAGAACGCAACTTCTTCGAGACCCGCGTTATTGAATATCAAACTGGTGGAGCACTGAGTTGGGATTGATCACCGGCTTGCAGAATCCTCTTCGACATTCGAGCGCCCCGCGGGGTGCTCACGTTCATCCACCGCATTACGGTGGCAAGCGTGAGCTGTCCGCAAGTATTAGCAGCGCGTCCCGTTCCTCGTAGGAGGAACAGGGCGCGCTGCTTTCGTTTTTGTTGGACGTTTTTTCCAGCGCCGTACGGTAGTACGGCAACGCACTTCCAGCTTGCCAGGCTGGCGGTGCTTTCCTCGTGTTGGGTTTAAACGCCCGGCCACTAGCAAAGGAGGTGTGTGATGGCAACAAAGAAGCCCGTTACCAAGAAGGCGGCTGCGAAACCTGCAGTCAAGAAAGCTGCTCCCAAGGCAGCAGCAAAGCCGGTGGCAAAGAAAGTCGCCGCTAAGCCCGCAGTGAAGAAGGCTGCACCGAAGGCCGCAGCAAAGCCGGTTGCCAAAAAAGCTGCAGCTAAGCCTGCAGCCAAGAAGGCAGCGCCAAAGAAAGTTGCAGCAAAGCCGGTGGCAAAGAAGGTCGTCGCCAAGCCCGCAGTGAAGAAGGCTGCACCGAAGGCCGCAGCAAAGCCGGTGGCGAAGAAAGTCGCCGCCAAACCAGCAGCCAAGAAGGTAGTTGCCAAGAAGCCAGCAGCCAAGCCCGCAGTGAAGAAGGCTGCACCGAAGGCCGCGGTAAAGCCAGCAGCAAAGAAAGTCGCTGCAAAACCGGTGGCAAAGAAGCCAGTAGTGAAAAAGGCTGTTGCCAAGCCCGCAGCGAAGAAGGCTGCACCGAAGGCCGCGGCAAAGCCAGCTGCTAAAAAAGCTCCGGCCAAGGTTGCTGCCAAGCCTGTAGCCAAGAAGCCCGCTACGAAGCCAGCTGTAAAGAAGGCTGCTCCGGTCAAGGCTGCTGCCAAGCCCGCAGTGAAGAAGTCTTCAGCACCAAAGGCTGCTCCCAAGAAGGCTGCGCCGAAAAAGGCCGCTGCCAAAAAGGCCGCTGCGCCAAAGTCGGAACCTGCGCCTGCCGCTGCTGCACCCGCAGCACCTGCTGCAGCCCCGGCTGTAGAAGTGAAGCCGACGCCTTCGACGGCGGCAACACCTGGCCTGAAGTCGTCGCTCAACCCGACGGCCGCTTGGCCATTTCCTTCCGGCTCCCGTCCTTCCTGATCGGGGTCGTTGGTGAAACTAAAGGGGCGCGTAAGCGCCCCTTTTTCTTTGTGTCGCTTGGTGTTCGTAACATTACGCGCGGGCGACGAACGGTTGCGTGGGGCGTGTTTTGTTGCATGATTTTATCGTATGACAAATGCAAAGCCCCTGTGGCGCAGGGGTTTCGGGCTGGATTGACAAAGTTCAATCAAATCAATAGAATGGCTTCATCTTAAAGTTGCTTGAAAGCTCGAAACGAGTTTTCTGGAATGTCAAATAAATCAGGTTTTCTGCCCATGTGGGCGGGTTCCTGAAACACAAATCCTGCCGTTTGTCTGCCTCCAAAGCAGCATCCGGCAAGGTCTTCAACCAGAGATTCACTGTCGGCCGAATGGAGGTCGCGGGCAGTAGGAGATCGGTAAAGCAAAACGGAAACCTGCCTGCTGCAGGGATCGTCCGTTGAGAGTCTGTCCATGCCTTTGGGGCTAATCGTGCTGCGATTGGCTTCGGCCGCGCGCGACGCATTTGTGCGTAAAGACCGTTAGGCATGGCAACGTATGGAGGTGAAGATGTCTGATGCAAAGTCTTTGAAGCGGTTCGCAGGGCATGCCGCCAGTTTTTTCCTGAATTTCGCCCATGGAAGCTTGCTCGTTGCCGGTGTCCTGGTGCTGAGCCTGGCGGCGTATCAATATGCAGCGCATGGCGCTGATGGGCTTAATCCTCGGCTTGTTTTTCAGGCTGCCCCATCTGAAGTGCTGACAGAAGCCGATGAAGTGGCGGATGTTTCGTCCACGGAGCAGGGCAAGCTGAGCCCCGAGTACTCACGCTTGGTGCAATACATCGCCAAACGCTACAAGGTGTCCGCGTCGGGGCTGGAACAGCTGGTTCGGACTGCCATTCAGGAAGGGCGCGCGACCAAGGTGGATCCGGTGCTGATTCTGGCAGTGACTTCCGTCGAGTCCGGTTTCAATCCGTTTGCCGAAAGCGTGTTCGGTGCGCAGGGCCTGATGCAGATCATCCCGCGTTTCCATCAAGACAAGATTGACTCATCGCGTGGTGCGGTACCGCTGCTGGAGCCCACTGAAAACATCCGTGTGGGTGCGCGCATCCTGCGTGAGTACATGCGTAACAATGGCGCGCTCGAAGCGGCCCTGCAGCAATACGGCGGTGTATCCGACGCGTCCGATATGACTTACGCAGCCAAAGTCATGAACGAGGTCGAGCGCTTCCGCCAGATCATGAAGTACGGCAGTGTTCGCGCCGAAGTTGCTGCCAACGCGTCCGGGGTTGTGCCCGTTGCGGCTATCACCAAGGATGTCGAGCCGACCGGCAATCCAGGCTGATCGCCAGCCGATCAGTTGTTTGCGATGCGGACACTTCCGCATCGCGCATTCCTCCAGTGCAGGCATGTCTGCATGCCGTCGTGAGCCGCTCTGGTCGGCGCGTCAGTCTTCCTGACTGAACTCAATACAATCCACTTTTTTCTTGTCTCCTGGTCGTGAGAGCCCGTCGGCTCTTGCGCCAGAAGGGCTTTGGATTTCCACGCTGTCTTGTGGTTTTCCCGGGGGACGCTCTTCTGATGCCGCATCGTAGAATGTATTTCTCCGGCAAACGCTGTTTTCGCCGGCGCAGGTCTTGCATGCTTGTGACATGCATAGGATCTGAGGCCGAGTTGGCCGCATTACACGAGGTGGTTCATGGATGAAAGAATTCGCGCCGAGGCGCTGGAGTACCACCGTCAAGGGCGACCGGGAAAGATCTCGGTTACGCCAACCAAACTTCTCAGCAATCAGCACGATCTTTCACTGGCTTACTCCCCGGGAGTGGCGGCGGCCTGTGATGCAATCGTCGAGGATCCCGCGCAAGCGAGTGAGCTCACTGCACGCTCCAATCTGATTGGAGTTGTCACGAACGGAACCGCTGTTCTGGGGTTAGGCCCGATCGGTCCGCTGGCGGCCAAGCCGGTAATGGAAGGCAAGGCGGTGCTTTTCAAGAAATTTGCGGGCATCGATGTGTTCGATATCGAAATCGACGAGCGCGATCCCGACAAGCTGATCGACATCATCGCGTCGCTCGAACCGACTTTCGGCGGTATCAATCTGGAGGACATCAAGGCGCCGGAGTGCTTTTACATTGAGAGCAAGCTGCGCGAGCGGATGAAGATCCCGGTCTTTCACGACGATCAGCACGGCACGGCGATCGTCGTTGGTGCGGCGATACTCAATGGCCTGAAGCTGATGGGCAAACCGCTCGACAAAGTCAAGGTGGTGACTTCGGGCGCGGGCGCTGCGGCGCTGGCTTGTCTGGATCTGCTGGTGATGCTTGGCATCCCGGTCAAGAATATCTGGGTGACGGACATTAAGGGCGTTGTCTATGAGGGGCGCATCGAAGAGATGGAACCCATCAAGGCGCGCTACGCCAAGGAGACATCCGCGCGGACGCTCGGCGAGGTGATCGACAATGCCGATGTGTTCTTGGGTCTATCGGCTGCGGGCGTGCTGAAGCCGGACATGGTCGCGCGCATGGCGCCGCATCCGTTGATCTTTGCATTGGCCAATCCAGTGCCGGAGATACTTCCCGACGAAGCCAAGGCGGTGCGCTCGGATGCAATTATCGCGACCGGCCGCTCCGACTACCCCAATCAGGTCAATAACGTTCTGTGCTTCCCGTTCATTTTCCGTGGCGCACTGGATGTGGGCGCCACGACCATAAACGATGCAATGAAGCTCGCCGCCGTGCGCGCCATTGCTGAACTCGCACAGGTGGAGGCGTCAGACATTGTTGCTGCCGCGTATGGCGAACAACCGTGTTCGTTTGGTCCCGAATACATCATTCCCAAACCTTTCGATCCGCGCCTGATCGTCAAGATTGCACCTGCGGTAGCACGCGCAGCGATGGAGTCAGGCGTGGCGACACGGCCGATTCAGGATTGGGATGCCTATGCACAGCAGCTGAACAATTTCGTCTGGCAGTCCGGGCTCATCATGAAGCCAGTGTTCTCTGCGGCCAAGCGAGCACCGAAACGCATCATTTTTGCGGAAGGCGAGTCCGAGCGCGTGCTGCGTGCCGTGCAGGCCGTCGTTGATGAGGGGTTGGCACGGCCAATCTTGATTGGTCGTCCGGACGTGGTCTCCATGTATATCGAGCGCTTCGGCTTGCGCATGCGGCCGGAGATCGATTTCGAGCTGGTCAATCAGGATTCGGACCCCCGCTACCGCGAGTTGTGGGCGCACTATCATGGCCTGATGGAACGTCGTGGCGTCTCGGTGGAGTATGCCAAGCGCGAAGTACGGCGGCGCACGACTCTGATCGGCGCATTGCTGCTGAAGTTCGGTTACGCCGACGGCATGATCTGTGGCACTTATGGCATGCATGATCAGCATCTCTCGCTCATCAACACCGTGCTTGGTCGCCGCGAGGGCGTGCACAATTTCTACGCCATGAATCTGCTGGTGCTGCCGGGCCGCACGATTTTCCTGTGCGATACCTACGTCAATTACGACCCCGATGCCGAACAGATCTTCGAGATGACATGCCTTGCCGTCGAAGAGGTGAGACGGTTCGGCATGACGCCAAAGGTGGCGCTCTTGTCGCACTCGAGTTTCGGTACGGATGATTCACCGACCTCAGCCAAGATGCGCGAAGCCTTCCAGCTCTTGCAGTCTCGCCGTCCGGACATTGAGGTCGAGGGGGAAATGCACGGTGATGCGGCGCTGGACGCGAAGATCAGGCTGCAGATATTCCCCAATGCGCATATGCGCGACGACGCTAATCTGCTGGTCTTTCCGACGCTGGATGCGGCCAATATTGCTTTCAATCTGCTCAAGACTGCTTCGGGCGAGGGCATGACAGTTGGGCCCATCCTGTTGGGAGCCGCCAAGCCGGTTCATATCCTGACGCCTACGGCGACCGTGCGACGGATCGTCAACATGGCGGCGCTTACTGTTGTCGAAGCAGGGCGCGAGCCGGTCCCCGGAGGGGAAACCAGGTAATCGACTGGCGGCTGCAATGCAGCCGGTCGTCCCGCAAGGTCAAGCACAGGTGACGATATTCCGTAAGTTCCTCTGAGGAGGATGGGTGTAATGGGCGAGGGGTTTACGGAGGACGGGGAGATAGGCCTCGCGGGGGAGGAGGTCGTGCCGAGCGGGGCTGGCAAGGTCGGCCTTGTCCTGACGGGTGGTGGCGCGCGTGCGGCCTATCAGGTCGGCGTACTCAGAGCAGTACGTACGATCTGGGGGCGTCGCGAAGGCAACCCCTTCCAGATCGTTTGTGGCACCTCCGCCGGCGCTGTAAATGCAGCGGCGCTGGCTTGCCATGCGGACAACTTCGGGGAGTCCGTGCGGCGCCTGGCGTGGATCTGGCGCAACTTCACGGTCAGCCAGGTGTACCGCTCCGATACGTTGGCAGTCATGCGGTCCGTCACGAGTTGGGCGGGAGCCTTGTTCATGGGCTGGCTGTTTCATCGCAGTCCGCGCTCCCTGCTCGACAACACTCCGCTGCGTGAGCTCTTGCAGCATCACCTCGACTTTGGTCGCATAGAGGAAGCCATCAAGGCCGGGCAGCTCTATGCGGTCAGCGTGACCTGCTCAGGCTATTCGACCGGTCAAAGCCTTACCTTTTACGAGGCGCACCCCGAGGTGAATCCATGGCGGCGTGCACAACGCGTGGGGCTCCATCAACGCATTGGCGTTGATCACCTCATGGCATCCAGTGCCATTCCATTCGTTTTTCCCGCAGTGAAAATTCACCGTGAATATTTCGGTGATGGTTCCATGCGCCAGTTGGCCCCCGTGAGTCCAGCCGTGCATCTTGGCGCAGAACGCGTGTTGGTGATTGGCAACGGCCGCAGGGACGGTGATTCCCGCCGCGCACGTTCTGACCGCTACCCTTCACCCGCCCAGATTGCCGGTCATGCCATGTCGAGTATTTTTCTCGATGGATTAGCCGTAGACATTGAAAGGTTGCAACGTATCAACGATACCTGGGGAAAAATTCCGGCAGAAATCCGCGAAAAAGCAGGCGTGTCGCTGCGCCCAATAGAAACCTTGGTTATCTCGCCGAGTGAACGTCTCGATTTCATCGCCGCCAGGCATGTGAGCGCATTGCCTTGGGCCCTGCGGACGGTGTTGCGCGGGATCGGCGCCTACGGACGCTCGGGCTCGGCGTTACTCAGTTACCTGTTGTTCGAGAAGCCCTATACGCGTGAGTTGATGGAGCTCGGATTTCGTGACGCGATGAAAAGGCGTGTGGAAATCGCACATTTTCTGCGCATTGATGAGTCCGGCGAAAGCGTAGGCTACGGTCAACAGGCTCATATTGTCGGAAACGCTGGAATGGAAGCGTAAGCAATGCATCAACTTCCGTTTCTATGTGTCTAATTTTCATGGCTATTGCTACAATTTGCACAGGCTGTCGTTTTACTGGAGTTGCTATGATTTCGATTCGTTTGTTTTCCGCGCTGATGGGGCCTTTCCTGACGTTTTCCCTGATTTGTTCCGCGGAGGCCAATGCCGCCAGCCAGCACAGTCGTACGCGCGCCAAGACGACGAAAACAGCTCCTGCGCATGTCAACAAGGCTGTGTTTTCCAGAACGACTAAAACAACAAAAATAACGAAATCAAGGATTGCCACCCGAAAGGTCGTTTTCCAGCCTCGCGTTGAGCGGGATCTGGACAGGGACGGCAATCCGCTTCTGAAATCCTCGGCCTTCATCGTGCAGGACATGGATTCCGGCCAGGTGTTGCTGGAAAAGAACTCATCCCTGGCGCAGCCCATCGCCTCCATTACCAAATTGATGACGGCCATGGTCGTGTTGGACGCAAATCTCGATCTGAATGAGATGCTGCAGGTTTCAGATGACGATGTGGATCGTCTCAAGGGCACTAGCTCACATTTGCCGGTAGGTACGAGCTTGACGCGCGATGACATGTTGCGCCTCGCGCTGATGGCTTCGGAAAACCGTGCAGCCTCAGCCTTGAGCCGCTACTACCCCGGCGGTCATTCGGCCTTCATTCAGGCCATGAACGACAAGGCTCGTTCGCTGGGCCTCAGCGAGACGCACTTCTACGACAGCATTGGACTCAATCGCAATAACGTGTCTTCGCCACGTGATTTGGTGGCAATGACTACCGCCGCGTCGCACTATCAATTGATTCGCGACTTCACCACGACCGCCGAATACTCGGTGCCAATCAACGGACGTGAGCGTGCCTTCCGCAATACGAATGCACTGGTGCGCAACTCGGACTGGCAAATCAACGTATCAAAGACCGGTTACATCAATGAGTCAGGCAAATGCCTGGTGATGCAGGTTGTTCTTGCCAATAAACGCATGGCCATCATTTTGCTGGATTCGCAGGGTAGCTATACCCGCGTGGCGGATGCCATTCGCGTTCGCAAGTGGGTAGAGAATGCGGTTGTGCCAACGCGTGCCCCCACCGCATTGACGGTCAGCAGGCTGGACTGAGAGTCAATCCCGAGCGACGAGAGCCAGTCAATCGACTCCTCAGAGCCGCCAAGAGCAAATCAGCGCTTCAGACTGGCCTTGCCGTCGCCGTTGTAGCCGAGCGCGCGGGAAATCTCCATTGCCGTGTTCCGCACGAGAGGCGCCCAATCAGCGTTGAACCGTTCGGTTGGCGTAGAGAGAGAAAGGCCGGCCACGAGCTCGCCATCATCGTCGCGAATCCCCGCGGCGATGCAGCGTACCCCCACTTCCACTTCTTCCATGTCGTACGCCAGCTGCTGGCGTCGTACGCGCGCGAGATCCAGCTCCAAGGCCTGCAACGTCGTCAGGGAGGCTTGCGTATTTCCTGGCAAGCCCGTGCGCTCAGCGTATTGGCGATTGAGCTCAGGGCTATCTTCGGCAAGGAATAGTTTGCCGGTCGCTGTGGTGTGTAGCGGGGCGCGAGCGCCAACGATGTGCACGATGCGCACAGCCGAGCGGCCGCTGGAGGTCCGCTCTATATAGATGATCTCATCGCCGCTGCGCATGCCCAGATTGACGCTTTCGCCAGTTGCCGCATGCAGGCTCAACATCGCGGGCATGGCCGTTTCCCTGAGAGAGATGCGGCTCTTTACGATGTTGCCCAGTTCCAACAGGCGGATGCCGAGACGGTAAGCGCCGGCATCGGTGCGTTCGACAAAACCACTGACGCCGAGGGCGCCGAGAATGCGGTGTGCCGTTGAGGGGTGGAGGCTGGTGTCCTGCGCCAGCTGTTTGAGCCCGACAGGTCTGCCATGGTGGGCAAGCGCGTCAAGCAGACTCATCATCCGGTCAATGACCTGGATCGAGCCACGCGCTTCTTTTCCATCCTCTTTGCCGATGTCTCGCTTGCTCGGCGCGGGGATAGCAGAAGAAATTTTCTTGACATTTGCCATGAGGCAATCTTACTTCATAAGATTCGATTGCGTCTTGTGAAATGCACTGCCTGGCAGACCATGCCGCTGACTGGTCGGTGGCGCGACCAGAAACGGAAAAGGCCGCCGGGAGCGATCACTCCCGGCGGCCCTTTGTGATTCTGCCTGGGTGCGGGCTACTCGGCGCTCTTATGCAGGGCGGCGGCGCAGGATTTGCCAGAGGCTGACGGCGACAACCAGTGCAAAGCAGACCAGCGCCCATTCCGCCATCGACAGACCGAACAGACTCCAGTCCACTTTCGAACAGTCGCCTTCGCCGTGGAAGAGTTTCGGCAAGGTGTCCGACAGCGGAAAGTGGCTGATCATGTAATTCAGATCCGGCCCGCAGGTGCTGACTTCCGGTGGGTTGTGTTGCAGCCAGCTCTGACGGATGGACACGCTGCCGCCTGCTATTGCGGTAATGGCGATCAGGGCGCTCCACAGCTTGAGCGTAATGCCGCGTGGGTTGAATAGGCCACCCAGCAGGGCAAGCAAGCCAATACCTAGAAAGGCATAGCGCTGCAAGATGCACAGCGGGCAGGGCACCAACCCTTGATAGTGCTGCAGGTAGAGGCCGTAGCCAAGAAGGCCGGCACAGAAGGCGAAGAGCGCAAGGAAGACCTGGCGTGGTGAAAGTTGGCTGAGAGCGTTCATGTTCTTATTGGCTATTGGAATGAAGGCGAATGACCGTGCCTTGAACCGGCATGCGCTCGGACAGGGTGCGTCTGGTGAAGGTTCATTCTATCCGAGACATTAAGGGTCTTCGGTTGCGCCACAGCAAATGAAAACAGGCACGCTTGGGGCGTGCCTGTATCGACGGACCTGGTGATTACTTCGTGGGCGCTGCCGGCGGGGCTTCTTTACGCGGAGGGCGCTGTGCGCGCATCTTCTCGTGGAAGGACTTCATCTCGTCAGTGCTGAGCTTGCCGTCCTTGTTGGCGTCAGCGGCATCGAAATCCTGAAGCATCTTCTGCTGGTG
>DATIDV010000041.1:0-106854 GCA_035456105.1 Rhodocyclaceae bacterium | reverse complement strand
GTGGCCACGGATGCCACGGATTTCCTTGCCACGCGGGTGCAGCTGGGCCAGATCGACCACGGCACCACCGGCCTCGCCGGTGGCGTTGTAGACCATCTGCCCGCCCATGATGCGGCCGGGCGGATCGACGATCTGCAGGATCGAGCGGGCGGCCACGGTCTTGCCCGAGCCCGATTCGCCGACGATGCACAGGGTCTTGCCGCGTTGCATCTGGAAGCTGACATCATCGACGGCGCGCACGGCCTTCTCGCCCGTACCGAAGTAGGTCTTGAGGTTGCGCACGTCAAGAATGATGTCGCTGGAGGGGGTTTTCACGTTATCAACCATGTCTCTTCAACCGTCAGTGTGAGTACGGGTCAGCGGCGTCGCGCAGACCATCGCCCATGAAGTTCAAGGCCAGCACGGCAACCACCACCGCGAGGCCCGGCACGAACAGCCAGGGGGCCGCTGCAATCGAGCGGATGTTCTGTGCTTCCTTGAGCAGCACGCCCCAGCTGATCGCTGGCGGTTGCAGGCCAAGGCCCAAGAAGGACAGAGAGGTTTCGGCAAGCACCATCATTGGGATGGCCAGCGTCACCGCAGCAATGATGTGCGAGGCCATCGAAGGCAGCATGTGCCGGAAGATGACACGCGCCTCACTGCAGCCATCGAGCTGAGCCGCCACCACGAACACTTCGCCTCGCATCGCCAGCAAGCGCCCGCGCACCACACGCGCCAGGGAGGTCCAGCCGATCAGCGAGATGATCACCGTCACCGCCATGTACTGGTAGTGCGTCGGCCAGTCCTTGGGTAGCGCAGCCGCCATCGCCAGCCAGATCGGAATCGTCGGCAGGGAAATGATGAACTCGGTCAGGCGCTGGATGGCCCAGTCAACCTTGCCGCCGTAATACCCAGCGACGCCACCCAGAATCAGACCAAGAATGACGGACATGACCACGCCAATCAACCCGAGCGACAGCGTAAAGCGGCCCCCGTAAATGACGCGGCTGAACATGTCGCGGCCGTTGCGATCCGAGCCGAACAGGTAGAACACCTCTCCGTGCTTTGTCGGGCCGAAGAAGTGAATGTCAGTCTTGAACAGGCCGAGAAATTTGTATTCAAAGCCATGCACGAAGAAAGACACGTCGATCTTCCGGTTGTTATCCGGCACATAGATCTTCTTCAATGTGTCCGGATCGACTTGCTCCTTCAACACCGTCACATGTGGGTTGAAACTTGTCACCCCATTGCTGTCGGTATAGAAGAGATGGATGCCTTGCGGCGGGTGGTAAGCCTTGGCCTTGTATTCACCCTCCGAACGCAATGCATCCTCCGGATTGAACGGAGCAAGGAATTCGGAGAAAACTGCCATTACGTACAAACCCAGCACGATGTACATGCTGACCAGTGCGAGTCTGTGCTTCTTGAAGCGCAGCCACATCAGTGTCCATTGCGAGGCGTATTCGATGCCGCCGCGCAAGTTGGCCATATTGACCTGGACGGGCGCTGCCGTCGTCGTATTTGAATCGCTCATTGTTCCAACCTGATGCGTGGGTCAAGGATAACCAGAAGAATGTCGGAGATCAGCGTACCAACCACCGTCATCATGCTGAGCAGCAGCAGGAATGCGCCTGCCAGATAGATGTCCTGTGACAGCAGCGACTGATAGAGCAGCGGACCAGCCGTCGGCAGGTTCAGCACGATGGAGGTAATCACTGCGCCTGACACAAGGTGCGGCAGGATCATGCCGATCGTGCTGACAAAAGGATTGAGTGCAACACGCACCGGATACTTCATAAGCAGCTTCACCTCGGACAGACCCTTGGCACGTGCCGTTACAACATAAGGCATGTACAGCTGGTCGATCAGGTTGGCGCGCATGATGCGGATCAGGCTGGCCGTAGAAGCCAGGCCGAGAATGATCATCGGAATCCACAGGTGATGCAGCAGGTCGTTGAAGCGCGCCCACGACCATTCGGCATTGGCGAACTCAGCCGAGAACAGGCCAGTCACGTCCAGACTCCAGTACTTGACCGACATGTACATGAGCACCAGTGCGATCAGGAAGTGTGGAACGGCCAGGCCAATGAAGCCGATGAAAGTAAAAAAGTAGTCACCGATAGAGTAACGGCGCACGGCGGAATAAATGCCGATAGGCAGCGCGATACCCCAAGTCAGGAACAGCGTACCGACCGACAGGATCAGCGTGAGATTCATGCGCTCACCGATGAGCTCGGAGACTGGGCTATTCCACTCGAAGGAGTAGCCGAAATCGCCCTGCATGATGCCAACGATCCAGTGGAAATACTGAACCATGATGTTTTGATCCAGGCCGTAGCGATGGCGCATATCAACCATGGAGGCCAGATCGACCACTTCGCCAGATGCCGACTTGGCGGCGGCCCAGCTATCAACGAAATCGCCCGGAGGCAACTGGATAAGGATAAACACCGTCAACGACACCATGAACATGAACGGTATCGCCGACAGAAGACGTCGGAATATGTAGGAAAGCACGGTGAATCTCGCTTGAAAACCGCTACTGGAAGGAACCCGGGGATTGCTCCCCGGGTTGGATGCTACTAGTTACAGCTATGCAGACTGGTTACTTGCCGGTGGCAAAGAACCATTGTTGCAGCAGCGCCGGGCCTGGAGTTGGATAGGTCCAGCCAGACGGCATTTTTTCGTACACGTTCGTGAGGTTGGCCTTACGAACGGCCGTTTCAACGGCTGGACGAACCGTACCAATGACCTCGAATTCGTTGGCAGCCTCTTCAAGAATTTCCTTGAACAGACGGTCACCTTCTTCCTTGGTCTTGGCAACTTGCCATTGGTCGTACAGGGCCAGGCGTTTCTTCATGCTTGGCGAAGGCTCTTCACCCTGCTTGCCATTCGTGAGGTAGTACTTCGTCCATTCCAGGCTCATGCGCGACTCGGTCGGGTGGAACGCGAGATATGCACGTGGATTGAACGGAGCATCCATACCACCCGGGAACACGTCGGTACTCAGATCGTAATTATTCTGAGCAGCGCGATCGTAGTACAGGGTACGTTCGGAAGCCTGGATCACCAGTTCGATACCAACCTTGGCCCACTGCTTGCGGATCAGGTCCAGCGTATCAACCATGGTCGATTGTGCGATTTGGGCAATTGCGCCGATCGACACGCGACCACCATCCGGGTACAGACGGAAACCGTCAGCATCCTTCTTGGTCAGGCCAGCCTTGTCCAGCAGCTCGTTGGCGAGCTTCGGATCGTAGTTGAGGTACTGTTTGCCCAGCTTTTCGTTGTACCACTTGGACTGTTGCAACGGACCACTTTGCCAAGGCGTTGCCTGACCCAGGAAAATGATGTCGTTGATTTCCTTACGGTCGGTCGCTTGCGACAGAGCCTGGCGGAAGTCGTGGTTACGGATCAGCTTGCGCAGCTTTTCATTCTTCGTGGAATGATTGAGCCACAGGCCTACGGCGTTGGCGTTTACGTTCTCCGAATTGAAGATTTTGTAACCGCCCTTGGCCTGGTTCTCAGCCAAAACCGGACGGTTCTGAATGCCGGAAATGTGGCGCAACTGGAAATCAAGCTGACCATTGATGGCAGCAAGCACGATGGTTTCAACTTCCGAGATCACCTGCAATTGCACGCGATCGATGTACGGCAATTGCTTGCCAGCCGTGTCGACTTGCCAGAAGTACGGGTTGCGATCAAGAACGACCTTGGTCGCGCTACCGCCGTAACCTTCCTTGATGACCCATGGGTCAAGCGTAGGACGGTCAGGGTTCACCCAACGATTTGCCTGATCGGTCGGCTCACCGCACTTGTTGCGGAACAACTGCCCCCAATCCTTGGCTTTTTCCTTTGCCAGCAGATCGTTGATCTGCGTGTTGTACTTCGGATGGAACTGACTGCAATACTTCTTTTGCCACATGGTCGGGAAGTTCGCGACCGGCGTTGCCAGTTGTTCCAGGAAGGTGACGTATGGGCCGGCAAACTTGAATTTGACGGTGTTGTCATCCACCTTGGTTACGATAGGAGCCTGGTCCTTGATCGCGAACATGACCGGCAGAGCGGAGGTGTAGCCCTTATTGGCAACCACATCGTTCATCGAAAAGAGGATGTCGTCAGCAGTGAAAGGCGTGCCGTCCGACCAGCGAGTGCCCTTGCGCAGTACAAAGGTGTACTCGGAAGCGTCTGCATTGACCGTCCAGCTTTCAGCCAGATTGGCTTCAACATTATTGAAGTCCATCGTCCAGCGAACCAGATTCTGATTGCCCACGAGACGCAGAATGGCATTTGCATCGCCATTACCACGCAGCGAAGTGCGCAGGGTGCCGCCGTATTGGCCGACCTTTGTCAGGGGCTTGATGACTTGCGGCTTTTGCGGCAGACGTTGATCGACCGGCGGAAGCTTCTTATCTTGTACCAGCTTGTCCAGCACAGGCGACTGCGTAAACGCAGATGCCCACATTGGCATGGCTGCTGCTGCTGCCACAAAGGCGGCTGCGGCTAGCTGTTTGGATGGGTTGAACCTCATCGTTTCCTCCTAAGGTTGTAAGAACGGGCTCTGCTCGCTAGCGACACCAGATCCCTGTCGACGCTGCTTATATGAAGCCCGCCGAATGCTACTACACTCAGCCAAACGATCATACAAGCCACGCAGATGGTCAGACAAGCCAAATAAAGCCATGTACTGCGCCACTTTCCGCGTTTTCCCAACAAAAATCACGTCATGACATCGGCAGGTCAACAGACTGATTTTTCGACAGACACAAGCAGAATTTGCCCGAGCCCACCCATCAATCAATTCTATCAACCCCACAACAGGGTTTATACGAGTTTTCCCTAATTCCAAAAAAAAAGCGATGTGCAGTGCACAATTAAACGACACAATAATGCAAGTTGTTGTGTCGCGTCGCCCTGCACCCCGAGCGTGTTGCCCCAAATCAAAAGTCTTAGTCCAAGGGGCTCCGCGCCTATGGAACTAACACGTGGGAAAGCTTCAGAATTCCAGCCATTTGGCCGACAGGCTATGAAGAATTCCCCAGCAAGATATGGTGCACGCTGCGCGCCGCCAGTGGCTTGAGTGCGGTCAATCGCGGGCGTCGAAAGCCGTATTCGATACCCGGTCGGGAATTGGCAGTACTGGCTCTTCGCGCAATGTCGGGGCAGCATTCGCCCCATCCAGCAAAGATCAGCCCGCACCGCCGAGCTCTCCGCGGAAAACATAGATAACCGGCGCCCATTGCCAGTAATGCCCGGCCCCCGAACCCACGCACCGTGATCCCCATGCGCTCCACACTCACCCTGCGCTCACTATTCCCCCGCAAGCTGCACTACCAGCTGGCGATGGTATTTAGCTTGCTGTTTGCGAGTTTTATCGTTCTGTACACCTTGTACACGGCCAACGAACAATACGCGCTGATCGAACGCACCATGATCGAGCAGGCCAGTTCGCTCACGACGGGGCTGGCAGCCTCCTCGGAGCAGGCTCTGACAACTGGCGAGGTCTGGCAACTCAACACAATCATGAAACAGGCCAGCCGCTACCCGGGTCTCGAACAGATCGATCTTACGGATCCGGTCGGCATCCTGCTGTCGAGCGCCGTCGCCGAGGGCAAGAAACAAGACATTGGTAAGCCCGTCTTCCGCCTGCAGATGCCCCAAACCAGGGGCACCTACGTCATCCCGGGCGATACCGGGTCGACACGCGGACACAAGACACTGGATATCTGGGTGCCGGTCGGTGCCGAGTTCGATCTGGGGTGGATACACGCTCGCTTCTCCCTCGCCGCAGCCGAAGCGGCACGCCAGCGCTTTTATCTCGACAGCCTGTGGTCAGGCATTCTCGTCAGCGTGCTCGCGACGATCTGCTTCGCCTTGTTTCTACGCCGCCCGATGCAGAAGCTGCAGGGTGCCACGACCTTTGCATCGCGCCTGGACAACGACCAGGGCAACGTTATGGTCGTCGACTCGGGAGTGGCTGATATCGACGCTCTGGTCGAGGCTCTTAACTGGGCTTCGCTGCGCCTGCGGGATCAGCAGCAAGAACTGAGTCGCAGTGCCACGCATTTCCGTAACGTCGTTGAAGGCCTGTCCGAACTGGTTTTCGAAACCGATCCGGATCTTCGCTGGACCTACCTCAACCCGGCATGGACCAACATCACGCACTACACGCTCGATGAAGGCATCGGCCGCTCCGTTCTCGATTTCACGCTGGAGGACGAAAAACCGCGTATTGCACTTGCCTTCAAACCATTGTTCAAGGGAGAAGTCGAATCCTTGCGCGACCAGTTCCGCTATTTAGCCAAGGACGGCAGCGTGCGCACGCTGGAGGTTTTCGCGCGCGCGCGGCGCGCCCCGTCGGGTGCATTCCTTGGTTATACGGGTTCGGTGAATGACGTGACGGCACGCATGCTGGCCGAGCGTGCAACCAAGGAACAACTGCAGTTCGTCGAGCGCCTGATCGACAGCATCCCAAACGCCATCTACGTTAAGGACCGCCGTGGTCGTTACATGGCCTTCAATACGGCTTTCGAGAATATGCTCGCCATCGAGCGTGAAGCATGGATTGGCAAGACAGTGTTCGATCTGCTCGACGACGCAGACGAGGCCGCGTGGCACCACAGCCATGACGTTAGAATGCTCCACGAAGAACTCAGCACACAGAGCTTCGAACGACATCTACGCGCGCTCAACGGCCATGAGTTGGACGCGCTTTACCACAAGTCCCTGTTTATCGACGCCGACGGCAATGCAGCAGGCATAGTCGGCACCATCACCGACATTTCAGACCGCAAGGCCGTTGAACAGGCCGTGCTCGAAGCACGCGATGCCGCGGAAATCGCCAATCAGGCCAAGAGCGATTTTCTCGCCAATATGAGCCATGAAATCCGCACGCCCATGAACGCTGTGATTGGCATGACGCAGCTGGTGCTCGATACGGAGCTGGATGCACAACAGCGCGAGTTCATGACACTGGTTAAACAATCGGCGGACTCTCTGCTCAATGTGATCGACGACGTTTTGGATTTCTCGAAAATTGAAGCCGGACGCATGAGCTTCGAACGCATCCCATTCAGTTTGCGTGCATGCATCGACAACGCCATCTCGACGCTGGGTCCGCGCGCCGAGAACAAGAACCTCAATCTCGAAAGCGAAGTCGATGCACGCATTCCCGACCTCGTCTGTGGCGACCCGCACCGCCTGCGTCAGGTTCTGCTTAACCTACTTAGCAACGCCATCAAGTTCACCGCGGCAGGCTCTGTGGAAGTCGATGTGTCACTCGACGCCATCAGCAGCAAGCGCGTCGACCTCTGTTTTTCTGTAAAGGACAGCGGCATAGGCATCTCCGCCGATAAACTGGAGCTGATCTTCGAGAGCTTCTCGCAGGCCGACACATCCACGACGCGCCGCTACGGTGGAACAGGACTGGGCTTGGCCATTTGCAAACGTCTTGTTGCAGGCATGGGCGGACAGGTCTGGGTCGATAGTGAACCAGGGCAGGGCAGCACTTTCTTCTTCTCGGCAGCGCTTGACCTGGCCTGCGAAGAGGAAGAAACCGCGAGTATGGCATTGCTGCGCACGCCACTTGCCATGAGCCCCCTGCGCCTACTACTGGCGGAAGACACTCCTGTAAACCAGACGCTTGCCGTACGCATGCTTGTTAATATGGGGCACTCGGTTGTACTGGTTGAAGATGGTCAGCAATGCCTCGACAAGCTGTCCGATCGCGCGATGGATGAGCCGGCGTTCGATGCCGTGCTGATGGACCTGCAGATGCCGATCATGGGAGGTCTCGAGGCCAGTAGCCTGATCCGGGCCCGCGAGGAGCGATTCGCACTGCCGCGCATACCCATCATTGCGATGACCGCACACGCCTTGCGCGGCGATCGCGAGCGCTGTTTCGAAGCGGGCATGGACGGCTATGTCACCAAACCTGTGCTGGCCGGCGCCCTGCATGCAGAATTGCTACGCGTGCTATCTCCTGCCGACGCGGCAGCCGAGACAGAAGACATCAGGAGATTTGCCATGAACGGAGCCACTGCAGGATCAAGCTTCGATCGCGACCGGATGCTGACGCAAATCGGTGGCGATGAGGAGTTGATGCACGAAGTGATCGGCATCTTCCTCAACAGCTTCGACGAAATGCAAAGCGATCTGTTGATCGCCTGCGATAGTGGCGACGGCAAGGCCGTACGCGCAGCCGCGCATTCCATCAAGGGCGCTGTCGGCAACTTCGGTGCAACGCGTGCCGTTGCCGCCGCCCATGCACTGGAAAATGCGGGCGAGGATGGCAACACGGCGACTTTCAGGGAGCTTGGCGAGCGGCTGAGCGGCCTGCTGCAGAGTCTGAAATCAGCCCTCGAAAACGAATTGTCGCAAGCGGGAAAATCTGCGGGGCCTGAAACCGACGACTAAGCTGCAGACTTGCGTATCCAAACCTTCAGGCCTTGCTGGTAGCCTCGCGCCGGATTTCCTCGACGCCAAGGTGGCGCACATCACGCCCCATGACGAGAAAGACCACGTGCTCTGAGACGTTTTTGGAGTGGTCGCCAATACGTTCAAGCGACTTGGCCGCAAACAGGATATCGATGCTGCGTGAAATGGTGCGCGGGTCTTCCATCATGAAGGTGATGAGCTGACGCATGACCGACTTGAACTCACCATCCACTTCCTTGTCCTGCGTCACCACTTCAGCGGCCGCATTCACATCGAGACGTGCCATGGTATCAAGCGACTTGCGCAGCAACTCGATCACCAAATTGCCCAAGTGCTGGAGTCGCACACGCGGGGTCATGGCGATGGCATCAGGCGTGTGAATGGTCCTGGCCACCTTCGCAATCTTCTTGGCCTCATCGCCGATACGCTCCAGGTCGGTCACTGCTCGCGACACCGCCAGGATGGCCCGCAAGTCCTGGGCTGCTGGCTGGCGCTTGGCGATGATCTGCGCACAAGCCTCATCCAGCTCCACTTCCAGTTCATTGACGCGCTGGTCGTTGTCGATGACACGCTGGATCAAGGCGAGATTGCCTTCCAGCAAACCTTCGAGCGCCTTGACGACCTGCAGCTCGACATAGCCACCCATCTGCAGCACACGCGTCCGGATGCTTTCAAGTTCAACGTCATACTGGCGAACGGTGTGATCTGTCATGACTACTCTTCCTGTATCTACTGAATTGCGCGGCTATGCATGGCACGCGCCAAACGCGCAGTGTGCACGCCGTACATGACCGAAATATTTCAGTTTCGCTACACCCGGCGATCCAGAGCCCTCAACGTGTCAGCTTGCGCACGCCTTGCGGCGTCGCCAGCAGCAATACATCCGCGGGGCGTTGCGCGAAAATGCCATTGGTCACGACACCGACGATGCCGTTCAGCTGCGCCTCGAACGCCTCCGGGTCGCTGATCTGCAAACCCGTCACATCGATGATGCAGTTGCCGTTGTCCGTCACCACGCCTGCGCGCAACTTCGGCGAACCGCCCAATGCGGTCAGCGCACGCATCACCTGGGCACTGGCCATGGGAATGACCTCAACCGGCAGCGGAAAACGGCCAAGCGTCTTGACCAGCTTGCTCTCATCGCAGATGCACACGAACTGCTGCGCCACGGCGGCCACGATCTTCTCACGCGTCAGCGCCGCGCCGCCGCCCTTGACCATGCACAGGCGATTGTCCACTTCATCTGCACCATCAACATAAACGGACAGCTCGGTCAGATCATTCAAATCAAAGAGCGCGATACCGTGCGAACGCAAACGTGCGGCGCTGGCCTCGGAGCTCGCCACGGCACCGCGAATCCGGTCACGCATCTGCGCCAGACCGTCTATAAAGAAATTGGCCGTGGAGCCAGTACCTACGCCGATCACCTGCCCTTCCGGCACGTAGGCCAAGGCAGCGTCGGCAACCGATTTTTTCAATTCATCTTGCGTCATTGCGGCAGTCATATTCGATTCAACTCGCGTGTGGCATGCTGACATTGTAGTGGATGCAGCCTCTCTGATCGCATCGGCGGCGGAGCGAACCAGTCACGGGAGAAAGCCATGAGTCTGTTTGGTGATTTGGCAGGACAAGCATTACAAGCGCTTGGCGGCAGCAGTGCACAGCAAGGCCAGAACCCGCTAATCCAGATTGCCGGCTCGTTGCTGCAACAGCAAGGCGGCGTCGCCGGCCTGCTGGACAAGTTCAACTCTGCCGGTCTGGGCGAGCAGATCTCTTCCTGGATCAGCACCGGCCAGAACCTGCCGGTCGATGGCACGCAGATCAGCGAGGCCTTGGGACACGGCACGATCGCCGACATCGCAGGCAAGCTCGGCCTGCCCAGCGACCAGGTCTCGGGCGGACTCGCCCAGATGCTGCCTCAGCTCATCGACAAGATCACGCCCAACGGCTCGACTGGCGGCTCCAACGAACTGCTGGAACAAGGCTTGAGTGCGCTGGGAAGTATGTTCGGCCAGGCTAGGGTCGGCTGACGCTGGTTCCCACAAGCAAAAGGCGCGGACAAGTCCGCGCCTTTTCTTTGGAAAATCACCAGCCTGAACGTGTCCCAAGCGGAGCGAGCAGGTGTCTGGCAAGGCGGCTCGCGCAGAGCAGTGCTCAAGCACGGCGAGCGAGCCAGCACAGCCAGGCGCCGGCGCGGCCCGCTTGGGGCGCGTTCAGCGTTCGAGGGCTAGCGCTACTCCCATCCCGCCACCGATACAAAGGGATGCAAAACCCTTCTTCTTGTCCGAACGCTGCATCTCATGAATCAGACTCACCAGAATACGGCAGCCCGAGGCGCCGATCGGGTGACCCAACGCAATCGCTCCGCCATTCAGGTTGATCTTGCTGGTATCCCACTCCATCTCCTTATTGACGGCGATGGCCTGGGCGGCGAAGGCTTCGTTGATTTCCATCACGTCCGGCGTATCAATCGTCCAGCCAGCCTTCTGCAGGGCACGGCGCGACGCCGGTGCCGGGCCGATGCCCATGATTGAAGGATCGACGCCTGCGGTGGCGTAGGATGCAACCACGGCCAGGATAGGCAGACCCAGCGCGCGCGCCTTCGACTCGCTCATCACCATCACGGCGGCGGCACCATCGTTGATGCCGGACGCGTTACCTGCCGTCACCGTGCCAGCCTTGTCGAAAGCCGGCTTCAAGCCAGCCAGTGATTCAGCCGTCGCGCCGTACTTGATGTACTCGTCGGCGTCGAAAGTGATGTCGCCCTTCTTGTTCGGGATGATGACGGGAACGATCTCGTCCTTAAACTTGCCCGCCTTCTGCGCCGCCTCAGCCTTCTGCTGCGACAAGGCGGCGAATGCGTCCTGCTCTTCGCGCGAGATGCTGTACTTCTTGGCGAGATTCTCGGCGGTCACGCCCATGTGGTACTGGTTGTACACGTCCCACAGGCCATCGTTGACCATGGTGTCGATGAGCTTGGCGTCGCCCATGCGGAAGCCGTCGCGCGAGCCATTGAGCACATGCGGGCTGGACGACATGCTCTCCTGGCCGCCCGCGATAACAATTTCAGCATCCCCGCTCTTGATCGCCTGCGCCGCCAGCATCACGGCACGCAGGCCGGAGCCGCACACCATATTGATGGTCATGCCGGGCACGGTATCCGGCAGACCTGCACGGATCACAGCCTGACGCGCAGGGTTCTGGCCCACGCCAGCCGTCAGCACCTGGCCCAGCAGCACGTCGCTGATCTGGTCGCCAGCCACGCCCGTTTTGGCCAGCAGGCCACGAATGACGGTTGCACCCAGCTCTGCTGCAGAAACCTTGGCTAGCGCACCACCAAACTTGCCCACCGCGGTCCGTGCAGCTGCAACGATGACGATTTTTTCCATGACTGACTCCTTGTGAGAATGACAGGGGGCGGCTGCCGGTCGACCAAGCACAAAATGCGACCGCGAGTGTTGCGCAGCAACATACAACGGTGATCTTAACCTTTCTGGCGCGCACAGGGGATAGCGGCAAACACTGTGTCAGATGAAAAAAACGGTGCGCTGTCGTACCGCGCAATCCTGCAGTGAGCCGTCATCCATACGTCTTGTGCGCGTCACGGCCCTGCAACAAAGCCTCACCACAATGCCGCCCATGCCCCGCGTACGGACAGTATTCCTTTCGGATATCCACCTCGGCACCCGTGCCTGTCAGGCCGACCGACTTCTGGATTTCCTCCGCGAACATCCTGCTGACAATCTCTTCCTGATCGGTGACATCGTCGACTTCTGGGCCATGAAGCGCTCCATCCACTGGAGTCGCGCGCAGAACACGGTCGTGCAGAAGCTGCTGCGCCGTGCACGACATGGCGAAAGCATCATGTTCATTCCCGGCAATCACGATGAAGCGCTACGCGGCTACTGCGGCACCAGCTTCGGCGATATCCGTGTGGAGCGCGAATGGGTTCACGAGATGGCGGACGGCAAGCGCTTCCTGCTCGTGCATGGCGATGAATACGATCAGGTCACACGCCACCACAAGTGGGTCGCCGTGCTTGGCGACATCTCCTACAACCTGCTGGTGCGCGTCAACATCTGGCTGTCGTGGATGCGTCGCCAGCTCGGCGTATCGGGTTACTGGTCGCTCGCCGGATATGCCAAACGCAAGATCAAGACCGCGCTGCAGTTCATCTTCGACTTCGAGGAAAGCGTCATGCGCGACGCGCGCGCTCGTGGCCTCGATGGTGTGATCTGCGGCCACATCCACTGGGCGGCCATTCGTGAAATGAGCGGCCTCACCTACGCGAACTGCGGCGACTGGGTGGACAGTTGTACCGGCATCGTCGAGCACCTCGATGGTCGCCTCGAACTGGTCAGCTGGACGACCGCCGCATTACAAATCGAGCATAGCGATAGCGAAGCGCTCGCAGGAGAAGCATGAAATGCGTGTGCTGATGATTTCCGATGTCTACTTCCCGCGCATCAACGGCGTGTCGACAGCCATCCAGACCTACCGGCAGCAACTCGACGCGCAAGGCATCGACAGCGTGCTGATCGCGCCACGCTACGACGGTGACACCGCGGGGAAGCCGGAAGAAGGGCAGGAAGATTCTCGCGTCAGGCGCCTGCGCTCGTGGAGCGTGCCGATGGATCGCGAAGACCGCTTCGTCCTGCCCGGCGATTTCAAACGCGTGGCCATGGAGGCCGTCAAGAGCTGCGATCTCATCCACATCCAGACCCCCTTCTCCGCGCATATGGCAGGCGTCGCCGTAGCGCGCGCAACGGGTCGCCCGGTTGTGTCGAGTTACCACACCCTGTTCGAGGAATACCTGCACCACTACACACGCGGCATTCCCTCATCCTGGCTGCGTGGCCTGGCACGCATGATCTCTCGCAAGCAATGCAACGCTCTGGACGCGGTCATCGTGCCCTCCTCGCCCATGGCTGAGAGACTGCATGCCTACGGCATTACGCGGCCAATGCATGTACTGCCGACCGGCATTCCGCTGGCGCGCTTCGGCAGCGGCGATCGCACGCGCTTCCGTACGCACTACCAGATAGACGAGGACCACCCGGTGGCGCTCTTCGTCGGCCGCGCGGCGCACGAGAAAAACATCGACTTTCTCCTCGACGCCCTGCGTCACTCGCTCAAGGACTGCCCGCGCCTGCTGCTGCTGATCGCAGGCGAAGGCCCGGCGCTTGAGCATCTGCGTGATCGTGTACACGCCGAACAACTCGTCGACTCGGTGCGCTTCGTCGGCTATCTCGATCGCGTCACCGAGCTGCCCGACTGCTACGCAGCGGCCGACATATTCGTCTTTGCCTCACGCACCGAAACCCAGGGACTGGTACTGCTCGAAGCGATGGCAGCGGGCCTGCCTATCGTCGCGCTCGCCGAGATGGGCACCTGCGACATCCTCACGCCAGCATCCGGGGCCATCGCCCCCGCCGACAACGTGCCGGCCTTTGCCGCCGCACTGACGCGTGTCGCCAGCGATCCGGAACTACGCGCACGCATGCGCGAACAGGGCCTCGCCTGGGCGGCCGAGTGGTCCGACGTTGCACTTACCGCGAAACTGACAGCGCTGTATCGTTCGCTTCTTTCACACAGCACTGCCACGGAGAATTCATGGAAAGCCCCTTCAAAGGCAAGACCGGTCTGACGCGACTCTGGAATGCCTTGCACTACTCGATAGCCGGACTGAAAGACGCTTACAGACTCGAAGATGCATTCAGGCAGGAAGTGTTACTCGCAGCGGTGCTCATTCCCGCCGCGATCTTGATACCCGTTTCGGGTATCGCACATGCACTGATGATAGGCAGCGTACTGCTGGTACTCATCGTCGAGCTGCTCAACTCGGCCATTGAAGCAACGGTGGATCGCGTCGGGCTGGAGAAACACCTGCTATCGAAGCGGGCAAAGGATATAGGTAGTGCGGCCGTGCTCGTCGCCCTGCTCAACGTCGTAGCCGTCTGGTCTTGTGTGCTCATAGGGGAACTCATGTGAAATCCGAATTGCCGCACGATTCTTCACCAAGTCCGCTGCACATTGCACTTGTCACCGAAACCTGGCCGCCCGAAATGAATGGCGTGGCGATGACGGTGTCACGACTGGTGGAGGGCTTGCGGCAACGCGGTCATGACGTTCAGGTGGTGCGGCCACGCCAGAAGAGCGACGCAGGTCAGTTGAGCGGCGACGCATTGGTGCAAGGCCTGCCGCTGCCCGGCTACAGCGGTCTGCAATTCGGCCTGCCCGCCAACCGCCAACTGCGCAAGCTATGGCAGGGCAAGCGACCCGATGTCGTACACGCCGTGACCGAGGGCCCGCTCGGCTGGTCGGCACTGTGGCAGGCGCGTGCCTTGAAGCTGCCCGTCACCTCCAGCTATCACACGCATTTCGATGGCTATAGCAAGCACTACAACGCCGGCATCATCGGCCCGCTGGTAAGTGGCTTCCTGCAGCGTTTTCATCGCCGCACGCTGAGCACCATGGCCCCCACGCAAGTCCTCGTCGACAGCCTGACGCGCGCCAAGGTGCCCGGCGCGCGCGTGCTCGGTCGTGGCGTCGATACCGCGCTATTCGATCCCGCCAAGCGCAGTGCCGCGCTGCGCGCGCAATGGGGCGCGAGCGATGACAGTCTCATCGTCGCCAACGTCGGCCGCCTCGCTGCCGAGAAGAACCTCAAACTCGCCGCCCGCGCCTTCGAAGCAATTCGCGAACAACACCCGGATGCGCGCATGGTGTGGGTGGGTGATGGGCCCTCGCGCGCAGCGCTCGAACGCCGTCATGGCGAACATGTTTTCAGCGGCGCGAAGCGTGGCGAAGAGCTGGCTGCGCACTACGCCAGCGCCGACATTTTTCTCTTCCCCAGCCTCACTGAGACTTACGGCAACGTCGTGCCCGAAGCGATGGCCAGCGGCCTCGGCGTGGTGGCCTACAAGGACGCCGCTGCCGCCGAGCTGATTCACGACGGCCAGCAAGGTCTGGTCGTAACGCCCGGCGATGAAGCCGGCCTTCATCGCAGCGGCCTGCCGCATGGCGCAAGACAGGGCCCTGCTCGCACGCTGCCGCGCTGGCGCGCGTGCTCGCGTCGAACCGATCACCTGGGATGCCGTCATCGGTGAATTCGAATCGATACTCCGTGCCGCTTCGCGCGGGAACCTGGCCATCGAACTTAATTCGGCGATGTAAGCTGCGCCTGCATTACAAACAACAAGGGCTGCCCGCGGGCAGCCCTTGTTGTTTGTGACGATGCTGCTGCTTACTTCTTCTTGATTGGCGGCAGGTCGGTGCAATGACCTTCGTACACTTCGGCCGCCATGCCGATAGATTCGCCCAGTGTCGGGTGCGGGTGGATCGTCTTGCCGATATCGGTGGCATCGCAACCCATCTCGATGGCCAGCGCCACTTCGCCGATCATGTCGCCGGCATTCGGGCCGACGATGGCGCCACCGATGATGCGATGCGTTTCTTCGTCGAAAATCAGCTTGGTGAAGCCGTACTCGGCACCGTTCGCGATTGCACGGCCAGACGCCGCCCACGGGAACTTGCCAACGCCGAACTTGATGCCCTTGGCCTTGGCTTCCGCTTCGGTGACACCCGCCCAAGCCACTTCCGGCTCGGTGTAAGCCACCGACGGAATCAGCTTGGCATCGAAGAAGGACTTCTCGCCGAACGCCGCTTCAGCCGCCACGTGGCCTTCATGCACGCCCTTGTGTGCCAGCATCGGCTGACCGACGATGTCGCCGATGGCGAAGATGTTCGGCACATTGGTGCGCTGCTGATTGTTGACATTGATGAAGCCACGATCGGTCACGGCAATTCCAGCCTTGTCTGCATTGAGCTTCTTGCCATTCGGGCTGCGGCCGACAGCGACCAGCACGAGGTCGTACTTCTGCTCTTCGATGGCGCCGCCTTCAGCCTCGAACTTGACGAGGATGCCGTCTTCACGCGCCGTCGCGCCGACCGTCTTGGTCTTCAGCATGATCTTGTCGAAGCGGTGCAAGTTCTGCTTTTCCCAGACCTTGACCAGATCCTTGTCGGCGCCGGCCATCAGGCCGTCCATCATTTCGACGACGTCGATGCGCGCGCCGAGCGAGGAGTAAACCGTGGCCATTTCCAGACCGATGATGCCGCCGCCAACGACCAGCATGCGCTTCGGAATCTGGCGCAGCTCGAGCGCGCCGGTCGAATCAACAATGCGCGGATCTACCGGGAAGAATGGCAGCTTGATTGCTTGCGAGCCGGCGGCAATGATGGCCTTCTGGAATTTGACGATCTTCTTTGTGCCGGTGCGCTCCTGGCCGGTTTCGCCGGTGGTCAGTTCTACCTCCACGTGATTGGCATCGAGGAAGTTGCCATAGCCGCGCACGACTTCCACCTTGCGCATCTTGGCCATACCGGTGAGGCCGGTCGTCAACTTGCCGACAACCTTTTCCTTGTGCTTGCGCAACTGATCGAGATCGATCTTGGGTGCAGCGAATGCCACGCCCACGTCGGCGAAGTGTGAAGCCTCGTCCATGACAGCTGCGACATGCAGCAGTGCCTTGGAAGGAATGCAGCCGACATTCAGACACACACCGCCGAGCGTTGCATAGCGCTCGACGAGCACAGTCTTCATGCCCAGATCGGCAGAGCGGAAGGCCGCGGAGTAACCGCCAGGGCCGGCTCCGAGCACGAGCATGTCGCATTCGATATCGACCGCACCGCTGTAGCTACCGGCGACAGGTACGGGCGTCGCTGCGGGAGCGGGCGCTGCGGCCGGTGCCGGTGCCTTCGGCGCAGCAGCCGGCGCAGGCGCGCCAGCGGAGGCTTCTACCTTCAGCAACACGGCGCCTTCGCCAACGCGCTGACCGACTACGACAAGAACTTCCTTGATCACGCCGGCAGCCGTCGAAGGCACTTCCATCGTGGCCTTGTCGGACTCGAGCGCTGCGATGGGATCATCCAGCTTGATCGCGTCGCCAACCTTGACGAACACTTCGATGACCGGCACATCCTTGAAATCGCCGATATCGGGGACTTTCACTTCAACGAGTTGGCTCATGGTTTTTCCTTGTTTTCACTCATTCGCGGGATTGCAGCAATCCCGCAATGCTTCAATCTGATCATTCAACAGCTGGCACATGCAGCGACACCGAATACGCGTCGATCGGCCCGGCCGACGAGGTATCAAACTCCATGCCCGCGCGCACGCCGACTTTTGCAATCTCTTCCGCAGACAGTTGCGAGTTGTAGGCCGTGAACATTGCCCCTAAAGCGAAATCACGACCCGACCCCGCCGACCAGAAGCGGTCGTAGGCAAACACTTCACGATACGAATACACGCCATAGATGCCGCTGGCATTTGCAATCAGACAAGTGATCTGCGACGACTCATACGGATCGTCCTCGCCTTCCTTGGTATTGAGGAAGGCGTGTTCCTTGAGAATCGGGTGCAGGCGGCGAAAGGTGTCATACACCTCGGCACGACTGCGCAGATGCACATCGCCCAACTCATGAAACGCACTGGCCAGCACGAGGTGATGCGCCGAGCTGCCACACACACCGATCCATGAATCCGCCAGATGCAGGATCTTGTCATGATCACGCTTGTAGCCCGCAGGCAGGCGCGTATCACCGAAGGTCGTCAGACCATCGGCGGCGATCGCGACTGAACCGTTTTTGCGGACGACGGTGAGTGTGGTCATGTGTATTCAGTAAGGAGTCATGGGTGAGGAGAAAGGAGAAAAAGCGTCCCAGCTTGTGGGCTTACTCCTCACTCCAGACTCCTCACTCCTCCCTGTCTTAGAGCAGTACGCGACGGAAGTCCTGCAGCACGCTGCCGAAGTACGCATTGAAGCGTGCGGCAGCAGCGCCGTCGATGACGCGGTGATCCCACGACAGCGACAGTGGCAGCATCAGGCGAGGCACGAAGGCCTTGCCGTCCCAGACGGGCTTGATCGCAGACTTGCAGACGCCCATGATGGCCACTTCAGGCGCGTTGATGATCGGCGTGAAGTACGTGCCACCGATACCACCGAGCGAGCTGATGGAGAAGCAACCGCCCTGCATCTGATCGGGCTTGAGTTTGCCGTCACGTGCGAGCTTGGCGAGGTCACCCATCTCCTTGGCGATCTCGATGACGCCCTTCTTGTCAGCGTCACGAATCACCGGCACGACCAGACCGTTCGGCGTGTCTGCCGCAAAACCGATGTGGTAGTACTGCTTGAGAATGATGTTTTCGCCATCCAGCGAGGCATTGAAGCCAGGGAACTGCTTCAGCGTAGCGACCGCAGCCTTGATCATGAACGCCAGCATGGTGAGCTTGGCACCGCTCTTTTCCAGCTCCTTGTTCATCTGCACGCGGAAGGCTTCGAGGTCGGTAATATCGCATTCGTCATGATTGGTGACGTGCGGGATCACAACCCAATTGCGATGCAGATTGGCGCCACTGATCTTGGCGATACGCGACAGCGGCTTCGACTCGACCGGACCGAACTTGGTGAAATCCACCTTTGGCCATGGCAGCACGGTAAGACCACCGAGATTGCCTCCGGCTGGCGTGCCAGCCGGAGTCTGCTGCAGCCCGCCGGAAGCGACTTGCGCCATGACGCCCTTGACGAAGTTCTGCACGTCTTCAGCGAGGATGCGGCCCTTCGGACCAGAGCCCGGCACGAGCGCAACATCGACGCCGAGCTCGCGTGCAAAACGGCGCACGGACGGACTGGCGTGTGCCTTGCCGGCTACAGCGGTCGCAACCGGAGCTGCCGGCGCGCTTGCCACTACAGGCGCGGGTGTCGGGGCAGGAGCAGCCACCGCGGCAGGTGCGGGCGCTGCGGCTGGAGCCGGCGCGGCAGCCGCGGGGGCAGAACCAGCTGCCTCGACCACCACCACGACAGCACCTTCGCCGACGCGGTCGCCCACCTTGACCTTGATCTCCTTGACGACGCCACCGCTTGAGGCAGGCACTTCCATGGTGGCCTTGTCGGATTCCAGCGCAACGAGTGGCGCGTCGACGGCGATGGTGTCGCCGACTTTCACGAACACTTCGATGACGGGGACATCCTTGAAGTCGCCAATGTCCGGCACCTTCAACTCAACCAGACCAGCCGGACCCGCAGCTGGCGCAGGCGCTGCGACAGGTGCCGGTGCGGCGGCGGCCGGGGCTGGTGCAGGCGCTGCGGCCGCAGGTGCGGGAGCCGCAGCCGGAGCAGCAACAGCGTCGCTGGCTTCCAGCAACAGGACCAGTGCGCCTTCGCTGAGGCGGTCGCCGACCTTGATTTTCACTTCCTTGACCACGCCCGCTGCCGGGCTAGGCACATCCATGGTCGCCTTGTCGGTTTCCAGGGTCATCAGCGCGTCGTCAGCCTTGATGGTGTCACCGGCCTTAACGAAGACATCAATGACAGGCACGTCCTTGAAGTCGCCGATGTCGGGGACTTTCACTTCGATGAGTTGGCTCATTTTTTATTCCTAGTGAGGAGTCAGGAGTCAGGAGTGAGGAGTTGAAATTTCCGGTCGGCTGCGCCTACCGTACTCATCACTCCTCCCTCATCACTCATCACACAGTCATGGGATTCGGCTTGTTTGGATCGAGCTCGTACTTGACGAGCGCGGCAGCCACTTTTTCACGGTCAACCTTGCCTTCTTCAGCCAGGGCCGACAGCGCCGCGACAACGACCCAGCGACGATCGACTTCGAAGTGATTACGCAGCGCTTCACGTGTATCCGAGCGACCAAAACCATCGGTGCCGAGCACGACGTACTTGTTCGGCACGAACGGACGAATCTGTTCGGCATACAGACGGATGTAGTCGGTGGCGACGATGACCGGGCCTTGCGAGCCCTTGAACTTGGCCTCGACATGCGAGACGCGCTTTTCTTCCAAAGGATGCAGCATGTTCCAACGCTGCACGTCCTGACCGTCACGCGCCAATTCGTTAAAGCTCGGTGCTCCCCAGATGTCAGCCTCGACACCCCAGTCGCTCTTGAGCAGTTCGGCTGCTGCGATGACTTCGCGGAAGATCGTTCCGGAACCGACGAGCTGCACGCGCGGGCCCTTCGACTTGGCGCCATCCTTGAGTTTGTAGAGACCCTTGATGATGTCGGCTTCTGCACCGGCAGGCATCTCTGGATGCTCGTAGTTCTCGTTCATGACGGTGATGTAGTAATACACATCCTCCTGTTCCGCATACATGCGGCGCAGACCGTCCTGAAAGATCACAGCGGCTTCAAACGAGAAGGTCGGATCGTATGACACGCAGTTAGGAATCGTATGGGCCAGCACGTGCGAGTGACCATCTTCGTGCTGCAAGCCTTCACCGTTCAGCGTGGTGCGACCTGCCGTACCGCCGATCAGGAAGCCGCGAGCGCGCGAGTCGCCAGCCGCCCAGCACAGGTCCATCGTGCGCTGCAGACCGAACATCGAGTAGAAGATGTAGAACGGAATCATCGGCACGCCGTGCACCGAGTAACTCGTTGCGGCGGCGATCCAGTCAGCCATCGCACCGGCTTCGTTGATACCGTCCTGCATGATCTGGCCGTCAACCGTTTCCTTGTAGAACATGAGCTGGTCATGATCCTGCGGAACGTACTGCTGACCTTGCTGGTTCCAGATGCCGTACTGGCGGAACATGCCTTCCATACCGAAGGTGCGCGACTCATCGACCACGATAGGCACCACGTGCTTACCGATTGCCTTGTCCTTGAGCAGGATGTTGAACATGCGCACGATGGCTTGCGTCGTCGAAATTTCGCGGCCTTCGCCAGACGCTTTGAGCAAGGCGTCGAAAGCAGACAGCGCGGGCACAGGCAGGCTGTCGCTCTTCATGCGACGCGCTGGCAGATAGCCGCCGAGATCCATGCGACGCTTGCGCATGTATTCGAGCTCAGGCGAGCCCTCTGCGAATTTGATGAAAGGCATCTCGGCGAGCTTGTCGTCCGCAACCGGGATCGCGAAGCGGTCGCGCATCGAACGCAGCGCGTCCCCCGACATTTTCTTGGTCTGGTGGCTGGTGTTCTGCGCTTCGCCCGACTCGCCCATGCCGAAGCCCTTGATGGTCTTCGCCAGAATCAGTGTCGGCTGGCCCTTGTGCTCGGTCGCAGCCTTGTATGCCGTATAGATCTTGAACATGTCATGGCCGCCACGATTCAGACGCCAGATATCATCGTCCGTCCAATCGGCAACCAGCGCCTGCAGTTCAGGCGTATTGAAGAAGTTTGCGCGAACGTAGGCGCCGTCCTTCGCCTTGAAGGTCTGGTAATCGCCATCGACCAGTTCGAGCATGCGCTTCTTCATGAGGCCTTGGGTGTCGCGTGCGAACAGCGCATCCCAATGCGTACCCCAGATCAGCTTGATGACGTTCCAGCCGGCCCCGCGGAATTCGGATTCGAGTTCCTGGATGATCTTGCCATTGCCGCGCACCGGACCGTCGAGACGCTGCAGGTTACAGTTGATGATGAAGACGAGGTTGTCGAGCTTCTCGCGACCACCCACACCGATCGCGCCACGCGATTCGACTTCGTCCATTTCACCGTCGCCCATGAAGGCCCAGACCTTGCGGTTGTCGGTCTTCGCCAGGCCACGTGCCTGCAGGTACTTCATGAAGCGCGCCTGATAGATGGCTTGCAACGGTGCCAGCCCCATCGACACGGTCGGGAACTGCCAGAAGTCAGGCATCAGCCACGGGTGCGGGTAGGACGACAAGCCCTTGCCGCCAGCTTCCTGACGGAAGTTGTCGAGTTGTTCTTCGGTCAGACGACCGAGCAGGAAAGCACGCGCGTAGACACCGGGAATCGAGTGGCCTTGGAAGAAGATCAGATCGCCGCCATGCTCGCTGTGCGGCGCGTTCCAGAACCAGTTGAAGCCTACGTCATAGAGAGTCGCTGACGAGGCGTAGGAAGCAATGTGACCGCCGACATTGGTGTGCTTGTTGGCACGCACCACCATGGCCATGGCGTTCCAGCGCAGGTAGGCCTGGATACGCTCCTCGATGGCCGGGTCGCCCGGATACTTGGGCTGCTGGTCGGACGGAATCGTGTTGAGGTAGGCAGTGGTCGCGCTGTACGGCAGATCAATACCATCTTCGCGTGCCGCCTCGATGAGGCGCTCGATCAGGTAGTGCGCCCGGTCGGGCCCTTCCTGTGCGATCACTGCGTTCAGGGCTTCCAGCCATTCCTGTGTCTCGCGCGCGTCCGGATCGGACTGCAGGAGCACGTGGGGCATCTCTGCCATCTTGCTTCTCCTCTTATGGGCGTTGATCAAACCGTTCCGATGGGGGTATCACGAACGGTTTGCGGTTGTCGTCGGCTGCGGGTCACGCGAACCGGACAGGGGCACTACCTGATTGCGTGTCATGTCTATATCTGCCAACAGACACACAGGACTTGCGAATTCCTCTGGCCCGGACACACAAATTCGGCCGCTCAGGCTTTTGCCACCGCCCGTCGGCCGAACTCGTTACATCCGTCAACTCTTCTACCTGCTGTCAGAACACAGCGATTTCACAATATAAAACACGACCCCACGCTATGCAACAAAAAAGCGCCTATGGATCAATCAGGCATTTTGATCTTTTCTTTTAGAAAACAATATGTTGCAACGCAACATTGCAATAAGAAGGTCAAACTAGAGCGTAGCTGCCTTGATCGCATTGCGCTCTTATGAATTCCCCGCATGCATACCGAAAGTAGATGCGGCGTGATTACCATGTTGTATCGTGAGGGTTTGACCCAATGCCGTCCGCGCAGATGCAGCACAGACAATCAAGCACCGTCGAAAGTCTGGCCCCCATGGATCCGCACACCTCAGCGTCGTCACCACGTGAGGCCCGCGCGCCCTCCTTCGCGCTGGTCATCATCGGCATCGCAACCCTCATAGGGCTCATCTGGATCGCCAATCGCTCCATTGGTAACCCGGCAGCGACCAGCGTCGATGCCTTGTCCACCCTGCTCATCGTCGCCCTGCTCGCCGTCGCCTCCTGGAGTCTGTGGACGGCACGCGAGCAGCACCAGCGCATGGAGATCATCGCCGGCGAGCGCGACCAGATCTTTGCCTTGTCGCTCGACCTGCTGTGCGTGCTCGGCATGGACGGCACGGTCAAGCGCGCCAATCCGGCCTTTCTGAATGTTTTGGGGCAGCGCCCCGACCACCTGCCAGAAAAAACCATCACAGACCTGATTCACCCCGACGACGTGCACATTGTGCTGACGGCCCTGGCGAGCCTCGCCGAAGGCAAGGCCTGCAATTTCGAGGTGCGCTGCCGCTGTGGTGACGGCAGCTACAAATGGCTGTCATGGAGCGCCAACCCCGTGAAGGACGATCGGCTAGTATTTGCCGTCGCCCACGATGTGTCGGATCGCCGGGTTTCGGAAGACGCGTTGCGTGCCGAGACAGCCTTTCGCAAGGCCATGGAAGAGTCCGTCTCCACTGGCTTGCGCGCCATCGACCTGCGCGGCCGCACGATCTACGTCAACCATGCGTTCTGCGAAATCACTGGTCGCAAAACCGAGGAACTGGTGGGCTCTGAGCCTCCATTCGCCTACTGGCCGGAAAACGAGTACGCCACCAACTGGCACAACCTTGCGCTGTGCCTGTCCGGCAAGGCGCCGAAAGAAGGTTTTGACGCGCGCATCCAGCGCCCGGACGGAAGCACGCTGGACGTGCGCCTGCACGAATCACCTCTTGTCGATGCCAACGGTGTGCAGACAGGCTGGATGTCGGCACTGACCGACATCACTGAATCACGACGTGTTCGCGGCGACCTCGAAGCTGCCTACGAACGTTTCACCGCCGTGCTGGATGGTCTGGACGCCGCTGTCTACGTGGTCGATGCGGCCGACGATGAAGTGCTGTATGCCAACCGCGCTTTCCTGCGTCGCGACGGTAGCAGCGCCCTGGTAGGTCACGACGGTCTCGCCATTCCGCGGCCGGAAATGGGCGACTACCTCGTCGATCCGCGCAATCTCGATCCGGCTCAATTGCCGCGAGAACTCTTCGACGGCGAGCTGCAGCACCCCATCACCGGCCACTGGTTCCACTTGCGCGAGCGCGCCACGCTGTGGGTCGACGGTCGCGTCGTGCGCCTCGCCGTGGCTACCGACATCTCCGAACTGAAGCACGTCGAAGAACTCAATCGCGAACAGGAAGCACGACTGGCTCGCACCTCACGCCTGATCACCATGGGTGAGATGGCCTCGACCCTGGCCCACGAACTGAACCAGCCTCTGTCTGCCATCGCCAACTACGCCAAGGGCTGCGTCAATCGCCTAAAGAGTGGCGAGTACAAGCATGACGATATTCTCAACGCCATGGAGAAAGCCAACGCTCAGGCGGCACGGGCCGGCCACATCGTACGCCGCGTGCGCGACTTCGTGCGTAAGAGCGAGCCCAAACGCAATGACGTAGCCCTGACGGAAATCGCAGAGGATGCGCTGGGCATTGCTGAAATCGAAGCACAACGCCTTGGCATCAAGATCGAATCGCACATCGCGCCGGGCTTGCCCAGTGTCTATGCCGATCGCATCATGATCGAACAGGTTCTGCTCAACCTCGTCAAGAATGCTGCCGAGGCGGAGATCGGCCAGCCGCCGGAGCGCCGCGTAGTCGTCGTCGCGGCGCGCCAGCTCGATGACTTGATCGAAGTCTCGGTCACCGACCTGGGTCACGGCATCGGCGAGACAGACCGCGAGAAACTCTTCTCTGCCTTCTTCAGCACCAAAGCCGAAGGCATGGGCATGGGCCTGAATATCTGTCGTTCCATCATCGAATTTCACAATGGCCGCTTGTGGGTTGACCCAAACCCCATGGGTGGGAGTATCTTCAAATTCACTTTGCCTCTGGAGAACAGCCTTGAGCCTCAATCCGTCACCGTCTCCTGAAAGCCAGTCTGCCGATCAACTCGTGCACATCATCGACGATGACGATGCGCTGCGCGACTCCCTCGTCTGGCTCCTTGAATCCACCGGCCTCAAGGTCGCCTCCTATCCCTCCGCCGAAGCCTTCCTCGAGGTGTGGACGCCCACCCTGCGCGGCTGCCTGATCCTCGACATTCGCATGCCGGGCATGAGTGGGCTCGAGCTGCACGAGAAGCTCAATAGCCAGCACTCGACCCTGCCCGTGATCTTCATTACCGGCCATGGCGACGTGCCGATGGCCGTCACCGCGTTGAAGAAAGGCGCTTTCGACTTCATCGAAAAACCCTTCCATGACCAGGACATGCTCAACCTCATCGAGCAATGCCTCGCACGCGACCGCACCCAGCACCAGCATCGCCGCCAGGGCGCGGACGCCTTGCGCCATATCGAACAACTCACACCACGCGAACGCGAGGTGCTGGAGCTGATCGTCGCCGGCCGCCTCAACAAGCAAATCGCCGACGAGTTGGGCATCTCGATCAAAACGGTGGAAGTGCACCGTGCCCGCGTCATGGAAAAGATGGAAGCGGACTCGCTCGCCGAGCTGGTGCAAAGCGTGTTGCACGCCAAAGGCGAAGTCGCGAGCAACTGAACCGCGAAACTCAGGGGAAAACCGCCCTTTGGTCACGCTTGTCGATCCCCAGACCGCGTGACAAGATCGCGCCAGTATTGCGCGGCCGCACTTCGGCCATGATCGCGGTCGCCCCAAGGCAACGCAGGAGTGGCGGCGCGCCCATTACTCACGTTGCCCGCGCGAACTCTGCATGCACTCCACGCATCAGAGACGCCTTGAGTACAGCCTGTGAATAGACGCATGCCACGAATCGGCAACACGACACGACAGGTGGCCACCCTTGCCAAAAGGCTCTGGCTACTTCGTTTCGTAGCGTGCGCGATAGTGTCCGCTACGGGCCTCTCCGACCGTATCGCCAGCGCGGCGGGCCAGCCCACACCAGACTACGAACAACTCGCCGGCGAAGCGCGCGCGCAACAGCAGTTTGCAACCGACGCCTACCTCGCCGATCTGCAACGTGCCGAAAGAGTGACCTATGCGGTGATCAAGGCAGGTGCGCCGTATTGCGTTCAACAACGAAAATTCAGTTTGGGAATCCCCCCGTTTGCGATGGAGGCCCTTCCGCAAGACTTGCGTGAAGGCTTTGCGGATCAGCCGCCATCACCCACCAGCAAGTTGCCTCGCTTCCTGAATATCGCCTTGGATAGCCCCGCGGCGAAAGCAGGTATTCAGCCAGGCGACGTCCTGCTACAGATGACTGATCGGGCGACCGGAAAACGACCATCGCCCGGCTGGACGCTGAATCGCCCGACAAGCACCTTCATACTGAATGAAGCCGTTGAAGTGGAGGTTCAGCGGGGCGACCTCAAGGTATCGCTCAAGACGCTACCGCAGCTTGTTTGTGACGTACGGCTTCAGTTTCTGAGAACAAGCAATCTAGTCGCGCAAGTTGATTCAGGCGTTTTGCATCTGAGCCAGGGCGTTCTGCGATTCGTAGCCAATGATGACGAACTGGCCTATCTGATCGCCAATGAACTCATCCATGACCAACTGCGTTTTGCCCGTGCATCCAGGTCCAGCCACTCGACCAGCAAAACGCCGGAGCGATTTTCTTCGGCAGACGAAGAAGCGGCTGACTATCTGGGAGCCTACCTGCTCATCGCAGCACACTTCGATATCATGCGAGCCCGAAACGTCTGGAGACGTATCGCCAGCATTCCCGCGAGCCACGGCAAGGACAGCTTTTCTGCGCGGCATCCTCTCTCCCCCTCCCGTGGCGTGCAAATTCAGGTAGTGAGTAATGACATCCTTCGTCAAGCGCAGGCCGGCGAACGACAGATACCGGATCGTCTTTTCTCCCTGGCGTTTTCAGAAACAGATTTCCGCGCAGGCTCCGCCCTTCCTCAAAACGACAGCGAGCACAACGCCCAAGCCGCCAAGGATGACCCGCGCCTGCGTATGTTTACGAATCTTCCATTCATCGACAACGAGGGAATAGCGGCTTACCAGCGGTTTCTGGATAGCCCGCTACGGCCACGTGCATTTGCCCTTGGCCCAGCCAAGACAGGGCGTGGCGCTTGGTCCCTCAAGTTCGGCACGAACGCAGCGGCCGACGCTCTTGAACACTGCTCAGTATTCGCGCGCGGCCCGTGCTACCTCTATGCGGTCGACGACAAGGTGGTCTGGAATCCGGCGACAGCGCTCGATCAGCCACAGTCCATTGCGAACCGCAAGTCAAGCGAACTGCTTGGCCAACCCAAAGGCACAGGATTTGCCGAAATCAATGATCTGACAGCCGTGCCACTCTCGGCCGACAGGCTGCCCATATATCAGGCCTTCCTGGAGAAACCCTCACCGCGAGCCTTTCTGATTACGCAGGATGGCAAGGGTCTGTACTGGATAGGCCCGACCGCCATGCATGATGCATTGGCGCATTGCGCGCGCATTGATGCCCCGTGCTGGCTATACGCAGTCAATAACGAAGTGGTCTGGAGCAAGGATGCGAACAAGCGGATTTCGCACAGCAGCCAGCTGCCGACAAGAAACGACGAATCGGGCTTCCTCGAAAACTGAATCTTGCCCCGCTGGGTCGTGGAAAAAACACCCGTCAGCCTTATCGGCTGTAGTATGTAAATAGGGTAATCGAAGAACTGCCCGTAAATGGCACCTGTTGTTTCTCTTATGGAGGGAATACCAATGAGCAAGAATTCTGAAGTGAATGAACCTAACGAAACCTCAGAAGAGGATGCGCCGACAAACTGGTCGCTTGCACTGAACATTCGTGGCGTTCGCCGCAATCAGCTCTTTGGAAGAAAAGGCTTCGCTCTCGCTGACGATGGAGGTGATGGCGATGGCGGAGATGGTGGAGGCGACGGCGGAGGAGGCGACGGTGACGGCGGAGGAGATGGCGGCGACGGTGGAGATGGCGGAGGTGGAGATGGCGGCGATGGCGGCGGCGACAGCTGATGCCCCCTGATTGCACCCCGCTAACGAGCAAAAAAGGCACTTACAAGTGCCTTTTTCATTTCCGGGCCATGACCGGACCGCAATGGGCGCCTCTGCCCAGTCTCACACGCTTGCATCGCCACCGTTGCGCACGAAACTGAAGGAGGTCACGGATTCCAGGCCATGTTTAAGCCCGTGGTTCGACCAGGCGGCTACAATACGGCGCCAACAGATCCTTGAGGGAGTCACCCACCTTGAGGCCGCACAGACAAGCAATAATGCGAAGCCAATGCTGTGAGCAAAGCAGTGCAAATTATTGAAATTCCGGCCTGGGCCATATGTAGCGTCACAAATGCGCTCAAGCCCCGCTTGCGCCGACTGGTGACTGCAACACTCGTCTCAGCACTGTCGTGCACGGCGCATGCTGTGGATACACCGTCCTCCTCGACCACTGCGCGCATCGAGGTTGAAGCACGCGTCCAGCGCATCTACGAAACGCGCCTGTATCTTGCCGACCGGGCACGTCTTGAGCGCGTCGCGTTCGCGATACAACGGGCAGCGAGCCCTTATTGTCTGCAGAATCGCGGCTGGAGTCTTGGCGCCCCCCCCATTGCCAGTCAGGATTTGCCGGAGGACTTGCGCAAGGGATTTCTTGAAGCGCTGGATACGAATGCAACGCCGTATCCAGTCTTTCTGGACGTCCCGACGTTCAGTCCATTTCGCCAGGCCGGTGCACGCGCTGGCGATCGACTGCAGGCTTTGACCGACACCGCTACCGGCAAAACAATGCATGCCAGCTGGGTGCTCAACAGACCAGGGAACACGTTGGCTGAAAACCGGTCTTTCGTGCTGACACTTGTTTCGGCCGAGAAGGTACAGACAGTCAGAGCCAAGGCTCAACTGATCTGCAAAGAGGTCCCGTACCTGCTGCGCAATGACGCGCTAATCGCAGAGGTCTCGAATGGCGCGATGTCGGTCAGCACGGGCATGCTGCGTTTCATCGGCAACGATGACGAGCTGGCGCTCGTTCTGGCACATGGCGTCGCCCACAGCATCTTTGCCCTCGCCGGCGGGCCGGCCGCAGCTCTCAAATCTGGAGACAAGGCTGAATTGCAATACCCGGCGACGGAAGAGCGCGCGGCTGACTATCTGGGCGCTTATATCGCGGTGCTTGCCGGATTCGATGGCGAGCGCGCAAGCGACATCTGGCGTCGCCTGGCCAGCAACCTGACCAGCAAGACCAACGGCGGCCTCGCCCAGCGCCACCCTTTCTCGGCCGAGCGTACCCTCTGGCAAAGTGCCACGCTTGGTGAAATCCGTAACAAGCGCTTGAATGGCCTGCAGTTGCTACCCGACAGAAAATCACTCCCTGCGAATCTCGGACTGGGCATTGCGGTCTCGGATGCACCACTTGCAGTGGACGCCGAAAAACCTGCCAGCGACGTCGATCCACGCCTGTACCGGGTGGCCGACGTGCCCTTCATTGACAATGCGGGGCGCACGGGCTATCAGCGCTTCCTGAACACACCGTTGCGTCCGCGCGCATTTGCCATCGGCCCGGGCTCCACTAAGTGGTCATACCGATCCGGCAGCAACGCCGCCGCGGAAGCACTGAGAACCTGTTCGACTCTTGCCGTCCCTTGCGCCCTGTATGCCGTGGATGACGCCGTCGTCTGGGATCCGGAAACAGCCACCCATTCACCACAGCCAGCACTGGACAACACGACGGATCCACGCCTGAACCGGGTCCAGGACGTACCACTGCTCGATGCTGCGGGGCGAGTCGGCTACGAGCGCTTTCTCAACACATCCAGGCGTCCGCGTGCATTTGCGATCGGCCCCAATGGTAGTGACCTCGCAGCCTGGTCGAGCAAGATCGGCGCAAACGCGTCAGCCGATGCACTGGCCCATTGCCTGGTGCTGTCGCGCGGCCGCCCCTGCTATCTGTATGCGGTGGATGACCGCGTCGTCTGGGCCCTGCAGGGCGCGCCATCGGCAGCACTGTCGCCAACAAACACGGATGGTGCTGACAGCGGAGACATGCGCCTTCGCCCCAATGCCAGCGGTTTTGCTGATGTGAAGGATCTGGCCGCTGTACCTTTGCCGCAAGATCAGCTGACGACTTATCGCGCCTTTCTGGAGAAGCCCGCGCCACGCGCTTTTCTAGTCACGCGCGAAGGCTTCGGACGCTACTGGCTGGGCGCTGCCGCCATGGAAGACGCCCTGAGTTATTGCGAACGCCTCGGCGAGGCCTGCTGGCTATACGCGGTGGACGATGACGTGGTGTGGCAGCAAGACGTCACGAAGCGCATATCCAGACGTGCACAACTGCCAAAGCAATCGGATGAATCGCAGTTCCTGAAATAACGCGCGCGCCGCTCACTTGGGCGAACTCACTGAAACGATATGCTGTAGTTCAGATCCAGAGAATTGTCGGTGCCCCCGCGTGCAATGACAGACAGATAGCGGGTGAGCCTGTAGGTGAGCTTGACGATGCTCTCGGTCCCCTCCAGATTCTGCTCAAGCGCCAGATAGGCTTGCGCCGACAAGTGCTTGCCGAGTGAAATCACCTGACCGTTGACGGAGCCGGCTGCGGTGCTGCTGGACCCCGTGGAATTGCTCGCCACGCGGCTCTGCACGGGGCGGCTCGACATGCCGCCCTGCCCTAGTGAGACGTCGTCAAAACCAAAAGTGTTCGCCACGCGCGTCGTAATGGCGGGCCCTTCTCCACTGAACGCTGCGGAGGCCGCGGCAATCAGCAGCCCCGCATCGCCGCCCTCCGCGTCGCTGGCGCGGCCCAGCAGAATCCATGACAGCTTTTCGCTATCCGGCACCTCCGGGTCAGACACCAGGCGCGCGCGTGGTTGCCTGGCGAGGCCAGTGACTTCGACGCCAGCTTCCACGGCCAGATTCTTGCGAACAGCCACAACATTGAGTGCGGGATTGTCCAGCGGGCCCGAGAAATTGATCAGGCCGCGATCGATCGCCAGATTCTGTCCGTAGGCTTCGAAAACACCTTCGCGGGTGCGCAAGGCACCGGTGGCGCGCGGCTGCTGGCCCTGTGCGAGTTGCACACGCAGCTGGCCGTCAAGCCAGGTGTCGATGCCCCAGGCCTTGACGATGAAGTTGCGGCCGAAATCGAAGTCGACGTCGAGATTGACGCGCATGCGCTGCGGCGGTTTGGTCTGCCGCCCACGCACCAGCACATCGTCGCCCAGCGACGGCGCACCGGATTTCGGCACCCCGAAAAAACCCGCATCGGCGCGGAGCTTCGCATTTATATCCATGTGCTCCCAGCCGCTGGCAATGCCAACCGTGCCAGACACTAGCGCCCACTGATCGGCGCGCTGCAGGATGGGCACATGGTCGACCAACAGCTCGAACGCCCCCAGCCCCGTCTTGAGGTCGACGCCGCCGCTGCCACTGATGCGCCCGGAATCATCTTTCGCCGCGCCGCCCTCGGCGCCCGGCAAGTTCAGCACGCGCAAACGCGAATCGGGCGCCGCCAGGCTGCGCTCGGCCCGGAAGTCGAGCTTGCTGAGACTGACGCGCGCGGCGTCGAAATTCAGATCCACGATGCCATCACGCAAACGCAAACCCTGGTCGGCCAGCGCAATGAACAGCTTGCTGCCGAGGATATGCCCGCTGCTCTGCGGTCGGGTAGCCGTGCCGAGGATGTTGAAATCACCGACAAAGCTGCCCCCCGTGCGCAGGTTCTGATCGATCACCGGACCAAGCCAGTCCAGCGCCGGCACCTCGACATGCCCGACGCCAGTCAGCACTGCGTCGGGATCGAGGCTGATATGGGTACCCTGCCGCCGCGCCAGCGCCGTCCCCGCGAAATTGATGGCGCCGACACGCTTACCGTTGACTAGCCCCGACAGCGCCAGGCGATCCTCCTGCGCCGCGAGATTGAGCTCCAGCGTCTCCAGCCCGAGTGCCACCGGAGAGTCGCCCTGCAGGATGAAGTCGCCACCTTCGCGGAACACACGCACCAGCCCGTTGGCGCGTTCAGCCAGCGTCACGTCCCACACCGCACCGAGTTGCAGACTCTTGCCGCGCATGACGGTGCGCTGATACTCATCGACGGCAAAACCGATCTGCAGCCCCGACATATGACCACGCGCCACGCTGCGCAGCGGCGTCCATTCCGTCGTACTGAGCACCACACTGCCATTGTCGGCCTCAAATAGTGCCTCGCCCAAAGCCACGCGTTGTGGCGCAACGCTGATATCAGCCGGGCTCTTCAGACGCAGCGCCAGCGGCCCCGTTGCGACCAGCTGCGTCAGGCGCCCCTGCCAGGCACCGGCAGCATTGCCGGCCGCATTGCTCGCACGGGCTGGCGGCGCATGCCAGCCGCCTTCAGCCGTCAGGCTCAAGCCCTGCTCCTTCAGCAGGCCGGCATCCAGGTGCACGGTGTGCGCATCGCGGCGCCCGCCGATCACGAGGGCGGCATGACGCACCTGCGGCTCGGTTGCATCGTTCCCCACGCGCAAACCCTTGAGATCGACACGCCCGTCCACAGCGCCCTTAGCGCCGGCCTCAAGCTGCAGCTTCGCCTGCAGGGATTCAAGATTTGCCGCGCCATCCATGCCAAGGCCCTCGGCTTGCGCGCTAAGCGCCATGAAAGGCTCCTGTAACGAGCCGCCAACCGAGCCCTGTACCGTGAGCTTGCCGTGTAGCCCGTCCTGCAGACGCCCGAGCTGCGTGGCATCGACCAGGACTTGCAGGCGATCATCTGCACGACCGATCGCACCGGTCAGTTTCAGGTGATTGCCAAGGACATCGAGTGCGATGTCAGTGTCATGCGCACGACCTGGCTCTGCGATCAGGCGCGCATGTCCTTGCAGCGGAAAGCGGTCAAGACTGCTGTTGGCGATATCCAGCGCCATGTTCGCGCGCCACGCTGGCTGCAGCACGCCATCGAGCGAAAAGTCCGCGTTGAGATTACCCGGCGGCGCAGTCGCCACGAAAGCATGCGGATCAAATGCCTGCAGGCGGCCCTTAGCACTAAAGGCCTGCGTGTCCGCCGCACCCGGCGCCACCTGCCACTGCCAGCGGCCACTCGCTTCGACGCTGGCCTTGCCTGCCGTCAACGCTGCCTGTTGCAGTTCAAGCGCGCCGCCACGCTGTGCGCCCTGAGCCACGAGGTGATAGATGCCCGAAGCAAGATCGATGCGGAAGGTCTGCATCTGTGACGTGTTTTTGCCACCTGAGTTACCTCCTAAGTTGCCAACAACTTTGCCCTCCTCGGGCACGCTCTTGCCGCTGATCTTGCCGGCAATCTGCATCGCCCGCATCTTGGTATGCAGGCGCGCCGGATCCAGCCCCTGTATGGTCAGCTCGGTCTCGATGCGACCGACGGGATTCGCCGCCAGAGTCTGCCATTGCAGCTTGCCGTCGATGCGCCCATGCCCGGGCAGTGACACCTGCAAGTCATCAAGCTGCAAGGCGCCGGCCGCCCATGACAACTGGGTAGCAAGGCGCTCCACCGGCACACCGCCCGCATCGATCGTCGCCGGCTGACGGTTGAGCACTTCGACCGGCCCGCTGATCTGCCAGTGCTGTGGCGAAGTGTCGGCTGCGCCCTGCCCGCTCGCAGCTGGCAGGCTTGGGGTGAGATTGGCCAGCACGTCCAGCAAGGCATGCGGCGCGTCGGGATGGAACACGGCCGGATCCACACCCTTCAACGCAATGCGCGCCTGCTCGATGGGCAGCGCTGCAAACGGCCGCACCCCCGCATCCGCCGTGCCCGATATGCCTTGCCCGCTGGCCAGCAGATGCAGCGTCAGCCTGTCGAGCGAGCCATCTGCTTTCGCATCCAGATTCACGGCGTGCTCGGCCAGCTTGCCCGCAAACGCAGCCTGTGCGGTCAATGCATAGGGAGACTGCAGCTTGATCTCGCCCTTGGCTGTCACGCGCCCCGCCGGCAGACTTAAAGCCAGACTATGGATGCGGTGCGATTGCGCATCGCTGTCCACGCTGCCCGCCACGTCATTCAACAGCACGTATGGCGGTGCCACAGCGGCCCCATTCGCGGCGCGCGCGCCGACTGCCAGCACGCCAACATCGAGCGCCGCCACATGCAGTCTGAATGGCAGACTGATGCTCGTCGGTATGGTCGCAGGCTCGTCCGAAACCGGCGTGCGGATTTCCAGCCGCCCCACATGCAGATTGTTGATGTTCAGCAAGCCTTGCGCCAAGGCAGCGGGACGCCAGTCGAGCGTGATGCGTTCAGCATCGATGTCGACGGCGGCGAGATGCAGCCGCAGACGCTTCATCTGCACCGGGCCAACAACGCGCCCCTGCCAGCCTTCGATCTGCAGCATGCCGCCAGACCAGCGCGACAGCGTCGCAATGAGCGTCTGGCTGCCGGATTCGCTGCCCAGCGACCAGTACAAGCCGCCGAGCAAGGCACCGACGAGGACACCCAAAACGACGAAAGCCCACAACAGGCGACGCGTAAGGCGTCGCCAGAGGGGCTTTCTTGCCGGCTTTGGATCAGTGCCGGTCATCGTGCGCCGCTATCAGCTGAACAGGGCAGCCAGTTGTGCGCCGGGGTCGGGTGCGCGCATGAAGGCTTCGCCGACGAGGAAGGCGTTGACCTGATGTTCGCGCATGCGCTGCACGTCGACCGTGCCGAGAATGCCGCTCTCGGTGACGACGATGCGCCCCTCAGGAATGCGCGCGAGCTGTGACAGGGTCACGTCCAGCGACACCTCGAAGGTGCGCAGATTGCGATTGTTGATGCCGAGCAGCGGCGTGTGCATCTGCAAGGCAATGTCGAGTTCGTCGGCACTGTGCACTTCGACCAGCACGGCCATGCCAAGGTCGTGCGCCAATTGCTCCAGGTCCAGAAGATGCGACAGCGCCGAACGCGTCGTCGAACTGTTGACCGTGCCATCCGGCGGCAGGAAGGCCGCGACAATGAGAAGGATGCAGTCCGCACCCATCGCGCGTGCTTCGAACACCTGGTACGGATCGATGATGAAGTCCTTGCGCAGCACTGGCAGCGAGCAGGCTTCGCGCGCCTGTTGCAGATATTCCGTCGCGCCCTGGAAGTACTGTTTGTCGGTCAGCACCGACAGGCAGGCCGCGCCGCCTCGCTCGTAAGACTGCGCGATTTCGCCAGGCACGAAATTCTCGCGCAGCACGCCCTTCGACGGGCTGGCCTTCTTCACCTCGGCGATGACTGCGGCCTGGCCGGCGACAATCTTCGCGCGTATGGCGCCGACGAAATCGCGCGTTGGCACGCCATCGCGCGCCTCTTCGACGATGTCTTCACGCGACAGCGCGCGTTCGGCGATTTCAATTTCCTCACGCTTCGTAGCGAGAATTTTCTGCAGGATGTCCGACATTACAACTCCAGTTCGTTTGCAGCTCGTTTGTATCTCTATGAATCAAGCCGCTGCTTGCGTGTGCGCCACAAAGGAGTCCAGTTTGGCGCGCGCGGCGCCGCTGGCAATCACTTCCAGCGCCATCGCGGTACCCACACGCATATTGTGAGCCACACCACTGACATACAGGCTGGCGCCGGCATTGAATGCCACGATGTCGCGCGCCGCTGCATTGCTGCCGTCGAGCGCGGCAAGCAACATCTCGCGAGACTCGGCCACGCTGGCCACCTTGAGCGCCGAAGCGCCGTGCATCGGCAGACCCACGTCTTCCGGGCTGATGCGGTATTCGCGCACCTCGCCATCGCGCAATTCACCAACGAGGGTCGGTGCCGAGATCGACAACTCGTCGAGCCCGTCCATACCGTGCACGATGAGCACATTGCGCGAACCGAGGCGCTCCAGCACGCGCACCTGGATGCCCACCAGATCAGCATGAAACACGCCCATGAGCTGGTTTGCCGCGCCGGCCGGGTTGGTCAGCGGGCCGAGGATATTGAAAATCGTGCGCACGCCGAGTTCCTTGCGCACGGGTGCTGCATGCTTCATCGAGCTGTGGTGGTTCGGGGCGAACATGAAGCCGATGCCAACTTCATCTACACACTGGCCGACCTGCTCGGGCGCGAGTGTGATCTTCGCGCCGAGTGCTTCAAGCACATCGGCCGAACCCGACAGCGAGGACGATGCACGGCCACCGTGCTTCGCCACCTTGGCGCCCGCAGCGGCCGCAACGAACATGGAGGCCGTCGAGATATTGAAGGTATGCGAGCCATCGCCACCGGTGCCGCAGGTGTCTACCAGACTCAGCGGGTCCTGCACCGGTACCTTGGTCGACAGCTCGCGCATGACCTTGGCTGCGGCAGCAATCTCGCCGATCGTTTCCTTCTTCACGCGCAAACCGGTCAGGATGGCACCGATCAGCACCGGTGACACTTCGCCGGACATGATCTGGCGCATCAGCGACACCATTTCGTCATGGAAGATCTCGCGATGTTCGATGGTGCGTTGAAGCGCTTCTTGCGGCGTCATAGGCTCGTCCTCTGGATCAATGTATTGGAAAAATCACGGCAGCTGCGATGGTGGCGTACTGGCGGGAAGGGTGTCCACACGCGGCTTTTCGTTGAAACGCACGCTGCCATAAGTCAGCAGCAAGGCCCACATCAGGATGACCAGCATAACCGACGCGGGCGGCACCTCGGGCAGGCGATATTCGTCGGGCAGACTCATGAACAGCAGCACCGTGATGAGACCCCGCGGTGCGAAAAATATCAATGCGCGTGAGCGCACCCCCGCCACCCAACGCAACAGTGGCACGCGCGGCAGTATGCAGCACAACATGACAACCGCTGCGACGCCCCAGGCCAGTGGATTGGCCAGATTCGAAAGTTTCGTACTGAAGCCCAGCAGCACGAAAAAAAAGCTGCGCACGACAAAGGTGAATTCCGCCGTGAGGTGTTTGAAACCCTCCAGCTCTGCGTCGAAGGAATCCACCGCGCGCAATCGCCCGCAGGTAATCCGCTCGACGAGGAAACTGTTATTGAGCAGCAAGCCCACCAACAACACCATCACCAGCGGCGCAAGGTGCATCATCTTGCCAACCCCATATAACAGCACGATGCCGAAGATCAGGGGCAACACGCGCACATGGTGATCGATGCGCGGAATGATCCAGAACACTCCCAGCGCCATGACCAGGCCAACCACCACCGACAGCGTAATTCCGCCAAGCTGCGAGATCAGCAACTCACCCACATCCCCGTTGTAACTCAGCAGCGCGTAGAAAATGATCACGCCCATGATGTCCGACAGGGAACTCTCGTACACCACGAATACGCGCTGCTCCGGGGGCAGGGCCGAGGCCGCCGGAATCGCCACGGCCGAGCTGATGATGGCAAGCGGTGTTGCCAGCAGCATGGCCTGTATGGCCGACACCTCGAACGCAGCCGCCAGCAGCACGGCAATGAGCCCGCCCGTACACACGATACTGAGCAAAGCCAGCAATGCAGTACGCCCGACGAGGCCGAGATGGTCTCGCGTCAGGGAAATGTCGAGCGCCCCTTCGAGCACGATCAGGATCAGACCGATCGTACCCAGCACCGGCAACAGCTCGTGCGGAATATCGAGCTTCACACTGGTGAAGTCGACGAGCGCACGCAGCGCGAGGCCGCTGAAGATCAGCAGGACCACCGCGGGCACACGCAAGCGGCGCCCCACGAAGTCCAGCAGATAAGCCAACAGGACGATGGCGCCGAGGGCCACCAGGATCAGGGACGGGTCCATTCAACGCTCCGGATTCAGCAGAAAACGAAGTGCATCACGCCAGAAACTCTGCGGCATCCACTCTACTGCCACTCTCCTGCTCGCTGGCAACAATCCGCACGATGGCCGCAGCAATGTCTTTCGCCGGGCGCAGAGTGCCGAGCAGCTTGCGCTGGATGAAGCGATCGACATCCGGGAAGTCCTCGACCGAAGTCTCGCGGATCGTCGCCTGCATCTCCGTGTCCATCACACCGGGATCGACGTTCAGGACCACAAAGGGCGAAGCCTCCTGCCCCTGCTCCAGCGCCACGGCTCGCACGAAGTTCTCCAGCGCTGCCTTGCCCGCGCAATACAGCGACCAGCCGGCGTAGCCTTTTCGCGCAGCGCCTGACGACACATTCACCAGCGTCTTGCGGCAGGCATGCGACTGGAACTGGCGCATCGCTTCGCGCAGGAACAGCATCGCCGCCGTGATGTTGGTGTTGATGTTGTCGAGCACCTGCGTGGTTCGTTTGTTGGTCACGGCACCGATGGGATCGAGCACGCCGGCATTGTGGATGACCACGATCTCGCCCCAGCTCTCTGCCGCCAGTGGCCGCATCGTGTCTTCGAAAACGCGCGCGGCCTGCTCGGGATCGGCGAAGTCAGTCGCGACCGAATATGGCGCTGGCGCACTGCGTGAGAACTCGACGACCTTGTAACCAAGTGCCATGTAAGCCGCACACAGCGCCTGGCCCAGTCCTCGCGATCCGCCGCTGACGAGCACCAGTTTCGCCGACACGATCTCAGTACTTTGCGTCGAGGAAGTTCTTCAGCATGTGGTGCCCGCCCTCGGTCAGGATCGACTCGGGATGGAACTGCACGCCTTCGATGGCCAGCGTCTTGTGGCGCACACCCATGATCTCGCCGTCAGCCGTCCATGCCGTCACTTCGAGGCAGTCCGGGCAGCTTTCGCGCTCGATCGCCAGCGAGTGATAACGCGTCGCCGTGAAGGGTTGCGGCAAGCCGTGGAAGACGCCCACGTTCGCATGCTCGATCGGCGAAGTCTTGCCGTGCATGAGCTGCTTGGCTCTGATGATTTTTCCACCAAATGCCGCACCGATACTCTGATGCCCAAGGCATACACCGAGAATCGGCAGCTTGCCGGCGAAGTGCTTGATCGTCGGCACGGAGATGCCGGCTTCGTTCGGCGAGCACGGGCCAGGCGAAATCACGATTTTCTCGGGCGCGAGTTTCTCGATCTCTTCAATCGTGATCTGGTCGTTGCGCACCACCTGCATGTCCGCACCGAGTTCACCGAAGTACTGCACGAGGTTGTAGGTGAAGCTGTCGTAGTTGTCGATCATCAAGATCATGATTTAGCCCTCGAACCCTTCTTCCACCAGTTCGGCGGCACGCAACATCGCACGGGCTTTCGCTTCCGTTTCCTTCCACTCAAGTTCGGGCACGGAATCGGCGACGACGCCAGCAGCGGCCTGCACGTAAAGCGTCTGGTCCTTGATGATGCCGGTACGGATGGCGATCGCCACGTCCATGTCGCCGCCATAGCTCAGGTAACCGCAGGCGCCGCCGTAGATGCCGCGCTTGACAGGCTCCAGCTCGTCGATGATTTCCATGGCACGCACTTTCGGCGCGCCGGTCAGCGTGCCGGCCGGGAAGGTCGCGCGCAGCACATCGAGACTGCTCATGCCGTCTTTCAGCAGGCCTTCGACGTTGCTGACGATGTGCATGACGTGCGAGTAGCGTTCAACCACGAACGCGTCGGTCACCTTCACGCTGCCGGTCTTGGCGATGCGGCCGATGTCATTGCGCGCGAGATCGATCAGCATCAGGTGCTCGGCGCGCTCTTTCGGGTCACCAAGCAGTTCCACTTCGGCAGCCTTGTCGAGTTCCGGCGTGGCGCCGCGCGGACGTGTGCCCGCGAGCGGGCGGATAGTGATCTTCTGGCCGTCCGGTGTCGTCTCCTGACGCACCAGGATTTCCGGCGATGCGCCGACGATATGGAAGTCGCCGAGGTTGTAGAAGTACATGTACGGCGACGGGTTAAGCGTGCGCAGGGCGCGGTACAGGCTCAGCGGCGATTCGGTGAAGCGCTTGGACAGACGCTGGCCAATCTGCACCTGCATCATGTCGCCGTCAGCAATGTATTCCTTGGCCTTGAGCACAGCGGCGATGTAGTCGTCCTTGTCGAAGCTGCGCACGATCGGATGCGTGTCGCTGCGATGCACCTCGGGCGCGGTCACGCTCTTCTTCAGCGCTTCACGCAAGCCCTGCAGACGACGCTGGCCCTTGTCGTAGGCTTCAGGTTGCGTCGGGTCAGCGTAGACGATGAAGCTCAGGCGGCCCTTGAGGTTGTCGATGACGACCAGCTCTTCGGTCTGCAACAATAAGATGTCGGGCGTATCGATACCACCCGGCTTTTGCGTCGCCGCCAGCTTGGGCTCAATGTAACGCACGGCGTCGTAGCCAAAGTAGCCTGCAAGGCCGCCACAGAAACGCGGCAGGCCGGGATGCAGCGCAACCTTGAAACGCTTCTGGTATTCGGCGATGAAATCGAGCGGATTGCCTTCGGCCGTTTCAACGACGCGGCCATCGGTCACGATTTCCGTCTTAAAACCCGTTGCGCGCAACGAGGTTTTCGACGGCAGGCCAATGATGGAGTAGCGGCCAAAACGCTCGCCCCCCTGCACGGACTCGAGCAGGTAGGTGTTGGCTTCGTTGGCGAGTTTGAGATAGATCGACAGCGGCGTGTCGAGATCGGCAAAGGTGTCCAGCGTCAGGGGGATACGGTTGTAGCCCTGCGCGGCCAATGCCTTGAATTCGGCTTCGGTCATGATGACTCCGGGGTGCTGCATGTTTTCGAGATCAGATCGCACCTCATGCGACCTGGCTGTGCACTACCTACTGCACACGCCACGAACTCCCGCTGTGCTTGACGACGGCACAGATCGGGCGATTCCCTTTCTCGAGGATGCGGCTTGGGGTCTTCATTTCGGCACTCTGAATCGGCTGGACGCCAGAAAATCCGGCAAATCAGCGAACGAGGATATTAACCCGTCGCAATCAATGCTGTCCACGGCGATGCCTTCGCTGTAGCCATAGGTCACGAGCAGCACCGGGACGCCCGCGCGACGTGCTGCGAGTGCGTCATTGGCTGAGTCGCCGACCATGAGTGACTGCGCAGGCGACGCCCCCAGCTCGCGACAGGCATGCAACAGGGGTTCGGGATCAGGTTTCTTTTGCGGCAAGCTGTCGCCACTGACGATGCAGGCGAAGAAGTCGGCAAGGCCCAAGGACTGCAGGAGCGGTACGGTGAAGACCTCGGCCTTGTTGGTCACGCAGGCCATCGGCACGCCCCGCCCGCGCAACACTTCCAGCGTCTCGCGCACCTGCGGATAAACCGTCGCCTGCTGACTATTGACCGCGGCGTAATGGACCATGAAGCGCTCCAGCGCCGTGGCGATTTCGCTTTCACTGTGGGCACGACGACCCACATTGAGTGCGCGCTCGACGAACACGCCAACACCCTTGCCGACGAAGTGCCCGACTTCCTCATCGCTGCGCGCAGGTTCGCCAAGTTCAGCGAGCATGCGCCGCGCCGCTTCCGTAATGTCGGGATTGGCATCGACCAGAGTGCCATCCAGATCAAACAGGATGGCTTGCGGCAGCTTGGCGAACGACGACATTCAGACTGTCTTCAGTTGATCGCGGAAGGCCTTGATCACGCTGTCATAGCGATTCGGATCTTCGGCTCTTGCGGCACCGAACACGGCGGAACCCGCCACGAAGGTATCAGCGCCCGCAGCAGCAATCTCCGCGATGTTGTCGACCTTCACGCCACCATCGATTTCCAGAAGGATGCGGCGGCCTGTCTGCTGTTCATACGCATCGAGGCGCGCGCGTGCCTGACGCAGCTTCGGCAAGGTCGAGGGGATGAAGCCCTGTCCACCAAAACCTGGATTCACGGACATCAGCATGATCAGGTCGATGCGGTCCATGACATGGTCCAGCCATTCCAGCGGCGTGGCAGGATTGAACACCAGACCCGCCTGACAGCCCTGATCACGGATCAGTTGCAGCGTGCGGTCCACGTGCTTCGTCGCTTCCGGATGAAAGGTGATGATGTTGGCACCCGCCTTGGCAAACATCGGCACCAGCGCGTCGACGGGCTCAACCATCAGATGCACGTCGATGGTCGCCTGAGTCAGCGGACGGATGGCCTGACACACCAGCGGACCGATGGTGAGATTGGGGACGTAATGGTTATCCATCACATCGAAATGCAGCCAGTCGGCACCCGAGGCGATGACGTTGTTGACCTCTTCACCAAGACGGGCGAAATCGGCGGCGAGCAGGCTTGGCGCAATGCGGTACAGGGGAGCGGACATGGTGCGGCTTTCTCAGGCAGGAGCGGGACGATACAAGGATACAAGCACCCGCCATTATCCGGGGTGGCTGGAAGCAAGGAGTCTGCAGGCGGCGCCCGGGCTTGTCATTTTTTGCAACGGATGGGCATACGTTGCCAAACCGTGACAATTTGCCGGACCCCATCGATCGGCTTGGGGTCAAATAACTGACTCGATGCACCAAGCCCAGCCAGAGCAACAATGAATCCCGCCAAGTATCTCATCCACGTCGAAACCTCAGCAGAGTTCATCGCAGAGCAGTCGGAGCCCGATGAAGGCCGCTTTGTATTCGCGTACCAGATCCGTATCGAGAACAAGGGCACGCTACCCGCCAAGCTGATCAGCCGCCACTGGCTGATTACCGATGCAGAAGGTCGCGTGCAGGAAGTGCGCGGCGTCGGCGTGATCGGCGAGCAACCGCTCATCGCGCCAGGGGAGTCTTTCGAATACACCAGTGGCTGTTCGATCGCCACGCCGGTCGGCACCATGCGCGGTGCATATCAGATGACGGCGGAAGATGGCACGGGGTTCGAGGCAGAGATTCCGGAGTTCCTGCTGCCTGGACCGCGCATCCTGCACTGAGCCGCGTTACGGCTCCGGCACAGGCACCACGTCCGCATCACGCCGGTGATCGCGGCGCGTGCGGTAGATAGTCCAGATATTGGTCGTGAGGATCACGACCTCCAGCGCCGTACCGCAGATGGCGCCGGACAGGGTGTTATCGCCCCTCCACAAACCGGCCCCCGCGGTCGCGCCGATGCAGGACACGAGGATCGGCCGCATCGACAGCCAGCCTGGCGCCGCAACAAAGTGCAGCGCCCGTCTGAGGGGCGGCCTGCAAGGTAAATGTGGTACGTCCTGATGGTCGCGCCCAGATCAAATGAAGCCTCTGGCGGCCGACCGTTCATGCGGCGAAGCTAATCACGACTACACAGCCAGTTCACTGCGCCAAGCGAAACAGGCTCTTGTACACGTGCTGCATGTGGACCCGCATAAGGTCGCGCGCACGATTTCCATCGCGGCTCCTCAAGGCAACGTAGATGTCACGATGGTCCTGAGCCAGATCGGGCGCCAGGTTGCGCTCGTTGTAGTGATCTTCGAAACGTTTGTAGAGCGGGCTGTAGCGGCGACTCCAGAGTTGCAGCATGACATCGTGCAACACGGGGTTGCCTGTCATCTCGGCAATCTTGAGATGGAAATTGCGATCGGCAAGGTGGAACTCTTCGTTGTCGGTTTCCTGCAGTTCCATGGAGGCGACGATGGATTCCAGCGCATCCATCTGGGCTTCGGTGGCATGTCGGGCGGCAAGCAGGCAAAACTCGCCTTCCAGAAATTCGCGCGCCTTGAGCAGATCGGCCACACCGCCTTCCTCGATGGCTGAATTGGCCGCTGCAGCCTCGGGCTGGTTGGTCCGGACGAATACACCATGGCCGGTACGGATCTCGACCCATCCCCGCATTTCGAGCGCGATGAGCGCTTCGCGAACCGACGACCGACTGACACCCAGCTTCTTTGATAGATCGCGCTCCGAAGGCAAGGCTTCGCCTGGCTTGAAGACGCCTTGCTCAATATGACGCTGGAGTACGGCGAAGATCTGCCGGTAAAGCCTTTCCACCTTCAGGGTGGGTAAATCAATGTCCATCACGGTTCCCTGTTGCAGTGACTCCTTTTGCCCCGGCCTGCTGGCCTGACCGGTATACCACAGGCCGTCATCTCCGTCTTGCCCAACTGGCGGACCACGATGCTCGCCCGAGGCGCCAGGCCATTGACCGCGAACAGGCTCGTTACGCAGAGGCGCCGCGCCTGACCAAATATGCCTTCGCCACGCCAAAACAAGGCTTCTGGCGCCCTCGGTATTAATTCTGGCGCGCACGGGCAAGCACGCTTGAAAGCGTTGGCGCGCAATGGATTACGAGCCTGTTGGGGCGTCCACGTGATGTGCGAGGCAAATCCAGAAGTTCCCGTCCCGCAGCTGAAACATGACATGTCGCAAACATATCCGTTGTTTGGCTGCCAACACGGGTTGACCCTGATGTTCCACCCGAGCCGAGCAGCAGAGACTTTGCAGCACCGGTCTAGTGGTCTGACCACCAGACCACCGACAAGCCGCGTACGCATCAGGGCAGTCATCAAAGATGGGCCTGATCAGCAATGGAGATAACGATGATCTTGAAGCGCTTGAATCGGGGGCTCGAATGGCTGCTCATAGCCATGCTGGCACTCATGGTGGTGATGGTGTTTGGCAACGTAGTCCTGCGCTACGTATTCAACTCGAGCATTTTGAGTTCAGAGGAGGTCTCGCGCTTTCTCTTCGTGTGGGTGGTCTTCGTCGGCTCCGTGCTGGCCCTGAAGGACAACGCTCACCTCGGCGTCCACATGGTCACCGAGAAGCTGCCGATGAAAGCCCAGCGTGTCTGCAAGTTCCTCGGTGACCTGATGACCTTCCTGTGCTGCCTGATGATGATCTGGGGCACCTGGAAGCTGGTGGTGATGAACCTGCACAACGCGGCCCCGGTCACCGGCATGCCATATGGCTACGTGTACATCGGCGGCGTCGTCGGCGGCGTCGGGATGGCCCTGCTGCTGCTGCACTCCATGTACCGCTTGCTGACCGGCAAGATGCAGGACTCCGAGCTGTCTTCGAACTTCGAAGACGTACTCTGACGCAGCGAGGAACAACAAAATGACTATTGCAGTGTTCGTTCTTGCCCTGTGCGGCGCCATGGCGATTGGCGTTCCAGTCGCTTTCTCGTTGCTCATCTGCGGTGTCGCGCTGATGGTTCACCAGGGCGCTTTCGACGCGCAGATCCTCGCGCAGAACCTTCTGTCCGGCGCCGACAACTTCCCGCTGATGGCGATCCCGTTCTTCATGCTCGCAGGCGAGATCATGAACAAGGGCGGCCTGTCGACGCAGATCGTGAAAGTGGCAGAAGCCCTGGTCGGCCACGTGCGTGGCGGGCTCGGCTACGTGGCCATCATGGCCGCGCTGGTGCTGGCGGCCATTTCGGGCTCGGCAGCGGCAGACGCCGCCGCGCTGGCCGCAGTCGTCATTCCGCTGATGCGCAATGCCGGCTACAACGTGCCGCGTTCGGCGGGCCTGATCGCCGGTGCTAGCTGTATCGCACCGATCCTGCCACCGGCCATGCCGCTGGTGCTGTTCGGCGTCGCCGCGCAGTTGTCGGTGACCAAGCTGTTCTTCACCGGCGTGTTCCCGGGCATGTTGATGGCAGGCTCACTGGTCCTCACCTGGTACCTCACGGCCCGCAAGGACTTCAAGGATCGCCCTGCAACCAAGTTTGACGCTCGCGTCCTGTTGCGCGCCTTGCGCGGTGCGGGCTGGGCCCTGGTGCTTCCGGTCATCATCATCGGCGGCATGAAGACCGGCGCCTTCACGCCCACTGAAGCGGCCGTCGTCGCCGCCGTGTATTCGTTGCTGGTGAGCGTGTTCGTCTACAAGGGGCTGAAGTTCAGCGACCTGCCGCCGATCTTCCTCGCTGCAGCGAAGACCGCCGCCACCATCATGCTGATCGTTGCTGCTTCGATGGTGAGCGCCTGGCTGATCACGCTGGCCGACATCCCCGGTCAGGTCATCGAACTCATGCAGCCCTTCATGGACAACCGCATCCTGCTGATGTTCATGCTGATGGTCCTGGTGTTCGTGGTCGGCACTGCGCTCGACCTCGCACCCACGGTGCTGATCCTCACGCCGGTGCTGATGCCGCTGGTGAAGGAAGCCGGTATCGATCCGTACTACTTCGGGATCATGTTCATGATGAACAACGCCATCGGCCTGATCACGCCGCCGGTGGGCACGGTCCTCAACGTGGTTTCCAGTGTGTCCCGCGTCAAGCTCGACACCGTCATCAAGGGCATGGTGCCCTTCCTGGTCGCCGAGTCGCTGGTCATGGTCCTGCTGATCATCTTCCCGCAACTCGTCACGATCCCTGCGTCCTGGTTGCGCTAGCGCCAGGGTAGTTCCAACCAACCAAGGTAGTTCCAACCAATCATCCATGCAATTGGCATTACTCAAGAAGGAGTCAGGAAAATGAAAGTCAAAGGTACCCAGGTTCTGAGCGCTCTGTGCGTAAGTTTGCTTGCTGTCCTGCCGTTGTCCAGCCAGGCACAGACCAAGCTGAAGTTCGGCTACGAGACCCCGCGCAGCGACTCGCAGCACATCGCCGCGCAGAAGTTCAACGAACTGCTCAAGGCCAAGACCGGCGGCAAGCTGGAAGCGCAACTTTTCCCCGACAGCTCGCTGGGCAACGCACAGGCGCTCATCAACGGCGTGCGCGGTGGCACGATCGACATCGAAATGTCCGGCTCGAACAACTTCACGGGCCTCGTGCCGGTGCTCAACGTCCTGGACGTGCCCTTCATCTTCAAGGATGACGCCCACGTTGCACGCGTGCTCGACGGCAAGACCGGTGACGAGTTGCTGGCCACGCTCGAAGCGCAAGGCATGAAGGGTCTGGCGTTCTGGGACAACGGCTGGCGCAACGTCACCAACTCCAAGCATCCGGTGAGCACCCCTGCCGACGTGAAGGGTCTGAAGATCCGCACCAGCGCGAGCCCGATGAACATCGAAGCCTTCCGCCTGCTCGGCGCCAACCCGATCTCGATGCCTGTCGCAGAACTCTACACGGCACTCGAAACGAAGGCCGTCGATGCGCAGGAGCATCCGCTCGGTGTGCTGTGGTCGACCAAGTTCTACGAAGTGCAGAAGCACTTGAGCCTGACACGCCACGCGTACAGCCCGCTGATCGTGGTGATGAACAAGGCCAAGTTCGATGCCCTCTCGCCCGACCTGCAGAAGGCGCTCGTCGAATCCGCACGTGAGGCAGCCCAGTACCAGCGCCAGCTCAATGCGCAGAACCTGAGCACCATCATCGATGGTGTGAAGAAGTCCGGCATGCAGGTGGTGGAAAACCTCGACACCAAGCCCTTCATGGAGGCCACCAAGAGCGTGAAGGACACCTTCAACAAGCAGTACGGCGACAACTACACCAAGCAGATCGACGCCCAGCGCTAAGCCGCGTCATGCAAGACCCGCCGGTGCGTCAGCTGCGCCGGCGATGCGCGCGCTGCACTACTGGCGCGCATCGCATGAATACGCTGCCGCAAGGGCAACTGCAGACAACGGTTTGACTGCAGCCTTTTGACAAACCGGGGTCCGGCCGTCATGCCACCCGGACTGCATTCAAGGATAAACACACCATGTATTTCGGTCATATCGACTCAGTCGTCAACGTCGACGCGGTCTACCCGGCGGCGATCGCCACTGCGCTGCGCTACCTGGCCAAGACCGATCTGGCCGGGCTTGCGCCAGGCAAGTACCCCATCCAGGGCGATGACATCTACGTACAGGTCATCGACATGCCGACGCGCGACCTTTCCGAGACGCGCCCCGAGTTTCATCACAAATACCTCGACGTTCATTGTCTTGTCGCGGGCAAGGAGCGCATCGGTTTCGCCACCGACACGCTCGACCACGTGGTCGTCGAGTCGCTGCCTGAGCGCGACCTCTATTTCTACGACAGCGCGGGTCCCGCGGAGAACTTCATCACCATGACGCCCGGCAGCTTTGCGGTGTTCTTCCCGTGGGATGTGCACCGTCCCGGCGTGGCCGACGGCGAGCCGATGGCCATCCGCAAGATCGTCGTCAAGGTGGCGCTGAGCGCGGTGGAGCGCAAGTCATGAAAACGGTCCGCTGGGGAATGATTGGCTGCGGTGCGGTCACCGAGGTCAAGAGCGGGCCAGCCCTCTACAAGGCAGACGGTTCCACGCTGGTGGCCGTGACTGCGGCCGACCTCGCGCAGGCTCACGACTGGGCGCGCCGCCACGGCGTCGCCAAGGTCCATGACACCGCCGCCGACCTCATTGCCGACCCCGAAGTCGACATCATCTACATCGCCACGCCGCCAGCCTCGCACATGCAGTACGCGCTCGATTGCGCAAAAGCCGGCAAGGCGGCCTACATCGAAAAACCGATGGCGCAGACGCATGCCGATTGCATGGCCATCATCGATGCCTTTACGCAGGCTGGCGTGCCGGCCTTCGTCGCCTATTACCGCCGTGGCATGGAGCGCTTCCAGGCCATCAAGCGCCTGCTCGACGAAGGCGCCATCGGCAAGGTGCGCAGCGTGTCGGTACAGCAGCTCAAGCGCCCCGAGGCGGAGGACTTCCGCCGCGATGCCCTGCCCTGGCGACTGCGCCCCGAAATCGCGGGCGGCGGCAAGTTTCTCGACATGGGCATCCACACCATCGACATCCTCGATTACGTCTGCGGTCCCATTACCGAAGTGCACGGCATCGCTTCCAACCAGGCCGGCCTGTACGAAGTGGAAGACATCGTCACCGCTACCTGGCGCTTTGCCAGTGGCATCCACGGTACCGGCACCTGGTGCTATACCTGTGCAGAGGAGCGCGACGAAGTCGTCTTCCTCGGTGAGCGTGGCCGACTGTCGTTCGCCTTCTTCGCGCAAACGCCGCTACGCCTCGAAACCGAGACAGGCGTGCGCGAGATTACCTACGCCGACCCGGCGCACGTCCAGCAACCTTTCGTGCAGAGCATCGTGGATGAACTGCTTGGCCGGGGGCAATGCCCTGGCGATCTTCACAGCGCGGCACGCGCCAGCGCTATCACCGACGAAATCCTGCGCGCCTATCGCCGCGAGCGGGGATTCGACTCTCAATACGGATGGAAATAAGGAGCACCAACATGGCACTACGCATCAGTTTTGACGACATGACCGCAGAGTTCACCCGCGTGCTCATCAAGAAGGGTTTTTCGCCCGAGGCCGCCGCTGAGTCGGGGCGCCTGTTCGCCGACAACAGCGCCGACGGTATCTATTCGCACGGTGTGCTGCGCTTCCCGCGCGTCATCGAGTACATCGACAAGGGCTACATCGATCCCAAGGCCACCGCCGTCAAGGTAGATGGCACGGGCGCCTTCGAGCGCTGGGACGGCAAGCTCGGCATGGGCAACCTCAATGCCAAGCGCGCCATGGACCGCGCCATCGAACTGGCACGCCAGTACGGCATCGGCTGCGTGGCCTTGCGCAATACCAACCACTGGATGCGCGGTGGCACCTTCGGCTGGCAAGCGGCCAACGCCGGCTGTGTCGGCATATGCTGGACGAATACGCAACCGAACATGCCGGCCTGGGGCGCGCGTGATCGTCGCATCGGCAACAACCCACTGATCTTCGCCGTGCCGCGCCAGGAAGGTCCGCTGGTGGCCGACCTCGCGATGGCGCAGTTCTCCTACGGCAAGATGGAAGACAGCAAGCTCAAGGGCCAGATGCTGCCCGTCCCCGGCGGCTATGACACGCAGGGCAACATCAGCTGCGACCCGGCCGAGATCGAGAAGACCTGGCGGGTACTGCCCATCGGCTTCTGGAAGGGATCGAGCCTGTCCATCCTCATGGACCTGATCGCCACAGTGCTGTCGGGCGGCAACTCGGTCCTGCAGGTCGGCAAGCTGGGCTCGGACGAATACGCGCTGTCGCAAGTGCTGATCGCCATTGACGCTCAGGGCATTGCCGGCAACGCCTTCATTTCGTCGTCGATCAACGAGGTCGTCGAAGACCTCAAGGCGTCCGAGAAAGTGTCGGACGGCAGCGAGATCTTCTATCCCGGCGAAATCGAAAAGCGCACGCGCGAAGACAACCTCGCCAATGGCATCCCGGTAGATGAAAACGTGTGGGCGCGCATTTGCGCCATGTAACTCAGTGCTGGGGCGCATTCACGCAATGCGCCCCGGCGACAGGACTCCCCATGACTGACACCATCAATACCATTTACCTCGAAGCCCCCGGCAAGATCGCCATGGTGCGCACGCCCACGCCGCAGAAAGCGGCGGACCAGGGGCTGATCCGTGTCGAATCCGTCGGCATCTGCGGCTCGGATATCGGCGCCTACCGCGGCGCCAACCCACTGGTCACTTACCCGCGCATCATCGGCCACGAGGTCGTCGGCACGCTGATCGAAGGCGGCACCGGCCTGCCCGCGGACATCAAAGTTGGCGATCGCGTGATCGTCGATCCCTACATCTACTGCGGGCACTGCTACCCCTGCAGCATCGGCCGCACCAACTGCTGCGAAAGCCTGAAGGTCATCGGCGTGCACGTGGACGGCGGCATGCGTGAAGTCTTCGCGCACCCCGCTCATTTGTTGCACAAGGTGCCGGCCGGCCTTTCTGCGGCGCATATACCACTGGCCGAACCGCTAACCATCGCGCTGCACGCCCTGCACCGCACCCAAGTGAAGGCCGGCGAGCATGTCGCCATCATCGGGGCGGGTGCCATCGGCCTGCTCGCGGCGCTCGCTGCGCGGACCTACGGTGCGCATCCCATCCTCATCGACATCGTCGAGGCGCGTCTCGCATCGGCGCGCGCCAAGGGTGTGCCGCACACCATCGATGCCAGCAAGGAAGACGTGCGCGCGCGCCTGCGTGAAATCACCAAGGGGCGCATGCCTGAGGTCGTGGTCGAAGCCTCGGGCTCGAACAAGGCGATCCGCGATTCGCTCGAATACGTGTCGTTCGCGGGGCGCATCGCTTTTACGGGCTGGCCCAAGCAGGAGACGCCGCTGCCGACCAATCTCATCACGCTCAAGGAAATCGACATCCGCGGTTCCCGGACCAGCGCGGGCGAGTTCCGCGAGGCCTTGCAGTTGCTGGCCAGCGGCACTGTGGTCGCCGACGACGTGATCAGCAAGGTGATCGCATTCGACGAAATCCCCCAGGCCGTGCGCGAACTGTCGGAGTCGCCAGAGCTGCACCTCAAGATCAACGCCACACTCTGAGACTCACACCCGGCCCGCGGTGACGCGGGCCACCGAGGAGACTCACCATGGATTACAGCCTTGAGCGCCTGTTCGGCGTACGCGAGCGGGTCATCGTCGTTACCGGCGCGAGCCGGGGCATTGGCCAGGAGGTCGCCGTCGCGCTCGGCGAACTTGGCGCGCATGTCGTGGCCACGGCCAGCTCGGCGGAGTCACTTGTCGAGACAAGCACCATTTTTGTCGACAAGGGATTGAGCGGCGCCTTCGTCCCTGCCAACGTGACAAATGAAGATGAGGTCAGCGCCGTGGCCGAGCGCGCTATCGAAACTTTCGGCCACGTCGACGGCCTCGTCAACATGGCGGGCATCACGCACATCAGTGGTCTGTTCGATTTCGACCTCAAAGACTTCCGCCACGTGCTGGACGTCAACCTCATGGGCTCGGTGACCTGTTGCAAGGTATTCGGCCAGCATATGGTCGGGCGCGGCGCCGGACGCATCGTCAACATCTCGTCGGTGCGCGGCCTGCAGGGCAAGGCCCGTTATGCTGCGTACGCAGCCAGCAAAGGGGCGGTCAATACCTTCACCAAGTCGCTGGCGGTGGAGCTCGCGCCACACAATGTCAACGTGAATGCCATCGCGCCGATCTTCACGCTCACCGACATCAACCGCGCTTCGCTCACCGACGACGCACACCGCAACTGGGTCCTCAGCCGCATTCCCAAAGGCCGCCTGTGCGAGAAAAGCGAACTGGTCGCCCCGGTCGTATTCCTGCTCTCGGCGGGATCGGAGTTCGTGACCGGCGAAGTGCTCTATGTCGACGGCGGCTGGACGGCAGGCTGAGTTCAGGCCTGCGCAGTTTGCTGCCGCACCATTCGCCAGATCGTGAACACATTGGTGGCTGCCACGGTCGCTTCCAGCAAGGTGCCGCCGATCGAGCCCACCGCGATGTTGTTGATGAGCCATAGCACGGTGCCGATCAGCATCATCAAGCGCATGCGGATACCCGACAGCAGGAACAGCGCCGTGGTGCCGATGCACGACGCAAGGATGGGCAGCATGCCGACCCAGGACTTTGCCAGCCACACGCCCAACGACAGGCTCAGCAGCACGAAAAACAACGCAACCCAAGGTGATTTCGTACGGATCGCGGCCGCCGAACGCCCCATCGATACTGCCGAACTTGCCACCGCGGTGTAGTGGCCCAGCAACGCAAAGTGGATCACATAGCTGACGCACTCAAGAGTCATGAAGACCTTGAAGCGCAGATCGCTCTTCTGCAGGAAGCAGGCCACGCCAAACAGAAAGGCGAGGTAGCCGAAGAGCTGCGGCAGCGAGAACCAGCTATCGATCACGAAGTCGCCTGCTCGAGTTGCGCCGGACGGCGCCACAGTTGCCAGATCGTATACGTGTTGCTGAGCGCGATGCAGGCCTCCAGCGCCGTGCCACCAATGGAGCCCGACAGAATGTTGTTGGCCAGCCACATGAAGGATGCGAGGAGCATCAGCAGGCGCATGGTGATGCCGTGGAACAGCAACACGGCCGCCGTGCCGACGCAGCACGCCAGAATGGGCAGCACGCCGGCCCAGCTTTCGACGAGCCAGCCACCCAGCACCAGGGTCAGCACGATGAAGAACAGTGCAACCCGGCGTGAGCGTAAGCGGATCGACACCACCGTGCGCAGCGTCGCCACGCCGGCGCCAGCCACGGCCGCATAGTTGCCAAGCAACCAGAAGTGCAGCACGTAGCATGCGGTTTCGGCGGCAAGCAGCACCTTGAAACGCAAGTCATTTTTCTGCAAAAAGCAGGCGACACCGAGGACAAAGGCGACGTAGCCGACGAGCTGGGGAACAGAGAAGACGTGTGCGAAATCGATCATGTAGCCTTCGTGACGCAGGACCGGGCGTGGTAGAGACGCCGGATCGTGTAGAGATTACTGAGGCCAACACAGACCTCGAGGGCCGTGCCGCCAATCGAACCTGACAGGATGTTGTTCAGGAGCCAGAGACAGGTCGCGGCGAACATCATCCACCGCATGGTGATGCCAGAAAAAAGAAACACGGCGGCCGTGCCGATGCACGTGCCGATGACGGGCAAGACACCCGCCCAGCTCGTGACCAGCCAGCAGCCGAGCGCAATGGTCGCAGAGACGAAGGACAGGGCCACCCAGCGTGAACGCGTCCAGAAGGAGGCCAGCGTACGCGTCATCGACATGACGGCACTCCCTGTCGCAGGCAGATTTCCCAGCAGCCAGAAGTGCACCATGTAACTGGTGGCCTGGCCCAACAGCAATATGCGGAAACGCTGATCGCTCTTCTGCAGGAAACAGGCAACACCGAAAATGAAGGTGAGGTAGCCGAAGAGCTGGGCAATGCTGAAGAAATCGTGATGCATGCGGTGAGGCAGGTGAGGAGGTCTGAGTGAGGAGAAACAGCAGAGCCACCGCACGCAGTGCTGCTTCGCGGAACCGTTCCCCAGCGTCAGACCTGAGCGCGGCCCGATGAACTCGGGGCGCGCGAAAGGGTGAGAGTACCCCTCCAGTCCTCTCCCTACTTACTTCTCACCGAATTTCACGATCTGTAGTCCGCGTTGATCTTCACGTAGTCATACGAGAAATCGCAGGTCCACACGGTGGCTGCAGCTGCGCCGCGTGCGAGGTCGATGCGGATGGTGATCTCGGCGTTCTTCATGATGCGCGCGCCGGCCTCTTCCACATAGCTTTCGGCGCGACCACCCTTCTCCGCAACCAGCACTTCTTCGCCCGCTGCAGCGAGCCACACGCGCAATGCACTCACGTCGAGGTCATTGACACCTGCATAACCGATGGCGGCGAGGATACGACCGAGGTTGGGGTCCGACGCGAAAAAGGCGGTCTTGACGAGCGGCGAATGCGCGACGGCGTAGGCGATCTGGCGGCACTCGTCGCGGTCCTTGCCACCTTCAACCGCGATGCTCATGAACTTGGTCGCGCCTTCGCCGTCACGCACGATGGCTTGCGCCAGCCACTGCGACAAGGCAATCACTTCGGCGCGCACGGTCTGGAATTCGCTCGAAGCTTCATCAACGATTTCGTTGCCCACCTGACCGGTGGCGATGAGGATGAAGGAGTCATTGGTCGAGGTGTCGCCATCGACCGTGATGCTGTTGAAGGACAGATCGGCCGCTTCGCGCACCAGCTTGTCGAGCAAGGGCTGCGCGATCTTCGCATCGGTGGCGAGATAGCCCAGCATGGTCGCCATGTTCGGGCGGATCATGCCGGCGCCCTTGCTCATGCCGGTGAAGGTCACCGTCTGGCCGCCGATGCTCACCTGACGCGATGCGCACTTGGGCAGCGTGTCGGTGGTCATGATGGCGTGGCAGGCCTCGTACCAGCCATCGGCCTTCAGCGCGGCCTTCGCCGCAGGCAAACCGGCAACGAGTTTGTCGACCGGCAGGTGTTCGAGGATCACGCCTGTCGAAAACGGCAGCACGGTTTCAGCCGCCACACCCAGCTCTTTGGCGACGGCGCGGCAACTGGCCTTGGCGTTGGCCACTCCCTGCTCGCCGGTACCGGCGTTGGCAACGCCGGTATTGATCACCAGCGCGCGCGGCGCAGTCAATGCGAGATGCGTTTTGCATACCTGCACCGGTGCGGCGCAGAAGCGGTTCTGTGTGAACACGCCTGCCGCGCGACTGCCTTCAGCCAGCTCGATCAGGGTCAGGTCGCGACGATTGAGCTTGCGGATGGCGGCTTCTGCCGTACCAAGACGCACGCCCTTGACGGCGAGAAGTTGATCGGCAACGGGAGGCTGGAGATTGACGGGCATGGCAGTCCTTGGAACGCGGGAAGGAAAGAAAGGCAGCCCGGAATTCTAAGGGATTTGTGCTGTGCGACACGGCTTTTCACGCGTCCCGACGCACCACCCATGCGCCACGTCAGGAAAATGCGCGCTCAGCGCTTGGGGCTGCGCGTGGCAACGTGTTCGAACGACAGGCTGGCCTGCTGTACGAAATGCTGGAAGCCCTGCCAGGTATCTTCGTCCGGCGGATGCGCCCCGTACTCGGCGAAGAACACGCCAATGGCACGGCCATGCGTCGTAATCGGCGCAATGAAACCCTCTCCAATACCCATGACCTTCTCAAACCGGGTAATGCTGATGCCACGTGGCAGAGGCTCGCGCAGCCAGAAAGCCTCGTTGCGCGTGAAGATTTCGTTGATGAGTTCGCCCTTGGCGCCGTCGAGTCTGAACAGGAAACGCTTCACCAGCGCTTCCGCGTCGTGCCCCAAGCCGGCCTTGCCCTGCAGGGTCGTGCGGTCAGTCGTGAGCATGGCGAACACCGCGCGGTGCATGCCAAGGCCGCGGTAGATGCCTTCCAGCACCAGATTGAGTACCTCGTTGAGGCTTGGCTTACCGGTCAGCATCATCGCCAGGTCGCGCAGGATGCGTAGTTGCAGCATCGGGTCGGCTTCCGGGGCCGCCGCCGCGCGCGCAATGTCCGCCTCCGCCACACTCATGTCGGGCACAGGAATCAGACGGGCCGCGTCAGTCGCCCCGAATTGCGCCGCGACACGTGAAGCCTCGGCTGCGTTGCTGCTGACCAGCGCCCTGACTTCATCCATCGGTTTCTGCAACATCTCGGCATAGGCCGTGAGCGCTTTGGTCGCAACGCTCGACTCCCACCCCTTCTCTGCTGCTGTCGCCAGACGATGTCCCATGACAATGGCTTTTTCGGCGGGGCTTGGATATGCGGCCGGTTCGGCCGCCGAAACCACCAGCGAGCCCAAACGCCACTCGCGCGCAAGAGATGCCGTCAGGGAGCGCAGGCGAAAGCTCAACAGATCCATCTGCAGATTTTCCGGGCGCTCGTCAGGCTGCTCGATGAGTGCCTGATCCAGCGCAATGGCCGTTTCGCCGCCGAAGCACCAGAAGGCCATTTCGCCCACCCGCCCGAGCAGGGTCGCGATGAAGACCTCCTCAATCTGCGCCACGCCGCACGCATCTGCTGCACCACGCGCCTGCACGGCGGCATGGAAGCAACGCGCCATTTCGGCAGCCACGCGGCCACGCAGGCCGCCGACGAGAAAGGCGTCGATCAGGCAGATCGACAACACCACCTGACCGAGCACATTGAAGCCAAGCACCGTCACGGCACGGCTGATCGTACTGATCGGCTGGCGGGCAGGATTGAAGATGACGCTATTGGAAAGCTTGAGAACCTTGGTGGTGAGCGCTGCATCCTGCAGGATCACGCGCGACAGCATGGTGATCGAGGCATTCTCGTCAGACGTAATGTCCAGCACCGAGTCGACCGTGTGGCCGAAGGCCGGCATGTCCTGGTCGCGGATGTGATCTACCCAGCCTTGCAGTCCCAATCGTCCCACTACTCACTCCGTCTCGTTGAAATCCTGGCCCAGCGTTCCACGGGCATGGATTGTTAACGGTTGGTGACAACGGGCCTTGAGGCGGAAACCATCAAGGGCAGATCTGTGGGGATGGCCGCTGGCACAGCCACCTGCCCCAGCAAAATCGGCTTCTAAATGACGATGCGGCTACCTAGCTCGACCACCCGGTTGGCGGGCAATTTAAAGAAGTTGGCGGCACTGGAGGCATTGCGGAACATGAACTCGAAAATCCGCTCACGCCACAAGGCCATGCCCTCGCCCGGCGTCGGCAGCAGGATTTCGCGGCTGAGGAAATACGACGCCGAATTCGGATCGATCTCCAGGCCCTGCTCCTCACACCATTCAAGCGCGGCAGGCACGTCCGGTTCTTCCATGAAGCCGAAGAACACCTTCACGCGATAGAACTGGTGGCCCACGCGCTCGACCAGCACGCGCTGCCCCTCGGCCACACGCGGCAGCGGCAGGAACGTGACACTGACAAGAATCGTCTGCTCGTGCAGCACGAAGTTGTGCTTGATATTGTGCAGCAGTGCATTCGGCACGCTGTCATAGCGCGGCGACAGAAACACGGCGTTGTGTTGCACGCGTGGCATGCTGGTCTCAGTGGCAAGCATGGCCACGAAAGGCAGGAGCTCGATCTGGTCGGCCTTGAGTCGATCCGACAACAAACCGCGCCCGGTTCGCCAGGTCATCAACAGGAAGAGCACGACGCAGCCAAACGCCAGCGGGAACCAGCCGCCGTCCGGGATCTTGGTCGAGTTGGCCCCGAGAAATGCCCACTCGACGATGAAGGTCGGCACAAACACCAGGATCGCCAGCCAGGTCGGCCAGTTCCAGTCGCGACGTGCAACGGAAAAGGCCAGCACCGATGTCACGAGCATCGTCAGCGTCACGGCAATGCCATAAGCGGCGGCCAGATTCGATGAGGTTTTGAAGGCCAGTACGATGATGATGACCAGGGCAAGCAGGAACCAGTTGATGAAGGGCAGATAGATCTGCCCCATCTGCGCGCCGGATGTGTGGCGGACCGTCAGGCGTGGGCAGAAACCCAGCTGGATCAACTCACGCGTCATGGAGAAGGCACCGGTGATGAGCGCCTGCGAGGCAATCACCGTGGCCGCGGTCGCCAGCAGCACCATGGGCATCAAAGCCCACTTCGGAATCGACATGAAGAACGGATTGGCCGCTGCAGCCGGGTTGACGATGACCATCGCCCCCTGTCCAAAATAGTTCAGCAACAAGGCCGGCAGGACAATGAACAGCCAGCCGATGCGAATGGGTTTCTTGCCGAAGTGCCCCATGTCGGCATACAGCGCCTCGCCGCCAGTCACCGTCAGGATGACTGCACCCAGCGAGAAATAACCCATCTTCGGGTTATCCAGGAAAAAGCGCAGGGCATGGTGCGGCAGCAAGGCTTCCAGCACTTGCGGGTGCCCAATGATGTTGTAAATCCCCACCAGCGCCAGCGCGCCAAACCACGATGAAACGATTGGCCCGAAATAGCGCCCCACCCGCGCCGTGCCCTGATGCTGGATGAGGAAAATACAGACGAGAATGACCAGCGTAATGGGCAGGACATAGGGCTTGAAGGCAGGCGTCACCACCTCTAGCCCCTCTACGGCCGACAGTACGGAGATCGCCGGGGTAATGACGCCGTCGCCGTAAAAAAGCGCGGCGCCGAACAACCCCAGGACAATAGCAATGCGCTTTTTCTTTGGCCGGTCCTGCGCCTGCTCGATCACGCGCGCCATGAGCGCCACGACACCGCCCTCGCCATGATTATCGGCGCGCAGCACGACAACGACATACTTGAACGTAACGACGATCAGCAGCGTCCAGACGATCAGCGACAGAATGCCGAGAACATTGGCTGCATCCGCCGGGATTGGATGGTGGACGCTGAAGAAAGCTTCTTTCAGTGCATACAGTGGACTGGTGCCAATATCGCCAAACACCACACCCAAGGCTGCCAGCGTCAAGGCTGGCATGGTTTGCTGCTCGTGAGCAGATTGAGTCATTCAGTGCTCCGGAATCAAACGGTTCTCTTGTCGCCCAGAAGGATCTTGCCGATCCTTCAATGCTCTTCTTCCGCTTGCCCAAAAATCACGCTGGGCACGAGACGTAGCTTAGACGCCTTGCCAGCCTGTCGCAGCAAAATATTGTGCACTGCGCAAAATATTCTGCCGCGCCCACAAAAAAGGGCCGGAAACCCGGCCCTTGGCGCTATCACGCCAATCCCGCATCAAGCGAGTTGGCCGTGGCAATGCTTGTACTTCTTGCCCGATCCACATGGGCAGGCATCGTTGCGTCCGACACGAGCGTATTGCCCTTCCGGCATTTGCAGCTTGGCCGTGGCAGCGCTGGCCAGCGCTTCGTCATAGTCAGCGTGGTGATACTGGACGTTATCCACCTCCGGATGCGCCTCGACCGCCTGCTCGATCTGCTCTTCCGAACGAATCTGCACCGTTACCAGCATGCGCGTCACATCACCACGCACGGCGTTGAGCAGGCCCTCGAACAACTCGAACGCCTCGCGCTTGTATTCCTGCTTCGGATTCTTCTGCGCATAGCCACGCAGGTGAATGCCCTGACGCAGGTGATCGAGCGAAGCCAGATGCTCGCGCCAGTGCGAATCCAGATTGTTGAGCATGACGTTGCGCTCGAAGCCCTGCCAGGCCTCGAGGTTCACGTCGGCAATCTTGTCGGCATAGGCCTTGTCGGACGCTTCAATCACGCGCGTCAGGATGTCTTCGTCAGACAGTTGATTCTCAGCCTTCGACCACTCGGTCAGCGGCAGGCTGAGCTTGTATTCCGACTCCAGCGCCTTCTGCAGACCGTCGATGTCCCACTGCTCTTCCACCGACTCGGCCGGCACGAAGCTGCGGAACAAATCCGTCAGCACGCCCTGACGCATCGCAGTGATGGTCTCGGAAATATCCGTGGTCTCAAGCAACTCGTTGCGCTGCTGATAGATCACCTTGCGTTGGTCGTTTGCGACATCGTCATATTCAAGCAGCTGCTTGCGCATGTCGAAGTTGCGTTGCTCGACCTTGCGCTGCGCCGACTCCAGCGAACGCGTTACCATGCTGTGCTCGATGGCCTCGCCTTCGGGCATCTTGAGACGCTGCATGATCATATTGAGACGGTCACCGCCGAAGATCTTCATGAGCTGATCTTCGAGCGATAGATAGAAACGGCTTTCGCCCGGGTCGCCCTGACGGCCGGAACGGCCACGCAACTGGTTGTCGATACGACGTGACTCGTGACGCTCGGTACCGATGATCTTCAGGCCGCCGGCTTCCAGCACGATCGAGTGCAAGGCCTTCCACTCACCCCGCATCTTGGCGATCCGGGCTTCCTTGTCGGCGTCCGAGATGCTTTGGTCTTCACGCAGCAATGCAGCCTCGCGCTCGAAGTTGCCCCCCAACACAATGTCGGTACCGCGACCGGCCATGTTCGTCGCGATCGTGATCACGCCGGGACGCCCGGCCTGTACGACGATCTCGGCTTCACGCGCATGCTGCTTGGCGTTGAGCACCTGATGTGGCAGCTTTTCTTTCGTCAGCAAATCCGACAGCAGCTCGGAGTTCTCGATGGACGTCGTACCGACCAGCACCGGCTGCCCCCGCTCGTGGCACACCTTGATGTCCGCGATGATGGCGGCATGTTTCTCGTTGGCCGTGCGATACACCAGATCGTTCTGATCCTTGCGAATCATGTCGCGATGAGTCGGAATCACGACCGTTTCCAGACCATAGATCTGGTGGAACTCGTAGGCTTCCGTATCGGCCGTACCGGTCATGCCGGCCAGCTTGGAGTACATGCGGAAATAATTCTGGAAGGTGATCGATGCAAGCGTCTGGTTCTCGGCACGAATCGACGCGTTTTCCTTCGCTTCCACGGCTTGGTGCAGACCATCGCCCCAGCGACGGCCCGCCATCAGGCGGCCGGTAAACTCGTCGACGATGATGACTTCACCGTCCTGCACCACATAGTGCTGATCCTTGTGATACAGCGTGTGGGCGCGCAGCGCAGCGTAGATGTGGTGGATCAACAGGATGTTGGATGGGTCATACAGGCTGCTGCCTTCGGCGAGCAGACCGATGCGCGCAAGGATTTCCTCGGCCTTGTCGTAGCCCTGCTCGGTCAGCAAGACCTGATGCCCCTTCAAATCCAGCGTGTAGTCGCCCGGCACCGTGACATTGTCATCCTCGCCTTCCTGCAGCGAGAGCAGTGGCGGCACGGCATTCATTTTTACGTACAGATCGGTGTGATCTTCTGCCTGGCCGGAGATGATCAGCGGCGTACGCGCCTCGTCGATCAGGATCGAATCCACTTCGTCAACGATCGCGTAGTTCAGGCCACGCTGCACACGCTCTTCCTTCGTGTACACCATGTTGTCGCGCAGGTAATCGAAGCCGAATTCGTTGTTGGTGCCGTAGGTGATGTCGGCAGCATAAGCGGCCTGTTTGTCCTCGTGGCTCATCTGCGACAGGTTCACGCCGACCGTCAGGCCGAGGAACTTATAGATGCGGCCCATCCAGTCCGCGTCACGCGAGGCCAGATAGTCATTTACCGTCACCAGATGCACGCCCTTGCCGGACAGCGCGTTCAGATAGATAGGCAGAGTCGCCGTCAGCGTCTTGCCTTCACCGGTACGCATTTCAGCGATCTTGCCGCCATGCAATACCATGCCACCCACCATCTGCATGTCGAAGTGACGCATGCCGTGCACACGCTTGCCCGCTTCACGCACCACGGCGAAAGCTTCGGGCAGCAAGTCGTCCAGCGTCTCGCCCTTGGCCAGGCGATCGCGGAACTCCTGCGTCTTGGCCTGCAGAGCGCCATCCGACAAGGCCGCCATCTGCGCTTCCAGCGCATTGATGGCACCTACCTTCTGGATGTACTGCCGGACCAGACGATCATTGCGACTACCGAAGAATTTTCTGAGCAGGCCTTGGATCATGTTTTTATTGAAAAAAGTAAGTAGGAACGGCCTGGACTCGGCGCGAAGTTCGCGATTCTAGCATGCTGACAAGCTCACCCTTTGACACAGGCGGGGTCGAAGACAGGCACTGCCGATAGTCGGGCTCCTGTAGCATGTGGGCAGATTTCATAAATACAAGGGATCGCCCTTTTCCCCATGTGTGCCGCACCTCTCCAGCGCTTTCTGGGTGCCTCCGACGCGCTTTCTCGCCTGCAGGATCACGCCGCCCGGCTGGTGCGCATGCAGCGCCAGCTAGAACTTAGCCTGCCTGCCAATATGCATGGCGCCGTCAGCGTGGCCAACTTCGACCTCGGCACCCTGACCCTCCACGCCGCCACACCTGCGCTGGCAGCACGGCTCAAGATGAGTCTGGAAACGCTACGCAGCGACTTGCTGGCGCTCAACGAGCCGGTGCAGGAAATCAGGGTCAAGGTCCGCGCCGTTCACAACAGCGAACGGCATGGGCTGTACGCCACGCAGGAGCGGCGGATCGGCGAGTCGGGCAAGAACGCCCTGAAGGAACTGGAAGAGAAACTGGAGAAAGACAGCCCGCTGGCGCTTGCCTTGAAACGCATGCGTGAACAGTCACGCTGAGCGAATTCACACAAAACTCACACCATCGGTGCGATCAGGCGCTCCAGCAGCAGAAGCGCCACGAACACCACGCCCACCGCCACGCCAACCCGCAACAGCATCTTGGCCCATTGCAGGTAGTGTTTTTGCCCGGTCAGCAGACCGGCTCCTACACACAGCGCCATTGCCACCAGCAGAAGCAGCCCGACAAAGCGCAGGATGAGCATGGTGGCGTCAGGACACCAATTGCAGGGCGAACTGCCCGCGCAGATTCTCTGGAATCGCCGCATCGTCCTCGAAGCTGACGATATCCCACGCCGTCTCATCCTCCAGCAATGCGCGCAATAGCTGATTATTCAAGGCATGGCCTGATTTGTGCGCGCTATAGGCGGCCAGCAGCGGTTTGCCCGCCACGTAAAGATCACCAATCGCGTCGAGCACCTTGTGCTTCACGAATTCGTCGGCGTAGCGCAGCCCGTCGCTGTTCAACACGCGATACTCATCCACGACAATGGCATTTTCCAGACTGCCACCCATGGCCAGCCCGGCATTCAGCATGGTTTCCAGATCCTGCATCTGACCGAAGGTACGGGCGCGCGCCACATCCCGCGCATACACATCGTGCGCGAAATCGACGCTGACTTCAGTCGGCGTGCTGTCGATGGCCGGATGATTGAAGTGGATCGAAAAGGTCAGTTTGAAGCCATCGTAGGGCAAGAGCTTGACCCACTTGTCGCCTTCCCGCACCTCGACCGGCTTCTTTACACGCAGGAAACGCTTGGGCGCGTTCTGAGCTTCGATACCGGCCGATTGCAACAGAAATACGAAAGGTGCAGCACTACCGTCAAGAATCGGAATTTCAGCGGCATCGACATCCACGTAACAATTGTCGATGCCCAGACCTGCCAGCGCCGACATGAGGTGCTCGATCGTACCGACCTTGGCTTCTCCGCGCTGCAAACCAGAGCACAAGCGCGTGTCGACGACCGAATATGGGTCAGTCAGCAAATCCACCGGCGGCTGCAGATCGACGCGGCGGAACACGATGCCGGTGTCCGGCGCCGCGGGGCGCAGGCTCATCTCGACGCGCGTACCGCTATGCAGGCCAACGCCAGTGGCCTTAACGATTGATTTTAGCGTTCGCTGACGAATCATGGAGTTGCCTGGGAGTTCACGAAAAGGCACGGAATCATTCTGTGCCGCAGCAAGTATACACGCCACGCTCCGGCCGATTATCCCGGTCAACGTAACAGTATGTTGCCGGGATGACCTGAGAATACTCACTGACTCTGACCCTGTATGCTCGCCTGTGCCATGACGAAAAATGAGCAAAAGGCCGCAAAGAACCTTGTTCCCGGCGGCCTCTTGATTGCGCGAGACATCTCGCGGCTACGGCGAATTGGCTAGCTCAGTCGGCCTGCTTGCGAAGGAAAGCCGGAATGTCATAGGTACCGAAACCGTTGGCGCTCATTGCTTCTACCGTGCGGCGCTCAGGGCGACGAATAACGGCAGGCAGATCCAGATCCCCGTAGTTCACTTCTGTGCCCATATTGTCGGTACCCGTACGATTGATGACCTGCATGACGGGCTGCTGACGGGTGGCTGCGCGGCGCGTACCGAGGCCGGTGGCCAGCACGGTGACGCGGATACGGTCTTCCATGCTTTCTTCGAACACGGTGCCGTAAAAAACGCTGGCGTCTTCCATCGCAAAAGCACGCACGGTCTGCACCGCTTCGCGCACTTCGGCCATCTTCAGCGAGCGGCTGGCGGTGATGTTGATCAGCACGCCACGCGCGCCTTCGAGCTCGACACCTTCGAGCAACGGGCTGTTGGCAGCTTGCTCGGCGGCGATGCGTGCGCGGTCGAGCCCCGCAGCTTCAGCAGAGCCCATCATGGCGCGGCCCATTTCGGCCATCAGCGTACGCACATCCTGGAAGTCGACATTGACGAGGCCTGGCACATTGATTATTTCAGCAATGCCGCCGACGGCCTTGCGTAGTACTTCGTCTGCGTTGCGGAAGCAATCCACGAAGCTCGCTTCCTCGCCATAGACCTCCATCAACTTGTCGTTGAGCACAACGATCAGCGAATCGACGTGGCGCGAGAGTTCTTCGACACCGCTATCTGCGACGCGGATGCGGTTCTCGAAATCGAAAGGCTTGGTAACGACGGCGACGGTCAGGATGCCCAGCTCGCGAGCCACCTCGGCGATCACTGGCGCTGCGCCGGTGCCAGTACCACCACCCATGCCGGCAGTGATGAACACCATGTGTGCGCCGTCGAGTGCTTCGACGATGCGTTCGCGATTTTCGAGCGCTGCAGCGCGGCCGGCTTCAGGCTTGGCACCGGCGCCGAGGCCCGTGCCACCAAGCTGGATCTTGGTCGCAGCGAGGGAGCGTTTGAGTGCCTGAGCGTCAGTGTTGGCGCAAACGAACTCAACGCCCTGGACGCCTTCGCGGATCATGTGATCGACGGCATTACCACCCGCGCCACCCACACCAACGACCTTGATGACGGTACCGCTGGTTTCCTTCTCAACGATCTCGATCATGCGTGCACTCCTTTTGTTGATGCGCCAGACAGTTCATCGGAGCCCGGCGGTGGACTACCGGAACGCCTAGATATGGTATGTGGCGCGAAGTTTACTACTAAATAGCCCTACAGGACACAAGCTTTTATGCGTGCTTTATTGGGCATCGCCAAACGGCATAAGCGCTGCATTCACAAGTGCATGACATTTCACAGGTTTTTTTCGAACCACGATTTCATGCGCTGGAAAACCTGCTTGAAACTCTGTCCGTCACGCGCCTGCATGCCGCGTCGACGCTGTGCCGCACCTTCGAGCACGAGACCCATCACGTTGGCGTATTGCGGGTGGCAGATGACATCGGCAAGACTTCCCTGATACTGCGGCGTACCGATGCGCACGGGCAGATGGAAAACTTCCTCACCCAATTCACAGATGCCGGCCAGCGTTGCCGAGCCCCCGGTCAGCACCAGCCCGGACGACAAGAGCTCCTCATAACCGCTGCGGCGCAGCTCACCCTGTACAAGCTCGAACAATTCGGTAACACGTGGCTCGATGACGTCAGTCAGCGACGATCGCGACATCCTGCGTGGCGCACGATCACCCACGCTAGGCACTTCAATGGCGTCGGCCGGATCCACCATGCTATGCAGGGCAATACCGTGGCTCAGCTTGATTTCCTCGGCTTCGGCCGTGGGCGTACGAAGCGCCATGGCGATGTCGTTTGTGACCTGATCGCCTGCAATTGGAATCACTGCCGTGTGGCGAATTGCACCCTGCGTGAAAATCGCCAGATCGGTGGTCCCGCCACCAACGTCAACCAGACACACGCCAAGCTCTTTCTCGTCCTCAGACAGCGTCGCAAAACTCGATGCCAACGGCTGCAGCACGAGGTCTGACACTTCCAGACCACAGCGGCGCACGCACTTGATGAGGTTCTGCGCAGCCGACACGGCGCCGGTAATGATGTGCACCTTCACTTCGAGTTTCACGCCGCTCATACCGATCGGCTCGCGCACGCCGTCCTGGCCGTCGATGATGAATTCCTGCGTAAGGATGTGCAGGATCTGCTGGTCGGCAGGGATCGGCATGGCGCGTGCCACGTCGATGACACGCTCGACATCCAGCGGCGAGACTTCCTTGTCCTTGATCGCCACCATGCCGTTGGAGTTGAAGCTGCGAATGTGACTGCCGGCGATGCCGGTGTAGACGTCGTGAATCTTGCAGTCGGCCATCAGCTCGACTTCCTGCACTGCACGCGAAATGGCGTCGACCGTGGCCTCGATGTTCACCACCACACCTTTCTTCAGACCACTCGAGGGTTGTGTGGCGATACCGACGACTTCGACACGGCCATCGGGGCGCAATTCGGCCACCATGGCGGTGATCTTGGAAGTGCCGATGTCGAGTCCGACGATGAGGTTCTTGCTATCCCTGCTCATTGTTTGCCCTTGGCGTTATTGGACTTCTCTGGCGAAGTTTTTTCATTTGTCATTTTTACTGCAAAGCCGGCGGGGTAGCGCAGATCGGCGACTGCCCAGCGACGTTGCAGTTTTTCCTGCGCAGCCGGATAGGCCGCTACGAATTTCCGCAGGCGATCATCGACCGGTGCCTTGGTCTGGTCCCGCCCCATCTCCAGCACGAGCCCATCATCCAGATGCAGCTGCCAGGCACTGCGCGGGGAGAGGTTCATGCTGACGATGTGACGTCCAATCGGTTGCAGCATCTCGTCCCAGCGCTGTTGTGCGTCCAGCATGTCACCGGCGCGTTCGCTCGGGCCGCTGAACACAGGCATCGTTGCGTTGCTGGCTGCGTCAAACACTTCGCCATGCGTATTGACGAGGCGCATGTCGCCCGTATCGAGCATTTTCCAGTAGGCCACCGCCGCCTGTTCTTCGAGGCTTACCTCAACGGTCGCGGGCCAGCGTCGACGCACCTGTGCGTGACGAACCCAGGGCAGCTTCTCGAAGGACTCGCGCGCCTTCTCCAGATCAACGGTGAAGAAATTGCCACGCATCGATGAGACCGCCGCGTACTCGAGTTGCGCCCCCGTGACCTGGCCGAGCGGCGTCGTGACGACAACCTGACGCAATTCGAACAGCGACATGTGCAGTACGGACTTGACGACGGCATACCCTATTACCACCGAGGCAACCAGCAGCAGAATGTCTGAAACCAGGTTCATCCATTCGGCGCTATGCCAGAAACCGCCCTCGCCCTTTTGCGCTGCGTTTTTGGCGGCAGCACGCCCTGCCGGTTTGTCGCCGGCCGACGCGCTCTGGAAGGCGGGCACGCCCTTAGCCAAAAGATGCCCTCTCGAGAATGTTCACGCACAGATCTTCAAAGCTCATGCCGGTCGCCCGCGCGGCCATCGGCACCAGCGAATGGCCGGTCATGCCGGGTGCTGTGTTCATTTCCAGGAAGGCATAGCTGCCATCGGCACGCACGATCACGTCGGCACGCGCCCAGCCCTTGCACCCCAAGACCTGGAAGGCGCGCAGGCCATCCTTCTGGATTGCAGCTTCGAGCGCTGCATCGATACCGGCCGGGCAGTGATATTTCACCGAATCGGTGAAGTATTTGTTCTGGTAATCGTATTCGCCCTGCGTTGGCTCGATGCGCACCAGCGGCAAGGCGGTGTCGCCAAGCACTGCTGCGGTCATCTCCGAGCCGGTCACGAACTCTTCGACGATGACGAGTGGGTCGAGCTTGTAGGCCGCCTCGAATGCGGGTGCGAACTCGGCGGCCGTGCTGACCTTGCTGACACCAATCGATGAGCCTTCACGCGCCGGCTTGACGATGAGCGGCAAGCCCAGGTCCTGCATGACGGACTGAAAATCGCTTTCGGGCGTGAGCATGTGAAAGCGCGGCGTCGGCACGCCCGCGGCAAGCCACACAAGCTTGGTGCGCCACTTGTCCATCGCCAGCGCGGAAGCCATCACGCCACTGCCGGTGTAGGGAATGCCGAGTGCTTCGAGCGCGCCCTGCAGGGTACCGTCCTCACCGAAGCGTCCGTGCAAGGCGATGAAAGCACGCGCAAAACCTTGCGTCTTCAGATCCCAGATCGAATGCTCAGCCGGATCGAAGGCATGTGCGTCGACGCCCTTGCTCTGCAAAGCCGCGAGCACGGCCTTGCCCGAGATCAGTGAAATCTCGCGCTCGGCGGAGTTGCCGCCCATGAGCACAGCTACCTTGCCGAAGGGCTGAGTCGGGAGTGAGGCGTGAGGAGTGAGGAGTGAATCAGTCACGGTTTGAAACTTTCGCAAATTTACGGAAAACGATGGCGGGAACGCGGCAGGCGGCACTGCGCCGCTTTTGCTCTTCACTCCTCACTCATCGCTCCTCACGAGTTTTGAAGGCACTGCACCAATCGAGCCCGCGCCCATCGTCAGCACCACGTCACCATCTCGAGCACTCTCGAGAATGCTCGCCGGCATGTCGGCAATGTCTTCCACGAACAGCGGTTCAGTCTTGCCCGCCACGCGCAAGGCGCGGGCCAGGCTGCGGCTGTCGGCAGCCACCAGCGGCGTTTCGCCAGCGGCATAAACCTCGGCGAGCAGCAGCGCGTCGACGGTGCCAAGCACGCGCACGAAATCCTCGAAGCAGTCGCGTGTCCGCGTATAGCGATGCGGCTGAAACGCCAGCACCAGGCGCCGCCCCGGGAATGCCCCACGTGCCGCAGCAAGCGTGGCTGCCATTTCGGCCGGATGGTGGCCGTAGTCGTCTACCAGCGTGAAACCGCCACCCGTGGCGAGTGCCACTTCGCCGTAGCGCTGGAAACGACGCCCGACACCATGGAATTCGGCAAGCGCCTTCTGGATCGCCGCATCGCTGACACCCAGTTCGGTCGCCACCGAAATGGCCGCGAGCGCATTGAGCACGTTATGCATCCCGGGTGAATTCAGGACGATCGGCAGCGTCGATGTGGTGCCATTGCGGCGTACACAATCAAAATGCATCTGCGCACCCACGGCACGCACGTTTTCCGCGCGCACTTGCGCCGACTCATCAGTGCCGTAGCGCACGATCTGCTTCGACACGAAGGGAATGATTTCGCGCACGTGCGGATCATCCACACACAGCACGGCGACGCCGTAAAACGGCAGGCGCTGCAGGAATTCGACAAAGGCCTGACGCAGACGCGAGAAGTCGTGTCCATAGGTCTCCATGTGGTCGGCGTCGATATTGGTGACGACCGAGATCACCGGCGTCAGCAGCAGGAAGGACGCATCCGACTCGTCGGCCTCGGCAACGAGGAAATCACCACTGCCGAGCTTGGCATTGGCGCCCGCTGAATTGAGCTTGCCACCAATCACATAGGTCGGGTCCAGCCCGCCCTCGGCAAGGATGCTGGTGACGAGACTGGTCGTAGTGGTCTTGCCGTGTGTGCCTGCAATCGCCACGCCCTGCTTCAAACGCATGAGTTCGGCGAGCATCTGCGCACGTGGCACGACGGGAATCTGCCGGGCGCGTGCGGCGAGCACTTCCGGATTGTCACTACGCACAGCAGTGGAGGTCACGATGGCATCGGCCTGCTGCAGATTGTCGGCGGAATGGCCGATCATCACTTTCACGCCCTGCGCTTGCAGACGACGCGTGGTCGCGCTCTCGGCCAGGTCGGACCCGCTTACCGAGAAGCCCAGATTGCTGAGCACCTCGGCGATGCCGCTCATACCCGAGCCGCCAACACCGACGAAGTGGATATTCTTGACCTTGTGTTTCATACCTTCATTGAGACCGTCGCCTGTTGGCGCAAAAAGCGTTGAATCTGTGCAGAAAAATCGTTGCCGTGGCGCATCTCGCAAAAGGTGACGCACGTGAACAACCGCGCAGTCTTACAGAAACACGCTTGCGACACACGTCTTGACTTACCTGCGGCAAGGCTCTCCCCGGCCAGCGGCCTGCCTGTCGGGCTGAAAGCCACGGCTACATGCGGGTTGGCGCCGCGCGATGGCTGCATCATGGCTTGGACACAGCGTTTGCGTGCTTGCTGGCGAGCCGCTCGCAGACATCGGCGACGGCCATGGCAACCTTGCGGCGAGCACATTTGCGCGCTGCCAAGGCCATGAACAGCAGGCGTTCCCGATCGAGCGCACCGAGCTTGTCAGCCAGCAAGGCCGGGGTCAGATCGTTCTGCGGAACGAGATCGGCCGCGCCGCGCTCCGAGAGAAAGCGTGCATTGCCCGTCTGGTGGTCATCCACCGCATGCGGAAACGGCACGAGGATGCTGGCGACGCCCGCCGCCGCCAACTCGGCGACAGTCAGTGCGCCCGCGCGACAGATCACCAGATCGGCCTCCGCGTAGCGCGCCGCCATGTTTTCGATGAAGGGCAGGAGTTCGCCCTGCACACCGGCCTGTTCGTACGCTGCGCGCAAGGCATCGATCTGCTTTGCGCCGGACTGGTGGACAACGATGGGACGTTGCTCGAGCTGCATGAGGGCCAACGCCCTGGGCACCGCTTCGTTGAGCGCTTGGGCACCGAGCGAGCCACCGACTACCAGCACGCGCAACGGCCCGGACCGGCCGGCAAAGCGCTCTTCGGGCATTGCAATCGCCTCGATATCTGCGCGTACCGGATTACCGATCCACTCGGCGGCCTTCATGACATCCGGAAACCCGCTGAGTACGCGCGTCGCTACGCTGGCGAGCACACGATTCGACAGACCTGCAACGGAGTTTTGCTCATGCACGACCAGCGGACGCGCCAGCAAGGCGGCCATCATGCCGCCGGGAAATGTGACATAACCGCCCATGCCGAGCACGACGTCGGGACGTGTCTTGCGAATCGCCCGCAGAGCCTGCCAGAAACCACGCAGCAGATTGACTGGCAGCATCAGCTTGCGCAGCAGACCCTTGCCGCGCAGTGCCGAGAAATTCAGCCAGGCCATCTCGTAACCCTTTTGCGGTACGAGACGTGCCTCCATGCCATCCGGGTTGCCGAGCCACACGATGCTCCAGCCACGATCGCGCATGGCGTCAGCCACAGCAATGCCCGGGTAGATGTGCCCGCCGGTACCGCCAGCCATGACCATGAGTGTCGGCATCAGCCCCCGACTCCTCTCATGAGATTCACAACGTTCTGACTACGCAGCAAGCTGCTACGTCGAAACAGACGTGTCATGCGACAAGCCGCACTCCACCGCATCAGTTTTGACTGCACGGCTATGCCGTTTCGTCCAAACAGATATGTCATGCAACACCCCGCATGACATGTCTGTTTTCCCAGTCGATACGCAGTAGCACCGCCAGAGCCATGCAGTTCGCCACGATGCCAGAGCCGCCGAAACTCATCAGCGGCAAGGTCAGGCCCTTGGTCGGTAGCAGGCCCATGTTCACGCCCATGTTGATGAGGCCCTGGAAGCCCAGCCACAAGCCGATGCCTTGCGCAACGAGGCCACCGTAATAGCGCTCCAGCAGCAGCGCGCGACGACCAATGGCGAAAGCGCGTTGCACGAGGATGCCGAACAGCACGACCACCGCCAGCACCCCTGCAAAGCCCAGCTCTTCGGCGATCACGGCGAGCAGGAAGTCCGTGTGAGCTTCGGGCAGGTAGAAGAGCTTTTCGACGCTGGCACCGAGCCCCACGCCTAACCACTCGCCTCGCCCGAACGCGATCAGCGCATGCGACAGCTGATAGCCGCTGCCGTAGGCATCGCGCCACGGATCGACGAAGTTGAAGAGACGCTCGCGGCGATACGGTGACGTCCAGATCAGCAAAACGAAACCCACCAATGCCACAACGAATAGCAGCGCGAAGATGCGCGCATTGAGGCCCCCGAGAAACAGGATGCCGAAGGCAATGGTGCAGATAACCACGAAGGCGCCAAAGTCGGGCTCGCGCAGCAGCAGAAAGCCAGTGAACAAGATCACTGCAGCCATCGGCAGGAAAGCGCGCTTGAAACCATGCATGAGGCCGCCCTTGCTGCTCATTTCCGGCAACTTGCGCACCGTGTAATCAGCTGCATAGAGCACGGCGAAGAGCTTCATGAGCTCTGACGGTTGCAGGTTGATCGGCCCCAGCGGCAGCCAGCGGCGCGAACCGTTCACCTCACGCCCGACGTGCGGAATCAGCACCGCGACCAGCAGCACTACACCGGCCATGAACAGATATGGCGCCGCGCGTTGCCAGCCACTCAAAGGCACCTGCACGGCCATGATGCCGGCGACAACCCCCACCGTCAGAAACACCACATGTCGCAGCAGGAAGAAAGTCGAGTTGTGCCCGGACACACGGCTACCCTCGGCGTAAGCAATCGACGACGAATAGACCATCACCAGCCCGATAATCAGCAGCGCAATCGCCGACCAGATGACCAGCGGATCGAGTTCGCGCTGCTGCTGCACTGCGCCGCCGAGTCGACCGTGCCGCCCCGGCATCGAGAAATTGCTACGCCCCGGCGCGAGGGGCCATAGCGAGCCGATGAGGGAAGGCATTTTCATGCTGCGCGTACTCCGGGCAGGGCATTGACCGCATCGCAAAACACCTGCGCGCGGTGAGCATAGTTACGGTACATGTCGAGACTGGCGCAGGCAGGCGACAGCATCACCGCATCGCCCGCCTCTGCCACGGAATTCGCTTTGAGCACAGCAGCATCCATATCGGCGACATGCCACATGGCGACACCGCTGCTGGCGGTCTCGGCTTCGATGCGCTGCGCATCACGGCCGATCAACACGACGCCGCGCGCATGCTCGCGAAAAGCCTCGGTCAGCGGACGAAAATCCTGGCCCTTGCCATCACCACCGGCGATCAGCACGACCTTGCGGCCAAGGCCTTGCAGTGCGGCCAGGGTAGCGCCGACATTCGTGCCTTTGGAGTCATCGTAAAAGTCGACGCCATCTTCACGGTGTGCCACCAGTTCGACGCGATGCGCGAGGCCGCGGAACTTCTTCAGGCCTTCGATCAGCGGTGCGCGTGGCAAGCCGATCGCCTCGCACAGCGCCAGCGCGGCAAGCGCATTGGCGGCATTGTGCAGGCCTGCGAGTTGCATGTCGGTCTGACGCAGTAGACCCGCTTCTCCTTTGCAGAGCCAGGCCTCGCCTTCAAGCTTGCGCAGACCGTATTGGTCCTGCATCGCCGGCGCGCCAAGGCTGAAGCACACGACCTTGCGATCGGCGAGTGCCATGGCGGCGACGCGTTCGTCGTCGGCGTTAAGCACCTGCACGCCCTCGCCCACGAAGATTGCTGCCTTGGTTTGCGCGTAGGCGTCCATGTCTCCGTGACGATCGAGATGATCGTCCGTCACGTTGAGCACGGTTGCGGCATCGGCATTCAGTGAGCGCGTGGTTTCGAGCTGGAAGCTCGACAGCTCCAGAACCCAGATATCGGGGCGGCTGTTTTCATCAAAACGGCGCATGAGTTCGGCGAGCGCGGCAGGCGAGATATTGCCCGCCACGGCCGTTTCACGCCCTGCAGCACGGCATAGCGCGCCGACCAGTGCAGTCGTGGTGGTCTTGCCGTTCGTACCGGTGATGGCGATGACTTTGGCATCCTTGCGCCAGCCGAGTTGCTGCAGCGCCGCGGCGAACAGTTCAATCTCGCCGGTAATGGGAATGCCTTGCGCGCGGGCCGCCTGAATCAGTGGATCACGCGGATCAAGACCAGGACTTAGCGCAACAATCTCGACACCCTCGAGCAATGCATTCTCGAACGGACCACAGATGAGCTCCGCATCCGGCAGGCGCCGACGCAGATCGTCCGTACCGGGTGGCAAGGCACGCGAATCGGCCACCCGCAGCTTCGCGCCGCAGCGTGTCAGCCATTGCGCCATGGCCAAACCTGTTTCACCGAGACCCAGCACGAGGCAGAGCTTGTTTGCGTACATCTCTCGACAATCGTTATTTGCAGAACTGCGCCATGACGTGAAAGCTTGAAACGCTTGCGCCCCTGACTTGCGTCAGGGGCGGTGCGTTGCGTTTTTCACTTTTCTTTTAAACCGGTAAGACCTCGCGCTGTCAGCGCAACTTCAAGGTTGAAAGTCCGAATAGAACAAGCATGATGGTGATGATCCAGAAGCGCACGACCACCTTGGTTTCCTTCCATCCACCGAGCTCGTAGTGGTGGTGCAGCGGCGCCATGCGGAAGATGCGCTTGCCACCGCTCCACTTGAAATAGCCGACCTGCAACATCACGGAAATCGTTTCGGCGACGAACACGCCGCCCATGATGAACAGCACGATCTCCTGGCGCACGATCACGGCCACGGTGCCGAGTGCAGCACCCAGTGCCAGCGCTCCGACGTCACCCATGAACACTTCAGCGGGATAGGTGTTGAACCAGAGGAAGCCGAGGCCCGCACCGGCCATTGCGCCACAGAAGACGGCCAGCTCACCGGCGCCCGGCACATACGGCAGCCCGAGATAACCGGAGAAGACCTTGTTACCGGCGACGTAGGCAAAGATCGCCAGCGCGGACGAGACCATCACGGCCGGCATGATGGCCAGACCATCGAGGCCGTCTGTGAGATTGACAGCGTGGCTGGTCCCGTTGATGACGAAATAGGTCAGTGCGACAAAACCGAACATCCCCAGCGGATATGCAATCGTCTTGAAGAAGGGAACGATCAGATAGGTCTGTCCTTCGCTGCCGTTAAAGGCCAGATAGACCGCAGCCCCGCCGGCAATGAGGGAAGTCCACAAATACTTCCAGCGGCTGGCAAGGCCTTTGGGGTCGCGGTGCACGACCTTGCGCCAGTCATCAACCCAACCGACAGCACCAAAGCCCAGGGTCACAAGCAGCACCACCCACATGTAGCGATTCTTCAGGTCGCCCCACAGGAGCGTGGTGATGCCGATGGCAATCAGGATCAGCGCGCCACCCATGGTCGGCGTGCCTGCCTTGACGAGGTGCGTTTGCGGGCCGTCGTCGCGCACCGCTTGACCGATCTTCTTGGCTGTCAGCCAGCGAATCACCGGCGGGCCGGCGATGAAGGAGATGACCAGTGCCGTCAGCGCCGCCAGCATCGCGCGCAGCGTGATGTAGTTAAAGACATTGAAGGCCCGGATGTCCTGACTGAGCCAGCGCGCGAGTTCGAGCAGCATTATTTTCGATCGATGAATTAGTTACGCAGGTCGCGCAGGAGCGCAGACACTGCAGAGGAAAAGCCGTAGGCGCGAACATCCAGCAGCACCGTGCTCACCACGTCCGGAATGGCCGGATGGCTCGCTGTCTTGCTGCGCAGGTTTCGTATCAGGAAACTCATTTCTCGCTCTCCGCTATGGCTTGCACCACGCGCTCCATCTTCATGAAGCGCGAACCCTTGACGAGGACCACCATGTCCGGCGCGAGCATGGCGCGCAGCGCAGACACAAGGTCGTCAACGTTTTCAAAATGTTCACCACCGCTGCCAAAATTTCGCACGGCCACGGCGCTGTGTTCGCCAAGCGCCAGCAGACGGTCGATGCCCTGGCTCTTGGCGTAACCACCGACTTCGTCATGGCACTGCGCGCTGATGTCGCCGATCTCACCCATGTCGCCCAGCACCAGCACCTTGCCGCCGGGCGTTGCCGCCAGCACATCGATGCCTGCGCGAACGGAATCAGGATTGGCGTTATAGGTGTCGTCGAGTACGACAGCCCCTTCGGCCGTGCGGCGTACCTGCAAGCGGCCCTTGGTGCCGTTGTAGCCGGCAAGGCCCTGCACGACAACATCCAGTGATATGCCCGCAGCAAGGGCCGCCGCTGCGGCTGCCGCGGCATTGCGCACATTGTGCTGACCGGGCACGGACAGCAGGAAGTCGCGCTTCTCGCCAAATGCGCTGAGCGTCACGCTGCTGCCAAACGCCAGCATGCTGTGTGCGGCGGAAACATCGGCGTCAACGCTCAGGCCGAAGGTGATCACGCGGCGCTCTACATTCAGGTCCCGCCAGTAAGCGGCATGAGCATCATCCACATTGACGATGGCCACGCCGGACTCGTCCAGCGCGCCGTAGATCTGACCCTTCTCTTGGGCGACCGAGAACACTTCACCCATGCCTTCGAGGTGAGCGCGTTGTGCATTGTTGACGACCGCAACCGTCGGTTCGGCAAGGTTCGCCAGATAGGCAATCTCGCCGGGATGGTTCATGCCCATCTCGAACACTGCAGCCTTGTGTGTATCGCGCAGGCGCAGCAACATCTGCGGCAGACCGATGTCATTGTTCAGATTGCCCTGCGTAGCGAGCACCGCCATCGCCGGGTTCAGCCCTTGCGTACGCGCCCAGGCCGAAAGAATGGCGGCGCACATTTCCTTGACCGTGGTCTTGCCGTTGCTGCCGGTCACGCCAATCACCGGAATGTCGAACTTGCGGCGCCAGTGCTGGCTGAGCGTCCCGAGCGCGAGGCGCGTGTCGTCCACGCGGATCAACGGAAAGCCGTCTGGCGCAACCACTGTTTCACGTTTATCAACCAGCGCGGCGACTGCGCCCGCGGCGGCGGCCTCCTTCACGAAGGCGTTGCCGTCAAAACGCTCGCCGCGCAAGGCGATGTACAAGGCGCCCGTCAGGTCGGCACGCGTGTCCGTTCCGACTGCCGTGAATTCGCAATCGTTGCCGGCGAGTTCTCCACCGCAGGCTTGTGCTGCTTCGTTCAAACGCATCATGCGCCATGTCCTCCGCCAACATGTCCGGCCGCTCTGGTCTGGGTCCAGGCTTTGAGCGCAGCACGCGCCTGCTCGGCATCGCTGAAGTGCTCGCGCCTTCCGCCGACTTCCTGATAGGTCTCGTGACCCTTGCCCGCAATCAGCACAATGTCATCATCCTGCGCGATGGAAAGTGCTGCGCGAATAGCCGTCGCGCGATCCGTGATGCGCTGCGCTTGCGGGGCGCCGCGGGCAATATCATCGAGAATGCTTTCGGGACTTTCGCTGCGCGGGTTGTCGCTGGTGATGATGACCTGATGCGCCAGCCGCACAGCCACCTCACCCATCATCGAGCGCTTGCCCGGATCGCGATCACCGCCACAGCCGAACACACAAATGACACGACCGCCGCGCGAGTGGGCGGTCGGGCGCAGGGCAAGGATCGCCTGTTCCAACGCATCCGGAGTGTGTGCGTAATCAATGACAACCATCGGTTCGCCGACGCCGCCGAGGGTCTGCATGCGGCCTTCTGGCGGTGTCAGACGGCGGGCTGCATCGACAGCTTGTGCAAAGCTGTAGCCCGATTCCATGAGTACGCCGATCACGGCGAGAAGATTGGATATATTGAACTGGCCGACCAAGCCGACCACGAGTTCTTCGCGCTGACCGCTACAGCAGACGATAAAGCGCATGCCCGTAGGAGTATTGCGCAACTGCTCTGCGACCAGAACATACTTGGCTGGCGCAGCGTCGACGTTGTCGGGGATCAGCGTGTAGCCCACCACTTCAACACCAGTCGCTTCGAGACGGCGCGCCTGGGAGACGCCCATGATGTCGTCAAAATTCAGCACCGCGAAACGCAGCCCGGCTTGATTGAAAAGCTGCGCCTTGGCCGCCGCGTAGGCGTCCATGGTGTGGTGGTAGTCGAGGTGGTCACGCGTCAGATTGGTGAACACGGCAATATCGAGACGGCAGCCATTGATGCGCCCCTGGTCAAGCCCGATGGACGACACCTCCATCGTCACCGCCTCGGCACCTTCCGCTTTCAGGCGCGCGAGTTGTTCGTGCAGGACAATCGAATCCGGCGTGGTATTGACGCTCGGATCGAGACGGCCGGGAAAGCCCATGCCCAGCGTACCGATGACGGCGCAGCGCTTGCCCAGATCGGTGAAGGCACGCGCCAGCCATTGCGACACGGAAGTCTTGCCGTTGGTACCGGTGATGCCGACCATCCACAGCGACTCGGATGGGTGGGCGAAGACCTCGTCAGCAATGTCGCCCGCGAGCCAGCGCAATTGATCCACGGGTACATTAGGTACGCTGAACTGTTCGCTCCACTCGAAGCCTTCACGCTCCCACACTACTGCGGCCGCGCCCTTGGTGATCGCGTCAGCAATGAACATGCGGCCGTCGTTAGCCTGCCCCGGGTATGCCAGAAAGATATCGCCCGGCTGCACGCGACGTGAATCCGCACAGACGCGATTCGGCACAATGCCCTCTGCGCGCAACAAAGCCAGCAGGGCGGCGGCGAGAGGAGTGGTCACGGCAGGGTCCTCACCATCACATATTCTCCGGCGCAGGAAGGGGCGCCACGGTTTGCCGCGCAACCTGTGTCGGCAAGATGGGCGCATCAGGACGGACACCCATCGTACGCAGCGAGCCACTCATGACCTGAGCGAATACCGGGCCGGCAATATCGCCACCGTAATAGCTGGCGCCACTGGGTTCGTCGATCATGACGGCCACCACGAAACGTGGGTCGGACGCTGGCGCAAAGCCAATGAACGAGGCGACGTACTTGTTCACATAGCGCCCGCCTTCGAGCTTGTGTGCCGTCCCCGTCTTGCCCGCCACGCGGTAGCCGGGAATGCGTGCCTGCGGAGCGGTGCCGCCATCGGCCACCACCATTTCGAGCATGCTGCGAACCTCCCGCGTCACTTCCGGGCTGAACACCTGCTGGCCGCGCATTGGCGCCGAGTCCATTCGGGTCAGCGAGAGCGGGATCATTTCGCCATCGCGCGCCAGCGCCATGTACGCATGCGCCATCTGCATCAGCGTCACGGAGACCCCGTGTCCGAACGCCATGGTGGCCTGCTCGATCGGTCGCCACGTCTTGTAGGGACGCAAACGCCCACCCACCTCGCCCGGGAAACCGGTGCGTGGCGACTGACCGAAGCCAAGGCTGTCATACAGCTTCCACATGTGTTCGGGCGGGAATGTCAGTGCGATTTTTGCGGCGCCGACGTTCGACGATTTCTGGATGACTTCCGCAACGCTCAGCGCACCGTGCGCGTGCGAGTCGTGAATGGTCGCGCCATCCAGCGTCATCTGTCCGCCGGAGGTTTCGATCATCGTTGTTGGCCGATAGCGGTTCGACTCGAGTGCCATGCCGGCAATGAACGGCTTCATTGTCGAACCCGGCTCATACACGTCGGTAAACACGCGATTGCGCAGCATTTCGCCGGTCAGCTTGACGCGATTGTTCGGATTGAAGGTGGGGTTGTTGACCAGTGCCAGCACCTCGCCGGTTTTGGCGTCGAGCACGACGACTGCGCCGGCCTTGGCACGCGTCCGCTCCACGGCCTGTTTCAGCGCGCTGAAGGCCAGATACTGAATCTTCGAATCAAGCGAGAGGACGATGTCGCTGCCGTTCTGCGGACGGCGAATCGACTCCACGTCTTCCACAATCGATCCGTAAAGATCCTTGATGACGCGCCGTGAACCCGGTTTGCCGACAAGCGCCGACTCCATCTCCAGCTCGATACCTTCCTGGCCTTTGTCGTCGACATTGGTAAAGCCCACCACGTGCGAAGTCACGTCGCCCACGGGGTAGTAGCGACGATACTCGTCCGCACTGTGAATGCCGGGCAACTTCAATGCCGCTACGCGTCCAGCCACATCTGGCGGCACTTCGCGCTTGAGGAAAACGAAATCCTTGCTGCTGGCGAGCTTGCGATTGATGTCCTCGAGCGGCACGCCAAGAATTTTCGACAGCTGCGCGACCTGCCCCACCGTCAGCGTTGCCATATCGGGGATTGCCGTGACCGACTTCACCGGCGTGCTCATGGCCAGAGGCTCGCCATGACGATCGAGTATTCTGCCGCGCGTTGCAGTCAGCGTCAGCGTGCGGCCATAGCGCGACTCGCCCTTGGCCTGCAGGAAATCGCGATTCACCCCCTGCAGCCACACTGCACGTCCGACAAGTCCGCACATCCCGAGCAGCAACAGTCCCAGAACGAAACGCGCCCGCCACAATGGCAGGCGCTCCGACAGCAGCGGATTGTGGTTGAAGGTGTAGGATTTTTTCATCGCCGCATCTCCAGGCGAGAAACGCCTTGCGAGGATTCGACTGACACCAGGGCCTCATGCGACGGGTGCTGCATGGCGAGACGTTCGCGCGCAATCTTCTCGACGCGAACCGGCGCAGCCCACGTACTGTTTTCCAGCTGCAGCTGCGTCCACTCTGCTTCGAGTGCGTGCGTATGTACTTGTTCCCGCTCCTGCAAGGTGACCAGCTTGCGCGACTGGTACTGCAGATGGACGACGCTCAACGCGCTGATGACGGCGAGCATGACCAGGATGGCGGCGATGCGGATCACGCTTGGGCCTCCACGAAGGGCGCGCTCGTGCGCTGTGCAACACGCATGGTGGCGCTACGTGCACGCGGGTTATCGCGCACTTCGCCAACCGAGGGGCGCACCGCATTGCCTACCAGATCAAGCGCCGGGCGCGGCCGATCCGCTTCACGAATCGGCAGGCCACGCGGCAAGGCAGGCGGACGCGAGTGATCGCGCATGAAGCGCTTCACGATGCGGTCTTCCAGCGAATGGAAGGCGATCACCACCAGACGTCCTCCCTCATCGAGCCGCGCAACGGCCTGCGGCAGTGTTAGCGATAGCTCCTCGAGCTCGCGGTTGATGAAAATCCGTAGAGCCTGGAACGTGCGTGTCGCCGGGTGCTGCCCCGGCTCGCGCGTACGGACGGTCTTCTCCACGATCGCGGCAAGTTGTCCTGTGGTAGCAATAACGCCCCCCGCCCGAGCAGCGTCAATCGCCTTTGCAACCGCATAAGCAAACCGTTCTTCACCGTAATCCCTCACCACGTTTGCGATTTCGGCGACGGTCGCCCGTGCCAGCCATTGCGAAACCGACTCGCCCCTTGTTGTATCCATGCGCATATCCAGCGGCGCATCGAATCGAAAACTCATTCCCCGCTCGGGGTCGTCCAGCTGCGGAGACGACACACCGATGTCCATCAAAACGCCATCCACCTTCGTCACGCCCAACGCATCCAGCTCTTCTGCGAGAGCCGAGAACGGCTCGTGCACCAGGGTGAATCTCTTGTCCGCCAAGGCCTTGCTCGCTTCCACTGCGGCCGGGTCGCGATCGAATGCGATCAAGCGTCCCGTCGGCCCCAATGCAGCAAGAATCGCCCGGCTGTGCCCGCCACGCCCGAAGGTCGCATCCACATACGTGCCTTCAGGCCTGATTGCCAACGCATCTACCGCCTCCTGCAGCAATACCGTGACGTGGCTGTACTCCGCACTCACAGCTGCAGGCTTTCCAGCCCCGCCGGCATACCACTGGAGCTCAGCTGTGCCAGCAACTCGTCCTGCTGCGCGCGCCAGCGCTCGTCCGACCACAACTCGAATCCCTTGCCCTGCCCGACCAGCCACACCTGTTTTTCCAGTCCGGCCCATTCACGCAGTTCAGGCGCGATCAATACGCGACCTGACGCATCCATCTCTTCCTCGCGCGCAAAGCCCAGCAGCAGGCGCTTGACTTGCGCAACACGCAGATCCATGCCGGGCAACGACGTGAGCTGGTCACGAATGGGCAGCCATTCCGGCTCGGGGTAGATCGACAGGCATTTGTGGGGATTGGCGGTCAACACGAGGCGCCCGCTGCAGGCCACCGTCAGCGCGTCACGATGCCGTGCAGGTACGCCGAGGCGTCCTTTCGCATCAAGACTCAGCGCTGCAGCGCCTTGGAACATGCACTCCCTTTCGTGACCTGGACAGAGCGTCTCCCCCACGGGGAGCCTACTCTTATCCACTTTTACCCATTTTCCACCACTTCTTACCACTTTAGATGGAAAGAAAAAGTCGGTCAAGCAGATAACTTGGCGGAATGCCAGTTAAAACAGGGGTTTGGAGAAAGGGGAGAGAAAGGGGGACAAACGGGAGGAAGGTTGTTCCCGCAGAGGGAACGACGTGCTGCGCTAGCTGCCAGCAGAGTGAAGCGCGACAGACCTGCGGAGCCTGCTCAACGGCAGGTAGTGTTGGACGCCGACCTGGTGACAGGCGCCGAACTATTGGCCGGGCGCGATAGCTCCTGGCCGCCATTCACCCTGCCGTAGAGCGGGGAAACGTGATTGCGGTACGCGTGAACAACCAAGCCTGTTGACATTCATCCAGCGGATGAATGTCAACAGGCTTGGTTGTAGCCGCGAGACCCGTTGGCACCCTGGCGCTCTGATCGACACGCATGCTGCGTGTCAGAAAACGCCTGCTGTACTAGCTGGATAGCAGCTCAAGCAGCCAGCTTACTTGGCAACTTCCAGCTGATTATCAACGTCTATCACGCCCTTAACGCTGCCTGCCAGGCGCGCTGCACGTGCGCGCGCTTCCGCATCAGGCGCGGTACCGTGCAGCGACACCTTGCCGCCATTGGTATCCACGTCGATCGACAGTGTGCTGAGGCCAGCATCCTTGGCCAGCTCTGCATGCACCCCAGCCGTGATGGCTGCATCGCCCGCCTTGTCAGCGATATCGGCCGCAGCTTCCTTGGCGCCTTCCTTGGCAGCGGCCATGCCTTGTACAACCTCTGACTTCGCATCGTTGGCATGCTGTTCAGCACTTGCCACAACGGAGTCGAGTTTCTGACCCGCAGTCGTGTCGTCATCCTTGCTGCAGGCAGCAAGAGCAAACGTGACGGCCGCAACAGTCAGCAGCTTGAGAGGCAGAGAGATTTCCTTGGTCATGATCAAAGTCCTTTCGTGCGTATGCCTGGACCGCGATGAGGCAACGCGCATGCGTCGCTTCAATACCTGATGATTAACGATCCAGCGCCCACTCGGCTCCGGCTCAGGGCCTGCGAATGAAGCTCAGCAAAAAAGTCACCAAAGCCATGATGACAAAGATGACAAACAGCACCTTGGCAATGCCGACAGCACCGGCGGCAATGCCGCCGAAGCCGAACAACGCGGCAATGAGCGCAATCACAAAGAATACGACAGCATAGTGAAGCATCACGTTCTCCTGTAAAGACTGAGGTGAATCCCAGTTCCGGTCGTGTCGCAACACGCGCTGCGATGATTCAACTGTATGCGTCAGCAGTGAGTGATTTGATAGGTGCAGGCCGTCGATGGGAGTCGGCGTGCAGGCCGGCACGGGGTAGGACGGCGCCTACACGCGCACCGTGCTCATGTGCATGCAGCGAGGAAAACACGAAGGTGAAACCGCCATTCAGACACAAGGCCTGATGCCGTCATACGTGCCCGGCAGGCGCGTCGTTCCGCAGATCGGATTCAGCAACAATGGGCGGCTCACTCATGGGCAAAACCGCCTCTATGCGGGTTCCTGCGCCGGGAGAGGAGACGACGAATAACTCGCCATTTTCCGCCTCCACCCGGAAATACATGCCGAGCAGGCCATGCGTGGAACGCGCCACAGACTTCGGATCAAACCCGACACCGTCGTCAATTACGCGTATCACTGCCGAGCCATCCCGTTCAGCGAGAAAGACCTCCACGTTGCTGGCTTTGGCGTACTTGGCAATATTGGTCAGCGTTTCCTGAACCAGCCTGAAGACAGTCAACTCCGCGCTCTGAGACAGCGTCACGGGGGCGACATTCACGGAGATCCTGCAATCGAGTCGCTCATCAAACTCCCTGCAGAGGATCTCAATTGCCGGGCAAAGACCAAACTGACTTAGCGTTGAAGGATGCAAATCCTCGATGATCCGGCGTTTGAGCGCGATACCGTTACTCAAAGCAAGCGTCAGGTGATCAATGCGCTCCAGGAGGTCGGGCGCCGCCAGCAATTTCCGCCGGATACGCGCTACGTCAAGCTTGGCCGTCGTCAGTGTTGCGCCCAGTTCATCATGCAGTTCACGCGCAAGTCTGGCGCGCTCATCCTCGCGCGCAGTCTGCAGATGCCGCGCCAATTCAGTCAGCTCCGCCGTACGGCGCCGAACCTCGATCTCCAGCCGATCTCGTTCGATCTGCAGCTCGGCACGCTGCTCATTACGCTGCAAGTCGAGCTGACGCCCCTTGCGCAAGAACATTCCCAACATCAGCAGACTGATTGCCGTCATGGCTGCCACACCCACACGGTTCAGCAACAAAGCATCGAACACACTCTTCAAGCCATTGGCAATGGCCTCGTTCTCTGAATCCAGAATATCCTTGGCTATTTTCCTGATGGCCACCATCTGCGAGCGCCCGACGTCACTCAGCATCAACTCCCGGGTTGCAGCGGGCATACCTCTGTCATACAAATAGACTGAAGTCTGGAGCTCTTTCAGTTTCGCATTGACGATGTCTTCAAGTTCGGCTCGCAGGCGCTCCGAATTGGTGTGCCCGACTTGGGCATACACGCTTTTGAGCGATGCCAGGCCGGCGCGAACGTCCTTGTCGGCAGAGTAGTAAGGCGTCAGATACTCCTTGCGGGACGTCAGGATGTAGCCGCGTTGAGCGGACTCGGCATCGGTCATGCGCTGCACGAGGGAGAACAGCTCAAGACGTGCTCTCCCCATCAGCCCCAACTCTGTCAGGTTGTTGCGCGCCCCGTTATATGCCGATTCGCTAATCAGGATCATGAGTCCGGCGAGGATGACTGCGAGCGGAAAAAAGAAGGCGCTACGCTCTATCCGCGTCCTGACCCGTGCGAGTTTTACGCGCATAACTTACACTCCACAAAGTGCAGTACATCCCATGGTGAGCCCGAAATGATCCGTATCGCTATTGTTGATGACCACGCCATCGTGCGTGCGGGTCTGCGCCAGTTCCTCTCGGAAGAAATGGATTTCGAGATTACGGGCGAAGCGTCCACTGGCGCCGAAGCTCTGGACATTGTGCGACGTGGAGTAGCTGATGTCATTGTTCTTGACCTATCGATGCCCGACCAGAATGGCGTCGATCTGCTGGCAGCCATCAAGGCACGTGAGCCTGGCTTGCCAGTCCTCATCCTGAGCGGCTTTCCCGAAACGCATTACGCCACCACCCTGCTCCGCCAGGGAGCAAGTGGTTACCTGAACAAGGAGTGTGACCCGGAAGAGATCATCAAGGCGATCCGGATGGTGGCCCAGGGCCGAAAATACATTTCGGCGACCGTCGGCGAACTGCTGGCTGACGGTTTGGGGGCCAACAGCGATGCCTTGCCTCATGAGCAGCTTTCCGAAAGAGAGTTTCAGGTATTCCTGAGGCTGGCCAAGGGTGAAACCGTCGGCAATGTCGCCGATAGCATGGCGTTGAGCGTGAAAACCGTCAGCACATATCGTTCACGCGTGATGGAAAAACTGAAACTGACATCAAACAGCGACCTCACCTACTATGCCCTCAAGAACGGGCTGATTCAGTAATCGCTGCCCCGGCGATCACGACGCCTCCACGAGCGATTCGCAATAGCTGAATAGTTGCTCAAGTTCTGCAGATTTGTCGAACACCCTGTCTGCCCCGAGTTGATCACAACGACGTCGCATATCAGGGGTGGCGTAGTTGGTGAGCACCACCAGCTTGGCCTCCGGTCGCAACACCTTCGCACGACGCAACACCTCCAGGCCGCTACCCGCCTTCAAGAAGATGTCGATGATCATGAGATCGCAGCGCGCATCAGGTGCAAGCATCCACTCAATGGCAGCACGCTCGTCGCGCGCGCAACCCAGTGGCTCGACTTCCAGCATTTCCGCCAGCGTTGCAATCAGGTTCTCACTGATTGCGGGACTGTCTTCGACAACGAAGAGCTTCAGGACAGCCGGGGCAGCTTGTGGCTCAGAAAATGTCGAAGGCATCACACCGGGCACCGCGTGGCGATATTGGCAGGACTTGTATATGCCGGATCATTTTGTTGGCTACTTATTATGGAAGCAATGCCCGATTTTCATGCCGTTTAAGCGGGTTGGCAATCCGCCAATGACGACATTTCGTGTCAGCGCAGTCCTACAAGAATACAAAAGCAGGCGCTCCGAAGACCTTGCGTCACCACGTGGGGCCGCAAGGAGTCTTCGGAGAATATGCTTTCAAATTACGCGTACTGCTCGGTATGGCTGTGATAGCAGCCACACGCCCGCGCTTCCAGCCCCTGCCGGTCGATGACAGTAATCTTCCCGCGGCTGTATTCGATCAAACCCGCCGACTGCAATTTCCGGGCGGCTTCAGTGACGCCTTCACGTCGCACACCCAGCACGGAGGCAATCACCTCGTGCGTCATGGCGATCTGGTTGGACTGCAGGCGATCCAGCCCAAGCAGCAAGCGGCGGCATAGACGTTGCTCGATAGAGTGATAGCCATTGGCCACGGCCGTGTGCACCATCTGCCGCATGACGGACTTGGTGTAGTTCAGCAGTAATTGCAGCAATTCGGCGGACTGATCGGCCGCCTCTGCAATATATCGGGCCCTGATCCTGTAGCCCAGCCCGCCGCACTGTACTTCAGCGCGGATCGGATTGCCGTCGTCGCCGGAGTACAAGGCAATGCCGATGACGCCTTCCTTGCCCACTACGGCAATTTCCGGCGCAGCACCGTCTTCCATTGCATACAAGAGCGACACGATGGAGGTTGTCGGAAAGTAGAAATACTTCAGCTCTCTGCCGGATTCGTAGAGCACGTCACCGGGCTCCATTTCGACGAACTCCAGATACTTGTTCAACTGCGCCCAGACAGGCGCAGGCATGGATGCGAGAAAATCGTTCTGACGTGGATCGTTTGCGTGTGCCATGACAATCTCCATGTGGCCAATCAAATACCCGCGCTTGCGGGAAGAGTTCTTGGTTTGAAGTGTCGGACAGATCCACGCCGAAGCTAATCGGACGAGAACGAGAAAACGTGTAGGACAAGAAGCCTCGGCGCGCGGGAAGACAGCCGACAAACCGAGGCGATACAAGTCATTCAAGTGGCATGAAAATGCCGCGAGCCATGAGGCATGGAAATCGGAGATTGGGAAGTCCGCCGATAAGCCGGGTTCTGTCGCGCAGTCTTGCGACTGCGGGGCAGTCATTCCTCTGGTCCATGCATTACTGCATGGCTCTAGCAGCCTACCCGGGAGCTCTGCGAGCCGCATCGACGCTCCCCTATTTGGCCTTGCCCCGGATGGGGTTTACCGTGCCAGTCCTGTCGCCAGTCCTGCGGTGAGCTCTTACCTCGCCGTTTCACCCTTACCTGATCTCCTTGCGGAGCCATCGGCGGTCTGTTCTCTGTTGCACTTTCCGTCGCCTTGGGCCAACCGACTTGCGTCGCTCGGCTTATAACGCCCGGCCGTTAGCCGGCATCCTGCTCTGCGGGGCCCGGACTTTCCTCGATACGCACAAGGCGCACCGCGACTGCCTGGCGAACTTCCCGGCGCGATTATAGGGGCTGGAAACGTAGCGACCTAATCAGGCGCCGAATTACTTGGCTGCGGGCTGCACCAAAGGAACAAACACCAGCGCACCATCCTTCTTCTGGAAGCTGCCGATCAGATCACCCGGATCAACCGGTGGCGTCTTGAAGACCTGCACCTGGCAGGCCTCGGTACCGACCGCCCACCAGTGCGTGCCCTGCTGCACGACGTACAGGTAGTTGTCGTTCTGGTACAGCTTCATTTCGGTGAAGTTCTTGCTGTCGGGCGCAATGGCCACACGCCGCTGACAGGCAGGAAAGCGCGCGGGCACCAGCATCTGCTCGACCTCACCACTCCACAGGTAGCGCTGCTCGCGCAGCAGGCTGATGGAGTGGTCCTTGTTGCCATCGATCATGAACGAAGCTCCGCTGTTCTCGCAGCCCGTGAGCCCAACGATCAGTAACAGCGGGAGCCAGGCCAGCCGCTTCATATCAATCCTTGTGGTGATCAGGCAAGACGCCAGGCAATGCTTTCGCCCGCGCGCAAAGGCACCAGCGGATCACCGGGCAGGTAGTCGATCGCCGCAGGTACTTTCCACCTTTCCTTCGTCAGGCTGATACGGTCGGTATTGCGCGGCAGGCCGTACCAGTCGGGGCCATTGTGGCTGGCAAAGGCTTCCAGCATGTTGAGCGCACCGGCCTCATCGAAGGCTTCGGCGTACAACTCGATGGCCGCATTGGCGGTGTAGCAACCCGCACAGCCGCAGGCCGCTTCCTTGGTACTGCGAGCATGTGGCGCAGAGTCCGTGCCGAGGAAGAAGCGCGGATTGCCGGAAATCGCAGCCGCAACGAGCGCCGCACGATGCGTCTCGCGTTTCAGGACAGGCAGGCAGTAGTTGTGCGGGCGGATGCCACCCACAAACAGCGCATTGCGGTTCATCAGCAGATGATGGGCGGTGATGGTCGCCGCCACGTTATCCCCTGCTTCGCTTACGAACTGTGCCGCTTCGGCAGTCGTAATGTGCTCGAAGACCGTGCGCAGGCCAGGGAACGTTTTTTGGAGTGGTAGAAATACGCGATCAATAAAGACGCGCTCGCGATCAAAGACATCCACATCAGCATGCGTCACCTCGCCATGTACAAGTAAGGGCAAACCAAGTTTCTGCATACGCTCGAGCGTGGCAGAAACCTTGTCGATCGACGTCACTCCGGCGTCCGAATTCGTCGTTGCGCCAGCCGGATACAGCTTGACCGCATGCACGAACCCGCTCGCCTTCGCCCGATCCATCTCATCAGGTGGGGTGTTATCTGTCAGATACAACGTCATCAGCGGATCAAACTTTAAACCCGCCGGAACCGCCGCCAGAATTCGCTCGCGGTAGGCCGCCGCCTGCACTACTGTTGTTACGGGCGGCCGCAGATTGGGCATGACAATGGCGCGGCCGAACTGTTTTGCGGCGTCGGGCACGGTCGTCGCGAGCGACGCATCATCGCGCAGATGGATGTGCCAGTCGTCGGGGCGGGTAATGGAAATCTGTTGCATGGCGCGGTATCTGGTAACGGGTTGAGATCAGGTGAGGATCAGGATTTTCCCCGAAGTTTAGCCCGGTTCGGCTTGTCCGTTCGCTAGACCACAGAAGCAAAACGGCGGAACCTTTATAAATCGGCCGCTCTCGAACAGAACGGTCTATGTTGTCGGTCTTTGGACTCGCCGATGCCGATGCGGCGTCAGCTTCGCTGCCATTCGCATGAGCTAGCGGCTCCGGCGCTTTCAAGATTCGGAAAAACTCCTCTGTAGCGCATCCGGCCAGCGTGGGCCAGCTGCCGGAGTTTCATGTGGTGCCCTGGCACTATCCCCCACCATCGTTCGCGGTGCTTCCGATCGCCAAACAAAAGCGCTGCGGCACTTGGGCGCCCCAACTTGCCGCGTGCAACATATAGAACCATTCGACATGGAGGAGAGATGGATTCACTGTTCTTTCTGCCCACCGGGCCCTTGAGCATCGACAATGTCGGCTGGGCGGCGCTGGCGCTGCTAGGCGCTGTGGTGTTCGGCGAGCTTGTCTTACGCATCCTGCGCCTGCCACGCATCACGGGTTATGTGCTGCTTGGTGCAGCGCTTGGGCAAGCCGTCACGCAATTATTTACGCCAGACATCCTGCCGCTGCTGCGGCCGTTTTTCGAGTTCGCTTTCGGTCTGCTGCTGTTCGAGCTGGGGCAGCGCGTGGATCTCGGCTGGCTGCGTCGCAACCCGTGGCTAATCGCCATCAGCCTGGCGGAATCCATACTGGCCTTTCTCTGCGTCGGCGCCCTGCTGTACTTCCTGGATGTCCCGGTAGTCGTGGCCCTGCTCAGCGCGGGCGTTGCCGCCGCCACCGGCCCGGCCGTCGTGCTCGGTGTGTGCAAGGACAGCAGTGCGCGCGGCCCCGTCACCGAGCGTCTGCAACTACTCTGCGCACTCGGCAGCTGCTATGCCTTCGTCGCACTCGGCGTAGCCTATGCGTGGCAACACCACGCACAAAATGCGTCCAGCATTGAACTCGCGGTACTTCACCCGCTTTACCTGATGCTCGGTTCTTCCCTGCTGGGGCTTGTCATTGCGTATGCCGTATTGTGGTTTCCAGCAAGGCTCAAACCAGAACACAACAACCAGACGCTCGCGGCCATTGCACTCATCGTGTTCTCGGTCGCCCTCACCACGGCACTGCAACTGTCGGTCACGGTCAGCTTGCTGGCCGCAGGCGTCCTCAGCCGCACGCTCGACAGCCGGCGACGTCTGCAGCCGATGGACTTCGGCCTTGTCGGGCGACTCGCGCTGATCGTGGTCTTCGTGTCGACCGGCGCGCTGCTCAATCCCGACTCGCTGAAAGGGGCGATTGCGCCGGTGTTCGCGCTGATTGCCGCGCGCGCCCTCGGCAAGACCATTGGCATATTCACATTCGCCAAGCCCAGCGGCCTCAGTTACCGCAAGGCGTCGCTGCTGGCCGTCAGCATGCTGCCCATGTCGGGTGCCGCACTGATCTGGAGTGAGCGCACGATGGCCATCTGGCCTTCAGTGGGCGCGCAGATGGCGGCCATCGTTCTCTCCGCACTGGCCCTCATGGAACTGCTGACACCGCCCTTGCTGCAGTTCGCCTTGAAACGCGCCGACGAAACCAGGGAGGCCACATGAGCCAGACGGAAATTGAAAACATGCAGACGCCTGAAGCTGCTGAAGCAGATCCGATGGTGTTCTCGCAATCCGACACACTGTCGCTGGGCGTGGAACTGGAGCTGCAAGTCGTCAGCCGTCTCGACGCCGACCTCACGCGCGGCGCTACGGAATTGCTGGGCCTGATCGAACGGCGTGAGCACCGCGGCGACTTCAAGCCCGAGATCACCGAAAGCATGATCGAGGTGTCCACCCGGCAAATCCACAAGCGCTGCGACACCCTCGCCATCGAGTTGCTGGATGTGCGCGATACGCTGGTGAGTGCCGCCGACAAACTCAACCTGCTCATCTGCGGCGGCGGCGCACACCCATTCCAGCACTGGGCAGACCGCAAGCTGTTCGACAAGCCGCGCTTTCATCAACTCGGCGAGATGTACGGCTACCTCGCCAAACAGTTCACCGTATTCGGCCAGCATATACACGTCGGTTGCCCGAATGGCGACGAAGCCATGTTCCTGCTGCATGCGCTGTCCCGCTATCTGCCGCACTTCATCGTACTGTCTGCCGCTTCGCCGTATTACCAGGGCGTCGACACCGCGTTCGACTCCTCACGCCTCAATGCGATCTCAGCCTTCCCGCTGTCAGGTCGTGCGCCACTGGCGAAACGCTGGAGCGACTTCCTTGACTACTACGAGAGCATGCGCAGCTTCGGTGTCGTGGAAAGCATGAAGGACTTCTACTGGGACATCCGCCCCAAGCCGGAATTCGGCACCGTGGAAATCCGCATCTGCGACACGCCACTGACGGTGCAGCGCGCCATCGCCCTCGCCGCTTATGCGCAAACCGTCTGCCGCTACCTGCTGGTCGAGCGCCCCTTCGTTATCGACGAATCGCTGTACGCGGTCTACACCTACAACCGCTATCAGGCAGCCCGTTACGGCCTGGACGGCTGCGTCATAGACCCCGTCAGCAAGCAGCGCATCCCGATGCGCGACGACCTGCTCGCCACCCTCGACAAGCTCGCACCCCACGCGGCGGAACTCGGCACGGCAGCATGGCTGGCGTCGCTGGGAGAGGTCTGCACGACGGGCAATGACGCGCAATGGATGCGCTCGGTCTTTCAACGCAACCAGTCATTCGGTGACCTCGTCTGGCAACAGGCCTTGCAATGGCGCGAGAGCAGATAGAACCGATTCCTGCCACCACACTGGCGACACCCCTGCGCATCGGCATCAGCGCGCGGCTGATGCACAAGCCGCCTGCAGAGCTCGGTTTTCGTGGCAAGTCACTGCAATACCTCGAGCAATCCATTGCTCACTGGATTCTTGCCGAAGGTGCGCTGTGCTTCATGTTGCCGACACTCGCCGCCGAAGGCGCGCTACGTCGCGCAGCAGTCAAGGTGGGCGACTATGTGCGTGCCATCGACGGCCTCGTATTGCAAGGCGGTGCAGATGTCAGCCCGGCCAGCTACAACGAGGAAGCGCTACGCCCCGAATGGAATGGTGACCGCATACGCGACCTCTACGAACTCGACCTGATCTGGGAATGCGTTATCCAGAACAAGCCGGTACTCGGCATCTGCCGCGGCTGCCAGCTTATCAACGTGGCTTTCGGCGGCTCGCTCTTCCAGGACGTCTCCACACAGGTGGCAGGCGCATTTGGCCACGTCGATAGCGACGCCTACGATGCCCATACGCACGTCATCGCATTCAACAAGGGCTCAATCCTGGAGAGGCTCTACCCGAATGACAACGCACCACATGTCACAAGCATCCATCACCAGGCCGTGAAGGAACTCGGCAACGGGCTGATCGTCGAAGCACATTCGCCCCAGGACCAGATCGTCGAAGCCATCCGCTGGACCGGAAACGGCTTCGTCTATGGTGTGCAATGGCACCCGGAATTCCACACCCCGCAAAGCAACGCGCTCCTCGACAGTGGTCCACTATTGAGCGAGTTTCTGCGTCAGGCGCAGCACAGGCGCCCCATTTAGCACCTCGGGCTCAACGCCCGAAGGAGCGATTGCCCCAAAGGTATCTTCTGTCCACTAGCGCCCACACGGACAGTTGCATAGCTTCCCCACCAACTCTCGCAACCACACGGCGAAAATCAAGAGAGACGGGATAAGCAGCTTTTTTCGCGAAACTGAAACCGAGTCGCAGAGCTTCATCGATGACATCCACGCGACAAAACTGACATTCGACAGCATAAATACCTGCAGGGGCAGTTGTGAAGCAACAGGTGGTCTGCTTATCCTTCCGGCTTCACAATCGCATTGACGGACGCCGTTTGTTTCGGTGACGGTCACGAAAAAGGAATTAGATGAGTAGCAAAAAATCGCTTTACGATTTGCTGGAGGTGAGCCAATCGGCCAGTGAGGGGGCCATTCGTGCAGCCTTCGACAGGCTTACGGCGATGTATGAAGAAAGCCGCCTGCCTACTCACAACGATATGTCTCAGGAAACAGCCTTCAACCTCATCAAGGACGCATTCTTCACCTTGGGCAATCCGTCTCGACGCGACGCTTATGACGCCAGGCTGCAAGCGCCCGTATTGGCGCCGCCGGAGCCCAATATCGATCTCGAATCGCTCAACAAACCGCTTCTGTCTGGCCGCGCCAAAGTCGTGATTGGACTGGTCTTGCTCGGTCTGATCTATTCCGTCTACAAAGCGCAACGTGACGCCGCACAGGAATTCAAAGCCGCGCGCGAAGCACAGCTTCTACTCATGGAAAAAGCCAGGGAGCACGACAGACAGATCGAAGCCAAGACAGACGCGGATGGCGCAAATGCCCGCGCCATCTATGACGATCAGAAGCGCGAGCGCGAAGAGCGCGCCGAACGCGAGCGTGCCGAACGCGAACGCGAACGCTCCATCGCGGATGCCGAAAATACTTCGCGGCGTCTGCAGAGCGCCGAAGAAAATCGGCGGCGCGAGGAAGAACGCAAGAGCCGGGAGCTTCAGAGCCAAGCACGCGAGCAACAACGGCAAGATGATTATCGACGCCAAGAGGACGTCCGACGCGCAGAAGCAGAACGGCAACGTCTCGTCGACGCAGCTCGACGCAGCACTCCCGATCGCCCAAAAGGCGTCGTAATGCCATCCGCCAATCCGTTCTAGACAGAACCCCGCCTTCAGGTCTTCAAGGACAAACCATAGTCGTACAACGCGTTCTTTGACGCGCCGGTCATTTCGGCCGCGAGCTTGGCGGCCAGCTTGAGCGGCACCTCCGGCAGCAATATCTTGAGTACGCGTTGTGCTTCGGGCGAAATGCCTTCGGTTGCGGGTCGCGTGCCGACGAGGATCACAAACTCCCCGCGCTCGTGATTCGGGTCCGCGGCAATCCAGGCAGATGCGTCAGCAAGCGGCATGCGCACGATCTGTTCGAACATCTTGGTAAGTTCGCGACAGACGACGATCTCGCGCTCAGGTTCGAGCACCGCGGCAAGATCTTCGATGCATTCGCGCACACGGTGCGGTGCTTCGTAGAACACAAGCACTGCATCCAGTCCGCGCAGCGCTTCGATGCTGGCACGGCGTGCTGCAGATTTCGGGGGCAAGAAGCCGACGAACTGGAAACGCGCAGCCGCCAAGCCTGAGGCCGACAAGGCAGCAATCGCCGCGCAAGGGCCGGGCACGGGAATCACCGGGAAGCCCGCTTCCTGCACACGCGCGACGAGTCGTACGCCAGGATCGGAAACGGCCGGCGTACCTGCGTCACTAACGAAAGCGACGTGCTGGCCCTGCGTCAGACGCTCGATGATGCGTGTCGCGCCTTCCTGCTCGTTGTGCTCATGCAGCGCGTAGGTATGCGGTGACAGGCCGTGGCTGTCGAAGAGGCGCTGGCTATGGCGCTTGTCTTCACAGGCAACGAGATCCACTGCGCGCAGCACGGCCAATGCCCTTAGGGTCATGTCCTGGCGGTTACCGAGCGGTGTGGCCACCACATACAATGCGGGCGAACGATGGAGTACACCTGTCGAATCGGGCGTGTCATCCGCATCGAGCGGTTTTTCTTCAGACTGGGGAAGCATGGGGGCGCTGGCAAACCGATTGCAGGAAGTCTGGCATTGTCTGCTGCGCGCCTGCGGCGGGCAAGCAGCGTCGGCCAATAACGCGTCAGGCGCGAAAGCCGAGGTCCTCGCTGCGCGTTATCTCGAGAAGCACGGTGCACGCATTCTCGCGCGCAACGTGCGCTACAAGGGCGGCGAGATCGACCTGATCGCGGAACATGCCGGTGCGATACTTTTCGTCGAAGTGCGTTTTCGCCAGCACGCAAATTTCGGTGGCGCGGCAGGCAGCATCACCACGACCAAGCAGCGTCGCATCATTCTCGCTAGTCGCATGTGGTTGTCCGGCACAGGTCGCGCCTATGCCAATCGCAACTGCCGCTTCGACGCCATGCTGCTCGACGGACTCAACCCCAAGAATATCGAATGGCTGCAAGCCGCATTTTCCTGCTGATTGCTGCACTGCTGTTTGCCTCGGCTCACGCGGCTACACGCGTTCGCGTGCAAACCGTAACGCTGGCGGGCGTTGGCTATCACCAGGGCGGAGATGTATGGCCGCTGTTGCACGAAGGCGATGCTCTCTCGCTGGTGCGCGAAGTCGACAACAAGCACGACCCGCTCGCCGTGCGTGTCGACTGGCAAGGGCACGTACTGGGCTACGTGCCCCGCGATCAGAGCGGGCCGATTGCGACGGCGCTGGATCGCGGCACGGCCTTGACTGCACGCATCTCGAAATTGCGCGAGCACCCGAATCCACGTGAACGGATTCTGATCGAGGTGTTTGCGGAGCTCAGGTAGGCGGAACGCAAAGCTGTTCCGCCGGGTCAGGGCCGATGCGTGCGTTGCGTGATGCCGCCTCTCGGCGGCTGGCGGAACCTCCACAGAAGCTCCGCCCTACGCCTGCACCTGTCCCACTGGTGACAGTCGCCATCAAGCGCAGGCAAGCATGATGGTCGAAAAAAAGCCCCGCGACATGCGCGAGGCTTTCCCGGAGTCAGCAAGGTTCATTTCAGCTGACTACTCATTTCAACTGGCAAATATCCAGCACCTTCATGTCGGTGTAATCAAGATTTTCACCCGCCATCGCCCAGATGAAGGCGTAGTTGCTGGTGCCCGAGCCCATGTGAATCGACCAGGGCGGCGACATGACAGCTTCATCCTTGGCCATGACGATGTGGCGCATGTCTTCCGGCTCGCCCATGAAGTGCATGACGCGCTGGTCGTCCTTCAGGTCGAAGTAGAAATACACCTCGGAACGACGGTCATGCAGGTGAGGTGGGCAGGTGTTCCAGACCGAGCCGGTCTTGAGAATGGTCAGGCCCAGCAGCAGCTGGCAGGACACGGCCGTGGTCGGCACGACGTATTGGTAAATGGTGCGTTCGTTCGAGGTTTCCGGCGCGCCGCGTTCGAGCGGCACGGCCTTGTCGATGGAGATGTGCTTGGTCTCATGACGCGTGTGAGCGGCACAGGACACGATGTAGAACTTGGCCGGGTTACTCGCATCGGCGGACTCGAATTCGACGACAGTGCTGCCCATGGCGATGTAGATGCCGTCCTTGGGCGCCATGTCGAAACGCTGACCATCAACGGTGATCGCGCCCTTGCCCCCGCCCACATTGATCGCGCCCAGTTCGCGGCGCTCGAGGAAGGGCTTGCCGGCGGCCGAAGCGGGTTCGGTTTGCGTCGGCAGCGCCAGCTTCTTCGACACGGGCGCGGCACCGCCGACCACCATGCGCTCGACGTGTGAATAGTCGAGGTTGATCGCGTCAGCGCTGAACAGCTCGGTGAACAGGTAGCGGTCGCGCAATTGCTTGTTGGAAGCACCGATCATCGAATCGGGCGCGGTTGCATAGTAAGTTCTGCGGTAAATGCTCATGGGGCAATTCTCCGTTGATTGGCGATTGCTGAAGCGCTCGTTCAAACCCGGGCGCATCTGAACGCGGAAGGCGGGTGAAGCCAAGCCCACTCACTGTCCGACTTTCATTGTACTAGCCGCACCAGAGCTTGCTGTGCATCAATACGGCAGCGCACAAAGCGGCCGGACAAGCTCGCAAACGTGCCGCCATGGCGAGGATCGGCTAAACTTGCGGCCTTTCCTGATGGTCGGGCAACATCGGCCACCAAAAACAGCCGCCGGCCCCCTGCGCGGATTTTCAGTTGATTCCTAATTCACGGGAGAGTGAACGAATGAGCAATCCTTTCGATCTGTCGGGCAAAGTTGCCCTCATCACCGGCGCCGCACAAGGCATCGGCGGCGCAATCGCCATCAAGATGGCTGAAGCTGGCGCCTCCGTTATCGCCGCTGACTTCGCGCCGATGGCCGACGAAACCAAGGCAGGCCTCGACGCCGCCATCGCCAAGTCCGGCGCCAAGTACTGGTATCTGAAGGCCAACCTGACCGAAGCTGGCGCGCCACAACGCGTGATCGACGAGTCCGTCGCACTGGCCGGCAAGGTCGACATCCTCGGCAACGTCGCAGGCACGATCCGTCGCGCACCTTTCCTTGAGCACAAGGAAGAAGACTTCGACTTCGTCATGAAGATCAACCTGTACGCGCCGATGTACCTGTCGCAGGCTTTCTGCCGCCACGTTGTCGGCCGCAACGGCACGGGCAAGATCATCAACATCTGCTCGATGCTGTCGTACCAGGGCGGCATCCTGGTGCCAGGCTACACCGCTTCCAAGCACGGTATCGCCGGCATCACCAAGCTGATCGCCAACGAACTCGGCGCCAAGGGCATCAACTGCAATGGCATCGCTCCAGGCTACATCTCGACGGCCAACACGGCGCCGATCCGCGCTGACGAAGCCCGCAACAAGGCCATCCTCGACCGCATCCCTGCAGGTCGCTGGGGTCAGCCGGAAGACCTGGGCGGCACGGCCGTGTTCCTGGCTTCCGCAGCTTCTGACTACCTCAACGGCACCATCATCAACGTCGATGGCGGCTGGCAGGCACGCTAAGCAACTCGCGTTGCTCTGCAATGAAAAAGCCCCGCACTTTGCGGGGCTTTTTCTTTTCTGTCGGAGCCCTATGCAAGAGCAAGCCGGCGCTTCAACCAGGCATCGATCGACAGCGCACCCGGCCCGAATGCGGCCAGCACAAGGATCAACGTGCCCCAGAAGAAATGCGACTGAATGGCCGCCGGGCAATCAAACTGCCAGAGCTGCGGGTAGGAGAGCACCGCCATCGCATTCACCGTGAACAGACCCAGCGCGGCGAAGCGCCCCGCCAGCCCCAGGATCAGCAGCGGCGACAACAACAACTCGCCCGCAGCGCCTGCGATGGCGGCCAACGCCGGAGGCAAGACAGGCACGTGGTATTCGTCCGTAAATAACGCGATGGTCGTGCCCCAGTCGTCGATCTTGGTCAGACCCGAACGCATGAAAACCCAGCCGATATAGAAACGCAGGGCGAGCAGCAGGACCGGCTGTAGAAGTTCGATCCACGCGATCGGTCTCTCTGCGCTTAGCATGATGCTGCGAAGTGTCAGGGGCATGCTTTTCTCCAGCTTGTTCATTCGATATGAAATGCGGTAACGAATTCGAGCGCAAAGCCCGTCTGCAGAGCGGCCTGCACCTCAAAGCTTTCATCACAGGCAAAGGCCGCTTCGAGCATGGTTTCGAGTGGCGAGCCTTGCAGCGCCGCTTGCCAGAACGCGCCCTCGCCCTCACTCAGTCTCAACACGTCGACGCGCCAGCCTCGACGATGCACGGCAATGCATTCAGCAGTATCAAGATTGATGTCGATCTCGTCGGTGTAGCCGGTTTGATGCTGTTGCCAGATGCTCGCTACAGGCCATGCCGATGACAACACGGCCAACCCGGGTTGCAGGTCAAAACGCAATGAGCTGATCGCGGCAGGCGCTATTTCCGCAAGACGGGCAATATCGACAGCCACGTGATCCGCGGCCTGCAGAGCGCGACGCACCAGCCACTCCACGCACGCTACGTCAGGCAGATAAGGCAGTTCGGCCACATGCGGAAAGCTCGCGAGAAAGTCGGCGAAGCCGCTGCCGTATTCGTTCAGATCGCCGCTGTGCGAGGGCGAAACAGTCCAGAACGCACGGCACAAGCCACTGAAAAATTCTTCGCCGACAATCTTCTCGACCACGGGATAACTCAGGCCAAGCGCTTTGCCCGCATTGGCCACGGCATTACCGCGATAGACCGCGAGCAGCGCCGCATTGCGCGCCGCATCGCCGTCCAGCAAAACCAGCGTACTTTGCTGTTGCGCGCTACTGCGCACGGCGGCCGCAAAGCCACGCTGCACCTGTAGTAACGACGCCGCCTCAGACATGGACAGCCTCGCTCTGCGTCAGCACACGCTGAGCGATGGCGGCCTCATCGAGCAGCACGTCCAACGCAGGAATATCCGTATCCCACTCGATCAGGGTGGGCACCGGGCCGCACTGTGCAATGACATCACCATACAAGGCCCACACGTCCTCACAGACGCGGCTGCCGTGCGTGTCGATAAGGCACAGCTCATTCCGGCTATGCCCGGCAAGATGGACTTCGCCGATGGTTTCGGCCGGAACATCGGCCAGCAAGGCGTTCAACTCGGCGCGCGCATCGAAATCGAAATTCTGCGCATTGACGTACAGATTGTTGACGTCGAGCAGCAGGCCACAGCCACTGCGACGCGCCAGCTCTGCAAGAAATTCGCACTCGCTCATTTCGGAATCGCGAAACTGCACGTATGCCGACAGGTTTTCGATGAGGATGCGCCGCCCCAGCCGCTCCTGTACCTGATCCACGCGCTCAACGAGAAGAGTCAGGGCGTCGCGAGTGTACGGAAACGGCAACAGGTCGTTGAAGTGCACACCGTCGATCGCCCCCCAACACAGATGCTCGGACACCAGTGCAGGTTCGACGCGTTCGACGAGCGCCGCAAGCTTGTCGAGATGTCCTTGTGCCAGCACGTCGGCCGAGGCCAGCGACAGGCCCACGCCATGCAGGCTCAAGGAATAGTGCTCACGCGTGCGCGTCAGCACACCCAGTGCCGCGCCACCCGCATGAAAGAAATTCTCCGAATGCACTTCGAGGAAACCCAAGCCTGGCAAGCGCTCCAGCACCTCAGCGTAATGCGGCGCACGCAGGCCGATGCCAGCGCAAGCTCGATCAACTTCGGGAACAGAACTGCTCGCAGGTCTCACGCAAACTCCTGAATGCTGGACTTGAAAATGGGGGCACCGCAGCCCCCCCATCAGGCAACATCGGCCGGCCTCAGGCGGATACTTTTCCACCCATTTTCGTGCAGGTTCCCTTAGTGACGTACTTCCAGTCGGTCGGTTCGCCGTCCTTCTTGGCCTGGCCTGCGCAGGAATGCGAGCCATTGGTCGCGGCGCAGTCATTGGCACCGGCCTTGGCGATGCCGAGACACTTTTCCTTCGGCTCGTCAGCAGCAGCCGCGATCTGGGCGACGGAACCAATTGCCATGACGGAAACCAGCGCGGCACGGATGAGGGTTTGCTTGTCCATTTGAAATACTCCTGTGAGGGTGAGGTGTTGCAATGGATGACACGGAAACAGGTAATACGTGAAGCAGTACGCAGGTCCACATAGGCAGATGTCGATAAAAGCAGGCCTGTCACAGCATAAGACCGGACACCTCCTGTCTTCCTTACATGCAACAACAATCTGGCCCGCTATCAAAGTTGTAGATCGCCCCGGATGGCTCCACAATAACGGACTGCTCAACACTGGAACGCTGCGCTACGCACGCGCAGCAACGGGATCGCATCATGACTCACAAAGTATTCATCGACGGCCGCCACGGCACGACAGGTTTGAAGATCGACGAGCGCCTCGCCAATCGCGAAGAGATCGAGATCCTCACGATCCCCGAAGCACAGCGCAAGGATGCACGCGTCAAGGCCGAATTCATCAACGCCGCGGACGTTGTGTTCCTGTGCCTGCCTGACGCAGCCTCGAAGGAGTCCGTCTCCCTGCTCGCGCCGGGCAATACGCGCACGCGCTTCATCGACGCCAGCACCGCGCATCGCACTGATCCGGCATGGGTCTATGGCCTGCCCGAACTGAACGCCGGGCAGCGCGAACGCATCCGCAACGCGCAGAAAGTAGCGAACCCCGGCTGCCATGCCACCGGCTTCATCCTGCTCATGCACCCTCTTGTTGCAGCCGGCATTGTGTCGCCCGACTACGCCGTGACCACCTACTCCGTGACCGGCTACAGCGGCGGCGGCAAGGAAATGATTGCCAGCTACGAAGAGCCGGCTGAGCTACCCGACAGCATGAAGAGCCCGCGCTTCTATGCGCTTGGCCTGACGCACAAGCACCTGCCGGAAATGCGCGCTCTTTCGGGCCTGAAGCACCTGCCGCTGTTCACGCCCATCGTCGGCAACTTCGCACAGGGTCTGGTCGTCGCCGTGCCCTTGCCCGCCAGCGCACTCGCGCAGCGCAAGACACCTGCGGCGCTGCAGGCTTTCTTCGCCGACTACTACAAGGGCGAAAACTTCATCAAGGTCATGCCTGCGGATGCCAGCGGCGCGCTCGATGCTGGACTGCTGCCAGCGACCGCCTGCAATGAAACCAATCGCGCCGAGATCTTTGTTTTCGGCAATGACGAACAGATATTACTGGCCTCGCGTTTCGACAATCTCGGCAAGGGCGCATCCGGCGCTGCCATCCAGTGCATGAACATCATGCTCGGGCTGGATGAAGCATGCGGACTTGTGGCCTGAGCGCACCCGTCGCACACGGACGGTTCGCAAAAAACCACGTGCTAACATCCCCCCTCTTTGATCGGGAGTAAGTACGTGGATTTGCTGAACCGCATTGCGGGCCAATTCGAGGAAAGCGCGCGTACCAAGCTGTCTGCCGCCGAAATACTGGCAGGCCCGATTGCCGACGCTGCCAACCTGATGGTGGAAAGCCTGCTCGGTGGCGGCAAGATCCTGGCGTGCGGCAATGGCGGCTCGGCTGCCGACGCCCAGCATTTCGTCGCCAAGATGATGGGGCGTTTTGAGCGCGAGCGGCCACAACTGGCGGCGCTGGCGCTGTCGGCCGACAGCCCGGTCATCACAGCCTTGGCCAACGTCTATTCGTTCCGCCAGATTTATGCCAGACAGATACACACGCTGGCACAGCCGGGTGATGTACTGCTGGCCATCTCCAGCAGCGGCCGCTCTGACAACATCATCGACGCCATAGAAGCGGCGCAGGAGCGCGACATGCGCATCGTCGCCATGACGGGTCGCAACGGAGGCCACGTGGCGGAACTTCTGCGCGAAGGCGACATTCATATCTGCGTGCCGCACGACCGTACGGCACGTATCCAGGAAGTACACATCCTCGCCATCCACTGCCTGTGCGATGGCATTGATTGCCTGTTGATGGGAGAAGACAACTGATGAATCACACACTCAAGGCGCTTGTCATTGCCTGTGCCAGCGCGGCCTGCCTGCAAGGTTGCGTTCCACTGGTAGTGGCCGGTGCAGCGACTGGCGTATCGGCTTCGATTGATCGCCGCAGCTATGGCACGCAGGTGGAAGACAGCGAGATCGAGGTTCACATCATGAGCCAGATCAACAAGCAGCTCGACGAGAAGGCCAGCATTTCGACCACCTCGCTGAACAAGTGGGTATTGCTGACGGGTCAAACTTCGGACGAAGCCAGCCGCCAGCAAGCAGAGAAGATTGCAAGCACGACAACAAACGTGCGCAAGGTGTACAACGAAGTCTCCGTTGGCTGGCCCTCAACCGTGGGCAATCACGCCACCGACGCCCTGACGACCTCGCAGGTCAAGTCGCGGCTTTTCAATCCCGGCGTCCCAGGCATCTCGGGCCATAACGTCAAGGTCGTCACCGAGTTCGGCGTCGTCTACATGATGGGTCTGGTCACCGAAGCCGAAGCCAAGATCGCAGTCGACATCGCACGCTCGACGAGCGGCGTGAAGCGGGTTGTCAATCTGTTTGAAGTTTTGAATGACGAGGAAATGAAGCGCATTGATCCGAAGGCCGTCGCCCCGGCAAGCGCCGCTCCCGTCAAGTAGATGTCAGGCCGCGCCGCTGGATCAACCCGTCAGGCGCGGCAATCTGATCGTGTAGACATTCCCGCGACCGGCAACCACGCGCAATGACAGGCTGCCGCCGAGACGCTGCACGCTGCGTTCGGCAAACACCAGCCCCAGCGCGCGGTCCGGCAAGCGATGACCGTAGCCGGAAAATGGCTTGAAGACTTCGGCCTGCAGCTCATCCGCAATCCCGCCGCTAGTGTCACGCACCTCCACCAGGACCGCATCACCACGCTGACGGCATCCCACCAGCACGCCACCGTGTTCAGTAATTTGCACGGCATGAGAGACCAGCCGATCAACCGCGCGTGCCAGTACGGCTTCGTCAGCCCACACGCGTAGCGAGGTTGCGACGTGGCGCAGATGCAAAGCCTTGTCGTGGGCCTCCTCCAGGCGCATTGCTACCGTACTGGAAAGGATCGCGCCGAGCGCGACCGGCTTGGGATCGAGCGCGAGACGGCCCGACTCCAGCTTGGCAATCGCCATCACCTCTTCGAACTGCAGCGAAAGCGTTTCGGCAGCCGCCTCAAGACCGCCAACGAGTTGCTTGGATGCATCCGGCAAGTCATGCGTGGCGAGCGTGGCGGCATAAAGCGAAATCGCCTGCAGCGGCTGACGCAGATCGTGGCCTACCGATGAGAGAAATGCAGTGGCGCTCTCCTCTACCTGCGCTACCTGCTGCGGCCCTGTAGGGGCAGCTGCATCCTGCTGTGCTTTTGGTGCCGTCGTGCGCAAACGCAGCAGCCCATACGCCAGACATGCCAGCAGGATGGCAAACCAGATCAGATTCAGCACCGAAGGCTCGGGAACGCTGAAAAGCAAACCCGCGGCGGACAGCCCGGCAGCAATCAGAGAGATACTGCCGGCGCGCACGCGCGCCAGTCCGCCCGTGCGCTCAGTCATCCTGCGCCGGCATGGAAAGGTTGAGCGACTGCCCGACCAGGATGGCCTGCGAGCGCGTATTGACGCCGAGCACCTGATAAACCGAGGTCAGATGCATCTTGACGGTGCGCTCGGAGAGATCGAGCTTGATGGCGATTTCCTTGTTGGAAAGCCCCTCCATCAGACAGCACAGCACGCGCTCCTGTTTCGGACTGAGCTTGGGCCGCGCACGCGACTCGCCCGCCACACGCGGCCCCGAATCGTCGAAGAATCGACGCCCCGCCAGCAGGATGCGTACGCCTTCAATCAGGGCCGACGGCGCCATCGACTTGCCAAGGAATCCATCGACATCCGCTTCGCGTGCGAGCTGGCGATAGATGGGCGCGTCCTGTCCAGAAAAGACTGCGACCGGCACGCCGGGCGCTTCCCTGCGCAGTACCGTCAGCAAGCGCAAACCATCACTGTCAGGCAGCTTCAGATCCAGCAGGATGAGATGAAAATGCTTGCCATTGCGCAGCGCTCCGACGGCTTCCTGCGCCGAAGCTGCACAGATGATTTCGCCGCCTGAGAGCAAGGGCTCAAGCATTGCCGACAAGGCGTGCTGAAGCAGGGCATGATCATCGATCAAAAGTATGTTGCGGACGAACGGATTCATATTATGGATTTTCTCGACATTCTGACCTCACCGCGCTATTTGCAGAAGCGAGCCATGCCTGACCAAAGCATGCCCCACGCTCGCTCTAACGCACCCTGACCCAAGCGGGCCCGCGAAGAGCGGAGATTACTCCAAAGACCGACAAAAAGGAGGGGAGGGAGGCTGTCTGGCACCGCAAAACCCCGCAGACACGGGCCTGACAGAGCCGACGCAACAAAACGTCTGCCGGCAGAATCACGCTGAAGGGAAAGCCCGGCGCGTCACGGCAGGCAGCGCACTTGTTCGTGCCGTTAACAGGCGAAGACGGAGGGGCGTTTATCCACAAACCAATCCCGACACGGCCGCCTGCGCCCCTATCTCATCAATGCAATTTGCCTGAAGCTGAGGGCAAGCCTGACCGATCCAGCAAGCTGCCTTGCAGCGTGCAAGCGGTCGCGCGGCATCAGGGCCCAAACCGCCCTGCCCTGGTTTGAACCAGCGTGATCGTGGCCCTGGATGCCGGGCCCCGCTCCCAATTCCCGGCACGCGGCGACGCGGGAGCAGCCCCGCTGCCACAGGGCTTGTCATTGCTTACTTTCCAGTCTCCGGGAGGTACAATGTCGGGCTACACGAACCATCGGCGGACAGTGCTGTCACACAGCTGCAGCGGCGCCTGAGTATCCTCGGGAACCGGGTACACGCCCGATCGAGCCAATCGTGGTCCGACTATCTGTCGCCATCCACTTCACACAGAGACCTTTACAACATGCTTTATCCGGAACTGTTCGCTTCGCTTGAGTCCGCCCGCTGGAACATGTCAACGGACGTCCCCTGGGCCGAATTCGATCCCACCTTGCTGACTGAAGAGCAGGCGCAGACCATCAAGATGAACGCCATCACCGAGTGGTCGGCCCTGCCCGCCACCGAGATGTTCCTGCGCGACAACAAGCACGACTCGGACTTCTCGGCTTTCATGTCGATCTGGTTCTACGAAGAACAGAAGCACTCGCTGGTGCTGATGGAATACCTGCGCCGCTTCCGCCCGGACCTCGTGCCAACCGAAGCCGAATTGCACGCCGTGCGTTTCGAGTTTGAACCGGCTCCTCACCTGGAAACGCTCATGCTGCACTTCTGCGGCGAAGTGCGTCTGACGCAGTGGTATAGGCGTGCATCCGATTGGCATACCGAGCCGGTCATCAAGAAAATCTACGATCACCTGTCTCGCGACGAAGCCCGCCACGGCGGTGCCTATCTCAAGTTCATGAAGCGCGCCATCGAGCAGACCGGTGATGCGGCCCGCGCGGCCTTCTCGAAGATCGGTGTGCTGATGGCGTCGAGCTCGCGCTCCGGCAAGCCGCTGCACCCGACCAATCTGCACGTGAACAAGGAACTGTTCCCCAACGACACGGTGCAATCGCGCCTGCCCAATCCGGACTGGCTGGAACACTGGCTCGATACGCAGATCGTCTTTGGCAAGGAACAGGAAGCGCGCGTCATCGCCGGCATCCTGCGCAACCTGTCGATGCTCTTTGACCAAGAGTTCGAGACCATCACGGACCTCAACCGCTTCCGCAAGCAATACGCTGCAGCTGCGTCCTGAGAGCGGCCTAGCGTGTCAGCCCCCCACTACCCGCGGCCGGCGTGCGAAAGCAAGATCGTCGCGCCTGAAGACCTCGTCGAATACCTCGCGAAGCAGGCTGTGCCACGCCCGCTGGTGTTCACCAATGGTTGCTTCGACATCATCCATCGTGGCCACGTGACCTACCTCGGTCAGGCACGTGCGCTGGGCGCAGGGATGGTCGTGGCGCTCAACACCGACACCTCCGTGAAGCGTCAGGGCAAGGGCGATGATCGCCCGATCAATACCCTCGCCAATCGTGCCGCGGTCATGGCTGCGCTGGGCTGCGTCGATGTTGTCACCTGGTTTGACGAAGACACCCCGATCGAACGCATCCTGCAATGCAGGCCGGAGATTCTCGTCAAGGGCGGCGACTGGCCGGTCGAGAAAATCGTCGGTCATACCGAAGTCATCGGCTGGGGCGGCAACGTGCACTCCATCCCCTTCGAGCATCAGACCTCGACGACCGCGTTGCTGGACAAGATCCGCTCGCTGTAACCGGAACTGCGGCGAGCTCGCGCCCCGAGCTTGCATCAAAGTTCGCACGCGCAGTTGAGCCACGTAATTGATCCAGACCGCATCTCGCCGCTCCGACTCAGGAATAGAATGCTCTGGCCCAACAAACTCACCGGGAGTCAATCATGCGCGTCGCAAATTCCGTTATCGATCTGATCGGCAATACCCCGCTCGTCAAACTCAACCGCCTCACTGCAGGCATCGAGGGCACAGTCCTCGCCAAGCTCGAATTCTTCAACCCGGCCCATAGCGTCAAGGATCGCATTGCCATTGCAATGATCGAGGCCGCCGAGAAGGCCGGCAAGATCAAGGCGGACTCGATCATTCTCGAGCCCACCTCGGGCAATACCGGTATCGGCCTGGCCATGGTGTGCGCGGCGCGCGGCTACAAGTGCGCGTTTGTCATGCCGGAAACGATGAGCAAGGAGCGTCGCTTGCTGCTCAAGGCCTACGGCGCGGAGCTGATCCTCACCCCTGGGCCGGAAGGCATGCCCGGCTGCATCAAGCGCGTCAACGAACTGGCCGCCAGCGATCCGCGTTACTTCGTGCCACAGCAATTCGACAACCCGGCCAATCCCGAAATCCACCGCAATACGACGGCCGAGGAAGTCTGGCGTGACACCGATGGCGGCGTGGATATTTTTGTCTCGGGCATCGGCACCGGCGGCACCATCACCGGCGTCGGCGAAGTGCTCAAGGCGCGCAAGCCCGGCGTGCAGATCATCGCCGTCGAGCCCGACGCAAGCCCGGTGCTTTCCGGTGGTCAGCGCGGGCCACATCCCATTCAGGGTATCGGCGCGGGCTTCGTGCCGAGCATCCTCAACACTGGCGTGTATGACGAAATCATTCGCGTGACGAATGCCAACGCGTTCGACCTCGCCCGCCGCGCGCCCGTCGAAGAAGGCCTGCTGGTCGGCATTTCTTCGGGCGCCGCGATCTGGGCTGCGCTGGAAGTGGCGAAGCGGCCGGAGAACAAAGGCAAGACTACCGTCGTGATCATTCCGTCGTTCGGCGAACGCTACTTATCGACGGCCTTGTTCGAACATCTGGCCGTTTGAACGGCGAGCTACGGAAACAAAGAAGGCGCCCTCGGGCGCCTTCTTCATTAACGGTGACCCGTCCTGACTGAAGTTGACACCTTTTCCGGTAGAGAAAAGGGGAAGCCTTATGGAATGGGACAAGAAGAGAACGCAGCGTGACTACACGCTGGCTTTTAAGCTTGGGGTAGTAGAGCAAGTAGAAAGAGGGGAGCTGACGTACAAGCAGGCGCAGGATCGCTACGGGATCCAAGGTCGCTCGACGGTGCTGGTGTGGCTGCGTAAGCACGGGCATGCCGATTGGGATGGT
>DATIDV010000040.1:0-52229 GCA_035456105.1 Rhodocyclaceae bacterium | reverse complement strand
AAGGCAGACCCGGGCAATATCGCGGCCATCAATGCGCTTGGCGCCGTGCGTGCGGCGGTCGGTGACAAGCCGGGCGCACGCAAGGCCTACGAACAGGCTCTGAGCAAGGACGCCACATTCGCCCCCGCAACGCTCAATCTGGTCAAGCTTGATCAGGCTGAAGGCCGCCTCGACGATGCACGAAAGCGGCTAGGGGCTTGGCTGACGGTCAGTCCGAATGATGATAACGCTATGTATGAGATGGGGCGCGTCGAGCTTGCGGCCGGGCACCGTGCCGAAGCGCAACGCTGGCTTGAAAAAGCCTTTGGTCAGCGCGCGACCAACGAGCGCGCGGGAATTGCGCTTGTCGATGTTCTGCTATTGCAGGGAGCGGCTCAGCCTGCCCTGAAGGTTGCGGGCGACCTCGCTGACGCCAACCGTGCCAGCCTCGATGCCCAGGCCGCGCTGGCGCGTGCCCAGCTTGCGGCCGGCGAGCGTAACAAGCTGCTCATCACGCTTAAAGAAATGACGCGCCAGGCAGAATACGACGCGGTGGCTCAGGTACGCATCGGACGCCTGCAATTGATGGCTGAAAATCCTGATGGGGCCTCGTATAACGCGCAGAAGTCGCTGGCTGCCTTACCGGGCAATCTGGCCGCGCTGTCCCTGATGGGTGACGCAGAGCTCACGCGCAAGGATTTCGTTAAGGCCGAGGCAGTCGGCAAGGATGTCATTGCGCACTACCCGAATAGCGCCGAGGGCTACCGAATAAGCGGTGATGCCGCAGTGGGGCAAAGCAATTACGCCGCCGCCGCGCAGTCCTACCGTGGGGCGCTGGAGCGCGAACCAAGCTCGGGCAATGCCCAGCGTGTCGCTCACGCATTTGCCCTTGGTGGCGATTTGCCACACGCGTTGGAGGCGCTCACCGTCTGGCTGAAGAAGAATCCGGATGATCTGGGCGTGCGCGCCGCCTTGGCCGAGACACATATGCGTGCGGGCAACTGGAAGGGGGCGCGTGAGCAATACGACAAGGTGCTGGCTGTGCAGCCCAATGCCGTGGGCGCCCTCAACAATCAGGCCACTGTCCTGCAACGTCTCGGTGATCCGAGCGCTGCGAGCGTGGCCGAGCGTGCCTACAAGCTGGCGCCGCAGGACCCGAACGTGATCGATACCTACGCATGGGGTCTGGCAACGAGCGGCAAGCTGGATCAGGCGCTCCAGCTCCTGCGCGATGCTCGGCTACGTCTGCCCGAAAGTGGCGAAATACGCTATCACTTGGCTTGGACTTTGGTCCGACTGGGGCGCAAGGCTGAGGCCAAAGAGGAGCTGGTCTATGCCTTGAAGCCGGGCGCCCGCTTTGATTCCATGGTCGAAGCCAAGGGTTTGATGAAGGAGCTGGGTGGCGGGGTGTGACTGCGCTGGGCGAGTGTCGCCAAATTTGACGCTTCCCTCCCATCGGCATCTTTGTAAGAGATCAAGCTGTTGATATTTATATATAAAATTGGCGTGGACTGGACTTTGCTTAAGTCCTTGCGACCGTATTACAATTTTTTGGGAGAGCCCTCATGAAACGACTAGCCTTCGTAATACTGGCAGTCGCAAGCGTGGCAGGATCGCAATCAGCTTTTGCGTCTGCGACGTATTCGTTCAGCACTTCCGCAGGCTCTGCGACATGTGGTTCCTTTACTACGTCTTGCTACGGGAATACTCGTACGTACTCCGCTACGGAGACTGTGACCAACACCACCATTACCGTAACCGCGAAAGCGTATTCGAATACCGCCGGTACGCCAGCGAATAACGCTTCGGCAGCATTGCAGACTGCTTACTTGGGGCAGTATTCCGGTGGGGGCTTGGCCGCCATTAATCGTGACTACTCTGCAGGTGACGGTAGTGAAAATACCGAGCCAGAACATGCGATCGACAATAATCAACGCTACGATTCAGTGCTTTTGACGTTTTCCACGAATGGCTCCGCGAGGGATGTCTCCCTTTCCAGCGTGGTGTTGGGTTATGCGCCGTACGATTCAGATATCTCTATCTGGGCCTACATCGGCTCTACGCCGACCACGCTAGATGGTCTGACGTATGCTGGTATCTCTACGCCTAGCAATCAGGTTGCCTCAGGCTGGGCTCTCGTCGGAAGCTATGCTGATATTGGTTTGGCCAGCGCAGCCGTGAATGGCAGCGGTTTGACTTCCTCTGCTTGGTTGATTGGTGCTTATAACCCGGGAAATACTGACATTGCCTGCGTTGGTACCAATTCGACTGCGAAAGACGGATTCGATTGTGGTGACGATTTCGTGAAAATAGCGAACCTTAGCGTAACCGTTCCTACTCCCGGTACAACCGAAGTGCCGGAGCCTGGCTCGCTTGCACTTATCGGAGTGGCACTGGCGGGGCTCGCAGCCTCACGCCGTGGTAAGAAATAAAAAGAAGAGTAAGTCGATGCAGTAAGGAAATGGCGCCCACGGGCGCCATTTCTGTTCCTGCGCCTGTCCTTGAGTTTTCCCGCCTGGGTTCCTGATTGTCGTGCCCGAGGTTGTCACGGAGCCGGGAGCGGCTATCCTGAACGCAGGGATATTGCAGGCGCGGGCCACGTGCGCCACTTGCCTGCCCGCAATTATTGGTAAGGCCTGCGAGAAGACCGGTACGACGTTGGCAATAGCGCGCTACGTGAGATTGAGGCACTTTGCTCAATCCACCAAGCTTTCTTCCTGTTGCTGTAGTGCCCACATCTGCGCGTAGGCCCCATCTTTTGCTAGCAAGGATGCGTGCGAGCCGCGTTCGATGACCTGTCCGCCTTCCAGTACGATGATCTCGTCCGCATTCATGACCGTCGACAGGCGGTGCGCAATGATCAGTGCGGTGCGACCTTTGGCCGCGGCCTCGAGTTGGGACTGGATGGCTTTCTCCGTTTTGGAGTCGAGGGCTGAGGTCGCTTCGTCGAAGATCAGGATGGGCGGATCTTTCAACAAGGCGCGCGCAATGGCCACGCGTTGTTTTTCGCCGCCGGATAGTTTCAGGCCGCGCTCGCCTACCTTTGTCTCGTAAGCATCCGGCAGACTTTCGATGAAGCCATGCAGTTGCGCAGCGCGTGCTGCAGCAATGACTTCATCATGGCTGGCATCGGGGCGGCCGTACTGGATGTTGTAGAGGATGCTGTCATTGAACAGCACCGTGTCCTGCGGCACGATGCCTATGGCACGGCGCAGGCTGGCCTGCTTGAGTTTGCGCAGATCGATGCCGCCGACCTTGATGGCGCCACTGTTGACGTCGTAGAAGCGGAACAACAGACGCGACAGCGTGGACTTGCCTGCGCCAGAGTGGCCCACGACGGCAACCGTGCGACCGGGAGAGATGTCGAGGCTCACGTTTTCCAGTACGACGCGACGCGGGTCATAGGCGAAGCTCACGTTTTCAAAGCGCAATCCTGCCGGGCCCGCTGGCAGCTCTGTGGCATCCGGCGCGTCTTCCACTTCGCGCTCGGTGCGCAGCAGACCGAACATACGTTCGATATCCGTGAGCGCCTGACGAATTTCGCGATAGAGCACGCCGAGGAAATTGAGCGGGATGTAGAGCTGGATCAGGAAGGCATTGACCAACACGATGTCGCCAAGCGTCATCTGTCCCGCTGTCACGCCCGTGGCAGCGCGCCACATCATGGCCGTAACACCGCAGGCGATGATGAAGGCCTGGCCGATGTTGAGTGCTGACAGCGAATACTGGTTGCGGATCTGCGCGTTCATCCAGGCGTGTAGCTGCCCGTCATAGCGCCGGGCTTCGTAGCCCTCGTTATTGAAGTACTTGACCGTCTCGTAATTGATCAGGCTGTCGATGGCGCGAGAGTTGGCAGCGGAATCCAGTTCGTTGGCTTGACGCCGCAGATGGGTGCGCCAGTTGGTGACCTTGATCGTGAATGTGATGTAGATCAGCAGCGTCGCGACCGTAATCAGCGCGAAGCTGATGTCGTAGTTCTTGATCAGCACGCCGAGCACCAAGGCGATTTCCACGACGATGGGCAGGATGCTGTAGATCGCGTAACTGATCAGCGAGCCGATGGAGCGCGTGCCACGCTCGATGTCGCGTGTCAGTCCGCCGGTCTGGCGCTCAAGATGGAAGCGCAGCGACAGCGCATGCAGGTGTTGAAAGACCTCGAGCGTGATGCTGCGTACGGCTTGCTGCGTGACGCGTGCGAACAGGATTTCGCGCAGCTCGGTGAAGGTCGAGGTCGAGAAGCGCAATGCGCCGTAGGCCAGCAGCAGTGCTGCGGGAACGACGATCAGCGCTTCCTTTCCGCCGAGATCAAGGGCGTCCACGATGTGCTTGAAGATGATCGGTACGGCTACGTTGGCAACCTTGGCGCCAATCAGGCAGATCATCGCCAGCGCGACGCGACCACGCCATTTCCATACATAGGGCAGCAGGGATTTGATGGTCACCCAGGCCTGCAGGTCGCCAGAGGTGTTGGGAGCGGGCAAGGGGAGTGAAGAGGCGCGTCGCATGCGGACATTCCGGGTATGGGTGATGCCGGTTCGGACGCCGTTGCGGCGCAACGGTCGATCGAGGATCAATGCAAGATGCGTCCGGCGCGCTGCAATTGCAAGCGCGCGCAGAGCTGACTTACTTCACCTGCTCGCTGATTTCGATCTGCAGCAGCTTGCTGTCGGAAGCCAGGACTGGTTGCGAGAAGCCTTGCAGATCACCGCTTTGGGCGCCAGGGGTGCCGCTTTTTGAAACCCGTGCGCCGATAATGACCTTGTCCTGCGGCCCGACTGTACCCATCATCATCTGCGCCTTGCTCATATCGAAGTCCAGCGGCAGTTCGCTGGCCTTGAAGCGCATGCCGGCCACTGGTGGGCCGCCAGCGCCGGTACGGGCGAAGACGAAGAGCGTGTCGTTGGCGCCAACCTGCGACTTGAGCGCTGCGCTGATCGTGACGCGCCCCTTGATCTGCAGGGCTGCTGCAGGCGGTGTTGCGGCCGCCGGAGCCTGTGTTTGAGCCTGTGCGATCTGGACTTGCTGTGCGGGTAGTCCGGCAAGGTGGCGTGCTTCGTCGATCATTGAACGCACAGACTGTCCGAACTCGCCCTCCGCGGGGACCAGCGCTGCGATCTGTTCCCACTGCGTAATGGCCTGCTTGTAGTTCTGGCGATCGAAGGCGAGGGTGCCGGACAGCGCAAGTGCCTTGACGTTATGCGGATCCAGCTCGAGCGCTCTGGCAATCAGTTTCTCGGGAGCGCCCGCCAGCTGGCGGTTCTGTGTACCGGCCACGGCATCGGCCCAGTCGGCGAAGACCTGCGCATCCTCTGGCTGTTTCTTTGCAAGTTGTTCGAAGACAGCAGCCGCATCACTGAAACGGCTCAGCACCATGTATGAGCGGCCCAGCATTTCCAGACCCTGTATGTCATCGGGATTGGCCTTGAGGCGTTCGGCCAGCTTCGTCACCATGGCATCAATCTGCTCAGGTGTGACCGAATGTTCCTGTTGTGCGATGGCGTTGGCTGGGTCCAGACCGGCCGGGTTGCCGATGAGGAGGTAGACCGCGACGGCTGTCACAGGCATCGCCACGCCGACAGCTATCGCCCAGGCGAGGCGCGGCTTGTTCGTGACGGCACGCTCCGGCGCAAGCGATTCTTCCAGCGCGCGACGCTCGATTTCCGCCAGGCTCTGCACGTAGCTCGCCTCGTTGATCTTGCCTGCGTCGCGTTCGGCTTCGAGATCGACACGTTGTTCGCGCAGGATCTTGAGCGCCGGGCTCTCCACGGCATCCTCCGCGACGGTGCGCCGCAATAGGGGCCATAGCAGGGTGGCGGTTGCCGCCATTACGAGAATGGCGGCTGCAATCAGGAACAGTGTCATGAGATGGGGCGCTTACGCGGTGCGGTCGTTGTGAGTGTCGATGGGGCTATCCAGCAGCGCGCGGGCACGAGCCTTGTCCTCCTCGCTCAGCACGGTTGGCCCGGCTTGTTTGCGGCGCAGGCGCACGGTCCAGGCAAAGCCGCCCAGTGCGAGCAGCATCAGCGCAGCCGGCCCGCCCCACAAGAGCAGGGTCGTCGTCTGGAAGGGCGGGTCATAGAGCACGAAGTCACCGTAACGCTCGACCATATAGGCGAGGATTTCCTTGTCGGTCTTGCCGGCCACAATCATCTCGCGCACCTGGCGGCGCAGATCGTTGGCGAGTTCCGCCTGTGATTCCGCGATCGACTGGTTCTGGCAGACAAGGCAGCGCAGGCGTTCGGAAATGTAGGTGACGTGCTCTTCGATTTCCGCGTCGGAGGCTGCCCGGGCAAGAGGGAAGGCAAGAGAAGACACGAGTGTCAGCGCCAGCACTGCGTGACGAAGATGGTCGACGGCAGATTTAGCCACGCTGCAACTCCCGGATTTTTGGCAGCAATACTTTTTCGAGTGCTTCTGGCGTGATCGGGCCGATCTGCTTGTAGCGGATGCGGCCATTGCCATCGATGAGGAAGGTTTCCGGCACGCCATACACGCCATAGTCGATACCGACGCGGCCATCGGCATCGACGATGGAGATGGTGTACGGATCTCCACCGGCGGCTAGCCAGGCGAGGCCGTCGTCGCGCTTGTCCTTGTAGTTGAGGCCGATGATGGGCAGTACTTTCTGCGCAGCGAAGTTGACCAGGATTGGGTGTTCTTCGCGACAGGCGACGCACCACGAGGCCCACACATTCAGCAGCCAGACCTTGCCCTTCATGTCGGCCAGCGAGAGCGTCTTGTCCGGTGTGTGCAACTGCGTCAGCGTGAAGGCGGGCGCGGGTTTGTCGATCAGTGGTGACGGGATTTCACGTGGGTCGCGGGTCTGTGCATGCCACAGTGCGATGCCGAAAAAACCAATCAGCACGACGAAGAGGGCAAGGGGAACGAGGGCTTTGGCTTTCATTGTGCTGCCCTCATGCGGCCTGTACGGCAACGGCCTTGCTCGCGTCACGCGTGGCCAGCTTGCGATAGCGCTTGTCGCTAGCGGCCAGCACGCCGCCGCATGCCATCAGCAGGCAGCCGCCCCAGATCCAGCTGACGAAGGGCTTGTAGTAGAGGCGCACGATCCAGGTGTCGTTGCTGGTGGCTTCACCCATCGAGGCGTAGATGTCGCGGAAGATGCCGTTGTCGAGGGATGCTTCTGTCATGGGCGATTGCGTTGCCGTGTAGACGCGCTTCTCCGGCGTAAGCGTATTGATGTGCACGCCGTTTCGCGACAGGTCGATTACGCCACGTGCTGCCACATAGTTGGGGCCGTTGATGGCGTTGACCTCTTTGAGCGTGAAGTCGTAGCCAGCCAGTTGGGTGCTGCTCCCGATCTTCATCGGGACATCTGCATTGGTTTCGATGCTCTTCACCATGGTCACGCCGATGATGAAAATGCCGATACCGAAATGCGCCAGCCACATACCCCACCAGGCTGACGGAATGTTGCCGAGTTTCGACGACAGGCTGGCACCCTTGCGCTCGCTTAGGCGTTCGCGCAGCAACTGCATGCTGCCGAGCATGACCCAGGATGCGAGGCTGAGCCCCAGTGCAGTGCGCCAGCTCAAAGCGTGCAGCGCCGCCGCAATGCCGATGCCGGCGACTGCGCTGATCACAAACGCCGGTGCCATCTTGCGCAGCAGCGGTGTCAGCGCGTGGCCCTTCCAGCGCACGAAAGGCGCCAAGATCATCAGCAGCACTATGGGCGTCATGACCGGCACAAAGACGGACTCGAAGTAGGGTGGGCCGACGGACAATTTGCCGAGATTCAGTGCGTCCAGCAGCAGCGGGTAAAGCGTGCCGAGCATCACCGTGGCAGCCGCCACCGCAAACAGTACGTTATTGGTCAGCAGGAAGGTCTCGCGTGATACCGGCTCGAACTGGCCGCCACCCACCAGCTTTGGCGCACGCCATGCATACAGGGCGAGCGAGCCACCGATGACGATGGCGAGGAGGGCGAGGATGAAGACACCGCGACGTGGATCGCTGGCAAAGGCGTGCACCGAGGTCAGCACGCCGGAGCGTACGAGGAAGGTGCCGAGCAGAGAGAAGGAAAAGGCAGCGATGGCCAGCAGTACTGTCCAGCTCTTGAACGCACCGCGTTTCTCTGTGACGGACAGCGAATGGATCAGCGCGGTGCCGACCAGCCAGGGCATGAAGCTGGCATTTTCAACCGGATCCCAGAACCACCAGCCACCCCAGCCGAGTTCGTAGTAGGCCCAGCCGGAGCCGAGCGTGATGCCGCACGTGAGAAAGGTCCATGCGGCGAGCGTCCACGGCCGTGACCAGCGCGCCCAGGCCGCGTCGAGCCGACCGGACAGCAGGGCGGAAATCGCGAAGGCGAAGGCCACCGAGAAGCCGACGTAGCCCATGTACAGCAGCGGCGGGTGAATGATCATGCCCGGATCCTGCAGCAGCGGATTCAGGTCTTGCCCCTCAAGGGCGGCGGGCAGCAAGCGCTCGAACGGGTTCGAGGTGAACAGCATGAAGGCCAGGAAGCCCGTACTGACGAGGCCGAGCACGCCGAGCACGCGAGCGACAAAAGCTTCCGGCAGGTTGCGCGCCAGCGAGACGGCGAAAATCCACAAGGTGAGCATCAGCGCCCACAGCAGCAGGGAACCCTCATGGCTCCCCCATACCGCAGTGATGCGGTAGATCACGGGCAGTTTCGTATTCGAATGCGAAGCGACGTAAAGGACCGAAAAGTCGTTGTTGATGAACGAGACGGCGAGGCAAATAAAGCCGAGTGCGACCATGGCGAACAGCAGGCGCGCTGCGGGGCGTGCGACGTTGATGAGCACTGCATCACCACGATGTGCGCCAAGCAGCGGCAAGGTGCCAAGCAGCACCGCAACGAGCAGGGCGAGGATGAGTGATACGTGTCCGAGTTCGGGGATCATGTGTGTATTCCGCCTTATTGCCTCATGCTGCGCGACGCTTCGCGCGCCTTGTCGACTGCAGCCTTGGCTTCGGGCGGCATGTAGTTCTCATCGTGCTTGGCGAGCACTTCGCTGGCAATGAAGTTGCCGTTATCGTCCAGCTTACCTTGTGCGACCGCGCCCTTGCCGTCTTTGAACAGGTCTGGAAGTGCGCCCTTGTAAGTTACCGGGATGCTCTTGACGGTGTCAGTGATGACGAAGCTGACCGTGAGCCCATCGGCTGCGCGCTGGATTGAGCCTGTTTCCACCATGCCGCCAATGCGAAAGTTGCGGCCTTTCGGTACCTTGCCCTCAGCCACATCGCTCGGGGTCTGAAAAAAGACGAGGTTGTCGTTGAAGGCGCCCAGTACCAGCGTAACTGCAATGGCCAGCAGGGCCACGGCGGCACCGATCCAGATGAAACGTTTGTGGCGTGCTTTCACTGCAGGGTCCTGATGTGTGTCGTTGGAGATATTGCGGTCATTGCTGTTGATCGTCTTTGTCGAGTTGTTGTAGGCGAAGCAGACGACGCAGGGTGTCCTTCCGACGTCGTGACAGCGCCCAGAGTTCCACAACGATCAGCAACAGTGTCACGCCATACGAGCCCCACACGAAGGCGCCGCGGCCGCCCATGTCGATGAAGGCCGAAAAAGAGTCCCAGATCATGCACTGGCTCCCTGCAAACGGATTTCGGCGGCCGCCCAGTCGGTGCGACGTTCGCGTTCGAGGATGATGCTGCGCACACGCACCAGCGTGATGGCAATACTGTAGGCCCAGGCCGCCAGCGCCATGATCAGCATGCCGATGAGCATCGTTGTTGCCATGCTGGATTTCGTCATATTGATCGATGAGCCCTGATGCAGCGTGTTCCACCACTTTACCGAGAAATAGATGATCGGCACATTGATGGCACCCACGAGCGCAATGATGGCGCCGGCCTTATCGGCGCGACGCGTGTCTTCGATGGCGTTGGTCAGTGCGATGTGGCCGAAGTACAAGAAGAGCAGCAATAGCTGCGAGGTCATGCGTGCATCCCACGCCCAGTAGGTGCCCCATGTCGGGCGGCCCCACAGCGCGCCGGTCCACAGCGCAAGAAAGCAGAACAGCGCGCCCGTCGGCGCCAGTGCCTGGGACATATAGAACGACAGCCGTGTACCGACGGCGAGGCCGACGGCTGACCAGAACGCCATGGCCAGGTAGATCACCATGCTCATCCAGGCTGCCGGGACGTGGATGAAGATGATGCGATACACCTCGCCTTGCTGCGCGTCAGTGGGCGCAACGAAGAATGACAGGTACAGGCCCGCGACGGCCAGAATCGCGGCGATACCAGCCAGCCAAGGCACAAGCTTGCCAGCAAGGGGATAAAAGCTTTGTGGTGACGAGTATTTGAAAATATTCATGGGGCTGAAGCGCGAGGATACAAACGCGTGCGGGAGCATGATACGGCCAAATACCGCGGCCGGGTGTCTCACCGGAAAAGTCCGCAGGGAAGCCGTGTGGGCATCGCTGGCGCCGAGTTCTGCCACGGGATCTGGCGCACATCACGGCATGAGTCGGCTTTCTCCCGCACGGGTACTGCCCGATGCTGAGCGCTGACAGTTCCTCATCTCGATAGAAAATCGGGAGAGGAGCGGTCGATTGCCGATGATGAAGTCGGCGTTATTCCATTACGATAAATTAACTCTTTTGGCATACGTGCCGCGATGTGATGAAGTGGGAACCTCAAATGTACTTGACCTGAGGCCCGACACGACCTAAACCATAGACAGGGCATGGTTATGCCAGATGGTACTTGTTCGAGCCTTCGCTCACAAACGCCGTAGATGGTCACCAGATAGACCAGGTCGCCTCAGGGTATTTTGATGCTGAGGAGCTTTGCAGACTGAATATTGCGCCGGGGTAAGTCGTTTTCTGGAATTCCGGTTGTCTTTGAGCCGCATTTGCCGTCGTGTTGTCGGCAGCGTGCATAACTGAATGTGCTGCAGGTCGGGGGAGTGCAATGAGCTTTCTGCGTCAGTTATTGCTTGTTTGGGTGTTGTGTGGCGTAGCCGCGTTGACCGGTGGGGTTGCGAGTGCTGCGGAGCCGCCGACGGACAAGAATGCCCCCAAGGGATTGGTTCTCAAGGGGGACGCCAAATGCACGAGCTGTCACGACGAGTCTGATGACGCAGGGCCGACCATGCTCGGACTGCACAAGTCGGTGCTAGCCATTGGCAAAACCAAGCACGGCACAACGGCAGATGGGCGCACGCCGAGCTGCACCGATTGTCACGGCGAGAGCGAAAAGCATCGCACCTACCGGGGCAGTGATGACCCACCCAAGCCCGACAAGACTTTCGGCAAGAAATCCGACACTCCGATTGTGGCCCGCAACGAGACATGTCTCGCTTGCCATCAGGGGGGCAATCGCATCGGTTGGCAAAACAGCATGCATGCAACGCAAGACGTGGCGTGCACCTCATGCCACGACGTGCACGCAAAGGACGACAAGGTTCGCGACAAGCTGACACAAGCCAATACGTGCTTTGCGTGCCACAAGGAGCAGCGCGCCCAGATCAACAAGCCATCGCATCACCCTGTCATCGAGGGGAAGATGACTTGCTCGTCCTGCCACAACGTTCACGGCGACAATCCGAAGCAGCTGGTCAAGGCCAGCACCAACGAGACCTGCTACTCCTGCCATATGGAAAAGCGCGGCCCATTCGTGCACAACCATCAGCCGGTATCGGAAGACTGCGCCATCTGCCATCAGCCGCACGGTACGACCACGCCAAGTCTGCTCAAGGCGCGCGTGCCCTTTCTTTGCCAGGATTGCCATTCGCATGACAGCCATCCTGGTCAGGCAGCAACCTTGCCGACGGGCAATACGAGCAGCTCATCGCTTCTCGGTACCGTGGGTAGAGGATGCCTGAACTGCCACAACAACATTCACGGCGGCAACAGTACTGTGAATAACGCCACTGCTGGACGTTTCCGTCGTTGATCGGAAGGGGGATATCGTGAATACGACACAACATGTGTTTCGGCGCACTGCAGTTTCTGCCGCCCTTCTGACGATCTTCGGCTCTGCTGCGGCAGACGATGCAAAGATTGAGGAGCTGACCAAACCCGAGAGTTCCATTTCCGTGGGTGTCGGGAATTGGTCGGGAGATCGCCCGCAGCAAGGCATTTATGATGGCATGCGCAATAACGGGACATACGGTTTGTTTGATGCGGACGTCAACAAGCGAGATGACGCTACCGGCACGTGGCTGACATTCAAAGCCCTCAACTTAGGTCTGGAAACGCGAGAGTTCCGTGGTGATTATCTGCGCCAAGGTGGCTTGGGCGGTTTCTTCGAGTACGGCAAGACGCTGCGCGAAAATCCATACACCATCAATACAGGTCTGCAGGGGATCGGTACAACCAATCTCACGACCGGAACGAATGTCAGCTCGTTCCAGAAGACCAATGTGGATATCGGAACCACGCGCGAGATGATCCGGGCAGGCGGTTTTGTGAACATCATGCCTGGCCTGGATGCGAAGCTCGACTTCAAGACCGAAGACAAGACGGGCACGCGTCAGGCTGGCTGGGGTAGTGCTCCGCTCTTTTCTGTGGAACCGATTGACAGCACGACACGTCAGCTTGATGCCATCCTGCAATACACCGGCGAGCGTCTGCAGCTATCCGGCGGTTACTCGGGCAGCTGGTATGACAACAACAACTCGCAAATCCTCCAGCAATTGAGCGGTGTCACGACGGGGGGCACCGCTAGCTTCAGCCCCGTGACCCCTATGTCGCTTCCGCTGAGCAACGCGGCACAACAGATATTTCTCGATGGTGGGTATGGCTTCACGGCCGGCACGCGGGGCAATTTCAAGCTGGCGTACACGCAGGCCACGCAAGATGAGAATCTGCCTTCTCACTCTCTCGGGGGAGTCAACGCGCCATACGTCAACGCGCCGTCGCATTTGGATGGCAAAGTTGACACCACGCTGGCGCAGATGGGGCTTAGCTCGCGCTTCACTTCCAACCTGTCCATGGTTGCCAATCTGCGTTACTACGACGTGAAGGACAAGACGCCGGTCGCCGGCTACGTGGGCGGCGCGAGTGGTGCGACGGTTTACAACACGCCGCACTCCTACAGCAAGACTTCCGGCAAGCTGGAGGGGACTTATCGTTTGCCGGCAAACTTTAACGTGACAGGCGGCGTGGACTATGAGGGCTATGACCGGTCCTATCCGACGGTTGGAAACGTCTATGTTCCTTTTCGGGCCACCACCAATGAGACGACGTATCGCGCAGAGCTGCGTCGGTCGATGTCAGAGACCGTGAATGGCGCCTTCGCCTATTTTCACAGCAACCGCGACGGTTCCGAGTACGTGGATGCGAGCGGCACGTTCCACGCGAACCAGATCAATCCAATGCATATTGCCGACCGAGTGCGTGACAAGTTTCGTGTGAAGTTCAATTGGGATCCACTCGAGAAATTATCCCTGCAAGCACGCGTCGATTACTCTCAGGATACCTACGACGATAATGGCCGTGCTTATGGGTTGAAAGAGGGCAATTCACAGGTGTACGCGCTAGATGCCGGTTGGACCTTTTCCGATGACTGGCAATTTACGGCTTGGTATTCGCATGATGTGACCGATGCGCGACATGTTTCTGTCCGCGCAGACAGGGATAACCCAAACCCTGAGGCCATCAAGACAGCGAATCTGAAAGATACGGGAGATTCCGTTGGCATGGGTCTGCGCGGTAAACTCACCTCGAAACTGGAGGGTGGATTGGGTTTGGACTGGTTTGGCAGCGCCAGCCACTACCCGCAGGATATCGATCTCCTCGGCACCAGTGGCGCATACCCGAGCGGTGCAGGAGGGGCATTGCCTGATGTGAAGAGCACCCTGATGCGTATCAATCTCAACGCAAAATATGCGCTGGACAAGCGATCCGACCTCCGCTTTGACGTTATCTATGAGCGTTGGCACACCAACGACTCGACGTGGAACTTCAGTGACGGCTCGCCGTTTGCTTATTACAGTGGTACACAGAGTTGCGGGAATAACACTCCATGCAATAACGGCTATACCGGAGTGGTTGATGGCACGACTGTCACAGCCAAGGAGACGCAGATTTCGACCTTCGTAGGTGTGCGCTATATCTACAAGTTCTAGTGAGGGTGTGCTCATGCCGATCGAGGACACGCCCTTATTGTATCGAGCGAAGCGCGCGGCAAAAGTCGCAACGCACGCCGAGATGAAGGCTGCGTGGCGGATGATGATGAAGTCATTGGAAAGTGCTTTTGCTGTTGTCACGCTTTGCGTGACGCTGCTGGGTGGCTCACTCGCCCATGCGCAGAGTACCGGCCTTTCGGCGGAAGCCATCGAGAAGAACCGTGTCGCCAACCTGAAGTGCTTCTCCTGTCACGAACCGGCGGCGCTCGAACACCCGCCGCAAGCCGGGCTCGATATGAAAAAGCTGCGCGCCGCAGTGAGGGACCCGGATGTCTTCAAGGGCTCAGACCACGGACGCTTGGCGTGCACCAAGTGTCACAACGAAGGCTACGACGACTTTCCACATGCAGAAGATGCCAAGGACAACACTGGCACCTGCACCGACTGCCACTCCAAGAAAGCCGCCAAGATCGAAGAAGAGTTTGAACAGTCTGTTCACGCCAAGCGCATGGCGGATACCTTCACCTGCACGAATTGCCACAACCCGCACCTCATGCGCATAGCCGCAAAGCTCGCCGATCCGAAAAAAATCGTCGACCAGGACAACCGTGTTTGCCTTGGTTGTCATGACTCTGACGAGACCTTTGCGAAATACGCACCTGAGAAGAAAGAGCGCCCGCCCATCGACGATATTCATTCATGGCTGCCGAACGCTCGCATGCACTGGAAGGCTGTGCGCTGCGTGGAGTGCCACACGCCATTGAGTACGGAGGGAATCTCGCACGTGATTCTCGACAAGACGAAGGCCGAGCGGAAATGCGTCGCCTGTCATTCTGCCAATAGCGCTTTGATGGTTCGGCTTTACCGTCACCTCGCCAAGGACGAGCAGCAAAAGTACGGATTCCTCAATAGTGTGATTCTCAGCAACTCATACGTCATTGGCGCGACACGCAACCAGAAGCTCGACTACCTGGTCGCTGCCCTCGTCGCGCTGACCTTTTTCGGTGTCTTGCTGCATGGTCTGCTCCGCTATATCGCCAAGCGTTTGCGGGAGAAGAAATAACATGACTGAACGTATCTATCTGCTGCCTTTGTGGTTACGACTGTGGCATTGGACCAACGCTGCGCTGATCCTGACCTTGTGTGCGACGGGTGTCAGCCTCCACTTCTCTCGACCCGGCTTCGTTCTCATCGAGTTTTCGTGGGCGGTGCGTATCCACAATGTCGCTGGCGTTTCGCTCGCCTGTCTCTACGCTGTCTTCGTCGTTGCCAACGCCATCAGTGGCAACTGGTGGCAGTACGTGCCCAAACCGCCGGGCATCCTCCAGCGCTGCTGGCTGCAGACGCGCTACTACTGCTGGGGGGTTTTCAAGGGCGAGCCCGAGCCATTCAAGATCACCCTTGAAACCAACTTCAACGCCTTGCAGGCATTGACCTACTGGGCGGTGATCTACATGGTGCTGCCGATCACGGTTGTTACGGGACTGATCTTTCTCTATCCGAATTTTGCGCCGATCGAGATGTTCGGGATGGACGGACTGTTGCCGGTGGCCATACTGCATTATCTGTCAGCAGTAATAATCCTTCTGTTCGCCATTGCCCACATCTATCTCGGCACCATGGGCACCAAGGTCGGCAGTCTTTTCAAAACCATGATTACCGGCTGGCATGAACATTAGGGTCTGTTCTTCTTTACCCGATGGTCGGGCGAGCGGAGAATCGAAAACAGAACTTGATTTGCATCAAGATCAGTCTGCAACCCGAACCGGAGATCTCACATGAAGACCAGAACCACTGCCTGCCTGTTGTCCCTGTCAATTGCCGGCCTGTTCTACTCACAGGGGGCATGGAGCGCCGTTGACGCCGCCGCGGCTGAGGCTCTGGCGAAAAAGGAAGGTTGTCTGAAATGTCATGGCATCGACAAGAAGAAGGACGCCAAGTCGCTGCAGCAGCTTGCAACCGATCTGAAGGGCAAGCCGGATGCAAGCGCCACGCTTTTGAAGCACTTGACGACAGGGCCCAAGGTCAAGCTTGAGGATGGCAGCGAAGAGGAGCACAAGGTCCTCAAGACCAAGGACAAGGGGGCCATCGACAACCTGATCGCCTGGATTCTCTCGCTGGCGAAATAGTCTGCCCGTCGGCAATTACTCCTGCGCCAGCCGCAATGCGGCGGCGCAGGCGATGGGTGCCAGAGCCAACGCTGTCAGCAGGCCGCCGCCCATCAGGAGCATGTGGGGCCTGATGCCCATGCCGCCAGCATAGGCGTCCACTGCGCCGGCACCGAATACGAGCACGGGTACAAACAGCGGCAGCACCAGTAATGCCAGCAGGCTGCCTGCGCCGCGCAGGCCCAGTGTCAGCGCAGCACCGATGGCGCCGATCAGTGACAGCACCGGCGTGCCCAGTGTCAGCGTGGCGATCAGTACGCCGATTTCGTCGGCTTTCAGTCCGTACATCATTCCCAGCAGCGGCGCGATCACAACCAGCGGCGCGCCTGTGGTCAGCCAGTGCGCCAGTATTTTCGCCAGCACCCAGAACACAGGTGGCTCGGGCGACAGGACGAGTTGCTCGAGCACGCCGCTGTCGAAGTCCTGACTGAACATACGCGGCAGCGCCAGTAATGTCGCGAGCAATGCTGCGACCCACACCACGCCTGGGCCGATGGCGTGCAGCTGATTGGGGTCCGCGCCAACGCCGAAGGGGAACAGGCTGGTCACGATGACGAAGAATGACAGCGCGACCAACAGGTCGGCGCGCGAGCGCCAAGCCAGTAACAGGTCACGACGCAACACCGCGATAAAGACGTTCATGCGCTGAACGCTCCGATGTCTAGGGTGCGCACAGGTACGCCAAAGTTCGCATCCTGATGCGAGGTGAAAATCACCATGCCGCCGGCTTGTGCATGCTGAGCGATAACTTGCGCCAGCTCGGCCACGGCAGCTACATCCAGCGCCGTGAAAGGCTCATCGAGAATCCATAGCGGCCGCTGTGTTGCAAGAAACAGGCGGGCCAGGCCGACACGACGGCGCTGCCCTTGCGAGAGCACCTTGGCAGGCAGGTCCAGCTGGCGCGCCAAGCCGATACGCGTCAGCGCCGCCGTGCAGTCAGCAACGCTGGCATTGTCGCCAGCCACTGCGCAGGCAAAACGCAGGTTCTCTACCGGGGTCAGCAGATCATTGAGCGCAGGGGCGTGACCGAGATAGAGCAGGTCAGCATGAAAGTCTTCGCGCTCGCGGTGGGTCACCTTGCCTTGCCAGCGCACTTCGCCTGCATCGGGTGTGGACAGCCCACACAGCAGGCGCAGCAGGCTGGTTTTTCCGACACCATTTGCGCCCGTGATGCGCCATAGCTCGCCCGCCTGCACTGACAGCGCAAGGTGGCGAAACAGCAAACGGTCGCCACGCAGGCAAGCCAGATCGTCGATTTCCAACATAGGCGTGCATTCAACCACAAGCGCCGTGCTTCGGGGCGAGCCGCGCCTTCGTTTGCACAGGCATGGCTCAGCGCGGTTCAACGATGATGTAGCCGCGATTCTCCACCGTATCGAAACTGCGCATGCCCTTGATGAGGGTGGCCGTGGGCATCCACACCCAGCCAGCGGCTGAAGGGTTGACGTCGAGGATCAGGAAAGAGTCCGATGCCGCGTCGTACGCACCAAGCGGCGAGATGTGGCCGCCGCCTTCCTGACCGACAGCGCGGCGGCTGTAGGTGACGATGACGAAGTCACCGCGTTGCGTGAGGTTGTCGATGAGTTCCTTGCGGATATCGACGTCGGATGTCTTGCCGTCGGCGATGACGAGTCGCGTGCGCAAACCATTGGCACGCAGCATCTCGTCGAACTGACGCGTCTGGTAGCCGAAGTCCGGGATCTGCTTGCCGTTCATGGTGACGGGCTCGCCGAGAACCAGGGCGCGGGTCTTGGCGCTGCGTGCAATGACGTTGTCTTGAGTGAAGCGCGCGATCGTGGGGTCGAAGCCAGCGGGAATATTCTTGAGGTCGGCCGCGCCCAGCCGGCTGCGATCGCGCGGCAAATCCGGGCTGCGGCCATACACCGCGTTGAGCACGATAGCTGCGGTGGTGGGCCCGCAGAAGGCTGCATTGGATTGCGCTTCGAATTGGTTTGCCAACGCGGCGAAGTCGGCCCGGGCTGCCGAGCGGGCCAGACGCGTCATGCCCTCGTCCGAGTCGAAGGCGGTGAGTGTTTGTGAGGCGGCAGCTGGGGCCTCGTCTCTCGCGACTGAGTAGGGCGCGAGGGTCGTGCCCAGCAGGAACGCGATGCTGATTCGGGCAAGAAAAGACATCCGCGCATCTCCTGCTGGAGTTCAAAACCCGATGAGTATAGGCCTCATCAGGTGATGTTCTGGAAGCCCGCTCTGGCTCAAACCCAGGACGCAAACCACATACGGGAATGCCATTCTTCCATCGATAGTGGCAAGCCGAGGTAGAGCGGCAGCCAGTAGATGAAGGCCGCAACGATCAGCAGCAGGCCGGCGATGCCGACATAGCGCCAACCATCTCGGCGCGAGATCATGCCATCTACCGCGACAGCGCACGCGAGGAAGGCGAACGACAGGCTGGGCATGTAGTGATAGATGAAAGAGCAGCGCGTGATGCCGATCCACGGTACGAGGCAGACGGCATAGCCCGCAGCGAGATAAATAGCGGTCCACGCATGATCGCTGAGGGGCTTGCGCAGGCGTGCCGGGGTGCGTACAAGCGCTGGCGTGCGGCCGCGACGCCTTTGTGTTTCTGCTGCCTTGCCGATGCTTGCCCACGAAGCGCCAGCCAGGGCTGCGCAGAACATCAGCAGGGTGGCGGGTATCGCCAGCCACCACAGCACGGGATTCCCCATGGCATGGATCGCGTGTACGGGCAGCGGCGGCGTGGCCGGATCAGTATCCGGTGGCGCCAAGGTGGGCTCGGGGTCGGTTGGCGTGCGCGTGGTGAACAGGTAGCTAAGCGGGCGCTGCATCGTTGGCCAGGTGGACCAGCGTGAGCAATACGGATGCTCGGACGGGCCATCCTTTACGCTCTGATGGTAGTTGTACATCTCCTTCTGCATATCGATGAAGCTCTTGTTGTTGATACGCAGGTGCGGCTGGTATTGCGCGACATAGACGAGCAGCGGAATGGCAATCAGCGTGCCGAGCATGAGCGGGAGGCTGACTAGCCCGGCGCGTTGCAGCGGAGAGGTGCCGCTGTGCGTGGGGCGGGCTGCTTGCGTGGGCGCTGCGTGATCAAGCCATGTCTGTTGCAGCCGCGCGATGATCCACATGCCCCACGGAATCGCGAGAAACGCCATGCCGCTCCACTTCACCGAAACGCACAGGCCAAAGCACAGGCTCGTGCATGTCATGAGCATCCAGTGCATGCGAGGCCGCATCGCAGCCAGTGCGCTCAGATAGAAGTAGTGACCCAGCAGGCCGAATAGCACCAGGAAGATGTTGATCAGCCCATAGCGCGATTCGACGAGGAAGAGCCCATCCAGCGAAGTGAGCAGGGCTGTGATGAGCACCAGCTTCCAGCGACGGCTCAACTGCCAGGCAATGCCTGCGAATACCAGCGGCAGGAGGCTGCCTGCCAGCGCGTCGACCCAGCGATAGGCCCATGCGGGGTGCCAGGCGCCCGTCTTGATGTTGATGTCCGCACCCATCGCACCAAAGGCTTCGCTGATGCGCATTCCGAGTGCGATGAGGTACTTGCCGAGAGGTGGGTGCGCATCGAAGAAAGGCGCGCCATCGAGATAGTTCTGCGCGTACTTCGGGAAGAAGACTTCATCGAAGACCAGTCCGTTGAAACGTGACAGCCCCCAGAAATGCGTCACCAGGCTAAAGCCGAAAATGGCAAACAGGCACAGCCAGCGCGGCTGTATCAGCATCCTTGCTACGTGCTTCATTGCGTCCCCGTGCTGCATACGCGATCGACCATGACGGTGCGCGCTTGTAATGGTTATCAGTCTTGCCTGCCGCTTTGCAGGCTTTTCGTGTCGCAGCCCGTGCGGCGACTTCCTTTGCATTCTGCCTGCCATCTCGCCTGAATTGTGCCGATAGCCGGACGGATAGTCGTTGATCTGCGGTATTGGCGCACTTGAAACGTGATTTGTCCTGTCGTGGCGGCGTGATTTGCTACCACGCCCCCTCGATGGTCGCAACGTTCAGATTTACCCCGCTTGACATGGATTAATTCGTACGTATGATTAAAACGATCGTTTGATTTGTTCGGATTCAGAGCGGGGCAGTCATAAAGCCGCCGCCACGGGGGGAAGACAAAGTGTCTGAAAACCAGCTGGGACACGCTGTAGGGCCTGACACCACAACGCGCATTCTCGATGCGTCCGAGTTGTTGTTTGCCGAGCACGGCTTCGACGGTACGTCGATGCGCATGATCACGACGCGGGCGGCCGTCAATCTGGCTTCGGTGAACTATCACTTCGGCAGCAAGGAGGCGCTGTTTCAGGCGGTATTTCATCGGCGCCTTTTGGAGCTCAACCGCCACCGTCTGGAGGCGATCAACCGCATGGAGGCGGAGTCGGGCGGCGTGCTCAAGCCGAGTCAGGTGCTCGATGGCTTCTTCGGCCCGGCACTGGAGATGGCGGCTGACACCGAGAACGGTGGCCACACTTTCATGCGATTGCTGGGCCGCACCTACACCGAGCCGGCCGAGTTCATACGCAACTTCATGGCGGTGGAGTACGCCGAGGTTGTGGAGCGCTATACGACGGCGTTGTACGCGGCGCTGCCGGACGTGCCGAAGGCCGAAATCGTATGGCGTTTGCATTTCATGATGGGGGCCGTGTCGTATGCCATTTCCGGCATCGATGCACTGGCACTCGTCACGGGGCGTTTTGATGATGACCCCGCCCAGCTCAAGCCGCGTCTGACCGCCTTTCTGCTTGGCGGCTTGCGCGCACCGCTGCCGGAGGGCGCAGGCAACAGCGCGCCGGCAGATACGACAACAACCAGGAGACAAAAATGATTTGGTTCATGATTCTGCTGCTACCCGTGATCAAGCTCACGCTGGCAGTCTGGCGAGCGCCACTTGGCGCATGGATGGTGGCGGGCGTGCTCTGGCTGCTCGGCCTGAATGCTCTGGCCGGCGTATCAAACACGGCGACCGGCATAGCGATCATCGTGTGGCTGGCAGTGACGAGCATCTTCCTGCTCAAGCCCGTGCGTCGTGCACTGGTCAGCAAACCGGTGTTCGGCGCCTATCGCAAGATACTGCCGCCAATGTCTGACACGGAACGCGTTGCGCTCGAGGCGGGGACGGTATGGTGGGAAGGCCAGCTGTTCGGCGGAAAGCCGGACTGGAAAACCCTTCTGGCCTATCCGCAGCCGAAGCTGTCCGCCGAAGAGCAATCCTTCCTCGACAACGAGGTTAACGAGTTGTGCCGACTCGTGAACGATTGGGATACGACGCAGGTCTACAACGACCTGTCGCCCGAAGCCTGGCAGTACATCAAGGACAAAGGCTTCCTCGGCATGATCATTCCGAAGGAGTTCGGTGGCAAAGGCTTCTCCGCCTACATGCATTCGCAAGTGGTGATGAAGCTGTCGACGCGCAGCTCGGCGAGCGCAGTGAGCGTGATGGTGCCGAACTCGCTCGGCCCGGCTGAATTGCTCCTGCATTACGGCACCGATGCGCAGAAAGCGCATTACCTGCCGCGGCTCGCCAAGGGTCTTGAGGTTCCGGCTTTCGCGCTAACCAGCCCGCAAGCGGGCTCCGACGCGGCGGCGATTCCCGACTTCGCCATCGTTTGCAAAGGCATGCATGAAGGCCGTGAAGTGCTTGGCATGCGCGTCACCTGGGACAAGCGCTACATCACGCTCGGCCCGATCTGCACGGTGCTCGGCCTTGCTTTCCGTCTTTACGATCCAGACAAGCTGCTCGGCGTGACGGAAGATCTGGGCATCACCTGTGCGCTGGTGCCGAACACGCATCCCGGCGTGAACATCGGACGCCGTCACTTCCCGCTCAACGCCGTGTTCCAGAACGGCCCGAACTGGGGCAAGGACGTCTTCATGCCGCTGGACTTCATCATTGGTGGTCCGACGATGGCGGGGCAGGGCTGGCGCATGCTGATGGAATGTCTGGCAGCAGGCCGCTCGATTTCTCTGCCCGCATCCAACACCGGCATGATGAAACTCACCGCACGCTCGGTCGGTGCCTATGCCCGTGTGCGTGCACAGTTCAAGACGGCGATCGGCAAGTTCGAAGGCATTGAGGAGCCGCTGGCGCGCATTGGCGGCAATCTCTACATGGCGGACGCGGCGCGCGTCATGACTGCTGCGTCGATCGACCTCGGCGAGAAGCCCTCGGTGGTCTCGGCCATCGTCAAATACCACGTGACCGAGCGTGCTCGTCAGGCCGTCAATGACGGCATGGATATTCTCGGCGGCAAGGGTATCTGCATGGGGCCGCAGAATTTCCTCGGCCGGGCCTACCAGCAGATTCCTGTCGGCATCACGGTTGAAGGCGCCAACATCCTGACGCGCTGCCTGATCATCTTCGGGCAGGGCGCCATCAGATGCCATCCGTACGTGCTCAAGGAAATGCGTGCAGCGATGGACGCCGATACGGGCCGTGGGCTTGCCGTCTTCGATGATGCGCTGTTCAACCACATCAGCTTTTCCATTTCGAACGCCGCGCGCAGCTTCCTCATGGGCATTACCGGTTCGCATTGGGTCGGCACGCCAGACGTGGCTTCGCAAACGCGGCGCTATTACCAGCAGCTCACGCGCTTCTCTGCTGCGTTTGCCTTCATTGCCGATGTGTCGATGCTGACCATGGGCGGCGACCTCAAGCGCAAGGAGAAACTCTCGGCGCGGCTCGGCGACATCCTCTCGTACATGTACTTGTGCTCGGCCACGCTCAAGCGCTTCGAGGACGAGGGGCGCCAGGCTGCCGATGCGCCGCTGATGCATTGGGCGATGTGGGACGCCATGTACAAGACGCAGACCGCGCTCGAGGGCGTGATCTCCAACTTCCCGAATCGCCTCATTTCGATCCTGTTGCGTCGCCTGATCTTCCCGCTCGGTCGTCCATACGTCGTGCCTTCGGATCGCGTCGGCCACGAGGTGGCAAAGGTGCTGATCGAGCCGTCCGCAGCGCGCGATCGCCTGGTTGCCGGCAGCTATGTGCAGGGTGGTGATGAAGAGGATCCGGTCGCCGTGCTGGAACTGGCGCTCGACGCCACGATGAAGGCCGAAGCCATCGAGGCCAAGGTGCGTGCAGCACAAAAGGCGAAGACGATTGCCGGTCGCGGCCACGAAGCGCTGACGGCGGATGCGCTCGCCAAGGGCGTGATTACGGCTGATGAGAGAGCCACGCTGGAGCGGCGTGAAGTGCTGCGTCAGAAAGCCATTCGTGTGGACGACTTCCCGCAGGATTTCGGCATTGGCCAACTGGATGCTCATGTGCGCCCCAGTTCCGTATTGAACGCTGTAGCACGCGAGGCAGCATGACATTCAAATCTGTCTACATCGTCGATGGTGCGCGCACGCCCTTCCTCAAGGCGCGCAACGCACCGGGGCCGTTCGCGGCATCTGATCTTGCGACCATCGCGGGTCGTGCGCTGCTGGCGCGCCAGCCGTTCGCGGCGGAGCAGATTGACGAAGTCATTCTCGGCTGCGCTTCTCCTTCGCCGGACGAAGTGAACATCGGTCGCGTCGCGGCATTGCGCATGGGTTGTGGCAACAAGGTGCCGGGCTGGACGGTGATGCGCAATTGCGCCTCCGGCATGCAGGCGCTGGATTCGGCGATCGCCAATATCCAGTCAGGGCGCTCGAATCTCGTGCTGGCAGGTGGTGTTGACGCACTGTCGCGTGCGCCCCTGCTGTTTTCGGATGCGATGGTGCGCTGGCTGTCGGGCTGGTATGCGGCGAAGACCTTCGGTCAGCGTCTGGCCGCAATCCGCAAGTTCAAGCTCGGCTATCTCGCGCCGGTCATCGGCATCGTCAAGGGCCTCACCGACCCGGTGGTGGGTCTCATGATGGGGCAGACGGCCGAGAATCTTGCATGGCGCTTCAATATCAGCCGCGAGGAGATGGATGCCTTCTCCGTGCGTAGTCATCAGCGTGTAGCGGTGGCTCAGGATGCGGGTCACTTCGCCAAAGAGCTGGTGCCGCTCGTGGAAGAGAAAGGCGCCGTGCATGCGGCGGACGATGGCCTGCGTCGTGATTCCAGCCTGCCCAATCTCGCCAAACTCAAACCCTTCTTCGACCGCAAGTACGGCAAGGTCACGCCGGGTAACAGCTCGCAGGTCACCGATGGCGCGACCTGGCTGGTGCTGGCTTCGGAAGAGGCAGTGAAGCAACACAATCTGAAGCCGATCGGCATGATCAGCGACAGCCAGTGGGCCGGCCTCGCGCCCGAGCAGATGGGGCTCGGCCCCGTGCATGCGGCAACGCCGATATTGCAACGTCATGGCCTCGCATTGAATGATCTGGATGCCTGGGAAATCAACGAGGCCTTTGCTGCGCAGGTGATGGGCTGCATTCGTGCCTGGGACGACGCCGACTACTGTCGCGAGCAGCTTGGGCTGGACGGCGTGCTCGGTACGCTCGACGAGAGCAAGTTGAACATTGATGGTGGTGCGATTGCGCAGGGTCATCCCGTGGGGGCGAGCGGTGCACGCATCGTGTTGCACCTGTTGCACATCCTGCGCCGCACAGGTGGAAAGAAGGGCATCGCCACGATCTGCATTGGTGGCGGGCAGGGCGGTGCAATGCTGGTGGAGGCGCTGTGATGAGTGAACTTGAATTTCAACCGGCGTTGCGCAACTGGCGTGTGAACTGCGACGAACAGGGCATTGCCTGGGTGACCATCGATGTCGCCGACAGCGCCGCCAATACGCTTGGCAGCGCAGTACTGGCCGAGTTCGCCCACGTGCTTGACGCGCTCGAAGCGAAGCCGCCGAAAGCCATGGTGATTCACTCCGGCAAGGCTGCGGGTTACATCGCCGGTGCCGATCTTGAAGAGTATTCAAAGATCACGGACGTGGCTGACATCATGGCCATCGTGTCGCGCAACTGGCAGCTCTTTGCGCGCGTTGAAGCCTTGCCCTGGCCGACGCTGGCGCTGATCCGTGGTCACTGTATGGGCGGCGGTCTGGAGCTCTCGCTGGCCTGCCGCTATCGCATTGCGGTCGACGAGCCGGGTACGCGCATGGCATTGCCGGAAGTGATGCTGGGCATCACGCCGGGCTGGGGCGGCATGCTGCGCCTGCCACGCACGATAGGCCCGACGGCGGCGATGGACATGATGCTGACCGGCAAGCAGATCGATGCGAAGCGCGCCAAGAAGATGGGTCTGGTCGACGAGTGCGTGCCAGCGCGTGTGATGGAAAACGCGGCGCGCATGCTGGTGCTGTCCGGCCAGCCACGTCACACGCCGGGCTTCGTGCAAGGCCTGCTCAACGGGCCGCTGAAGTTCGTCGTGGCGAATGCTGCACGCAAGCAGGTGGCAAAGAAGGCGCGCCGCGAAAACTATCCCGCGCCATACGCCATCATCGATACCTGGCAGCACTTCAATGGCAATTCGCTGGAGGTGCCTGCGGGGCATCCAGCCTCGCTCGAACACATCTTCGCGCAGGGTACGGCACGCAATCTGGTGCGCGTGTTCTTCCTGCAGCAGCGTCTCAAAGCACTCGGCAAGGGCGGTGATTTGTCGGCGAAGCATGTACATGTGATCGGTGCCGGCGTGATGGGCGGTGACATCGCAGCGTGGTGTGTGCTGCGCGGTCTGACCGTGACCCTGCAGGACCAGAGCATCGAGCGCATTGCGCCTGCCATCAAGCGTGCAGCGGAAGGCTTCGGCAAAAAATTCCGCGGCGATCGCAAGCAGGTGCGCTTCGCCATGGATCGCCTGATTGCCGACCCACAGGGGAGCGGTGTGGCGCAGGCCGACGTCATCATCGAAGCAATCTTCGAGAATCTCGACGCCAAGCATGCGCTGTTCCGTGAACTGGAGGCGCGCGCAAAGCCCGATGCCATCCTCGCGACGAATACGTCCAGTCTGAAGCTGGAAGACATCGCAACGGTGTTGAGCAAACCCGAACGACTGGTCGGTATCCACTTCTTCAATCCGGTGGCACAGATGCCTCTCGTAGAAGTGGTGCAGGGCGAGCGTACGGATGCTGAGGTGCTGAGCCGCGCGATGGCCTTCGTACATGCTCTCGACAAGCTGCCACTGCCCGTGAAGAGTGCGCCGGGCTTCCTCGTCAATGCCGTGCTCGGCCCTTATCTCCTCGAAGCCATGCGCTGCGTGGATGAGGGCATACCACCTGAAGCGGTTGATGCGGCAATGGTTGGTTTTGGCATGCCGATGGGGCCGATCGAGCTGGCCGACACGGTGGGGCTCGACATCGCCATGGCAACCGGCAAGGCGCTGACCGGCGCCAGCGAGGTGCCGCGTGCGCTGCAAGCCCTCGTGACTGCGGGCAAGCTCGGGCGCAAGACCGGTGCGGGTTTCTATACCTGGGAAGATGGTCGTCCGCGCAAGGCATCTTCCCCCGCACCCGTCGCAGGCCTGGCCGACCGTCTGCTCAAGCCGCTCGACACGGCCACGCGCCGCTGCGTCGAACAGGGGGTTGTGGCCGACGCGGAGCTCGCCGATGCAGGCGTGATCTTTGGCACCGGCTTTGCGCCCTGGACGGGCGGGCCCATGAATCACTTCGTCCGGCACGGGGCGTGATCAGGAAGGACATGACATGACGGATAGCCACAGAAACAGCGAAAGCGAAAGTGAATGCGGGAACGCCGGGCGCACCCTGCCGAATCGCGAGCCGGTCTTGCGCGTGATTCCCATGCCGAAAGACCTCAACGCATCGGGCGATGTGTTCGGCGGCTGGATCATGGCGCATGTCGACCTGGCTGCCTCCATCCCGGCCGTGCGCCGCGCAAAGGGGCGTGTCGTGACGGTGGCGGTGAACGCGTTTGTTTTCAAGGAACCGGTTTTCAAGAGTGATCTTGTGAGTTTTTATGCTCACATCATTCGCGAAGGCTCGACGTCGATGACCGTCGACGTCGAGGTGTATTCGGAGCGTGATCCTGCCGATCCGAAGATAGTGAAAGTCACGGAGGCGACACTGACTTACGTGGCTATTGATGGACAAGGAAAGAAGCGGCCCCTGCCGCCGATTTGAGACTGTTGCACCCATAAAGGAGAGCCAAAATGGCACAAGATATGAAACTCACAATGATGGTTCGGTCCGTGGTTGCGGCCATGGCCGTGCTGGGCGCAGGCTCGGCCGCTGCCTCTGGTTTTCAGCTGCTGGAGCAGAATGCCAGCGGGCTGGGCAATGCCTATGCAGGTTCTGCGGCGGTTTCGCAAGACGCCAGCACGATCTATTTCAACCCGGCCGGCATGACGCAGCTGAAGCCGCACGAAATATCGCTCGGCGCCAACTTCATCCAGCCCAGCTACAAATTCACCAGCAGTACCTCGAGCAACGCGCCTGCGGCAACGGGTTCCAATGGCGGTGACGCTGGCTCGCTGGCAGCCGTGCCGAACATGTACATGTCATGGGGTGTGACTCAGGATCTCTATCTGGGTCTTGGCATCGGTGCGCCCTTCGGTCTCAAGACCGAGTATGACAATGACTGGGCGGGCCGCTTCCAGTCCACGCTGTTCGATATCGAGACGCTCAACGTGAACCCCTCCATCGCATGGCGCGCCAATAGCTGGCTGTCGATCGGTGCGGGCGTGAACTACATGCACATGGACGCGACCTATGAGCGTTACGCGGCGACGGCGAATCCTGCGCTGCCCGCTGCTTTCTGGCCAGGGCTGCAGAACACTAAGGTGCGCCTCAATGCCAATGACGATGCGTGGGGCTGGAACGCTGGCGTGCTGCTGACGCCCAGCCAGACGACCAAGCTTGGTCTTTCTTACCGCTCGGCTGTAAAGCAGGAGCTCAAAGGCGAGCTGACCTTCAGTGGCCCGCTGGCGGGCGCGTCGGCGTCGACGAGCAATACCGACGCCAGCACGTCCATCAAACTGCCCGACACTTTCATCATCAGTACGGTGCAGCAGCTCGGGCCGGATTGGGAAATGCTGGGCGACATCTCGTGGACTGGTTGGGAGAAGATCGACCAGGTCGTCATCGCACGCGCCGACGGCACGACCGCGCAAACGCTGGACGCGCATTTTCGCAACACCTGGCGTGTTGCGCTGGGTGCCAACTACCAGCTCAACTCCGCCTGGAAGCTACGCACCGGCCTCGCCTGGGACCAGTCGCCCGTGCGTGACGCCAGCACGCGCCTGACCTCGTTGCCGGACAACAACCGCCTGTGGCTGTCCCTCGGAACGCAGTGGGTGCCGGCCAAGGATTCACGCATTGATGTTGGCTTCTCCTATCTGCTCGTTGGCGATGCGGACATCGACAACAATCAGAGCGCTTTGGGTCGCGGCCGCGTCACGGGAGCCTATAAAGGTAACGTAATGATCCTGGGCGCACAGTACTCGCAAGCGTTCTGATCCTGTCCTGGGGGCGGCGCATTGCCGTCCCCAATATGTGATCTGTAATGCGGGGCGGGCAGCATCCAGGTTGATGGTGTCCGTCCAAACTTTTTCTTGGGAATCATGCAATGAGCTCAAATTTCCTCGTACGCAAGGTGGCCGTGCTCGGTGCCGGCGTCATGGGTGCGCAGATCGCCGCGCACTGCGCCAATGCCGAAGTGTCGGTGTTGCTCTTCGATCTCACGGCAAAAGAGGGCGACCCGAATGGCATCGCCCGCAAGGCGATTGAAGGTCTGAAGAAGATCGAGCCCTCGCCGCTGGCCACGACGGATCGCGTGCAATACATCGAGGCGGCGAACTATGACCAGCACGTCGCGCGCCTGGCCGAGTGCGACCTGATCATCGAAGCGATTGCCGAGAAGATGGAGTGGAAGCTCGATCTGTATCACAAGGTTGCGCCGCATATCCGCCCCGATGCGATCTTCGCCACCAATACCTCCGGCCTGTCGATCAACAAGCTGTCAGAGGGCTGCCCGGCCAGCTTGCGGCCGCGCTTCTGTGGCGTGCACTTCTTCAACCCGCCGCGCTATATGTCGCTGGTGGAGCTGATTCCCTGCCACGGCACCGACGTGGCCTTGCTCGACCAGCTCGAAAGTTTTCTCACCACCACGCTCGGCAAGAGCGTGGTGCGCGCACTGGATACGCCGAACTTCGTCGCCAACCGCGTCGGCATGTTCTCCATCCTGTCCGTCATGCATCACACGCAGCGCCTCGGCCTTGGCTTCGACGAAGTCGATGCGTTGACGGGGCCGCTTATTGGTCGGCCGAAGAGCGCGACCTATCGCACCGCTGACGTCGTGGGTCTCGATACGCTGGCGCATGTCGTCAAGACCATGACCGACAATCTGCAAGACGATCCCTGGGCGAAGTACTACGTCACACCGGACTGGCTCGCCGCGCTGATCGCCAAGGGTGCTCTGGGTCAGAAAACGAAGGTCGGAATCTTTCGCAAGAATGGCAAGCAGATCAAGGTTCTCGATCTGAAGCTGCAGGACTATCGCGACAGCGCAGGCGTCGTTGCCGATGAAGTCGCCGCGATTCTCAAGAATCGCAATGCAGCCGAGCGCTTTGCGGCGCTGCGTGCGAGTGCGCATCCACAGGCGCAGTTTCTGTGGAGCATTTACCGCGATGTCTTCCATTACGTCGCCGTGCATCTGAATCACATTGCCCACAATGCGCGCGATGTCGACTTCGCCATGCGCTGGGGCTTCGGCTGGTCACAGGGGCCGTTCGAGGTCTGGCAGGAGGCGGGCTGGAAGGCGATTGCCGAAGCCGTGCGCGACGACATTCACGACGGCAAGGCGATGAGCGATGCGCCACTGCCCGCGTGGGTATTTCATGTGGAGGGCGTGCACGCGCCGCAGGGTTCGTATGACGCTGTCAATGGCGTGCTGCGTGGACGTTCGACGCTGCCAGTCTATGAGCGCCAGATTTTCCCTGAACGCGTGTACGGCGAGCAGGATGCCTCCGCTGAACCCGGCCGCACGCTGTGGGAAAACGACGAAGTGCGCATGTGGACGCTGGATGATGAGGACGGCAAGCAGGTACCGGTGCTGTCCTTCAAGAGCAAGATGTGCGCGGTCGGCCCGGTCGTGCTCGACGGCATCATCGAAGCGGTCGGGCGCGCCGAGCGCGACTACTCTGGTCTCGTGATCTGGCAGCCGACAGCACCTTTCTCGGTCGGTGCCAACCTCAAGCAGATTCGCCCCGTGCTCGAAGCCGGCGATTTCGCGGGTCTTGAAGGCATCGTCGCCAAATTCCAGCAGATGTCGCAGACCATCAAGTATTCGCAGGTGCCGGTGATCGCCGCGGTACAGGGCCTGGCGCTCGGCGGTGGCTGTGAGATCGTCATGCACTCGACGCGTGCCGTGTGTGCGCTGGAGAGCTATATCGGCCTCGTCGAGGTCGGTGTCGGGCTGATCCCGGCGGGTGGCGGCTGCAAGGAGTTCGCCATCCGTACCGCCGAGATGGCAGCGCGCACCGCGACGAATGATCCGATGATCTGGCTGCAGAACATCTGGCAGAGCGTGGCCATGGGCAATGTCTCGAAGAGCGCGCGAAACGCGAAGGAAATGAGCTTGCTGCGTGACAACGACATCGTCATCCAGAACCCGCGCGAATTGCTTCACGTTGCGCGCCGGACGGCACTGGGCATTGCCGCTTCCGGTTATCGCCCGCGCCTGCCGCCGGCAGGTGTGCCCGTCACGGGTCGCGCCGGCATCGCCACGCTGGAGATGATGCTGGTGAACATGCGCGAAGGCGGCATGATCTCTGCGCACGACTACAAGGTGTCGAAGGCTGTGGCGACGGCGATGTGCGGCGGAGATGTTGAGAGCGGCACACTGGTCAGCGAGAAATGGCTGCTGGATGTCGAGCGCTCGTTGTTCGTCGACTTGCTGCGCACCGAAGAGACCAAGGCGCGTTTGATCCATATGCTCGAAACGGGCAAGGCGCTTAGAAACTGAAAATAACCAGAGAAGAGTGAGGAGTCAGGAGTGAGGAGGAAAAGTGATCCCGCTCCTCACTCATCACTCTTAACTCCTTACTGTCACGGAGTGACCAAATGAGCAAACAAATCCAGGACGCCTACATCGTCGCAGCCACGCGCACGCCGGTTGCCAAGCGCAAGGGCGCATTCAAGAACGTGCGGCCCGATGACATGCTGGCGCACGTATTGCGCGCAGTCGCGGCGAAAGTGCCGGGCCTCGATCTGCACGAGATCGGCGATGTAATCGTCGGCTGTGCGATGCCCGAGGCCGAGCAGGGCATGAATGTCGCACGCATCGGTCTGCTGCTTGCAGGCTTTCCCGATAGCGTGCCGGGCATCACCATCAATCGCTTCTGCTCGTCGGGCGTGAACGCAGTCGCCGATGCCGCCACGCGTATTCAGATGGGCGAAGCGGATGTCATGATCGGTGCGGGCACGGAATCGATGACTGTCATGCCGCAGATGATGGGCAACAAGATCGCGATGAACCCTGCCGTGTTCGAACACGAAGAAAATTTCGCCATTGCCTACGGCATGGGCCTGACCGCCGAGAAGGTCGCGCAGAAGTATGGCGTGTCGCGCGAGGATCAGGATGCGTTCGCGCAGGCCTCGCATCAGAAGGCCACGGCGGCGATTGCTGCCGGTCTGTTCCGCGACGAGATCACGCCTTATCTGGTGCGCGAACACCAGCCAGATTTCAAGAGCAGCACGGTGCGCATCGTTGAAAAGGTCATCGAGAACGACGAAGGGCCACGGCCCGACAGCTCTCTCGAAGGGCTCGCGAAGTTGCGCCCGATCTTTGCGGCAAAGGGTAGCGTTACGGCAGGCAACAGCTCACAGATGTCAGACGGTGCTGCCGCAGTGTTGCTGATGAGCGAAGCGGCGTTGAAGCGTTACAACGTGACGCCGATCGCCAAGTACAGCGGCTTCTCCGTGGCAGGTGTGCCGCCGGAGATCATGGGCATCGGTCCTGTCGAAGCTATTCCGCGCGTGCTCAAGCGCGCGGGTGTGGCGCAGTCTGATGTGGGCTGGGTCGAGTTGAACGAGGCATTTGCCGCCCAGGCATTGGCGGTGATCCGCACGCTGGGGCTGGATGCGTCGAAAGTGAATCCGCTGGGCGGCGCGATTGCGCTCGGGCACCCGCTCGGCGCAACCGGTGCGATTCGCGTCGCCACCCTCATGGCGGCAATGCAGCGCGATCCGCAATTGCGCTATGGCATGGTGACCATGTGCATCGGCACCGGGATGGGGGCCGCCGGCTTGTTCGAACGGGCCTAGAAGCACCACCAAGGTATCGGGCGGGCACCCCTCTGCGGTGGGGCGCCCGCCGTTTTTTTTTGTTTCTCGCAGTGGCGAGCGAGAAAGATTACTTCATCGCAAAGCGCAGTTTCTGCGCGGCAATGCCCAGCCATTCGTGCATTGCGTACCAGCCTGTGTAGGCCGATGACATATTTGGCCAGTAGTCGAAGAACTCTTCGCCACGCGGGCCGTCGCTCATGAAGCTCAAGGGGGCGGGCGTGACCGTGAGTCCGGCAGCCTCGAATTCACCGACCGCGCGGCGCATATGCGCGGCATGGGTCACCAGAGCGATGCGCGAGATGCCGGCCTTCTTCAGGATCTCGGCAGAGTTGAGTGCGTTCTGCTCCGTGTCGAGTGAACGGGTTTCCATCCATTTCGCCGCAATTCCGAAATCAGTCTTCAAGGTCTCGGCCATCAGCGTGCTTTCGGGGTTCAGTCCCGTCGGTGCGCCACCCGCAACCAGAACCGGCAAGGTGGTCTGGCGTGCGAGGCGGGCACCGTAGCGCACGCGTTCGAGGGTCAGTCGGTTGACTGTCGGACCGCCATCGAACTCTTCGTTGGTATGGCGCTGCCCACCCGCCAGAATGACAATGGCTTGAACTTCGGTGAGCTGCTTGGGTGTAATTGCGGGGTAGATCTCCAGCGGTGCAGTCATGAGTTCGGTGCCGAAGGGGGTGCAGATGAACAGCCACAGCAGCAAGCCGCCCCATGCAAGGGTTTTGCCGGTGCGCGGCTTGAAGCGCAACAGAAGCAGGCCGCTTGCCGTGATGAAGAAAGGCAGCGCGGGCGGGATCAGTAGAAGTGAGATCCACTTCTTGGCAACAAAGGCGAGCGGGAGAGTCATGGAGGCTGCAAGTCCTGTACTGTCGTGGGCGTTTTTTCGGTCGTGCGGGCAGTGCGCATGCGGCGGCTGACAATCTCCGCCGGCGGCTTTGAATCGTCGTCTGGTGCAAGTATTATCACCGCAACTGCCGGGCAGGGGTAAAAAGGGGCGGTGCCCATTCCTGTGATTCAAGGCGCAGGTGAAGCTGCCGGTGCGGGCAGGCGCACCACGGGTGCCTTGCTCAAGGGTGCCGACGAGGAGAAAGACATTGGAGTTGCGTACCGTACTGATCGCCTTGGTGGTCGTCCTGTGTATTTACTTGGCATGGCTGGCAATGCGCTGGTGGCGTGCCGCGCGTCGCGCCGGATCTGGTAAAGCCTCTAATGACCCGCTCGCTCATGTCTTCCGCAACGTTGACCGCTTCGGAGCCCATCCGCTCAGCGAGCGCTCCGGTGACGTTCACGCATACCGTGCAGATAACGGTCCGATCGGTCAGACGGTTGATACGGAAGATGATGGTTCGGTGGTTTCGCTGTCCTCGCGTGCTGCCGAGCACCTGGAGGAAGCGAGCACTCCTGAACCTGTGCGTATGCCCCGTCCGAGTGAGCCGGATGCTTCCGGTTTCGGGTTCGACGCCTTGCTTGAAGTGCGCCAGATGCGCCACCTTGTTGATGAGGTGCGCGCGCAGCACGCGCATCTTGCCGAGGACGTCGTGCGCCTGCGTGAAGAGCTGGCGGCCTTGCGCGCGGCCAGCCGCGTGGCGCCCGCCTATGCCGAGGCTGTGTCGATGGTGCAGAGCGGCCTGAGTGCGCAGGCCATTGCTGAACGTTGTGGCATCTCGGTGGCGGAGGCTGAACTGGTGCGCGCCCTGAGTGATGCAGCAGACGAGGCGCCGGCCGACGCCAGGCAAGCCGAACGGCACGACTTCGGAAACGAGAATCAGGACTCGAGCCATAACGAGGGGAAGCGTCGTGACTGAGCAGGGCAAGGCTCGTGATGCAGATGCCGAAGCGTACCGAGCGCGTCGCCGGCTTCGTGTCAAACGCGGCATTGCTGCCATCAACATTGCCGGACTTGTCACCGCACTGGTGCTGATCGAGGATGTCGCGCACCTGCGTGAAGAGCTCGCGGTCTTGCGGGAGCAGAGTGGCCAGAGTGCACAGATCATTGGTGAGAGTTGTGGCATCACCGTGGTGGAAGGTGTTCCGCACGGCTTGGTAGAAGGTCTTCCGAAGGGTTTCCTGATTGATGTAGCAGACGAGGCACCTGCCGACGCGGGGCAAGCCGGAAGGCACGACGTCGGACACGAGGAGCAGGAATTCACCTATAGCGAGGGGAAGCGTTATGACTGAGCAGGGTAAGGCTGGGCAGGACAAGGCTCGTGATGCAGATGCCGATGCGCGTCGTGCGCGTCGCCAACTTCTCGTCAAAGGCGGCATTGCTGCCGTCGCTATTGCCGGGCTTGTCACCGCACTGGTGCTGATGGAAGGCAACCGCGAAGAAGAACCTGCACCTACCGCGCGCACGGTTACCGCGACAGGCGTGACAGCTCCCGAAGCGCAATCGCCCAGCCTCGCCGAGGCAACGACTCGGGCCTTGCGCACGTCCAGCGAAGCAGCCGAATTGCAGTCCGTTGTCATGGCCGAGCAGCAAGCTGTCGCCAGTGCAGCGGGAGCCGCGCCAGTTGTGCCAGAGGAGAGTGCCGAGCCACTCGGCGTGCCGCCGCTGCGGAGCAGTACCGCAGAACCTGCCAACCCGCGTCAGCGTGAAACGGGGGGACACCTGGTGCTGGAGCAGTCGCCACCGCGCGGCGGCCAGCACCTGGCTTCCAGCAGTGTGGCTGCAGTGGCGAAGGCTCCAGCCCCCACTCCGGCCCCGACTCCTGCGAAGGCTCCAGTGGCTGCTGCGAGTTCCGCAGGCGCGGGCAATTTCTTCGTGCAGGTAGGTGTCTTCGCCAACCCAGGTAATGCCGAAGAACTGCACGCAAAGCTAAAGGCTGCGGGTATCCCGACGCAGATCGAGACGCGTGTGCAGGTCGGGCCGTTCAATACGCGGCAAGAGGCCGTTGCGGCGCAGGCCAAACTCAAGTCATTGGGGCTGGATGGCGGCATGGTGGTGCCAGCACGGCACTGATGCCATCCCGAGGGCGGGATCAGTATTGCCACTGATCCGCCCGATATGCAGATGACACCGCGAACCTGACGACTCATCGCATCGCGCGTGATCGCCCTGGCGGGCCTGCCTAAAGTTTCTCCTGTCATTTCAGACAAGGAGAAAATCATGAAAGTACAACTCGCAGTATTGCTGTGCGCGGCATCCCTGTCTGCGCACGCTGCCGACCTGTCCGTATCGCTACAAGGCGTGAGCAGCCAGCAGGGCAAGTTGATGATCGCGCTCTACGCATCCGACGATGCCTACAAGAAGAAAGAACCCTTGCAGGCGCGAGCGCTGCCGGCCAATGGCGTGCGCGATACCGTCTTCAAGGATCTCGCGCCAGGCCGCTATGCCATTGCCGTTTTTCATGATGAGAATGCTAACGGCAAGCTGGATCGCGATGGGACGGGGCTGCCGCTGGAGGCTTACGGATTCTCGCGTAATCCGGGCTCACGTTTTGGCCCGCCCGGTTTTGCGGACGCGGCGGTGATGTTGGACAAGGAGAACCAGGTCTTGTCCATCACGCTGGAATAGCGCATCGGCAAAAATGCATCGTTAAGAAGCCAGTGCGCACGGCGAGGCGGGTCTTCAAGGGATCAGAGTTGGCCCTCACGGCCCGCCGGGTCTGCCTCGCCAAGAGCTCGCCCTGCGCGCGTCGGGCAAAAGCCTTACAGACGATAGCTCGCAACGATGCGCTGCATTGACTCAGCCAGTTTGTCCAGTTCGCGCGCCGAACTGGCGCTTTCACCGGCCGCAGCACTTGATTCCTCGGCCATCTGGGCGATGCGTTCGACCTGCTGGGCAATGCTGGTGCTGGTGCTGCTTTGCTCGCGGATGGCGTCCGTGATCTCGCTGACCATTTCGACTGCGCTGTGGTTGGCGGCCCCGATCTGACGAATGGCCGCACTTGCATCGTGTGCTCGTCCCACACCTGCGCTTACTCGCGTAACAGCTTCTTCCATGCCCTCCATGGCGCCGCGCGCACCGCCGCGCACAGCCTCAACCATCCCGGAAATTTCTCGAGTAGATTGGGCTGTACGCTCTGCCAGCTTGCGTACTTCGTCGGCTACCACGGCAAAGCCGCGCCCCTGCTCGCCGGCACGTGCTGCCTCAATGGCTGCGTTAAGCGCCAACAGATTGGTCTGGTCTGCCACTTCGCGGATGACACCCACGACGCTCGAGATTTTGTCGGTTTGCTCGCCCAGTTCCTGGATGCGTGCGGAAGCCAGATTGACCGCGCTGGAGATTTGGTTGATGTCCTCCACCGTGTGGCCGATGACGGCCTCACCTGAGACAGCTAGACGGCCCGATTCTTTCGACAAGTCATTGGCTTCGCCTGCGCGGTCACCCACATGGGTGACGCTGACCGTCATTTCCTGGACTGCCGCCGCCATGGAGGAGGCTGCCGAGCTCTGTGCATGCGAGGCAGAAGCAACCTGGTCAGAGGTGGAGGCGACGCGTCCTGAGGCTGAGGCTACTGAATGCGCACCATCGGCCAAGGTTTTCAAATTGTTTTGCAACGCCGCCAGCAACTGATTGAGATTTTCCGCCATGAGGCCCAATTCGTCTCGCCGCTCAACCGGCACGCGCAAGGTGAAATCCTAGTCGCGCTGAATTCTGCCCACAGTGTTTTGCACCCGTTGCAGCGCGCCGCCAATACTGCGTACCAACAAGAAGCCCATGCCTCCGATCACACCAATCGACAGCGCGATGACGCCAATGGAAATTGCGCGACTTGTCTTGCTGAAGCTTGCGGCAGCCTCGGCTTCCGCTTCGGCGTTCTCCCCATTCAGCGTGGACAGATCTTCCAGCGCCTTGAAGGCCACTTCGCTACTTGGCTGCACGATCTCCTCAAAACTCTTGCGCGCCTCGTCATCCTTGTTTTGACGTGAATAGTTCAGTGCCTTGTCTATGCTTTCGTCGAAGGTCTTCACGGCAACCTGGACTGCCTCAATCCGCTTGCGATCTTCATCGCTGCTGACAAGATCCTTTGCGTACGTATTCAGTTTCGTGCTGAGGGTTGTCCGTGCGGTCTGGATGCTCTTCTCGAGGCTCTCCATCTTTGCATCATCGGTATTCAGGATATGCCGGGACAGACCTATTTGTACTTTCAGTACAGCGGCTTGTGCGTCATCACCCGTGACGATGCTGGGAATCGCGTCGCTGTTGGCGACTTCGATGGCCTTGGTCAGATGCGAGGCCGTCACCAGACCTGTTATGCCCACGATCAGTAGCGCCGCAGCGGAGGCTAAGATCATGGCCAATAGACGTTTTGAAATAGTGAGATTCATTCTGCGTTCCTGGAGAAAGGTTCGTGGTTAGCCAAAATCCAGCTGCCCGAAAATTTACGGCCACGTAGTCTCTTGTCAGGAAAATCCTGGCTTGATTGGATAGATGGGCGCGACCCACACTCAGTCAGAGACTGGACGTCCGTTTAGTGCTTCGGGGTGTGGGGGGCGAAAGGGGGACGCGTTAATTACCAGCGAACCGTGACGCCGGCGCCAACTGAGTAAAGTGCCTCGGCCTTGTTGAGGCCATGGCGATAGCCGATGTCGAAATCCAGTTTCTCGGTCGGACTGAAGATCAAGCCGACGTTGGCAAAGGCCGGCCGCTTGCTCGTGGTTGCATCGCTGTTGCTGTAAGTGCCCGCTTCTGCGACCAGACGGAACTGCTCGGTAAGCCCAATCACGGCCGCACCGGAATAGCTCCAGATGTCTTTTCGATCATCTACCTTGTTGTTGGCGTACAGATAACCAACATTGCCAAGCAAGGTGAGCTTTTCGTCACCCCACGCAACCGCCCCAGTGAGGCCCGGTTGCAGGCGGTCGCTGCCCAGACCCTTGTCGGCATTTGCTGTCGGCAATACCAGCTGAGGCTTGACGGAAAAACTGAGTTTTTCCTGCTCGTACAGACGCCACTTCACGGCTATCGACGCATCGCCAAAGCCCTTTTGCGTTTCGCGCAGATCTTCCTCGCCCACCTGGCTGTGCCGCCAGGGCAGACTCACCGCCAGATCGACAGAGTCGCTCAGCCCTCGGGTGAGGGTGGCATTGCTCACGACGCCGATATTGCGCGTGTCGCGCTCGACAGCACGGTCGGCGTTCAGTTCGAACTGCCAGTGGCCGGTGCCTTGAACGCCCGTATCGTCGGTTGTCAGCGGGTGAGAGGCGAATGCCGCGAGTGGAGCGGCGGCGATCAGCGAGATGACGGAAAGTTTCAGCGATTTCATGAGGACTTCGTATGCCTTATTCATAATGAGTTTTTGAGCCACGCAATACGTAGCGTCCCGAGCCTTTTGATGCAAATGGCAGGGCAATAACAAGTGCTCTGTAAGGGGATTGAGAACCAATGCCCACGGCCGCCTCACGCGATCAGAATTTTGCGCGAAGTCAATTTTGAAGACGACCTGCAGAATTGAGCCTGTGGTTTGTATCGGCCCATATCTGGGCGAGTAGAGATCGAGCGTGTTTCTTTATGTGTCACCGCGCTCGTAATTTTATGTGAATGCTGACGGCATGTTTTATGGGCTGATAAGCACGATTAATTTTTTGATTTAGGTCATGCTATGGGCATTCATGGTTGAAATGTGTTCATTTCATGGTGTTGCCATCTGCGGGGCGCGTGGCGAAGTTGCTCTTGTAGATCGTAAGGCGTTTGCTGAGTTGGTCTCGTTCTTGATTGGCCGACAAGATGTCATGCAAGACTATGCGAACGGACTTCATAAATGCACTGGGTTCGGTGCCCCGTTTTGGCCGACGAGTTGTCTTCACAGGGGCTGATTGTCTTCGCCGCCCGTACGAGGTTAAGGGGCGCCGAGTTTGCCCTTGTGTAAATAAACTCGGTAATCCCCTGGCTTTGCCGGGGGACTCCGGAGGTTTGACCTACGCGTCGGTCAAGTTGATGTTTGATGCGGAGGTTGAAATCGCGATGGGGTTGATTCGGAGTCGTTTACGTATGGGTGGCAAGAGTGGAACTGGGCTCAATCTATCTGCCGTGTAGCGGCTAACGGTTTGGACGGCGCCTTTGAAGCGCCAAAGAAAAAGAGCGCACCTTTCGATGCGCTCTTTTCTTTTGGTGGCGACTTCTGGTGCGCCTCGTCGGGCAGATCTCCCGATAGTGGCCATTTGCAGGGTGGCATGGCGTGCCCGCGCTTCACATGACCCAATGCCATTGACAAGTCGCGTGGGCTCGTCAGGCCTTACCTACCGCGCTGATCCTCAGGTTTTGGCTCAGGGCCCATGCAGAACCACCTTCGACTACACGCCGACGACGATGCGCTCATGCCTGGAATCGCTTGCGCCGGCGCGTGCCGATAAGAACCGCAAGGCCTAGCCCGAGCAGTGCCAGCGTTTCGGGCTCGGGAACATCTCCCACCGCGAGCGTGATGGGCGTCATCGTGCCGGTAAATGACCCTGTACGCACAAAGGTCAGCCCAGTGACGAATGCCTGCGTATCGGCAGGGTCAAGACCAGCAGAGGCTTCGATGCCTAGTACCTTGAATGTGGAAACGCCACCAGTCGGGAAGAAGAACTGCTCTCCTGCGTGAAGCAGGACAGAAATGGAATCAAACAGGAGTTCAAAGAGCCCGTCCCCGACATTGGGCAGGAGCACTGAAGCAAAGTTCGGATCCCCGGCGCCGATGGCATAGATGTAGCCAATGGCAATCTCGGGGTCAATGTACGTTATGGAATCCGGCCCTACTGCCTCTGTGCTGAAGTGATACACGCCCGTTGCGCCATCGACCATGGGCAGCAGGATGTTGGAGGGGGTCGTGTCCCCCGGTTGCGGGGTAAAGTCGAAGAAGGAGCTGGATCGCGACAGAACGTTCGCGTTGTCGTTGGTGCTGGAAGCCCCGTCTCGCGTGGAAATGACCTGGAAGTTGATCGTGTATTTGTTTCCAGCCGTCAGGGTCCGCCCGCCACCGAGGTCGAGCGGAATGGTAATTTGGGTTGCCGATCCCTGCAGGGTGGTCGAATAAATAATGTCACGCGACCCACCTGCCAATGGCGGAGACGATCGATCGTAGATATTGACTCTGTAAGCGTCGGCCTGAGCACTGGCTCCGGATGGCAGCGTCCAGCTGATGGTGGGCTGTACGCCATTTGCCGAGTTCGCGATTGTCACGCTTGTAGGGAAGGGCACGGCGGCGAGCGGAATGACTGTCGTCGGCGGGAGCGCAAACACTGCTGTATCAGTGCCATTCGATACCTGGAACTGCCAGGTCCCGTTCGCTTTGGCAGGCGTGTAGGAAGAAGTACGCGAGCAAAAATTTGCGTTGACAGAAAGCGGTGAGCACGCAGACAAGGACTGAACAATGGTGGGGTTGGTGGCGCCAGCTGGCGTAAAGATACCGGCTCCGCTGTATCCCGCGGATCCCCCCGAAATGTTTGCTCCAAACTGAAAAACATCGCCCTGTGCGATGCCGACATCATTGATACCGCGTACATCACGAAAGATGTTTTCCTGCGTGACCGTGATGCCGTTGATTGTCGTCGCCGAGGCCGGATGCGCCACCAAAGGGGGAAGCACAATCAACGTTGCCGTCGCAAAAGCATGAGTGAATTTCATCTTGACCCTCCGTCTTGTCATATCCTGGTGCCAGCCATTGAACAGATCCGAATCATCCCCTGTGCCATGCCGGCAGATGACTTGGGTCCTTCTCTTGGGTCGCTGCCCGCGAAACCCCTGATAACCGCACCCATTTCGCATTAAGTGGATAGGGTGTCCAGAGCGCTGGCTGAGCCACAAACGAGGGGTTAGCATAAATCGCACCAAATGCGACGCTGCGCACTGGGCGGCAGATTCAGGTAGTCACGGCATGGCTGCTGTAAAAGATATCGACACCCGCCTGACGTGCGGCGACAAGTGGCGTCGCTCGCTTGGCGGGGATGCATGAAGTCGAGATTGAATACGGTGTGTTGTTTGCGCGGCCGATTTGCTCACTTCGTACGAATGCAAGTGCTCGCCTATGACTTTCAGATTGCGCATTCATCAGGCACCTGGCCACCGCCAAGAATGATGAGCGGGTTTCACGCCAAGTGGTAGTTCTTGGCGTGCAACGGCACTTGCTTCAGCCTGCAGCCGCTTTCGCAGGACCGGGCGTCGAAAAAGCCCTCCACTCGGCCACCACTCAAGCCCTTCTCAAGTATGCTGCCGCCGAAATGTCGGGCAGCTGCTTTTTGTCCAGATTAAGTAGGGAGAAAAATCGCAGGAGATGCCCGCAAACCCAGACTTGGCAATATTTCCGTCAGGTTTTCTGTGGATTGTCATACAGCCAGCGGCCGGAGTTGTACTGCGGAATTGCTGTCCAAATAGTTAGCTAGCTGTCACTGATTACCTGAAAAGGCACTGGATGTATAAACCAACAAAATTTCGCAAAGTCCTTGTGCTAGCTTTTCTTACAGCGTTGGGAGCCCAAACGGCAATAGCAAGTGATCAAGAAATTGAAGATGGATTGATCAATGCGCTTCGTCTAAAAAGAGGCACTGTGGAAAGAGTTGGTGATTTTGGAAAAGCCATTCGAGCGTATATCCAAGAAGGATTAGTCAACAAAAAACCAAACCAACGGGCTGATTACACCGACTACTACCTCTTGAAGAAACCCGCGAAGTTCATGGGACATGACCTTGTGGTTATCGAAGAAGAATACATGTCACAGTATGTTGGATGTTGCGTCAGTCCTGGAGTAGGCGTGACAGTCAAGGTTGTGGGTCGCGTCAAGAACCTCGAAGAGTTTGCTAGTGCAAATCGATGCTCATTTTCTGACCACGTCAATCTCAAAGACGAGCTGAGCCGTGTGAGAGTCAAAGCTAATTTTCCCGTAGGAAATTTTGCTTCATTGAGTTGTCGGGAACGTGATGCCGATCGCTAATACTTGTGCCACATGACAGCTAACCCTGCAGTAGAGCGGGACAGCCAAAAGCTGCGCTTTTGGTTCCCTGCGCTGCGCTCCGGCCGCCTCTCACTTCTACGTTAGAGCGCATTCGAGCGCTCGTACGCACACTCGTTTCCGAACTCCACATGAACCCCTCTCCTGTTTTCTTACCCGCCGAAGCCGTCGCAGCGCTGCAACGCGGAGACAAGATTGAAGCAGTCAAAATTCTTCGAGCATCGACTGACATCGGGCTATACGAAGCGAAGGATGCGATCGAGCAGTTCGAAGTTGGCCAACTGACTGCCTTGCCTATTTCCTTACCCGCCGAAGCCGTCGCAGCGCTGCAACGTGGAAGCAAGATTGACGCAATCAGGCTGCTTCGAGCAGCGACTGGCCTCGGGCTACGCGAAGCGATGGATGCTGTCGAACAGTTCGAATCTGGCGAACCGATTGCCTTGCAATTTCCGCGCACCCCCATGGCCGTTTCGGAAGAGGTCGCTTCGGCGCTAAAGCGCGGAACTAAGCTCGAGGCCATCAGACTGTTGCAAACGCAAACGGGCCTGAGTCTCAAGGAGGCAAAAGAGGCTGTCGAAGCCCACATTGAGGGGGCGCATCCGATGACAGTTCTTGCCTCGGGCGAGGTAGGTCAATCCAGAGGCTCAATGAGGTGGTTTATTGCTTGCATCGTGGCTTTTGAAATTGCAGGCTATCTCCTCTCCAAGATCGTCTGAAATAGTGCAGCCAATGCGCAATAACCCGTCATTCAAGCGGCCTGGACAACGGCCAGCCTTTTAAGTCAAACATTAGCTCCGACGCTCGAATCGTCCAGGTTTTACTGATGACATCTCTCCGAAACAACCCATCACGCTCTATCTGCAAAGCCATTGCCGTAACACTCCTGGCTAGTCAGATCGCATGCTCCGAGCGCCGCCCAGAAGAATCTGACATCTGCGCAGATAGCGTCCATGAGCAGTGCAAAATAAGTACTGCACGTGAATGCGAAATTTCAGCAAGCTCTCCAACAGGAGACTTTCATGCTTGTCAGGCATACGTGAAATGTGAAACCTCGTCGTTGATGACTTGCTTCGGAACCAGCACCAAATAGGATCGAGCAGGGCAGCCGCAGGCTGCTCTTCTGGTTCCTTAGCCGTCCTTCAGTTGGCTCAAATATGTCCACTCAATTTCTTGCCCGCGCTTCGCTTTTTCGCCTGAGCGCACTTGATGCACACTTGCTCCGTTACGTTGAAAGGCCAAATCTCACGGGCGCTGCACGTTTTCTGATTGAATTTCTTTACTTTGGAATCAAAGAAGCGCGGGCATGCTTGTTTGCCGGCCTGTTTTTCACCGTGGTTTTCTCGGTGCCGCATGGCGGTGTATGGGGCATACCCCGCTACGATGTCCTGCTGCTTATTGCCCTTGCCATTCAAGCCTGGATGGTCTGGACAAAAATCGAGACCGTTGACGAACTCAAGGCCATTACGCTTTTCCACGCCATCGGTTTCGCACTTGAAGTCTTTAAAACCTCAAGCGGGATCAAGTCTTGGGCCTACCCCGACTTTGCCTACACCAAGCTCTTTGGCGTTCCCCTATTCTCGGGCTTCATGTATGCCGCTGTCGGCAGTTACATCATTCAAGCATGGCGTTTTTTTGAGCTCCGTGTCGTTCACCATCCGCCTTACTGGATGGCTGGCCTTGTAGCGCTTCTCATCTATGCGAACTTCTTTACTCATCATTATGTTGGTGATTTCCGCTGGTATATCGCCGCCTGCGCGCTTGGCTTGTATGCGCGATCAACTGTGATCTTCCGCCCATTGAACCGTGATCGAAGAATGCCGCTGCTGCTGTCTTTTGTGCTGATCGGGTTCTTCATATGGCTCGCAGAAAACATCAGCACCTTCTTTGGCATCTGGAAGTACCCCAATCAGCTCGGCGCCTGGTCAGCGGTCCATGTGGGCAAATGGAGCTCCTGGTCGCTTCTCGTCGTCATGACCTTCACCATCATTGCAAACTTGAAACACATTCGAGAAAGAATCCATATACCGACCTGAGACGGTTTGCGCCTTGGGCAAAAGGGAATCCAACTGCGGGTTCATGCATGCAATCATTCCGCGGCAGCTGCAATCTGCCGGAATGGGCTGGCCATGCAATGCAGGTAGTCAGAAGAGAAAAGGCTATAAGTTCATGAGCAGTATGGACAGACCGGAGGATGTGCCCGTTGCGTTCCAGAGTGCCTGGAATGCGCATGACATGCGCGCACTGGGCGCTCTCTTCGATGAAGATGCCACGTTTGTGAATCGCTTCGGGCACTACGTTCGGGGTGTCGATGAGATCGTTGCGCTTCACGCGCCCATTCATGAAACCATCTATAGCGACTCGACGCTCGAAAACGAGTTGATCGATCTCGTTCACATTGCGGACGGCGCGGTGGTCATCCATTTCTGGAGTCGTCTGACTGCGGGCGCAGCGCATCCGGCCGGGCCGCACAAGGTCGATACGCTGATCCTTGCGGTTCTGCTCAGACGCGAAGAGACATGGCGCATTCGTGCGCTGGAGAATGTGACGCTCACGAACCCGCGGACCGGCGAGACGATCTTGCGTGGTCAGTAACGCAGGGTGTCACCACACAAACCACGACAAACCCAGCATCGCGCTGGAACGTACCCAGCGCCCGTATTCGTCGCCGTGGCTGCCGTGGCGTTGCATGAGATTTCCCCATAGCTGGAGACGGTCACCGATGTCGTGGCGGATCATGACAAATGCTTCGCCGCTGCCGTCGTTCAGGTTGTGCTTGTAGCGCAGCGTCCAGCCGGTTTTGGCATCACTGCTGTTGACGAGTTGCAGGCCGATGTAATGCCTGCGCATGGGATCGCTGATCTGGATCAGGTTGGCGAGTTGTCCTCTGCCAGTGGCATCGGTGCGGGTGGCGAGCGTGGCTACTGATGTGGCTAACGCGTCGGATTCGGCTTCAGTGAGACCCGCGGCATTGCGCCAGTATTCGGTGTTGAGCGTCCAGTTGCTTTCGAAGGTGTAGGCGGCACCGAGTACGGCGTTGAGGCCGTAAGGGTGCGAGTCGCTTCGTTGCCATGACTTGCCGTCTGCCTGCAGTTGGAGATAGGGCTGCGGGCGTTGCCAGGCGGCTTCGCCGTAAAGGATCAGCGCATCGTTCGCCGTCCATTGTGCCCAGCCTTGCCAGCCGAGACTCTTGCCGGGTTCGGCTGACACCAGTGCGGCAACGCTGGCTTCGCTGCCGATCCAGTCGGCTTTGATGGCATCGCGGCGTGGCGCGCTGATGGCTCGCGTATCCGGTTTGTGACCTTGGCCCAACTGGCTGATTAGTGACACGGATGTGGCTTCGTCGAGCTGCCAGCGAGCGCGCAGAAAATCGTGGCCGATGATTTCGCGCTTCGGGTTCTCCTTGTTGTTATTCCTGAAAAATGGGTTGGAGGGATTCCAGAAAGCGGAGGGGCCCCATAGCAGGACTTCGCGCCCGACCTGCAGGCTGGTACCTGCCACGGGGCGCCAGCGCAACCAGCCTTCATTGAGCCAGGCTTCGCTGTGGTGCGCATCGTCTTGTGCGCTGGCGATGAAGCGCGGTCGCAGCGTGGTCGAAAATGATTCGTGCGTGGCGTCGAAGTCGGGGCGGAGCTCCACATTGAGGCTGTCATCGGCGACTTGTGCGACACGGTTGAAAACGCTGCGCGACCATGTCTCGGTGGTGTTGCCGTAGAGCAGCAGTTCTCCACGCGTGGCTATGGCATTCTCTTGCGCAGACGCCATGCTGGCCGACAGGCAGAGGAGTGTCGCCGCAGACAGCCGGGACAGATTCGCAGTGAAGCGAGTCCGCTTGGAGGAGGGGCTGTGCTTGATGACGACACACGAAAGGTTTCGTGATTTGCGAAGCACGCCGCGACTCATGAATTTAGTTCGAACAGCGAGGCATCCGGCTTCTTCACGCGGACTTCGCGATAGTCCAGCGTGGTTACGTTGCTGGCGTCGAGCGCGTCGAGGATCACCATGCGGCTGACGAAGGGGATGCGTTGCCCCTCGTGCTCGATGGTGTTGCCGTAGTCGAAAGTGGCGGTCTTGAAGAGCTTGCCGGAGACCGTGTAGAACTCGGCCTTGACGCCGACCTTGCGCTTCTCCGAGACCCAGTAGCGGATGCGGTCGTAGGAGACGTTCTTCTCTTTCGCCGTGAGCTCGAACAGCACGCAGGGCTCGTTGCCGATCTGTTCCTCGCCGACTGCCCTGGCGTTGTAGTCGCTCGTGTAGTTGGTTGCAGCGATGTCGCCATTGGCGGCCTGGCCGATGAGGCGCTGGCGCGGGCTGATCGGCACCGGTCTTTGCAGGCCGGGGCGCGAGAACCACATATTGCGGCCGGCCATGATGACGCGCTGGCCCTTGATCTTCTCCGGGGCGGTGTAGTCGACGCGCGTGTTGGTGGTGTTTGCGATCGCGTTCATCACCTGGCGTGTGTCGCCGTCGCGGTCGTGCGAGTTGATCTCGATGATCCAGGCAATACCGGGCAGGCTGCCGCCCCGTGCGCGGTCGGCCTGCAGCAGGAGGTCCTCCGGTTCGGCGGCGGTGGTGTGGAGGCTGAGCGCGGCGAGCAGTGAGCAAAGAAGCGTTTTCATTTTCTGTTTCCTTGTGAAGGGTGCGAACTGAGTGCTCAGAACTGTCCGATGCCGCGCGCCATCAGCGCCGCACACAGCAGCAATGGCACGACGAGGACGAGTTCGAGAGAGATGACCTGGCGCAGCCGGGCGAGCGCCCTGTCCGTCAGCACCGGTACGCGACCGGCGCGCAGATCCTTGCGCCAGCCGAGAAAGGTCAGCGTCGGGGAGATCGACAACAGGCCGATCAGCAGGAACAGCGTGAGCTTCACGAGGAAGGGCAGGCTGTGCAGGTAGTAGCTGCCGCCCTTCTCGAAGTACGTGACACGCAGCACGCCGATGAGCAGCACGATGCCCGCGGCGGCGCCGAATAGCATGTCGGTGGCGAGCAGACGGCGTGCGCTGCTCACCGTGAGTGGCAGGCTGATCAATACGCGTTCGACGATCAGCGCACCGATCAGCACGAAGGCGGCGAGGTGGTGCGCGAAAGCGCTGATTGCAGGCAGGTAGCTGTACATGTGGTTCTCCCGGCGTTTGATCAGACGTGACCCAGTGCGTCGACGATTTCGATATGTGCGGCGCGACGTGCGGGCCAGCAGGCGGCGATCATCGACACCACACTGAGCAGGGCGAGGGTGCTGGCCAGCGTGGCGGGCAGGATGGCAATCGACAGCGGTACCGGGCTGCTCGATGACGGCGGGGTATAGGTGAATTGACCGGCGGTGATGCCCGTGCCGAGCGCCACGCTGATGACGATGCCGATCAGGCAACCGAGCGCACCGAGCGTCGCGCCTTCCACGGCGAAGATGCTGACGATGCCGCGGCGGCGCATGCCGAGCGCGCGCAGGGTACCGATCTCGCGCACCCGTTCCATCACGCTCATCGACAAGGTGTTCACGATGCTCATGAGCACCACGATGAAGACGATGGAGAACAGGAACATGAAGATGAGGTCGAAGAGGTTCTTCACCTGGCGATAGAAGTTCGAGAGTTCCACCCAGGTCTTGATGTCCACGTCAAAGCCGGCGGCCTTCAGCTTCGGTGCCAGCGAGGCGCGCGCGGCATCGGCGTCGACGCCATCCTTGAACAGCAGTACGACGCGGGTGGCGCCCTCGGTGTCGAGCAGGCGTTGCACGTAGCTCAGCGGCAGGCGTAGCGACTTGTCATTGGTCGCCGCGGTGCCCGTGTCCCATGCCTTGAGCATTTCCAGATCGAGCGCATTGGTCTGGCCCGCCAGCGTGCTGGTGAAGGTGACGAGATCGCTGCCGGGTTCGGCGCCGAGCATGGCTGCCAGCTTCTTGCTCACGAGACCGGCGTTGGGCTTGGTGGCGTCGAGCTTGGGCAGGCCGATGCCACGCCGCCACATGCGATTGGCAGCGTCAGGGTCTTCGCCCTCGGCAATGAAGATGGTCGATAGCTTGCCGTTGGAGACGAGGCCCGAAACAGACAGACGCGGCGAAATGACCGTGATGTCGCTCTGCTGTTGCAGCAGGCCAGTGAGGCGCGCGAGTTCATCGCGGCTGAAGACGAAACGCTCGGGCTTGAGACTGCCTTCTTCGAAGAAGCCGCGCCTGGCGATGGTCAGGTGGCCGAGGCCTTCGCCGTGCATGGCCGAGACGCGCAGCCCGTTGTAGACGTTGTGGATGTAGCCGGCGAAGAGATTGATGGCGGCGAAACCGATGGCGATGGCCAGCAGCGTCGCGAGGCTGCGGCGGCGGTTCTTCCAGAGATTTCTGAGGGCAAGCGTCAGCGCGATCATGACAGGGCTCCTTCGGTGTGCAGGGCTGCTGTGGCGTGTGGTGCTTCGGGGGCGGTTTCGATCTGCCCGTCGGCGAGACGGATCAGCTTGTCGACGGCGTCGATAAGGCGTGGGTCGTGCGTCGAGAACAGGAAGGTCACGCCCTGTTTCTGATTGAGCTCACGCATCAGGGCGATGACCTGGTGGCCGGTGTTGGCGTCGAGGTTGGCGGTGGGCTCGTCGGCGACGACGATCAGCGGATCGGTGACCAGTGCGCGGGCGATGGCGACGCGCTGGCGCTGCCCGCCGGAGAGCTGGTCCGGGCGGTGGTGAGAGAAATCGACGAGGCCGACTTCTGCGAGGCGTTGCTCGGCAGCCTGACGTGCGAGCTTGCGTGTGCTGCCGCGGATGGTCAGCGGCAGCATCACGTTTTCGAGCGCGGACAGCACCGGAATCAGGTTGAAGCCCTGGAAGACGAAACCGATGGCGCGGTTGCGCAACCCGGCGCGCGCTGCGTCGTCGAGCCCGGCCGTGTCCTGGCCGTCCAGCCGCACGCGGCCGCTGCTGGGCATGTCGACCAGGCCGATGAGATTGAGCAGCGAACTCTTGCCACTGCCCGATGGGCCCCACAGCGCGACGAAGGCACCGCGCTCGATGTCCAGGTCGACATTGCGCAGCGCGGGGACGGCAATCTTGCCGAGCTGGTAATGCTTGCTGACAGCCGTCAGCGAGATCAGCGGTTTCTGTGGCTCTGGGGGCTGGCTGCTGCTTGTGTTGTGCATTTCGCTCTCCGGGTGACGACGCATGGAGGGCAGTGTCGTAAGGGGGAGATGCGTGGCACAGCGCTTTGCGATGATCAGACTGACGTGAGGGGTGAAACGGCTTCTGCTGCGATGGCTGGCATGGCGTGCATTCAGTGGGTGCTTGTGCAGTTCGTGCCGCGCTCTTGCACTTCGTCCTGCGCGGGAGTCGGTTCGTCGCAAGCGCTTTGCCTGCGCGGCCCCGCGGGGCGAGGCTTGTCTGCCGCGCGGTGAGTCCCTGTACTTGCGGCGCCGGCTTGTGGCTCCACCATCTATCCTGCAGACTCTCCTGCGACTTGCCGTACCCTCTGATCCGACATGAGTACATCCATTCATACTGCAGCTGAATCCGAGAAGGCTCGCTGGTGGCCCAGCCTCCGGCGACTGCTGATCGTGTTTGTCGGCAGCAGCATCGTTGCCACCCTGCTATGGGCGACAAAGGGTTCGCCGTTCGTGCCGTGCTGGGTGTTTTCGCAATGCGTGGGCCTGTCGATCTGCGTGGTGTTCACGGCCACGCATCATTTTTCCCCTGCGCGCTTTGGCTACATTCCGGCCGTGCTCGTCGGGGTGCTCATCGGTTACCCGATCGGGATTTTACTGGCGCGCGCGCTGGGCTCCGAACAGGCCGCCCACGACGTTGCCAGCGACCGTGGCGCGCTGTTTCGCTATGCGGTCGCGGGCCTGATTTTCACGATAGCCTTCAGCTACTACTTTTACAGTCGCATACGCATTCTTGATCTTGAGCAGGCCCGGCAGGCGGCCGAGCTGCGCGAGGCGACCGGCCAGAAGACGGCGCTGCTGGCTGAGCTACGCATGTTGCAGGCACAGATCGAACCGCATTTCCTGTTCAATACGCTCGCCAATCTGCACAGCCTGATCGGCCGAGACGATGCGCTCGCCAGGCAACTGCTCGAACAGCTCAACGACTATCTGCGTGCCAGCCTGGTACACAGCCGCGCGCGTCAGGCAACGTTGGGCGATGAAGTGGATATGCTTACGGCGTACTGCGCCATCCAGCAGTTGCGCATGGGCGGGCGTCTGCAGACGCGCATCGAGATCGATCCGGCCCTGCGTAGCGTCGCTTTCCCGCCGATGCTGCTGCAGCCGTTGGTGGAGAACGCCATGATTCACGGCATCGAGCCCAAGCTGGGGGCGGGGCAGGTTGGCATACGCGTCGGGCGTGACGCCGGCATGCTGCACATTGTCGTCGAGGATGACGGCGTCGGCTTCGGTAATGCAGCGAGCACTCAGGGCGTGGGCCTGTCGAATGTACGTGAGCGGCTGGCTGCGCTGTTTGCAGGTCAGGCGCGTCTCGAAGTCAAAGAAAACACGCCCGCAGGCGTGACGGTGGAACTATGGTTACCTCTCGATTCCGCGCCCTGATTGCCGATGACGAGCCGCTGCTGGCGGCAGACCTGGCCACGCGCCTTGCCACGCTGTGGCCGGAGCTCGACATCGCCGCTGTGGTGCATAACGGCCCCGCTGCGGTCGAGGCCCTGGCGCGGCTGGCGCCCGACATCGCATTTCTCGATATCCGCATGCCTGGCCTGTCCGGCCTTGAAGTTGCGCAACAGGCGCGCGTGGCGCACCTCGTTTTCGTTACCGCCTACGATCAGTACGCCCTGGCGGCCTTCGAATCGGCCGCGGCGGACTATCTGCTCAAGCCGGTGAGCGATGCGCGTCTGGCGCAAACCGTCGAGCGCCTGCGCAAGCGTGTCGAGACGACTCAGGCTCCGGCCGATCTCGGTCAGCTGCTGCAACAACTGCTGGGCAGGCAGACCGAACAGATCAAGTGGATACGCGCCAGCGTCGGCAACGACACCCATCTGGTGGACGTGGATGAGGTGCTGTACTTCCGCGCCGACGAGAAATACACCGTCGTACAGACCGCGCAACGCGACTACCTGATCCGCACGCCGCTCAAGGAGCTCATGCCGCAGCTCGATGGCACGCGCTTCTGGCAGGTGCATCGCAACACCATTGTGGCCACCAACGCCATTGCCAGTGCCCGGCGTGAGCTGAATGGCCGCGTCACGCTGAGCCTGCGCGGGCGCAGCGAGACCCTGAGCGTCAGCCGGGCCTTTGCCCATCTCTTCAAGCAGATGTAGTGCTGCCGGGCTCGTCGGACCGGATTGGCGCCAAAAATCCCCTTTTATTGCGGCTCTCCGGATGATTTGCAGCCTATAAAGTAGGACGCTCACACTCGACCGTTCGCATGGAGGCGATAGTCATGAAAATTGAAAGTCCGCGTTTTGGCAGTCTCGACATAGATGCAGACAAGCTCATCGATTTTCCGGGCGGCCTGCCTGGTTTCGAGGATTGCAAGAAATTCACCCTGCTCGAAATGGGCGAGGGCAAAACGTCCGGCGTGGGCATCCTGCAGTCAGTCGATCATCCCGAAGTCGCTTTCTCTGTTGCAGAGCCGGGCCAGTTCGGTCTGCACTACGAATTCTCCCTGACCGAAGACGAGGAGCGTCTCCTGCGCGTTTCGCGTATTGAAGATGTCGCCGTCTTCCTCATCCTGCACCGTGGCGATGGCGCTACCAGCGACGTTCCGGTGAAAGGCAATCTGATGGCGCCACTGGTCATCAATGCTGCTCAACGCATTGGCATACAGAAGGTCATCGGCCGGGTCGGCTGCGATGTGACCCTGCGCGCGAAAGATTAAGCGAAGGCGGACGATGGTCCGCGAGGCGCAGAAAAAGAAAGCCAGCATCAGCTGGCTTTTTCATTGGGACTGACCCGTCCTGACTGAAGTTGACACCTTTTCCGGTAGAGAAAAGGGGAAGCCTTATGGAATGGGACAAGAAGAGAACGCAGCGTGACTACACACTGGCTTTTAAGCTTGGGGTAGTAGAGCAAGTAGAAAGAGGGGAGCT